>JAXLYC010000028.1:0-90557 GCA_046351635.1 Nannocystaceae bacterium | reverse complement strand
CGGCGTCGTGGGCGGCCGCGAGGCCCTCGGCCGCGGCGGCCATGACCGCGACGACCTCGGCCCACGCGCGCGGGCGCTGCAGCCACTGCGCCAGCGTCACCCCGGGCACGAACTCCATGGCGATGAGCACCTGCGGCCCGACGGTCTCGAGGCCGTAGATCGGCACGACGTTGGGGTGCGCGAGCTGGGCCATCGCGCGCGCCTCGAGCAGGAAGCGCGCCCGCGCGGTGCCGAAGTCTCGCGGCGCCGCACGATGACGCGCGTCGAGCCGCAGCAGCTTCAGCGCGACGATGCGATCGAGGCGGCGGTCGTGGGCCCGATGGACCACGCCCATCGAGCCGGTCGCGATGCGGCCCAGCAGCTGGTAGCGCGACAGGCTCGCGACCCAGCTCGCCTCGCCGTCGTCCGTGCGTACGCCCGCGGCGCGGCGGGGGCACGGGGGCGGCGGCGGGGTCGCGGACGTCGACGGCAAAGGATCGCGGGGTGGGTACGCGCCCCACCTGCTCGGCGGATCGACGCGATGGATCCGGGCTTATTGCGGCCGATCCCCACGACGCCGCACTTTGACGTCGGCCCGTGCAAGCCGGCTGTACTGGCCGTGAGCGCCGCGACGCCGCGGTCGGGGATCGTTTCAGGGCGCGGGCGGTGCGGGGGCCTTGGCTCCACCGCCGCGGTCGAGCATGGCCTGCAGGTCGTCGCACTCCCACGCGGTCTTGAGCCGCGCCTCGACGGTGCGGTCGAGCTCCTCGAACGCCGCCTTGGTCCCCGCGTGGGCAGCCGCGTCCTTGGCCAGCTCGAGCACGGTGACGTTGTCGACCCCCTCGCCGGGCAGCGCGTCGAGCCACGCCTTGATCGGATCCGCGGGCGGCGGGGTCTTGGACATCACGTCCTCGGCCGCGTCGCACATCGCGAGCAGCTGCTCGTTGATCTGCTCGTTGGTGCCGGTCAGCTCGCGCATCGACTTCACGCGCGTCTCGCCCTCGCCCTCGCCCGGCGCGAGCACGACCGGCATGTCGGGCCGCACCGCCGCGCCCTCGCGTCCGGCCGCGCCGCGGTCCAGGGGCAGCGGCTCGTAGAAGGGCTCGTTGCGCAGGATGACGTTGACCGGGCCCATCGCGACCGTGGGCACGTACGTCACGATGCCCAGCCCTACGAGCAACACCAGGATGAACGGCACCACCGACTTGATGACCTCGCCCAGTGGCTTGCCGAACACGCTCGACGCCACGAACAGATTCAGGCCGATGGGCGGCGTCAGGTAGCCGATCTCGAGGTTGACGATGAAGATGATGCCGAGGTGGACCGGGTCGATCCCCAGCTGGATCCCGACCGGCGCGAGCAGCGGCGCGATGATCATGATGGCCGAGATCGAGTCCATCAGCGCGCCGGCGACCAGCAGCAGCAGGTTCATCACCAGCAGGAATTCGACGGTGCCCAGGTTCATGTCCTGGATCATCTTCACCGCGCGATCGGGCACCTTCTCCTCGACCAGGAAGTCGTTGAGCCCGAAGGCGAGCGCCATGATCACCAGCAGCGAGCCCATCATCACCGCCGACTCGCCGAGGATCTTCGGCAGGTGGTGCACGGTGAGCTGGCGGTGGATGAAGAGCTCGACCACCAGGGCGTAGACGACGCTGACGGCCGCGGCCTCGGTGGGAGTGAACAGGCCCGAGTAGATGCCGCCGAGGATCTGGACCGGCAGCAGGATCGCCCACAGCCCGTCGCGGAACGCGACCCAAAGCCCCGGCCACGAGAACGCCGTGCGCTCGCCGCTCTTGTCGCGCAGCGCGACGTAGGCGCTGTACGCCGCCAGCATCACGCCGATCATCAGCCCGGGTCCGATGCCCGACATGAACAGCTCGCCGACGTCGATCGGCGTCGCGCCGCCGGCGAAGATGGCGAACACCAGCATCGGGATCGAGGGCGGAATGACGATCCCCAGCGAGCCCGCGGTCGTCACCAGGCCCAGGCTGAAGCGCTCCTGGTAGCCGGCCTTGACCAGCGCGGGGTACATCACCGCGCCGATGGCGATCACGGTGACCGGGCTGCTGCCGCTGATCGCGGCGAAGAAGATGCAGCCGCCGACGGTCGCGATCGCGAGCCCGCCGGGCAGCCAGCCCACCAGCGCCCGCGCGAACGCGACCAGACGGTTGGCGATGTCGCCGGCGCTCATGATGGCGCCCGAGACCACGAAGAACGGGATCGCCAGCAGCACGTTCTTGGTCGTCAGGCCGGCCATCTTGGCCGGGAACATGTCGAAGCCGCAGATGGTGGCCGGATCGAGCGTCGAGCACGCGCCCCAGTCGTCGTAGCCCTCGCTGTAGAGCAGGAAGCACATCGACGCGAGCACGCCGATGATCACGAACAGCGGCGAGCCCATCGCGATCAGCAGCACCAGCATGCCGCCGATGAGCAGCGGCCCCTTGGGGCCGGGGCCGGGCCGGCTGGGCTCGTCGTCGTCGATCATCCCCGCGTCGAGATCGGGATCGAACGCCTCGGGCGCGACCGCGGGCGCGGCGAGGGCCTGACCCGGCTCGGTCGCGAAGGCGCCGGCGAGGCACAGCAGCCCCACCGCGACCAGCAGCAACCACGCGCGCGCCAGCGGCGAGAGCCGTCGCGTCGCGCTCACGACTCACCTCGCTCGGGCTCGCCGTCGCCACCCTCGGCGACGGCGTGACGGTCGGTGACGACCGCGCTCTGTGCGACCACGACCTCGCCCGAGCGCGCGGCCCGGGCCGCCGGCTCGCTGCGCGGAGGCGGCGAGGGCTGCTCGCGGATCGGCCGGATCGCCTCGGTCGGGATGTCGGCTTCGATCCGCACCTCGGTCGCGGCCTTGACGGCCTGGCGCGTGGCGTCGTCGACCAAGCCCGCGAGCGGATCGGACTCGTCGATGCGGCCCTGCAGCGCCGCCGCGGCCGCGCCGCCGAAGCGCAGCGTCATCACACCGAAGCCCAGTGGCAACGCCAGGAACGCGATGTACTTCGGCAGCGACATGCCCTGTACCAGTCCGCCCTGCCCCTGGCTCTGCGTGTACTGCTCGTAGTTGAAGCGAACGTAGCGCAGCGACAGGTACATCAGCGCGAAGCAGACCGCCGCGGTCAACGCGGCCGAGCCGAACGCGACCCAGCGGCGAAGACCCGGTGGGATGTGGCGCTGCAGCGCCTCGACCTTGAGGTGCTTGTTCTCGTAGGTCGCCATCGATGCGCCGAGGAAGCCGACCCACAGCGTCAGCACCAGCGCGAACTCCTGCGACCAGATCAGACCGTTGGGCATCAGCCGCAGCAGCAGCTGCACCAAGCCGTAGGCGACCACCGTGCCGCCCACGCCGAGCGCCGCGGCGAGCCCGTGGCCGACCGGCTTGGTGCGGGTCGCCGTGCGCACGCCGAACCAACCCAGCCCGCTGAGGATCGCAAAGCCGACCCACGGCATCGCCGCCGCCGCGCGGGCGTGGCCCGGCGTGCCCGGCTCGATCGCGATCCCGACCCAGCCCACGACCTTCACGAACGCGCCCAGCACCTTGCTGTCCTGGCTGGCGAAGGCGCGGTGTACGACGTCGAGGAAGACGACGAACGCCATCGCGAGCAGCGCGACCACGATGAAGGCGCGCTCGGCCCGGTAGATCAGCTGGTTGATGCGTCTGAGTTGCTCGACCACCGGGGGGATGCCCGGGGCCATGCTACCAGAGTCCGGTCAGGTCGCGCCCTTGATCTTCTCGAACAGCGCCTTGCCCTTGTCCGTGGTGCGCGTCAGGAAGTCGGCGTGGGCGACCACGGCACTGGCCGAGAACGCTGCCTTCTGCGCTGCGCTGAGCTCGGTCACGGTGATGCCGGCGTTCTTGAAGTTCTCCAGCAGCTGACCTGCGATCGCACGCACGCCGCGTCGACCCACGCGCGAGAGCTTCTGCGTGTCGGTCATCATCAGGGTCTGCAGGTCCGCGGGCAGCGTCTCCCAGAACTTGCGCGACAGCACCACGATGCCGGGCTGGTAGATGTGCTCGGTCAGCGTGAAGTGGCTGATGCCCTGGTACCACGACGCGGCGAAGGCGAAGAGCGGCGTGTTGTCGAAGCCGTCGACCACGCCGGTCTGCAGCGAGGGCAGCACGTCTGTCACCGCGATCGGCACCGGCGACGCGCCGAAGGCCTTCCACGTCTCGAGGTGCGACTTGGCTTGCTGCGACCGCATCTTGCGGCCCTTGAGATCGGCGAGTCCCTCGATCTTGAAGGTCGAGCCGATCGAACGGTAGCCGTTCTCGGAGAAGAACCACAGCTTGTAGCCCGCGTCCCACAGCAGCGTCTCGAGATCCTCGCGGATGACCTCGTCGAGCACCGTGTCGGCCTTCTTGGCGCTGGCGAACAGGTACGGCAGCTCGATGGCCTCGAGCTCGGGCACGACCGACGCGAGCGCGCCGATGCTGCCGCCGTAGACCTGCACGCTGCCGCGCTTGGTCGCCTCGGCGGTCTCGATTTCGTCGCCGAGGCCGCCGCCGAGGAAGGGCTTGAGCCGCAGGCGCTTGCCGCTGGCCTCGTGCAGCTGCTTCTTGAGGTCGCGCAGCTGGTTGGCCCACGGCGTGTCCGGCGGGGCCACGGTCGCGACCTTTGCGACGATCTCGTCCTCGGCGCGGGCCGAGCGGCCGATGAAGAACGTGGAGACGGCGGCGGCGGCGGAGCCCTGGACGAAGCGGCGGCGAGACGGCGAGCGGCGCGGCGAGGTCATGGCCAGATTGTGTGCCGCCTCCGGTGCCCGCGCACAAGGGCTTCTCCGCACCGGCGCGTCGTTTGTCCCAGCACCGCGCGTGGTCACGCGCACGATCGCACCACGGCCGCCGCCGCAGCGACCGCTCGCCGCAGCACGCCGCGGCGGCGCTAGAACAGATCGTCCTTGTCGTCGAGCAGCTCGCGCGCCTTGCCCTTCTCCGCGATGGTCTCGGGCGTGACGTCGGGCAGCACGTCGTCGGGGGTCGCCAGGACCTCGTTGAGCAGCTTCACGAAGGTGTCCTCGTCCTGCTCCTTCACCGCGAGCTCCTGGGCCCACAGCACCTTGGTGCCGACGTAGCCGGGCGCGATCTCCAGCGACTTGGTGAAGTGGACCTTCGACTTCTCGAGGTCACCGCCCGCGAACGCCGGCGCCACGGCATAGAACGCGCCGAAGTAGCGATGCGGACCCGCGTAGTAGTAGTTGGGATCGAGCGCGAGCACGCGGTCCATCGTCGCCTTGACGTTGTCCTTCTGCCCCAGCAGCACCGCGAAGCCCTTGCGCTTGGCCCACTTGCCCAGCGAGCTCGCGTACCAGTACATCGCCGGTACACCGTTGGCGCCCACGAGCTTGACCGCCTCGGGCAGCTTGCCACCGGCGCGCATCTTGGCCTCGAACTCCGGCGACGCGGCGATCATCGCCTTTTCGCCCCACTTCACGCCGAGGTCCATGGCCTCGAGGTACATCTTCTCGTTGTCGCGCAGATACCCGTCGGCGAGGAAGTAGTTGGCGCGCGTCAGCTTGACCAACACCTCGAGGTTCTTCGGATCCGCGGCCGCGACCTTCTCCCAGGCTGCGATCGCGGCGCGAATCTCCGCCGGATCGGTGCGCTTGGCCCAGTGCGCGTCGCCCTCGGCGATCTGCTTGCTCGCATCGGCGGCACCGCCACCGCCAGCGCCGCCCTTGTCGCCCTCCCACGCGGCCTTGCGCCCGGCACAGGCGGTCAGCAACGAGAGCACGCACGCGAACGTCGGCGACTTGGTCGTCATCGGGCCTCCGGCACATCCCGAGCCCGGTCACGCGCGGGCGCGGGAAAGTGGCCCCGAGATACACCGGGCCGCCGCGGGCGTCAAACCCACCGGGCGGGCGGCGGCGGCGGCCGAGCGCCCCAGTTGCGCACCCGGGCGCCCAACGGCGAGGCTGTGGCGCGTGTCGATGTCGCTTCTGCGGCGCGCGCTGGCCCGGCGCGCGCGAGGATCTCGTCCGTGAGTGCACGGCGAGGCGCGGCCGCGCGCGTCGAGGCCTGGCTCGCGCGCGCCTCGACACCCGCGTTCTCGGGCTATGCGACCGCAGCGGCGTTCGTCGCGTACTTCGCGATGTACGCCGTGCGCAAGCCCTTCGCCGCGGCGCCGTTCGCCGGCACGGCGGTGTTCGGCCTCGACCTCAAGATCGCGCTCGTGCTGGGGCAGGTGCTCGGCTACGCGCTGTCGAAATTCCTCGGCATCAAGTTCGTCTCGGAGATCTCGCCGCGTCATCGCCCCCTCGCGCTGGTCGGTCTGATCGCCGCGGCCGAGCTCGCGCTGCTCGCGTTCGCGGTGCTGCCCCCCGGAGGCCAGGTCGTCGCGATGTTCTGCAACGGCCTGCCGCTGGGCGCGGTCTGGGGCCTGGTGTTCGGCTTCCTCGAAGGCCGACGCACGACCGAGCTGCTGGGCGCGGGCCTGTCGACCTCGTACATCGTCGCGAGCGGGGCGGTGAAGTCGGTCGGCCGCTGGTTGCTCACGCAGGGCGTATCCGAGGCGTGGATGCCGAGCCTCACGGGGCTGCTGTTCATGCCCGCGTTCGCGCTGGCGGTGTGGTTGCTGGCCCGGCTGCCGCGACCGACCGAGACCGACGAGGCGGCTCGCACGCGCCGCGAGCCGATGTTCGCCGCGCAGCGACTCGCGTTCGTGCGCCGCTTCTCCCTGGGCATCCTCGTGCTCACCGCCGCGCACGTGATGCTCACCGCGTACCGTGACTTCCGCGACAACTTCGCCGCGGAGCTGTGGCACGCGCTGGGCTACGGCGACGCGCCGGCGATGTTCACATACTCGGAGATCCCGGTCGCGCTCGCGGTGGTCGCCGGGCTCGCGGCCATCTACCGCGTCCGCGACAACCGCCGGGCGTTCTTCGCGGTCCACGGCCTGATGGTGGGCGGCGCAGTGCTGGTGGCGGGCTCGACCGCGCTCTTCGAGCTCGGGGTCGTCTCGGGCCCGACGTGGATGATCGCCATCGGCATCGGGCTGTACCTCGGCTACGTGCCGTTCGGCACGGTGCTGTTCGACCGCCTCATCGCGGCCACGGGCGCGGTCGGCACCGCGGTGTTCATGATCTACGTCACCGACGCATTCGGCTACCTGGGCTCGATCGGCGTGCTGCTGTTCAAGAACTTCGCCCATGCCGACCTGTCGTGGATCGACTTCTTCCTCGGCTTCTCCTACGTCTGCGGCCTCGCCGGCGCCGCTGCCTTCGCCGGCAGCGCGTGGTACTTTGCCCGCCGCACGGGGCCTGCGACTCCCCAGGGCCCCGCGCCGATCGAACCGCGATGAGCGACGTCCCGACCCCAACGCGCCTGCACGAGCGCTTCGCGCCCACGCGCGTGATCGCAGCGTGGTTCGCCGGCCGCGATCCCGGACCGCGCATGCAGCTGTTGTTCGGCCTACTGCTGCCGATGTACGTGCTCGGCGCGAACCTGTGGAACGTGCATCGCTTCACCGTCGACGATGCCTACATCTCGTTCCGCTACGCCGCGAACCTCGTCGCAGGCCACGGCCTGGTCTACAACCCCGGCGAGGCCATCGAGGGCTACACCAACTTCCTGTGGACGCTGTTGTGCGCCGGGGGCATCGCGGTCGGCGTCGATCCGCACGTGACCAGCAAGGTGCTCGGCGCAGCCGCGGCGATGGGCACGATGGTGGTGCTGTGGCGCCTGTCGGCGCGGCTCGAGCCCCGCGGCATGCTGCCGTGCATCGCGACGTGGCTCTACGCGACCTCGTCGTGCTCCGCGACCTGGGCGGTGTTCGGGCTCGAGACCGCGCTGTTCGAGTTCCTGGTCGCGCTCGGCATCCTCATGATGTTCGAGGAACACGACACGCCGCGGTTCCCGTGGTCGGGCCTGGTCTTCGCGCTCGCCGGGCTCACACGGCCCGAGGCGCCGATGTACCTGGGCCTGGCCATGCTCGCGCTGGGTCGCAAGATGTTCGCGCGGCAGAACCTCGTGCGCGGGCTGCTGTTCGTCGGGCCGCTCGCGATCCACATGCTGTGGCGGCACTCCTACTACGGCTCGTGGACGCCCGCGACGCTGGCCGCGAAGACCGGCGACCTCAAGGCGCAGTGGCGCAACGGTCGCGGATACGTGCTCGCCTGGCTCGACCACGCCGGGCCGTTGCTCTTCGCGACGTTCTACGGCTTCGGCCTCGGCGTCGCCCGCCGCAGCCGCGAGCTCGTCACGGCGATGGTCTTGTTCGTCGCGGTCGGCATCTACGTCATCTTGGTCGGCGGCGACTGGATGTCCTACTACCGCTTCATGGCCCCGGCCGAGCCGTTCGCGTTCGTGCTGGTGTGCGTGGCGCTGCGGCAGGCGGTGCAGCACCGCAGCGTCGCGGCCATGGTCGCGGTCGCGCTCGCGCTGGTGTGGGGCTTCACCCACCGCTACTTCGACTACGAAGGCGCGCGCAAGAAGTTCATCAAGGAAGAGAAGCGCTTCTGGGACAACACCGCTGGCCAGGTCGCACAGTGGCTGGTGGACAACGGGCGGCCCGGCCGCGTGGCCCTGGGCGACATCGGCTACGTCGGCTATCGCACCAACTACCCCATCCTCGATCTGCTGGGCCTGGTCGATCCGGTGATCAGCCAGCTGCCCGGCGGCTACACCAAGAAGAACGGCCCCGGCTACAAGGAACGCTTCTACGAGGTGATGCCCGAGTGGGCGATCCTCATCCACAGCGGGCAGGAGTGCAAGGAGGCCTCGCTCGCGGCGGTGAAGAAGATCGTCGAGGACCCGCGGTTCCGCCGCAGCTACGTGTTGATGGAGAACTTCCAGGTCAACGCCGACGGCAGCTGGTGCGTGTTCCGTCGCCGCGACTTCGTCATCACCAAGTGAGCCGGGCCGGCGTGGCCGTGGCGTCGCGGGCCACGACGCGCTAGCGTGCGTGCACGCCATGCCGCTGCCGGCCGGAATCACCTGGTTCTCCCCGACCCTGTCGCTGCACGTGTTCGACGGGCCCGAGCCCGGCCCCACCGCCCTGGTCCAGGCCGGCATCCACGGCGACGAGATCGCGGGGGTGCACGCGCTCGCGGAGCTGCTCGAGGAGGATCTGCGCCCGACCCACGGACGACTGATCGTGGTGCCGGTGATGAACCCGCCGGCCTACCGCGCGCGCGAGCGCATGGCGCCCGGCGGCCTCGATCTCAACCGCTGCTTCCCCGGCGACGCCCAGGCGCCGACACGCGAGCCCCGACTCGCGCGGCGGTTCATGGACCTCGTGCTCGACGAGCGGCCGGCGTTGGTGGTCACGCTGCACGAGAGCAAGAAACGCTACGACCCCGCGGTCACGCCGTCGTTCGGCCAGACCATCGTCTACGGTGTGGAGCCGCGACCAGCGATCATCGATCGCACGCTCCGGGTGCTCAACGCCGAGCGCCAGGGCGACGACGAACACTGGGACCCGCTGTACTATCCCGTCGCGACCTCGTCGACCGAGGTCATCGTCGACGCGATCGGCTGCGTCGGGCTGTGCATCGAGACCTGGATGGGCTTCCCCGTGCGTCGCCGCATCGACATGCAGCGGCGTGTGGTCGAGCTGCTGCTGCACGACATCGGCGTGCGCCGCGTCGCGTGAAGCGGGTGTGGCGGCTCACACGCGCGCTGCAACGATGGCGCCGGCTGCGAGCCCACGGATCCACCGCTGTCGCATTGTCTGCGCGCACGTCGTTTGACCGCTCCGTCGCGCCCGCGGTACATCCAACGCCATGGACGTCGCCGCCGTGTCCACCGCCGCCCCCGGACCCGTGCTCGCACGGAGCCCGCAAGTGTCGCCGCTGCGCGTCGCCGCCGACGCCATCTTCGACCGCGTCAGCCCCTACGAGGGCGACGGGCTGCGCAACCACTGTCGCCGGCTGCACCGCTTCGCGACCGCGCTGCTGGCCGCGCGCGGGCTCGAGCTCGACGCAGACCTCGCCTACCTGGTGGCGATGGTGCACGACCTCGGCATCGTCTCGGAGCGCGACGAGGGCACCAACTACCTGCAGCGCAGCCGCGCGCTGTTCCACCGCGAGGCCGCGTCGCTGGCGCTGCCGACGTTCGACACCCGCGTGGTGGACGAGTGCCTGGTCTACAACCACCGCGTGCTGTCGGTGCCCAACCTCAGCGCCGAGGCCGAGTGCTTCCGCAACGCGGTGATGATCGAGCACAGCCGCGGCATGATCCGCTTCGGCCTGCCGCGCGAGGACGTGCGCAAGGTCTTCGAGGACCTGCCGCGCGACAACTTCGACCGCGTGCTGGTGGACTTCACCTGGCGCACGCTCAAGCGGGAGCCGCTCACGATCGTGCGCGGGATCTTCTTCGGCCCCGCGCCGGCCTGAGCTCGGCGATCACGGTCGCCACTGTGCGACCCAACGCGCCTGGGTCGCGTTCCACTCGACCAGCGTGATGGTCGACGCGATCGCACTGCGGTCCAGCAGCGCGCGCAGGCCCTCGGTCAAGCCGAGCAGCGTGATGTCGTCGTACACGTGCGGCGGTCCCTCGAGCAGCATCTCGGCGCTGTCGGGGCCGGCGCCCGCGGTGGCCCGGAAGGTGGTGCCGCGGTGGAAATGCTCCCAGCGCTGCGACGCGCTCGCGATCAGCCGCTGCGGGCTGACGAAGCGCATCATGAACGCGTACAGCTTGCTGCCCCAGAGCTTGTGCTGCTCGTCGTAGCAGAACTGGCGGAAGCGCTCGCGGTCGCCGAAGTGCTGGTCGAACAGCGCGAGCATGAGCGCATGGCTGTGGACCTCCGAGATCCAGTCGCTCACCGGTCGCGGCCGCTCGACCAGGTCGCGCAGCGGCGGCGGCAGCGGCTCGGGGTCGACCGGCCGCGAGGCCAGCATCGAACGATACAGCGACGCCTTGGCACGGCACTCCGGGTAGCTGTCGAGCCCCGCCGAGAGCCGCTCGATGTACTCGCGCATGGCCGAGGCCACGACCGTGCTCTACACCAGCGCGGGCGGTCCTGTCACCGGCACAGCGACGCGGTGATGCCGGAGGGATCCACGACGCATCCGGGCTCGGGATCGCCATCGTAACTCGAGCAGCACGGCCGCGTGGCGTCGTCGGGATCGCAGCCGGTCCCGGCCAGCAGGCAGCACGCAGGCTCGCCATCGCGCACGTCGAGTTCGCCTCGTCGGTGCACGAGAAGTTGGGCCGGCTGCCCTCGGGGCACTCGCCCAGGCGCGCGAGCGCGACCAGGTCGAACCGCTCGCCGTCGCAGACCTCGGGCAGCGAGTACAGCGGCGGCGGGTTGCTGTCGATTTCCATGATCTCGTCTTCGAGTCGTTGGTTGCCGCAGTAGCTGCAGTCGCGCCGATCCCAGCGACAGTTCGTGCAGCGCGTGCGGCCCGAGCCGTACTCGATGCCCTGGTACGGCGAGTCGGCCACCAGGCCACAGTCGAGCTCGACCACGAATCCGCCGCCGTCGCACTCCTCGCCCAGCGCCGGATCGACGATGCCGTCACCGCAGTAGGGCGGGCAGTCTTCCCACTGCAGCCGGCACTCGAAGCAGCCCGGGCGCTCATCCGGGACCCCGGGGCACCGCGCGTCGCCGATCTCGCTGGTGTCGCACTCTTCGTGGAATCCGACCTCACCGCCGCTGGTGCCCTCGCCGGTGGTCCCGCCGTTGGTACCGCTGCCGCCGCCGGATTCCTCGTCGTCGTCGTCGATGATGTTGTCGCCGCAGCGGGCACAGGCGCGATCGCTGGCGACGATCTGGCACTGCTCGTCGCAGCGCGCCTGCCCGCGGCCGTCGCGATAGGGCGCGCACGCGTCGGCGAAGCTCTGGGGCAGGCCGGGCTCGCAGGCCTCGCCGGCGACCGGGTCGACGTACAGATCACCGCACGCGCGCACGTGCTGCAGCTCGAGCAGGCATGCGGCGCCCAGCAGCTGCGACGCGATCAGACCGATGCTCACCGCGCCTGCGAGCAGCGAGACGCTGCCACCGGACGCGCTGCGCAGGCTCGCGCATGACGCGGGCAGCCTAGCACGGTGGCTCAGGGTTCAGCGCGCGCGGGGACGCGGCACCGAACCGCTGCGGTCGATGGTCGACGCGCCGGCTTCGCCGGGCAGCTTCGTCGCGGTCGGCACGGCGCGGGGCGGCTTGACCGCATGCAGTGTACGCGGGGCATCGTCGCGCGGCGGCGGCGGCAGCTCGCGCACGCTCGGGACACGCTCGCGCGGCGCAGCGCGGTGCGAGCTGCTGCGGTGCGGCGCGTGCTCGACCGCGGCGCCGCGCGTGGGCGCTTCCGGTGCGACACCCGCGGCGACCGGCGTGACGATCGCCGGCGCCACGGCCGTGGGTTCGCCGGCGATCGCGATCTCGGACGGCACGGACGTCGCGACCTCGGACACCGGCGCGGCGCGCTCGGGTGTGCTCACCCGCTGCGGCGCGGTGACCACGGGGACCGCCGCGGTCGCGACCACGGGCACCGTGGCGATGATCGGCGCGGGCTCGACCCGCGCGGCAGGCGGACTCGGGCTGCGAGCCGCCCGCGGCGCGACCGAGGCCGATCGCGAGCGCGACCGCGGCCGCGAGCGCCGCGACGCCGGCAAACCACCGCTGCTGCCGCTGCGCGCCGCGCAGCATCGAGGGCGGCCGCGGCTCCTGCAGCGACGACGGCGGCGCCATCACCGGCCGTGGCCGCGTCGGCACCACCGTGGGCGAGGCTGCCGCGCGGGCCAGCGCCGCGCGCAGCCCCGCGAGCGCCGCGGCGGCCGAGGCCGGCCGATCCGCGGGCCGCTTGGCCAACAGCGCGCGGACGAAGCCATCGAGCGCGCGCGGCAGCCACGACGGCAATGCCGGCACCTCGGCGTGGAGGTGCTGCGACAACACCTCGACCAAGGAGTCGCCCAGAAACGGCGGACGGCCGGCGAGCATCTCGAACAGCACCGCACCGACCGCGTAGAGATCGGCGCGCGCGTCGACCACCGCACCCTCGGCCTGCTCGGGCGCCATGTACCACGGCGTGCCGAACAGCGCGCCCATGCGCGTGAGCCCCTGCGCCCGCGGGCCCGGCTGCTCCTCGCGCACCAGCCCGAGGTCGAGCAGCTTGAGCGTCTCGCCGCCGTCCGCACCGCGCACCAGCAGGATGTTCTCGGGCTTGACGTCGCGGTGGACGAAGCCGTGGCCGTGCACGTGGGCCAGCGCCTGGCAGCTGGGTCGCGAGCGAAGGCACGGCGCGGCGCGATGCCGGCGTCGATGGCGGCACGCAGCGACTCGCCGCACAGCAGCGGCATCACCAAGAAGCGATCACCGCCGGGGCTGGTGCCCGCGCCGAGCACCCGCACAGAGTGGGGATGATCGAGCACCGCACCCGCGCGCGCCTCACGGTCGAACCGCGCGAGCATGCGTGCGTCGTCGCGGAAGCGCGGGTGCATCAGCTTCACCGCGACGTCGGGGCCGCCGGCGAGGTCCGCGGCGCGGAAGACCACGCCCATGGCGCCTTCACCCAGGACCTCGTCCAGGCGGAAGCGCGCTGCCAACACCGTGCCGAGCGCTCGCGGTAGGACCGACATCGCTCGAACACCGACGAGCGCGCGCGGACGCGCATTCGTGATCGCGCCGCAAAGCCCCGCCCACCCCTGGGTCGATCCGACCCGGCGCGCGCGTCACTCGGCGATGACGCCGCGTTTGTGCTTGTGGCCACCGACCACGGCGCAGTGCCAACCGTCACCCTTGCGCGGCGGGAACGACGGACACGTGCCCACCATCGAAGCGCTCTCGGGCAGCTCCTTGCCCTCGCCGTAGGCACCGTCGGAGCACGCGCACCAGCCGGCGAGGCAGTGATAGCCCTCGGTGCACGGCTGGCCCGCGTCGACCGCCGCCATCACGCAGGATCCCGGCAGCCGCGGGTCGAGCTCGGAGTCGAAGAAGACACCGCCACGGTCCTCGCAGAGCTTCGCGGCGTTGCAGCCGAGCAACCAGGCCAACGCGAGCACGCCGACGCGCAGCATGGACGCAAGCGTAGCCGAGGACCGGCCGCGTCCACGAGCGGGGGCTCACGCGCGCCGCGGCTGGGTCGGACGGTGCCGCGAACGCGCGCCCGGGGGCCCGTGCCACCGTCGCCGCGTGGCCATGATCCCGACCAATCTCGCGCCGTTTGCCCCACGGACCGGGGCGGGCGTTGCCCGGGGCAGCCGAGCTTGATACTCAACGAAGCCGCATCGATGGGCGAAGGCCCCGAAACGGACGCGTCGCGGTCCGACGCGGGCGCGTCCCGGAGCGGGATGCGTGCCAGCAGCGGACGCGGGCGCAAGCACGACCAGGGCAAGCGCGGGCTCGTACTGACGCTGTTGCTGTTGGCCGTCGTCGCGCCGATCGCCGCGCTGTCGCCGTGGTCGCTGTCGGCCTGCCTCATCCTCGGCTGCGGCATCTACGTCGCGTACGAGTTCGCGCTGGTCAAGGTGCCGGTGCACAAGCTCGAGCGCGACGTCGACGCGGGCGTGGCCGGGGCGCAGATCGTGCTGCGCATGAAGAAGGAGATGAACGCGATGCTGGCTGCGAGCCAGTTCGGCATCACGCTCACCAGCCTGGGGCTCACGCTCGCGCTCGAGCCCGCGATCCACGACGCGTTGGTCGACTACGAGCGCATCGCGGCGTTCTCCGCCGCCCTGGCCATGAGCATCGGCGCGATCCTGCACGTGACCTTCGGCGAGCTCATCCCCAAGGGCATCGCGCTGGTCGTGCCGGTGCGCGTGCTGTATGTGACCGCGCCGTTCATGCGCATGTTCCGGGTCGCGGCTGTGCCGTTCATCAAGAGCTGCAACGCGGTCGCCAACGTGGTCGTGCACGGCCTGACCGGACGCAACCCCGACAACAGCGCCCACCACGAGGAGAACGTCGACATCGGCCAGGCGCTGTTCTACGCCTACTCCGCGGGCGAGCTCAAACCCCAGCAGCTCCGCCTGATGCGCAACGTGCTCGCGTTCACCGATCGCACGGTGCGCGAGGCGATGACGCCGGCGCGCGAGGTCATCTACCTCGACCTGCGCCGCACGTGGCAGGAGAACATGGCGGTCGCGGACGAGCATGGCTTCAGCCGGCTGCCGGTGGTCGACGGCGACCCCCACAACGTCGTCGGCTATGCCCGCCGCGCCGACCTGCTGCAGGCCGAGCTCAAGGGCAACCGCGAGCTCAAGGCGCTGCTGCGGCCGATCGAGCGCCGCCCCGAGACCGCCTCGCTGGGGCGCCTGAACCTGTTCCGTGGCTCGCCGATGATCGCCGTGTTCGACGAGCACGACTCGTTCACGGGCCTGCTCACGGCCGAGGACATCGTCGAGCAGATCGTCGGTGAGATCTACGACGAGACCGACGACGCGCCGGCCAAGCCCGACCTCGAGACCCTCGCCGATGGCTCGATCCGCGTGGCGGGCTCGATGCTGCTGGCGCCCGCCGGCGAGGCGCTCGATCTGCGCTCGGTCGAGGAACACCAGGACGTCGACACCGTCGGCGGCCTGGTGCTCAAGCTGCTCGGACGCCAGCCCCGCGCCGGCGACGTGGTCGAGATCGACGGCTACCGCGTCATGGTCGAGGACGCCCGCGGCTTCCGCATCACGATGTTGCTGTTCACGCGACCCGAGCCCCCGCTCGTGGGTGAGATCGCGGTCAACGACCGCGTGGCGGAGGCCTGAGCGAGCCGCGCTCAGCCGGCGTGCTGGGCGAAGACGACGAGGTTGCCGGCGGGGTCGCGCACGAGGATCTCGTCGGCGCCGTAGAACGTGCGGCGATCGGGCACCACGCGCGCGACCTCGACCAGCGCTGCGCGCCAGGGCGCGAGCACGGCGACCTCGAGGTACAGCGCGCTGCGGAAGGACTCCCCGGCCAGCGGCGGGACGTCGGCCGCAACGCTGGCGCGCGACTGCAGCATGAGCTCGACGCCGTCGCGCGCGAGGATGACGAAACCCAGGGCACCGTCGTGGGGTACGGACGCGGTCTGCTCGAAGCCCAGGCGATCGCACCAAAACGGCAGGCAGGGCTCGATCGCGTCGACGACGAGGTTGGCGGTGATGCGGTGCAGTAGTCGGGCTCGCGGGCTCATGCCGCCGAGCTTGCCCCGTGCGCAGGCGCTGGGCTTGTCGAAATGGAACCGGCCAGCCACGCCGACGGCGAGAGCCCGACCAGGGCCGCGAACTCGTGGGCGAGGTGGGCCTGATCGGCGTAGCCGTGCTCGGCCGCGAGCGCGGCCCACCGCGGCGGCGCGGCTCGCAGCGCGTTCACCAGCCGCTGCAGTCGCGCGATACGAACGAAGGGCTTGGGCGCGAGCCCGACGCAGGCTCGCGGAACCGCCGCGTCAGGTGTTGCCGGCTGCGGCCGGCTCGCCAGCGCGGCGATGTCGGGCACCGGGGCCGCGCAGCCGCGCCTGCGTGGGACGATCTCGCGATCACGAGCGGTGGCGCCGCGGCCAGGCTGCGTTGCAACCGCGCCAGCATGCGCGCCACGCCACCGGCATCGCCGTCGCGCGCCATGGCCTCGACCAGCGCGGGCCAGTCCGGCCACCACGCCTCGAGCCCCACGCGACCATCGGCGAGCGCATCGGGTCGAGTGCGCAGCAGCGCGGCCACGGCCGCCGGCTGCAGCCGCGCACCGACGTAGGCGCCCGCGCGCGCCGGCGCCTGCTGCGCCACGGTCATCGGCCCGACGACGAAGCCCGCGGGCTCGGGGCCCAGCGGCTGATGAAGTCGCAGCAACCGTCGGGCAGCACCAGGTGCGGCGCGGCGCCGCCGGGCGACGGCGCGGCGCGCGTCCGCATTGCGTTCGACGAACGGCGCCAGCGCGGCCGGGGGCGCGTGCTCGCGTAGCCCGCCGCCGGTGTGCCGCGGCCGCGCGGTGCCGGATGCGCCCACCGCTCGATGGTGGCCGCTACCATGCCGCCCGAGTACCGACATGGCCGACTCGCATCCGGACCTGGATCAAGCTCCGCACCGAGCTCGAGGCGGCGGCGTTTCCTGCTGATCGAGCACCTGCAGCAGCGCACCGATGTGCAGAACATCGCGCTGATGAACCTCGCGGGCTTCTGCCGCAACTGCCTGAGCAAGTGGTACGCCGCCGCCGCCCGCCGAACACGGCGTGACGGTCGAGCTCGACGCGGCCAAGCGCATGGTCTACGGCATGCCCTACGACGAGCGGAAGGCGAAGTACCGAACGTGGGCGCGTGGTTGCACCGTCGCGAAGGCGTGATCGTGCAGACGCCCGGCCGCGGCATGCTCGACTGACCGGTCGCGTGCACGAGATCGTCGCGCGCAGCGGCGTGCACGAGCTGTGCAGCGTGTTCGTGCACCACACCAGCGCCTCGCTGATCCTGGCCAATGAAAACGCCGACCCGCAGGTGCGGCGCGACCTCGGGCCTTCGCCGCGCGACTGGTGCCCGATGGCGATCGCCTGTTCGAGCACGTCGACGAGGGCGACGACGACATGCCCGCGCACGTGCGCACCGTGCTGACCCACAGCTCGCTGACCGTGCCGATCGCCGAGGGGCGCTGCGATCTGGGCACCTGGCAGGGCGCTGTACCTGTGGGAACACCGCCACGCCGCCCACCGCCGTCGCCTGAGCATCACGGTCATGGGCACCGGCCCGGCACGCTGAGGTCGATCATGGACGAGCTGGTCCGCAAGCTGTCGCGCACCATGACCAAGACCATCGCGACGTGGTCGTTGGTCAGGCCGATGATCGTCATGGTGGCGCTGTCGAGGCGGCAAGGACAGCTACACGCTGTTCGACCTGCTGTGGCGCGCCCACGCCCGCGCCCTTTCGCTTCGAGCTCGTCGGCACGTGCACCTCGACCAGGCGCAGCCGGGCTACGACGGCGCGCCGCTGCGCGGCTGGCTCGAGCAGTTCAGCAAGCCGTTCGAGATCGTGCGGCGTGACACCTACTCAAGGTCGTGGAGCTGGTGCCCGAGGGCAAAGAGCTACTGCGGCCCGTGCTCGCGCATGCGTCGCGGGATCCTGTACGACGTCGCCGAGCGCCTGGGCTGCAACAAGATCGCCCTGAGCCTACCGCGACGACGCCAGCGCTGCTGCTCAACCTCTTCTACGCCGGCAAGCTGCGGGCAATGCCAGCAGTCTACCACCGACGACGGCGCTGCGTCATCCGTCCGCTGGTCGAGTGCGCCGAGCAGGACGCATCGCCGCGCACGCGCGCGCGGCCGGCTATCAGGCCTGCCGTGCAACCTCTGTGGATCGCAGGACGGCCTGCGCGCGATCGCATGACCGCGCTGCTCGACGGCTGAGCGCGACAACCCCAACGTGCGCGCCGTGATGCTGCTCCAACGCCCTGCGCAACGTGCAGCCCAGCCACCTGCTCGACCCCGCGGTGCATCGCGACGAACCCACGCCCGCGCCCGGGCTCCGGCAGTTGCCGCTGCGACGAGCACGGCTGAGTGCATGCATCGACGATGGCATGAATGCAGAAAAAAACACGTAGAAACTGCGAATTGTTGCTTGTTCATCACGCATGACAGCAGCATCACCATGCACTCGATGGGTCTCCGCGACTTCAAGGCCACACCCTGGGCATCTGCGTCTCCGGCAGGCTCGACTCGCGCACGGTCACGCGGCGCCTGCTCGACGCCGGCTGCTCGCTGGTGTGCTTCACCGCCGATCTCGGGCAGCCCGACGAGCAGGGCATCCACGACGTCCGCCGCCGCATGGAGGCGGTCGGGGCCGAGTCGGTCATCGTCGACCTCAAGCCGCAGATGGCCGAGGCCAAAACCATCAAGGCGCGCCCAGCGCAGTACGACAGCGGCTACTGGAACACCACCGGCATCGCCCGCGCGGTGACGGTGCGCGACTACCTGCCCGCGATGCAGGCAACGCGGCTGCACCGTGTTGAGTCCACGGCGCGACCGGTCGAGGCAACGATCAGATCCGCTTCGAGCGCTACGCAACGTGCTCGCGCCAGCATGCAGGTCTATGCGCCCTGGCGCGACCCGACCATGCTGGCGCAGTTCCCCCAGACGCACGCAGATGGTCGCCGTACCTGCAGCCTGGCTCGGGCTGGAGGCCACGCTGGTGCGCAAGCGCTACTCGACCGACGCCAACCTCGCGGGCCTGAGCCACGAGGCCGAGGACCTCGAGGATGTCGACCTCGTGCCTCATCGTCGATCCGGTGATGTGCGTGTGGCCGCAGCGCGCGCAGCGACCACCTCGAGAGCGTGACGCTGCAGTACGAGCGCGGCCGCTGCGTCGCCATCGACGGCGCGTTCGCGTCGCCGCTGGAGCTCATGCAGCGGGCCAACGTGATCGGCGGCCGCCACGGGCTGGGCCTCGCCAGCGCGCTGGAGAACCGCATCATCGGCACCAAGAGCCGCGGCGTGTACGAGGCGCCCGGCATGGAGTTGTTGGCCACCGGCCTGCGCGCGGTCTACCAGAGCGTGCTCGATCGCCGCGCGACCGCGTTGTTCGGGCAGATGTCGCGGCTGGTCGCGGACGCGACGTACGACGGACGGCTGTTCGATCCCGCCGCCCGCCGCGCTCCCGCGTGCATCGACGTGTTGGCCGAGCCGGCCAGCGGCACCGTCGAGCTGGGGCTGTACAAGGGCAACGCGTTCGTGCAGGCGATCCGCGACGTCGGCGCGACGCTGTACAACCCCGCCGACGCGTCGATGGAGGCGAGCGACGGGCTCGATCCGCGCAGCAACAGGGCTTCGTCGAGGTCCAGCGCGCCGAGGCCGTCGCGCTCGCGCGCGCGGGGCAGATCCGTCCGCCCGAGCGCTTCGGCGCGGCCGGCCGAACCAGCCGCCCGCGCAGGCGAAGATCGCCCAGGCCGGTGCCGATCAGCGCGCAGCGTCCTCACCGCACAGCGCGGCGCCGGGCGTGCGCGCGCCGGCGTCGGTCGCCGGCTACGCACTCGTCGTCGCTGCCGCACAGACCCGAGCATGCGGTGCCGAAGCACAGCGGATCGTAGTCGCTGAAGTCAGCACGCCGGTGACGCGCTCGTCGTCGCTGGCGCAGGGCTCGCCCACCGGCACGGTCGGTGCTGGTGAACGCTACCAGTTGCTGCCGCCGTCGCTGCTGCTGCCGCCGCTGCCGCTGCTGCTGCCATCGCTGGTGCTGCCGCCACCGCTGCTGCCGCCGCCCGAAACTCTCGGCCGCGCCCGTGCCGTCGCCACTGCCGCTCGACTCGCCGGCGCCCTGGTGCCCACGGTAGTGCCCTCGGCCTGGGTGTCGCTCGCGCTGGCGCTCACGCTGCCGCCCAGGTCAAGGCGCTGCCGGCGGTGCCCTCGGCGCTGGCGGCCGAGCCTCGCTCTCGGCCGCGGGCACGCCGTCGTCGCTGCACGCCACGAGCACGCACGCCGCACCCATCCAACGCCGAACATCGAAGTCATGCGCCGTCATGCGCCCGTGGTGCACGAGGACGCAATCGCGCCGCCGCCCGGCCGTGTCAGCGCCCGCGAACGCGGCCTCAGCCGCCGTCGCGCAGGACCGTGACGAGGATGTCGCCGCGGATCTCGAAGGCGCCTGCGTCGGCCCGCCGTAGTGCGCGGCCAGGCCCACGTCGATGCGCCACACCCGATCGTCGCAGGCCGAGGGTGATGCCGTCCTTCTGCACCGTGTGTCAGGCTGACCATGCGCGTGACCCCGAGCGCCGCGAGCGACGCTGAACGCGCGCAGACCTCGGGCTCCTCGGTCCACGAGAAAATCGCGGGTCCCACCGGCGCCTGCGGGTTCATGATCGCATCGACCACCGGACCCAGGTCCCCAGGCAGCTCGCCGCGCAACAGCGCCTGCACGTCGGTGTCGAGCTGCGCGAGCCCGGCAACGTGTTCGGGCAAGATGCCGCCGTGCACGAACGCGGTCGAGCCGACGATCGCGACGATGTGGCTGCGCGAGCCGAAGGGCATAGGGCGCGCCGGGCACGAACGCAGCCGCGCGCGCGGCTCGCGCGACCGCGCCGAGCGCGGAAGGTGCATCGCGACGCGCACCGGCGACGTCGTCGAAGTCGTGCGCACCCGCGGCGGTCACGTAGCGGAAGTCGCCCAGCACGTTCATGATCTCAATGGTTGCCGTTGAGCGCGATGAAGGCTCCACCGGCGCGCCGGGCCTCCTCGAGCCGCGTGATCAGATCCAGATGGCCTGCTCGTCGTCACCGCGAAGTCGAGCTGATCGCCGGTCTGCACGACGACGAGCGCGCCGCCGACCCAGCGGTCGTCGCCGTCGATGGCCCCCGCCAGCCGCAGCACCCGACGGGTCGCCGCCAGATCACCGTGCAGATCGCCGATCGCCACGATGCGCGCCGGCGCGGGGCGACGCAGCGCCGCGAGCGCGTCCGCGCCCGTGCCGCTCGTGATCGATCGTGCACGATCGTCGCGGCCTGCCCCGCCCGTCGCGGTCCCGCCGGGCTCGGCCGGCTTCGCGGGTCCGGGCTGCGCCGGCCCCGAGGCAGACTGCCCCGGCGCCGTGCCGGTCTGCGAACACGCCGGAACCGCTGCCGCGCTCGCCGCGAGCAGCCCGAGCCCACACGCGACCGACCCGCTCGACCCAAGGACTCGGGGCACACGCACGCCCACCATCCTACCCGACTCGCGGCATCGTGATCGCTCCGCGCTTCGATCCGGACCGCATCCAGGCTAACCTCGTGTGCTGGAAATGTCCGTCGTCGCACTCGACACCGGTGCCCTCGGTCGCGTCCTTCTGGTCGATGACGAGGCCGCGATCCGGAAGGTCATCGAGCGCATGCTCGAGGCCGAGGGCTACGAGGTGCTGCACGCCAGCGACGGCGCCGAGGCGCTGGAGCTCGCCTGGCGCGAGCCGGTCGACACCATCGTGCTCGACATGCGCATGCCGGGCATGAGCGGGCTCGACGTGTGTCGGCAGCTGCGCGCGGACCCCCGCACCGAGCACACGCCGGTGGTCTTCGTCACCGGGATGGCCGATCGCCAGTTCCGCCGCGACGCGCTGCACGCCGGCGCGACCGACTTCCTGGCCAAGCCCTTCGACGAGATCGAGCTGCTCGCGCGCCTGCGCAACTCGGTGCGGATCAAGCTCTACTACGACGGCCTCGCGCGCGAGCGCAGCGACCTGCGCGGCGCGGTCCAGCGCCAGCTCGCCGAGCTCGAGGGCGCCAGTGCGCGACTCGAGCGGCTGCAACGCGACCTCGCGGTCGCGCGCCACGAGACCATCGAGCGCCTGGCGCGTGCGGCCGAATACCGCGACGACGAGACCGCGGCGCACCTGCACCGCATGTCGCACTACTGTCATCTGCTCGCGCGCAAGGCCGAGCTCGACGACTACGCCTGCGAGATGCTGCGCATCGCGAGCCCGATGCACGACGTCGGCAAGATCGGCATCCCCGATCACATCTTGCTCAAGCGCGGCCGCCTGAGTCCGGAGGAGTACCAGATCATGAAACAGCATGCGGAGATCGGCTTCCGCATCCTGTCGGGTTCCGACTCGGATCTGGTCACGCTCGCCGCCACCATCGCGCACACGCACCACGAGCAGTGGGCCGGCACCGGCTACCCCCGCGGCCTGCGTGGTGAGGCGATCCCGATCGAAGGCCGCATCGCCGCCATCGCCGACGTGTTCGACGCGCTCACCAGCGAACGGCCCTACAAGCACGCGTGGCCGGTCGAAGATGCGGTCGCGCACCTCGAGGCCGGCGCGGGCGGCCACTTCGATCCGCGGCTGACCGAGATGTTCATCGGCTCGCTCGACGAAGTGCTGCAGATCCGCGAGCGCTTCGCCGACTGAGAGGCTGCCCTTCTCGGGCGCCCGCGGTCAGTAGGGCGTGTCGTCGTCGTCGCGCGCGACCCGGCGCGCGCGGGCGCGCTCGCGCTCGAGCTGCTCGAGCGCCTCGACGGTGTAGCGCGTGGTCGGCTCGCTGCGAAGCCGCGCCAGCGGATGGGCTCGCCGGTCTCCTCGCACAGGCCATAGCTGCCGTCGGTCATGCGCGCGAGCGCGGCCTCGACCTCCTGCAGCCGGCGCCGCTCGTGATCGGCCAGCCGCACGGTGCGCTCGAGTCGAGCGTCCTCGGCGGCGTGGTCCTGCATGTCGCCGATCGCGTCGTCGGCGACCGGGGCCTCGGCGCGCGCGCGCAGCCGGTCTCGCTCGGCCAACAACGACACGCGCAGCTCTTCGAGCGCTGCAGCCCCGAGGTGATCCATCGCCGCCCGGGACGCTAGCACGCCCGGGCTGCGGCCGGACGCGGGACGATTGCGACCCTCGGCGGCTGGCGTCAGCATGGCGGACGTGATCGACGCCGCGCTGCAAGCGACGCTGCGGGCCGCCGTGCGCGAGGACGGGCCGCTGGTGTTCCTCACCGGCGCGGGCATCTCGGCCGAGAGCGGCATCCCGACCTTCCGCGGCCCCGAGGGCTACTGGACCGTGGGCTCGCGCCACTACCATCCGCAGGAGCTCGCCACCGCCGAGGCCTTCGGCCGCATGCCGCGCGAGGTCTGGCGTTGGTACCTCTACCGCCGCGCGGTCTGTCGCGCTGCGGCGCCCAACCCGGGGCACCTCGCGCTGGTCGAGCTCGAGCGACGCCTGGGCGATCGCTTCGTGCTCGTGACGCAGAACGTCGACGGCCTGCACCTGCGCGCGGGCAACAGCAGCGAACGCACGCTGCAGATCCACGGCAACATCGACTTCATGCGCTGCGCCGCGGCGTGCTCGACCGCGCTGGTGCCGGTGCCCGACGAGCTGGCCGCGCGCGAGCGCGACACGCCGCTGTCGGACGCAACCTTCGCGGCGCTGCGATGCCCGCGCTGCGGGCGGCCCGCGCGTCCGCACGTGTTGTGGTTCGACGAGGTCTACGACGAGCCGCTGTTCCGCGCCGCGACCGCGCTGGGCCACGCGCGCGACGCCGCACTGCTGGTCGTGGTCGGCACCGCGGGCGCGACCAACCTGCCGCTGTCGATCGGCGCCGCCGTGGCCCGCGCCGGACGGCCGGTGGTCGACATCAACCCCGAAGCCAACCCGTTCGCGGAGCTCGCCGCGCGCACCGGCGGCGCGTGGCTGCGCGCGGCCGCCGGCGAGGCGCTGCCGCTGCTGCTGCCGCTGCTGGCGTGACTCTGGTACCGTGCGGCGTCAGCCATGGCGGAGCACGAGCACGACTTCGTCATCATCGGATCCGGCTTCGGCGGCAGCACGGCCGCGCTGCGTCTGGTCGAGAAGGGCTACCGCGTGCTCGTGCTCGAGAAGGGCCGCGAGCTGGGCGCACAGGACTTCCCCAAGTCGAACTGGGATCTGCGGCGCTACATGTGGCTGCCGCTGCTGGGCTTCCGCGGCCTGTTCAAGATGACGTTCTTCCGCCACGTCACGGTGCTCTCGGGCGTGGGCGTGGGCGGCGGCTCGCTGGTCTACGCGTGCACGCACCCGGTGCCCAAGGAATCCTTCTTCACCGCACCGGCGTGGGCTGGCCTCGCCGACTGGAAGCAGGAGCTACAGCCGCACTACGCCGAGGCCAAGCGGATGCTCGGCGTGACCGAGACGCCGTTTCGCACCCGCACCGACGACGTGCTGCAGGAGATCGCGCGCGACCGCGGCATGCCCGAGGCGTTCGAGCCGACCCAGGTCGCGGTGTACTTCGGACGGCCGGGTGAGACCGTGCCCGATCCCTACTTCGGCGGCCGCGGGCCCAGCCGCACCGGTTGCATCCGCTGCGGCGGCTGCATGCTCGGCTGCCGCAACAACGCCAAGAACACCCTCGACAAGAACTACCTCTACCTCGCGCGACAGGCCGGCGCGCAGCTGCACGCGGACACCGAGGTCACCGCGGTGCGACCGCTGCCACAGGGCGGCTACCGCATCACCGCGAAGGTCGGACGCGGGCTGTTCGGCCGCCGCACGGTCGAGTACACCGCCGCGCGAGTGATCTTCGCCGGCGGCGTGCTCGGGACCGTGCCGTTGCTGTTGCGCATGCAGCAGGACCCCGCGGGCCTGCCCAACCTGTCGCCCCGGTTGGGTCACTCGATCCGCACCAACTCCGAGTCTCTCATCGGCGTGATCTCGCGACACCGCGACGTCGATCTGTCGAAGGGCATCGCGATCGGCTCGATCCTCCAGACCGACGACGACTCGCACCTCGAGCCCGTGCGGTTCTCGGCCGGCTCGGGGCTGTTCCGCCTGCTGGTCGCCCCGCACGCGCCCGGCGAGTCGGTGTTCGTGCGGGTGTTCCGCCTGTTCGCGACGGTGCTGCGCAGCCCGCTGGCAGTGCTGCGCGCCATGACCGTGCCCGATCTGTCGAAGCAGACCACCATCTTGCTGTACATGCGCACGGCCGACGGCACCCTGCGCTTCCGACTCAACTGGCGCGGCAAGATGGTGAGCGCCCACGACAGCGGCACCGCCCCGACCGCGAGCCTGCCGGAGGCGACCAGCCTCGCGCGCGACGTCGCGACCAAGCTCGACGGCCTGCCGGTGTCACTGGTGACCGAGACCCTGTTCGACATCCCGACCACCGCGCACATCCTCGGCGGCTGCCCCATGGGCAGCTCGGCCGCCGACGGCGTGATCGATCGCGACCACCGCGTGTTCGGCTACGACGGGCTCTACGTCATGGATGGCGCGGCGTTCTCGGCCAACCCGGGCGTGAACCCGTCGCTGACCATCGTCGCCATGACCGAACGCGCGGTCGCGCGGATTCCCGCGCGCGCGAGTGCGGACGCCGGCCCGCCGCGGCTGGCGTCGTGATCGAGGACGGGTGGACTCGATCACGCAGGGCTTGCTCGGCGCCGCGGCGGCGCAGGCCGTGCTCGCGCGGCGACTGGGCCCGCGCACGTGGCAGTGGGGTGCGCTGGGCGGCATGGCGGCCGACCTCGACATCCTCATCCGCAGCGCCGACGACCCCATGGTCGCGCTGGTGTGGCACCGCCACTTCACCCACAGCCTCGCGTTCGTGCCGATCGGCGGCCTGCTGTGCGCGCTGCCGTGGTTGCTGCGCACGCGCTGGCGCGCCGATCGCTGGGCCATCCTCGCCGCGACCACCATCGGCTACGCGACCCACGGCCTGCTGGATGCGTTCACGACCTACGGCACACAGCTGTGGTGGCCGTTCTCGTCGACGCGCGTGGCATGGGACTGGGTCGCGATCGTCGATCCGATCTACAGCGGCATCCTGCTCGCGGGTGTGTGGCTGTCGCGGCGCCGTCGCAGCCCGCGCTCGGCCCTGGCCGCGCTGATCGCCTCGTCGATGTACCTCGCGCTCGGTGGGGTCTTGCACGCGCGCGCGGTCGCGGCCGCGCGGCAGCTGGCACAATCGCGCGGCCACGTGCTCGCGCGCGTCGACGCGTTCCCCCAGCTGCCGGTCGACTTCGTGTGGCGCACGGCCTACCGCGCCAACGGCCGCATCTGGATCGACGAGGCCCGCACGCCGTGGTTCGGCACCGTGCGCGTGCGCGAGGGCGATTCGTTGCCGGTGGTCGATCCAGAGCAACCCGGCAGCCTCGCCGAGGAGCTCGCCAGCGACGCGCGCGCGGCTGCGGCGCTGCGCACCTTCGCGTGGTTCGCCGACGGTTGGGTCGCGCGCGCGCCGGGCGAGGGCGTGCAGCTGGTCGATCTGCGCTACGGCGCCGAGGCCCGCGGGCTCGCGCCGCTGTGGACGCTCGAGCTGCGACCGGGCACCGATCGACCCGCGGTGTTGCACGCGACGCGACCGGGCCTCGGTGGGTTAGCGCGCGCCCGCTGGCGCGAGATCACCGGCGACTGAGTCACCAGGGAGGAAGCTCCGTTTCCTCCCCGTCGCGCCGGCGAAGCCGTCGCGCCGCCCCTGCTTCCGGTCGCTGTCGCGACGCACGCGCTCAGCGCTGCGGCAGCGTCGCCAGCATCGCGTCGACCCGCTGCAGCGGACCGGCGCCGCGCGGCCCCGCGGCCTCGAAGCCCTGTCGCGCGAGCACACCGAGCGCGCGGGCCGTGGCCGCGGCGTCGGTATCACCGCGTTGCAACGCCAGCCGCGCGAGGCCGAAGCGCGTCTCGGCCAGCTGCACCGGATCGCCGCCGTGTTCGT
Organism: Nannocystaceae bacterium; assembly: GCA_046351635.1. Taxonomy (GTDB): domain Bacteria; phylum Myxococcota_A; class Polyangia; order Nannocystales; family Nannocystaceae; genus Xiheibacterium. The sequence goes on along the minus strand of JAXLYC010000028.1, from coordinate 63,640 downwards.
GGATCGCGAGCGCGCGCGCGAGGTGATCGTCGGCGCGCTCGAGCTCGCCCGACGCGAGCTCGGCCAGGCCCAGCCCCGTCAACGCCACACCGGTGTACTGGTGCTGCGGTCCCAGACGCGCCTCGAGCTGGGCCGCGGCGTTGCGGTACAACGCCAGCGCGTCGTCGACCCGGCCCTGCTGCAGCCGCGCCTCGGCCAGGTTGGTGAGCAGGATCGCCGCCAGGGGATGCGCGGCGTCGGGCCCCTGCAGCATCGACAGCCCGCGCTCGTAGTGCTCGGCAGCCTCGTCGAAGCGCTGCATGCCCGAGAGCACGACGCCGACGTTGTTGAGCTGCATCGCCAGCGCCAGGCCGGCGCGGACGCCGTTGCGCTCGAGCACCGTCAGCGCACGGCGGTGATCGTCGAGCGCGGCGTCGAAGTCGCCCAGGGCCTGCTGCGCGTTGCCGCGGTTCTCCAGCGCGGTCGCGATGGCCGGGTGCGCCGGCCCCAGCTGCGCCAGCTGCAGATCGAGCGCGCGCTGGTAGTAGTCGCGCGCGATCTCGTAGTGGCCGTACTCGTAGTGCACGCTGCCGATGTCCATCAGCAGCGTCGCGAGGTTGTCCTCGTCGACGTCGGCCAGCGACAACGCCTCCTCGAGCAACGACAACGCGGGTTCGTAGCGGCCGCGATCGGTGGCGAGGATGGCCTCGTTGACCAGCAGGCGCATGCGCGCGCCGGGCGTGCTGCCCAGCCGCAGCAACACCGCCTTGGCCGCGGCCAGGAACCACCCCCCGCGAGCGTCGTCGCGTTGCAGGTGACCCACCACGTAGACCAGATCGGTCAGCAGGCCCAGGCGCAGGCGATGGATGCCGTGGCGCTCGGACAGGTGCAGCGCCTCGTCGAGCATGCCCGCAGCGCGCGCGGCGTCCCCCAGCGCGCTGTCGACCGAGGCCGAGTGGTACAGCACCCACGCCAGCGTCGGTCCGTGGGCGAGCTCGCGACCCGCGTCGATCGCCAGCTCCATCTCCGCGCGGGCCTCGAACAGGCGACCGGCGTCGGCCAGCGCGCGAGCGCGCAGCGCGTCGCGGCGGATGGCTGCGGCGCGCTCGCGGGCCGCGGGATCCTCGGGCTGCGACGAGACCTCGCGCAGGGCCTCGACGTCGCCGCACTCGTCGGGGTTGGGCACGCCGACCGCGGCCGCGACCGCATGCTCGACCACCGCGGTGTCGGCCTCGCCGAACAGCTCGACCACGCGCGCGAGCTGCTCGCGGACGTCGGCGAGACAGCTGCTGCGCATGGCGTAGGTCTCCGCGGTCTGGTCGCCGCGGACGAACAGCGCCTCGCAGGCATCGGCCGCCTGGGCGCGCCACGGCTCGCCGTGCACGTCGAGCACGCGGGCCGCGGTCGCCCAGGTGTCGCTCGCGAACGCGGCCCCGGTCTGGGCGAAGGCGGTGCGCGTGCGCTCGGCCGTGTCGCTCGACCACACCGCGGCGATGGCCTCGCGTTCCTCCGCGCAGCGCTGCGCCGGCGTCTGGGCCTCGTCGGGCACGAACTGCAGCGACACCGCCGCGATCGCAGCGCCACCGACGATCGACGCGCCGAGGTTGCGACGGGTCCGTGGCGGCGCCATCGCGCCCAGCAGCGCGGCCATCGACGGGTAGCGATCGCCGGGCTCGGTCGCGAGCCCGCGGACCAGTGCGCGACGGATCCTACCGTCGAGGTGCACGCCCGGCGGCGGCGGTCGCATGCGCCCGGCGACGACGTTGCGGTGCAGCGTGCCCTGGGCGTCGGCCTCGAACGGCCGCTCGCCGCACAGCGCCTCCCAGGCGGTCACGCAGAAGCTGAACTGATCCGCGCGGGCATCGGCGGCGCGCCCCAACAGCACCTCGGGCGCGATGTAGCCGGGCGTGCCCAGCACTGCGCCGTCTTCGGTCATGCGCTCGCCCAGCCGCGTGGCCGGCCGTCCGCTGCGGGGCCCGTCGTCGCAGGACGAGCCCGAGTCGCCCGAGCTGCGTGCGGCCAGCTGCGCCGGATCGCGGGCGAGGCCGAAGTCGACCACGCGCACCTCACCGTCGACGCCGACGAGCACATTGGTCGGCTTGAAGTCCAGGTGCACCAGCCCGGCGTCGTGGGCCGCCGCGAGCCCGCGGCCTGCTCGCGTCAACACCCGCAGGATCTCGCGCGCGCCGTGCCGCGTCTGCACCATCCACTCGCGCAGGGTCACGCCCTCGACCAGCTCCATCGCGAGGTAGACCTCGCCCGCGACCAGGCCGACGTCGAACACGCGCACGACATTGGCGTGGGACAGCCGCGCCAGCGCCTGGGCCTCGCGGAGCAGGCGCTGGGAGCCTGAGCCGAAGCGATTCGTGTCGCGATCGTGCATGAGCTTGAGCGCGACGCTGCGATCGAGCTCGGGATCGTAGGCGACCCACACCACGCTCATGCCGCCGGCGCCGAGCGGTCGCAGCAACACGTAGCGACCGAAGGTCTCGCCGGGGTGGTGCGCTGCGAACAGCGCCTCGTCGGCCAACATCACCGCGCCGGTGTCGTCGACGCGACGGGTCTCGAGGCTGTCGAGATCCAGCGTGCGAGTCTGTGTCTGCCGCGAGTCCCCCACGCGCGTGCACACCAGCTTGCCGGTCGCACCGCCTCGCGGGAAGGCCCGGCGGCCGCTCACCGCGCAAGGGCTCGCAGGCCGTTCCGACGCCGGGGTGTTTCACCACGGCCTGCTAGTGTGCCGGCGGCGGTGGCTCGCGCGCATCCGCAGCGCCGGGGTGCGTCACGCCCCCACTGGCGGCAGCACGGCGCGCGCCCAGCAGCAACACCACACCCGCGATCGCGAGCGGCACGCCGCAGACCGCGATGGCCATGCCGCGACCGCTGCTGCGGCTCACCAGGCCCAGCAGATACGGCGAGCCGGCATCACCCAGGGCGTGGATGACGAACACGTTGGCCGCAAAGGCGCTCGCGCGGATCGCTGCGGGCACCGAGTCGACGATCGCCGCGTTGAGCGGTCCGGTGTTGAGGAACAGCAGCAGCTCGGCCGCAAACGCCAGCGCGAGCGCACTCGCGAAGCCGCCGGTGAACGGCATCATCAACACCAGCGGCGCGCCCAGCAGCAGCCCCCAACCGCTGACCCACAGGTAGCCGCCGGCGCGGCGGCGGTTCGCGCGATCGCCCAAGATTCCGCCCAGCACCGTGCCGGCGAGGCCGGCGACCACGGTCACGCCACCGAACGCGGTGTTGGCCAGACCCGCACCGACCTCGAACTCGACCTCGAGGAACGCCGGCATCCAGAACGCGATGCCGCCCATCGCGAAGGTCATCAACGCCATGCCCAGCGTGACCGTGGGCCAGTCGCGCGAGGCCCACATCGCGCGCAGTGCCGCGGCCATCGGCAGCGGCTGCGGCGGCGCTCCGCCATCGGCGGCGCCGCGCTGCGGCTCGGGCAGAAACCACGCCGCAATCGCGAGCAACAACCCCGGCGAGCCCGCGACCACGAAGGCCCAGCGCCAGCCCGCGAGCTCGCCGACCCAACCGCCCAGCAGGTAGCCCATGGCCGAGCCCAGCGGGATCGCGAGGTAGAACCACGACAGCTGTCGGCCGCGCCGCTCGGCCGGGAACAGATCGGCGATGATCGTCGGCGCGACGGTCGCGTAGCCGGCCTCACCGATGCCGACGAGCCCGCGCATCAGCAACAGTGTGTCGACGTCCTGCGCCTGGCCGCTGCCGATCGTCGCGAGGCTCCAACAGCCGACCGCGACCGCGATGATGCGGCGACGCGGCACGCGATCGCCGAGCCACCCCGACAGCGGCGCGACCACGGTGTAGACCACGATGAAGACCGACCCGACCAGACCGGTGATGTCGTCGGTGACGTGGAACTCGAGCCCGATGGCGTTGGCGACCGCGCCGACGACGTAGCGATCGATGTAGTTGACGAAGTTGATCGCGGTGAGCACGGCCATCACCGCGATCACGCGTCCGCGCGTCCACGTCGCCGGACCCGGCGCCGCTGCCGTGGAGGGCTCGCTCAGGTCGTCGCTTCCTCGCGCAAGACGATGCCAGATCCGGGATCGACGTTCGCCTCGCGCGGCATCGGGACCCGACGCAGGCCCCGCGGCCGCCTGCGATCGGTCGCGATCGGCCAGGGTCGATCCCGCGCCCGGTGCTTGCGCTGCCGGTCCGTTCAGTATATGAAATGCGACCCATCGCGGCGAAGCTCGCGCGGACGATCCGGTCCCGGGGCAGCCACGTAACCACAGGCGCGATCGAGCGATACCCTCACTCGACTCCACCCCCCCAACGAGGCCACCGGGCATCCGCCCGTCGGCAACGCCGGAACCAAGACGGAATCAGGAGACAGACCACCATGCTGAACATCAAGGAAATCGCCACCACCCTCGCCATCCTCGGCTCCGGCGCGCTCGTTCTGGGCGGCTGCAACAAGGACAAGCAGGCCACCGAGCAGCCGGCCGCCGAGGGCGAGAAGGCCGCCGAGGGCAGCTGCGGCGAGAAGAAGGACGGCGAGGGCAGCTGCGGCGAGAAGAAGGACGGCGAGGCCAGCTGCGGCGAGAAGAAGGCCGAGGGCAGCTGCGGCGAGAAGGCTGCCGAGGGCAGCTGCGGCGAGAAGCCCCAGTGACCTGAGCCTCACGGCCGACCCGGGCGCGCCCGGGTCGGTACGGGGTCCGACCCCGGTGCGACCCGCAGTCGAGCGACTCGACTGCGGGTTGCGCGTCTTCGGGCTCCGAGGTCGCGTGCAACCCTTGCCGTTGCCGGCGCTGCAGAGCCGGGCGTTAGACTCGAGGAGCGATTCATGAAGGTGACACCCACCGGCGTCGGGCTCGGGCTCCGCGCAGCATTCATCGAGAAGGTCGAGCGCGGCGACGCGGACGGACGCGTCGCGTTCCTCGAGATCGCGCCCGAGAACTACATGCACCGTGGCGGCAAGGCGCCGCAACGGCTCGCACGCATCGCCGAGCGCATCCCGCTGTTGTCCCACGGCCTGATGATGTCGCTGGGCAGCACCGACCCGCTCGACCGCGACTACTTCGCCAACCTGCGCGAGTTCCTCGCCCGCATCGACGCCCCGTGGCACTCCGACCACCTGTGTTGGAGCGGTCTCGACGGCGCGCTGCTGCACGACCTGCTGCCGGTACCGTTCACCACGGCCTCGGCCACGCGCATCGCCAGCCGCGTGCGCGAGGCGCAGGATCGCCTGGGCGTGACGATGGCGGTGGAGAACGTCAGCTGGTACCTGCAGCTGGGCCAGCCGCAGAAGGACGAGCCCGACTTCGTCACCGAGGTGCTCGAGCGCGCCGACTGCCGGCTCATGCTCGACGTCAACAACGTGTTCGTGAACTCGGTCAACCACGGCTTCGATCCCTACGCGTGGCTGGCCAAGGTCCCGCTCGATCGCGTGATCCAGCTCCACGTCGCCGGCCACGATCGCTGGGAGGAGGACCTCATCGTCGACACCCACGGCAACGACGTGCGCGACGAGGTCTACGACATGCTCGGCTGGGTCATCGAGCGCACCGGACCCAAGCCGGTCGTGCTCGAGCGCGACTCGGACATCCCGCCGTTGCCGCGACTGCTCGACGAGGTCGCGCGCATCGACGCGGTCTACCAGGCTGCGGTGGCGCGCTGGGCCGCCCACGAGACCCCGAGGGCGCGCCATGGCTCGTGAGCACACCCCCGAGCACGACACCGACGCCGCGCGCGAGCCCACCATGGCCGCGCTGGCCGCCGCGATCCGCGAGGTCGAAGCTCCCGCCGCGGTGCGGCAGGACGCAGTCGCGTTCCTGCAACGGCACGGCGTGACCGGCCGCGACGCCGACGCGCTGCTGTACAAGGGCGCGGAGCGCTTCCTCATCTACCGCACGCTGGTCCACAACCGGCTGCGCGCCGCGACCCGCGAGTTCATTCCGCGCGCCGTCGCGCGACGCGGCGTCGAGGCCTTCGGCCACGACTTCGCGCAGTTCATGGCCGCACACGCGTCGCACAGCCCCTACCTGCGCGACGTGCCCGGCGAGTTCGTCGCGTGGGTGTTGCCGCGATGGCAACGCGACGCGTCGGTGCCGGCGTACCTCGGCGACCTCGCGCGGCACGAGCTGCTCGAGGGCGAGGTCCGCAACGATCCCCACGGCGGCGAGAGCCCGACCGGGCGCCCGTTCGCGCTCGAAGCGACGCTGGTGTTCGACGGCACCGCGCGGCTGATGCACTACCGCTGGGCGGTGCACAAGCTGCCCTACGCCACCGACGACACCACCGTGCCCGACGAGGTCGAGACCGCGCTGCTGGTGTTCCGCGACGCGCACGCCAAGGTGCGCTACCTCGAGCTGACACGCTGGGCCGCGGCCATCGTCGAGCAGCTGCTCGAGCACGAGCGCTGCGTCCGCGACGCGTTGCAGCAGGCCGCCGCGGGCATGGGCGAGCCGCTCGACGACGACAAGCTGGCCAAGGCCGCGACGCTGTTCGGCGAGCTGTCCGACTACGGCGTGCTGCTGGGCGCGGGCTGAGCCGCCGCGCCCGCTACGATCACGACGCGGCCGCGGCTGCCGGCGTGATGCGGCAGAGCAGATCGCCGGCGGCGAGCGAGTCGCCGACCGCGGCCGCGACGCGCTCGACGACCCCGGCGATGGGCGAGGCCACCACGGTCTCCATCTTCATCGCCGACAACACCGCCAGCGGCGTGCCGACCACCACCGCCGCGCCGGGCTTGACGCGCACGTCGATCACCGCGCCGGGCATCGGCGCGCCGATCGAGCCCGCGTCGCCCGCGGTCGCGCGCTCGCGGACGACCACGGCCTTGCTGGCCTTCTCGTCGCGCACGCGCACGAGCCGGTTGCGCCCGTTGAGCTCGAAGTAGACCTCGCGGGTGCCGTCGTCGCGCAGCTCGCCGACCGCAACCAGCTTGACGATGAGCGCCTTGCCGCGCTCGATCTCGATGGTGAACTCCTCGCCGACCTCGAGCGGGCCGAGGAACTGCCGCGTGGGCAACACCGACACGTCGCTGTGCTGCTCGCGGAAGGCCATGAACTCGTCGAAGACCTTGGGATACAGCGCGGCCGACAGCAGATCGACCTCGCGGATGTGCGGGCCGTGGGCGTCGCGCAGCGAACGGCGCAGCGCGTCGAAGTCACACGGCGGCAGCGAGGCCCCGGGGCGGCCTTCGATGGGGCGACGGCCGTGCAGGATGCGGCTGCGCAGGGGCTCGGGGAAGCCGCCGTGGGGCGTGCCCAGGGCGCCCTGCAGGAACTCGACCACGGAGCTGGGCACGCTCAGGGTCTCGGCGCGGGCGAGCACGTCGTCCTCGGAGAGATCGTTCTGGACCATGAACTGCGCCAGATCGCCGACGACCTTCGACGACGGCGTGACCTTGATGACGTCGCCGAGCAGGCGGTTGGCAGCCGCGTAGGCGCGCTTGATCGCGGGCCAGCGATCGGCCAGGCCCAGCTGCCGCGCCTGGAACTGCAGGTTGGTGTACTGGCCGCCGGGCATCTCGTGGAAGTACACGTCGGCGCTGCCGCTCTTGAGCCCGCTCTCGAACGGCGCGTACAGCTGCCGCGCCTGCTCCCAGTAGTTGGCCAGGCCCGAGATGACCTCGAGCTCGACGTCGCACGCGCGCGAGGTGCCCTGCAGCGCCGCGACGATGGCCCCCATCGCCGGCTGCGACGTCAGACCGGCCATGGGCTCGAGCGCGACGTCGACCACGTCGGCACCGGCATCGGCCGCGGCCAGCATCGCAGCCACGCCGCTGGCGGCGGTGTCGTGGGTGTGCACGTGCACCGGCACGTCGGGATAGGCCCGGCGCAGCGCGCCGACCAGCTGCGCCGCCGCGCGGGGCTTGAGCAGGCCGGCCATGTCCTTGATGGCCAACACGTGGGTACCGAGCTCGACCAGGGTGCCGGCGAGATCGACGTAGTACTGCAGGCTGTACTTGGTCCGCCTGGGATCCGAGACGTCGCCGGTGTAGCACAGCGCGGCTTCGATCACGCCGCCGGCACCGCCGACCGCATCGATGCCCAGGCGCAGGTTCTCGACGTAGTTGAGGCAGTCGAACACGCGGAACACGTCGACGCCGCGCTCGCGTGCGACCTGCACGAAGCGATGCACGACGTTGTCGGGGTAGTTGGTGTAGCCGACCGCGTTGGCACCGCGCAGCAGCATCTGGAACGGGATGTTGGGCACCAGCTCGCGCAGGCGCTCGAGCCGCTCCCACGGGCACTCGCGCAGGAATCGCAGCGCCACGTCGAAGGTCGCGCCGCCCCACATCTCGAGGCTGTAGCAGCCGGCCAGCGCGTGCGCGGTCGCGGGGGCGATCGCAGCGAGGTCGATGGTGCGCACGCGCGTGGCCAGCAGCGACTGGTGGGCGTCGCGCCAGGTCGTGTCCATCAGCAGCAGGCCCTCGTGCTGCCGCACCGCCTTCGCGAAGGCAGCCGGCCCCTGCGACGCGAGGATGTGGCGCCAGCCCGCCGGCGGCGGTCCAGCCGGCGCGACCGGGGCCTGGGGTTCGATGCGCGCCGGCGGCGTGTTGGTGAGCAAGGGCGTCGACGAGCCGTTGACCGCGACGTTGGCGAGGTATCGCAACAGTCGCTGCGCGCGGTTGAGTCGCCGTGGGAAGCGGAACAGCCGCGGCGTCTCGTCGAGGAAGCCGGTGTCGACGCGGCCCGCGAGGAAGCGCGGGTGGGTCAGCACGTTTTGCAGAAACGGGATGTTGGTCTGGACTCCGCGCACGCGGAACTCGGCCAGGGCGCGGTGGAGCTTCTGCGCCGCCGCGGGGAAGTCGAGCGCGCGACCGATGACCTTGGCCAGCATCGAGTCGTAGTGCGGCGAGATCTCGGCGCCGGTGTAACCGGAGCCGGCGTCGATGCGGATGCCGAAGCCCTCGCCCGGGCGGAACACCTCGATGCGACCGGTGTCGGGCTGGAAGCTGCGCAGCGGGTCCTCGGTGGTGAGCCGGCACTGGATGGCGAAGCCGCGCACCTCGATGCGATCCTGCGTGAGTCCGAGCTCGCGCAGGGTCGTGCCGCCGGCGACGAGGATCTGCGTCTGCACGAGATCGACGCCGGTGACCTCCTCGGTCACGGTGTGCTCGACCTGGATGCGTGGGTTGGCCTCGATGAAGTAGTGGCGCCCCTGCGGATCGACGAGGAACTCGAAGGTGCCGGCGTTGCGGTAGCCCACCCGACGGGCGAGGCGCACGGCGTCGTCGAGCACGCGCGCGCGGACCTCGGGATCGAAGTTCACCGCGGGCGCGATCTCGACGATCTTCTGGTGCCGCCGCTGCACCGAGCAGTCGCGCTCGAAGAGGTGGATCACGTCGCCGGTGCCATCACCGAGGATCTGCACCTCGATGTGGCGCGGGTGCTCGACGTAGCGCTCGACGAACACGGCGCCGTCGCCGAAGGCCGCGAGCGCCTCGGAGCTGGCGCGCGAGAACGCGTCGTCGAGGTCGGCGGCGTTGCGGACCACCCGCATGCCGCGGCCGCCACCACCCTTGGCCGCCTTGAGGATGACCGGCAGGCCGTGCTCGGCCACGAAGCGGCGGACCTCGTCGGCATTCGCGGTCGGCTCGGCCGTGCCCGGCACCACCGGCACGCCGGCCGCGACCGCGAGCTTGCGCCCGGCGGTCTTGTCGCCCAGGGCGTCGAGCACGTCGTCGGTCGGTCCGACGAAGACCACGCCCGCGGCCGCGCAGGCCCGCGCGAAGTCGGCGCGCTCGGACAGGAAGCCGTAGCCGGGATGGATCGCGTCGACGCGGTTCGCAACCGCGATCGAGACGATGTCGTCGATGTCGAGGTACGCCGCGACCGGGGCCCGCCCGCGCCCGACCAGGTAGGACTCGTCGGCCTTGTAGCGGTGCAGGTGCAGGCGATCCTCGTGGCTGAAGATCGCGACGGTGCGGATGCCCAGTTCGGTCGCAGCGCGGAAGACTCGGATCGCGATCTCGCCGCGGTTCGCACACATCAGCTTGCGAATGGGTCGGCGCATCGCGGTCATGCTGCGCCGACTTTGCCGATCCACACGCCGGCGATCAACCGGTGCGGCCGCCGGTCGAGACCAGACGGCCACGCGGCGAGGGTGCCCGCGTGTCGCCGGGGGCCGGCGGCCGGCCGCCCTCACTGGCGTCCGCGGCGGTCTCGACCGTCGCGTCGGGCCGCGGCGCGCCGGTGGCGGACTCGAGCTCGAACACCGCGAGCTCGGCCGCGGCGCTGGGCTGCCCTGCCGCGCCGCGGAAAACCCCGGGGTCCCAACGAACGCGCCGCGGGATCGCGCTGGCGGCCAGGCACAGGTCGAGCACGTTGTCGTCGACGGTGTCGCTGCCGTTGTCGCGCACGTCGCCGAAGCCGTTGGGATGGATGCGCGCGCCGTCGGCCAGCTCGATCTCGACCGCGCCGAGGTCGAGCGCGTCGACGCCGTGCAGCTCGTCGGTCCAGTAGCTGCGCACCGTGAGCTCACCCGCGGGGCAGCCGTTCGCGCCGACGAGCGCCAGCACTGGCCGCGGGCCCTGCCCCAGCGGCTCGACCTTGCTGGCCGAGCCCAGCAGCGGCCCGCCCTGCTCGTCCCACACGCGATCGATGACCACGACGTCGGTCGGCGGCCGCTCGATCGCGTCGCCGAAGTCGCCCCACAGCGTGACGGTGCGGTTCTCGTCGTCCTCCGACGCCGGCGCGAGCACGGCCGCACGCGCGCGCACGCGCGAGCCGTCGGCGAGCACGACCATGAACGCGTGCGCGACCAGGCTGGTGGCGTCGAGCTCGCGATCGAACACCACCACGATCGCGTCGTCCGCGGTGGGGCTGCGGCGGTCGTCGCGGACGCGTGGGCGGCGATCATGCGCGAGGCCGGCGCTGACAGCCCGCGCGCACCGGCTCGACGTAGTCGATCCGCGGCGCCTCGCGCCAGCACGCCAGCAGCGGCACGAGCCCGAGCGCGACCCACGCACGGCCGCAGTGTACCGCGGCCGCGGCCGGCTGCTACGCTCGCGCCCGCCATGCTGCACCTGCGCAGCGAGAGTGCGCCCGGCTGGGGCCAGGCCGCGCTCGCGCACCTCGACGAGATCCTCCTCGATCACGCCCACTGCGAGAAGAAGGCCGCCTCGACCGCGCTGGGTCTGCTCTTCCGCTATCCCGAGCACGAGCTGCTGGCGCGGCCGCTGTCCGCGCTCGCGCGCGAGGAGCTCGAGCACTTCGAGCGCGTGCTCGATCACGTCGCGCGTCGCGGCGGCCGCTTCGGTCGCCTGCCACCGCCGCCGTACGCCGCCTCGTTGATGACGCAGGTGCGCACCCACGAGCCCGCGCGCGCGGTCGACACGCTGCTGTGTTGCGCGTTGATCGAGGCCCGCAGCTGCGAGCGCATGCAGCGGTTGCACGAGGCGCTGCAGCAGGCCGAGGCCCAGGGTGATCCCCGGGCCGACCCGGCGCTGCGCGAGCTCTACGGTGACCTGCTCGCGTGCGAAGCGCGGCACCACAGCGCGTACCTCGAGCTCGCGCGGGCGATCGCGGGCGATCGCGCGGCGGTGGACGCACGGCTCGAGCAGCTCGCCGACCACGAGGCCCAGGTGTTGGCCCACGCGCCGACGCTGGCGCGGATGCACGCGCGGCTGTGATCCGCGCGGCCGCGGATCAGCCGCTGGCGGACTCGCCCCGCGGCCGCAGCAGCTGCAGCGCGAACGCCCGCAGATCCGCGGGGTCGTAGCGCAGCGTCACGGTGGTGCCGGGCTCGAGCCGGCCCCAGTGATCCGCCGGGCACAGCTCGACGAAGCGATGCACGCGCGTGAGCTCGGCGTCGCGCTGGCGGTAGGCGAGCTCGTCGCTGGGCAGCGCCCGCGGCACGTCGGCCTCGAGCACGACCTCCATGATGTCGTGCGCGAACGGACGACGCCGACGCTCGATCACGCGGGCGGCCGCGACGCCCGCCGCGCCGAGGCCACGCCGACGTCGGCGCATCGCGAACGCCAACAGCGCGGCGTTGCGCCACCCGACCACGGTCACGAACAACGGCGGCAGGCTCATCAGCGCGACCACCAGCATGCCGGCGTCGTTTTCGAGCCAGCCCTGCGCGCGGATCGGCAGCGTGAACGCGAACACCAGCAAGAGCCCCAGCGCACCGAGCAGCGCCCAGAAGCGCACCGACAGCCGGTCGTGGAGGTGCTCGTCCTGCGCACGACCGATCGCCCGCATGGTCGCGAGCATGGTGCCGACGCCCGCCAGGACGATGACGAAGATGGCGAGGGGCCAGCCCATCACGCCCATCAGTCTAGCAGGATGTCGGCCCTGCGCCCCCGGGGTCGCGTTCGCGGCGAGCTCGCGGTGCGCGGCGGGGTTCGCGGCCCGCGGACGCCGGTGTACGCTGTGGCGCAGACGATGTCCGGTACCGACGACGCACGACCCTTTCGCATCCTCGGACTGCAGCAGGTCGCGATCGGCGGCACCGACAAGGACGCACTGCGCGAGCTGTGGTCGGGCTTGCTCGGTGTGCCGCAGCGCGAGGGTGCGGCCGGCCGTTTTCGCAGCGAGCGCGAGAACGTCGACGAGGACATCCTCGTGCTCGGCGCGGGCGCGGCGGAGATCGAGCTCGATCTGATGGTGCCGATCGATGTCGCGGTCGCGCCGAAGGTGCACGAGCCCGCGCTCAACCACATCGGCCTGTGGGTCGACGATCTCGCAGCCGCGGTCGCGTGGCTGCAGCAGCGCGGCGTGCGCTTCACGCCCGGCGGCATCCGCCGCGGCGCTGCGGGTCACGACGTCTGCTTCATCCACCCCAAGGGCTCGGCCGAGGCCCCGCGGGGTGGCTGCGGCGTGCTCGTCGAGCTGGTCCAGGCACCGCCGGATCACCCGCTGCGCCGGGCTACGACGGCGAGGGGCCACGCGGGCGAAGCCGGGGTTTGATCGGCGCGCCGCGCTTTGCCAAGCTCCGCGTGCCCGATGTCCGTCCGACGCAGCTTCTATCCCGAGATCGAGCCCTACGAGACCGGCATGCTGCAGGTCTCGGACATCCACTCGATCTACTATGAACAGTCGGGCAACCCCCGCGGCAAGCCGGTCGTGTTCCTGCACGGCGGTCCGGGCGGCGGCACCGACCCCAAGCAGCGCCGCTTCTTCGATCCCAGCGTGTACCGCATCGTGCTGTTCGATCAGCGCGGCTGCGGCAAGAGCCGGCCCCACGCCGAGCTGACCGACAACACCACCTGGCACCTGGTCGCCGACATGGAAGCGCTGCGCGAGCGCCTCGGCATCGACAAGTGGCAGGTCTTCGGCGGCTCGTGGGGCAGCACGCTCGCGCTGGCCTACGCGCAGAAGCACCCCGACCGGGTCAGCGAGCTGGTGTTGCGCGGCATCTTCATGCTGCGACACAAGGAGCTGGCGTGGTTCTACCAGGAGGGCGCGAGCGCGCTGTTCCCCGACGCGTGGGAGAAGTACCTCGCGGCCATCCCCGCGGCCGAGCACGGCGATCTCATCGCGGCGTACCACCGCCGACTGACCAGCCCCGACCCGGCGGTGCAGCTGGCCGCCGCGCGCGCGTGGAGCGTGTGGGAGGCCAGCACCAGCTTCTTGTATCCCAGCGACGACTTCATCGCCCACGCGGGCGAGGACGCGTTCGCGACCGCGTTCGCGCGCATCGAGTGCCACTACTTCACCCACGGCGGCTTCTTCGAGACCGAGGAGCAGCTGCTGCGCGACGTCGGCCGCATCCGTCACCTGCCCGCCGTCATCGTGCAGGGGCGCTACGACGTGGTCTGCCCGATGATGTCGGCGTGGGATCTGCACCGCGCCTGGCCCGAGGCGCAGTTCGAGGTCGTGCCCGACGCCGGGCACTCGGCCTACGAGCCCGGCATCGTCCACGCCCTGGTCCAAGCGACCGATCGCTACCGCTGATGCACGAGGCCCCCGTGGACGACGCGACGCTGTACCCCGAGATCGAACCCTACGCGGCGGGGTTGCTGCGCGTCTCCGACGTGCACTCGCTCTACTACGAGGAGTGCGGCAACCCCGACGGCAAGCCGGTGGTGTTCCTGCACGGGGGCCCCGGCGGCGGCATCGAGCCCCGTCACCGCCGCTTCTTCGACCCACGCCGCTATCGCATCGTGCTGTTCGACCAGCGCGGCTGCGGCCGCAGCCTGCCGCACGCGAGCCTGGTCGACAACACCACCTGGGATCTGGTCGCGGACATCGAGCGGCTGCGCGAGTTCGTCGGCGTCGAGCGCTGGCAGGTCTTCGGCGGCTCGTGGGGCAGCACGCTCGCGCTGGCCTACGCGCAGGCCCACCCCGAGCGCGTGACCGAGATGGTCCTGCGCGGCATCTTCACCTTCGCCGACGACGAGATGTCGTGGTTCTACGGCGAGGGCACGCGCTGGCTCTACCCGGACGCGTGGGACGCCTTCGTCGGTGCGCTGCCGCTGGCCGAGCGCGACGACGTCATCGCGGCGTTCCACCGCCGGCTGCTGTCGGACGACCGCGCCACCCGCGAACACGCGGCGCGGGCGTGGAGCACCTGGGAGTGCAGCGTCGCGATGCTGCGCCAGGATCCGCGCTCATCGCCCACTGCGAGGACACCGCGTTCACGATGGCGTTCGCGCGCATCGAGTGCCACTACTTCGTCCACCGCGGCTTCCTGCGCCACAGCAGCCAGCTACTCGACGGCGTCGCAGCGCTGCGCGGCATCCCAGCCGTGATCGTCCACGGCCGCTACGACGTGATCTGCCCGCTGCGCAACGCCTGGCGGCTGCACCGCGCCTGGCCCGAGGCCGAGATGGTGCTGGTCGAGGGCGCCGGCCACTCCGCCAACGAGCCCGGCATCGCCGCGGCGCTGCGCCGCGCGACCGATGCCTTCGCCGACCGTCCGGCGTGACGCGCGATCAGCCGGGCAGCTGCATCTCGCGCGAGAAGCTGCGGCACTGACCGTCGCACGCGGTCACCTGCTGCTCCTGGTACGCCGGCGTGAGATCGTTGTCGAGCACCAGCGTCGCGGCCTCGTCGCGCGCGACCACGCCGAAGGTGTCGGGCGCCACGAACCACTGCACGATCAAGCGCGGATGACCGTCGCTGGTGCCGCCACCACCACCGCTGGTGCTGCTGCCGCCGCCGCTGCCGTCGTCGATGTGCGCGACGGCGTCACCGTCGCACTCGATGTCCTCGAACGGCGCGGTGTCGACCTCGATGGTGCAGCTGGCCGTGGCGTTGGTCGAGCTCAGCGCGATCTCGTAGCGCGTGCTCGCGAACATGCCGTCGGTCGCGGACGACGCGAACGACAGCTCGATGAACTCGCGGCAGTCGTCTTCGCAGGGCTTGCAGGCGGCCAACGTGGCCAGCGACAGGACGAGGGCGGGTCGGTTCATCGGTCGAGTCCCAGGCGATCGAGCACGAACGCGGTCGCGACCGCCTGCTCGTCGAGCGCATCGTAGCGCCCGCTGGCGCCGCTGTGGCCCGAGCCCATGTCGGTGCGCAACAATAGCAGGGAGCCGGACTCGGCCTCCGCGCGCAGCCGCGCGACCCACTTGGCCGGCTCCCAGTAGCCGACGCGCGGGTCGTTCCAGCCCGCCAGCACCAGCATGTCGGGGTAGCGTTGCGCGCGGACATTGTCGTAGGGCGAGTAGCGCACCATGGTCGCGAAGTCGGCCGCGCGCCGCGGGTCGCCCCACTCGTCCCACTCACCCGCGGTCAGTGGCAGCGACGCGTCGCGCATGGTGTTGATGACGTCGACGAACGGCACCCCGACCAGGGCCGCACGGAACAGCTCGGGTCGCTGGGTCACCGCCGCGCCGACGAGCAACCCGCCGGCCGAGCCGCCCTCGATGGCGATGCGGCCGGGCGCCGCGACGCCGGACTCGACCAGGAACTCCGCCGCGCGGATGAAGTCGTCGAAGCTGCGTTGCTTGTAGGCGAGCTTGCCGGCGTGGTACCACGCGCGGCCGAGCTCGCCGCCGCCGCGCACGTGGGCGATCGCGACCGCGACGCCGCGATCGAGCAGCGGCAGCGCATCGGCGTCGAAGTCGGCGTCGTAGGACGCACCGTAGGCGCCGTAGCCGTGCAGCAGCACCGGCACCAGGCCCTGGGCCGCGACCGGGCGCACCAGCGTGATCGGGATCTGTGCGCCGTCGTCCGCGGGCGCGTGCAGCCGCGAGACCCGGTAGCGGCTGGGATCGAAGCGGGGGACCTCGTCGCGGTCGCGCAGCTCGAGCCGGTGCTCGCCCAGGTCGTAGTCGTACACGCTGTCGGGCACCACCGGCGAGCTGTAGTGCAGTCGCAGGCGCGTGGCCGTGAACTGCGGCGTGTCGCCGAGGTAGGCCGAGTACGCCGCGTCGGGCCACGCGATGGCCTGCAACCGTGCGGCCGCGTCGGCGATCCACACCTGCGGCAGGCCCTCGCTGCGACCGGCCAGCACCACGTGCTCGGCGAAGGCCTCCACGCGCGAGAAGCTCCCGCCCGCCGGCGGTCGCAGCCCCGGCCGCCAGTGCGCGCGTCCGGGCAGGGCCATCGACGCGCGCGCGAGCATGAACTCGGGCGCGCCGTCGTTGGTGAGCACGAGCAGCTCCTCGCCGCGGGGCTCGACCTCGTACTCGAGTCCGGTGCGCCGCGGCTCGACCACCTGCCAGGCGCCGGCGGGCGTGTCGGCCGGCAACAGCCGCACCTCGCTGGTGATCTGGCTGTTGGAGCTCATCACCATCGTGCGATCGTCGCGGCTGCGGTGCACCGAGACCGAGTGCTGCGGATCGGATTCCTCGAACACCAGCGTCGCGGGCGCGCGCGTGCGGGTGTCGACCCGCCACAGCCGCCACTCACGATGGGCCTGGTCGAGCGTGGTGAAGAACAGCGTGCGCGAGTCGCCGGCCCACGCCAGCGACTCGCCGATGGCGCCCGCGTGGTCGCCGTCGTCGCTCGGCGCGTAGCCGGGCTCGCCGTCGAGCTGCGCGACCACGGCGCCCGAGGGCAGCTGGGCCACCAGCACGCGGTATCGCTCCGCGCCCGAGACGTCCTCGGACCACGCGACGCGGCTGTGATCGGGCGAGACCGTCATGGCCCCGAGCGAGAAGTGCTCGTGGCCGGCCGCGCGCGCGTTGCAGTCGAGCACGGTCTGCTCGGCGCCGCCGACCGTGGCGCGGCGCAGGTACACCGGGTACTGCTGGCCGCGCGCGATGCGATCGAAGTAGGCCCAACCACCGTGCTCGACCGGCACCGACAGATCGTCCTCGATCACGCGCGCGCGCAGCTCGTCGCGCACGCGCGCGCGCAGATCCTCGATGCGGTGCAGCCACGCCTCGGTGTACGCGGTCTCCTGCTCGAGGTAGCGCCGCGTGCGGGGATCGTCGCGCCGGCGCAGCCACGCGTAGGGATCGGGCAGGGTGCGGCCGTGCAGCGTGACGACCGTGTCCTCGCGCGGCGCCACCGGCGGCCGCGCGTCGGTCTGGGCTCGCGCATCGACCGGCGTGACCCCGGGATCGCGGGTCACCGGGCGCTGGCACGCCAACACCAGCGCTGCGATCGCAGCCGCCCTGCTCACGCGCCGACCAGCCACTGCGCGACCTGACGGGCGTAATACGTGAGCACGACGTCCGCGCCCGCCCGACGGATCGCGGTGAGCGACTCGAGCACGGCGCGGCGCTCGTCGAGCCAGCCGCGCTCGGCCGCAGCCTTCAGCATCGCGTACTCACCGCTGACCTGATAGGCCGCGACCGGCAGCGTGGTCGCGTCGCGCACCCGCGCGATGACGTCGAGGTAGGCGCCGGCGGGCTTGACCATGACCATGTCCGCGCCCTCGTCCTCGTCGAGCATGAGCTCGCGCAGGGCCTCGCGCGCGTTGGCCGGGTCCATCTGGTAGGTCTTCTTGTCGCCGTGGCGCGGTGCGCTGTCGAGCGCGTCGCGGAACGGGCCGTAGAACGCCGAGGCGTACTTGGCGGTGTAGGCCAGGATCGACACCTCGGTGAAGCCCTCGGCGTCGAGCGCATCGCGGATGGCACCGACGCGGCCGTCCATCATGTCCGAGGGCGCGACCACGTCGGCGCCGGCGCGGGCCTGGGCCACGGCCTGCTGACACAGCACCGCGACGGTCTCGTCGTTGAGGATGCGGCCGTCGGGCGCGACGATGCCGTCGTGCCCGTCCGACGAGTACGGATCGAGCGCGACGTCGGTCACCAGCATCACGTCCGGCCAGCGCGCCTTGAGCGTCGCGACGCTGCGCGGCACCAGGCCGTCGGGGTTGTAGGATTCCTTGCCCCGCGGGTCCTTGAGCGCGTCGTCGATCGCGGGAAACAGCGCGATCATCCGCACGCCGACCGCGCGCGCGCGTTCGACCTCCGCGAGCAGCGAACGCGGGCTCAGCCGCGAGCATCCCGGCATCGACGGGATCGGCACGTCGACATCGCGCTCGTGCACGAACAGCGGGTAGATGAAGTGCTGCGGCCCGACGGTGGTCTCGCGGCAGGCCTCGCGGATGGCCTCGGACTTGCGATTGCGGCGCGGTCGCGGCCGTTGCTCGAGCTGCACCATGGCGCGACCACGCTAGCACAGCCCGTCGCGGCCGGATGCGCGTGCACCCGGGCGCACCGAGGGTCGCAGCTGCGCGCGATGGGTGACCGCGCGCGAGTCTGCCGCCGCGAAGCGCCAGCGCCTGGCGCGATCCCGCGGCGCGGCGAACTCGATGCCGATGCGCGTGCCCGCGAGCACACGCGACGGCGGCGCACCGGCCTCGAGCGTGAGGCCACCGGGCTCGTGCAGCGGGTGGTGGGTCCACGAGGTGTCGAGCGCGAGCGCCTCACCGACCTTGCCCGGGCCCGCGAGCAGTCCGGGGCCCTGCTGCCCGCCGCGACGGCGACGCACCAGCGACAGCCCTGCGACGGGCTCGCACGCGCGGATGAGCACCGCCGCGGCCTCGTGGCCACCGCCGGTCACGACGTTGAGCATGTGGTGCAGGCCGTAGCACAGGTACACGTAGGCGCGGCCGGGCGGACCGAACAGCGCCTCGGTCCGCGGCGTGCGTCCGGCGCGGGCGTGGCACGCAGTGTCGCCGGGCCAGGCGTAGGCCTCGACCTCGGTGATGCGCAGCGCGATCGAACCGCGGCGCAACACCTGGCCCAACAGCGCGCGCGCGACGTCGACGACGTCGCGATCGTAGAACGACAGCGGCAACGGCGTGGCCATGGCGGAGGTCCTCAGCTGCGCGCGAGTCCGCAGGCCTGCGCGACCTCGTCGCGGTAGGCGTGCCACGCCGGCAGCACCCGCGCCATCGCCTCGACCACGGTCGCGCGACGGTCGGCCTCGGTGAAGTCGAGCACGATGTGCCACGCCGCGCGGCGATGGTCGCCCTCGACCATGCGGTGCGCGCGGACCAGCTCGAGGCGATCGAGCGGCAAACCGTAGTGCTTGACCAGGGGATGCTCGGACAGCGGCGGCTCGGGTCGCTTGGGCGCGCTGGCGTCGAGCTCGCCGCGCTCGTACTCGGTGCCCTCGAGGAACAGCGTCGTGACCGCGGCGGCGACGTCCCAGCCGCTCGACAGCGTGCAGCGATCGAGCTCGTCGCGGTAGGCCTGCGCCGCCGGCAGCAGCGTGATGGCCTCGAAGCGCGCGAGGTCCATGCCCAGCCCGCGCGGGTACTCGAGGAACAGCTCGGCGTGCGGCCGCCCGCGCGAGCTTGCCGGTCTCCTCCTCGAACAGGTTCTCGGCCAGCTCGCGCCGCGCGGCCGCGACCGGGCACTGCACGTACGCGCGCCCCAGCAGCACCGCGAAGTCGCGGATGTAGACCGCGTACTCGTGCTCGAGGTGGATGTGCAGGCGCTCGCGCGCGACCTCGCCGGCGGTGAACCGAGGCCACGCCCAGTGGCGCTTGCGCTCCATCACGCCCAGGAGCGCCTCACGGAATGCGTCGCGATCCATGATGTCGGATCAGCATACACCCGCGGCCGGGACTTGCCCCGCCGCGGCGCCGGCGTGCGAGACTGTGCCCGCGGTGCTCGTGCTCGCCCATGACCCCGACCGGCGCTGGACCGAGCGGTTCCTGCTCGCGACCTCGCCGCTGTGGATCCTCGCGGTCGCGTGGGTCGTGCTGACCGGCACGCTGCGCGCATGGGACGACGCCGACTACCTCGTGTTCGGCTGCGCCGTCGCGGCGCCGGCGGCGATCGGCCCGCTGCTCGCGCGGGGCCGTCCCGATGCCGGCCGGCGCCCGTGGCACGGCTACTGGTTCAAGCTCAACCTGTGGGTCGCGATCGTGGTCGCGTTCGGCACCTACTTCGGCACGCACTACTTCTTCGACTACATGGGCATGCGCTACGCCTTCGGCGCGCGCTGGACCTTCGAGGCGGTCGAGCTGGGTCACAGCGGCCAACGCGTGCCGGTGTTCATGTACCCGCTGACCCACGCGTACTTCATGACCTACTTCGCGATCCTCATGGTCGCCGACCGCACCGCGGTCGCGCGCCTGGGTCTGGGCCGCGACGACGCGCTGCCGCGCCGGCTCGGCCGCGCCGCGGTGGTGTTGGCGCTGGCCTACGGCATCGCGTTCGCCGAGACCTTCTTCATGGCCACCGAGCTGCTGCGTGACCTGTTCGCCTACGGCTCGCGCGAGCGCATGCTCGCGGTGGGCTCGTTCGGCTATGCGGTCTACTTCGTGATCGGGCTACCGGTGGTGCGTCGGATCGACGGCGACCCACTGCGCTGGCCGCTGCTGCGCGTGGTCGGCAGCGCGCTCGCGACCTGCATGGCGATCCTGGTCGCGCTCGAGCTGTGGGCCCAGCTCATCGGGCCGCTGTGACGCACACGCTCGCTCAGCGTCCGCGCAGGTGGGGTGACAACCACGCGCGCAGCCGCGGCTGCAGGTAGTCGGGCTGCGTGAGCTCGGCCAGGGCCGCGGTCGCGATCGCGACCGCGTCCTGAGACTCGCAGCCAGCTTCGCGCGTGCGAGCGCGAAGCGGGCCCGCGCGCGCGCGTGGGCATCGAGCGGCCGCACGCGCGATGGCCTGGGTCAGCAGCTCGATCTGTCCCCCACCCTGCGCGAGCTGGGCCTCGGCCAACAGCGCCGCGGCGACGGCGTGGTCCGGGTGCTCGGAGCCGGGGTCCTCGCGCAGCGACGACTCGGCATCGACGAGCTCGCGCTGCGCCGCCGCGACCTCGCCGCGCTCGAGCGCGACCTCGGCGTGGTGCAGCCGGACCAGCGCCACCAACGGATGACGCGGGCCCAAGTCCTGCTCCAGCCGCGCGCGCGCATCGTCGAGCGTGCGCGCCGCGAGCTCGAGCTGTTCGCGTTGCAGCGCGACCAACCCGAGCACGTCGTCGACCCCGGCGAGGTGGGGGTGCTCGGGGCCCAACAGCGCGGCCAGCTCTGCCCGCGCGGCGGTCGCGGTGGCCTCGGCCGCGTCGAACTCGCCCTCGAGGTACATCGCGTGCGCGAGGTTGGCCCGCACCATCGCGATGCGGCGGCGGTTGGCCTCGGGCTCGCGCGCGAGGATCGCCAGCGCGCGCTCGAGCGTGGGCCGGGCGTGCCGACCGTCGCGCTGCTCGAGCTGGACGTTGCCGATGTTCATCACGTAGTCGGCGAGGTACGGGTGCTCGGGCCCGAGCGTGGCCTCGCCCAGCGCCAGTGCGCGCTCGAACTGCACCAGCGCCTCGTCCCACTTGCCCTGCTGCAGCAGCACCACGCCGAGGTTGTTGACGAACACGCGCAGGCGCGGATCCGGGCGCCGTAGGCCGCGGTCACCAGCCGCTCGGCGCGGGCATACTGCGTGATGGCTTCGTCGTAGTT
The DNA here is from genome assembly GCA_046351635.1 of Nannocystaceae bacterium. Classification (GTDB taxonomy): domain Bacteria; phylum Myxococcota_A; class Polyangia; order Nannocystales; family Nannocystaceae; genus Xiheibacterium. The sequence goes on along the minus strand of JAXLYC010000028.1, from coordinate 41,923 downwards.
GCCGCGCGCGCTGGCGATCGAGCCCAGGTACGCCGCCAGCGTGGCGGTGAGCCCACCGTCGGGATCGACCCGCGCGACCGCGGCCTCGGCCCCGGTCGCGAGCGACAGCGCCTCCTCGTGGCGCGACTGCGTGATGCCGACGTTCTCGACCAGCGCGTTCCAGGCCCGCGCGGCGACCAGGTCGTGGCGCGACGCCGTCGCCGCGCGGATCGAGGCCCGCAGCGCGTCTTCGGCCGCACGCGGATCGTTCTCCAACGCACCACCGAGCACGAGCTCGGCCTCGGCCACCAGCGGCTGATAGCCCAACCGACGCGCGCGCTCGGCCAGGCGCTCGGCCTGCACCTTGGCGTCGTCGAAGCGCCCGGCGTCGACCAGCGCCTCGACGCCGCTGAGCGCGACACGGATCTCGTCGACCTGATCGCGCGTGCGCAGGTCCTCGGGCGGCGGCACCTCGTCGCGCAGCCGGGTCTCGTCGTCGCACACCGCCACCGGCGTCAGGTTGGCGGTCGCGAGCACGGCGCGCTCGACCACGCGCACGTCGGCATGCGCGAGCACGTCGACCAGGGCGGCGACACCGTCGAGCCGCCGCTCGAGGCAGGCCATGCGCAGGTCGAACAGCTGCTGCGACTGCGTGCCCTCGACCTGGGTCGCCACGCAGCTGCGCTGCCAGCTGCCGTGCCAGTCCACCAGCTGCTGATCGAGCATCGCCTCGACCGTGCGATGGCTGGGCTCGGCGTAGGGATGATCGACGGCGGCGAATGCCGCCGCGACCGCGGCCCGACGCTCGTCGCTCCACACCGCGGCCGCGCGCGGCGGCAAGCTCGAGCAGGCATCGGCGGGGGCCTGCGTACGCGACAGCCACAGGCCCGCCGCGGCCGCGACGACGGTGGCGCCGCCGGCCAGCGCCCACGCCAGCCGATGCGAGCGCTGCAGCGCGTCGAGCAGCGCCTGCATCGACGCGAAGCGCTGCTCGGGATCGGGCGCCAGCGCCCGCCGCAGCACCGCGCGCACGCGGCTGGGCACCGCGGTCTCGGCCGAGAAGCGGATCTCGCCGCTGCGCTTGGCCGCGAGCATCGCCTCGTACTCGTCGGGGAACGGTCGCGTCTGGTACAGCGCCTCGAACAACGTCACCGCGAAGCTGAACTGATCCGAGCGCGCGTCGGCGCGACGCCCCGCGTGCTGCTCCGGCGCCATGTACGGCGGCGTGCCCATGACCGAGCCGCCGTCGGTCACGTGCAGCGACAGCGCCGCGTCGCGGGCCCGCGCGCGGGTGTCCCCCAGCACGCCCGAGCTCTCCATGCCGGCCTCGACGGTGGCGCCGAAGACCGCGATGCCGAAGTCGAGCACCCGCGCGACGCCGTCGCGATCGATGACGACGTTGGCCGGCTTGAAGTCGCGATGCACGATGCGCGCGCGGTGGGCCGCGGCCAGGCCCGCGCCCGCGCCCGCGAGCACCGCGACGATCTCGCGCCACGACCGCGGACGCTCGCTGCGCCACTGCGCGAGCGTCTCGCCGCGGATGTACTCCATCACCACGAAGACCTCGCCGGCCTGCTCGCCGACCTCGTACACGTGCACGAGGTTGGGATGGCTCACCTGCGCGAGCGCCTGCGCCTCGCGCATCAGTCGCGCGGACGAACCGCCGGTGGCGTCGGGCTTGAGGAGTTTGATCGCGACGCGGCGGTGCAGCTTGGGGTCGTAGGCGAGGAACACGCGGCCCATGCCGCCCTCGCCCACGGTCTCGAGCAGGTGGTAGTGGCCCACGCGCGGGCCGGAGCCGCGCTCGGTCGCGCCGCCACGCAGCGCGTCGACCCCGACCGCGTCGCTGTCGTGGCGCCCCACCGCCTTCGAGCATGCCCGAGCGCGAGCCCGTCGTCAGGCTGCGCGCGCGGACCGTCGACGCGGTGATTTCAACCCATGTGGGCGATGATGTCGCTGCCGAACTCGCTGCACTTGCGCAGCGTGGCGCCTTCCATCAGGCGATGGAAGTCGTAGGTCACGGTCTTGGCGCCGATGGCCCCGTCCATGCCCTTGATCACGAGATCGGCGGCCTCGGTCCAGCCCATGTAGCGCAGCATCATCTCGCCCGAGAGGATGACCGAGCCGGGGTTGACCTTGTCCTGGCCGGCATACTTGGGCGCGGTGCCGTGGGTCGCCTCGAAGATCGCAGCGCCGGTGACGTAGTTGATGTTGCCGCCCGGCGCGATGCCGATGCCGCCGACCTGGGCCGCGAGCGCGTCGGAGATGTAGTCGCCGTTGAGGTTCATCGTGGCGATGACCGAGTACTCCGAGGGACGGGTGAGGATCTGCTGCAGGAACGCGTCGGCGATCGCGTCCTTGACCACGACCTCGTGGCCGTCCTTGCGGATGATCTGCCACGGCCCGCCGTCGAGATCGGTGGCGCCGAACTCGGTCTTGGCCAGCTCGTAGCCCCAGTCGCGGAAGGCACCCTCGGTGTACTTCATGATGTTGCCCTTGTGCACGATCGTCAGGCTGGGCAGCTTGTTGTCGAAGGTGTACTTCAGCGCCGCACGCACCAGCCGAGCGGTGCCCTCCTGCGAGATGGGCTTGATGCCGATGCCGCTTGCGGCGGGGAATCGGATTCGACGCGCGGGCCCGAAGGCCTCGGTGAAGAGCTTCATGAACTTGGCGCAGTCGTCGGTGCCGGCCTGGAACTCGATGCCGGCGTAGATGTCCTCGGTGTTCTCGCGGAAGATCACCATGTCGACCGCTTCGGGGTGCTTGACCGGGCTGGGCACGCCCTTGAAGTGCCGCACCGGCCGCAGGCACACGTACAGATCGAGGCCTGGCGCAGCGCGACGTTGAGAGCGGATGCCACCGCCGACCGGGGTCGTCAGCGGCCCTTGATGCCCACGAGGTACTTGCGGACCATCCATCGTGGCCTCGGGCAGCCACTCGCCGGTCTTGCCGTGGGCCTTCTCGCCCGCGAGCACCTCGAGCCAATTGATCTTGCGCTTGCCGCCGTAGGCCTTCGCGACCGCGGCATCGAACACGCACCGAAGCGGCCCAGATGTCGGGTCCGATGCCGTCGCCCTCGACGAACGGAATGATCGGATCAGCGGGCACGGACAGCCCGGCGGAGGTCATCGCGATGGCGTTGCCCATGGGGAGGTCTCCTTGTGTGGTCGCCCGGCGGGGCGCGGACGCTGGCCGCGACGATGGCGGCGAGAGCCGCGGTATACCAAGCTCGCGCGGCGGCGGGCACGGCGACGCGCGGGCCAGAAACGCCGCCGGGCCGCGCGCGGCAGCACACGCGCAAACGCGCGCCCTGACTTGTCGCAAGCTCGTGGGCATGGACGGACGGCAGGGCTTGCGCGGGGGCTTGGGGCGGTGCTGGGCGCTCGCGGCGTGCACGCTGGCGGCGTGCGGCGACGGCGGCCCCTCGGGCAGCGGCGACGCCGCGGACGGCGAGAGCGGCATCGGCTCCGCGACGCAGAGCATGACGACCGTGGCTCGCAACTGGACGGCACCACCGCCGGCAGCGCGAGCGCCAGCGCGAGCGCCTGGCGAGCGCGGGCAGCAGCGACGCGGGCTCCGGCACCGGCACGACCGCGGCCGACAGCGGCGACCCCAAGTTCGACGTCGGCGGCAACCGTAGCGACCTGCCGCAATCGTGCGGCGACGGCAAGGGCGGCGGCACCGACTTCTCGTACATCTGGGTCGCCGACAGCGGTCAGAACGCGGTCTCGAAGATCAACACCCAGACGATGATCGAAGAGGGTCGCTACCTGGTGCACCCGGGCAACGGCAATCCTCGCGCACCTCGGTGAGCCTTTCGGGCGACGTCGCGATCGCCAACCGCAACGGCGGCGTGACCAAGGTCTACGCTGCTGAGGACTGCGTCGACGACAACGGCATGCCCGGCATCCAGACCTCCTCGGGCGGCGGCGACGTGCTCGCGGACGTCGAGGAGTGCGTCGCGTGGTACGTGCCCATGGCCTACACGACCCAACGGCCGGTGGCGTGGTCGCCCGGCGTCTTCGACGAGCCGACGTGCACGTACTCGCAGGAGAAGGTCTGGACCACCGGCGCGCAGAGCGGCGTCAGCGGCACGGTCGTGACCACGGTGATCGACGGCGACTCGGGCGTGATCGAGCAGGAGATCCCGATGCCCGAGATCCAGATCGGCTACTTCGGGCCCTACGGCGCCGCGTTCGATCCCAACGGCGACTACTGGTTCGTCGACTCCGGCAACGACGGTCCGATGCAGGAGCTGGTCCGCGTCGACCACGTCGCGTTCACCTACGACATCTGGACCACGCCGGCGATCTCGCCCTACGGCTTCACCGTCGACACCCTGGGTCGGCCGTGGATCGCCGGCTACGCCGGCGGCATCGCGCGTTTCGATCCCGCGACCGAGACCTTCGACACCAACGACGCGATCACCGGCCTGGGCATCCAGGAGGACGCCAACGGCCTGATGTGGATGGCACACTACCCGTGGGACTGGGAGGGCGTGTACGCGATCGATCGCGACACGATGCAGCTGGTCGACATGGTCGCGCTGCCCTCGAACTTGGCCAAGGGCGTGAGCATCGACTTCTTCGGCTACGTCTGGGTCGTCGACCAGGGCACCTCGGCGTTCCGCATCGATCCCGACAGCCACGACTTCGACCAATTCGACGGCCTGACCAGCCCGTACACCTACAGCGACATGACCGGCTGGGGACTCAAGAACGTGACCAACCCCGAGGGCTGAGCCTTCAGGGAGGACGCGCCGGGTCACACCGGGCCCAGCGGCTCGCCGTCGCCGACGGCCTCGACGACCACGAGTTGCTGATCGCAGCCGCCGTACTCGTTGCCGTCGAACAGATGGATCATCGCGTCGTGGCTCATGTCGAGCACCGGCGTGCCGCAGTCCATCTCCACGCCGCAGTTGGGCCCCCGGTCCAGCGTGACCAGCACCACTTGCTTGCCGTTGTCGCAGTTGGTCACGCGCATGCGCCCGCCACAGCCGAAGCGATCGGCATCGGCGGCGAACCACTGCAGGCCGGCCTCGCACTCGGGCCCGCTCTGGCCGGCGTCGCACAGGCCCTGCGAGCCGCACGCGAACTCGCAGTTGTCGCTGGGGTCCTGCACCAGCTCGCCGCCCTCGTCGTAGTAGCAGCCGAACCAGCTGGTCGAGAAGATGCCGTTGCGCGGGACCTCGGTGCTGGTGTTGCCCGAGGGGCCGTCGCAGCGCGAGGGCGGAATCGGCTGCTCGCCCGCGACGCCGTCGCAAACGTCGGTGCCACTGCCGCTCGACTCGACCGCGCCGGTGTGCAATGGTGCCGGCACCGGTGCCGCCGTCGCTGCCGACCGAGGTGCTGGCGCTGGTCGAGGCGGTGCTCGTCGCGGTCGTGGCCGCGGTCGTGCCGGCGCCGTTGTTGCTGCCGCCACCGCTGCCGTCGCTGCCGCCGTCGCTGCCGCCGTCGCTGCCCGCGGTGGTCGAGGCGGAAAAGGCGACGGTGCCACCACCGCGGCCGTCGTCGCCGCCGCAGGCGATCGCGACCAGGGCGGCGAGCATCGTCGGGGGCGAGCGGCGAGGACGGCGACGGCACACGGTCATGCCCCACCGTACGGCAGCGCCGGGTCGCCCGTAAACGCCGCTGCGCGCGGCGCTACGTGATCTCGACGAGGCCGCACGCGCGCCGGCGGCCGCGGCCGTGCGACGATGGGGTCGGAGCAACGTCATGCGCAAGCTCGCAGTCCATGATCGCGGCCGCCTTGGCACACGGCTGCGGCGACGACGGGCGGACGCCGACGCCAGCGCCAGCGCAACGATCGGCTCGGTCTCGATCGGCTCGATCTCGGCCTCGGCGACCGACGGCGGCAGCGGCACCGCGGGCAATGGGCGGCAGCAGGACGGCACCGCCGACGCGACCTGGCGAGACCACGCCGTGTGCGAGCGACGACGAGTGCCCGCAGGGCCAGCGCTGCGCGCCGGTCTCGGCGCGTGCTCGCCGCCCGACGCGTGCATGCTGCCCGGCGACTGCGAGGGCGGCTTCATGTGTGAGGACGGGCAGTGCACCATCGGTGGCTGCGGCGGCTTCCAGTTCGCGCTCGACAACGTGCCGCCCAACGTGCTGATCCTGCTCGATCGCAGCGGCAGCATGGACGGCGACGTGCCCGGCACCTCCGACAACCGCTGGGAGGTCGCGGTCTCGGTGGTCGACTCGGTCACGACCACCTTCGACAGCACCGTGCGCTTCGGCCTCGCGACCTACTCGTCGTGCATCCCGCCGGGTTGCCCGGGCCGGCACGATCGTGGCGCCGATCTCGCCGAACAACGCCGGCAACATCCAGACGTTCCTCGACACCACCGCGGGCGTCGGCAGCCTCGACGGCCAGGCCGTCGGTGGTGACGGCCGCGTGCACTACCTGTGCGACAGCGGCAACCCCGAGACCGCCGGCACCGGCGCTGCGCTGCAGGATCTCGTGGGCGAGGTGTCGCTGCAGGACGCCGAGCGCAAGAACGCGGCGCTGCTCTATCACCGATGGCGGCGAGAGCGGCGACTGCACCGACTTCGTCAACGGCCCCGGCGGTGCAGCGATGCTCTACGGCCAGGCGATCCCGGTGCTGACGTTCGCAGTCGGTTTCGGCGACGCGGTCATGATCAGCCTCTACGACGATCTTCATCGCCGCGCACCGAGCACGGCTTGCTGGCCAACGACCCGGCGAGCCTGCAGATGGCGCTCGAGGGCGCGCTGCAGACGGTCGCGTCGTGCACCTTCACGCTCGATCAGGTGCCCGAGGATCCGTCGCAGATCTACGTGTTCTTCGACCTCGACCCCGCCGGCGTGCCCAACGATCCGTCGACGGCTGACCCGCCGACCCCGCGACCAACTCGGTCACGTTCCACGGCGCCTCGTGCGATGCGATCAAGGCCGGCGGCGTGGTCGACGTCGACATCGTCTACGGCTGCAACATGCCGCCCGCGGGCCGACGCGCTGCTCCGACGCGGCAGGTGAGGTACATCGGCCGGGCTCGATCCGTCGGGGGGTCGACGAAGCGATGCTCGACCCCACCCGACCCCCGCCCTCCCCGTGCGCCTGGCCTGTTCCGCTGACGCTCGCGCTCGCGTGCGATCGCGCGCCACAGACCGCCGGCCGTCGCCGCGGCCGGGACCGCATCGGCGCCCGCGAAGGCGGCGCGACCCCGACCAGCGCGCCGGTGCGCAAGGCGGTCCAGCTCGCCGCAGGCATGGGTGCCACCTGCGCGCGCATGGACGACGGCAGCGTGCGCTGCTGGGGCCGCAACGACTACGGCGAGCTTCGCAACGCTTCGACCTCGCCGATCGACGCCGCGACGCCGGTCGCGGTCGCCGGCGTCGCGGGCTCGAGCTGGCTGGGCATGGGCGGCGACCCCGGCGACCAGGGCGATCTGGTGTGCAGCATCGACGGCAACGCCGACGTCACCTGTTGGGGCTACACGCGATTGCTGCCGGTCGAAGGCGCGAGCCCAGGCGCGCCGACGCCGGTGCCGGCGCTGCACGGCGCGAAGGAGATCGCCTTCGGTGGCGGCACGCTGTACGCGGTGATGGCCGACGGCAGCGTGCTCGGATGGGGCAACACGACCTTCAACGCGCTCGGGGACGGCGACACCAGCGGCAACGACAAGGGCCCGACGAAGATCCCGGGCGTCAGCGGTGCCGTGCACGTCGCCGGCGGTCGTGAACTACGGCTGCGCCGTGGTCGCGGGCGGCAAGGTCTCGTGCTGGGGCTACGTCGGCACGCAACAGTGGCCAAGGAGGCCTGCGCCTTCGGCGCGACCGCGATCGCGCGACCGCCGGCAGTTCGGCATCTGCGCCGTCGATGGTCGCGGCGCGGTGCAGTGCTGGACGAGGACATGGTCGTCGCCGCGCTGCCAGCCTGGGCGATGCGGGTCAACGCTCGCGGCCCGCTGCACCGTGCCTGTCGTGGCGGCGGCGCGCTGTCGCTGGGGTTGGGGCGCAACGACCGCGGTCAGCTCGGCCTGGGCAAGCCCGGCGACGGCGCGGCCGAGCCCACCCCCGTCACCGCAAGCCGGTGCGGCGCTCGATGTCTCGGTGGGTTCGCGCTCCACCTGCGTCGTGCACGAGGACGGCCACGCGAGCTGTCGGCTACAACCAGCGTGGCCAGCTCGGCGACGGCACGCTGATGGATCGCGCCGCGCCGACGACCGTGGTGGAGCTGCAGGCTGCGAGTGCGCCCGCCCCGGACGGCCGCGCGCAGACGCAGGAGGCCAGCGTCGCGATGGACTGGTCGGGGCTGCCGGCGGCGTGCAAGCGCCCGGACACGCTCGCCGTGGTCGACCCGCGCTTCGAGGGCGAGTACGCCGTGCGCAGCGCCTACGCCGACCTGCAGTTCGAGGGCAAGACCCTCAGCCTCTCGCTGGCGAACTACGCCATGGATCCTGCGCGCACCGGCGAGGCGCCACGCGGCGGCCAGCTGCAGATCGGTGTACGCCTGGGCAACGTCGATCTGCAGCACGACCGCAACCCGCTGCCGATCGATCCGCCAAGCCACTGCTCGACACGACCCAGGCGCGCCTGGCGTGGCCGACCTTGACCGACCGCGCCGGTGGCGTGTCGATCGGCGTGCTCACGCTCGCGGGCGCCAAGGCCGGCACGGTCGAGCTCACCCACCTCGACGCGCAGTGGGTCTGCGGCAACTTGGCGCTGGGCGACGGCACGCGCAAGGTCGAGGGCCCCTTCGCGGCCCGCATCGCCGCGGGTCGCTGACGCCGGCGCCGCCCGGTGCGATGCTGCTGCACGTGGACGAAGCCCGCTTCTGTCGCATCGCGCTGCGCACCACCGACGTCGACGCGGCGGACGCCTTCTACGAGGCGGTGTTAAGTCACCGCGGCGACGGCATCGTCGCGATCACCCACGACGCGCGCGCCCGCGGGGCTCGGCCGCTGTGGCTGGGCCACATCGACGTCTCGCACCGCGGCGGCAATGCGAGCCAGCGCGCCGCGTGGCTGGCCGCCGGCGCGACCGCCCTGGGCCTCGCAGACCGACGCGCTCGCGCTGCTGCGCGACCCCGGCGGCGCGGTCGTGGCGCTGGTCGAGTCGAGCGCGCACTCCGAGGCCCAGATCGTGTGGCACCAGCTGCACACCGCCGACGCCGCCCACGTCGCGCCGCTGTATGGCGCGCGTTTCGGCTGGGACCTGCGCGGCGACGGCACGGCCAACGGCGGCCGCATCCTGTTCGCCTACGCGCCCGGCGCTGACGGCTCGATCGCGGACGTCGCCGGCATCGCCGGGCGCACATCCCCACTGGAACTTCTTCTTCGCTGTGCCGAGCCTGCAGGCCGCGCTCGCGCACGTACGCGCGCGCAATGGTCGCGTGCTGGGCCCGATGGAGATCCGCCTCGGGGTGATGATCGCGGTGTGCGACGATCCCCAGGGCGCCACGTCTGGACTCGCCGAGACCGGCGCGCCCGCGCCGATGTGATCGTCAGGCGGCGCCGCGGCCGATGCGAGCACCTGCGTCAGGCCCGCGTCGCCGCATCGACGCGATCGAGCCAGGCGCACAGCCGCGGCCGTTGCTCGACCGCGGCGCGCTGCACCGGCGTCAGCGCGGTGCGCAGGCCGTGGAGCTGCGCGAACAACGAGACGTCTGCCACCGTGATGCGGTCGTCGAGCCACAAGCCGCTGGCGGGCGCGCGGGCCTCGAGCGCGTCGAGCAGGATCGCGAACCGAGCCCAGCAGGCCGCCGGCCCCGCGCGCTACACGTCGCGCGCGACCAGGATCGCACCACGCCGCGCCGCAGCAGCGCCGGCACGATCGCGCGCACGGGCGCCGGCATCGCGCCGAAGTACGCCGCACGCGTCCGCGGCCAGTTGTCGGCGTCGGCCCAACGCGCGGCGACGAGGAAGCCGCTGCTGAGCGCGGTGTCGGCCAGCTCCTCCCACAGCAGCGCCTCGGCCCGCAGGCGCGGGTCGGCCGGCAGCAGCGAGCGGCCGCCCAGGGTCTCGATGCGCGCGAGGATCTGGGTCGAGTCGGCGATCGGCTCGCCGTCGACGAGCAACACCGGGACCTGGCCCACGGCGTTGTAGTGCCGCCACGCGCCGGCCGCCCGGCGTGCTGGCGACGCACCGGCAGGCCTGCACCCGCAGCGCGCAGGACCTTGAGGCAGAAGGGCGAGTAGCTCTCGAGCGCCGCGAGGCCGGTGTCCGAGAGCTCACACAAGACGAGTTCGGGGTGGGTCATGGCCTCGGTCTACGCCCCCACGATGTCAGGTGTATGTCATATTTGTCGGATGCGCCGCGCCCAGCGTCTGTTCGCCCTCGCCGAGCTACTGCGCGCCCGCCGGACCGGCGTCACCGCCGAGGCCCTCGCGCAGCGCCTGGGCGTCTCGGTCCGCACGGTCTATCGCGACCTCGACGCGCTGCGAGAGGCCGAGCTGCCGCTGCACGGCGAGCGCGGTCGTGGCGGCGGCTTCGTGCTCGATCGCAGCTACTCGATGCCACCGGTGAACTTCACGGCACGGGAGGCCGCGGTGTTGCTCGCGGCCGGACTGTGGCTGATCGACCAGCGCATGATCCCGTACGCGCAGACGCTGCAGACCGCGCTCGACAAGGTCCGCGCCGCGCTGCCGGCACCGGCCCAGCGCGAGCTCGAGCAGCTGCAGCGCTCCGTGTCCTACGTGGGCGTGCCCGCGCCGCCCGTCGATCCGCGGGTCCAGCGGGTGATCGAGCAGGCGTGGCTCGACCGCCGCGCGCTGTCGATCACCTACGACGGCGCCGAGGGCACGGCCTGGTCGAGGGTACGATCCGCAGCGTGCGGGCCGATCGCCGCGAGACCCTGCTCAACACCGACGACCTCGACAGCAGGCCCTGCGCCAGTTCAGGCTCCACCGCGTGCGCGCGGCCAAGCTGCTACCGACGTGAGACGACCTTGGCCCGCTCCGGCACGCGCAGCAAGTTGGCGCCGGCGGTGATGTGCTCGGCCTTGGCGTCCTCGATCTCGTTGTGGCTGATGCCGTCCTTGCACGGGATGAAGATCATCCCGGCCGGCGCGAGCCGAGCCATGTACACCGCGTCGTGGCCGGCACCGGAGACCGCGGGCATGCTCGAGTAGCCCAGGCGCTCGGCCGCACCCGCGACCGCGCGCACGCACTCGTCGTGGAACGGCTGCGCGGGGTACTGCGAGACCTGCTCGATCGCGATCGGCAGACCACTGGTGCGCGACAGCTCGGCCGCGACGCCGCGGATGTCGGCGTCCATCGCATCGACGAGCGCGTCGGTGGCGTTGCGCAGGTCGATGGAGAACTTGACCCGGCCGGGGATGACGTTGCGGCTGTTGGGGTGCACCTGGACCATGCCGACGGTGCCGCGGCCGTGCGGCGGGTGGCGATGGGCCACGGCCACGACCTCCTGCATGAGCTTGGCCGCGACCTGCAGCGCGTCCTTGCGCAGCGCCATCGGCGTGGGCCCGGCGTGGGCCTCCATGCCGGTCACGGTGCAGTCGTACCAGCGGATGCCGAGCACTCCGGTGACCACGCCGATGGTGACGCCGTGGTCCTCGAGCACCGGGCCCTGCTCGATGTGGGTCTCGAAGTAGGCGCCGATGGGGTGCGCGCCGGGCTCCTCGCTGCCGACGTAGCCGATGCGCGCGAGTTCCTCGGCCACGCTCTTGCCCTCGGTGTCCTTGGCGGCGTAGGCGTGCTCGAGCGTGAAGGCCTTGGCGAACACGCCCGAGCCCATCATGACCGGCACGAAGCGCGAGCCTTCCTCGTTGGTCCAGAACACCACCTCGATCGGCGCCTCGGTCTCGATGCCGTGGTCGTCGAGGGTGCGCACGACCTCGAGGCCCGCGAGCACGCCGTAGTTGCCGTCGAACTTGCCGCCGGTGGGTTGGGTGTCGATGTGGCTGCCGGTCACGATCGGCGGCAGCGCGTCGTTGCGGCCGGCACGGCGCAGGAACACGTTGCCGATGCGATCGACGGTGACGCGCAGCCGGGCCTGCTCGGCCCAGCCCACCACCCGATCACGGCCCTGCTTGTCGAGGTCCGTCAACGCGAGGCGACACACACCGCCGCGGGGCGTCGCGCCGATCTGGGCCAGTTCCATGAGCGAGCGCCACAGGCGGTCGCCGTCGATGCGGAGATCGTCGAAGGACGGGTTGGGCATGGCGGCGAGGACGGTAGCCCAGGCCGCGACGGATGGAGCAGAAAACCCACGAAAACGCCTGTTCTCGGGACTTCTCGCCCGGCGCGGCACCGCGGAGCCTCGCCGCGAGGGGCTCGCGGCACGCGAGCGCGCGCGCGCGAATCTGGCCGGCGCGGCACCGCTCGCTTTGCGCGTGGTGGCCCGATTGCGTGCAACCCCCGCGACGATCCGCGTGCGATGCTCCCGTTCCTCGACGTCGATCCGGCGTCGCATGGACCCACGGACTGATTGGAGGACACTGAACCATGAAATCGAACCACCGCGTCCGTCGCATCGCCCCGCTCGCGATCGGCGTCACCTCGGCCCTGTGCACCTTCGCCGCGCTGCAAAACGATGCTGCCGCCTATCCCGCCTACGTGCGCTCGAACGTCGGGCAGCCGTGGGGCGTGACGACCAACGAAGACGCCATGAACATGGTCTTCGGCGCCGGCCAGTGGGACGACCTCACGTTCGAGGCCGTCAACCCCGCAGTGTTGTTCTCGAACGCGTACACCTTCGTCTATCTCGAGGGCAGCCAGCTCGGCGCCGACGAGCTGGAGGCGTTCCTCGCCGCGAACCAGGGGACGATCGAGGACTGGGTCGCCAACGGCGGTCGGCTCATCCTCAACGCCGCGCCCAACGAGGGCGACGGCATGAGCTTCGGCTTCGGCGGCATCTCGCTGGTCTACCCGGACCTCGCCGATGTCGGCAACGCCGTCGACACGTCGCATCCCATCTGGAACGGCCCGTTCCTGCCGGTCTCGACCGATTTCACCGGCAGCTCGTACGCCCACGCCTCGATCACGGGCTTCGGCAACGAGCTGATGCAGGACGACAACGGCGGCAACCCCCACGCCACCGAGCTGTTCTGGGGCGGCGGCCTGGTCGTCTTCGGCGGCCTCACGACCGACAACTGGTGGGCGCCGCAGCCCGACAGCCACAACCTGCGCGCCAACCTCATCGCCTACGTCGCGGGCATCGCCGACTTCGACGGTGACGGCCTCGTCGGCGGCGCCGACAACTGCCAGTACTTCCCCAACCCCGGCCAGGAGGACGACGACTTCGACGGTGTCGGCAACGTCTGCGAGACCGTGCCGGGCGCCTACGTCCGCTCGACCGTGTCCCCGCCGTGGGGCGTGAACACCAACGAGAACGCCATGACGATGGTGTTCGGCGACGGCGGCTGGGACGACCTGCGCTTCGAGACGGTCGATCCCAACGGGCTGTTCTCCGACGCCTACGGCTTCGTCTACCTCGAGGGCAGCGACAGCAACGCCGACGAGCTCGAGACGTTCCTGGGCGCGAACCAAGACACCATCGAGGCGTGGGTCAACGCCGGCGGTCGGCTGTTCCTCAACGCCGCGCCCAACGAGGGCGACGGCATGAGCTTCGGCTTCGGCGGCGTGCAGCTCACCTACTCCGACTCCGGCGAGGTCGGCAGCGCGGTCGACGGCACCCACCCGATCTGGAACGGGCCGTTCTTGCCCACCGCGACCAACTTCTCCGGCACCTCCTACGCCCACGCGTCGATCGCCAACGGTGGCATCGAGCTGATGCAGGACGACAACGGCGGCGATCCCCACGCCACCGAGATGACCTGGGGCGCCGGGCGCGTCATCTTCGGCGGCCTCACGACCGACAACTTCTGGTCGCCGCAGCCCGAGTCGCACAACCTGCGCGGCAACATCATCGCCTACCTCGCGCTCGCGGACGCGGACGGCGACGGCGTCGGTGACGGCGACAACTGCCCGTTCGCGCCCAACCCGGGCCAGGAGGACGCGGATGCCGACGGCATCGGCGACGCGTGCGACACCTGCCCCGACGACGCGGACAACGACGCCGACGGCGACGGCGTCTGTGGCGACGTCGACAACTGCCCCGACGACGACAACGCGGGCCAGGAGGATGCGGACGCCGACAACGTCGGTGATGCGTGCGACGCCTGCGCCAACGACCCCGACAACGACGCCGACGGCGACAGCGTCTGCGGCGACGTCGACAACTGCCCCGACGACGCCAACCCCGACCAGGCCGACGAGGACACCGACGGCATCGGCGACGTCTGCGACTCGCCGGACACCACCGGTGGCGGCAGCAGCAGCGGCGGCGGCTCCGAGGGCGGCTCCACCGGCGGCTCCGAGGGCGGCTCCACCGGCGGCTCCGAGGGCGGCTCCACCGGCGCCGACACCTCTGGCGGCTCGGCGAGCGCGTCGGCCAGCGCCTCGGCGGGCTCCGAGGGCACCGGCGACAGCGCCGACTCGGGCTCGGAGGAGAGCACTGCGGGCGGCTCGAGCGATGACACCGGCGGTTGCAACTGCAACACCGAGGGTCGCAGCACCACCAGCGCGTGGTGGCTCGGCCTCGCGGTGATGGGCCTGCGTCGTCGTCGCCGTCGCGCCTGATCGCGATCGCGGCAGATCCACGGACGCCCGGCGAAGCACTGCTTCGCCGGGCGTCGTCAATCTGTCACATGTCGTTGCCGGCGCACATGTTGCTCGAGCAGTTGCCCTCGAGCAGCACTGGTTGCCGTTGTTGCAGGCCTGACCGCCGACGCGACAGCACAGCGCGGTCTGGTTGTCGCACTCGCGGTTGGGGCCACAGCACTCGTCGTCGTTGCCGCACGGGGTGCCCGGACCCACCGCGGTGGTGCAGCAGACCGAGGCGGTGTCGTCGCACTCGAGCGTGTTGCCGCAGCAGTCGCCGTTGCTGTTGCATGCGTCGCCCAGGGTGTTCGAGCAGCACTCGCCCATCTCGCAGCCCAGCGAGGCGCAGCACGCCGCATCCGGCCCGCAGGCGTCCTCGAGGCCGTCGCTGCAGCAGCCCGAGGTGTCGTAGGTGCAGTCGTCGGCGCACTGGACCATCCCCTGGTCGAACATGAAGTCGGTGCAGGAGTCCAACGGCAGGTTCAGGCCGTCGCAGTCCTCGCCGGTATCGATCATGCCGTTGCCGCAGTAGTCACACGACGAGAAATCGAGCTCGCAGCTGCCGCTGCACGTCGGCAGGCCCTCGCCGGTGCCGCAGTTGGCGTTGCCGATGCTGGTGCCGTCGCAGACCTCGGTACCGTCGATGACGTTGTTGCCGCACGAGCCACAGCCGCCGACGTCGAAGGCGCACTGCGAACAGCCGAGGTTGCCGCTGTCGTAGGCGCCCACGGTCAGGCAGGTCTCGCCCGCGAGGTCCACGCCGTCGCAGGCCTCTGCGCCGGTGGCCGAGTCGTCGCCGCAGACACTGCAACCGCTGACCTCGAAGTCGCACTGCGCGGTGCAGCTCGCGGTGCCGAAGTTGAACATGCCGCCGCCGAAGAGCTTCGAGCACGCCAGGGTCGTGACGCCATCGCATTGCTCGTCGGGGTCGACCGTGCCGTCGCCGCATTGCGGCGCCTGGCACGACGGCGAACAGCCGTCGGCGGGGCGGTTGTTGCCGTCGTCGCACTGCTCGCCGGCGTCGAGGTGGTGGTTGCCGCAGGTCGCGGGCGCGCAGTAGGTGGTGCAGCCGTCGGTGTTGTCGCGATTGCCGTCGTCGCAGATCTCGCCGGGGCCGAGGTAGCCGTCGCCGCAGACGTTGAAGAGGCAGTTGGGTCGGCACTGCTTGCCGTTGCCGTTGTCCGCGCCGAAGTCGCACTCCTCGCCCATCTCCACCACTTCGTTACCGCACTCGGCGTTGGGGTCACCGGTGGTGGTGCCGTCGGTCTCGCTGTCCGAGCCGCTGCTGCCCGAGCCGTCGACCGAGCCGACCGACGCGTCGGTACCGCCGCTGCTCGCGACGCCGGTGCTGGCGTCGGTGCCCCCGGCGCTGCCGATCGAACCGCTGGCGGCCTCGATGGGATTGCCGGGGCAGGCGCACAGCCACAACAGGGACGGGACGCAGACGCGACGACCCAGTGCGATGGCAATCCGACGGCGACGCATGATCGATGACCTCGAGCAGTCGAAGGGAAGAGCGCTCAGTCGAACCCTGCCCGAGTTTGCGCTCGCGGTCGAGTCCCGGCGCGAGGGCAGCAGCGCTGCCGGCCACGCCGCGCGCCACGCCACGAGGGCGGCGGTGGCCCCGGCTTCGACGTGGACCCGCGGCAGCGATAGACTGCGAGGAGGTGCGCGGAGGGAGTTTCGCGACGGAGCGTTGGCGCCGTGGCCGTGTGTTGGCCTGGTGTCCCGTCGCCGCGTGCCTGTGGGGTTGCTACCCCACGCAAGATGCATCGTGGGTGCTCGACGAGGAAGCCAGACCACTGGCCGCGCGCATCGAGGTCGCCGAGGCGGGCCCGCTCTCGCTGCTGGTCGCGCCGACGCCCGCCGATCGCCGCCGCGTGGAGGCGCTGCCGGGCGACACGATCTCGCTGCAGCTGCTGGTGGCCTCGTCCGAGCGCCTCTGGTCGACCGAGTCGCTCGACCCGGTGTGGCTGGCATGCGAGGGACCCGACTGCCTGCTGGGCTTCTCCGAGGCGCGGCTGCACACGCCCTGCGACAGCCCGCTGGCGTTCTTCGACGGCTGCGCGATCGGGCGCGGCGCGGACGCGCGGCTGCGCGTGCCGCTGCCCGATCTCACGCGCTCGTTCGCTGCGCCCACCGTGTTCGCCGTCGCCGGGGTGCCGGGCGAGAACACCACGGACGCATGCGTGCAGGCGATCACGCACCGACCCCCGCCGTCGCTGCGCGGCTGCGCCATCATCGCGCGAAGCGTGCGGTACGGCCCGACGTGGGTGATCCAGGCGCTGCTCGGCTCGGTCGATCCCGAGCACCCGACACCGCCGGAGGAGCTGCTGCAGCAGCCCAACTTCAACCCCGAAGTCGAGCGCTTCTCGGTCCGCATCGGCAGCGCCGGCGCCACGGCGATCGACGCGCGCGCCGGCGACACCATCGCCGTCGAAGCCGGCGACGACGTGTGGGTCGACTTCGAGAGCGATCCACGGGACGCCCAGCGCCACGTCGTGGGCGTCGACGCGACCGGTCACGTCACGCGCAACGTCGAGTTCGTCGGCGTGCAGTGGTACGCCAGCACCGCGCTCGAGGGCATCGCGACCTCGTTCATCCCGAACCAGCACTTCGTCGTGCCCGACGACGTCGACGTCGTGCGGCTCGACCTCGTGGTCGACGACAGCAACGGCGGCGTCGGATGGGGTTCGCTCACCTTCGAAGTGGCCGATGGCGCGCCGTGAGTGGGCCGGCGCCGCGGCCGGCGTCGCGTTCGCGCTCGTGATCCTCGGCCACGCCGACGCCGCCGGGGCCGCGGCGCCCACGGATCCCTGCGCACACGCGACCTGCTCGACCCTGCGCGGCGTGGTCGCGCGCGCGGGCGACCGACGGCCCCTGCCGAGCGCGCGCGTGTTGGTGGTGCCCGAGACCACCGCGCGCAAGCCCGGCGACGTGCCGCGCCGCCACCACCTGCGCGAGGGCCAGACACCGGCGTGGTTGCGCGCCGGCACCACCGACGCCGAGGGCCGCTTCGCGATCGACGAGGTGCCCTCGGGTCGCGTGCGTGTGGTCGTGGTTGCGGACGGCTTCGTGCGGCAGGAGACCATCGTCATCGCCACCGCCGAGCCCCTGCGCAAGCTCTTCGTCGAGCCGGTGTCCGGGGATCCGTTCCGCACGGTGGTGGCGCAGAAGCCCCGACGCGCCGAAGCACCGCAGAGCTCGAACACCGCGCTCACACGCGAGGAGATCGCGACCATGCCGGGCACCCAGGGCGACCCGCTGCGCGCGATCCAGAGCCTGCCGGGCGTGGGCCGCTCGCCCGCCGGGCTGGGCATGATCGTGCTGCGCGGCGCGGCGCCCAACCAGTCGCGCGTGTTCTACGGCGAACATCCCATCCCGCGGGCATTCCACGTGCTCGGCTTCAGCAGCGTGATGCAGGCCGACGTGCTCGACGGACTCGACGTGCAGCCGAGCACGTTCGGTGCGCGCTGGGGCTATGCCACCGGCGGCGTGGTGCTGCTGCGCCCCCGTCGCGGCCGCCGCGACGGCGTCCACGGCCACGCCAAGGCCGATCTCATCTCCGCCGGCGCGCGGGTCGAGGGTCGGCTCGGACGGGGCTCGTACCTCGTCGCGGCGCAGCGCGGCTACGTCGATACCGTGCTGCAGGTGGCCGAGAAGGTCGACCCCACCGCCGTGTTCGCGCTGCCGCGGTACTTCGACTACCAGGCGCAGTACGACCTGCCCACGCGCCACGGCGCCGACCTGACCTTCCGCGTGATCGGCTCGGGTGATCGCTGGCGCGGGCGCTACCTCGACGAGGCCGGCCGTCGCGTCGAGGGCTTCGTGCTGACCGACAACTTCCACCGCGTCGAGGTCGTGCACGCGCGACAGCGCGGCCGCTGGCGCACGCTGGTCACGCCGGCGCTGCGCTTCGACGCCGCGCGGGCCAGCGGCGAGATGTACCGCGGCACCCGTCGCGCGGTCGTGTTCTCGGCGCGTGCGGAGGTCGAGCGCGCGTTCACGCGACGGTTCTCGCTCACCCTGGGCAGCGACGTGCTGGTGTCGCCGTTTCGCGTCCACACCGTCGACAGCAGCTTCGGCGGCACCCCGACCAGCCGCACCATCGAGGGCTTCGACGCGACCGTCGGTCTGTACGCGGTCGCGACCCTGACGCTGGGTCGCATGACGTTGTGGCCCGGCCTGCGCGTGTCCGGCTTCGCCCGCCGCGCGCCCGAGAACACCGGCGTGCAGCACAGCGAGGCCCATGCCTTCGATCCACGGCTGCTCGCGCGCTGGGACGTGGCCAAGCGCTGGTCGCTCCGCGGCGGCGTGGGCCTGTACTCGCAGCTCGACGACGTCGCGATGTCCGGCAGCGAGGGCCTGTTCGGCAGCGGCAACAGCCTCGGCGCCGGTCGGGTCGAGCTACCGCCGGCGTTGCAGCAGGCGCTCGATCCCCAGATCGGCGTGGGTGAGCTCGACGACATCGTCAACGTGCTGTCCGCGCTGCACGGCAGCGCCGGCGTGACCTGGACCAGCCGCTTCGGCCTCACGCTCGATGCGACCGCGTTCACGCGCCAGCTGGTCGCACCGCAGAGCTACGTCACCACGGCGTCGGGGCTGGGCCAGCCGCCGCGCTCGCGCCAGCCCTACACCGTCGAGGCGCAGACCCACACCTGGGGCGCGGAGCTGTTGCTGCGGCAGCGCATCGCCGACCGTCTGTTCGCATGGGTCGGCTACACCATCATGCGCTCCGACTTCGTCGACCGCGACGTGCGACCGCCGGCGCGGCGGCCGAGTTCCTACGAGCAGCGCCACAACCTCGTCGCGCTCGCGAGCTATGCACTGCCGCGGCACTTCCGTCTCGGCGCGCGCTTCCGTGTGGTCAGCGGCTCGCCCTACACGCCGGTGGTCGGCACGGTCGTGACCGAGTTCGGCACCGTCGGCATCCGCGGGCGGCTCAACAGCGCGCGCTTCCCGGTGTTCCACCAGCTCGACGTGCGGCTCGATCGCACGTGGTATCGCAAGCGCACCACCTGGACCGCCTACGTCGACGTGCAGAACGTCTACAACCATCAGAACGTCGAGGCGCTGATCTACGCCGCGGACTACCGCAGCGTCATCGGCACCCTGGGTCTGCCGATCTTCCCCAGCCTGGGTGTGCGGCTGGACTGGTGAGACAGCCGCGGCGTCACGGCGGCGCGCGCCGCGGGAACCACCACTCGCGCAGCACGATCAGCGCCGGCAACACGACGACGCAGGCGATGAACGTCAGCGTCACGCCCACGACCGAGACCCACGACAGCGTCTGCAGGCCGCGGTGGTTGGTCGAGAGGATCGCACCGAAGCCACAGATCGTCGTCCACGCGGTCATCGCGATGGCGCCGCCGGTCTCGCGGATGACCATCGCGAGGTTACCGACGCCGTCCTCGCGGTAGCGCGCGAGCACGTGCAGCGCCGCGTCCTCGCCCAAGCCGACCAACAGCGGCATGGCGATGACGTTGAAGAAGTTCAGCTTCCAACCCAGCGCGTACATCACACCGAACAGCCACGCGATGGCCATGGGCACCATCAGCGCCGAGGCCAGGCCGGCCGAGACCGCGCGGAACGTCGCGATCGAGGTGCACAGCATGACCACGAAGGACAGCAACACGACCTTGGGCCCGTCGGTGACGATCGCGTTGTAGACCTCGGGGATGACGAAGAACTCGGCCGCCAGCGCGACCTGGCCCTGGGGCGTCTCGAGCGTGGCGTAGGCGTCGTAGATGCGGCGGACGTTGCGATAGTCGGTCTTGCTGCCCTTGGTCCAGATGACGACGAAGCGCCCGATCGCGCCGCTGGCGTCGGTGAACTGCCACCGCACCCAACCCGGCAGATCGCCCACGCCGATGGGGCGATCGACCTCGAGGTAGCGGTACCACTCGTCGATCTCTTCGCGGGTCTTCTTGCTCAGGCTCGCGCGCTTGGCATCGATGCGCGCGCGGATGTCGGCCACGATCGCGAGCTTGTCGGCCTGTTGCGGCGGCAAGAACACGAACACCGAGGGCACGTCGTGCAGGCGGTCGACCATGGTCGCGAGCCGCTCGGGCGCGTAGCGCTGCAGCATCTCGATGACCTCGGGCGTGAGCCGGGGCCGCTTCGCCGCAGCCTGCTCCATCGCCACGAAGCGCGGATCCTCGAGGTCCTCGTCCTGTTCGAACTCCTCGTCCCAGTCGTCCTCGCCTGCGTCCGCGCCCGCGTCCGCCTTGGGCGGCGGTGGCTCGTCGCCGGGCTCCTCGTCCCAGTCGTCGGCGTCGTCGGCCGCGGGCTTGGTCGTGCTGGGCTTGGCCGCCGCGTGCTTCGCCGCGCGGGGCCCGGCCGCGCCGGGCGCGGCCGCTGCGGGCGCGAGCGTGCGCGCCGGCGTGACCGCGTCGGCTGCCGCGGGCTTGGGCAGCGGCTGCGCCAGCGCGTGGGGGTCGAACGCGGTCGCCTCCTCGACGGTGATCTGCCGCAGCGCGTCCATCTGGCGGTAGATCGCCTCGGCCTGTCCGAGATCGCCGCCGATCGCGATCGCGTTCGCGACCGTTCGGCTCTTGCCGACCGCGTCGCGGTAGTTGAGCTTCTTTTCGTCGGTCGCGGCCTTCTCGGGGCCGAGCTTGTCGAAGTCGTACTCGAACTCGATGTCGCGCGCGTGCAGCAGCGACCAGCCGGCCCAGCCGAAGGCCGCGAGCACGATCAGCAACGCGACCGCGCGCCAGCGCGGCTCGGTGCCGGCGATGTGCATGCGCACCTTGTCGTGGGGGTGGACCTTGATCTTCCACGGCCGCACGCGATCGAACAGCACGATCATCGCGGGCATGACGATCATCGCCGCAGCGATCGCACCGAACACACCGACGTTGGCGACCACGCCGAACTGCGCGAAGCCCTGGAAGTCGGCCATCGCGAGCACGCCGAAGCCCAGCGCCGTGCTCGCGCCGCCGAACAACGACGCCGGCCCGGTGGTCGCGAGCATGGTCGCGAGCGCGACCGGACGCGACAGCCCACGCTGACGCTCGTCGCGGTAGCGGGCCAGCAGCACGATGTTGAAGTCGATGCCCAGGCCCAACAGGATCGCGAAGATGAAGGCGCTGACGAGGTTGAGGAAGCCGTAGGCCATCGCCGCGAACGCCAGCGACGCCAGCACCGAACCCACCAGCGGCACGAACACCAAACCGATCGAACGCGCGCTGCGGAAGTACAGGCCCAGGGATCCCACCAGCACCAACAGCGAGCCCAGGCTGCCGCCGATGATCTCGCGCTCGAAGGTCTTCACGCGGCCGCTGATCTGCGCGTAGGGGCCGTCGAAGTTGACCTTCATCTCGGCGTGGAACGCCGTGGGGTCGAGCGCGT
The DNA here is from genome assembly GCA_046351635.1 of Nannocystaceae bacterium. Lineage (GTDB taxonomy): Bacteria > Myxococcota_A > Polyangia > Nannocystales > Nannocystaceae > Xiheibacterium. Next base: position 20,011 of record JAXLYC010000028.1, on the reverse strand, counting down.
CGACCCGCTGCTGCAGATCGGTCTGCAGCGCGCGCGCGAACTTCACGTCGGTCGGCGGCGTGCGCGGGCGCAGCCGCACCACGACCATGCGGCCCTCGTCGGCCTCGTCGTACTCCTTGAACTCGCCGACGAGGTACTTCTTCTCCAGCTCGTCCTTGTCGAACTCGAGCCGCTCGGCCTGCTGCGGCGCGCCGGCCTTGCGCTCGGCCTCGGTCAGCAGGCTCATCTCACCGTAGGCGGCCTTGCGCACCTCTTCGCGGATGCGTTCGATGACCCGCCGCCGCAGATCGAGCAGGTCGGCGATGTCGGCGTACAGGAGCGCGTTGTGCTCGAAGAACTCGCGATCGCGATGGAAGATGACGTGGCGCAGATCGGGGTGGTCCTCGAGCTTGCCCGCGATGGCCTCGCCGAAGCGCAGGTTGGCCTCGCGCGAGGGCGACCGGATGGTGATGTAGAAATCGGACTGGTTGCCGACCTCGTCGGCCAGGCGATCGATGCCGACCACGCTGGGGAAGTCGTTGGGCAACAGCCGCCGCAGCTCCTGGTCCACGCGCAGTCGTGTCGCGAGCACCCCGCTGACGACCGACAGCAGCAGGAACACCGCGACGATGGCGCCGGCGCGGCGCTCGATCCACTCTGTCAGGCGGATCGCAAGCGACAGCCGGCGCGCGGAGACCCCTGGGAGTTGGGACAGTTCGTCGCGCAGGGCCATCCGCTGCGGCGGAGGTTAGCAGCCAGACCAGCGCCGCACCAAGTCGATCGCGACCGCGAGCGCGCGGTCGTCGAGCGCTGTGATCCACTGCTCGGCCGCGGGCAGCGCGGCGCGCAGGCGCTCGCGCACGGCCGCAGGCTCGTCGAGCTCGAGCAGCGCCCGCGCGAGCGCGGCCTGCCACGCCGCGAGCTCGGCCTCGTCGTGGGCCGGCCCCTCGCTCACGCGGCCCCCAGTCGCGCGCGCACGCGCTCGAGGTCGCGCTGCAGCGCGCCTGCATGACCGACGAGGGTATCGCCCAGCCGTTCGATCACCACCAGCTCCAGCGCCGGGCACAGCGGCACCGCCAGCTGCAGCAGCTCGAGCACGGGCTCGGGGATCTCGTCGTCGTGGGTGTCGCGACGGAAGCGAGCCTTCGACCACCAGCTGCCGCCCGAGACGTGGATGCAGCGCGCACGCGCCAGCGGGTAGCGCTGCAGCGCCGCCAGGGGTTCGAGCTCGAAGTTCACGATCTGGCACCACAGGTTGTGCAGGTCGAGCACCAGGTAGCCGTCGACGTGCGCGAGCACGTCCGCGATCATCGGACCTTGCTGCCACGCGTCGTCGCGGCACAGCGCCAGCGCGAGGTTCTCCATCCCCACCGGCACCGTCGCGACCGCGGCGAGCCGCGCGAGGTTGCGGCGCAGCACCGCGCGCGCACCCGGGCCGTCGGGCAACGGCAACGGCGCGCCGAGATCGATCGTACCCGCGACCATGAAGCCGAAGTGCTCGGAGATTCCGCGCAACCGTCGGCGCGGCAGCTCGTGCTGCAGCCGCTGCAACCACGCCTGGTGTCGTGCCTCGGCGTCGGCCGATCCCGGCGACATGGTCACGCCGTGCCCCCACAGGCGGTCGGCTGCAGCGTAGTGATCGAGCAGGGCCTCGGCCCACGGCGGCAGCGCGCGACCGAACGCCTGGTCGAAGCTCCACTCGAGCGCGTCGACGTCACCGCGCTCGAACAGCGGCAGCGCAGCGTCGCGCCACGCGTCCTCGAGCATCAGCGACAGCCCGATCTGCACCGTCATCGCGCGCCCGTCCCTGCGCGGCCATGGTCCATCGCCCGCGCGCGCCGCTCAACCCCGACCGCACGCGGTGCAATCCCAACCCGGCGGCTCGACCGGCGGCTCGACCCACGGCGGCGGCACCGGCTGCGGCGTCGCGATCGGCTGCACCGGCGCGCCGGGCGGTCGGGCCACGGGCGCCAGCACCGGCGGCGCCGGCGGGTTGGCGCTCGGGGCCATGCCGGCGAACGGCGCGGCGCTCGGGCGCGGCGCGTCCGCGGCGGCGCAACCCCGGTGCGGCCGCGGCCGCGAGCGCGCAGGTGGAGATGGTGGTGCGCAGGCGCTCGAGCAGACCGGCCGGCAGGTGCATGACCCCCGAACGCCACCCGCCGTGGCCGACTTTCACCGAACCGGGGCCGCGGCGGCTGCACAATCGCAGGCGTCCGTGTCGGCCCGCCGATCCTCCTTGGTGCTCGTCGCGACGCTCGGCTGCGGCGAGGAGCTCGGCACGCTCGCGGGCAGCACCGGCGGCGGGACCGTGCCGGGCGACGACGGCCTGTCGAGCTCGAGCGAGTCGAGCACCGGCGCGGATCCGTGCGCGGGTCCGTTCGACTACGGCCCCGCGGCGAGCTGGCCGCGGCTCGGGCTCGATCTCGCCAACAGCCGCTTCAACCCGCTCGAGCGCGCGATCGTGCCGAGCTCGGTCGCGTGCGTGCAGCCGCGCTGGCAGCTCGATGGCCTCGCGGGCGTCGTCGGCACGCCCGCGGTCACCGGCGTGCGGTGGTGTTCGGCGATCTCGACGGCCGCGTGCACGCGCACGCAGTCGGCGACGGCACCGCGCTGTGGCTCGCGGAGCTCGGCGCGGCCGTGGTCGACTCGCCGTGCGTCACCGCCGACGCGGTCTTCGTCGGCGACGCCCGCGGCACGCTGCACGCGCTGGCCCGCGTCGACGGCAGCACGCTGTGGTCGCACGTGCTCGACGATCATCCGACGCCGCGATCGAGGGCTCGCCGGTGGTCGTGTCGGATCGGGTGATCGTGGGCGTGTCGGCGCGCGCGCCTGCGACGGCGCCGGGATTTCGCGGCAGCGTGCGCGCGCTCGACCCCGACGACGGCCACGAGCTGTGGCGGCTCTACACCACGGCCGCGCCCGACGGCGTGCCCGTGCGCTCGAGCGCGGCGATCGACGAGGACCGCAGCCTGCTCTACCTCGGCACCGGCAACCAGCGACGCTGCGCCCGCGTACGCCGACGGCCTGCTGGCGATCCGCATGGCACCGGTGCGGTCGCGTGGTCGCGACGCTTCGCGGCCGGTGCGGCCCTACGGCACCGTGGTGCCCTCGCCGGCGGGCACCGCCGCGGATCTCGTGGCGGCGCCCAACCTCTTCGTCGCGGGCATGCGCGACGTCGTCGGCGTGGGCGACCGCGCGGGCGTGTATGCGGCGCTCGATCGCGACTCGGGCGAGACCGTGTGGGCGGTCGCGCTGGGTCGGCCCGGTGTCCTCGGCGGGATCTTGGCCACGGCAGCGGTCGGCGACGGGCGCGTGTGGGTCGCGGCCAACGTGTGGGCCGACGCGCGCGTCGACCCCGAAGGCGCGACCGACCGCGCGTTGGTCTACGCGCTCGATGCCGAGACCGGCACCGTGCTGTGGTCGACGCCGGCGTCGCATCCGATCGCGGGCGCGATCAGCTGGGCCGGCGGCGTGGTCGTGCACGGTGGGCTCGATGGGCACGATCCACGCGCTCGACGGCGACACCGGCGTGGAACTGTGGCGCGACACGCCCGGGGGCGCGGGCAGCTGGGGCGCGTCGGTCGTGGATGGCACGTTGTGGGTCGGCCACGGCGGTGCATGGTCCCTCCTCGGTGGACCCACCGAGGCCGACGGCGGCCTGGTCGCGTACGGCCTGCCGACACCGTGAGCCCGCGCGCAATGGGAGCTCGCGACCGTCGACGAACACCACCACCCGCGCAGCTTCTGCGGGGACCGAGGTCGTGATTGCGCCGGTTCCTCGCGAGCGCGCCGCGACGCGCAATCCTATCTTGCGGGCATGACCGAGCCCACCGTCGCGCAGTTCATGACCACCAACCCAGCCACTGCCGAGAGCGGGCTCCGGCTCGCGGACGCGCAGGAGCGGATGTACCTCAACAACATCCGTCACCTCGTCGTGCACGAAAACGGTCGCCTGCGCGGGCTGCTCTCGACGCGGGACAGCGCGCTGGCGCTGGCAGTCAGCGGCGACAGCAAGAAGCTCACGGTCGCGGATGCGATGAGCCGCGAGCCGTACACCTGCGCTCCCGACACGCCGATCAGCAAGGTCGCCGAGGACATGGAAGCGCATCGCTACGGCTGCGCCATCGTGGTCGAGGGTGACGAGCTCTTGGGTGTGTTCACCACCACCGACGCGCTGCGAGCGTTGCGAGCGCTCGCGACCGGTCGCGAGGCGGAGCCGGTGACGCGCCCGACCCACAACCAGGATCACACCGCCGACACGCCGCACCACGTGAAGCTGCAGCGTCACCGCCCCATCGATCAGGCGGGCCACTGGCCCAACACCATGCGCCTGCGCTGAGCCACGGTCCCGATGATCCCGGCGCGGCCGCGCGCGGCCGCGCCGTTCCGTGCCCGGCGGCGCGGCCGCCCTCGCGAGCACCACCACCCGCGAAGCCGCGGCGCGCCCGCGGCCATGCACCTGCGACAGGGACACGGGCGCCGTCCGCCGCGCCCCGTCGACATCCCGTCGACGTCCGGTCGACCCGCGGGGCCGACCGGGATTTGGGGGCGCCCCCGCGGCCCGTGCTATCCCTGTCGTGCTGGCGCTCTGTCGGAGCGTCGGTGGATATGACGATGGCTCGGGTTTCGACGTGGTTCTGGGTGCTCGTCCTCGCGCTGGTCGCCAGTGCCTGCGGCCGCAGTGACTTCACCGTCGACCTGCCCTCGGCGACCTCGGATGCGGAATCGAGCTCGAGCGACGGCACCACGGTCACGGCGACCGACACCGCTGGCATCTGCGGCGACCTGCAGTGCGACAGCGGCGAGTCGTGCGAGAGCTGCCCGGGCGACTGCGGTCCGTGTGGCGGCTGCGGCGACGCGGTCTGCAACCTCGACGAGGACTGCAACTCGTGCCCGGTCGACTGCGGCAGCTGCGGCGGCTGCGGTGACTTCTTCTGCGATCCCGGTCAAGGTGAGAACTGCGACTGGTGCCCGGTCGACTGCGGCAGCTGCATCACCTGCGGCAACTTCGTGTGCGAGCCCGAGTTCGGCGAGCAGTGCGACAACTGCCCCGAGGATTGCGGCGACTGCGGTGGCTGCGGCGACTTCGTGTGCAACCCCGGCGAAGGCGAGTGGTGCCTGACGTGCCCGTTCGACTGCGGCCCCTGCCAAGACTGCGGTGACGGCATCTGCGATCCCTTCAACGGCGAGCTGTGCTTCACCTGCCCCGAGGACTGTGGTCCGTGCAGCGACTGCGGCGACGGCATCTGCGATCCCTTCTCGGGTGAGATCTGCTTCACCTGCCCGGTCGACTGTGGCGACTGCGGTCAGTGTGGCGACGGCATCTGCGACCCGTTCTCCGGCGAGCTGTGCTTCACCTGTCCGCAGGACTGCGGCGAGTGTGAGACCTGCGGCGACGGCATCTGCGATCCCTTCCCCGGCGAGCTGTGCTTCACCTGCCCGCAGGACTGCGGCACCTGCGAGGGCTGCGGCGACGGCGAGTGCGATCCGTTCGCGGGCGAGTTCTGTCTGACCTGTCCCGAGGACTGCGGCGGCTGTGGCGGCTGCGGCGACGGCGAGTGCCTGCCGGAGCAGGGCGAGTTCTGCTTCACCTGCCCGCAGGACTGCGGCACCTGCGAGACCTGCGGCGACGGCTTCTGCGACGCCGCCAGCGGCGAGTTCTGCGGCAGCTGCCCGCAGGACTGCGGTAGCTGCGGTCAGTGCGGCGACGGCCTGTGCAACCCCAACCAGGGCGAGTTCTGCTTCAACTGCCCGCCCGACTGCGGCGCGTGCATGGGCTGCGGCGACGGCTTCTGCAGCCCGCAAGACGGCGAGTTCTGCGACAGCTGTCCGCTCGACTGCGGTCCCTGCCCCAGCTGTGGCGACGGCATCTGCGATCCCAACCTCGGCGAGGCCTGCTTCAACTGCCCGCTCGACTGCGGCCCGTGCGGCTTCTGTGGTGACGCGTTCTGTGACGGCACCGCGGGCGAGTTCTGCTTCAACTGCCCGTTCGACTGCGGCGCGTGTCCCAGCTGCGGTGACGGTGCCTGCGACGCCGGCCAGGGCGAGTTCTGCTTCACCTGTCCGCTCGACTGCGGGCCCTGTGCCGCGTGTGGCGACGGCGTGTGCGATCCGCTGGCGGGCGAGTCGTGCAACAGCTGCCCGGTCGACTGTGGCAGCTGCAACGCCTGTGGCGACGGCGTGTGCCAGCCCGGCCAGGGCGAGTCGTGCGCGACCTGCAGCGCGGACTGTGGCCTGTGCCCCAGCTGCGGCAACATGGTGTGCGAGCCGGGCCAGGGCGAGTCGTGCGGCAGCTGCCCGCTCGACTGCGGCAACTGTGCCGGCTGTGGCGACGGCGTGTGCGCGCCGCTGGCGGGCGAGTCCTGCAACAGCTGCCCGGGCGACTGCGGCCCGTGCAACGTGCAGTGCGGCGACGGCGTGTGCAACCCGCTGGTCGGAGAGGACTGCAACAGCTGCGCGATCGACTGCGGCTCGTGCTTCTTCTGTGGCGACGGCCAGTGCAGCGGCGGCGAGGACCAGTTCAGCTGCGCGATCGACTGCGCCTGCAGCTCGGGCGCGTGCGGTGGACCGGCGCCGGCGGGTTGTTGGTGCGACGCGGCGTGCGTCAACATCGGCGACTGCTGTTGGGACGCCTGCGACGCCTGTGGCGAGTGCGGCGGCATGGACTTCTGCGGCGACGGTCTGTGCGGCGTCTCGTAGAGCTGCGATTTCTGCCCCGAGGTCTGCGGCTTCTGCATCTTCTGCGGCGACGGATTCTGCGACGACTTCGCCGGCGAGAGCTGCGACTGGTGTCCCGAGGACTGCGGCTCGTGCGGCTTCGACGGCTGCTCCGCCGATCCCGGCCCCGGCTGCGACGGCTGCATCTGCGAGGACTGCGTCTGCGGCATCCTGCCGACCTGCTGCACCAACCAGTGGTCCGGTGTGTGCGGGCTGGCGTGCCAGTTCTGCGGCGGCTGCGGTTAGCAGGGTGCGGAAGAACGCGAAGCGTTCTTCCGAACACCCTGCTCCGCGCCCGTGCCCGTGCCCGTGCCCGACGCCCGATCAAGGCGGCCGCAGCCGCACGACCTGACCGCGACCACCGACGGGGCCCGGACCACCGCCGGGCCCCGGCTCGATCGGCGGCAGCATCGCGACCTGCTTCTCGATCACCGGCAACGCCCGCAACAGCGTCGCCTCCGCGTGCAGCTCCGATGTGTCGAGATCACACGCCAGCACCACGCGATAGATCCCACCGAACCCCCGCGAGATGAACCCCCACGGCTCCGCGCCCGTGGCCGACTGCTTCGCATCGCCGCCGGCGCGCCGTGCCGCCGCGATCGCCCGCATCGTCGCGATCATCTGCCGCCACTGCACCGCGCTCCGCACCGGCCCCGACTGCGCGAGCCGACTCGCCGCACGCACGATGCGGTTGCGATCCTCCGCCCCGACCGCGGCCAACGCCGCCGCCTGCTCGGCCGCCGACGCGACCACCAGCGCCGCGAGCTCGCAGCCGTGCTTCGCCGCCGCCTGGGCCGCGGCCGTGACCCACGCGGCCACGTCGACGTCCTCCGGGCCGCGCGGTTGCAGCGAGCTGCCCCAGATCATCGGTGACGCGTCGTCGATGACCACCGCCGCGACCGCAGCCGCACGATCGGCCACCTGCGTCAGCGTCTCGTCGAGCGCGTGCGCGGCCAGCTCGGTGCCCGTCATCGGCGAGGGCGCACGCGCGAGCGCGGCGTCGATCGTGGTCGAGAACGTCTGCGCCAGCGCCACCAGCTTCTCCCGCCGCGCCTGGGCATCGACCGGAGGGATGCCGAAGATCGCGTGCAGGCGGAAGCCGCCGGCGAGCTCGACCCAGATCGCCTCGGGCGCTGGCGCGCGCAGCGTGAGCTCCAGCCGCACGTCGTCGGCCTCGAGCTCGCGCGCGACCAACTCGAGCAAGCGCTGCAGCGCATCCACGGCCCACAGCGTAGCCCAGCCGCGCAATCGCCGGGGGCCCCGCGGCCGCGCACGTCGAGCCCAGGCGAAAGCCCCACGGCCTGCGTGGCGTTCGGGGGGCCATGAACGCGAAGACCCTCACGATCGCGCTCGTGCTCGCCGCCTTGGGCGCGTGCACGGGCAAGAAGGACACGACCAAGCCCGACGGCAAGGGCGGCGTCTGCACCGAAGAGGCCAAGGTCTGCCCGGACGGCAGCTCGGTGGGCCGCACCGGCCCGAACTGCGAGTTCGCGGCGTGCCCCGAGGCCAAGGACGGCGAGCCCGTGCCCGACCAGACCGAGGACGCCGACGAGGACGCCCAGCCCGAGCCGGCAGACGACGCGCAGTGATGCTCGTGGTGGCGCGCGCGGTCGAGCGGGCCGCGGCCGCGCGCGTCACCAGTCTTCGCGGTAGCGCAGCAGCTGATCGCGCACGCGCTGGAACACCCCGGTCGTCGCACGTACGTCGCCGGCGTTGTACAGCGCGATCTGGTTGAGGTCACCCTTGGCGTAGGCCCCGGCGACCATCGAGCCGTCCATCGATTCCTTGGGACTCGCGAGGCCCAGGGCCCAGCACACCACGTCGAGCGAGGCCGGCCCACGACTGCCACCGCTGCCGCTGCCGAGCACCGCGAACAGATCGAGGTGCGGACGCAGGGCATACTTGTTGCCGAGCAGATCGGTGCGCACCGGCACGCCGTGGATGAGCGAGCGCCCGATCAGGAACGGCACGTCGAAGCCGCGGCCGTTGTAGCTCACGACCACGTTGGCGCTGCCGGCGAGCGACCAGAACGCCTGCAGCAGCTCGACCTCGCTGACCGGGCGGATCCAGTGCGGCAAGCTGGCCTGCGCCTGCGCCGACGCGCCCGCGGGCGGCACCACGAACACGGTGACGTCCTGCGTGCGCGGGTCCTGCTCGCCGTTGCCGACCGCGAGCGAGACGACCTGGCCGAAGTACGGCGACAGGCTCATGACCTTGGCCTGGTCCCACTCGTTGCGCTCGGCGTGCTTGGCCACCGCCTGCGCGATGGTCGGTGGCGCCTTGCGCAGATCGACCGCAGGCACGGTCTCGATGTCGAACACCAGCACGTCGCAGACCAGATCGGCGACCAACGCCGCGCCCTCGTCGGCGAGCAGCGCCGGATCGTAGCCGGGCTCGCCCGGGCTCGCGCGCCGCAGGCCCCGCACCGACAGCTGCAGCGCGCCTTTGTACTCGTCGATCTCGAACAGCGCCTTGACGTGCGCGCCGACCTCGAGCTCCTCGGCTGCCGTCATCGCACGCGACGCGTCGCTCCAGATCTTGCCCGCGACGGTGCGCCCGCGATCGGACAGCCGGATCTCCCAGAACGGCTTGCCCGCGCGGGTCTGGCCCCGGCGCAGGTGGCGGACCACCGCGAAGGCGGTGTGCATGCCGATGCCGGGCTCGAGCACCGCGAGCTCCGCGACATGCGTGACGTCGTGCTGATCCATCGGCGCCGCGAGCCCCGGCCGGAGGCCGGGCCCCCAGCATAGCCGAATCCCGAGAGCGGCCCGCGCCCCCTGTGCGCGCGCCCCTGCGACGCCCTGGCACCTGCGGGATCGCGGACGCGACGGTTGTGTTATCAACCCGCTGGCACGACTGCCCTCGCGCCCGCACGACCAGCTCGGCGCGGCGCAGTCACGCCGAGCAAGGAGATCCACGATGCCAGAGCTCAAGGGAACCAAGACCCACGGCAACCTCAAGGCCGCGTTCGCCGGCGAGTCGCAGGCGAACCGCCGCTACCTCTACTTCGCCAAGATCGCCGACGTCGAAGGCTACCCGGAGATCGCGGGCAACTTCCGCGAGACCGCCGAGGGCGAGACCGGCCACGCGCACGGCCACCTCGACTACCTCAAGAAGGTCGGCGATCCGGCCACCGACCTGCCCATCGGCGACACCGTCAGCAACCTGCGGGCGTCGGTCGCGGGCGAGACCCACGAGTACACGGACATGTACCCCGGCATGGCCAAGACCGCCCGCGAAGAGGGCTTCGGCGAGATCGCCGACTGGTTCGAGACCCTCGCGAAGGCCGAGAAGTCCCACGCCGGTCGCTTCCAGTCGCTGCTCGACGGCATCAGCTGATCCGCCGACGCCCACGCGGCGAAGGACGATGGCGAGCCCGGTGGTCTCCGATCACCGGGCTCGTGTCGTCTGCGGCGCGCGCGACGTCAGGCCGAACAATCGACCGGCAGGTACACCGGATCGAAGCAGCTGGTGAGCTCGAAGTCGAAGGTGCCGGTGAACAGCGCGCCGCACCAGACTCGGACCTCGTCGTGATACGAGGTGCCGGGCTCCATGCCCAAGATGATCGGCACCGCGTTGAACGGGTCGATCTTCGCGATGTCGGCCGGCACGTCGCTGCTCGGCGCGCTGATCCAGTTGACCGTGAACTCGGTACCCTCGGGCACTGCGATCGCGGCGGGCTCGATCGTGAAGGTGCAGTCGTCGTGCGCAATGAAGGTGACGTCGAGCACGCCGTCTTGCAGCTCGCCACCGCTGCTGCTCGACTCGCCGGCGCCGCTCGAGCCGCCGCCGTCGGCATCGACCGTGGTGCCCGAACCGCTGCCGTCCGCGCTCGCGCTCGCGCTCGCGCCGCTGCTCGAGCTGCTGCCGGGATCGGTGTCGCTGGCCGAGCTCGCGCTGGCCGAGCTCGCGCTGGCCGAGCTCGCGCCGCTGCTGCCCGGGCCGCTGCTCTCGCCGCCCTCGGCGCTCGCGCTCGCGCTGGCCGAGCCGCTGCCGCTCGAATCGGTGCCGCCGCCCTCGCCTCCGCCACCACCGTGGCAGGCCGATCCGAGCACCAGCGCGGGGAACACTCGACGAAGCCGCACCATGACGGCACGGTAGCACGAGCCGGCCCGCGTCAACGCGGACCGCGGGGGATCTGCGGCGGTTGGATCACCCGTGCCTGTCCCACCGGTGGCAAGCTGAAGGGTTGCAGCCCCTGCTTGGTCGCCTCGAGGAACACCAGCTTGTCGCTGTCGAGTCGTTCGCGGAAGCGGAACAACACCGATTGCGGCCCCTCGTTCTCGGGCGCGCGCAGGATCTTGGCCCGGAACACGCCCACATCGACGACCTCACCCTCCTTCAGCGCATCGCGGGGATTGCGGAACAGCGCCTCCTGGAAGTCGACGTGGATGAACGGGCCGATGGCCGACAGCTCGATGGTGTGATCGTCGAGCGTGCGCACGAGGTGGCGGCGGATGTCCATCGCCAGCGCGTGCCACGATTGCGGCACCGGCCGACCGAGCACGTCCATGGTCTCGAGCCCGTAGATGCCGGTCACCAGATCCGGCGTGATGAGCACCAGCACGTGGCGACCGGACAGGTTCATCGCGTGCACCGGCGGGCTGTCGAAGAACTCGCGGTGGGCCTCGCGCACGTCGGCGAGACGCTGCTGGTGCTCGGGGCCGGCGGCGGTGTCCGGGCTCGCGGCGGTGCAGCTGGGCAAGCGCCTGGGCGCGCGCGTGATCGCGGCGGCGTCGAGCGCAGCCTTCGAGCTCGCGCGTGAGCACGGCGCCGACGCGACCATCGACACCGCGCGCGAGGATCTGCGCGCGCGGCTCGAGGCGCTCGCGCCCGGCGGCGTCGACGTGATCTACGACCCGGTCGGCGGCCCGCACACCGAGGCCGCGGTGCGGCGGCTGGCGTGGCAGGGGCGATTGCTGGTGGTGGGCTTCGCCAGCGGCGAGATCGAAGCTGCCGCTCAACCTCGTGCTGCTCAAGGGCTGCCAGATCGTGGGCGTGTTCTGGGGCGCGTTCGCGAACCGCGAGCCCGCGCGCAACCGGGCCCACGTCGAGCAGCTGCTGCAGTGGCTCGCCGACGGCGAGCTGGCGCCGCACCTCGACGCGGTGATGCCGTTCGAGCAGGCCGCCGCTGCGCTGCAGCGGCTCGCGGATCGACGCGCGCGCGGCAAGCTGGTGCTGGTGCCCTGAGCGGGCCTCACCCGGCCGCGGGCTCGACGTCCTCGAAGCGCGCGCTCGCGTGCGCGGCCGCGATCGATCGGCGCACCGAGGCGGTCAGCCCGATCGCGACCGCGATCGCAGCGAGCGCGAGCGCGCCCCAGCCCGCGCGCTCGTACCAGCGCTGCCACGGCTGCGTCGCCGCGCCGGTGGCCAGCCCCGCGACCGCGAGCAGCACCAGCCACGAGAGCGCCAGCGACGGCCTGGCCTGCAGCCGCGGCCACGCTGCGATGCTGGCATCGCGGACACGGCGGCGTCGCCGCCGAGGCGCGCGCGAAGCCGCGGGCGCACGCCGCGCGCATCGCTCGTGACGGCGTCGAGCCAGGCGCTGCTGCGCGCCGGCCTTCGCGAACCGGCGCGCTGCCGACCGCCGAGAGGCCGCGCTCGGTGATCCGCACGCTGGCCCGGCAGCCGCACGCGCGCCACAACGAAACGGCACGGCCACGGTCAGGCGGATGGCGGCGGTCGTCGGGATGCTCGTCACCCCACGACAGTGCCACGACCCGGGGAATCGATTCCCGCGCACGCCCGGGCGGGGCATGGCGGCCTCAACGACGCGGCGCGAGCTCACCCACGACCGCGTCGTCGAGCACCCATGAGCTCAGGTCGCCGTCGCGCGCGTCCGCGCGGGGCCGCCTGCCGTCCCATGCCTGCGCAGGTTGGCACGGCTGCGCGCGAGCACCGGTGACACCACGGCCGCGCGGTTGGGCCGCCCGCGTGGGCCGCGGGCACCGTCTGCCCGCGTCGCGCCGCGCTCGCGTCGCGCGCGGCGGCGTGACCGCCCGTCGAACGCCGCCCCGCGACGCCACGTCCGCCCGCGATCGGCTCAATCGCCCTGCGCTGCGCCGATCGTCCGCGCCGCGGCATCTGCTCGATCGAATCGCACGGCGCCCGTGGCGGGCCGCCGGCGGCCCCAGGTCGTCATGCTGCCAATGGATTCGCTGCATCGCCGTGGCGCGATGCTGGTGTCAACATCGTTCTGCCTCGCATCGCTGGTGGCGCAGCTGGGCTGCCACGGCGGCGATTGTGGGCCCAACACGCGCTGTGCCGACGACGACGACCCCGAAGCTCGTCACGCTGACCGCGGGCGGCTCCACCGGCGGCAGCACCACCGATCCCGACCCCAGCGGCGCCGACGATCTGCGCGATCTGCCGCAGACGCCCACCGGTTGCGACGTCGATTTCGGCTGCACCGATCAGATCGATCTGCTGTTCGTGATCGACAACTCCGGCACCATGGCCGAGGAACAGCTCAACCTCGCGCGCAATTTCCCGCGCCTGGTCGGCGGCTCGAGAACCTGCAGGACGCCGAGGGCAATCATCCACCCCGACGTGCAGGTGTTGGTCGACCACGGACATGGGCAATCCGCTGTGCGCAGCACCAGCCCGACGGCTACGTCCCGGCGGCCGGCGAGCCGACCACCAGCGGCTGCAACGCGCGAATCGCCGATTTCACCGGGCTCGGATCCCACCCGGTGTCGGTGCCCAAGGCCTGCACCTCGGTCTGCCCGGCCGATCTGGTGCCGGCCGATCCGTTCATCGCATTCTCGCCCGGCGGCGACAACGTGCCCGACGTCGCCGCGGTCGACATCGATGGCGACGGCGTGGGCGACTCGGCGGTGGCGCAGACGCTCGCGTGCATCGGGCCCCAGGGCATCGACGGCTGCGGCTACGAAGCACCGCTCGAGTCGATGATGCAGGCGCTCGATCCCGGCGCCTCGTGGAACGACGGTGCGCGGCCGTTCCTGCGCCCCGGGGCCCTGCTCGCCATTGCGATCGTCACCGACGAGGTCGAGTGCTCTGTGCGCGACTACGAGATCATGACCGATCCGAGCCTGATGGAGCTCGACCCCGACGACGGCACCCCCGCGGCCACCAGCGCGCTGTGCTGGCACGCGGGCGTCACCTGCAACGGCCCCGACGCCGACGGTGTCTACTCCGACTGTCGCGCGCGCGACGATGAGCTGCGGCCTGATCACCAGCGCTACGTCGACTACCTCGTGGGAACCCCTGCGCGAGCAGCAGCGCAAGGAGATCGTCATGCTCGGCATCCTCGGCGTGCCCGAGGTGACCGCGCACGATCCCTCGCCGCCGTACGCCCCGACCGCCGGCGGCGAGGCGGCGCTGCAGTACCGACAGTGGCGCGACGGAGCCTTCGCCGACGGCGGTGACATCTTGCCGTCGGATCCGGCCGGCACCACCGCGGCCGACAAGACCTTCGACTTCGGCATCGGCCCCGGCTGCACCGGCCAGGCGCAAGACGGCAGCTTCACCGGCCAGGCCACGCCCAACACCCGCGTGATGGAGGTGTGCCACGGCCTCGACTACGTCGACGAGCACGGCGCGACCCAGGTGCGCTGCTGCATCGAGTCGATCTGCGACGACGACTTCAGCGCGGCGGTGGACTGCCTCACCGGCATCATCGGCAGCTCGCTCCAGCCCGTGGGTTGATCGCGCGCGTGGTGGTTGACTCCAGCGTCACGCCTCGACCACCGCTGCGCCGCGATGATAGCGTGAGTGCATGTTCGGCACGCTGCTGCTCGCCCTGCCGCTGTGGCTCGCACCCGCCCCCTCGCCGCACGCGGCCCTGGGGCCGCGCATGCTCGCGCCGCAGCACCCTACCGGCATCGCGCGTCGTCGCGTCGGCAAGGTGCCGCGCAAGCTGGTCGCGGCCAAGCACCGCAAGGCCGTGCGCGTCAAGAAGCTCGTGCGACCGCTGCGGCCCTCGTTCGTGCCGTGCACGACCACGCGCCCGCAGCAGGCCCCACGACCGGCGGCCGCGCTGGCGGCCGGGCGCGAGGGCCTGGTCGCGCACACCGAGTTCCTGTGGCCCAACGGCGCCACGCTCAACGTCCACTTCACCGACGGCTCGATGGCCGCGCGTCACGCCGTCGCCGAGGTCGCGGCCGAGTGGACCAAGCACGCCAACCTCGAGCTCGCGTTCTTCTTCGACGAGAATGCACCACCGCCGGTCACGCACGTGCGCGTGAAGTTCGACGACCCCGCGTGCAACTCCGCGTTGGGCACGACCTCGCAGTATTCGATCGACGCCGGCGATGTCTCGATGCGGCTGTGCCACGTCGACGGCATGGTCGGCACCGACGGCTTCCAGCGCGTGGTGCTGCACGAGTTCGGCCACGCCCTGGGCATGGAACACGAGCACCAGAGCCCCAACGCGCACTTCGATTGGGACAAGCCCGCGGTCTACGAGTACTACTGGACCACCCAGGGGTGGGATCAGGCGTTCGTCGACCAGTGGGTCTTCCGTCAGGTCGAGGCCAGCACCGTCGACGCGTCGGAGTACGACCCGACCTCGGTGATGCAGTACTTCTTCCCGCCCGAGTTCACGCGCGACCATCGGGCCATCACCGGATCGTCGGAGCTCTCGGAGCTCGACAAGGCCTGGATCGCGCGCAGCTATCCCGGCCGCGCGCCCAAGGGCAAGGGCAAGGGCAAGCCCAAGGGCACCGGCGCCACGCGGCGATTCGAGCGAGCGATCGCGCTGCGCAACGGCACCGGCGTCGCGCTCGACGTGCAGCTGGTTTACGAGACCAAGCGCGACGGCGCGTGGACGTGGCTGCCCGAGGCCTCGCCGACCGCCGCCGAGGCCATCCGCATCGAGGCCGACCAAGAACTCGCGCTGCCGGGCGCGCCCGCGGGCCGCAAGGTCAAGCTGCTCGCGCGCAGCGCCGACGGCCGCTCGACGTGGTCGAGCCACGCCGAGCGGCCGCTGGTGATCGCGGGCCCGCAGGGCTACCTCGATCGCCAGCGCCAGAGTTGGGTCGTGACCATCGACGGCCCCGCCGACGCGACCGCGCTCGATCGCGATTCGCTCTACGCCGACGGCCTCGCGGCGCTCGACGCCGGCCGCTACGACGAGGCGCGCGATCGCTTCCGCAGCTTCATCGCGCGCTTCCCCGACGATGCCTGGCGCCCGTGGGCGGAGCTCAGCCTGGTGATCGTCTCGATGGGCGAGCGCAGCTGGTTCGAGGCGCTGTCGGCCGCGTACGATCTCGCGATCGCACACCCCGACACCGACGCGGGCGCGTTCGCCTGGTACTACGGCGGCGTCGCGGCCATGCAACTGGGCAAGTGTGACGACGCCCGGGCGTGGTTCGCCGGCGTCGCCGACGGCGGCCTGCCGCAGGACTGGCGCGACGCCGCGAAGGAGAACCTCGCGGCGCTCGAGCGCGACGCCGCATCGTGGTGCGGCTGACGGCGCGGGCGCGCGACGGACGTGCTACGGTCGTCGCCGGCTCGCATGGCCAGCGGCAACATCTCCTACCACCCGACCGAGGGCCTGACCTACGACCCCGCGGATCCGCACTACTGGGACGAGGACGCGCTCCAGTCCGAGATCACGCGGGTGTTCGAGGTCTGTCACGGCTGCCGCATGCTTCAAGTACTGCGACGGCTTCCCGATCCTGTTCAAGGCGGTCGACGAGGAGTGCGACGGCGACGTGCGGCGCCTGCCGCGGCTGCGCACCGACGAGGTCATGCGCGCGTGCTTCCAGTGCAAGCTGTGCGAGGTGCAGTGCCCGTACACGCCGCGGGACCAGCACCCGTTCCAGCTCGACTTCCCCAAGCTGGTCCACCGCTACACCGCCATCCGCAAGCGCCAGCGCCGGCCGACGCTGCAGGATTTCGCGCTGCGCGATCCGGATCTGGCCGGCATGGCCGCGCGCGCGAGCCTGGGCGCCGTCGATGCGCTCAACCGCACCAAGCTGCATCGATGGTTCCAGGAGAAGGTGCTGGGCATCCACCGCGACAAGCTGCTGCCGCCGTTCGCGGGCCAGAGCTTCGAGCGCTGGGCCGTGGGCCAAGGCTTGTGCGAGCCCGAGCGCGGCAAGGAAGCGGTGCTGTTCCAGACCTGCTACGTGCAGCACAACGAGCCGGCCATCGGCCAGGACGCGATCTACGTGCTGCAGCGCAACCGCGTCGACGTGCGCTGCGAGCGGGGCCTGCAGTGCTGCGGCATGCCGGCGTGGGAGCGCGGCGATCTCGAGCTCGTGCGCGAGAAAGCCAAGCACAACCTCGATCGCTTGGTACCCCGGGTCGAACAGGGTGCCAAGGTCATCGCGCTCAACCCGACCTGCTCGATGATGATGCGCCGCGAGTGGCCCGAGCTGGTCGGCGGGGACGACCGCGCGCGCGCGCGCACGTTGGCGGCGGCAGTGGTCGATGCGGGCGAGTTCCTGTGGTCGATCCGCAACGAGGAGCGCTTCTGCAGCGACTTCCGCAGCAGCCCCGGTGGCAAGCTCGCCTATCACGCGCCGTGTCACCTGCGCGCCCAGGGCGTGGGCTTCCGTGGCCGCGATCTGCTGCGGCGACTGCCGGGCGTGCAGCCGGTCACGGTGATGGAGTGCTGCGGCCACGACGGCACCCATGCGATGAAGGTGGAGGGCTTCGAGGCCTCGCGCCGCATCGGTCGCAAGGCCTTCGAGGGCATGGACGAGGCCGCGACCGAGGTCTGGGCCACCGATTGCCCCCTGGCAGCGATCCAGTTCCAGCAACACGCCGGACGCAAGCCCATGCATCCCATGTCGATCCTGGCGCGGGCGCTGCGGGGTGAACCGTTTCCCGGCGCGGGCGCGAAGCCACAGGGGTCCACGCCGTGAAGCCGGTCGATCGCAGCGAGATCCTCGACTACGTCACCTACGACGAGCGCCGGCCGCAGCTGCGCGCACAGGCGCTCGCGATCAAGGCGCCGCGCCGCGTGCTGGTGGGCGAGTGGTTGACGCTGCTGTTCGAGAACCGCGACACCGTGCGCTACCAGGTGCAGGAGATGATGCGGGCCGAACGCATCGTGCGCGAGGCCGACATCGCGCACGAGCTCGCGACCTACAACGAGCTGCTCGGCGGCCCCGGCGAGCTGGGCTGCACCCTGCTCATCGGCATCGACGACGAGGCCGAGCGTGCGCGCAAGCTGCAGCAGTGGTTGGCGCTGCCCCAGCACCTGTACGCCGAGCTCGCCGGCGGCGAGCGCATCCGTCCGCGCTTCGATCCGCGCCAGGTCGGCGAGGCGCGGCTGAGCTCGGTGCAGTACCTCAAGTTCGCCGTCGGCGCCGCCGCCCCGGTCGCGCTGGGCAGCGATCTGCCGGCGCTGAACGTGCGCGTCGAGCTCGACGCGAGCCAGCGCGCGGCGCTGCAGCAGGATCTCGACACGGACTGATGCGCTACCATGCGCGGGCGTGCTCGCCCGCCTCCGCGATCGCTTCCAGCTGCTGCTCGAGCGCTTCTTGATGCGCGGGCCGCTGTACCGGCTGCTGTTCGTGGTCGTCGCGGTGATCGGGGTCTCGGTCGCAGGCGGACTCGCGGTCGTGGGCACCGGCCAGTTCGACGGCCCGCTCGATGCGATCTGGTGGGCGTTCCTGCGGCTGTCCGACCCGGGCTATCTCGGCGACGACCGCGGGCTGTACGTGCGCGCGGTCGACGATCACCGGCGGTGTCGGGCTACGTGCTGTTCCTGGGCGCGATGATCGCGATCATGACGCAGTGGCTCAACCTCGCGCTGCGCCGGCTCGAGCATGGGCTCACGCCGGTGGCGAACCGCAACCACTTCGTCATCATGGGCTGGACCACGCGCACGCCCGCGCTGGTCAAGGAGCTGCTGATGTCCGACGAACGCGTGCGCCAGTTCCTGCGCCGGCGTGGGACGCGGGCGCTGGGCGTCGTGGTCATGGCCGAGCAGGTCGATGCCGATCGCCACCAGGACCTGCGCGAGCGCCTGGGCAACGCCTACCGCAGCTCCTCGGTGATCCTTCGCTCGGGCTCGCCGCTGCGGGTCGAGCACCTGCGCCGCGCCGCCGCGCTGGAGGCCTCCGCGGTGCTGCTGCCAGCACCCGACGCCACACCGCTGGGCGCCGGGCCCGACACCCAGACCATCAAGACGCTGTTGTCGCTCGCGGCGTTCACGACCGACGACATCACGCGCGCGCCGCTGGTGGTCGCGGAGCTGCTCGATGCGCGCAAGTCGATCACCGCGCGACGGGCCTACCCTGGACCGCTCGAGATCATCGCGAGCAACCGCGTGATCTCGAGCCTCATCTGCCAGAACCTGCGCCACCCCGGCCTTTCGCACGCGTTCGCGGGACTGCTCAGCCACGGCGACGGCAGCGAGATCTACGCCCGCGAGTGTCCGCAGTTCGAGGGCATGCGCTTCGGCGACCTGCCCGACGCGTTCCCCACCGCGGTGCTGCTGGGCGTGGTCCGACGCGACACCGACGGCATGCGCTCGCTGCTCAACCCCAACGATGACCTCGTGATCGCCACCGGCGATCGCCTGGTCCTGGTCGCCGAGGACGCCGACGGCACCGAGCCACCGGCGTCGTACCAGCCCCAGCGCAGCGATCGTGGCCACGGCGTGCCGCTGCCGCCTGCGCTCGAGCCCCTGCGTCGCATCCTCGTGCTGGGCTGGAACCACCGCGTGCCCGAGATCCTCGGGGAGCTCGAGAGCTACCACCAGGAGCGCTTCGAGCTGGTCATCGCGTCGATGGTCAGCCTCGATGTGCGCCTGCGCCACCTCGACAACCACGAGATCGTTTGCACCCGCGTGCGGGTCGAGCACCGCGAGCTCGACTACACCGTGCCCGGGCAGCTGCGCCGGCTCGAACCCGCGAGCTTCCACAACATCGTGCTGGTGGCCAACGACTGGATCGAGAGCGAGGAGGCCGACGCGCGCACGATCCTGGGTCACCTGCTGCTGCGCGAGATCGTGCCCGACGAGCCCGGCGGCCCCTCGGTGCTGGTCGAGCTGGTCGACCCGGGCAACCTCGCGCTGTTCCAGCGCGGCACCAGCGAGGTCGTGATCCCGCCGATCGTGCTCAGCCACATCATGGCCCAGGTCGCGCTGCGCCGGGAGCTGCGGGTGGTGTTCGAGGATCTGTTCGGCCCCGAGGGCACCGAGATCTTCTTCCGCCCCGCGAGCGAGTACGGCCTGGCCGGCCGCGAGATCGGCTTCGCGGAGATCCGCGCCGCGGTCGCGAACCGCAACGAGACCGCGCTGGGCCTGCGCTTGCGCCGACGCGGCCGCGACGGCGACGACGAGGTGTTGATCAATCCGCCGCGCGATCGTCGGTGGCTGCTGCGCGAGGGCGAC
>JAXLYC010000027.1:0-91548 GCA_046351635.1 Nannocystaceae bacterium | reverse complement strand
AACAACATGGACGCGGCCGAGTACAAGCACGTCGTTCTCGGGCTCATCTTCCTCAAGTACATCTCGGACGCGTTCGAGGAGAAACACACTGCGCTCACGGCCGACAAGAAGTCGGGCGCCGATCCGGAAGATCCCGACGAGTACCGCGCCGACAATATCTACTGGGTGCCGAAGGAGGCGCGCTGGACTCACCTCCAGGGCAACGCGAAGCAGGCCACGATCGGCAAGCTCATCGACGACGCGATGGTCGCCCTCGAGGCCCAGAACCCGACGCTCAAGGGCGTGTTGCAGAAAGACTACGGGCGGCCTGGGCTGGACAAGACGCGCCTCGGTGAGCTGATCGATCTCGTCGGTACCATCGGCCTCGGCGACCGGGAGAACCGGGCGCGCGATGTGCTCGGCCGCGTCTACGAGTACTTCCTCACCAAGTTCGCCGCCGCCGAGGGCAAGAACGGCGGCCAGTTCTATACGCCGCGAGGCGTGGTGCGTGTGCTCGTCGAGATGCTCGCGCCCTACAAGGGTCGCGTCTTCGACCCCGCGTGCGGCTCGGGCGGCATGTTCATCTCGAGCGAGAAGTTCGTCGAAGCGCACGGCGGTCGCGTCGGCGACATCAGTATCTACGGCCAGGAGTCGAACCACACGACCTGGCGCCTCGCGAAGCTGAACCTCGCGATCCGCGGCATCGACGCCAACATCGTGCACGCCGACACCTTCCACGCCGACGGCCACAAGGACCTCAAGGCCGACTACGTCCTCGCGAACCCGCCGTTCAACGACAGCGACTGGGGCCAGCCGCGGCTCAAGGAAGACGTGCGCTGGAAGTACGGCATACCTCCGACGGGCAACGCGAACTTCGCCTGGGTGCAGCACTTCCTCCACCACCTCGCGCCCACTGGCATCGCTGGTTTCGTGCTGGCGAATGGCAGCATGTCCTCGCAGCAGTCGGGCGAGGGCGAAATTCGCAAGGCCATCGTCGAGGCGGACCTCGTCGACTGCATGGTCGCGCTGCCGGGACAGCTCTTTTACTCGACGCAGATCCCCGTCTGCCTCTGGTTTCTCGCTCGCGACAAGAAGAACGGCCTCGGTGGTCGCGGGAAGAAGATGCGCAACCGCCAGAAGGAGACGCTCTTCATCGACGCGCGCAAGCTCGGCACGCTCGTCGACCGCGTGCACCGCGAGCTCTCCGACCACGACATCGCGAAGATCGCCGACACCTACCACCGCTGGCGTGGTGACGGCCCCGACGACCAGAAAGCCAAGTACGAGGATGTACCCGGCTTCTGCAAGAGCGCGACGACGGATGAGATCGCCTCACACCAGTTCGTGCTCACGCCCGGCCGCTACGTGGGCGCCGAGGAAGTCGAGGACGACGGCGAGCCCTTCGACGAGAAGGTGAAACGCCTCGTGGCGACGCTCGAAGAGCAGTTCGCCGAGGGGGCGCGCCTGGAGAGGGAGATCCGGAAGAACCTGCGGGGACTTGGGTATGGCGGGTGAGTGGAGCACCGCGCCCTTCGGGCAACTGGTCGAAAACTTCGATTCGATCCGCGTGCCGGTGAAGGAGGCCGATCGGAAGCCCGGTCGCTACCCGTACTACGGGGCGTCAGGCGTTGTCGATCACGTCGACAGCTACATCTTCGACGGCGTGAGCGCCTGCTCGTCGCAGTGACGGCGAAAACCTGAAGACGAGGCGCAGACCCCGATCGCGTTTCTCGCGACCGGCAAGTTCCGCGGTGAACAACCACGCCCACATCGTTCGCGCAAACGCGAACAATGACACGCGCTTCCTTATGTATGCGATGCGCGTTGCGGACATCGGCCGCAACCTCACGGGCTCGACGATGCCGA
The DNA here is from genome assembly GCA_046351635.1 of Nannocystaceae bacterium. GTDB lineage: Bacteria > Myxococcota_A > Polyangia > Nannocystales > Nannocystaceae > Xiheibacterium. The sequence goes on along the minus strand of JAXLYC010000027.1, from coordinate 89,703 downwards.
AGCTCACGCAGGCGAACATGAACCGAGCGCCGGCCGGCGCCGCCCCTCGCCCAGCAGCGCGCAATCGCCCGTATTCTCGGCACCCTCGACGACAAGATCGAGCTGGAACCGCAAGATGAACGCGACGCTTCGAGGCGATGGCGCGGGGCGCTGCTCCGCTATGGTTCGTCGACTCGCCCTTGCGCGAGCCAAGGCCGAGGGCCGGGCGCCAAGCGGCATGGATGCCGAGACCGGCAAAGTTGTTCCCGAGCGAGTTCGTTGAATCGGAGCTGGGGGACATACCAAGGGGTGGTCCGTGGCTCCAGCATCGAGACCTCGCCGAGATCGTCGGAGGCAGCACCTCGAGCACGAAGGAGCTCCGCATACTGGGACGACGGCGTCCATCACCGGGCGACGCCGAAGGATCTTTCGGTTTCCGCGACTCCGGTCATCGCGACGACCGAGCGCAAAATCACTGACGAAGGCCTTCGTCAGATCAGCAGCGGCCTTCTGCCGGTGGGCACGGTTCTTCTCTCGTCGCGGGCCCCCATCGGATATTCCCGGCATCACGGAAGTACTCCCGCGGTGAACCAGGGCTTCATCGCGATGAAGCCGCAGCCCGGTGGTATCCTCCTCCGCCCAGTTCCTCCTGGGTGATGGGCTGAGGCTGCGCACGAGGAGATCGTCAGCCGCGCCAACGGATCGACCTTCCTAGAAATCAGCAAGTCGAACTTCCGTCCCATCCAGCTCGTTCATCCTTCCGCGCCGGTGCTTGATGCCTTCCACGTCCTTGCCGATGGCCTGTACCGACGCGTTGTCACGAACGGCAGCAGCAGTCACGGAGTCTCGCACGTAGTCGAGACGAACTTCTCCCGCGCCTGCTTTCGGGTGCCATTGGCGGTCGGTGCGCTGGCCGATGCGGAGGACAGCCCCGATGGCCGACCCCGTCCTGGTTCCCGATGAGTTCGTCATGCGCGGCGCGCGAGCCGCGATGGCCCAGGGCCTCGCTCACGTTGAAGAGCAGGTGACGGCCTCGAACGCGCCGTGGTGGAGAACCCGGGGCTCGCCTTCGACCTCGCGAGGATACCGTGGAGAGCGCATGCCGCACGATTCTTACCGAGCGACAGCAGGCGTACGCCTGATGACGACCTGCCCAAGCTGTTCAAGACCGTCACAACCTTCCTGCCTCTTTCGCCACCTTCGGCCAGCAGCAGTTCTGGCGGCCACAAGAGCCTCAAGCAGACGCTCAACGGTCTCCACACGGCGCTGCAGGGCGTCTGCGAGCTGCGCAACGACTTCGGCTTCGCTTCACATGGGTCAGACGGATCCCGCCCGCGGATGGAGAGCATCCAGGCGATGTTGGCGGCGCAGGCTGCTGACACGATCGTCGGGTTCCTGCACGCGACGCACCAACAGGATCGAGCCGTTCAGAGGATCGCGCCCTTGCGGTTCGAGGACCGCGCAGACTTCAACGACTACGTCGACGACGCGCACGGCAGCATCCAGATCTTCGAGCTGAGCTTCCGGGCGAGCGAGGTTCTCTGCGTCGATCACGAGGCATACCGCGACGCGCTCGCCTCGTTCGATGCTTCCGAAGCGGGATGAAGCGAAAGCGCCGCAGTCGAGAGGCTGCCATGACCACGCAGCCCACCGTCAGTGCGATGACCTGCGAGCCGTCGAAGACATCTTCGAATGGGCAGCGGCTACGTGCTCGACTTCAGCAACCGACGTTCGGCGAGTTCTTCGCCGACCTCGGCATCGAGATCGACCAGGAGTTCCCCGAAGGCTCGAAGGCTAACAGGCTGCGCGCCTTTCTGAGGTCGTCCGATGCTCCTCGTGTCGCGCAGGCGTTGGAGGCGCTTCTCGATCATCGAGGACACGTGCGCGACGGCGATGATGCCTCGACCAACATCGTGAAGGTGAAGAATGGATCGCCCGCCTGCGGAAGGCACAGGTGGCGATGCCGGGCGTCACTCGAGGCTGATGTACTGAGCCTCGCATACGTTCACGAGCTGGAGATCAAGATCGACCAGCGCCTCTCGGCTGCGGATCTCGAGGGCGCCATCACCGCCGCACGGACGATGCTCGAGGCTATGCTCGCTGAGCTGGAGAAGCAGCCCGCGGGAGCGCCGGGAGATCAAGGGCAAGGGCGATCTGCCGAAGCAGTTCAAGGCGGTGGCCAAGCAGCCTCCGCATCGACGTGGACGAGCGGACCGACCTCGACGACAACTTCGCCAAGTCGCGCGCGGGCTCGTGCAGGGTCAACGCGGGCTCGCGCCCATCCGCAACAAGATGAGCGACGGTCACGCCCCGCGGAAGGAAGCCCGAGCCGCACCACGCCCGCGTGATCGTGAACGCGGCGAAGACCGTCGCGACGTTCCTCGTGGAGTCCTACCTCGCGCAGCGCGAAGCGGGGCTATTGTCCGCCTCGTCGAAGTCGGAGGCGGCGCGATGACCCGCATGTTCCCTCTGCAAGGGAGAAGCCATGAGCGGGTTCACCGAATCTGTCGTCGAGCAAGCTGCCCTCGCGTGGTTCGAGGCGCTCGGGTACACGATCACGGGAGGACCCTCGATCGCGCCCGGCGAGCCCGGCCAGGAGCGGCGGACCTACGCGGACGTCATGCTCGACGGCCGCTTGCGCGACGCGCTCGCGCGGCTGAATCCCACGGTTCCGCGCGAAGGCCTCGACGAGGCGTTCCGAAAGCTCACGCGGATCTCGTCGCCCCAGCCGGTCGATGCGAACCACGAGCTGCACTACTACCTCGTGAACGGCGTCAGCGTGGGAAATTGCGCGCCGACGGCACCATCGGCTACGACCCGGTGCGCGTCGTCGACTTCGACGTGCTCGAGAACAACGACTGGCTGAGCCGTCAACCAGCTCACTGTCAGCGAGGGCGGCCACAACCGACGCCCCCGACGTCGTCGTGTTCCTGAATGGCCTGCTGATCGCCGTCATCGAGCTGAAGAACGCGGCGAGCGAGAACGCGACCACCTGAGCAGCGTTCCAGCAGCTCCAGACCTACAAGCTGGAGCTGCCGTCGCTCTTCGTTTTCAACGAGCCGCTCGTCATCAGCGATGGGCTCGAAGCGCGCATCGGTACGCTCTCGTCGAACAAGGAGCGTTTCGCCTTGGCGCACCATCGAGGGCGAGGCGCTCGCGTCCAAGACGATGAGCCAGGCTCGAGGTGCTCATCCGCGGCGTGTTCGACAAGCGGCGGCTCGACCTGCTCCGCTACTTCATCGTGTTCGAGGACGACGGGGACACTGCCATCAAGAAGATGGCGGGCTACCATCAGTTCCACGCCGTGGCGCGGGCGCTGGACGCCACGATCTCGGCCTCGCCCGCAGGGCGACCGTCGCGTCGGCGTGGTCTGGCACACGCAGGGGTCGGGCAAGAGTCTCACGATGGCCTTTCTACGTGGGCCGCGTCGTGCTGCACCCGGCGATGCAGAACCTGACGCTTCATCGTGCTCACCGATCGGAACGATCTCGACGAGCGCCTCTTCGGCACGTTCGCGCGCTGCAAGGACCTCCTGCGCCAAAGCCCCGAGCAGCGAAGGATCGCGCCCACCTGCGGGAGCTTCGCCAAGGTCGCCTCCGGCGGCGTGGTCTTCACCACCATCCAGAAGTTCATGCCCAGACGCGCGGTGACATCGTCTTCGCAACTCTCCGAGCGCTCGAACATCGTCAGTGGTCGCGGACGAGGCCCACCGGAGCCAGTACGACTTCATCGACGGCTTCGCGCGCCACATGCGCGACGCCCTGCCGAAACGCACGTTCATCGGCTTCACCGGCACGCCCATCGACGCGGCCGACAAGAACACGCGCTCGGTATTCGGCGACTACGTCAGCGTCTACGACATCCAGCGCGCGGTCGAAGACGGCGCCACCGTGCCGATTCACTACGAGAGCCGTCTCGGCGCTCGAGCTGAAAGAGGACGAGCGCCCGCACCTCGACGAGGCCTTCGACGAGCTGACCGAGGGCGAAGAGCTCGAAGGGCGAGAGCTCAAGACGAAGTGGTCGGCGCTCGAGGTGCTCGTCGGCACCGACCGGCGCGTGCAGCTTCATCGCGAAGGACCTCGTCGAGCACTTCGAAGCTCGCCCGAGGCCATGGACGGCAAAGCGATGCTGGTCTGCATGAGCCGGCGGATCCGCGTCGACTACAAGGCGCTCACCGCGCTACGCGCCCCGACTGGCACGACGAGAGCGACGACAGCAGCTGATCGTCGTGATGACCGGGTCATGTCCGACCCGAGCGACTGGCAACAGCACATCTGCAGCAAGCAGCGCCGCGAGGCGCTGGCCAAGCGGTTCAAGAACCCGGAACGACCCCTTCAAGCTCGTCATCGTCCGCGACATGTGGCTCACGGGCTTCGACGCCCCGTGCATGCACACGATGTACATCGACAAGCCGATGTAGGCATGGTCTGATGCAGGCCATCGCGCGCGTGAACCGCGTGTTCGGCCGCTGGCGTGGGTTCGTCGTCGACTACCTGGGCTCCTCGCTGATCGTGGCTCAGGGCCCTGCACACGTACACCGAGAGCGGCGGCCGGGCGAGATGTAGCGTCGATCAGGAGGAGGCCGTGGCGCTGATGCTCGAGCGCTACGAGCAGCGCTCGACATCTTCCACGGCTTCGACTGGAGCGCTTGGATGAGCAGCTCGCCGGCCGCCCGTCTCTCGGTGCTGCCCGCGGCGCAGGAGCACGTGCTCGCCCAAGAGAGCGGCAAGGAGCGGCTGCTCCAGGTCGTCACCGAGCTTTCGAAGGCGTTTGCGCTCGCCGTGCCACACGACGAGGCGATCCGCATTCGCGATGACGTCGGATTCTTCCAGGCCGTCCGCACGGCCATCGCCAAGACGCAGGTCGGGGACCGGAAAGGCTCCGGCGACATCGACCACGCCATCCGGCAGATCGTGTCGAAGGCGATCGTGAGCGACCAGGTCATCGACATTTTCGCCGCGGCCGGCCTCAAGAACCCCGACATCTCGATCCTGTCGGACCAGTTCCTCGCCGACGTGCGCGGGATGAAGCACCGGAACCTCGCGGTCGAGCTGCTCCGGAAGCTCCTCAACGACGAGGTGAAGGCGCGCTCGAAGCACAACCTCGTGCAGGCGCGCTCGTTCGCGGACCTGCTCGAGAAGTCGGTTCGTCGTTACCAGAACCGCGCCATCGAGGCCGCGCAGGTCATCGAGGAGCTGATCGAGCTCGCGAAGGAGATGCGGGCCGCCCAGAAGCGCGGCGAGGAGCTCGGGCTCACCAGCGACGAGCTGGCCTTCTACGACGCGCTCGAGGTCAGCGACACCGCCGTCAAGGTGCTCGGCAACGAGACGCTGCGCACCATCGCGCGCGAGCTGGTCGACACGGTGAAGCATAACGTCACCATCGACTGGACCGTGAAGGAATCGGTCCGCGCCAAGCTGCGGGTCATCGTAAAGCGCATCCTGCGCAAGTACGGCTACCCGCCCGATAAGCAGGAAGCCGCGACGAACACGGTGCTGCAACAGGCCGAGCTGCTGTCGGACTTCTGGACCGCGCACGGGGGGGCATCAACGTGAAGTACGCATACGAAGACCTGAGCCCCGAGCAGTTCGAGACCCTGGTGGTGTTTCTGTGCCAACAGCTTCTCGGCATCTCGGTACAGGGCTTCTCGAAGGGGCCGGACGGTGGCCGAGACGCGAAGTTCGTCGGTACGGCGGAACTCCACCCGAGCAAGTCGGCACCTTGGACCGGTGCGGTCATCGTTCAGGCGAAGCACACGAACGGCGTCAACCGGACTTTCTCAGATGCCGATTTCTTCAGTTCGACGGCCGGCGACACCGTGATCGGCAAGGAGATCCCCCGCATCAAGAACCTGAAGGCGAAAAGCGCCATCGACCACTACATGCTCTTCTCAAACCGGCGCTTAGCGGGGAACGCCGATGAGACGATTCGTGGGCACATCTCCAAGGAGTGCGGCCTTCCTATTGGTTCGCTCTACCTTTGCGGCATCGAGCAGCTCGAGGTGTGGCTGAAGACGTTTCCGCGCGTTGCAACGCTCGCGAACATTGACCCCGTGGATTCGCCGCTGATCGTGAGCCCTGACGAGCTTGCCGAATCCGGTTGAGGCGTTCGCCCGCAATCAGGAGATCATCCAGTCGGCCGTCGACAACCCTCCACGCCGCGCGTGTCCTACGCCGACAAGAACGCGCTCAACAACATGTCCGAGGAGTACGCCAAGTTGCAGTGGCGGAACTACCTCAAGGACACCGCTCAAACAGCAGGCGTTCCTGGCCGCCCCCGAGAACCTGGTGGGCTGCGCCAGCTCTACGAAACCGTGGTGACAGAGTTCCAGCTCAAGATCACGGCGAAGAAGAAGAACCACCAGTCGTTCGACGCGACGTCCTTGAGTACCTGATCGACCTCCTGTTCGGCCGCGATCCGGTGCTGCGGGCGAACAAGCGACTGACGCGAGCGATGTTCTTTTACATGTACTGGCACTGCGACATCGGAGCGACGGAAGACGATGCTCGGACCGACTAAACACTCCCACCCGGATCGAACGGTAGTTGGGGTCGCGCTCGTGCTTCTCGGGCGCCTGAAGTCGCGGCGGCTCGACGAGTACGACGCGCTGCGAAAGTTCGCGCGCAAGGCCATCGCCGGAGGGGATGTGCTTTTCCTCCCCGCCCTCAACTTCCTCTTCCTGCTCGGTCTTGTCGAGTACCGCCCGAAAACCGACTCGCTCGAGTACCTGGGGCCCAATGAAGCTCTCTAGGCTCTACACGAATCGCCCTGCCGTCTTCAGCGCGGTCGACTTCACGTCGGGGCTGAACGTCGTGTTCGCGGAGATCCGACTGCCGCAGAACCGGAAGAAGGACACGCACAACCTTGGCAAGACCACGCTGGGCAGACTCGTGGACTTCTGCCTGCTCTCTGGTCGCGATTCGAAGTTCTTTCTCTTCAAGCATCAGCATTTGTTCGACGGGTTCGTGTTCCTGCTCGAGATCGAGTTGCTCGACGGATCGTACGACGGTTCGACGCGGAGTGAATGAGCCCACGAAGATTTCTTTCAAGCGCCACCAGGCGCGCACGCAGGACTATTCCGAACTGCCAGCGCCGCAGTGGGACCACGTCGATGTGCCGTTCGATCGCGCGAAGGACCTGCTCGACGGCGTTCTGGACCTGCGCGCGATGAAGCCATGGGACTACCGGAAGGGCTCGGCTACCTGCTGAGGTCGCAGGACGACTATCGCGATGTCTTCCAGCTTCGGAATGGCCATGTCGTCGAGGAAGCCGTTCCTCGCACACGTGCTGATTCGACTCGGCCCCTCGTCGAGGGCTGTACAAGAAGGAAGCGGAGCTGGAAAAGCAGGCTACGGTCCAGACCATCCGAGCGGAACTGGGGGGCTCAGTCGAAGACGTCAGCAAGATCGAGGGCATGCTGCTCCTGAAGCAGAAGGAAGCTGAGAAGAAGCCCAGGAACTGCTCAATGCCTTCGACTTCCGCACGGCTGATAAGGAGAAGACCAAGGTGGTTGTCGATGACGTCGATGCGCGGATCGCAGCGCTCAACGCCGAGCGCTACTCCTTGAGCCTCGCCAAGAAGAAGATCATCACCTCGCTCGAGGAGGACCAGGTTCTCTTCAATCCGGATGATGCGCAGCGACTCTTCGCCGAGGTCGGCGTGACCTTCCCTGGGCAGCTGAAGAAGGACTACGAGCAGTTGATCGCGTTCAATCGAGCGATCACCGACGAGAGACGGCAGTACCTGCAGGAAGAGCGCGCTGAAATCGAGGCCGCGTTGAAGCGCGTGACGACAGATCTCGCTGAGCTCGGTAAGCGGCGATCCGAGCGCTGGCGTTCTTAACTGACACCGATGTCTTCACGAAGTATCGCCAGGTCTCCGATGAACTCGTCGGCTCGAAGGCGGACATCACGTCGCTCGAGCGGCAACGCGGCTTTCTTCATCGGCTCCAGGAGATGCGGACGGAGATCAGAACACTCACCGGACGAGAAGGGCCGCCGTAATCCATCGAAGACGACGTCGAGAAGCAAAATTCGGACGGAATGAGTTCGTTCTCGTCGATCCGCGTGTTCTTCAGCGAGAGATCGTGGAAGACGTTATCGATCGGAAAGCGTTCCTCAGCGTCGCTCCGAACCAGCAGGGGGCACCTTGAGTTCCGAGCAGAGATTCTCGACGAGTCCGGGAACAAGTACGAGCGCCGACCCAGGCCATACCTACAGGAAGCTGCTCTGCGTGGTTCGACATGGCCGTGCTGCGCGCCCACCTGGAGAAGGCGCCGCGGTTCGTCTACCACGACGGGGTGTTCGAATCGCTGGACGACCGGAAGAAGATCAACTTGCCTGCTGTCATGCGCGAGTACGCGAACTTCGGTCTTCAGTTCGTTATCACGCTCATCGACTCCGAGCTTCCAGCACGGGCCGAGGGTGAGGAGCCCATGTTCGCCGACGAGGAGATCGTGCTCCGGGCTCCACGATGAGGGCCCGGATGGTCGGCTCTTCAAGATGGCCGCCTGGTAGAGCGTCACGCTGCCGCCGCCGCGCCCTGCGTGCGTGCGTCCGCTTGTCCGTTCGCGGCTTGCAGCCAGAGGGCGACGGGAGAGCCCAACGGGAGCTAAGCGGCTTGCCCGAGCGCCACGGGCGCCAACGTGGGCGCCCGCTTGGCGCTCGCGCGGGACAGCGCCCCGATGGTCAACAGTCCCACCCGGCGCGGGGACAGCACACACACACACAGCTGGATCGCCGGGTCACGGTCCCGGAAACCGAGGGTTGGTTGTTAACCGCGTCTCGGCTTTCCCCACGGGGACCGAGATGAGAGCGCGAGGCGTCCCAAGCGGCCCTCGAAGCGCAGCTTCTTCACGCGCGCGGCGCTCAGCGCGATCGCCATCCTGGCGCACGCTACGCTCGCCGACGCGCAAACCCGCGGGGAATCAGGGGAGAAAGGCAACGGCCCCGAGGATCACCCTGGGGGCCGCTGTTTACTGGACGCCCTCGCGAAGTTCGCGAGGAGGATGAAATGGCCCCGGAGAAGGGACTCGAACCCCTGACCCGGCGGTTCAACAGCCGCCTGCTCTACCGACTGAGCTACTCCGGAATGGGGCCCGGAGACTGCCCAGCCGCGGCTCAGCGTCAAGCCCGATCTCCGCGGTCCCGCTCCACGCCCGCGCGCGCCGCCACGGCCACGCCTGGGCGCCCCCCGTGCGCTGCCGGCGTTCTGCGCCCTCAGGCCCCCAGCAGCCCCGCGATGCCCTCGGCGAGCTCGGCGCGCCATCGTCTTCTGCACGTTGTGGCCCCCGTGCGCGAAGCCCAGGCGCACCCGCGCGCCGGCGGCGTCGCCGAGCTCCTGCACGACCGCGGGCTCCACGAAGGATCGTCGTCGGCCCACGCGACCAACGCCGGCACGCCGCGCGCCCGGATCGCCTCGACGTCGCGGCGGTGATCCGCGAAGGCGAAGGCCCGCAGCAGCGCGAGCGTGCGCGCGACGGCACGCGCGTGCTCGACGGGAGCTGGCGAGCAGCGCTCGTCGCCAGCCTCGCACGACCGCAGGGCCAGAGCAGGGGCCATCGCGGCCGCGGCGACGCCGGGCAAGACCGGCTGCAAGGCGGCGGTAGAGTCGGTGCGCGCGCACGCCCACGGGCGCGAGCCAGACGGATGCCGTCGACCTGGGCGCAGCGGGCCGCGACGGCGCTGGCCATCGGCGCCTGAAGGAGTGGCCGAGCACGGCGAAGCGGCCGCCGATGACGCGCTCGGCGAAGCGGGCGATCGCGTCGGCGACGACGGGCCAGTGGGCGCTGGCGTCGGGGCTCGAGCGGCCGAAGCCGGGCTGATCGATCCGCACCAGTCGCACGCGCTCGCGCAGCGCCGGCGCGAGCCAGCGGAAATCGCGGTGGGTGCCGGGCAGGCCGGATCGCGAGCAGGGCTGGCCGCGACCCTCGTCGACGAAGCCGAACTCGAAGCGCGGCTCGATCCGCGGTGGCCGGCAGGCAGATCGTCTGCACCGGCGGATCGGACGGCTCGGCAGGACGCATGCGCGCGCGCAGCATAGCGCGGCCGCGGCCGCGCGCGCCGACACCCGCCGGGCGAGCCGGTGCCGCGGTGTCCGAGCCGTGCGAGACTGCCGCGCGATGCACCGCGCGCGCCACCTCGTCCTCGCGATCGCAGCCACGCTGCCGTGCGCCTGCCGGCCGACCGTGCAGCCGACGACGCCGACGACGAACCCGCATCGCCCGCGGTCGCGCCGAGCCTGGACTGGATCGTCGGCACGCAGGCGAACACGCCGCAGGGCGTGGTCATCGAGCAGTGGTCGCACGGCGAGGCGGGCAGGCCTGCTGGGGCGCAGCGAGACCAAGCAGGGCGACACGGTCGTGTTCTTCGAGCAGATGCGACTGCAGCGCGCCGACGATGGCACGGTCACGTTCCTCGCCCAGCCCATGGGCCGCACGCCCGCGACGCCGCTTCGTGCGGTGCCGCCATGGTCGTCGCAGCAGCTCACGGTCGAGAACCCTGACAACGAGTTCCCCCAGCCCATCGAGTACCGCCGCGACGGCGACACGCTCACCGCGACGATCTCCGGCGCGGGCCAGAGAAGCGCGCTGGGACTACCACCGCGTGCCGTGAGGCGTCGGCCGAGCGCGCGCGCAACGGCTCACGCGCAGGCGATGCGACGGTGCCCGCCGGCTATCCGGTCGAAGTTGCGGGCGGCACGATCCGTCGCTTGGATCGCGGGCGCCACACCGCCAGCGCGATGTTGACGATGGACAGGAACGCGATCACCCCGAGGCCGCCGCGCTCGTGGCGGACGAACTCGGCGAGCTCCTCGGCGTCGGCCGGCTCCCCGGCAGCGATCCGCGCGGAGACCTCCGCCGCCCCTGCGCGGGCCCCTGCACTGCGACCAGCGTGCCCTCGAGCACCAGCAGCGTGGTGGCGGCTTTCAACCACGCCCAGCCGGCGTTGTGGAACGGGTGGTGGACGGCGATCGCACACAGCCCACTGACGAGCACGACCAGCAGCGACGGCACCAGCAGCCACTCCGAGATCAGCAGGATCGCGTGGCATGGTGGCGTACTCGAGCGGTCCGCGACCGTCGGCAGCGAACGACAGGATCGTCTGCGCCGCGATGGCGCCCATGAGCCCCGCCCCGCCGACCTCGTGGAGGAACTTGAGGGTCCTTCGCATGATCAGTGCCCGCTTGGCGCCGGACGCGAACCGAGGGTAGCGCACGCCGTGGCGAATGCCCACGTCACCCCGGGGGGCGCTGCCGGGCGGCCACGAATCACCCCGCGGATTCTTCGAGCGTTGCCATGCGCTCGATGCCCGCGGCGTAGACCGCGGCCATCTGCGGGTTCTCGTCGACCCGGCGGCGGCGGAGGTCGTGCTCGCGCCCCTGCCACGGCGTCGACGCGCGTGAGCGGTTCGTCAGGGCGGTGGCGCCGGCGACGGCTGCGGCGGCGCCGACGTCGAGGCCGGGGCCTTCCCCCTGCGACGCGTGGCGATCTCCGCCGCAACCTGGCCGAGCGGCACGAGCTGCGCGGTCTCGAACCGGCCACGCAGCCCAACGCCCTTGCCTTTGCCCGCGAGATCAACCTGCTCGACGACTCCGTCGGAGAGGCGCCGTTTCGCTTCACGATGGCGCCGGTCGACGACCAACACTTGATCGCGTTCGGCGTCGACGTCCGGCCCATCGCGCGGATGCAGCAACGCCTCGTCGGTGCCCAGCAGGCGCTCGAGCGCGAGCAAGAACGCATACGCCAGGCGGAGGTGCAGTACCGCGTGCTGTTCCATGTCTGTGCCGAGGGGGTCGTCATCGCCCGTGGCTCACCGCCGGTGGTGACCGAGGTCAACCCCGCCATGGCGTCGCTGCTGGGTGTGTCGGCAACCGAGCTCCACAGGGTCCCGGTGCGCGACCTCGTGGCGCCCGGTTCCCAAGATGCCCTGCGATCCCTGCTCGCGTCGGCCGAGGCCGGTCGCTCGGTCGAGGCCCTCCTCCGCCTGCGTGGGGATGCCGAGTCCGACGTGACTGCCGCTGCGACCGTGTTCCGACAGGCCGCTGACGCGGTGTTGCTGCTGCGCTTCTGGCGGCCGGGTGCTCTGGTTTCGGGCCAACGCGGCCGCGAGGATCGCCGACTCGATGTGATCGCCGCGATGCCGGACGCGTTCGTGGTGACCGATGCGCAGCTTCGCGTGGTCGCTGCGAACGCCGCGTTCTGTGCGCTGGTCGAGCGGACCTCGGAACTGCAGGTCGTTGGACAGTCCCTGCGGTTGTGGCTCGGCCGTCGGGGCGTCGACCTGGACGTGCTCGTGTCGAGCATGCGGGAGCGCGGCTTCGTTCGGGCCTTCTCGACGGCCGTGCGCAGCGAGTTCGGTGCCGAGCAGGACGTCCAGGTCACCGCCGTCGAGGTGCGAAGCGGCGACGAACACGTCTTCGGCTTCACCTTGCGCACGACGGCGGTGCTGCCTCAGGGGAAGCCGCGTCTGACCCCGGCGAGCTCGCGCGCCGAGGTGAGCGAGCTGCTGGGCCGGTTGTCAATCAGGGACATCGTCCAGGAGTCCGCGGAGTTGGTCGAGCGGCTGTGCATCGAGGCGGCCCTCGAGATGAGCGGCAACAACCGCGCGGCGGCGGCGAAACTGCTGCGGCTGAGCCGTCAGAGTCTGTACACCAAGCTTCGGATCCTCGACGAGTCCGCACCGACCGGCTAGCAGGGTCTCCGGAACGACGCTCCGCGTTCTTCGGCACCCTGCTACCGCCGGCCGCGCGCGTGCGCGCGCCAACCGCGTCGCCGGGCAGCCGACCGTGACGCACAGCGGCGTGTCGGTGAGCACGGCGGGCGACGTCAATGGTGATGCTCTCGCCGGTCTGGTCGTGAGCTCACCGTGGGGCCGACACCAGTGGCGAACGTCGTGTCGGCCAACGAACCACCGAGGTAGGCGCCTCGTGCCGGGCTCGATGATTGGGTTGCGGAGGATGTCTCGCCGCAACAATTGCCGCAGTGAGGCGCGACGGCGGTACGTCGACGGCCAAGAGATCACACGAACGTCGTCAGCGTCGTGACCCCGCGCAGCGAAGATCCGGTACCATCACCGCCTCGATCGAGTCCAGGAGGCTCCTCATCGAGATCGTGCAGCCGCCACCACAGCGCCTCGGCGGCACGGCGCGCGAGGGCGATCACGGCGCCCTCGATCTTGCCGAGTGGCTCGTCCTTGGACGCGCTACGATCACGCCTCCGCAGCAGGATGCTCGAGCGATGCGTTCACACCGATCCCACCTGTTCCTCGCGCTCTTCATGGGCTCCTGCGGGCCCGCCGTCGCGGACCCCTCCGATGAGACCTCGCAGACGAGCGACGCCCCGGACACCGTTGGCTCGACGGGCCCGTCGACGTTCACCGCCGGTCCGCAGTCCGAGACGGGTCAGGGCGAGCCGCCGGACACGAGCGGGCCGCCTCCGATCACTGTGACGGGGGCCGACGAGACGACCGGGACACCACCGCCGGACATGATCGCCTGCAATGCGTTCGACCCGGGGCGCATCTACTTGCGGGGCACGCTGGGTGAAGGCGCGTCGTACCTCGACGCGTTGACCGATCCCACCGACCCCGATGCGTTCTGCGTCGGCTTCGCGAACTACGCGAGTTCGCCGCGGATCCGTCCCAGCGATCAGCGCGTCCTGTTCATCGACGAGTGGGACGGCGGTGGTCTGCTCGCGTTCGAACCCGACGCGATCGCGTGGAATGACGACGGCTACTGGGACTACCCAGCTGATCCGTATGCCAACGACGAGCTGTTGCTGCCGGCACCGTGCGACCAGGGCCTGGGCTTGTTCCACCTCCTGATCTCGCCCGCCGACGGCGGGGCCTGGTACTCGTGCGCCGGCGAGTGGTTCGATCCCGACGGCACGCCCGTCTATGCGGCGTCGCAACCGATCGGCGTCGCCATCGCGCCCGACAATCGCCTGCTCGTCAACAACGCGCCCTACGAGCCGTTCCTGTTCCTGGTCGCGCCGGGTGAGCCGCCGGGACCGGATCTCGTGCTGCCGCGCTCGGTCGATGCCGTCGTCACCGGACGCGTCCACGAAGACGGGCTATGGCTCGTCGCCCTCTCCGGCTGGAGCCTGTTCCGTTGGCGTCTCACCGGCGACGAGATCGTCGAGGAGGGTGAATACAGCGACTTCGACCAGGTCAACTCCGACTACTACGCCGGGAAGCTCGACGCTGCGGGGGACTTCTTCCACATCTCTCGGGGCGTCGGCGACACCTTCAACGACGTCATCGTGCGCCGGCGCCTCGCGCCGGATCGCTCGGAGATCATCTATAGCGAGGATCAGCTCGACGCGTATGCGGTCAGGATCCACATCTCGGAGCTGTTCACCGGCCCCTGACCAGGTCGCCCGGATCGGCACGATCGCCGCCCGTGCGGGCGGCGGCTCGCGCGGCCGCGGCCCTCGTCGACGAACGCGAGCTCGAGCTCGGCACGCGCCGCGGCGGCCGGCAGACGGATCGTCTGCACCGGCGGATCGGACGGCTCGGCAGGACGCATGCGCGCGCGCAGCATAGCGCGGCCGCGGCCGCGCGCGCCGACACCCGCCGGGCGAGCCGCGCCGCGGTGTCCGAGCCGTGCGAGACTGCCGCGCGATGCACCGCGCGCGCCACCTCGTCCTCGCGATCGCAGCCACGCTGCCGTGCGCCTGCCGGCCGACCGCGCAGCCGACGACGCCGACGACGAACCCCGCATCGCCCGCGGTCGCGCCGAGCCTGGACTGGATCGTCGGCACGTGGCAGGCGAACACGCCGCAGGGCGTGGTCACCGAGCAGTGGTCGCACGGCGAGGCGGGCAGCCTGCTGGGGCGCAGCGAGACCAAGCAGGGCGACACGGTCGTGTTCTTCGAGCAGATGCGACTGCAGCGCGCCGACGATGGCACGGTCACGTTCCTCGCCCAGCCCATGGGCCGCACGCCCGCGACGCCGTTTCGTGCGGTGCCGCCATGGTCGTCGCAGCAGCTCACGGTCGAGAACCCCGACAACGAGTTCCCCCAGCGCATCGAGTACCGCCGCGACGGCGACACGCTCACCGCGACGATCTCCGGCGCGGGCCAGCGCGCGCGCTGGGACTACCACCGCGTGCCCTGAGGCCGCGCGCGCGGCCGATCAACCGCTGGCGCCGACGAGCTCCCGCAACCGTCGCGCGAGCTCGCCGGTCTGCGCGACCGCGCGCGGGATCACGAGCACGGTGTCGTCGCCCGCGATCGTGCCCAGCACCGCGGGCAGCTGCAGTGCGTCGAGCTCGTGGCCCACGGCCTGCGCTCGACCGATGCGCGTGCGCACGATGATCGCGACCTCGTTGTGATCGATCGCCACGACCATGTCGCTGGGGAAGCCCGCCGGCGCGTGCGGCCGCAGCTGGTACACGCTCTCGCCGTCCTCGCGGGTGATGCGGTGCGCGCCCAGCAGCTTGAGGTCGCGGCTGATCGTGCTCTGCGTGGTGCTGTGGCCGCGCTCGGCCAGCAGGCGGCAAAGCTCGGTCTGGGTGCTGGCGTGACCGGCCGCGAGCAGCTTGCGGAGCGCGGCGCGGCGGGCCTTGGAGGATTCCATGCCGGGGCCGAAGTCTACTGCACTGCGGCGGGCGCCATCGATCCGATCATGCGATCGCCTGGCGCGTCACCAGGGTGCCGACGCCCTGGTCGGTGAAGAGCTCGCCGACCACCGCGTGGGGCATGCGCGCGTCGAGGATGTGCAGCGCCGGGACACCGCGGGTGGCGGCGTGCCGCGCGAGCACCAGCAGGTCGGGGTCGGACTCGTCGAAGCGGCCGCGCTCGAGGCCGGCGAGCAGGGTCTCGGGCGAGAGCCGCTGCACGAAGCCGTGGGCGTCGCGCAGGCCCTGCTCGGTGCCCAGCGCGACCAGCTTCTGGATGCCGATCTTGAGCGCGAGCTCGACGATGGCGTCGGGCGCGGAGGCCTCGCGCACCAGGATGCACAGGTGACCGCGATCGAGCAGGGTGCTGATCGACAGCGGATCGGGCGCGACCATGGCGGCGAAGTGGCCGCTTTGGCGCGCGTGGGCCTCGATGCGCGACGCCGCGTCGGCGTCGGGCACGATCACCAGGGGCTTGAGGCCGGCGTCGAGGCACAGCGCGAGATCCTGTGCGAGCCCGTCGGTGTTCTCGCCGCGGCCGCGCGCGGCCGGCTGCAGGTACACCATCAGGCGCAGGCCGGTGAAGCGGCGGACGTACGCCAGGCCCTCGACCAGCAGCTGCTGCTTGAGCCGCGGCGAGTAGGCCGACAGCGTCAGGTTGCGCGACAGCTGGCCGCCCGGACCGACCGCGATGCCCTTGGCGTCGTCGGCGTTGATGCGCACGTAGTCGTAGCTGAGATCGCAGCCCCACGCGGTGAAGCTGGCGTCGCCGCAGCCGAGATCGATCGACCAGCAGACCTCGGCCTGTCGCAGCTGGCGCTTGAGCTCGGGCGGCTTGTGGCCGCCCACGCCGGCGTGGCCACGCTCGGCCGGGCCGTCGAACAGCACGTGGCCCTGCGCCGCGATGCGCAGCTGCGACGGCGTGACGGGCACGCCGTGCTCGCTCGCGGCCTGGCCCACCGCCATCGCGACGCGACCCCACTGCGGCTGACCCGCGAACACGCTGCACTTCACCAGGCTCGACTTCGCGACGGTGCGCGCGACCAGGGCCGCGGTGGCCTCGTCGGGCGCGCCGGTGACCTCGACCTCGAGCAGACGCGTCGCGCCCTCGCCGTCGCGCGCGACCTGCTTGGCCAGCTCGCGCAGCACGCCGGTGAGGCCGGCGGCGAAGGCCGCGACGGTGGCGTCGTCCTCGACGTGCACGCCGCTCTTGCCGTTGGCGAGCACCAGCACCATGTCGTTGGTCGAGGTGTCGCCGTCGACCGAGATCGCGTTGAACGTGGTCTGGATCGCGCGCGCGAGCAGCGACTGCAGCAGCGCCGGCGGCACCGCGGCGTCGGTGCAGACGAAGCCGAGCGTGGTCGCCATGTTGGGGTGGATCATGCCCGAGCCCTTGGCCACGCCCAGCAGGCGCACCTTGCCGGTGGCGCCGGGTAGCTCGAGCTCGACCCACGCGAACTTGGTCACCGTGTCGGTGGTGAGGATCGCCTCGGCGAAGGCGGTGGGCTCGGCCTGCGCGGCGGCGACCAGGGTGTCGCCGGCCTCGACGATGAGCTCGACCGGCAGCGGCGTGCGGATGACGCCGGTCGACGCGGTCAGCACCTTGTTCGCGGGGCAGCCCAGCAACTTGGCCAGCTCCTGCGCGACCGCGGCGTTGTTCGCGGCACCGAGCTCGCCGGTCATCGCGTTGGCGTTGCCCGAGTTGACCACGACCGCGCTGATGCTGCCGGTCGGCAGCAGCTCGGCGTTGCGGTTGCAGCACGCCGCGCGCATCGGGTTCTTGGTGAACACGCCTGCGGCCACCGCCGGCGGGTTCGACAGCACCAGGCCCAGGTCCGAGCGGCCGGGCTTGATGCCGCAGCGCACGCCCGAGAAGCTGAAGCCCTGCGGCAGCGGATCGCCGGCGGTGAAGCTGCGGTGCACGGTCGCGTCGGTCGTCGTCGTCATGGCTCGAGCTCCTCGGAGTGCGTCGGCACAGTAGTCGATGCGGTCGCGACCGCGGGCGCGGCCGGGCGTGAGCCGGCTCCGTGCGGCGCGGCCGCCTCGGCCGCGATCGCAGACGGGCCGGCGGGCGCCGGCAAGCCCATGCCCGCCGGCAAGCCGAGCCACAGGTTGAGGTTGTGCAGCGCCTGGCTCGCCGCGCCGCGCATGAGATTGTCGATGGTCGCGAACACCGGGATCATCCCGCCGTGCGCGACCGGGCCCACGGCGAGGATCGCCTGGTGCGTGCCGACGACGTGGCGCAGGCCCAGCCCCAGGCCCGGCTCGGGCAGTACGGTGACCCACGGCGAGCCGTCGTAGAAGCGCGCGAGGGTCTGCTGCAGCACGTGCGGCGGGTGATCGCTGTGGACGTAGGCCGTGATCGCGAGCCCGCGCACGACCGGGAGCATCTGCGTGACGAAGCAGATCTCCGCGCCGAGCTTGCCCGCGATCTCGGCGATGTGCTTGTGCGTGCCGACCTTGTACGGGAAGCTGTTGCCGAACAGCTCGCTGAAGTGCAGGTCCTCGCGCAGGGCCTTGCCCGCGCCCGAGGTGCCGCTGGCGCCGTGCACCGCGATCTGCGGCGCGCACAGGCCCGCGCGCAGCAGCGGCGCGAGCACCAGCAGGCTCGCGGTCGGATGCAACCCGGGTTCGCGACCAGCCGCGCGTCCGCCGGCGGGGCGCCGGCTCCGGCAGGCCGTAGTGGATCCAGGCGTGAGCCGGTGCGCGGTCGAGAGATCGAGCACGCGCGTGCCCGTCGGCGCGAGCGCAGCAGTCCACGCCACCGCCGCCTCGTCGGGCACCGCGAGCGCCACCGCGGCGCAGTCGCGGGCGAGATCCACCCAAGCCTGCGTCGGCTCGTGGCCGGCGAACACGACCGGACGCATGCGGGGATGATGCAACAAGAGTGCATGAAGCACCTGGCCGGCGTAGCCCGTGGCGCCGACCAGCCCGATCGGAAGCTCGCCGCTCGCATCCCCGTGAAGTCGCGTGTTCATGCGGTCTGGCCCGAATACCGCGATTGCCCGACGGCCGCAATCGCCCGCCCCACGAATCCGACATGCATGCATGCTCGATGCATGATCCGCCGGAGCGCGCGACCCCCCGCCGGGGCGCACTCGCGCGCTTGACTCTGTCGACGGCGCGTGTAGAGTCCGCATCCCTCGAACTCCCTGCGGGGTAGCTCAGTTGGTAGAGCGCAACCTTGCCAAGGTTGAAGTCGCGGGTTCGAGTCCCGTCTCCCGCTCCGCAGCGCCCCACGTGGCCTTTGGCCCCGTGGGGTGTTTCGTTTCATGATGGTGGCCAGCCCGTGGACGTCGTGACCACGCCTCGCCCGCCGCAGCCGCGCGCCGTCCGCCGCATCGCCGCCGCGATCGCGCTGTGGCTCGGGGCCGCGGGCTGCCCCACCGGCGGTGCGAGCGAGTCGAAGCAGGCGCCGGCGATCCACATCGACGCGCAGCGCTACGCCGTCGCGCTCGCCGACGACGACTACGCCAAGGGCGGCGCGACGCCGCTGGTGACCATCGTCGTGTTCTCCGACTACGCGTGCCCGCCGTGCGCGCGCACGTGGCAGGTGCTCGATCACCTGCTCGAGGACTACGGCGACGATGTCCGCGTGGTCTTCCGCAGCTACACCGTGCCGGGCTTCGGGCGCAGCAGGCAGGCCGGGCCGCGTTCGCAGCCGGGCCCAGGGCAAGTTCTGGGAGATGCACGCGCGCCTGTTCGAGCACGGCGGCGACTTCGATCGACCGCTGCTGCGCGCAGCGGCCGAGGCGGTCGGCCTCGACGTGCCGCGCTTCCTCGACGATCTCGACACCGGCACCCAGACCGCGCGGCGCGTGCGAGATCGTCGCGCCGCCACGGCCCTGGGCGTCAACGGTCTGCCGGCGGTGTTCGTCAACGGGCTCTACCTCGCGGCTTCGTCGACGAGGCGACCATGCACGGCATCCTCGACGAGGAGATCAAGCGCGCCCGCGCGATGCTCGACGACGGCGTGCCGCGGGCCGAGCTCTGCGACGATGATGCGCAACGCCGCGACCAAGCGCGTGGCCGAGCCGGAGTCGGCCCAGGCCCTGCGCGACGAGCTGGCCAAGGCCCAGGCCGCGGACAAGGCCGTGCGCGAGCCCAAGTCCTGGTCGCGCCCAAGTCCGACGCGCGCTACCGCATCGAGCCCGGCGCGTCGGGGCTGCGCGGGCGCGGAGGCGCCGGTCGTGGTGGTCGCGTTCGTCGACTACCAGTGCCCGTTCTGTCGCCGCGCATGGAAGGAAGAGCTCTCGGGCGTGCTCGCGCGTCACCCCGACGACGTCGCGTTGTCGGTCCGGCAGCTGCCGCTGCCGATCCACAACGCCGCCGAGGGTGCAGCCCGTGCGGCGCTGGCCGCCGGCAAGCAGGGCAAGTTCTGGCAGTTCCACGATCGCCTGCTCGCGCACGAGGGCGCGCTGGGGCGCACGAACTTCGTCGGCTGGGCCCGCGAGCTCGGGCTCGACGAGGCCGCGTTCCTCGCCGCGCTCGACGATCCCGCGACCGCGAAGGTGGTCGAGCAAGACACGCGCCTGGCCAACCGCGTCGGCGTCGACGGCACGCCGGGTTTCTTCGTCAACGGTCGCTACGTCGGCGGCTACACCCCGGGCGTGCTCGCGGGCGTGATCGACGAGGAACTCGCGCGTGCGGCCGAGCTCGCGCGCAGCGAGGGCACGCCGCCGGCGCGCCGCTTCGCCAAGGACATGGAATCGGCGATCCCCGAGTCGGAGTTCCCCAACCCATGAGCGCGGCGCGGCAGCTGCTGGGGCTCGCCGTCGCGCTGTTGCTCGCGGGCTGTCGCGGCGAGTCCAAGCCCGATCCGCAGCTGCCGGCGTTGCCCGGCGTCGACGCGATCGACGACTCGCTCTCGGCGGTGGTGCGCGAGGATGGGCAGACCCGGCTGGCGGTGCCGCTGGTGCCCGGCGACGCGGGCAAGGGCGCGGCCGAGCCGCTGGTCACGATCGTCGAGTGGAGCGACTTCCAGTGCCGCACTGCAGCAGCTTGCGCAGATGCTCGACGAGGTCGCCGCAGCTACCCCGACGACGTGCGCGTGGTCTTCCGCCAGTACCCGCTGCCGATGCACCCCGACGCCGAGCTCGGCGCGCGCGCGGCCGTCGCCGCCGCGGCGCAGGGCGCTTCTGGGCCATGCACGATCGGCTGTTCGCCAACCGCTCGGCGATGGGCCGCGACGAGGTCGTCGCGCACGCACGCTGGGCCTCGACGTCGCCGCGTTCGAGGCGGCGCTCGACGATCCTGCGACCGCGGCGAAGGTCCAGGCCGACAAGCGCGCCGGCGCCGAGCTCGGCATCCGCGGCACACCCAGCGGCTTCGTCAACGGCATCGCGTTCTCGGGTGCGCCCAAGCCCGAGGCGCTCACCGAGATGATCGAGCGCGAGCGGGCGCTGGGCCGGCGCTTGATCGAGGCCGGCAGCACGCGCGCGCAGGTCTACGCGCGCATCGTCAAGGCCGCCGGCGGGCGCAAGCCCGCGGCGCGCGCGGGCTGCGCGCGGCCGCACCGGCAAACCGCCGGGCGTTGACGTAAGCTCCCCGACGTGAGCGACGGTCACGAGTCATCCGACGCGGCGGCCCCCGAGGGCGCAGCCGACGAGCACACGGCCAAGGGCGGCCCCGCCGGCGAGGCCAAGCCCGCGAAGAAGAAGGGCAGCTCCATCGGCAGCGTGCTCGGCTTCGTCATCGCGCTGGGCGGCGGCTTCTTCATCGGGCAGTGGATCAACAACCGCGGCAAGGACGGCGTCGAGCTCGAGCAAGGCGCGCGCTACAAGGTCGAGCTGCGCGGCGACGAGCCCAGCCGCGGTCCGGCCGACGCGCTGGTGACCATCGTCGAGTTCGCCGACTACCAGTGCCCCTACTGCGAGAAGGCCGCGGGCCCGCTCGACGACGTCGTCGCCGACTACGACGAGGACGTGCGGCTGATCTACAAGCACTACCCGCTGCCGTCGCACCCCAAGGCGCAGCCGGCCGCGCGCGCGGCCTGGGCCGCGCACCAGCAGGGCAAGTTCTGGGAGCTGCATGCGTGGCTGTTCGAGCACAAGGCCGAGCTGGGCCAGCTCGAGGCGCAGGTGCGGGGCATGGGCCTGGACACCGCGAAGTTCCTGCAGGACATGGGCAGCGACGCCTCGGCCAAGGCGGTCGACTCCGACCACTTCGCCGCGGCCAAGCTCGGCGTGACCGGCACGCCGGTGTTCTTCGTCAACGGCCACCGCTACGTCGGCACCAAGACCACCGCGCAGTGGCGCACGATCCTCGACGCGGAGATCGACGCGGCCGAGGCGGTGGTGCGCTCGGGCGTCGCGCGGGCGGGCGTGTACGACGCGATCATGAAGGACGCGCTCGATCGCGACGACTCGGCCAAGGGCGGGGCCAAGCCCGGTGACCCCGATCCGAGCGCGAGCTATCGCGTCACGGCCGACGATCGCCCCGCGCTGGGGCCGGCCGACGCCCTGGTCACGGTCGTGATGTTCTCCGACTTCCAGTGCCCGTTCTGCTCCAAGCTGGCGCCGACCGTGCACCAGCTGGTCGAGCGCAACGACGACGTGCGCGTGGTCTTCCGCAACCTGCCGCTGCCGATGCACCCGCGGGCGCGCGAGGCCGCCAAGGCCGCGCTCGCGGCCGATCGCCAGGGCAAGTTCTGGGCGATGCACGATGCGCTGTTCGCCGGGCAGGCGCGGCTCGACGAGGCCGAGATGGTGGAGTTCGCGCGCGAGATCGGGCTGGACATCAACCAGTTCGCCAGCGACATGGCCGACCCCGCGCTCGACACCCGCATCGAAGAGGACGAGACGCTCGCGCACACCTTCCGCATCGCCGCGACGCCGTGCGCCTTCGTCAACGGTCGCTACGTCCGCGGCGCGGTACCGGTCGAACGCTTCGAGGACGTCATCCAGCAGGAGCGCGCCAAGGCCCAGGCCCTGGTCGACGCCGGCACGCCGCGTGCCGAGGTCTTCGCCAAGGTCATGGCCAGCGCGCAGACCCATGTGCCCGCGCCCGAGGCCGGCGCGGCGCAAGGGGGCGCACCGTGACCGCGCCGACGCCCACGCCCGCGCAACCCCGCGGCGGGCTCGACCCGCTGGGCGCGGTCGCGTACGCGATCTACATCGGCCTGGGCGGGCTCTTGGTGTTCGGCTTCGCGTGGGGCCTGCTGCCCGCGGTGAAGAAGCAAAACGAGGCCACGTGCCACGCGCTCTCGCCCGAGGTGCGCGACGTGGTCGCGCCCGACTTCGAGGTCCAGGACCTGCAGGGCAACCCGGTCAAGCTGTCGGACTTCCGCGGCAAGTTCGTCGTGCTCAACTTCTGGGCCACGTGGTGCCCGCCGTGCATCACCGAGTGGCCGCAGGTGCACCAGCTGGGCCAGCGCCTGGCCGGTCGCGACGACGTCGTGGTGATCGCGCTGTCGATCGACGAGAAGCTCGAGCTGGTCGAGCCGTTCCTCGAGCGGATGTCCATGGCCCAGACCCCGGTGCGGGTGCTGTGGGATCCCAACGGCAAGGTCCACACCGACTTCGGCACCACCAAGCTGCCGGATACGTACTTCGTCGATGAAACCGGTCGGGTCGTCCAGGCATACATCAACACGCGCAAGTGGGGATCTCCGACCGCAGTGCAGTGCGTGGAATCCATGATCGGCCGCGCCGGCTCCTGAGCCCGGCTGCGGCGCTGCTCGCCGCCGCGTGCGGGGGGGCACCCGAGGGGGTCGAGGCCCTGCGCATCGAGGGCGGCCTGTCGGCGTGGACGAGCGCGGGGTTCCAGCGGCTCGAGCCGCCGGTGCACATGCCCTCGCCCGAGCCCGGCCGCGACGCGGTCGAGGTGTGGCTCGCGCTGGGCGAGGCGCCCGTGGGCCTGCGCACCGGCGCCGACGGGGTCGCGCGCCTGCTGTGGCCGCCGGGCACCCGCGCCGATCGCCTCGAGTGGAACGGCGAGGGCGCCGAGCGCCGCATCGTGGACGTGCGCGGCACCTCGCTGGGCGACGACGGCTGCTGGCACCACGTGCTGCGGCCGCAGACCGAGGCGCCCGACGCGGCGCTGGTGGGCATGCGTTGGCGCTGCGACGAGCCCGAGGCCGCGCGCGCCGCCACGGCCGCGATGCTCGAGCAGCTCGAGGCGCTGCCGCCGTTTTCGGCCATGCCCGAGCCCCGGCGCCGGCGCGCGCTCGCGGCGTTCGAGCAGCGCAACGACTGCGACGGCTGCCACGCGGAGGCGCGGCCCGACGCCGACGCCGTGGGGCGCTGGGGGCCGGTCGCGCGAGGGACCGACGCCAGCGGCTTCTTCGCGCCGCACTCGGTGCTCCGCGACGAACAACCGCTCGAGGCGTACGGCGCGCACGATGCCAACGTCGACGATGCCGCGATCGCGGTGACGTGCGACGGCGTGCCGGCGCGGCCGGTCGAGGTGTCCCACGCCGCACGGCGCTACCGCTGCGACGGCGCGATCGTCCCGCAGGCCCGCGTCGACTGGCCCGTGCTGTGGCGCGACGATCCGGTGCGCGCGCGGGCGATCTGCGACGCGCGTGCCCGCCTGCTGGTCGCGATGGATGCGCCGACGCGGGCGCGGTACGCCGACGCGCTGCGGCCGTGCGGTCGGTGATTTCTTTTCGGCTCGACGTAACCACCGCTCGCCCGCCGGGCTACGGCCGTGCGCACGGGCACCCACGGGGTCGACCCGGCGGACGAAAGGACGGAAGCGATGAAGACCGATCTGCGCAGTGTGTTGGAGGCACTGGCCCTGGGGGCCGTGCTGGTCTCGGCGCCCGGATGTGGCGAGGACGACGACGGCGACACCCAGATGATGTCGGCCAGCAATACCGCGAGCGGCAGCACGGCCGGCTGCCCCGGGACGACGGCAGGATGTCCGGGCACGACCGCGGGCTGTCCGGGCACCAGCGCCGGATGTCCGGGCACCACCGCGGGCTGCCCGGGCACCACCGCCGGATGTCCGGGCACCACCGCGGGTTGTCCCGGCACGACCGCGGGCTGTCCCGGCACGACCGCGGGCTGTCCCGGCACGACCGCGGGCTGCCCCGGCACCACCGCCGGTTGTCCCGCCACCACCTCGACGGGCTGAATCGACGCACCACTGCCATGCACGCGCGCGAGATCACGGGCGTCGGAATCGGGCTCCGCCGCGAGCACTACGGCGAAATCCTGCAGTGCGCGCGCGCGCTCGACTTTCTCGAGATCGTGCCGGAGAACTACCTCGATCGCGGCGGCTGGCCGCTGCAGGTGCTCGACGGTTGTGCACAGCGCTGGCCCATCGCCGTGCACGGGGTCTCGATGTCGATCGGTGGACCCGACGCCTACGACCCGCGGCACCTGGGCGCCCTGCGGGGATTGCTCGAGCGCGTCGGCGCCACGCGTTACACCGATCACCTGTGCTACGCGACCCTGGGCGGCGTCGCGTTCTTCGATCTGCTGCCATTGCCGTGGACCAGCGCCGCGGCGCGGCACTGCGCCGAGCGCATCCTGCGGCTGCAGGACGCGCTCGGGTGCGCGGTCGCGGTCGAGAACATCACCGACTATGCGCGGATGCCGGGCGCGACCCTCGACGAGGGCGCATTCGTGCACGAGGTGGTCGAGCGCGCCGATTGTGGGTTGCTGCTCGATGTCGCCAACGTCTACGTCAATGCCTGCAATCACCGCGAGGATCCCTTCGCGCTGCTGGCGGCGCTACCGCTCGCGCGCGCGGTGCAGATCCACCTCGCCGGTTCGGTGGTCGAGGACGGTCGGCGCATCGACAATCACGGCACCGCCGTGCCCGAGCCGGTGTGGGCGATGTATCGCAGCGTGATCGAGCGCGTCGGCGCGGTGCCGACCTTGATCGAGTGGGACAATGCGATCCCGACGCTCGATCGCGTGCTGGACGAGGCCGACCGCGCGCGCGCGATCCAGCGCGCGTGCGCGCCGCGCCCGGCGGAGGTCGCATGAGTCCCGTCGATTCACTCGCGCGATTCTTCGAGGCCATGCCCGCGCTGCTGCTGGGCCGCACCAGCGCCGCCGCGGTCGAGACGCGGCTGGGCCCTTGCCCCGCCGGCACCGCGAGCCTGGGCTTCTATGCCACCTTGGTGCGGCGCAACCTCGACAAGATCCTGCGCGACGTCTTCGCGGCGGTGCACGGGATCGCACGGGCGTCGTCACCCTCGCCGTGGTCGCGCTGGGTCGCGGCCTACGCCGACGCGCACCCGCCCGGCGGCATCGATCCCAACGGCTTCGCGGCGGCGTTCCCTGGCTGGCTCGCGGCGCAGCCGGAGGTGCCCGCGGTGCTCGGTGAGCTCGCCGACTTCGAGTGGTTGCGGGTGCAGAGCTACCACGCGCGCGACACCGGCCCCGAGCCGCACGGGCTGGGGCGGCGGTTGTTCGTGCGCCACTACACCGACGACGTGCCCGCGATCGCGGCTGCGGCGTGGCGCGGCCAACCGTGGGCCCAGCCGCCGCGGGCGAGCACGGTGCTGGTGTATCGCCACGCGATCACGGCGGCGGCGTGCGTGCATCGGCCCGCGGCGATCGAGCTGGTCGCGCTGGCGCAGCGATGCGGCACCGCGGTGCCCGATGCGTTCGCCGGGTTGCCGCCGGCGCAGCTCGACGCCGCCGCGGCGCGGCTGCACGCGCGCGGCGTGCTCGAGCCCACCACCAACGATCGAACCTCCCGGAGCGTGCCATGAGCCCATCGGATGCCCTGCGTCGCCTCGCGCTGTCCCTCGCCGCGGTTGCCGGCGCGTGCACGTCGGCCACGAACGACGCCGCCGACGGCGGCTCGAGCTCGGGCGACACTGGCGGCAGCAGCGAGGGCGGCGGCGGCGGCTTCGACGAATCGGCCGCGATCGCCCGCGCGCTGGCGTACCGCGACGACTTCACGCAGGTGAGCGACCAGCCGCGCGCGAGCCAGCACGGGCTCGCCGAGACCGTGCAGGTGTGGGCCAGCGCCGAGGCGCTCGCGGCCTACCGCGCGCTCGATCCCGCCGGCACGGATGCCGCCCAGTGGCCGCCCGGATCGATGCTGCTCAAGGAACACCTCGACGCGGGCGGCACCGTCACGGGCTTCACCGTCATGGCGCAGGGCGACCCGGGCTCGGACAGCGGCGGCTGGTGGTGGGCCCGGCTCGACGCCGACGGCACCGTGCACGAGACCGGCCAGGTCGGCTTCTGCATCGGCTGCCACACCACCGTGGCGGCGCGCGGCTGGGCCTACGGCGTGCCGCTCGACAATCGCCGGTGACGCGGCGCTGCGATCACTGCCACGAAATGATCACGACACCGTTGCCGAAACGCTGGCCGGCGACGGTGTTGCCATTGGCGACGCCGTCGACATACGACGATCCGCCGCCGGCGGAGCCGTCGATGCCGCCGCCGCCACCGCCGTAGTAGCCGCCACCACCGCCACCGGAGTGGCCGATGTCGTCGGCGGAGCCGTTGCCACCTTGGCCCAGGGCGCCGTCGCTGCCGCCGGTTCCGGCGACACCGCCAGCCATCTGCGAACCACCGAACCCGTCGGCGGCCGCGTTGTCGCCACCGGCTCCGTCACCGCCGTCGAGGCCCCCGCCATCGCCGCCGCCCTCGTTGCCGCACGAATATTCGGCGCCACCGCCACCGCCCCCGACGATCACGCGATTGGCCAGGGTCGAGCCGCCCTGCCGCACATCGGAGGCTCCGCCGCCACTGCTGCACGTGGTGACATCCGGGCAGGAACTGCCGCCGCCGTTGAAGCCGGGGGTGTTGCCGTCGCCACCCATGCCGCCGACGTACACGTAGAGGATCTCTCCGGGCACGACCGCGAGGTCGCCCTCGGCGAGCCCTCCGAGCCCGCCGGCGTCGGGGCTACCGCCGCAGCCCTGGATGCTCGCGAGCGTGGTGCCGCCCTCGGCGCCTAGCACCTCGAGGTGGACATCGGTGATGAAGGCCGGGACCTGGAATTGCTGCTCGCCGCCGGTGAAGTCGAACTGCACGAACCCCGGATCGGGGCAGTTGCCCAGCTGGCCCTGACAGGCCTGGCCGTCGCAGATGTCGGCGCAGCAATCGCCGGCCTCGAAGCAATTGTCATCGCACCAGCAGGCCATGTCGGCGCCCCCGGGGCCGCCGCATTCGCAGGGCGAGCACGCGTTGGGATCGTCGGGGCAGTCGTCACTGCAATTGCACGAATCCTCGCCCAAGCCACAGCTGCCGTCGCCGCAGATCTCGCAGCCGAACAGCGCGCCCAGGCATTGGTCCTCGCTGCACAGGTTCGCGCAGCACGAGCCGTCCTCGAAGCAGCCCTCGTCGCAGCCGCAGTTGTTGCCCGGCGCCGCAGCGCCGCACTCGCACGGCGAGCAGGTGTCGGGATCGTCGGGGCAGTCGGCCGGGCAATTGCAAGAGTCCTCGGCGGTGTCGCACGCAGCGTTGCCGCACGCGAACACGAGGCAGCCGCTGAGGTCGAACGAGCAGTCCGGGGCGCACGCGAGCGTGCCGCCCAGCAGCGAGAGCGACTCGCAGGTCTCGTCCAATGCCACGCCGTCGCAGTCCTCGCCGGTATCGATGACGCCGTTGCCGCAATCGGCGTTGCCGCCCGAGCTCGAGCTCGAGCCGCCGCCGGTCGAGCCACCGGAGCTGCTGCCGCTGTCGGTCGTGGCGCCCGTGGTCGCGCTGCCGCTGTCCGATCCCTCGCTGCTGGCGCCCGTGGTGGTCGTGCTGTCGCTGCCGGTGGTGGAGCCGTCGGCCGCCGTCGTCGATGCAGCGGTCATGCTGCCGCCGCTGCCGTCGCTGCCGTCGCTGCTCGCACTGCCCTGTGTCGCGCTGGCGTCGCTCGCGGCCGGGTCGTTGGGACAGCCCAGCGCGAGCGCGGCGAGCACGGACAGCGAGCAGCCCTGGCGATGGCGGCGAAGCGTCATGCCCCGAGGATCGCACCGACGGGCGCGCGAAGGTGCCCGTCGGCTGGCGTCACCAGCTGCAGCCCATCGCCGTGGTCGCGGCCGCGGCGGCCTCGCCCGCGGCCTTGCACGAGGCCGCGAGGCCTTCGCGCGCGGGGCCGTTGGCGGCCTCGCGCCAGGCCTGGATGGTCGCGGTCATGGCATCGTTCATCGGCTGGCGCGCCGACTCGGGCACCTTGTCGGCGATGCAGCGCATGTACTTGGCGATGTACTCGTCGCACTCGGGAATGCCGATGACGCTGGGGTAGCCGCCGCCCTGCGAGACCACGCGGCCGTGATCGTACTGCGAGACCGTGGCCTTGCCGCCGGATCCCGAGTGGTCCACTCGCCGTGCTCGGCGCTTCGACCAGCACGCCCTGGCGCAGCTTGCTGCCGTCAGGGCGGAAGCTACGGAACGCGACGGTGCCGTCGGGCTTGTGCAGCCGCTCGGTGCTGCCTTGCCGTCGGCGAAGTAGGTGAGCCAGCTGCCGCCGAGCTTGCCGCCGTCGTAGTGCTCCTCGCTGCGCGGCTGCCGCCTTCGTAGAAGGCCTGCCAGTCGCCGTGCTTGCGACCGTCGCGGTGCCTCGCCGCGCGGCAACACCTGGCCGCCGGTGCCACCTTCGATCACGGGCCCGTGCATGGTGCCGTCGGGGCGCGCGCACCACCGCCGCGTCGGCTCCTCGCCCTCGCGCTGCTCGGCGGTGCCCTGCGGGCACGCCAGCGACGGTGTCGCGGCGGCGGCCCGCTCGCCCGGCTTGCTGCTGCCGCCGCGATCGGTGCGGCACGCGGCCAGGGCGAGCGAGACCAGGACCACGGCGAGCAGGCGGCGGGGCAGCATCGTGTGCGCGAGCATACCGCGGCCGCCCGCCGCGGCGCTCACTGCCCGACGAAGCGCGGCACCATGGTGTAGCTGACGGCGCCGAGTTCGTGCGTGATGTCGACGCGCACGTGCTCGGGGATCTGCGCCAGCGGGGCCTCCAGCACGCAGGTGGCCGCGAGCGCGGGCGCGAGCGGGATCTCGAGCAGGCCGCCGCCGAGCAGCAGCAGCTCGAGGTCGAACAGGCTGACGCTCTCCTCGATGCCGAAGGCCGAGACCTTCCAGCGATCGACGCCGAAACCGCCGGTGTACGTGGGCCAGAAGTCGGCATCGACCTCCTCGGGCAACGCGTCGATGTCGCGCTCGGCGTCCAGCAGCGCCGGGTCCACGCTGTTGACGATCACCGGGCCCAGCTCCGCGACGATCTCCGGCAGCGCGCGGGGCCGGAAGTCCGGCCGCAGCGACAGCGAGTGGGTCTGGGCGTCGTGGAAGGTCGCGTCGGTCACCGCGATCACCACGACCAGGCCCTCGAGCGCGTCGAGCGGCCACGGCGAGGTCCACGGCGGATCGTCGTCGCCTTCGCCGATGACGTTGGGGGCGCCCCCGTCGGTGTAGCCGATGACGTTGTGGGTCGCGAAGTCGACCGCGGCAGCGAGGTTCTCCGGCAGGTCTGCACCGCCGTCGGCATGCAGCGCGCCGATGAACCCGCGCAGCTGCTCGACCTGGTCCGCGTCGTCCAGCGGCACCGGCGCGAAGAACGGCGAACGCTCGGGGATGGGCCCGTCGACGCCGCTGCAGTCCTCGAAGCCGATGTCGACCCCGACGGTGTCCTGGAACGTCACCACGCCGACCTTGCCGTGCAGGCCCAGCGCGACCGAGGCGTCGACGAAGTCGACCAGCGAATCCCGCACCGCGGCGATGACCGGCGACATCGATCCGGTGACGTCGATGGCGAAGATCACCGTGATGGGCGTGGCGTCGTTGCCGCTGCAGGTCACGCGCGAGGGCGCCAGCGCGGTGCCGTCGGCCGACAGCGCGAAGTTGTCGGGGCCCAGGCCCGACAGCGGCACGTCGTGGAACGACGTCAGCGTCGAGGGGTGCTCGTGGTCGACCTGGACCAGACCGGTCAAGGTCACGCGGATGCCGTCGGTGCGCTCGAGGTAGCTGGTCGCGGCGTCGATGGCCGCGATGGGCGTGTCGGGCCAGTCGATGTCGAAGTCGAGCGAGGCGATCGTGGCCTCGTCGAGCAGCGGCGTGAAGTCGATGCCGCCGGCCTCTCCGGGGCCGTACTCGTGGCACTCGACGGTGCCGCCGCCGCCCGAGGCCGAACCGCCCGAGGCCGAACCGCCCGAGGCCGAACCGCCCGAGGCCGAGGCCGACCCGTCGCTCCCGCCCGAGTCGGCGCCGCCGTCCGCCTCGGCGCTGCTGCCATCGTCGCAGCTGCACGCGGGCGTCAGCGCCAACGCGCCCGCACAGAGGATCCTTCGCACTCGATCGACACTACGATGCATGACGAGTCAACTCCAAGCCAAGGGAAGCCAATGAGGCTACCTTGACGCGAGCGCTCGACCGGCGCAAATCGTCGCGACGTCACGCGACGTGCCGTCGCATGACGAGGCTGTCACGCGTGGTCGAGATCACAGCGCCGCGCCGCGGGCCGATCAGCGCTGCTTGATCACCCGCGCGGGCACGCCCACCGCGGTGCACTGCGGCGGCAGCGAGCGCACCACCACCGCGCCGGCGCCGACGATGCTGCCGCGGCCGACGGTCAGGCCCTGGATCACCGTCGCGTGGGTGCCGACGTCGCAGTCGTCCTCGATCGTGACGTTGCCCGAGAGCACGACGCCGGGCGCCAGGTGCACGAACTCGCCGACGACGCAGTCGTGGCCGATGGTGGTGCAGCGGTTGACGTGGGTGTGCGCGCCGATGGTGATCGCGTGGGTCAGCACGCAGCCGGCGGTCACGACGACGCCGTCGCCGAGTGTGACCTCGTCGGTGCGCTGGGCGTGGGGATGGACCAGGGTGACGAAGCGGCGGCCGCGGGCCTGCGCGGCCGCGACCACGCGACGCCGCGCCGCGGGCGAGCCGATGCCGCTGACCAGACAGACCTCGCCGCGATCGGGCCCGTCGAGCCACGACAGATCGCCGAGCACGACGCCAGCGTGGATGCGCTGGCCGTGCTTGCGCGCGTCGTCGTCGAGGTAGCCCAGCAACTGCAGCGGTTGCCCCGCGGCGGCGCAGGCCACGACCACGTCGGCGATCTCGCGCGCGTGGCCACCGGCGCCGAGCACCACCACTGGCACCGGCGCGCTCATGCGGCGCGCGCTCCGGTGTCGTTGCCGCGGAACTCGGGCATGGTCGCCTCGCCGGCCGCGCTGATGCCGTCGCGGCGCAGCACCGCCGCGATCGTGCGCGCCAGGATCGCGAGATCGAGACGCGGCGACAGCGACTCGACGTAGCGCACGTCCAGCTCGAGTCGCGTGGGCCAGTCGATGGCGTTGCGGCTGCTGACTTGCGCGAGGCCGGTCAGGCCCGGCCGCACCTCGTGGCGCCGGGCCTGGCGCGCGTCGTAGCGCGACAGGTACTGCAGCAGCAGCGGTCGCGGGCCCACCAGGCTCATGTCGCCCCAGAGCACGTTCCACAGCTCCGGCAGCTCGTCGAGGCTGCTTGCCCGCAGCGCGCGACCCAGCGGTGTGAGGCGCTCGGCGTCGCTGCGCAGCCGACCGTCGGCGTCGCGCGCGTTGGAACGGTGGTGCGGAACTTGATCAGCGTGAACGGCCGACCGTGCTTGCCCG
The DNA here is from genome assembly GCA_046351635.1 of Nannocystaceae bacterium. Lineage (GTDB taxonomy): Bacteria > Myxococcota_A > Polyangia > Nannocystales > Nannocystaceae > Xiheibacterium. Next base: position 57,605 of record JAXLYC010000027.1, on the reverse strand, counting down.
GGCGTCGCTGGCGGAACAACACCGGCGAGCCCAGGCCCACGCGCACCGCCGCGGCCACGCCCAGCAGCAGCGGCGCCGCCGCCAGCAGTGCGGCGCCCGCGATCGCGGCGTCGAACACACGCTTGCCGCCGCGTCGGTACGCGGCGTTGCGCAGCAGTGCGCTAGCGGCTGGCACGGCGCAGCACCTCCGCGACGACGTCGCCGGCGTGCGCGACGTCGTCGTCCTCGAAAGCGGGGTGGACGAGCAGCGCCATCGCGGTGCGGCCGAGCTTCGCCGCGACCGGCAGCGGTGCGGCCGGTCGCCACGATCCTGGAACACCTGCTCGCGCCGTGGATCCCGCTGCAGCTGCCCTGCATGCACGGCACGCCTCGCGGCCGCGACGGTCGCGACGATGCGGTCGCGCGACCAGTCGTCGCGCAGGCGCTCGGCGCGCACGTAGCCGTAGAAGCGGTAGTGCGCGGGTGACGTCGTCGGGGCCACGCACGCGCAGCGCCGGGATGTCGGCGAGGCGCTCGCGCAGGATCGCGGCGGAGCGACGGCGGCGTTCGACCCACGAGTGCAGCTTGCCCAGCTGCACCAGTCCGATCGCCGACTGCATCTCGGTGAGGCGGAAGTACTGCTGCCGAAGCTCGCGTGCAACCAGCGGAACCCCGGTGGGTGATCGGTGCGGTGGACCGCGTCCCAGTCCTTGCCGTGGTCCTTGTAGGCCCACATCGTGGCCCACAGGCTGGTGATCGGCGGTGGCACTCATGCCGCCTCGCCGCCGCGGTCATGATCTTGTCCTGACAGAACGAGAACGCCGCGACGTCGCCCATGGCTCCGACCGCGGTGCCGCGCAGGCGCGCGCCGTGGGCCTGCGCGCAGTCCTCGACGATGGCGATGGGCCGGCCGCAGGCGCTGCGGATCGCGGGCACGTCGACCGGCCAACCCGCGAGGTGCACCGCGACGATGGCCTCGTCGCGGGCGACAGCGCCGCGGCGACGGTCGCGGGTGAGCACGCCGCTGTCGCGATCGACGTCGGCGACCACGACCCGCGCGCCGCGGGCGACCACCGCGCTCGCCGACGCGGAGAACGCGCGCGCGGGCACGATGACCTGGTCGCCGGGACCGACACCGAGCGCGAGCAGGGCCAGCTCGAGCGCGAGCGTGCCGTTGGCCAGGGCGATGCTCGCGTGCGGGACCCCGTGCCACGTCGCGAAGGCCTGCTCGAAGCGCTTGCCGACGTCGTTGTCCAGTAGTTCACGCGACCGAGAAAGCGGCGCGGTCGCGGCCGCGATCCCGTCGGCGTCGAACACCGGCCAGCCCGGCGGCGTGCGCGGGGCCGAAGGGAGCGGGTGCAGGGGCGCCTGGGGCGGGCAAAGGCGTCGGGTGGCACCTTCGTCATGTTCCGCCTCGCGCGGGCGCTCGCCAGGGTTGGTCCCGCGCTGGGCCGCGCAACGTGTCGCCCTCGCTGCGCTGCAGCACCGCGAGCAGCCCCAGCAGGATGACCCCGCGCGAGTCGAAGAAGTCGCCGGAGAACTGCGCCCCCAACAACAGTGCGACGAAGGCCGCGAGATCGATCGCGGCGACCGAGCGCGGGCGTTGCAGCAGCGCGGCCATCGGCTCGCGCAGCGCCAGCAGCAGCAGGACCACGCCGATGGCACCGCCCTCGGCCCAGGCTTCGAGCGCGATGTTGTGCGGGTACACGAAGTAGCCGCGGGCGGGGAAGCCGGCGAGGCCGTCGCCGTACACCGGCCCCTGCCAACCCAGCGCGATGGCCTGGTCGTAGATCGCCGAGCGACCCGAGTCGTGCTCCTCCTCGATCGTGAGGCGGATGACGCGCTCGCGGAACATCTCCAGCGCCGCGCGGCCGACGTCGGTGAAGACCGCGAAGGCGATCGCGGCGACCAGCAGGACCAAGCCGGCCTGGGCCATGCGCCCGGGCCGGACGCGGTGGCCCCACAGCAGCGCGAAGGTGCCCGAGCCGATGGCGACCAGGGCGCCGCGCGAGCCCGACAGCAGCACCAGCATCGCGGCGACGCACAGGCCCGCGACCGCGGCCGCGCGCTGGCGCCCGCGCAGCACCGCGTCGATGCAACACAGGCCCAGCAGCGCCATGTTGCGGCCGAACACGTTGGGGCCGCCGCCGAGCACCGACATGCGCGTGTCCGGATCGGTGTTGGCCATCGCCATGAGCGCGAACGCCAGGAACACCAGCGTCAGCGTGCGCCACAGCCCCGCCGAGATCTCGCGCGGTTCGACCACGCGAGCCAGCCGCACCAGCGACACCGCGACCGCGGCGATCATGCCCAGCTCGGCGGCCTTGGTCGCGGCGAGCTCGAGGTTGGGCGCCCACGCGACCGAGAGCGTGAAGTAGACGAAGAAGCCGGCCCAGGCCAGCCACGCGCGCTGGGCTCGCGGTGCCGACGGGCGCAGCACCGCGGCCTGCGGCGAGTAGGCCAGCGCCAGCAGCAACGCCGCGATCCAAAGCCGCGGCTCGAGTGCCATCGAGCCCTCGCCGCCGCCCAGCCGCGAGAAGCTCCACCGGCCGGCGACCAGGAAGCCCGCGAGCAGCACGCCCGCGGCCGTGCCCACGCGCATGCCGTTCACCGCGCGACCCCCTGGGCTCGGGTCGCGAAGTGCAGCGCCAGCGTCGCGACGAGCAGGCCGCAGGCCATGCCCGCGACGCTACCGACCGCGGCGCCGGTCAGCTGCAGCCGTGCACCGCGATCGCGCAGGCGATCGCGCAACCGCCGAGCGCGGCGAGGTAGCACAGCAGCTGCACCACCAGCGCGCGCGCAGCGGTGAGCGCGAGCATCACCGGCACCATGACGAAGTGCAGCGTGCCCGCGATCGCGATGCCCACGAGCGTGGGCGTGGTCTCGCGCCACGCGGGGCCGTACAGCAGCGCGAGCAGGGGCCCACCGGCGATCGCGGCGACCGCCACGCCGAGCAGACCCAGGGCACCGGTGCGCAGCGCCATGCGCCGCACCAGCGCGCGCACGCCCGCGCCATCGCCCGCGCGCGCGAGCAGGGCCAGCCGCGGCGCGGCCGGGGCCGCGACCGCGAACGCGAACGCGCTGCCGATGGTCACCAGGTACGCCATCGGCGTGAACAGACCTAAGGACGCGTTGCCGAGCTCGGCCTCGACGAAGTAGCGCGGCAGGTTCTGGTGCAGCGAGTCGAGCAGGAACACCGTGCCCAGCGGCGCAGCGGCGAGCGCCAGCGCGCCGGTGCCGGCGCCCGCGGTCTCCGCGTGGGCGCGCGAACGCAAGGTGTGGGCGCGGGGGCGATCGAAGCCGATCAGGATCGCGAACCACACCGCGGCCATGATCGCGACCGCGAGCCACAGCGGCAGGCCCCACGCCAGCGCCGCCGCGATCGCGGCGAGCGAGCCCAGCCCGCGCAGTGCCATCGAGCGGCCGAACAGCTCCATGCGACCGTGGCGCTGGAACACGCCATGCTGCAGATCGGCGCCGGTCTCGGTCGCCTTGGCCAGCGCCAGCGCGACCACGACCGCGGCGGTGGTCGCGGGCACGTCGAGGCTCGCGGCGATGCCGATGCACACGATCAACGCGGCGGCGGTCGCGAGCCCGCGCAGCCGCGCGTAGGTCGACCACGCGAAGCGATCGCCGACGTCGGTGGCGAACAGCGTGCGCAGCTGCAGGTTGGCGAACACCATCGGCGGGGCCGTCAGCGCCAGCGCCAGCGAGAACGCGCCGATGTCGGTCGGCTGACCCAGGTGCGTGATCGCGATCAAGATGCCCAGCTGGCACGCGCCGTAGGCCAGGCGCCCCGCCAGCGTCCACGCGCTCTGGCGGCTGCCGCCTCGCACCGCGGCGCGCTCAGCCGGCGGCAGCGTGGCGGTCGGGCTCGCTGCCCTCGCCATAGACGCTCCCGTACGCGTAGTAGCTCGAGCCGTAGTAGTCCTCGGAGTGACGACGGGTCACGCCGTTGAGCACCAGGCCGCGGTTGACCTTGACGCGCTCGAGCGCGGCGACGGCCTGGCGCAGGCTCGAGCGCTCGACCACGCCGGGGCGCGCGACCACCAGCACGAGGTCGGCGTGCTGCGCGACCACGGTGGTGTCGGGCACGAACGCCGGCGGGCTGTCGAGCAGCACGTAGTCGTACTGGCTCGCCCACTGCTCGAGCAGCGACGACAACACCGGCGTCATCAGCGACGACAGCGTGTCGGGCAGCTTCGAGCCCGCGCACAGCACGTCGATCTCCCACTTCGCGACGCTGTGGGTCAGCTTGCGCCCGCCGTCGTTGCCGCCCGCGGCCGCGACCAGCTCGCTGTAGCCGGGCGCTCGCACCAGCTTCCATTGGCGGTGCTGCACCGGCTTGCGCAGGTCGAGATCGACCAGCAGCACCTTCGCGCCGGACTTGCGCAGCGCGACCGCGAGGTTGGCGATGACGGTGCTCTTGCCCTCGCCGGGCTGGCTCGACGTCACCTGCACGATGCGGCCGCGGCCCGGCGCACCCGGTGCCAGGGTCACGCTGACGCACAGCGCGCGGAAGGCCTCGGCCGCGGCACCGTGGGACTCGGCCCACACGCCCTCGAGATCGAGTCGCGCGCGGGTCTTGCCCGAGGCGGCGGACTTGCGATCGCGGCGCTTGCCGTCGCCGTCGGGTTTCGCGTCGAGCTGCGGCAGGCTGCCGTAAAGCGGCACCGGGAACTCGCGCTTGACCGCCTCGACGGTGTGGAGCTTGCGCTGCAGCGCGTTGGCCAGCCAGATCGAACCGAACGCCGCCGCGATCGCGGTCGCGAGGCCGGTCGCGGCCAGGCGGCCGCGTCGGGGCGTCGACATCTTGTGCGGCAAGGAGGCGCCGTCGACCACGCGCTTGTCCACGGTGGTGGAGGCCTCGACGATCTCGGCTTCGCGGTGGCGCTCGAGCAGGAAGGTGTACAGCTTCTGGCTGACCTCGACGTCGCGCATCAGTCGCGCCATCTGCAGGTCCTTGTCCGGATAGGTCGCCAGGCTGGCGCTCGCGCTCTCGAGCTGCCGGCCGATCTCGCGCTTGCGCGCGCCGACGTTCTGCTTGGCCGAGCGCAACAGGCGGGCGACCTCCTTGCGCTGCAGCTCGAGCTTCGCGCCCAGCTCGCGCACCTCGGGATGGTCCTCGGTCAACGTCGCGCGCAGCACCGCGTGCTGGGTCTCGGCCTCGGTCAACGCGGTGATGGCCGCGCCGAGCACCGGGTCGTCGAAGAAGCTCGCGGTCAAGTGCGCGGCCTCGCCGTTGCGATCGCGCGACTTGAGCCCGGACAGCACGCTGCCGATCACGGTCTCCTGCAGCTCGGCCTGGCGCCGCTCGGCCTCGAGCGCGGCGGCGTTCTCGATCGTGACGCGGGCCTGGGTGTCCAGCTGCACCGCCTTCTCGCGCTCGGCGAAGCTGCGCAGGGCCTCCTCGTCCTTGCGCAGCTGCGCCTCGGCCTCGGTCAGGCGCTGGCCGATGAAGTCGGCGGCCTTGGCCGCGCCCTCGGCCTGCCAGCTGAGGCTCTGCGCGACGTAACGGCCCATGATGCCGTCGACGACCGCACGCGCGATCTCGCGGTCGGGATGCGTGAAGGAGATCGAGACCAGGTTGGTCAGCTGGCGCTTGTCGCCGATGGCACTGACGGTCAGATCGGGCATGAGCTCGTCGAGCAGCTCGCCCTCGGGCACGAGCCGCAGCTCGATCGACTCGCCGACCGACAGCGGCATCGAGGTGAAGCCCAGCGACAGCTGCGCGTCGGCATGGGTGTCGCCGATCGCGAGCGTGGTGAACTCGCGCTGCTCGGGCGGGCCGATGCCCAGCTCGAGCGTGTGCTCGTCGCTCGCGGTCAGCGACAGCTGCACCGGCTCGAACACGTCGGGGCCGACCTCGGCCACGCTCGCGGCCGCGCGCACGGTCCGCAGCGCGTCGCTGGTGGGCGAGCGGCCGCCGAGGCTGATGCGCGTGTCGGTGGTGACGCGACCGGGCTGGGTCGCGTCCTGCAGCTGCAGCCGCAGATCCTCGAACACCCCCAGCACGAACTCGCGGCGGCGGATGATCTCGACCTCGGTCTCGACCTTGGTCGCACCGCCGGCGCCGACCAGCTCCAGCATCGGATCGAGGCCACCCTGCTCGGTCGAGACCTGCAGCACGCCTTGCGCGGTGTAGCTCGGCACCGCCAGCGCTCCGTAGGCGCCGAACGGCGCGGCCACCAGCACCATCACCGAGAGCGCCAGCCACCAGCGCTGGCGCAGCTGCATCCACCACGCCGAGAGGATGCCGGCGACCTTGGGTGCCGCCTCGGGGCCGGCCGAGCCGCGCCCATCGTCGTGGTCGTCGCCGACGCGGCCGAGCCGTCGTACACCCGCGGGCTCGCGATCGCGATCGTTCACCGGGCGAATCATGCCGCACGTCCTCGCTGCCCGACAGCGCAGGCGGATGGGCTCGTCCGGGTGCCCGCGTCGGGGCGTGGACGCGAGACGGCGGTGTGGATCGGCGAGGCCCGGCGGGTCGTGCACCGCGGCAGCGAGGGGAAGGGGACGGTGGCAGTCACGGGCGCCCCAGCCTCGTACGGTGCCGGTGGGGCCGCGCCAGGGGTCCACGGATGGATTCCCGCGGTCGCACGTGGGTCGTGGAGGTCCCACAGCGGCGGCGCATCGGCCCGTCGCGGGACGCTGGCGCGCGGGCGCGCGCGGCTGCATGCGATGGTTCCGATGACCGCGCTCGCACGTGCACGACGAGGTGCTGCTGGGCGTGATCGCGATCGGCTGTGGTCGCGTCGAGGTCCATCGCGGTCGGCGGTCCACCCGCGCGGCGCACGAGGCCCCGCACGACGACGTGCTGCCGCGCTGCGACGCGCTCGCGGACGCGCCGCTGGCCCGCGCCGAGGTGCCGCTGGGGATGTTCTCGGTGCCGCCGGCGTCCTTCGCGGCGCTGCGCGAGGCCGGCTTCACCATGGTCGGGCCGTGGTACCGCCCCGCGCCCGACCGCGCGCTGCTCGACGCCGCGGCGCAGGCGGGACTGGGCGTGGTGTTCCCGGTGGGCTATCCCCACGATCGCTACCTCGCCGAGCACGCGATCGACTGGGACACCGCGGCGATCGAGTCGAACCTCGCGGCGCAGGTCGCCGCGGTCGTCGATCATCCGGCGATCGTCGCGTGGTACCTCGAACCCGAGGAGCTGCGCTACTGGCGGGACGACGAGCTGGCGTACGTGCGCACCGCGGTCGCCACGATCCACGCCGCCGATCCGCGCGCGCGACCGGTGCTGGGCTACCAGCCCAACGCCCGCGACGCGCAGCAGCTCGCGCCCGTGCTCGCGCACTTCGACATCGGCAGCAAGGGCGCCTACGTCGGCTTCGCCGGACACCGCGATCGTCGCGCGTGGATGCGCTGGAGCGTCGCGCCGCTGCGCGACGCCACGCCGCCGGGCCGGCCGGTGTGGGTGCTGACCGAGATGTTCGAGGATCCGCCTGCGGGCAGCGACGTCGACATCGCCGCGTGGGTGCGCCACGACGTCTTCGCGGCCCTGCTCGCGGGCGCCGACGGCGTGCTGGTGTACTCGGGCTGGCGCCGGCCGGGCTTCGGATCCTACGACGCGTACCTCGCGGCCTACCGCGAGGTCGCGGGCGCGCTGCACAAAGGCGGACTCGCGGCGGTGCTGCGCGGCGGTCGACGCTGCGACGGCGCCGCGGCGCGCATCGTCGATGGCCCCGCGTCCGTCGAGCTCGCGCTGGCGGGCCGGCGCGAGCGGTGGCCCAGCCTGCAGCACGTCGAGCTGCGCGCGGGTGACGAGCACTGGATCTGGCTGGTGAACTCGGCGGCCTCGCCGATCGTGGTCGAGCTGGACCCGCCGCCGACCGCCGCGGTGGCCTACGGCCACGAGCACGCCGCGCGCACCGACGCAGGCCTGTGGCTCGGACCCCACGCCGTGGTCGCGCTGCGCGAGCGCGTCGGCGCCCGGCTATGATGTCGCTCGCATGCTCGCGGCCGCGCTCGCGCTGTGGCTCGCTCCGGCGCCGGTGGAGCTGGACTGGCGCGCGCCCGCGGGCTGTCCCGATCGCGAGGCCGCGCGCGCGTCGCTCGACCGGTTGCTCGCCGAGGCCGGCACGCCCGAGGGCACGCCGATCCACGCGACGATCGTCGTCGACCCGCAGCGCGGGGGCTATCGCGCGATCGTGCAGCTGGGCGAGCAGGACGACGGCCGCACGCTGTGGTCGCCGACGTGCGCCGAGGTCGCGGACGCGGCGCTGCTGATCGTCGCGATCGCCATCGATCCGCGGCTCGGCGGCGCGTCCTCCGAGGAGCCCGGTCCGGGGCCCGCGGTGGTCGAGCCGCCCGAGCCGGGCCCGTCGGTGCCCGAGCCGATCGCGCCGCCGCAGCCGACGTCGCGGCCGCAGACGGGTCCGCCGTCGTCGACACCGCCGTCGCCCGAGGCCCAGCCGCGACCGCTGCCGCCCGTGGTCGAGCCGTCGCCGCCACGTCGCCGCATCCGCCCGCGCGTGCCGCTTCGGGCGTTGGTCCGCGCGTCGGCGGGTCTGGGTGTCGGCGGTCCCGGGGCCGTCACGGGCGTGGTTGCGGTGGGCGTCGCGCTCGCGTCGCGTCGCGTTCGCATCGAGCTCGACGGCGATCTGTGGACGCCGCGGCGCACCGTGGTCGCCGGCGATCGGAGCGTCGGTGTGCGCGTGCTCGGTGGTACCGCGGGCGTGCGCGGCTGCGGCTCGCCGCTCGCGCGCCGGCTCGAGATCCCGCTGTGCGCGGGCGTGCGCGTGGGCGCGCTGCGCGGCGAGGGCACCGGCGCGCTGCGGTCGAGCACGCAGGCGAGCGACTGGTGGGTCAGCGCGAGCCTCGGCGCGGGGCTGTGGGGCTGGCTCACGCCCAGGGTCGCGCTCGCGCTCGACCTCGACGCGATGGTCGCGTTCACGCGCCCGAGCTTCACCGTGGATCCGCGCGGGACCGTGTTCTCGGCGCTGCCGGGCGGGCTGCGGGCGGTCTTCGGCCCGGTGGTGCGGCTGCCGTGACGGAACCCCAGGGCGGTGCACATCCACCCGGCGTGGACGGGCCCGCCGCGGCGCCCCGGAGCGAGACCCCCAGCGGGCGTGTCCCGACGCTGGCGGCGCTGTACCGCGCGCACGCGAACTTCGTGTGGCGGTGTCTGCGGCGGCTGGGGATCCCCGACGAGGCCCGCGAGGATGTCGTGCACGACGTGTTCATGATCGCCCGGCGCAAGCTGCCGGACTTCGACGGCCGCGCGCCCGCGACGACGTGGTTGTATGCGATCGCGCGCGGCGTCGCGGCCAATGCCCGCCGCTCGCGCTCGCGCGCCGAGCAGCGCAACGCGCTCGCGCCGGTCGGCCTCGCACCGCCCGACCCCGAGCAGGCGCTCGAGCGTGCCCGCGCGGTCGCGTGCGTGACCGCGTTCCTGCAGACGCTGCCGCACGAGCAGCGCGAGGTCTTCGAGCTGATCGACATCGAGGGCCTGCGCGGCCCCGAGGTCGCCGAGCTGCTCGATGCCAACCTCAACGTCGTGTACTCGCGCCTGCGTCTGGCGCGGCGCCGCTTCGAGGCCTTCATCGACACGTCACCCCAGCGAGGAGCGAGCCCATGAGCGGCGATTCCGACCTGCGCGAGCCTGCGCCGCTTCGCGCCGATGCCCAGCGCATGCTCGCGCACGCGCGCGCCGACGACGAGATGCCGGCGTCGGTGCGTGCCCGCGTGTGGCGTCGGCTCGCGGACGAGCCGGCGCAGGCCGCGGCCACGCCGGCGCGCTGGAGCTGGGCGCTCGCGCTCGCGGCCGCGGCCGCAGCGGTGTGGTGGCTGGCGTCGCGGCCGGGCCCGACCGCGCTGGCGCAGCAGCAGGCGCGCGATCTGGAGTCGGCGGTCGATCGCCATCGCAGCGGCGTTGGCGGTCGGGCGCAGCTGCGCGAGGACGCGGGCGCGGTGGTGCCCGCGGAGCTGCCCGCCGCGGAGCTGCCCGCCGCCGCGGCACCGACGGTCGCATCGACGCCCGCGCCGGTGCGGGCACCCGCAGCGCGCGAGCGCCCGCGCGCTGCAGCCCCAGCCGAGCCCGCGGTGCTCGACGTGTCGTCGCTGGCGCGCGAGCGGGCGTTGATCGAAGCGGCCTGGTCCGCGCTCGCGTCCGACGACCTCGCGACCGCGCGCACGCAGGTGGCCAGCCACGCGCGCAGCTTTTCCGACGGCGTGCTCGCGCCCGAGCGCGAGGCCATCGCGGCCATCGCAGCTTGTCGCGCGCGCGAGGCCGACGCCTCCGACCGCGCGCGGCGCTGGCTCGACGCGCATGCGGGTTCCCCGGTGGCCAGCCGCGTGCGCGCGGCCTGTGGGGAGCCGTGACGGAAACCCGAGGCGGTGCACATGCACCGGTTGTCGGCGATGTGCCGGCGAGCAGTGGGAGTGACATCATGGGTACGCGACGAGGCTTGGTCTTGCTGGCGATGGTGGGTTGGGGTTGTGTGCTCGATCCGAAGACGGTCGGGCAGGCGGACGATGGTGCCGCGAGCGCGAGCGCAGGCTGCAGCGAGAGCGGTGGCGGCGACGCGAGCAACTGCGAGGCCGAGAGCAGCGGCGGCTCCGACGGCAGCGCGAGCGCGACCGGCTCGGCCAGCGGCTCGGCCAGCGGTGAGAGCGGCGCGTGCGATCACGAGGGCTGCCCGTGGGAGCCCTGCGCGGGCCTGGCCTGCGGTGCCTTCTGCAACACCTGCGCGCCGTGGGACACCGAGTGTGCCGAGCCCGGCACCTTCACCGTCTGCGTGCCCTCGGGCGAGTGCGAGATCTGGCCGCAGTGGGATCAGGATCCATGCCCGGGCACCGGCCTACAGCCCGGCTTCGAGTCGACGCTGCAGCCCGCGGCCGGTTGCGGTGACATGCACATCTACGCCGCCAACGCCGACGACACCGTCGCGCTACGGCTGCAGCTCGACGGCATCGTCGCCGAGGCCCACGACGCGGGCATGCCCATCGAGCGCACCTACGCCGCGGACGATCCGCTGCTGGGACTCGAGGTCACCTTCGGCAGCCAACTGACCGTGCTCGACTGCAACGACGCGCCGGTGGGCGAGCCCGACGTGCAGGAGCACTGGGTCGCGTCGGCGGCAGAGGTCGAGAGCGCCGGCGAGGTCACCATCACGGTCACGCCCGACGGTCCCGACAACGAGGGCCACGCCGACGTCACCATCACCGACCTCGTGATCTCGCGCGATGACGCCGACGTGCTCGACCCGCCGATCACGGCGCCGTCGATCCAGCTGTTCGACGTCTACGTCGGCTGGCTTCCGGGTTGAGCCGGTCGGGCGCAGCGGCGCGGGACTACGCCATCGCGGTGCTCAGTACGCCCCACGCGATGATCGCGAGGCCAGCGGTGTTGAGCACCGCGTTGATCGACGCGAGCACCCAACCCAGCGAGCGCTCGGCGAACTGGTCGCCCGTGCTGCGCAGCCAGTTGGCGATGCCCGAGCCGTCCTGGAACCCCGACGCGACCACCAGCAGCCACGCCGCGCGCTCGGCCCACGCCGGCGGCATCGACGCGAAGCCCAGCGCGAAGGCCAGGCCCAGCAGCATCAGGCCCTCCTGCAGTGCGACCTCGTGTGCGGTGAGCAGCCAGCGCAGCTCGGTGATCGGTCGGCGCATCCGCGCGGCCGACAGCACCCAGCCCAGCGCGAAGGACAACACCAGGTTGAGCACGCCGCCCGTGACGAGGATGGTCGCAGCCGTGGGGTAGGGCGAGGACATCGCCCGCAGCGTAGCAGGGCCCGCGCGCGCAGCGTTGCGCTACGGCGTGAACTCGTCCGCACCGACGTCGGGGCTCGCATCACGGGCGTCGCCGTCGAAGTCGTCGAGCGTGGTCGGGTCGACCGCGGCGGCGTCGATGGCGGCCGCGCCCGCGACCAGGTGCAGGTCGGCGCCGGCGGGATCGACGAAGCCGTCGATCCCGGCCATCTCGAGGTTGCCGACGAGCTCGGCCACGCCACCGTCGCGCATGGTGATGGTGTGGGTCACGAGGTTGTCGACGATGGACGCGCGGGTGTTGGGCCAGCGGTACTCCATGCTCACGAACGGCGGCTGTAGCGACACGAGGGTGTTGTGCGCGACGTGGGTGTCGCAGGCCTGCTCGAGTGCGATGCCCGAGTCCATGCCCGCGGCGGAGGCGAACAGCGCTGGGTCGCGGCCGACGATCATGTTGTTGCGGATGACACCGCCGTAGTGGCCGACGAAGCCGCTGATGCCGGGGCACAGCGGCTCGCCGTAGTCGCGGCTGGTGCCGTTGCCCGACTCGCCCAGGCCGAAGCCCACGCCGCGGGCGCAGTCGACGATGAGGTTGCGCTCGACCACGGTGTCGCGGCCCGAGTTCCAGAAGTGCACGCCGTGCTCCGACAACCCGGCCTCGCACCAGAAACCGACGATGGTGTTGTCGCGCACGGCCCAGCCCTGGGCCAGGTGGGCATCGATGCCGCCGGTATAGCAGTCGGTCACATGCGTGCGGCCGGCCTCGGTCAGCTCGAGGTGCGAGCACGCGATGGTGCCGAAGTCGGCGTAGGTGCCGTCGGCGGCGTTGATCTTGATGCCCTGCTGTCCCGGGTCGATCACGCGCACGCGGTAGATCGTGGTGCCGACGGTGTCGGAGTCGGGGCCGCCGGTGACGTGGATGGGGTGGTTGATCGCGCGCTGGATCGTGAGCTCCGCGATGGTGATGTCGTCGGCCACGACCGAGAACACCTCGCCGATGCCGTAGCCGCCGTCGATGATCACGGCCTCGGGATCGCCGCTCTGCGAGCGGATCGTGACGCCGTCGGTGGCGAGCACGATGTAGCTCGCCGCGCTGACGTCGTAGCTGCCGTCGGCGAGCACCAAGGTCGCGCCCGCGGGCGCCGAGGCGATGGCGGCGGCGAGATCGTCGGCCGGCGTCAGCGCGATCGCATCGGAAGGTGGCGCGGGCAGCGGGGCACAACCGGGCGCGCTGGGACCCGGCCCGCCGGTGCTGTCGTCGCTGCCGCCGTCGCTGCCGCTGCCCACCGTCGAGTCCATGCCCGAGCCGCTCCCGCTCGTGGCCGAGGTGCTCGCCGTGGTCGCGCCGCCGTCGTCGCTGCTGCCGGGGCCCGTCGAGCCGCCGCTGCCCTCGCCGCCGGCATCGTCACCGCAGGCGGTCAGCGCGGCGACGACGACGAACCATCCTGCAAGCGCGTGGATCCGCATCGCGATCGAGGGTAACCCGCGCGCCGGCATCTTCGATGGCGGAGACGACGAAAGCCCGTGGCCGCACGGCGGCACACGGGCTCTCGCGCGCAGGCGCTCGCGCGCGGGCGCTCAGGCGCGGACGTACGCGAAGTCCAGATCCTGACCGCCCAGGCCCTTGGCCGGCGGACGGATCCAGTTCGCGACCTTGCCGGGCTCGGTCACCGGCTGCATGATCTCGCGCAGCTCCTCGGAGTCCTTGGGCGACAACAGCCACTGGTCGCGCGCGGCCTCGAACACGTCGCGGTCGACGAGGTTGCCCGCCGGATCGAAGGTGTGGCCGGCGTAGAGGCCCTGGCGGCGGTTGAAGCGACGGTGCGGCAGCGAGATCCGCAGCGGCGAGCCGATCGCCTCGAGCCGGCTGTTCCACTTCTTCACCGCGCGCTCGCAGTCGGCGATGTAGTCGTCGCGCAGCACCTCGTTCATGGCGTTGCGCAACGGCACGTCGATTTCGGCCAGGCGGCCGCCCTCCACCACCGGCATGCGGTAGTTGCCCGCCTGCGCGATGTGGTCCTCGTAGCGCTCGCGCTCGTGGAAGCGACCCTTGAGCCCGGCCGCGAAGTAGTTGGCGGCGTTGCTCGAGATCTCGCTGCCGAACAGGTCGAGGCAGCTCGAGAACCACGTGTTGACCGCGCGCTGCACCGTGTCGAAGCCGATGCCACCTTGGCCGCGCGCGTCACCGTTGGGGTCCTGCATCGCCAGTTCGGCCGAACGCAGGATGATGCGCTCGAGCCCGGTCTCGCCGACGAAGAGGTGGAACGCCTCCTCGGTGAGCATGAACTCGCAGCTGCGCGCCAACGGATCGAAGCCACTCCGCGCAGGGCCGAGAGCTGGAACTTGCCGTCGCGGTCGGTGAACATGGTGAAGGCGAAGAAGCTGAGCCAGTGCTCGCAGGGATCGTTGAAGGTCGCGAGCACGCGCGGCTTGTCGGGGTTGCCCGAGCGGCGCTCGAGCAGCTCGTCGGCCTCGTCGCGGCCGTCGACGCCGAAGTACTTGTGCAGCAGGTAGACCATCGCCCACAGGTGCCGGCCCTCCTCGACGTTGACCTGGAAGAGGTTGCGCATGTCGTACAGGCTCGGCGCGCTCGCACCCAGCAGCCGCTGTTGTTCGACGCTGGCGGGCTCGGTGTCGGCCTGGGTCACGATGATGCGGCGCAGCGCGTTGCGATGCTCGCCCGGGACCTCGCGCCACACCGGCGAGCCGGCGTGGTCACCCGCGGGCACCCGCGGATCGGCGCCGGGCGTGCTCAGGAACACGCCCCAGCGGTAGTCGGGCATCTTGACGTAGCCGAAGTTGGCCCAGCCGTCGGCGCCGACGTCGATGGCCGTGCGCAGGTAGACCTCGTGGCCGGCGAACTGCGACAGGCCCATCTCGCGCCACCAGTCGAGGTACTTGGGCTGCCAGTGCTCGAGTGCACGACGGATCTTGGGGTCGTCGGCGAGCCCGACGTTGTTGGGGATGCGCGCGTTGAGATCGACGGCTGCCATGCTCGACAGCCTGCGGCGCGAGCACGTCGATCGGGAAGCGCAGCGATGACGCGATGGATCGCGGTTCGTGATCCGCCGCATGCAAATCTTTTCGACGTGCTCCGGTCGGCGTGCCGCGATCGTGCGTCAGCGCTCGGATCGACGCGCGGACGCGGGTTCGCGGTATGCTGCGGACCCGTGCGTTGGCCCACTGCGGCATCGATCTCGTGTGCTGGCGCGCGCCGCCGCCTGCTCGCGTGCTGCCTCTCGCTCGCCGCGTGTCGCCCGGTCGCGACGCCGCCGCCGCCGGCGGTCGATCCGACGCTGCGTCACGACCTCGAGCTGAGCGCGGTCCAGGCCGAGTACCTGCAGCGGCTCGCCGCGGCCGCCGACGCACACCCCGACGACGCGGCGCTGCACAAGGCCTCGGGCCTGGCGCACATGCGTTTCGCGCTGTCGGGCGTGCTGTCGCTGCAGGCCCGAGCCGAGCGCGACCTCGAGATCGCGCTGCGGCTCGAACCCGGCGATCGCGAGCTCGCGCGGGCGCTGGGCCGCTTCTACAACATGCGCGCGGTCGAGCGCGACGGCAGCAAGGCCACCGCCCAGATCGAGGCCTATCGCGCGTACCTCGGCGACGTCGAGGTCGCGCGCATGAGCTCGGAGCAGTTCGTCGCCTACGCGTTTTCGCGGCTGGGACAGCTGCTGGAGCTGCGCAACCGCGGCCGCATGCTTGCGGCCTACGGCGTGGTACGGCAGCTCGAGGCCGAGCTGCGCGCGCGCACCGAGGCCGACCCGAACGACCTCGAGCTGTGGGCGGTCGCGGGCAACTTCGCGTTTTTTTTCGCCGGCAACATCCCCACCGGCAAGCGCGAGCGGGTGCGCGCCGCAATCGGCTACTTCACGCGGCTGCGCGAGCGCTGGAACGAGCTGCGCCCTGGCGCGCGGGACCCCGAGCACTGCCCCAACACCTACGAGAACTTCATGTTCGAGCTCGCCGAGGGCCACCTCGCGCTGGGCGAGCTCGAGCACGCGCGGCCGATCTATCGCGAGCTCGCGGTGCCGCACGAGCCCGTCACGCGACCCAAGCAGCAGATCGCGTTCGTCGCGGCCGAGCGCCTGCGCAACCTCGAGCGCTACGCCGGCAAGATGGAGCTGATGCCACCTTGGCCCAGCGACGTCGGCAACTGCGTGGTGTGTCACGCCTATACCAGCGAGGTGCCGCTGACCACGCTGTACACGCTCGCGCCGCTGACGCTCGACGACATGGGGCCCGCGACCGCGCGCAAGCCGGTCCCGACGGTCGACGCGGTGCCCGACGCGGTGCGCGAGGTGATCGCCCGCGCCTGCGGGCGCTGCCACGCCGAGGGCGGCATCGCGGACCCGTTCGCGCGCCTGCAAGGGGACGCGGCGCTGCTGCTGCACAGCGCGGCCATCGGCCGCAGGGTCGCCGCGGGCGAGATGCCGCCCGACCAGCCCCTCGACCCAGCCGATGCCGCCGTGATCCTCGGGTGGCTGGGCCGGGCCCCGAAGAACGGCGTTCCGAGCCCTTCGGAGGGATCGCCTTGATCACGGCGTGAAAAAGACGTAGGCTGCATTGCTCGATATGGAGACGGCAAATCGACTCCCGCAGGGCCCCGCGGTGGTGCTCTGCTGCACCCGCGACGCGCGGCACCTGCTCGCGCCCGTGCTGGAGATGTTGACCCGGCGCGGGCTCCCGACCGAGGTCGTCTCCGGTCTCGAGCAGCGCGACGACACCCTGCTCGCGACCGCCCAGCGTCGCGGCGACGCCGTGTTCATCCTCTTCGCCGACGCCGATCCCCAGGTCGTCGCGCGCGCGGCCTCGCGGCTGCAGCAGGCGGGCGTGCCGTCGCAGCGCGTGATCGCGATGCCGACCGACTGGCGTGGGCCGGTCGACGTGGCGATGGCACTCGAGATCATCGGCGTGCCGATGTCGTCGCTGCCCGAGATGCGTCGCGCTGCGCCGACCGGCACGATGGTGATCCCGGCGCCCGGCGTCGCCGCGAACGAGCCGCGGCGCGCACCGCTGCACTCGACCTCGGTGCCGGTGCTCGACGTCGGCAGCGACATCGCCGAGCCTGCGACCCATCGACGTCGCCGGCGCGTGGTCGCGGCCGCGGTCGGCGGTGCGCTCGCGCTCGCGGTGGTGATCGCGGTGGCGGCCCGCGGCGAGCCCGAGCCCGCGCCCGTGGTCGCGTCGGCCTCGACCGGTCCGTCACCGGTCGATCGACTGGTGGCGGCGTGGCGCACCCCGCGGCGGTCGAGACGGCGCCGGTGGCGGTTGCGTTGCCGGTCACGACGCCATCACCGGTTGCGCCATCGCCGGTGCCGGTGCCGGCGCCTGCGGCGATCGTGCCGCCACCGGCGGTCGTGCCCGCGGCGCCCCCGGTGGCCGCGCCCGTCGTGATCGAACCCGAGGCCGAGGCCGAGGCGGCGCCCGAACTCGACGAGGACGAGATGAAGGCGATCTACGCCGGCCTCACGGCGCAGAAGTTCCGTGCGCTCGACATCGTGTTGGTCTCGCCAGAGCCGCGCAAGAAGGTGCGCAAGCGCATCACCAAGTCGCCGGCGCGCATGAACTGGACGCAGGCCGCGGCCTACTGCGACGCGCTCGAGATCGCCGGCGTGGGTGACTGGCGCCTGCCGCGGGTCGGCGAGCTGGGCTCGCTGACCAAGGGCGCGCTCGTGGCCGACGGCAAGTACTGGTCGCAGACCGAGGGCGACACCTTCGGTCGCTCGCGCGTGGTGTGGAACACGCAGACCGAGAAGATGGGCACCGCGCCGGTGGCGTGGAAGGGTGGTCGGGTGGTCTGCGTGCGCACGATGGCCCGGGCACCCGAGCCGACGTCGCCGCAGTGAAACGGCGCGGGCGCGCGCGTCAGAGCAGATCGGAGACCAGATCGCCGCGACCCAGGTGTCGCGCGATCGCGTTGGCCACCGCCGCGTCCTCGTCGAGGCCGCCGATCTCGAGGTCGCTGTCGCCGTCTTCTTCGGTGACGAAGTAGCGGCTCGCGGCCTGGATCTGCCGTCGGATCCACTCCGGCGTGCTCTCGACCACGGCGTCGAGCAGGCCCTCGCAGACCCGCGCGATGTCCCGCGCGAGGATGTCGTCGACGTAGGGGTTGTCCTTCGCCGCGGCCTCGATGCGCGCGACGTGACCGCGGATCTGCGCGCGCATGGTCGCGTCGTCGAGCAGGGGCTCGGCGTAGAGCTTGTCGAAGATCGTCCGCGCGACCCCGGGGATGCCGGCGATCGCCGCGTCCGCGGGCGGCGTCGCCAGCTTGGGCACGCGCCGCGCGACCGGACCCTCGGCGGCCCACGCGGCGCGGGTCTTGGCCCAGCGCAGCGAATCGGGGCGCGGGCTGGGTTCGGCCTCGACGAAGCCGAGCTTCTCGAGCACCCGCGCCGCCGCGCGTTCGCCCACCAACGGTTCGGCCGGCGTGTACGCGTGCACGGTCGCGACGGCCTCGTCGTCGAAGGCCCAGTCGACCAGGGCGCGCAAGGCCTCGGTCGCGAGGCCGCGCCCGCGGTACTCGGGCACCAGCGATGCCGCGAGCTCGACCGCGCCGTCGGCCGGTCGGCCGTGCAGTGCGACCACGCCGATCACGACCGGACGATCCTCGGGGCCGCGCCGCAGCACCACGTAGCGGGTCCACCACCCGATCTGCGCCGGGCCGCGGTGCAGCTGGCCCAACGTCGCGCGCAGCGACGCCTCGTCGTGGCGCGGCGGTGGCCAACCCGGCGGCAGGTCGGCGCCGAGCAGGCGGCCGAGCTTGTTCACGTCCTCGAGCGCGACCAGCACGTGCTGCGCGGTCGCGGTCACCAGATCCAGCCGAGGGGTCGAGAGCCGCCGTGCCGACATGACGCCCTCCAGTGATACACCAAAGCCGGCCGCACCGCGGGTCTCGCGGCCACGGCCCGCGGGCGCAACGCTCAGCGGCCGAGCGCGATGAGATCGAGCGCGCCGACCTCGGCGCCCCGCTGCTCGAGCAACAACGCCAGGCGCCCGCGCGCGCGACTGCCGGCCTCGAACAGCTGGGCGACACACAGCCACAGCGGCGCCGTGCGGGCGCCGCCGGGCTCGTCGTCCCACGTCACGCTCGCGTCGAGCGTCGCTTCGTCGAGTTCGTCGACCAGGGCGAGGACGACCTGATCGGTCGCGATGCGATCGGCACGCAGCGACGCCGCGGCCGGCGAGCCGGTGAGCACGCCATAGCTGAGATCGGCCTCCTCGAGCACGGCGAGGTCGTGGCCGCTGCGACGCAGCCGCGACAGCCACGCCCGATCGGCGCCCAGGGCCGCCGCGACGCTGCCGTCGATCGAGCTCGAGGGGCCCGCGGGGCCCTCGGCGCGGGCCTGCGGCGACAGGGTTGCGGCCGCGTCGAGCAGCGCACGGTGGGCACGCTCGCTGGTGCGGGCGGCAGCGCGGAACGAATCGAGGAGGCTCGGCATGGTGCACGAGCTTGCCGCGGACGCCCGCGACGGGCCAGCGCCGCGGCTCGCCCGCGCGCAACGCCCGACAGCGGCGGCACGCGAGCGCTGCGCCGGTGCGACGCGACCGTCATGGCGCGGCCGCCGGGGCCTCGGATTCGTTGGGCAATCGCGGAGGTACGCCGGCCGCAACCTCTGCGAGCCCGATGGCCGCCACGCGCGTGCGTCCGACCCAACGTCCCCGAACTCGACGCGGGTGCGCCGCGACCGGGACCGCCGTCGTGCTGTTGGCGGCGTGTGATCTGCAGCTGCCGGTGCGCTTCGGTGACGACGTCGATCGTCGCTACGACGGCCACGCGTTGCTCGACGCGCAGCCGCAGCTGCACGCGCCGTGGGTGCGCGGTGCGACCGTGCGTGTGTTCGCCGAGACCTCGACGGTGCCGGGCACCGGCTTGCACCTGGCGAGCTCGGATCCCTCGGTCGTGTCGATCACGCCCGAGCTCGACGATGGCGAGCGTGCGTGGGCCCAGGCCGAGGCGGTCGGTGCGGGCGTGGCCGAGCTGTGGCTGGTGGACGACGACGAGGTCCCGCTCGCCAGCGCCACGATCGAGGTGCGCGTGCCGACCCGCGCGGTGGTGCACGCGGCGGCGCCGTCGTTCCTTTCGCGCGACGACGTCCCGACCGCGGTCGAGGACCTGCAGCTGGTCGCGGGCGGCAGCGCGAGCTTCGTGGTCGAGAGCTTCGACGGCACCACGCGGCTGTCGGGCGCCGGGGGCGTCGCCGTTGCCGCGGCCGATGGCGTGGTCGCGAGCATGTCGAGCACGCTGCTGGACGAGCGTCGCGACTGGCTGACGATCGACGCCCAGGCCATCGGCCGTGGCACGATCGAGCTCGCGGTCGGCGGCGTGCGCTTCGCCAGCGTGCCGCTGCAGGTCGTCGCCCCCGAGGCCATCGCCCAGCTGGGCGTGCTCGGTTCCGACGAGGCCGCCGCCCACACCGGCGACGCGCTGGTGCTCGCGGCCCACGCGTACGACGACGAGCGCCGGCCGTTGTGGGGCGCGCGGGTCGACTGGCGCGGCACCGCGGGCCTCGACCCTGCTGTCGGACCTGCAGCGCTATCAGTTTGCGCCCGAGGCCACCGCGGCAGTCGCGGTGGAACTCGGCGCGCTCGCGACCGAGGTCGAGATCCACGCGCGCAGCGGCGGCTGAGGGCCGATCGCCCGCGGGGCGGGTGACCCACTGCCCGCGCGCACCGCCCTCTGCGACACTTCCGTCCCGGTGAGCGCGCAGGAGCGGACCCTCGGCTCGGACGGCGCCGGCTCACCCGAGGCGACCGAACGCATGGGCACGCGCGACGGTCGTGCCGGCGCGGACGTCGAAGCGCTGCCGCAGCGCGGGCAGCTGCTGGGCCGCTACGTCGTGCTCGAGCGCATCGGCGCGGGCGCGATCGGCCTGGTCTACTCGGCCTACGATCCCGATCTCGATCGCCGCGTCGCGCTCAAGCTGCTGCTGCGCCGCAGCGAGAACGACGACGCCCGCATGACCCGCGAGGCCCAGGCGGTTGCCAAGATCGTGCACCCCAACGTCGTCGCGGTCCACGACGTCGGACTGTGGCGCGATCGCGTGTTCGTGGCGATGGAGCTGGTCGAAGGCACCAACCTCGCCGGCTGGGCGCGGCAGCAGCCGCGCAGCGTGGCCGAGACCGTGGCGGTGTTCCTGCAGGCTGCGCGCGGGCTCGCGGCCGCCCACGCCGCGGGCATCATCCACCGCGACTTCAAGCCCGAGAACGCGCTCATCGGTCACGACGGCCGCGTACGCGTGGCGGACTTCGGGCTCGCGCGCGCGGCCGAGGACACCGCTGCGGAGCTCGAACCGGTGGCGCTGTCGCGCTCCGGTGCGCTGCAGCTGCAGCTGACCGCGACCGGTGCCCTGGTCGGTACGCCGGCCTACATGGCGCCCGAGCAGCACGCGCGCGCGCCCTGTAGCGCCGCGTCGGATCAGTTCTCGTTCTGCATTGCGCTGTGGGAGGCGCTGTACGGCGAGCGGCCGTTCGCCGGTGAGACCGTGGCCGCGCTCGCGCTCAACGTGCTCGACGGCCGCGTGGCCCCGCCGCCGCGCAGTCGTGCGGTGCCGGCCGCGATCCGCGAGGCGTTGCTGCGCGGCCTCGCGGTCGAGCCGTCGTCGCGCTTCCCGTCCATGGACGCGTTGATCGCGGCGCTCGAGCGCGCCGTACGTCGTCGCGGTCGCGGCCTCGCGGTGGTGCTGGTCGGGGCCGGCTCGCTCGCGGGCTTCGCGGTCGCGCAGGGCTGGTCCGCGCGTCACACCCAGCAGTGCGACCCGGCCGCGTCGCCGGTGCTGACGGACTGGAACCCGCAGGCTCGCGGCGTGCTCGAGGACGCCGCCGCGGCCACCGGCGCGCCCTGGGCGACGCCGGCGGTCGGGCGCATCGCCGGCCGTTTCGACGCATTCGCGCGGGCATGGACCGAGCAGTGGGTCGAGCTGTGTCGCGCGGAGCAGGCCGAGACCACCGCCGCGCGACCCGAGCTCGAGCGCCGGCTCGAGTGCCTCGACGATCGGCGGCGCGAGCTGGTCGCCGCGCTCGAGCTGCTGGTGGTCGCGGACGCCGGGACCGCCGAGGAGATGCTGACCGTCGCCGGCGGCGTGCGTGACGTCGCGGCCTGCGCCGACGACCAGGTGTTGCGCGTGCGCTCGAGCCCGCCGCCCAAGGAGCTGCTGGTCGAGGTGGGCCAGATCCGCGACGCGCTCGCCCACGCGGGCGCGCTGCATCGCGCGGGCGACGATGCCTCGGCACGATCGATGCTCGAGTCGCTGCGGACCCGCGCCGCCGCGGTCGGCTGGCGCCACATCGAGCTCGAGCTCGAGGCCGAGGCGTTGTCGTGGATGAGCGCGGCCGAGGTCGGACTCGACGCCATGCCACAGCTGCGCGGGCTGTACGATGCCGCGCTGGAGCTCGACGATCCCGGGCTCGCATGCCGCTTCGCGCTCGAGATCGGCTGGCAGTTCGGCTACGGCCGCCGCGAGTTCGACGAGGGCCTGGCGTGGACCGCCACCGGCGAGGCCCTGCGTCGCCGCGCGGGCGGTGACTGGCTGCTGGGCGTGGTCAGCCGCAACAACGCCGCGGTGATCCACAGCCTCGAGGGCGAGCATGATCGCGCGGGCGAGCTGTTCCACGAGGCCATCGTGCTGGCGGAGCAGAACGACCCCCTGGGCCTGCGGCCGTTGCAGCTGCGCGCCAACCTCGGCTCGTACTACGCCAACCTCGGCGACAACGAGCGCGCGCGCACCGAGCTGGCCAACGCGCTCGAGGGCTACCGCGAGGCCTACGGCGGCCAGCACCCGCGCGTGGGCGACATCGAGGGCAACCTCGGCACCGTGCTCGTGCGCATGGGCGACCTCGACGGTGCGATGGTGCACCTCGAGGCGAGCCTGGCGTTGATCGAGGCCCTGCCCCAGGCCCAGCGCACGACGCAGATGCAGATCCTCGGCGGCATCGCCGAGGTGCTCGAGGCCCGCGGCGACCTCGCCGGCGCGGCCGCGCGGGTGCGACGCGCGGTCGTCATGAGCGAAGACCGGGCCGGGCCGGCATCACAGCTCGCGCTCATGCGCGCGTGGTTGGTGCGGCTGCAGTCGCAGGGTCCGTCCCCCGATCGCGCGAGCATCGAGGCCGAGCTCGCGGCCATCGCCGCCGACCCGGCCGTGATCGCGAGCCCGCGGCTGCGCGGGGTCACGACCTCGGCCCAGGCCGAGTTCGCCCTGCGCCTGCTCCCGCCCGCGCAGCAGCGTGCGGCCGAGTCGCGCTGTTGGATGCGGTCGGCAACGCCGAGCGTGGTTGTCGCACCAGCTGGGCCAGGGCCATGCGCAGCTGGTCGAGTTCGCGTTGGCGCGCGGCGACACGACGACGGCGGCGCAGCGGTTGGCCGCGGCGGAGGCCGTCGACTGGCAGCGCGCGCACGACGTGTGGGGCGAGGCCGAGGTGCTGTTGCGGCTGGCGCGGGCGCAGGCGCAGGTCGATGCCGCGGCGCCGCGGCTGCAGCGGTGGCTCGAGCTCGCCACGCGGCGCGCCGAGGCGCTGCGCGGCGACGGCGGCCGCGTGCGCGCAGAGATCGAGCGCCTGCGTCGGGTACAGTGAGGCCCGCGATGCCCCCGTGGCAGACCTGGTTGGGTGTGTTCGTCGCCGGTGGCGTGGGCGCGAGCTTGCGCGTGGCGCTGGCGAGCCTGCTCGACGGCCGCGAGCCGCGGCTGCCCGCGGGCACCTTGGTGGTGAACCTGCTGGGCTGCTTCGCCATCGGCGTGATCGCGGCGATGCTGCCGCGCGGGCCCTGGCGCACGATCGCCATCGGGGGTCTGCTGGGCGGCTTCACGACCTACAGCTCCTTCGCGCTGCTGTCGTGGGAGCTGTGGCGCAGCGATCGCGTGGTCGCAGCGCTGCTGCAGATCGGCGGCCACCTCGTGGGCGGACTGCTGGCGGTCGCGGCCGGGGCCTGGCTCGGCGCCGCGCTGACGCGGGCGCCGTGAGCTGCGCTCACATCGAGATCGAGCCCTTGCGGAATTCGCTCGCGCCCAGGTGCGCGTTGAGCAGCACCGGTGTGCCGGCCTTGGCCAGCGTCTGCGCGCGCGCGATGGTCTCGGCCATCGCTGCGGGCTCGGTCAGGCGCAGACCGGATCCACCCAGGGCCTCGGCGACGCGCTCGTAGTCGCTGCGGCGCAAGGTGGTGCCGACGTCGTCGCCCAGCAGGTGCACCTGATCGCGGGCGATCTGCGCCCAGCTGGCGTCGTTGCCGACCACCGCGACGATGCCGAGCCCGTGCCGCACGAAGGTGTCGAACTCGGCCAGGCCGTAGCCGCACGAGCCGTCGCCCCACAGCAGCCACACCTCGGCTTCGGGGCGCACGAGCTTGGCGCCCAGGGCGAAGCCCGCACCGACGCCGAGCGTGCCGAACACGCCGGGGTCGAGCCAGGCCAAGGGTCCGCGCGGCGCGGTGACGTAGGACGCGGTCGCGACGAAGTCGCCGCCGTCGGCGACCAGCACGCTGTCGTCGGGCAGCGCGCGATCGATCGCAGCGCACAGCGCCAGCGGATGCACCAGCTCGCCGCCGCCGGCGGCCTGGCGCTCGATCTCGGCCTCGCGCAGCTGGTCGCGCGCGCGCAGCTGCTCGCGCCACGGTGCCAGGCGCTCGTGGCCGGGGCTCGACGCGTTCGCGATCCCGACCAACGACTCGGTCGCGTCCGCGATCACGGCGAGGCTGGGGCGGCGGTTCTTGCTCGCGTCGGTGTCGCTGCGGTTGAGCGCGATGACCTTGGCCTTGCGTCCGATGTGCAGGCCGTAGTTGAGGCGGAAGTCACACGGCACCCCCGCGAGCACCACGAGGTCGGCCTCACGCAGCGAGGCGGTCCGCTGGTGGCGCATCAGCAGCTCGTGGCGCGCGCCCAGCAGGCCCCGGGCCATGCCCGAGAGGTACACCGGCGCGCCGAGCCGCTCGAGCGCGCGACGCAGCTGCGACGCGGCCTCGGGACCGCGCACGGTCGCCTGGCTGCCGACGACCACGACCGGGCGCTGTGCCTGTTGCAGCATGCGCGCGGCACGTGCGATCGCGGTGGGAAACGGCGCCGGCACCTCGGGCACGATGCGCTCGCGCGGCTTGACCTTCGATGCGCCGGCGAACACCCGTGCCATGTGTGCGCGCAGGTACAGCTGCAGCGCGACCTCGGGCAGGCTCTTGGCCTCGGACGCCGCCTTGGCGCCGATCATCTCGCGCACGGTCGACTCGTCGTAGAGTAGATCGACCGGACATTCGACGAACACCGGACCGGGCACGCCCTCGAGCGCGGTCGCGAAGGCGCGCTCGAGCGCGGGCACGAGGTCCTTGACCCGCGTGACCGCCTCGCACGACTTCACGTGCGGCGCGAACAGGGCCATCTGGTCGATGTCCTGCAGCGCCCCGCGGCCGCGCAGGATCGTCGCGGTCGCGCCGCCCAGCAGCACCACCGGCGACTGCGCCAGCTGGGCGTTCTTGATCGCGGTGATGGTGTTGGTCACACCCGGGCCCGCGGTCACGGCGGCGACGCCGGGAATGCCGGTCAAGCGTGCGACCGCGTCGGCGGCGAACACCGCGGTGGCCTCGTGGCGGACGTCGACCACGCGGATGCCCAGGGCCTTCGCGCCGGTCAGGATCGGGGAGATGTGGCCGCCGCAGAGCGTGAACAGGAACTGCACGCCCTGCCGCTGCAGCACCGATGCGATCAGGTCACCTCCGTGCACGATCACCCTCCGTCGCGCGGCCGGCGAGCACGTGCTGCGCCGGCACGAAGCAGGTCATGCTCGCCTGCAGCACCAGGTCCTCGCCGCGGCGGACCTCGACGTCGACGAGGTGCTTCTTGCCGACGACGTCGCGCAGATGGGCGATGGCGCGGACGCGATCGCCGACCACCACCGGCGCGAGGAAGCGGCTCTGCGCCGCGCCGAGCACGACCGTGGGCGCGTCGATCGCGAGCATGGCCGCGTGGTCGGCGAGTCCGAAGACGAAGCCGCCGTGCACCAGTCCGGTCGCGTCGGCGCGCATGCGCTCGGTCGCGACGAATTCGACCTCGGCCCGGCCGGCGGCGGTCACGACCGGCGTGCCGCACAGCTCGGCATCGAGCAACGCGTGGGTGTTGGGCATCCGCGCGACGATACACCGGCGGGCCGCTCGCGCCAGCCGCGGGCGCGTCCAGGCCCGCGGCGCCCGTCCGCGTCGCTCAGCGCAGCCGGAACGTCATGCCGAGCGTGAGCATCCCGGTCACGGGGCCGGGGAATTCGATCGGCACCTCGACGCCGCCGGCGTCGCGACCGTGGAACTCGGGCCCGATCACCGGCACCGACACGCCCACGCCCAGCAGCACGCCGATGCGGCGCGACACTGCGACGTGGTAGTCGCCGCGCAAGGTGCCGGCGACGTACGGCGTGGCGCTGCGGCCGGGGCGATCGAAGCCGATCCAGCGATGGGTCATCGCGCCGGCCTGTCCGCCGACGCACATCCGCACGCGGTGGCGGTACACGGTCTCGGCGCCGCAGCCGTCGAGTGTGAACACGGCCAGGGCGTTGCCGATGCGGCCCGAGGCGAACGCGAACGGTCGACCGCCCACCGCCTGCGCGCCGAGGCGGACCATGAAGCCCTCGCGTCCGAGCGCGACCGCTGCGTCGCCGCCGAAGTAGCCATGCGGAAGCAGCTGCGCGACCGCGAGGCCCTGGGCCTCGACCGCGATGTACGGCTTGGCCCGCGGCATCGTGCCGTCGGCGGAGATCGGGTCGGTCGCGGAGGTGGGCGTGGCGTGTGCCAACGCCGGCGCGCTGACGCACACGGCGATCGCGAGCCCACCCAGTGCCTGCGCGCGCAGTCGGTCCGACATGCTCTCAACCCTACGGCGTGGCCGCCGCGACGCCAAGGCTCTGGGGACGGATTTGTGCGCCCAGCGGCCCGCGGGGCCACGGCCGCGCGAGATTCGGGGTCGCGCGAGATCCGGCCCTGCGATCGGCCGCGCGAACGTGGCGGGCGCCGCCGCTTCGGAGCCCCAGGTGGGAGCGGGCGCGACAACCCCGGCGGCGCGTGGGCCCAGGCCGAAACCGTTGCGGGTGTGTCCAGCGGCCGCGCGAAGCGTTCGCGCTCGCGTGATCGCAGCGCGCGATGGAGGCTCTGCTTCGAACCTTCGCAACCCTCGCAGTCCCCACACACGCGGGACGGGATTCGGAAACCATGCCCAAGGTCGTCTACGGTGTCTTCTCGGGTGCGCTCCAGGCCGAGCGCGTGGCCAGTGAGCTCAACAAGCTGTCCGAGAGCAACGCGCTCGTGCACGGCGCGGGCGTGCGCGAGGAGGACATGCAGCTCGCGGGCACGCTCGCGATGCGCAACGGCATCACCACTGGCCTGGTCGTCGGCGTGGTCGCAGCCTTCCTGATCTGGGCGGTGCTGTGGCCGATGAACGGCATGACGCTCACGCTCGAGGCCTTCGGCTTGTTGGTGTTCATGGGCTCGCTGTTCGGCGTGGTCGCCGGTGCGGTCGCCGGCGCGGCCGAGTGCAAGCCGACCCTCGTCGACGTCGCCGGCCGTGCGCGCGCCCAGGGCAACACCGTGGTGACCTGCGAGGTGCCCGACCGCGACGTCGCCCACGTCGTCCACGCGATGACCGAGGCGGGCTGCGCGAGCGTGCACGCGGCCTGAGCCGCCGCAGCGACCAGCGGCGGTCCCCGACCGCCGCCACGCGTGCGAGCGGGCAGCGTCCTGGCACGCACCTCCGGGCCATCTGCGCCGCATCGGTTATGATGCGCGCGCACGATGGCCCTTCGCGATCTCGGTGACCGCGTGCCGCTGCTGCGGCGCATGCTCGTGGACCCGCCCCACCGCGTGGTGCGGCGCCTGATCGAGACCGGCACCGGCTCGGGTCTCATCGGCGCGATCGCGGGGCGGCCGCTCGACGCGGTCCGCATCGCGCTCGCGCGCGGCCTGGGGGTGCGGACGCTGCACACGCTGCACGCCGCGTCCGCGCCCGATCGCATCGCCGTGGTCGACCCGCGCCGGGCGCTGAGCTACCGCGAGATCGACGCGGAGATCGACGCGGTCGCGGCGGTGCTGCGCGACCACCTCGGGGCCTCGCGCCACGCACCCGTGGCCGTGATGATGGAGAACCGGGTCGAGTACGCGACGGTGTGGTTCGCGTTGTTCCGGCTCGGCATCACCTGCGCCCACGTCGGCCGCCACAGCACGCCCGAGGAGCTCGAGTTCGTGCTCGAGCGCAGCGGCGCGCGCGTGGTCTGCGTCTCGGACGAGACCGCCGCGGTCGCGCTGGCGCTGCTGCGCCGCCGGCCCGAGCTCGACCTGCGGCTGCTGCGGGCCGGCGGCGGACCGCCGCAGTCGCGGGTGTGGTCCTACGACGCCGCGATCGATCGGCAGCGCGCCAGCGGCGTGCAGCTGCACGTCGAGAAGGGCCCCAGCGACAACGTCGTGTACACCTCGGGCACCACCGGCAAGCCCAAGGGCGCCGTGCGCGACATGGGGGCCATGGGCGCGACCGAGCTGCTGCGCGTGCTCGAGCGCCTGCCGCTGCACGCCGGTGATCGCCACCTGGTCTGCGCGCCGATGTACCACTCGAGCGGCCAGGTCTTCGTGCTGCTCAACACCGCCCTGGGCGCGACCGTGGTGATGCAGGAGCGCTTCGACGCCGAGGACACCCTGCGGACCATGTCGCAGCAGCGGATCCAGAACCTGTTCATGGTCCCGACCATGATCCACCGCGTGCTCGATCTGCCGGACGAGGTGCACGCGCGCTGGCCCACGCCCGAGCTGCGCGTGCTCATCTCGGGTGCCGCACCGTTCAACACCGCGCTGCGCGAGCGCGCGGTCGCACGCTTCGGCGCCGGCACCATCTTCGACTTCTACGGCGCGACCGAGCTCGGCTGGGTCACCCTGGTCGACGGTCACGAGATGCAGGCGCGACCCGGGACCCTCGGCCGCGCCATCGCCGGGCAGGAGATCGGCATCTTCGACGACGACGGCCGCCGGCTCGGGCCCGGCGAGGTCGGCCGCGTGTTCACCCGCAGCGCCCAGGTCATGGTCGGCTACCTACGCGACCGCGGCGCGACCGACGAGAGCAAGCTGGGTGACTGGCTCACGGTCGACGATCTCGGCTATCTCGACCGCGAGGGCTACCTGTTCCTGACCGGCCGCGCGCGCGACATGGTGATCTCCGGCGGCGTGAACCTGTATCCGGTCGAGATCGAGAACGCGTTGTCGAAGCACCCCGACATCGCCGATGTCGCCGTCATCGGCGTGCCCGACGTCGAGTGGGGCGAGCGCCTGGTCGCGGTGGTGGTGCCGCGCGGCGAGGGCTTCGACCCCGAGGCCGTGCGGCAGTGGGCGCGCTCGGTGCTGGCGCCGGCCAAGATCCCGCGGCAGTTCGAGCGCGTCGCGGAGCTGCCGCGCAACCCCACCGGCAAGGTCGTCAAGCGCGACCTGGTCGCGCGGTACTCGAGCGCGCCGCAGCCCTGAGGCCGCTCCGGCGGCTGCGGCGGCTGTGGCATACTCGCGGCCGTGCCGGTCCCGTCCGCATGGCCTGAGCTGCAGCCGCTCGCCCAGCGCATCGCCGTGGGCGAGCTCGACGGCGACGACGCCATCGCGGCGATCGTCGACGCCATCGTCGCACGCGAAGTCGGTGCGGGGGCACCGGCGGCGGTGGCTGCCGCGGTGCGGCGCGAGGCTGCCGCGGCGGTGCAGGCCGATCGCGTGCTGGTCGCCATGCTGCGGCCGGTGCTGCCCACCGCGTTGGCGCAGACGGTGACCCAGGGCGTCGCGCAGGCGCCCGGCCGCGCGCGCGCGCCCACGCCCACGCCCGCGCCCACGCGGCGTGCGAGCAAGGTCCGCGTCGCGCCGCGCGACCACGAGCTCGAGTCGACCGAGGTGCTGGAGGACTCCGGCACCACCGGACCGGCGGAGTTCGAGCGCGCCCAGTCCGGGCGCAAGCTGACCGCGGCGGTCGGCGTGGTCGCGGGTGTGGCCGCGGGCGTGGCGGCGTGGTTCCTGGTGCTGCGCGAGACGCCGTGCGAGCGCTTCGCCCACGAGATCTGCATCGAGCTCGCGGCGCCGTGCAGCTCGGCCGAGGTCGAGGGCCACTTCGAGCGCAAGGGCATCGACGACGCCGCCTGCGTCGCCGCGCGCGAGGCCGCCGAGACCGCGGCCAGCACCGCCGGCTCGAGCAAGCGCACCCACGCGTTCGAGACCGCGGTCGTGGGCTCGCTGGGCTTCGATCCCCGCACCGGCGAGCCGCCGCCGGCCAAGGTCGCGCTCGAGCAGGGCCCGGTCGCGCCGGTGATGCTCGCGCGCAAGCTGCCGCCGCTGCTGTCGCTGGTCGCCGACGAGGCCCACGTCTACGTCAGCAGCGGCGAGGCCGTGCTGCGGTTGCGCTCGGTCGGCGGTCAGTTCGAGCCCATCGCCACCGCCGCGGCCGCGCGCGACATCGCGGTGACGCAGGACTTCGTCTACTGGGTCGCGCGCGACGCCGCCGGGGTCGAGTCGGTCTTCGTCGATCGCAAGCGCGGCGAGTACGAGCCGACCACGCTGCCGACCGCGCCGGCGAAGCTCGGTGCGACCGCGTGCGTGCAGGCGCAGTGCGCCTACGTCGATCTCACCGACGGCGCGATCTGGGCGGTCGGCCAAGACGGCGCGGCCGCGCGCAAGCTGACCGGGCCGCTGGCCCCGGCCCCCACCGCGCTGTGGCTCGACGAGTCCGAGCTGGCGTGGGCGTCGCCCGGCACGCCCGGCACCGTCGCCGCGATGCCGCTCGCCGGCGGCACGCCGCGGGTCGTCGCGGGCGCCGAGACCCAGCCGCGCGCGCTGGTGGGCGACTCCGACGGCTGGATCTGGATCGCCGGCGACGCCGTCCACACCGTGCCGCGCAAAGGTGGCGACGTGCAGACCTTGCTCGCGGCCGGAGCCGGGACGCTCGCGCTCGACCGCACGCGCGTGCTCGTGACCGTGCCGAGCCAGGGCACCGTGCTCGCGGTGCCGCGGGCCGGTGGCGACGCGACCGCGCTCGCGAGCGGGCAGTCCGGGCTCGATCGCCTCGCGGCCGACGCGTCGGCCGCGTTCTGGACCGCCGGCGCGGAGCTCTACCGCGTGCCCGCGACGGCGCCGCCGCGCCGCCAACAGCAGCAGCGACAGCAGCGGCGCGTACCGCCGCGCGGGCGCGTCGGCGGTGCAGCTGCAGCCCTCGTCGCTGCCGCTGGCACCGGCGCTGCCGCTGCCCTCGCCGCTGCCCTCGCCGACCGCGCCGCTGCTGCTGGCGTCGCCGCTGCCGCCCCCGGTCGCGCCGCCGCTCGAGTCGGAGCTGCCCGAGCCGCCGCCGCTGGTGTCGCTGCTCGCGTCACCCTCGACGATCACGGTGATCGCGTGGGTCGTGACGTGGTCGGCCTGGTCCTCGATCTCACCGGTGAACGTGTACGTGCCGGCGGGTAGCCCGACGATGTCGAACACCAGCGCGCGGTCGTAGTCGGCCTGGTCCACGATGCGCTCGCCGGTGGCCTGATCGTCGATGGTCAGCTTCCAGCCGTAGCCGCCGTAGTCGTCCCACACGTCGAACTCGACACGGATCTCGTCGCCGACCTGGTACACCGCGCCGTCGTCGGGCGCCGTGAGCGTGACCTCGGGCGCGGTGGTGTCGGGCGGCGCATCGAAGGGCGCGTAGATGATGCCGATGGTCGAGGTGTCGTTCTGCAGATCGCCGATGCCGCAGTGACACTTGTTGACGCCCTGGCAGCCGTTGCCCTGGCCCTGCAGCGCGAAGGTCTGTTGGCAGTTGCTGCCGAAGATCTTGTCGCCACCACCCTCGTAGCTCATGATCCGATCGGGCCCGTAGGTGTGCTCGAGCCCGTAGGTGTGTGCGACCTCCTGGCTGATGACGTTGGCCTGCGTGGTCGCGTCCTCGTTGTTGGTGAACGAGTAGCAGACGTTGCGCTGGCCGAAGTCCTCACAGTCGATCGGTGCCACGCCACCGGCCGGACCCGAGGTCGTGTCGGTGTAGCTGCCGCCGACCATCGCCATCGTGTACGGCAGCAGCTTGCGCGGCCGCGGGTCGTAGACCACGCGGATGGCCCACGCGGCGAAGTCCTGCGAGACCGCCTGCGCCACCGCGATGGCCTTGGCCTCGCCGCCGGCGAAGGGCGGGTAGGGGTGGCCGGTGCGCGCGATGGTCGAGTAGTCCTCGGCCGAGTTCTCCGCGCCCGAGCTCAGGGTCGCGCCGACGAAGTTGAGGTAGATGGTGCCGCGACGCGGATACTCGCCGCCGGGACGCGCGTCGCCCCGCCCGGCGGCACCGCGTGGGGGACCGCGCAGGGGTCCGCGGGCGCGCCCTGCGGACGGGGGCCGTCCACCAGCGAGAGGTCGGGCACCATCAACGCGCCCTCGAGCACCTCCTGCGGCACGATGGTGTCGCCGCGCTGTGCGAAGCCGGCGGGCAGCTGCGCCGCGATGGTGTCGGGCGCGCTCGTGGGCGCCGCGGGCACGCGCGCCTGGTAGCGATCGAGCTCGCCGAAGCGGATCAGGCCGCGCGCGGGCTCGGACACCAGCGGCGTCGCCTCGCCGCGAACCGTGCCGCTGGCGACGTCGATGCGGACCGGCGCGGGCGCGGGATTCGCGTTGGGGTTCTGCACGTAGCGCGGCGCGTCGGCGGACGCAGCGGACGGGGCGAGCAGCAGCGAGAGGGCCCAGAGGCGTCGCATGGCGAAGCCCAGGATAGTCGCGAAGCTACCGCCTCAGGGAGGGCGGGCGCGCGGGCTCGCTTACGCGGTCGCGGGCGGGTCGTGGGTTGACTCACGGGCGTTGGGACGACGGCGGCGGCGGGGGCGGCCGCGCGGGCCGACCGGAATCGGAGCGACACTGCCGGACGTCGCCACGACGATGCTGACGGTGCTCACCGCTGCGCTGCTCGCCTGGGCCCACGCGCCGCAGCAGGAACGCGACGCGCGGCTCGAGCTCAACCGCGGCTGCATGGGTTGCCACGTCGACGAGGCCGCGCAGTGGTTGGCCTCGCCGCACGCAGGCGCGTTCGTCGATGGTCCGTTCCAAGCCGCGCACGCCCGAGAGCCGCGCGCGTTCTGCCGCGCGTGCCATGCCCCGGAGCAGGCGCCGTCGCTGCGCACCGCGACAGCGGCGGCAGGCGTGGGCGTCGCGTGCGTCAGCTGCCACCTCGATCGCGATCGCGATGCTGCCGCGCTGCTACAGCAACCCGGCCATCCCGCGCTCGGGCGCGCGGCCGACTGCGGTGGTTGCCACGAGTTCGACTTCCCCGACGCCGCGATCCGCCACGAACCGCTGCTGATGCAGCGCACGATGCAGGAGCACGCGGTCTCGCCGTTCGCGGGTGCGTCGTGCGAGAGCTGCCACATGCGCGAGCACGCGCCCGGCCGCCACGACCACACCATCGCGGCCGCACGCGACAGCGCCTTGCTCGAGCGTGCGCTCGACGTCGTGGTCGAGCGAACCGACCGCGGGCTGCGGCTCGAGCTGCGCGTGCTCGCGGCGGGTCACGCGGTGCCGACTGGCGATCTGGTCCGTCGGCTCGAGGTCGGCGCGACCGTGCTCGACGTGACCACACCGCGGGCCCCGGCGTTGCGGTGGTTGTCGCGCCGCTTCGACGATCGCCCGCAGGCCAACGCGGTCACCGTGTTGATGGAGATCGGCGACGATCGCGTGCCCGCCGACGGCAGCGTGCGGGTCGTCGAGCTGGTCGTGCCCGATGGGGGCACGCGTCCGATCGCGTGGTGGGTCGAGCACCAGCGCGTCGCGTTCCCCCGCGGCAACGAGCGCCACGCCCCGCTCGACGGTCGCATGCCGATGGCCGGCGGGATCGTGCCCGCGCCCCGCTGAGGGCCGCGCGTGGACGACGGGCGGCCGTCAGCGTCGCTGACAGCTTCTCAGTGCCGCACGCGCTCGCGCTCGAGGTAGTCGAGGAAGCGCTCGAGCGCCGCGCGCACGATCTCGGCGTCGTTGCGGAACGTGCGGCGAGCGTGGCCCGCGAACGCGCCGCCGAGCACCACGCCGCCGACCAGCGGCACCAGGGCGGTCGGCATCGCCAGCAGCGACGCGACCAGGGCCCCGGTTGCGCCCCATCCGACCAGCGCCGCGCCGGCCGTGCGCGCGCGACTGTCCCGGCGCGGCGCCAGATCGGCGACCAGGCGCACGTGGATCTCGTCGCCCAAGGCCTGGGTCGTCACGGTCACGCGCCGCGCCACGCCCAGCCGCAGTCGTCCGCCGACGTCGAACAGCCGCCGTGCGCGATGCAGCAGCGAGTCGGGGTTCTCCCACACGATGGTCTCGCCCAGGTTCCGCTCGATGCGGAACAGCTCCGCGCGCAGCATCGCGTCGATGGCCGCGTCGACCTCGGCGCGCGGGCCCGGCACAGCGCGCGCGGCCGTGACCTCGGCGGTGCCGAACCATCGATCGAGCCGCGAGGGCGCCCGGTCTGGCCGCGCCAGCGCGACGCTGCGCACCTCGACCAGGGCCTGCTGGACGGTCTCGGGCCGGATCCCCAGCTCGCCCGCGAGCCGTTGCAGCTCTGCGACCGTGAGCGCCTCGCCGCCCTGCGCGGCCTCGCGCTGGTGGAGATCGACCGCGCGTCGCAGCACCTCGTCGGCCTCGTGTCGCGACAGCCTCTCGCTCGGTTCGGTCATGCGGCGCGGGTCCGCGCGATGCCAGCAGCCGCCTGTGCGGTCCGCTGCAACGGGCCCAATCGCGCAGCGTCGCGCTGCATTCCGGCGTCCGCTGCCGTCGCCGTGCCACGGCGCACGCCGATGACATCCCGCGTGCACCGCTGCAGCCCGGTGTCGTGCGGCTGCAGCGCCGCGCGGCGTTTCACGGCTTGCCGCTCGCGTGGGTGCACCGCATCCTGGTCGGCATGCTTCGGACCCGCGCACTCGATCCGCGATCGCTGCTCGTGCTCTCGCTGTTGCCGGTGGCGTGCGGCGACGACGGCGAGACCGGCCTGACCGGCATCGGCTGCGGCGCGGGCACGGTGCTCGTGGGCGACGCCTGCGTGCCCGCGGGCGGCAGCTCGGGCGGGGGCAGCAGCGACGGCGGTGGCGGCAGCAGCAGCGACGCCGACGCTGGCAGCTCCGGCGACGGCGCGGGCAGCTCGGGCGGCGGCAGCTCGGGCGGCGGCAGCTCGGGCGGCGGTGCGGACAGCAGCAGCGGCGGCGCACCGACCGAGATCGATCTCGCCGACGTGATCATCCACGACAACCCGCCCGACGTGGCGAGCTGGCCCATCACCACCACCATCACGCAGCTCGACTTCCGCGACGACGGTGTCCAT
The DNA here is from genome assembly GCA_046351635.1 of Nannocystaceae bacterium. Classification (GTDB taxonomy): domain Bacteria; phylum Myxococcota_A; class Polyangia; order Nannocystales; family Nannocystaceae; genus Xiheibacterium. The sequence goes on along the minus strand of JAXLYC010000027.1, from coordinate 22,635 downwards.
GTGGTGTTCGACAAGCAAGACGGCGACGGCCGCTGGCCCGACATCGTCCCGCCGGGCTGGGACGGCCCGCTGCAGTACACCCTGGGCCTGGTCGAGTTCATCGACGGCCAGTGGCACGCCTCCGCGGCGATGCAGTACTGGTACGGCCTCGAGGCCCAAGGTGGCAACGTCGCGCTCGACAACCAGGTCGCGGTCAACTGGTACTACGACGCGCGTTGGGGCGAGATGGCCGGCTACCAGCCCGCCACCGGCGAGACCATCGGCGTGTTCGTGATCGCGGGCAACGTCCGCGGCGTGCTCGACGGCAGCCAGTCGCCGGTGCTCGAGCGCAGCGACGTGGTGGTCGTGCCGATGCCCGGGGTCGAAGGCGCGAGCCACTCGTTCTAGCCGGGTGTGGCCGCGAGGGCGCGCAGGGCCGCACCCTGCTACCGCTGCATCATGCCTTCGATCTGCTGCCGCAGGTACTCGCTGAGCTGCCCGATCGGAGCGCTGCGCAGCATCTGCAGATCGAAGGTGACCTTCACGTCGCGGTCCCACTTGCTCAGCGCGGTCTTCTCGACCTCCAGCACCAGCTGCAGGTTGCTGCCGAGGTACTCGACGACCACGTTCACGTCGCTGATGCCCCAGCGGTCGCGCAGCTGCGCCGGCGGCTGGAAGTTGCCGGTGAAGCGCTGGCCCAGCGGCGCGGGCTCGAGCTCCTGCACGCGGAAGTCGAGCCCGCCCAGGGCGTCGCGCACGCGCTCGATGTCGACGTTGCGCATGTTGATGGGGCTGGCGGCCTCGATGTCGAAGGCCCAGTCGATGTCGACGTAGCCGCGGACCTCCCAGTACACGTCGCGACCGGACATCGAGGTGCTCGGCGGCACGCGCAGCGCGAACGGCAGCGGCAGCACCTCGTGCTTCTTGGCCTGCCACGGACCCTGGCGCACCAGCACGCGGTCCCACACGTGCCCCTTGCTCGGGCCCTTCTTGTGGTGCTCGACCAGCTCGACCACGATCGACGCGACGCGCTCGTCGTCCATGGCGGTGAACTCGATGAAGCCGTCGAGCGTGTCGTCGTTCTGGAAGGTGTCGCGCGGCAGCGCGATCAGTAGCGCGCCGTTGTCGTTGCTGCCCTGGCGGCGATAGGGGAACTCGTTGGCCTTGGGCGTCTGCTTGCCGCCGACCCCCAGCGTCGCCCCGACCGCGCCCATCGAGCCCGGCGCGTGGCTGCTGGCCGACGCCGCCGCGCTCGCGGCCGCCAGCTGCGCGGCGCGGTGCGCATCCATCAGCGCGCGCAGCGAACCCGAGGCCTCGCCGAAGACGGTCGCGCCGCCCTGGGCCCAGGTCGCGACCAGCGGCATGTGCCCGATGAAGATCTGCTGCCCGGGGCGCAGCGCCACGGGCGTGCCCGGCACGAGCGCCGCGCCGTCGACCCACGTGCCGTTGCTCGAGCCCCAGGTCGCACAGCCACGCGTTGCCGGTCGCATCGAGCGCGACCTCGGCGTGGCGGCGCGAGACGCTGGCGTCGCTGCCGACCAGCGCGCAGCTGTTGGGGTCGCGGCCGATCATCGCGCGGGGCGAGCGGGTGTCGAGCGTCAGCTGATGGGTGCCGAGTTGCAGCGTGAGCATCGTGGATCCTGCCGCGCGAGCGCGCGTCGGCGAAGGATCGGCGCGCAGCGACGTGGGCGTCAAGCGATCCGGCGCGCCCGCGCCCGCGCGGTGCTGCGCCGTCGCCCTCGCGCCCCGAGCACCACGAGCGCGAGCACGGCCGCTGCGGCGAGCGGTCGCGCGCGCGCGCCGGGTGCCACGGTGCAGCCGGCCGCCGACGCGTCGAGCCCGAAGCCCGGTGGCAGTGCGTCGTGCCCGACCGCGCCGCCGCTGCCGTCGCCGTGGCCGTCCCCGCCGTCGCCACCGTCTTCGCCGGGGTCGTCGCCACCACCGTCGACGCCTTCGCCGGCGTCGCCGGCCCCGGCCGCCACGACGATGTGGACCGTGGCGCTGCTGGTCTCGTGGACGCCGTCGTGCGCCACGGCGACCAGGGCGTACTCGCCCTCGAGCAGGGCGGGGAAGTGCCACTGCCACGGCGGCTGCGTCAGCGAGCCTTGCAGCTGATCCTCCACATACAGCTCGACCTCGGTGACGCCGACGTCGTCTTGTGCCTGCACCGTGACCGCGAGCGCATCGCCGGGCTCGAAGCCGTCGCCGTCGTGCGGCGAGGTGATCGCGACCGTGGGCGCCGCACCGTCGGGATGCACCGGCCCGCCCGCGCAGGCGATGGGGCCCCAAGCGCCGGCCTGCTGCTGCGGCGTGGTGCCGTCGAGGCACCGCGGCTCACCGCTGCCGCCGGGGAACGCGACCTCGATCTCGGCGTGCTCGGCGTCCTGCGCCCGCACCGTGAAGCTGACGGTGCCGGCGGGGTCGGCGTAGGCCTCGCCCTCGGCGAGGAATCCGCCCTCGCCGAGATCGATGAGGTAGCCGTCGGGGCCCCACGCATCGACCGTGCTCGAGACGTGCACGAGCACGCCGGCGAGGCCATCGGCGGCGTCGAAGCCGGTGGGCTGGCGGTACTCGAGGTAGTACTCGCGGCCGTCGAAGGTCGGCAGGCGCAGGGCCTGGATGCCGTCGCACGGCGTCTCGGTCGGCACGAGGTTGAACGTGCCGCTGGCGCTGGCGGCGACCGAGTTGCAGCCCTCGAGCCAGCCCATGTACTCCTTCTGGTGCGCGGCGACGTGGCCGCAGCCGTAACCCATGGGCTCGTAGGGACTGCCGTACTCCTCGACGTTGCAGTTGCTGCCGAACGGACCGCTGCCGCAATCGTAGTAGTAGTGCGTGTGCATCATGCCGTAGTTGTGCGCGACCTCCTGGTTGCGCACGACGCAGTCGAACTCGCCGTTGTACCAGCTGTTGCGCTCGGGCTGCTGCGGCGAGCCCAGCATCGCGAGCCCGCCCCAGCCGCAGCCGATGCTGGGAAAGTGCACCATCAGCTGCTGCCAGTCGCTGGGGTTTCGGCCCTCGGCCGCCATGGCCTGCTCGGCGTAGGCCGCGATGGCGTCGGGATCGCAGCCGCCGGGCCACGGGATCTCGTAGGGCCCGAGCACGTCGCCGGTGAGCGACTCCTTGCCGTACGAGATCTCGGCCCAGTACGCCTGACTCGACTCGGCGCCGCCCCACATGCGCGTCTGCGCCTCGGCGGCGTCGAGTGCCGGCTCGCCCCAGTGCACCAGCGCCAGCGCGAGCGATCGCGGCGGCAGCGGCTCGGGGTCGAGCAGCGGCGCCGGCGGTGGTGCGAGCGACTCGAGCGACTCGACCTCGAGCACGTCGCCGGGCAGCAAGGCCTCGCCGTCGCCGTCTTGCAGGTGGCCCCACACGCGCACCCACGAACGTGGCGGCGGCGCGCTCGCGTCGCCCAGCTGCAGCACCACGCGGGCGTCGCCGGCGACCACGCGATGGATGAGCTCGCTGGTGCCGTCGTCGCGGCGCGCGATCAACGACTGCAGCTGCCCTTCGACCATGTCGGCGCTGCCGAAACCGAAGTTGCGCCACTGCGACTGCGAGCGGTCGTCGTCGCTGCACCCGACGCACGCGAACATCGAGATCATCGCCACGCGCATGCGCGCGCTCCATCGCCCATCGATCCAAGCCGACGTCGTCATCGCGCTTCGCACTGTTCGCGCCGCGACTGCGAGCGTCAAGCGCGATGCATCGCGATCGCGACGCTGCGCGTACGATTGTGCAGAGTGCCCAGAAGAACCCGGGGCTCGTGCAACTCGCCTGGGCAATTCGCGACGCGCATCGAAGCGCGGCGGGTACCCACGCGGGGCAGCCTCTCGCGCGCGGCCGACGTGGCGTCGGCTCGGTCGCGCTGCGAGCCGCCGCCGACCCGGCCGCTCTCGGCCCGCGCCCGCAGCACACGCGGCGCGCGTGCGCCGGGCGTTCGCGTGCAGAAAGCCGCCCGGGCGGCCCGCGGCCGCGGCTTCCGCAATCGCGGCGGGCCTGCTAGCGTGATCGTGGAGGATCGCTCGTGACCGACACGCCCGACGAAGAACGCCAGGACACCGAGGTCGAGTCCTACGACGCGATGCAGGCCGAGGTGGACCGCCACTTCGGCGGCAGCTGGGAGAAGTTCCTCAAGGCGCTGCAGAACCCCGCCGAGGTGCTGCACTTCGTGCTCACGCGCCACTGCGGCACCGACGCGACCAAGTTCGAGGCGTGGGCCAAGGAGAAGGAGCTGCCGCCCGGCTGGGTGCCGCGCTTCTACATGACGCTGACGCCCGACGGTCAGCTCAAGTCGTGACGCGCTCGAGCTGCTCCAGCAGCAGGCGCAGCGGCTTGGTCAGCTCGGTCTCGACCGCGAGGCGCTCGCGCACGGCCGCCAGCATCGCGCTGCGGTCGGCGCCCGCGGTGGTCGGCGCCAGCGCGCCCCAACCGGTGCGGATCGCGGCGCGACGCACGGCCCGCTGCGGGTGCGCCAGCGCCCGCGCCCAGGTCGCCAGCAGCGCGCGGGCGTGACCGCCGGCGCCCTCGCGCAGCACCGCGAGCCGCGACAGCCCGGCGATCCACGCCTGCGGCGTCGCTTCGGCGCCCAGGGTCGCGAGCACCTCGGGCACGCCGAGGCAGGCGAACGCGCGCGCGAGCTCGGCCGACCACAGCGTGGCCTCGGGCCCGGCGACGGTGAGGTAGACGACGTCGCCGACGTGATCGCCCAGCACCGCGAGCTCGGTGCCATCGGCGGTGCGCACGCGCACGCACGCGAGCTCGTCGTGGCTGCGATCGACGTCCTCGATGGCGCGGCCGTGGCTCCGCAGCCACGCCGCCACCTCGCGCACCTGGTCGCGCTGGGCCAGCACCAACACCTGCGGCGTCATGTCAGCGGCTGCTCCTCACGGCCAGGCCGTCGGCGTCGTCCTCGTCGTGATCGATCTCGTAGTCGCTGTACGGATCCCACTGCACCGCCGCGATGCCCTCGTCGAGCACGCCCTCGATCTGGGCCCGCAGCGCGTCGTCGGGCTCGGACACGGTGGCCTCCTCGAGCAGCGACTCGTGGTTGTGCGCGAGCAGGATGTTGTAGAGCATCGAGCGCACGCTGGCGTCGGGGTGCACCAGCAGGCTGCGGTACAGCGTGGTCACGCCCGGGTCGCTGTGGCGCAACGCCGAGATGACCTGCAGCAGGCCCGCGACCACGTCGGGGTCGCGCTCGTGCTCGAGCTGCGACTGCAGATCGCCGGCGCTCTCGAAGCGGAAGCCCAGCAACGCCGCGACCACGTCGAGCGGCAGATCGCGGGGGTACTCGCTGCCGAAGCGGGCATTGAGCCGATCGACCACCGCACCGTGGCGGCTGGGGCGGTAGCGGACCTCGGCCACGAAGACGTCGCGGTGGTGCAGCTCGATGGTGAGGATCGAGCGCGAGTGCCGTGTGCGCCGCGAGATCGACCACACCCGGCCCTGCAGCTGGCGCGTGACCTGCTGCTCCCGCGCCGACAGCCCCAGCTGCAGCCGCGGCTGCTCGGGCAGCTCCACCGGCCAGGGGTCGTCGCGCACGCTGCTGCCCCATGCGCCGGCCTCGACGAAGGGGTTGAGCGCGAAGTGGCGGTCGAGCTCGGCCGCGTTGGCCGGCTCGAGCTCGCCGGTGTAGGGGCTGGGCACGCCGAACTGCAGGCGATAGCCGATGAAGCCGCGCACCTGCGCCGGCAGCTCGACCCGCGGCAGGTCCGGGCGCGGCACGAAGTCCGCGAGCGCGTCGCGCATCGACGCGACGTCGCGGCCGGCCGGTAGCCACAGAAACGGCGGGTGGGCCTCGGACAGTGCCAGCAACAGTCGGTCGCCGTCGCGGTCGTAGGCCCACAACATCGTGACGCGCGTGCGATCGCGGGTCATGACGCTGGGCCCGCTCGCGATCGGCACGACCGCGCCGAGGATCTCGCGCGCGTACGCCAGCGTCGCGGGCGTGTGCATGGTCCCGGCGGGCCCGCGCTCGTACGCCTGCAGCAGCGACTCGCTGCGCGCGCGTGCGGCCTCGGCCGAGAGGACCTGCACCCCGAGGCTGCCCAGCTGGGGGTCGCGCGCGATCGTCAGCAGCCACGCGGGCGCCTCGGGCAGCCAGGTCGGCACGATCGCGGTCGGTGCGAGCACGGCCATCACGGCCTGGGCGTGCCGCGCCCGTCGCCAGCGCGGATCCATGCGCGCCTGCTCGGCCAGCTCGGGGTGTTGCTGCAGCAGCTCGGCCAGGGCCGCGGTCGCGTCCTGCGGGCGGTCGCACGACAGCCACAGGGTCGCGAGCTCGTAGCGCGCCGCGACCAGCTCGTCGTCCTCCTCGAGCGCGCGTCGCAGTGCCCGCTCGGCCTCCTCGGCGCGGCCGCGATCGGACAGCACGCGGCCCAGCTGCAGCCAGCGCGCGCCGTCGTGGGGATCGTCCTCCAGCCCGGCGCGCATCTGGCCGATGGCGGTGTCACCGTCACCGCGGCCAAGCGCCAGCACGCCGCGCGCGTGCAGCAGATCGGCGCGCGCGATGGCCTCGTCGGTGGCCGCCGCACCCTCGGCGGCGGTCAGCGCCGCGCCGGCGTCGTCGAGCCGGCCCAGGGCTCCGAGCAGGTGTGCGCGCAGGAACTCGCCGACGCTGCGCGCGGTGCCGCCGGCCAGCGCGGTGTCGATCGCCGCGAGCGCGCCGTCGTGATCGCCGCTGCGGTGACGCAGCACCGCGAGCAGCTGCGAGCTGTCGGCGTTCATCGCCGCGGGGTCGAGCGCCGCGCGGGTCTCGAGGTCCGCGCGGAGCTCGGCGTCGTCACCCAGATCGAAACCGCGGATGTCCGCGCAGAGGTCGTCGAAGTAGGGCGACTGCATGCGCGCCGCGCCGGTTGGCTCGGGCGCACGGTACCACGGAAGACAATTCGAGCGGTCGTGTCGGGCGGACAGACCCGGCGCCCCCCACCGGGTGGGGCGGCAGGCGGGGCGGACGGGGCGGTTCGCCCGAACACGACCGTCTCGCATGGGGAGTTGACCGGCGAGGGTCGAAGGTTCCCCCGCCGCGGCGCGCGTACGCAGAACGCTGCAGCCGCCCGCGCGGACCGAGGCCCGCGACCCACGCAGTCGTCAGTAGCGGACTTCGGCGCGGAAGAAGCCGCCGAGGATCGGGCGGTCGCGGTCGCCGCCCGGCTTCACGAAGGCGCGGCCGGGGAACAGCACGCCGCCCTGCAGGCCCGCCTGCAGCCACGCGTTGCGGAAGCCGTAGCGCGCGCGCAGGCCCAGGTCGAGCTCGGTGCCCATGTAGCGGTGCGAGCTGTCGCCGCCGAGGCTGTTGTGCGGCGAGCCGCCGCGCAGCTTGGTGGTGTAGGGATCGACCAGCGGCACCGCGGCGGTCGCGACCAGCGGTCCGCCCCACAGCTCGAAGATCTCGCGCAGCGCGTAGCGGAACTTGGGCTGGATGAAGATCGCGTTGGTGACCGTGCCGCGGGTCGGCAGGTACTGCGTGCCGTTGGGCGGCAGGCCCGACAGCGCGGGATCCTCGGCGCGGATCTCGGTGCGCGCGCTCTGCCAGCCGCGGTAGTACTGGAACAGCAGCAGCCCCGCGGTGTAGCCCGGCGCGGCCTCGAAGTCGTTGATCTGATCGTCGTCGGGATCGGCGTCGCCGCTGGCGAGGCCGGCGTCGGCGCCCAGCAGCCAGCGCGCGGGGTTGCCGATGTAGCCGCGCAGGGCCGTGGCCGCCTGCAGCACCTGGTGGTGATCGAACTTGCCCTTCGCAAAGGTCGTGCGCCCCGCGATCGCGGCCAGCTCGAACGCGCCCAGCACGGTGAAGTCGTCGCGCAGCACGCGGAAGCCCTGACCGGCGAAGTCGAACACGCCGACCTCGAGCTTGTTGTCGCCGCCGGTGCGGTCGCGGTCGGGCTTGCTCATCTGGTGGCGGTACGCGCCGTAGACCCCGATCCAGTTGCCCGGGCGATCCTCGGGCTCCCAGCGCACGACCAAGATGCCCTGGCCCGCGACGTCGCCCTGCACGAGGTTGGCCTGCGGATCGCGGTAGACCAGATCGGCTGCGACCGCCACGACCAGGGCCTTGCCGGGCCCGCCGGTGCGCGCGAGCGGGCGCGTGCCGAACAGGATGCGCTCCTGGATCGAGCCGATGCCATCGTCGCCGAACTTCATGTCGCCGAAGCGATCCATGTTGTTGCCGTCGTTGGCGACCAGGCCCTGCCCCCAGTTGAAGGCCATCTGGCCCACGCGCAGCTGGCCGTACTTGCTGGTCCACTGCACGTACAGCTCGCGCGGATCGGCGATGTACATGCCGTAGCTCTGCGGCGGCGTGCCGTGGTCGAGCAGCTCCTGGATCACCGGGTTGCCGCTGCGGGTGGGGGCCCAGCGGCCGTTGGCCAGATCGAGCATGCCGACGATGGTGACGTTCTGTTTCTTGCCCAGCACCAGCTGCGGCCGCCACCGCACGCGGCCGTAGAGCATCGCGCCTTCGGAGTAGCTGGCGCCGCCGTCGTCCATCGAGAACTCGCTCACCGCACCGGTGACGGCGCGCGCCTGGACGTCGGGGATGAAGGTGACGGTGCCCTCGTCGTTGCGGACCGAGGCCTGCTCGCCGGGGTACCAGCCGTTCATCGTGGTCAGGATCCGCGGCACCGGCCGCGGCGCCGGCGACGGCATCGGTCCGGTCCGCACCTCGGGTGTCACCACGGTCGCGTCGGGCGCCACGGTCGTGCCGGTCGGCGCGCCCACGTCGACGGCAGCGTCGTCGGCGCTGCCGGTGATCTCCACCTCGGCGTCGCCTCGAGGTTTGACCTCGATCGCACCGTCGTAGGGGCGCCGCGGTGTGGCCGTCGCGTCCGCTCCGGCGGGCGCGGGCGCGAGGCAGAGCATCGCGACGACGAGCGAGGCGGAGGCGGCCATGTGGCGCGACCCTAACAGGGGCCGGCGGGGTGCGGTAGAGTCCAGCAAATGACCGGCGGCAAGACCCTGAACCTGATCAGAACTGGTGGCTTTCTCGGCGGCCTCGCAGCGCTCGGTGCCTGCGGCGGTGACGATGGTGGTGGGGCCGACGGCAGCGCCACGATGACCGCGGGCTCGAGCAGCGGTGACTCGGGCTCGGCGACGCAGACCACGACCGCGTCGACCACGGCCACGACCACGATGACCACGACCGAGGCCGACACCTCGTCGAGCGGTGGCCAGACCACCATGACGACCGATCCGACCGAGGCCGACTCGAGCACCGGCGGCCCGCCGGCGGCGGCGGCGTTCCGCTTCAACTCCGTCGCGGTCCGCGATCCGCACTTTTTCGCGCCGATCCTCGGCGACGTCACCGAGGGCAACGTCAACACGCCGCTCAACATGGCGCTCAACGCCGACGGCGACGGCGACGGCCTGTTCGATCTCGGCTTCATCCTCGCGTTCGATCCGCTCGACGAGTCCGACGGTGGCACCGGCGCGGTCGTGTTCGCCAACGTGCAGTGCATGGACGCGGCCGATCCGACGATGTGCACCCTGCGGCCGATGACGCAGGAGTACCCCACGACCTACACCAGCCAGACCGACGGCACCTGCCAGGCGCCCAACCCCGAGTACCTCGGGCCCGACTACAACCCCATGCCGCAGTCGACCACCGGCCCGTGCTTCGTCACCGCCGCGGCCTCGGTCACCATCGCGACCTCGTCGTTCGCCCTGCCGATGGAGAACGCGACCGTGGCCGCGCGCTACGTCGGCGATCCCGCGGGCAACCTGGTCGAGGGCTCGATCATCGGCTTCGTGTCGCAGGCCGCGGCCGACAGCGCGATCCTGATGGGCACCAACACGCCGTTCGACGGCATGCCGGTGTCCGCGCTGCTGCACGACGACGCGAAGGACGACGGCGACACCGGTTGGTGGTTCCACATCGACTTCACCGCCGTGCCGGCGACGTACTGACGCGCGGCCCGCGGTAGCGCATGGTGAGTCCGACCCAGCCGCGCCGCACCTTGCTCGGCCACATGCCGAGCAAGTGGTTGCGGCCGCGGCGGCGCGAGGTCGTGTGGCGCGCGCTGCTGGTGCTGCTCTACGGCACCGTGCTGGTGCTGATGACGCGCGAGCTGGCCACGCTCGACGCGCGCATCGTCTACAGCCCCCCGGCGGTCGGCGAGGTGCTCGAGGCCATGGGCGAGCACGGCCGCAACGAGTACCGCCTGGTCGCGGCCATCGACCTGGGCTTCCTGGTGGTCTACGGCTGGCTGCTGGTGACGTGGCTGCGCTTCCTCAAGGTGCGCGACGGCCTACCCAAGCGACTGCCGGCGATCGTGGCGCTGGTGCCCTCGCTGTTCGACGCGATCGAGACCGCGACGATCCTGCTGCTGTTGCGGGGGTACCCCGAGATCGATGGCACGCTGGCGACCGTGGCCGCGATCGCAACGCCGCTCAAGTGGGGCTCGTTCGCGGTGCTCGCGGTGGTGCTCGTGGTCGGCGAGGTCAACCGCTGGCACCGCCGGCACGACCCGCGCTGATCCGACGCGAGCGGGCGCCTCGCGATCGAGCCGAGGCCCGCGCCGCGCCGTACTCGACCCGGGGGCACGGTGCAGGCTGTGCCGCGAAGGCACACACCTCGACCGAAGCTCCCACCGATCTTCATCGACCGACGATCCTGTCGTCGAGCTTGCGGCGTACCCTGGGTGCGACGTAACCCGGACGCGAGCGCGCGCGTTCGACCGACCCGCGGATCGACCTCGATGGAGACCCAACCGTACAAGCCCGAGCGGGCGCGCTCGTCGTCGTCGCCGGCACTGGACGAGCCCTTGCCGATGGGCTGGGCCGACGGCACGACGATGCGGCCCGATGGTTCGGTGCCGGCGCCGCCGGCCTTCGGCACGGTGTTGCCGGCGCCGCCGGTCCCCGGTGCGCGCGGCGGTGCGCTGCGCGGCGCGTTGCTCGGCGCGATCGCAGGCGGCGTCGTGTTGCTGGGCGTGATCGCGTGGTGGAACCTGCGCGGCGCGGATGCCGGCGCACCGACGAGCGCACCGGCGGTGGTCTCGAGCGACACCTTGGGCGTGGGCCCCAGCGAGCCCGCCGCCGCGAAGCCCGAACCCGTCGCCGCCGCGGCCGCGCCGCGCTGTCCCGCGGGCATGCAGTTCATCGCCGGCGGCAAGTTCTACATGGGCACCGACGCCGACGATCCGGTGCTCGCGGCGGCGCGCCCGGCCCACCCGGTCGAGGTCGCACCGTTTTGCATCGACGTGCACGAGGTCACGGTCGATGCCTACCGCGCATGCTCGACCAAGGGTGAGTGCAAGCGCGCGTTCCGTGACTCGCGCTGGCCGCAGGGCAGCACCGACGCGGCGCAGTGGCGCGCGCAGATGGACGCGCACGGCGAGCTGTGCAACGAGAGCCGCGACGATCGTGGCACGCACCCGATCAACTGCGTCGACTGGGCCCAGGCGCAGCACTTCTGTGCGTGGCGCGGCGCGAGCTTGCCGAGCGAGGCGCAGTGGGAGTTCGCGGCGCGCGGCTCCGACGGTCGCGTGTACTCGTGGGGCGACGCGAAGCCCTCGCGCACACACATGAACGGCGCCGGGCCCGAGTACGTCGCGTGGCGCGAGTCCAAGGGCCTGCCGCCGCACGCGGTGCTCTACGACGAGGCCGATCCGTGGATCGGCACCGCGCCCGTCGGCAGCGCCAGCGAGGGCGCGTCGCAGCAGGGCCTGTACGATCTCGCGGGCAACGTCTTCGAGTGGACCGCGGACGCCTACGCGCCGTACCCCGGCGCCGACGCGCCCGCGGCGACCGACACCAGCGATCGCCGCGTGATCCGAGGCGGCGCCTTCAACAGCTTCCAGCCGCAGTTCGCCGATCCGGCGCTGCGTTTCCCCCAGGCCGCCGACGCGCACACCCACGGCATCGGGTTCCGCTGCGCGGCCGCGCCCCAGTGAGCCGACACCCGTCACCGCCCGGAGCCGTCATGCAGCGAACCTCGTCCCGTCACGCGTTTCTCACGACCCTCGCCGCGCTCGGCAGCCTCGCGCTCGCCGGCTGCGCCAGTCACAAGGCCGCAACGCCGCAGGCGACCGAGGTCGCGCCGTCGGTCGCCAGCAGCGACGACGACGCTGCCGACGACGATGCCGCCGCCGATGCCGACGATGCCGCCGACGCCGACGCGGCCGCGCCGCAGCCCACCGCGACCGCCGCGGGCGCCAGCGAAACCGAGGCCGCCGCGCCCGAGCCCGCCGCGGCCGTCGCGGCGGCGCCCGAGCCCGCCGCCGCGGCAGCGCCGGCCAAGCCCAAGCCGGCGAAGAAGAAGACCGCGAAGCGCTCGAGCAAGAAGGGCGACAAGGGCGAGGCCGCGTGCGGCGAAGGCACCTGCGCGTAGCAGGGCGCAGCACGACGCAGAGCGTTCTTCCCGACGCCGGGCTCCGCCCGCGCCCGCGCCCGCGTCAAGGCTCGACCACGACCAACCCGTCGTCCTCGCCCGCCGCCGGCTCGCTGCCCGGCTTGTGCATCGCCACGGTGATCGGGCTCTGCCGCCGCCCGCGGATCCGCCCCTCGGTCACCATCACCGGCACCGGCTCGACCAGCTCGTACTTGTAGCCGCGCGAGTCGACCCGCAGCACGAAGGTGCGCTCGTCGACCTCGAGGTTGCGGCGCACCCCCACCGGTTGCGGGCCCACGCGGGTGTACGCGCGGTGCTGCAGGATGAACGAGAACATCCGCACCGCATCCATGTTGTAGAGCCGGTGACAGCCGTGGGAGAAGCGGCGCAGGATCGACATGTAGTCGACGCTGCCGTGGGTCCGGATCGAGTTGTCGAACTCGGACTTCACGTTGCCGGCCTCGTCCTTGTTCTGGCGGATGTGATAGGCGGCGACCAGGCCGTAGGCGCTGCGGTAGCCCGGTCCGATCTCGGGGTAGTTCACGTCGCGGCGGAACTTGCCCTTGCGCCAATAGCCCTTGATCAGCTCCTCGGGCGGCGTGGTCGCGGGCGGGATCCACACCGGCGCGGCCATGATGTCCTTCCACACCCGCGCGCCGACGTCGGAGTTCTTGTACTTGAGCACGACCTCGCCGTCCTCGAACTCGTTGCGCCAAGAGCCGATGGTCGTGCGCCAGTGGACCAGCGGGATGCTCTGGCCCTCGTACTTCACGTACAGCGTCAGGTGCGGGTAGCGCTGGCGCGGCTGGGCCTTCTTGTTGCCGGCGTCGTCGTAGGGGAAGTCGTACCAGACGTCACCGCGATCGATGACGGTCTCGAACGCCATGTCGGGCGCGTAGTACTCCGGCAGCGGCGGCAGCTTCAGCGCGACCACGAGCCCGACGAAGCCGGCGTCGCCAGGGTTCTTGCCCGCACCGCCGGTGGCGGCGGCGAAGCGCTCGATGGCCTTGGCCGCCGACGCCGGCGTGGCCAGATCGAGCTGCTCGACCGCGGCTTGGGTGAACTCCGACACCAGGTCGCGTAGCGGCTGCTCCTTGCCCGACTTGTCCTTCCAGCGAAAGTCCTTCTTCCACTTCGCGGCCGAGCCGTCTTCGACGATGCCGGCCGAGGAGACCACGCGCTCCTCGACCATGCGCAGCAGGCGGGCGTGCACGGCCTCGGCCGGCGGCTTGGCCAGCATCGCGAGGTTGTCGTCCTTGAAGTGACCCCAACCCATGATGTCGTGCTTGCGCTCGAACGATGCCAGCGCGTGGGTGGTCTCGGCGTCGAACATGCCGAACTCGCCGGGCTCGACGCTGCCCTTGCCCTCGTTGCTGCGGAACATGCCCTCGCACACGAAGCGCTTCTGCGCGTTGGCGATGACGTCGACCTCGTCTTGGAGGTTGCGCCACTGCTTGTACAGCGCCTTGGTCTTGGGGTGGCTCGCGGCGGCCTGCAGGCCCTGCGGAGTGGTCGGATCGAGCTTGGCCTTGCGCGCCTTCTTGAACAGCTCGGCGCGCATCCACGTCGCGGTGCGGACGCGCTTGGACGCGCTGGCCTTGGAGTACGAGATGTCGCCGCGGAAGCGGCCGAACGCGCTGCCGTCGTAGCCGTGCTTGGCCAGGCACGGCTCGACCTCGGTGGCGAGCGCCTGCCACTCGCGCCAGATCACCGACAAGCTCGGCGGGATGCCGTACAGCTCGAGGTAGTTCTGCTCGTGTGCGTCGAGCGGCTCGCCCCACTGGTCGACGCCGTCGGCCGCGAGGCCGAGGTAGCGCTCGCGGTAGGCGTTGGGCTTGGCGTCGTCTTGGCCTGGGGTCTTCTCCGTGAAGATGTACGGGGTCCAGTCATCGGAGAGATCCACCAGCGTGTAGCCCTGGGCCTCGGCCTGCCCGGGATCGATGGGCTCGAGGCTGCCGCCGCGGACCACGTAGGCCTTGGCCCCGGCCTTCTCGCGCAGGCTGCTCTTGGTCAAAGGTGGAACCTCGCGCGTGGCCGCGGCGCCGCCACCGGAGCCGCCCGAGGAGCCCGACGCCCCGTCGCCGGAGGTGGCGGCCTCGGGGTCCTCGCCGACCTTGGTGGTCTGGGAGCACCCCGGCAGGGCGATCGCAATCGCCCCACACAGTACCCGTGAGAGCAGCTTCGCGCGTCGTGTTCGCGGCCTGGGCATGGATCGACCCTCGCTGACGGTCGGTCTTCGATCGTAGCGTCGTGGCCCTCGACGCGCCAAAGACGGACGGGATTTCGCACCTCGCTCGCCGGCGGCGCTGCGCGGCCGTTTGCGCGCCGGCGCCGGTGGGGTGTGCGCGAGGCGTTTCGGGCCGGTCGAAGCCAACGCCACCTCGCGTCCATGAACGGGGTTCGGACGGTGCCGCGCGTCGGGGTCTTTGTGACTCGAGCGGCCGCAAACCCGCCGCATCTCGCGGATTCCGGGAACTTTACAACGGCGGTCTGCCGTGCAACCGTCCTGGGGTCACGATGCGGTCGGAACACGTCCTGCGCTTCTTCGTCATCAACGCGATTGCGGTCGGCTTGGGCGCCGTGGTCGCGACCTCGTGCATCAAGGTCAACTACCCGACGGTCGCGTTCCGCTGCAACCCGCGGCAGGGCGACAACTGCCCCGACACGCACTTCTGTTGCTCGGACGACCCCTCGACCGCCGACGGCGAGCTGCCGAGGTACAACGGCAAGACCGGCGGCGACTCCACGCCGCTGTACGCCGACACTGCCAACGCGCTGGGCACCTCGGGCATGTGCGTCAACCGCAAGGACATCCCGGCCGGCTCCGGCCTGCTGGACCCCGCGGCGCTCAACTGCCCGATCCCGTGCAACCCGACGTGGAGCGCGAGCCAGGTGAGCGAGATCTGCGGCAGCGGTCGCGTGTGCTGCCAGACCGTGGAGCTGGGCGAGAAGGACTGCGTGCAAGAGGTCTCGAGCGGCAAGTGGCGGCCGGTCAGCGGCGAGGACATCTGCACGCCGACGGAAGGCCACCCGTGTCCGACCGTGCCGGCGACCAACTGGAACAACGTCGCCCACGACACCCATCAGGATCCCAACGGCACCGTGTGCCTGCAGACCGCGGGTGGCGACGCCGGCAGTGCGGCGTTCCAGGAGTGCATCACGCACCTGACGGTCGCCAACCAGCGTGGCTTCTGCATGGCCCTGGGGCCTGGGCAGGCTTGCCCGACGGATCCGGCGACCGGCTACCGCAACATCTGCGACATCAAGAACGGCATGGCGCCCGCGGGCTGAAGGCCGCGGGACGACGGCTGCTCCGTCGGCAACGTCGCCGCAGTGCCGAACCTGATGGGGTCATGAGCCGCGCGGCGCCGCTGCATGCCGCCTGCCGCTGCGCACAGCGGCGGCCGCAAACGCAGTCGCAAGACGATCTGCGCCACGCAGTCGGGTTCGACGCGCTTCGAAGACTCCGAGCGTGAGCACGATCCACGCGCGCGCGCACGCACGCGAGCACGCACGCGCACGCGAGCACGCACGCGAACACGCACGCGCACGCGAGCACGAGCGCGCACGACGCGAGCGCGCGGGCCGAAGAGTGGCCGACGGGACGGCTGCGACGGGCGCGCGCCCCGGTCTGCTGGGGTCTGTGGCGGCGTTTGAGGCGAAGCGACGGGGGCCGATTGCCAGGGGCCCCAGTTCAACTACATTCGGGCCCCCGGTGCTCCGCCTGGTCGCGGTGCACTCGCCCTCGAGGGCCCCGCCGCATGTCGACGACTCCCCGCAAGCAAGCCAGCGCGCCGCCCTCGTCCGGTGCTCGCAAGGGTGACCGCAGCACGACCAAGGCCAGCGCACCCGCGCGGTCGAGCAACGGTGCGTCGGGCAAGCGCGTCGTCGTGGCCGCGCCCGTGGCCAAGGCGAGCAAGGCGAGCAAGGCCGGCAAGCCCGCGAAGGCGGCGGCCAAGGCCAGCCCCAAGGCCACGGCCCGCGGCGCCGCCGCGGTCGAGATCGACGAGGACGACGACGTCGCCCTGGCCGAGGCGCCGCCGCGGCCGCACAAGCGCGGCAACGGTCGGCAGCTGGTGATCGTCGAGTCTCCGGCCAAGGCCAAGACCATCAACAAGTACCTCGGCGCCGACTTCGTCGTGCACGCCAGCGTCGGCCACGTGCGCGACCTGCCGGAGAAGGCGCCCAAGGGCGAGAAGCAGCCCGTGCCCGGCGTCGACCTCGACCACGGCTTCCGCCCGACCTACGTCGTGCTCGCGGGCAAGCAGAAGACCGTCGCGGAGCTCAAGCGCTACGCCAAGGACGCGTCGGAAGTGTGGTTCGCGACCGACCTCGACCGCGAGGGTGAGGCCATCGCGTGGCACCTCGCGCAGGTGCTGGGCATCCAGCCGGCCCGGGCCAAGCGCGTGGTCTTCAACGCCATCACCAAGACCGAGGTGCAGAAGGCGTTCGCGCACCCGCGGCCCATCGACGAGGCCAAGGTCAACGCGCAGCAGGCCCGCCGCATCCTCGATCGCATCGTCGGCTACCAGGCCTCGCCGCTGCTGTGGAAGAAGGTCGCGCGCGGGCTCTCGGCCGGTCGCGTGCAGTCGGTCGCGGTGCGGCTCATCGTCGAGCGCGAGCGCGAGATCGCGGCGTTCGTGCCCGACGAGCGCTGGGAGTTCTCGGCGCTGCTGGCCAAGGTCGCCGGCGCCGGCGCGGACAAGGCCATCGAGAAGCTCGGCAAGGGCTGGGCTGCGCTGCTGGCCACGCGCGACGAGAAGGGCAAGCCGCCCACCGTCAAGGTGCGCAACGGGTGGCTCGGCGAGCACGGTGGTTTTCTCGCGGAGCTGGTCGAGCTCGGCGGCAAGAAGTTCGAGCTCGGCTGCGCCGCGGACAAGCCCAAGGATCTGTCGGCCGAGGTCAAGCGCGTGGCCGAGGCCGTCGGTCTGGCACAGGTCGAGATCACGAGCACCGAGGATCCCCAGGGCAAGGGCCCGGCGCGGTGGATTCGCACCGTCGCGGGCAAGGTCGCCGCGGGCGTGCGCTACAAGGTCAGCGGCATCGAGACCCGCCGCACCTCGACCAAGCCGGCGCCGCCGTTCATCACCTCGTCGCTGCAGATCGCCGCCGCCAACCAGCTCGGCTTCACCGCGCAGCGGACCATGCGCGCGGCGCAGGCGTTGTACGAAGGCGTGGAGATCCCCGGCGAGGGCCAGGTCGGTCTCATCACGTACATGCGCACCGACTCGACCAACCTCGCGCCCGAGGCGATCGACGATGCGCGCCGCTACATCGGCAAGCTCGGCGCGAAGTACCTGCCGCCCGAGGCCCTGCGCTACAGCTCGTCCAACAAGGACGCGCAGGAGGCCCACGAGGCCATCCGTCCCACCAGCGTCGATCGCCGGCCCGAGGACGTCGCCAGCGCGCTGACGCAGGATCAGGCGCGGCTGTACGATCTGATCTGGCGCCGCTTCGTCGCGTGCCAGATGGTGCCGGCGCAGTGGGACAGCACCGCGGTCACGTTCGTGCGCGCGGACAAGAACACCGGCGCGACCCTGCGCGCGACCGGCCGCGTGCTCGCGTTCGACGGCTTCTATCGCGTCGCCGGGGCGCCGGCCGCCTCCGACGAGCAGACCCTGCCGGAGCTGGCCCAAAAACACGAGGCCGGCGCGTTCGCCATCGAGGCGCAGCAGAAGTTCGGCAGCCCGCCGCCGCGCTACAGCGAGGCCTCGTTGGTCAAGACGCTCGAGTCCGAGGGCATCGGCCGGCCGTCGACCTACGCGTCGATCATCAGCGTCATCCAGGACCGCAAGTACGTCGAGCAGCTCGACCGCCGCTTCTACGCCACCGACCTCGGCGAGGTCGTCACGGACAAGCTCACCGAGGCGTTCCCGACGCTCATCGACGTCGGCTACACCCGCCAGATGGAGGCCGAGCTCGACAAGATCGAGGAGCAGGCCGCCGACTGGGTGAAGATGCTGCAGAACTTCTACGGCCCGTTCTCGCGCCAGCTCGAGGCTGCGCACGAGGACATGACCCACGCCAAGGCCGAGATCCAGCCGGCGCTGTTCAAGTGCCCCAAGTGCGGCTCGCGGACCTGCTACCGCTTCGGCCGCAACGGTCGCTTCCTGTCGTGCACCGCGTACCCGGAGTGTGACTACTCCGCGCCCATCGATCGCGATGGGCGGCCGCAGCTGCCCGAGATGGTCGACATCGCCTGCCCCGAGGACGGCTCGCAGATGGAGCTGCGCAACGGTCGCTTCGGGCAGTTTCTCGCGTCGGTGAACTACCCCAAGGTCACCTTCGTGCTGAACCTCGACAAGAAGGGCGGCATCAAGTTCCCCGCGCCGCCGCCCCTGGTGGTCGACGCGCTGCAGTGCCCCAAGTGCAAGTCGCCGATGAACCTGCGCCGGGGCAAGCGTGGCCCGTGGCTGGGCTGCTCGGCGTTCCCGAAGTGCCGCGGCCGCCTCGCGTGGTCGCAGGTCGACGAGGCCCTGGGCAAGCAGCTCGAGAAGCAGCTCGAGAAGCACGAGAAGCAGCATCCGCCGGTCGTGATCAAGACGCTCGCGGGCAAGCCCATCACCGAGGGCACGCCAGTGCAGCAGCTGCTGGTCGCCGGTCGCACGATCGAGCTCGACATCCACCCCGCCGCAGCCAAGGAGCTGGGCGTGACGGTGGCCAAGCGCGCGAAGGCCTGAGCGCCTGCGGCCCAGCTCGTCGCGCGGGTGCGCGGCGATCAGCCCGCGTCTTCGTCGGGCTCGGGCGGCGGCGCTTCGAAGCCGATGCGGTTGTGCGAGCCGTCGCACAGCGGCTTGGAGCACGAGGCGCCGCAGCGACACAACACCAGCCGCTTGCCCGGCGGCGGTTCACGCGGCTGGCCGTCGGGGCCGACCAGCTCGACCTCGGCGTCGCCGAGATCGATCACCAGGGGCCCACGCGGCCGCGCGACGATCCGCACCGTCACGTCGCCGACTCCGTCGTGCCGGCGTAGGGCCCGGGCTTGCACACGCGGCAGTACACCTTACCGGTGCGCACGTGGTAGTGCGCGCGCTCGTCCTTGTCGAACACCGCGCCGCAGCCGTCGCACAGGCCCCCGGAGTCGAGCACGATGGCCTCGAAGCCCTCGAGCGGCAGCGCCTGGCCACGCCGCTTCTTGGCGAACGGCGCGTCCTTGACGATGTGCGAGCGGAACTTCTCCTCGAACGCGCGCCAGTGCCGGATGTGCTCGTCGGCGAGCCCGAAGCGCCGCAGCGTCGCGTCCATCAGCGCCTCGCGATAGTCGAACAGCTCGTCGCTGATCACCATCCAGTGGTGCGCGTTGCGTGGGCGGTCGCCGAAGTAGAGGTCCTGGCCGCTGAAGGCCTCGGCCAGGAACGCAAACTGGTGGTCGACCGCCCAGCTCTTGGTCGTGTGCTCGAAGAACGGCGCCAGCCGCGGGTCGGCGTAGACCTGCTCGTAGAAGTCCTCGAGGATGCGACGCAGCAGCGGGCCGCGCTCGAGCGCGTCCCACAGCGCGGGGTTGGGGGGCACGTCGCTGGCGCGACGTCGCGGCGCGTTCGGGGGATCGGTGCTCACGGCATCCAGGTCGCGCCGTCGGGCACGCCGTCGGTGACCCACTGCAGCAGGGTCGCGCGCTCGGCCTCGGGCATCGACAGGCCGTCGCCGACGTTGCACGCGCTGCCCAGGGGCATGAAGGGGTTGTCGCCGCCGAGGTAGTCGATCGCGACCTCGGAGTAGGGCCGCGGCGTCATCTCGGTGTTCATCGCCTGCCAGCCGGCCAGGGTCGCCATCGCGAACGGGCCGGTGTAGTCGGCGACCGGGACATCGAGCGCGTCGACCAGGTGGCAGCCGCAGTTGTCGAGCAGGATCGCGCCGATGTCGGTGGGGATCTGGCCCGCGCCGGTGCCGGAGACGATGGGATTGCTCGCGCCGGGCTTGAGGTCGGCGAGGCCGCACATCTGGATCGCGTCGCCGGTGCTCGAGCTGCCGCCGCTGTCGCTGGTGCCGGCCGAGGTCGCGGTGGTCGCGGTGGTCGCCGTGGTGCTGGCCGAGCCGCTGCCGTCGGTGCCGCCGGTGCTGCCGCCACCGTCGCACGCGAAGGGGCTGCCGGCGATCCACGCGAGGATGGTCGTGACGTCCTCGGCCTGCGCGGTGTTGCTGGCCATGAAGCCGACCGGCATGCGCGTGCCGAGGATCGGCGACGGCGGTGAGTCGACCATCTTGTGCGCGAGGTAGCTGTTGCCGGTGTCACCGAGCGTCACCAGCGGGATCGGCTTCTGCACCGCGGTCTTGCCGATGATGTCGGCGGAGTTGCCTGGGGTCAGCGACAGGCTCTGGCCGGTGCCGTTGGCGTCGTGGCAGCCCGACATCGAGCAGCTGCGATCGAACGCCGCCTGCACCTCGGGCGGCACGCAGGCGCCGTTGCCCCCGTCGCTGCCGCCGACGCGCTTGACCTGCTCACAGCCGCTCGCCGTCATGGCGCCCAGCGCCAGGGTCACCAAGCCCGTGTGGGCGCTCCCGATGCGACGGTTCATCACGCGGCCCCCTTCTTGGCCGAGCTGCCCTTGGTCTTGCCCTTGCCGCCGGCCTTGCGCTTCGCCTTCGCGGCGTCGATGCGCGTGCCCAGGGTGAAGTTGCGCCCCAGGTTGAAGCCCAGGAAGAAGTTGAACTTGTGGAACGGGTTCTTGCTGTCCACGCCGTCGGTCTTGAACGGGTTGCCGCTCTGGCCGCCTGGCGCCGCGCCGTTGGGATGGATCTCGCGGTTGTTGGTGAAGAACACCTGGAAGAAGTGCTTGCCGGTGGTGTACGAGCCACCGATGCCCCACGCGCCGATCTTGCTGCCGGCAGGGTCCGCGTCGCCACCGTGGTAGTAGAAGACGTTGGGCGTGCCGCCGGCGGGCACCGGCAACAGCCACTCGAGGTCGATGCCCCACTGCTTGCGCTTGCCCAGGTAGACCGCGGTCGCGATGCCGATGTCGAAGGTGTCGCGGGTGTCCTTGACCAACACCGGCCCGTTGCCGTCCTTGAAGTCGACCGTCACGCGCCCGGCGTGGTTGGTGCGCAGGTGGTAGCCGAAGGTCAACATCGTGACCCATCGCTCGAACCACAAGCGCGACAGCATGGCCATGAAGTTGCCGCTCCACGGGTTGGCCACGCCGAAGTCGCGGTAGAAGTCGACCGAGCCGTACATGCCGAAGGACAGCGGCATGCCGGCCTCCTGCCGCACGGGCACGTACTTGGTGCCGAGCTCCCAGCCCTTGCGCGAGTTGGTCCGACGCAGGCGCACGTCCCAGCCGTCGAGGATGCCGTACTGCAGGCCCATGCTCATGACCACGCCGGCGTCGAGGCCGAACGCGCCGCGCTCGGTGCCGATGCGACCGAAGCGGTGATCGATGCGGTACTGCAGCGTGCGCTTGCCCAGGGTCGAGGTCGTCGGCAGCACGATGTGATCGGTGCCGTGGAAGGGCTTGGGTGAGCGCTTCGCCGGCGGCTCGGGGTCGGCGCCGCCTTGGTTGCCGCCCTGATTGCCGCCTTGGTTGCCGCCTTGGCTGCCGCTGGCGCCACCTTGCAGCTGCGCGATCCACTTGCTGATGGTCTCGAGCTGCTCCTTGGTGAGCGGATCGAGGCCCTGCGGCATCAGATCGCCCTTCATCGCCGCGGTGCCGTAGAGCTTGTCCATGAGGTAGCTGGCCTTGGGATCGCCAGGCACCACCATGAGCTTGTCGCTGACCGCCGACTTGACGTTGATCATCGTCGTCGGCGAGCCGCTCAGATCGAGCGCGCCCGGATCGGTCGTGGGATCGCCGCCGCCGGAGTGGCACATCACGCAGGCGTCGTCGAAGATCTTCTTCACGGCCGCCTCCAGGGCCGGATCCGCGGCGACCGCGGGTTTGGGCGGCGGCGTCGCCGTGGGGGCCGCAGCCTCGGCCGCCGGCGCTGCCGCCGGTTCGGTGGGCGCCGCGGTTTCCGTGGCTGGGGCCGTCGTCAGGGTCAACGCGAGCGGGACCGCGAACACCATGGGCGCAGGCATCATACGTCAGATGCCGTCCTTCGGATACGGGGCAACCATTGCCCTCGGATCGCCGTGAGACATCGATCGGCCCGCGGCGTTACACTGGCGCGCGATGAGTTCCGTCATCCGTAGCGTCTCGCGCCACGAGCCCGGTGCGTCGAGCCACGCCACCGCATCGTCCACCCGAACTGCGATGCGCGAGCCGCTCGCTCCACGTGCGATCGCCTGTGCCGCTGCGCTGCTCGCCGTGATCGCATGTGGCGGCGGTGGCAAGA
This sequence comes from Nannocystaceae bacterium, assembly GCA_046351635.1. GTDB lineage: Bacteria > Myxococcota_A > Polyangia > Nannocystales > Nannocystaceae > Xiheibacterium. The sequence continues at coordinate 62 of JAXLYC010000027.1, read as the reverse complement.
GCACCACCGGCGACAAGCCGGTCGCGAAGGCCGGTCGAACCGACGGCGGCGCGGACAAGAGC
>JAXLYC010000026.1:0-92558 GCA_046351635.1 Nannocystaceae bacterium | reverse complement strand
GCGGGCGGCCGCGCCGCTGCGGTGGGGCCGCCTCGTCGCGATCGTCCTGGTCGCGCTGATGGCCCTGGCGTTCGCGATCGCGCCGGCGCTGGGCGACTGAGCCACGCTCAGCACTTGCCGGGCTTGAGCTTGTCCTTCTTGAGGCACCAACGCCCGAGCTCGACGGTCGCGTCGCCGGGTCCGGCGAAGCGCTTGCCGCCGGTGAACAGCACCTCGCAGCTCTTGGGCTTGGACGCGAGCGGCTCGCTGGTGAAGGCGGTGCCGGTGATGCGCGTGGTCTCGCCCGGGTCGAGGTAGTAGAGATCGACGCCCATCACCCAGGTCTTCTCGACCCGATCGGCGCTGCCGACCTTGCAGGTCACGTGCGCGTCGATGCCCGACTGCTGGTCGAGCGGCGACTTGATGGTGACGTCGGCCTGGATCTTGGCGTTGAAGGTGGTCGCGCCGCCGCCGAACGGTGCAGCGAGCTCGAGCTTCACGCCGTCGACCGCGACCGAGCCCGCGGCCAGCAGCGCCGGCGTTCCGGTCACGGTCGCCGCGGGATCGCACGCGTTCTCGTTGACCTTGGCGTCGCGCCAGCACACGCGCTTGAGCACGGTCTGCTCGAACTCACCCCAGGTGCCGGCCTTCTGCTTCCACAGGCCGTAGGTGACGTCGCACAGCGCCAGCGGGTCGGTGAAGGCGAAGCCCTGCGACCAGAAATGCGTGCTGGTGCGCAGCACCGACTCGCCGGACTCGTACTTGAACGGACCGGCGAACATCGGCACGAACTGCACGTCGACCAGCTTCTGCGTGCCGACCGTGCACGCGGTCTTGATCGTGATGCGCGAGCTGTCGTCGATGGCCTCGTTGAACTGCAGCGTCTCGGCGAGCTGCAGGCCCTGGGTCCCGCCGTAGGCAGTGGTGGGCTTGATGCTGATGTCGGCGACCTCCATCGGCAGGGTCGCGCCCGACATTGCCGCGGCCGCGACCGGCGGCTCACACGGCCCGGTCTTCACCGCGCCGTCGAAGCACGCGGTCGCCAGCGGCACCGACACGCCGCCGCCACCGGAGCCGAGGCGGAACTCGAACTGGCACGGTGTCATCGCGGTCTCTGCACCCTGGGTGTAGACCTGCCCGGTCAGCTCCGCCGACTCGCCGGCGGCGTACTGGTGCATCTGCTTGTCGAAGGTCGTGAGGTTCGCCCACGCGACGTCGGCGACGAGCCGGCTGTCGCGCTTGCACAGCGACTTGATGTGCACGAACGTGCCGGAGTTCAGCTGCTCGTTGAACTTGATCTTGGCGTTGACCTGCATCGCGCCGGCGCTGCCGGAGAACATGCCGCCGACGTTCTTGATCTGGATCTCCGACAGCAACACCGGCTTCTTGGCCTCTTCCTCGGCCTTGCGCTTGGCCTCTTCCTCGGCCGCCTTCTTCTTGGCTTCCTCGTCGGCGGCGGCCTTCTTCTTGGCTTCCTCGTCGGCCGCGGCCTTCTTCTTGGCCTCCTCGTCGGCAGTGGCCTTCTTCTTGGCCTCCTCCTCTGCAGCGGCCTTCTTCTTGGCCTCTTCCTCTGCGGCGGTCTTCTCGGCGGCGGCCTTCGCATCGGCGTCGCTGCTCGAGCCCTTGTCGCAAGCGGAGAGAGCCAGCACCGACGCGATGACGGCGGTGGCACGACGGAGCGAATGCGCGGGGGAGGTGGCGGACATGGGCCCTGAACTTGGCAGAGAAGACGGCGGGTGGGGAGGCGGGTTGCGCCGGTCGGGGCGCGGCCTCGCGCGGGGCGCTCGGCCGGCCTCCAGAGCCCCGATGACAGGGCTCCGCACCGATAGACCCCCTGGGGGCGCGTTCGATCAGGGCGTCTCGCCGGCCGGCGCCAGCGTGCCGTAGTCGGCGCCCAGGACCACGACCGCCTGGGCCCAACCACCGCGGCTGAGCAGCGCACTGGGCACGTCGTGCGCGAGCCCACGGACGATGCGCTCGACCAGCTCCGCGGCCCGTTGGTCGCGGACGCGGACGTAGATCCGCGAGCTCTCCACGCTCGCGTGGTCCAGGTCCGCGGCCGCAACCGGCAGGCCGGCCTGCTCGAGCGCCCACGCGGCGCGTCGGAGCTTGCGCTGGCCCGCGCCGCCGTCGACGAGTCGGATCTGCGGGCCCGCGGCGCGCAGGAACCACCGCGCGTCCTTCAACGCGTCGGCATCGTTCACGCCCGCGGCGCGGCCCTCGATCACGAACACCACGCGCGTGTCCTGCGGCGACCAGTACAAGCTCACGGTGCCGTCGAGCATCGGCGTCGCGTCGGCCGCCCGCGCGTCCCACAGCGCCTGCGGCGTGACCGACAGCGTGACGTCGAGCATCTCCCAGCGCATGCCGCCCTCGACCCAGTGCACGACCAGGTGTGGCGGCGGCTCGTCCGCCGGCGGTGCGCCGGAGAGCTCGAGGTGGTAGCGCAGGCCCGTCGGCGTCGACTCGACCGTCGCGCGACCCGTCGGCGGCGGCGTGTCGATGCTGGCCTCGAGTCGCGCGTCGGCGCGTGGCGCCGTGCCCACGGGATCGAGGCCGCGCAGCTGCAGCGCGCGCCGGGCCGCTTCCCACTCGTCGTAGGGCTCTGCCTCGGCCGCGGCGCGGGCGATGCGATCGCGCTCGGACACCTCGGGCGCGGCGTCGCGCTCGATGACGTACGACTCGAGCATCGCGCCCGAGAGCGCGTCGTGCACCTGCAACAGGTGCAGCAGGTTGCGCGGTTCCTCGGCGGCACCGCGATCGGGGTAGGTCGCGTCGACCACGAAGCGCGCGCCATCGCTGCTCCAGCCGCCGAACCGCAGCGCCGCGGCGCTGAAGCTGAGCTGCGTCGGCAGCGGGCGCACCGGCTCGAGCGCGAGCGGATCGTCGCCCGCGGGCGGTGGCAGGTGCTCGAGCTCGGGCGGGGGCTCGTGCGCCGCCGTGGTGGTCGACGGTGTCGGTGTCTTGGGCGGTGGATCGTGCGGCGGTTGGGGCTCGACCGTGCCGGTCTCGCCGCCACCGTCGACCGGCGTGGGCGGCACGTCGACGCGGGTGCTGCGGGCGTCGTGGGGCTCGGGCGTGGGCCCCGGACGCAGCGCGAGCCACACGCCGCCCGCGACCGCGACCGCAGCCACGGGTGCGAACAGCCACGGCCAGCGCGGCGCGCTGCGGCGCGGCGATGGAGCCTTCGCGCCGGTGGTGTCGGCGGGTGCGGACGGCGGGGTCGGCAGCTGCGCGTTGGTGCTCGCGAGCGTGGGCGAGCCACCGAAGGTCGTGCCCAGGCCGGTCGCGACCCCGACCGAGTCGGACGCGCCGGCCTCCGACACCGTCGACTCGACCACGCTCAGCCGCGAGCTGGTCGACTCCCAGATCTCACCGCGCGGGGGCAGCAGCGAGACGTCTGCGCGCATCCCCGCGTCGACCGACTGCTCGAACGCGACCCACGCCGCGGCCGCTTCGGCGAAGCGATCGGCGGCACTGCGGGTGACGCAGTGCGCGAACCAGTCGTCGAAGCCCGGTGGGATCGCTCCGGCCATGCCGAACTCGCCCGCGCGCACCGAGGCGGGTTCGAGCTCGCGGAACAGCTGCTCGGCGAACAGCGCCTGCACGGTCAGGCGCTCGGCCCGGGCGGTGCGCCAGTACGAGTGCCCGGTGATGGCCCAGAACGCCAGCAGGCCCAACGACCACACGTCGGTGGTGGGCCCGAGCGCATCGTTGTTGATCTGCTCTGGCGACATCCACAGCGGCGAACCGACGGTGCCGGTGAGCGTGGCGACGGTCTTGGATTCCTGCGCGACCTTGGCGATGCCAAAGTCGAGGATCTTGACCGTGAACGCGGTGCCGGCGTGACGCGGGTACGCGACGAAGATGTTCTCGGGCTTGAGGTCGCGGTGGATGACCTTGGCAGCATGCGCGGCCGCGAGCCCGTGGCACAGCTGTCGCATCAGCCCGCCGAGCTCGGGCACCGACAGCCGCCCGCGGTGCTTCACCACCGCCGCGAGGTCGCCGCCGTCGAGCAGCTCCATCACGAGGTAGGGCAGCTCCGTCGCGCGGTCGATGCCCGCGGCGATCACCTCGACCACGTGCTCGCTCGCGATCGAGGCCGCGACCGTGGCTTCGCGCACGAATCGCGCGCGGCTGCGCTCGTCGTCGAGCAGTCGGCCGTGCACGACCTTGACCGCACGGGGCTTGCGCGTGCTCAGCTGCTCGGCGCGGTAGACCGAGCCCATGCCGCCTTCGGCCAGCGGACCCACGATGCGGTAGTCGTCCGCGAAGACGGTCCCGATCGCCAGCCGAGGGGTCGACGCCATGCCAAAAAACAGTGTATCAGGGGGGCCAGCCGGCCGCCTGGGTCGGTGTCTGGGAAGCACGCGTCGTGGCCCTGCAAGTCTTCAACACCCGAACCCGTCGTCTCGAAGCGTTCGTGCCCGCGGACCCCCACGTGGTGCGCATCTATACGTGTGGACTGACGGTCTATTCCGCGATGCACATCGGCCACGCGCGGACCTACTGCTTCTGGGACGTCTTCCGGCGCTACCTGGAGTACCGCGGCCATCACGTGCTCAGCGTGATCAACTACACCGACATCGACGACCGCATCATCGCCAAGGCCGCCGACGGTGCGGAGTCGGCCGCGCCGGGCGGATGGCTCGAGGTCGCCGAGTCGGTCATCGCGACGTTCCGCCGCGACTGCCGGGCGCTGCGCATCAAGGACTACGCCGCGTACACGCGCGCGACCGACTTCGTGGACGCACAGATCGACATGGTGCGCCAGCTGCTCGCGTCGGGCCACGCCTACGTCGTCGACGGCGAGGTCTTCTACGACGTGCAGAGCTTCCCGCGCTACGGCGAGCTGTCGGGCAACACCCTCGACGGACAGCAGGCCGGTGCCAGCGGACGCATCGGCGAGGACCTCGAGCGCAAGCGTCACCCGGCCGACTTCACGCTGTGGAAGCCGAGTACGCCCGAGCAGCCGGCGTGGACCACCGGCGAGGCCGCGTGGCCGCAGGGGCGCCCGGGCTGGCACATCGAGTGCTCCGCGATGGCGACCGCGATGCTGGGGCAGCACTTCGACGTGCACGGCGGCGCGGTCGACAACCTCTTCCCCCACCACGAGAACGAGGTCGCGCAATCCGAGCCGCTGTGCGGGCATCCGTGGGTGCGCTACTGGATGCACCCCGAGCACCTCGATCTGCGCGGCGTGAAGATGTCGAAGTCGCTCGGCAACGTCATCGGCATCCCCGATCTGCTGTCGCGTCACCGCTACGACGAGATCCGGTGGTTCTTCGCCAGCACGCACTACCGCACCAAGCTCGCGTTCTCCGACGAGCTCATCGATGCCTGCGCCGAGGGCTTCAAGCGCATCTCACGGGCCGTCAAACTCTTGGCGGAGCGTCTGCGCGCGGTGACTCCGCAGGCGCGCGCGGTGCCGGTGCGTTCGCGCTACGCGAGCATGCGCTCGGCCGAGCAGGCCATCCCGCGCGAGCGCGAGGCGTTCGAGCACGGCGCGTTCGCTGCCGCGACGCGCGCGTTCCTCGATCGTTTCGTGGCCGCGATGGACGCGGACGTCGGCTGTCCGCAGGCGACCGCCGCGATGTTCGACTACGTCGGCGAGCTGTTCGCGCAGGGGCTCGAGACCATCGACGATCCGCCGAGTCTGATGGCGGCGTATCGCTGCCTGACCCGCCACCTGTACGTGCTCGGTGTCGAGACGGTCGACGCGGAGCTGTACCCCGAGCTCGCGGCCGATTGCCTCGCGACCGCCGACGAAGGCGCGCAGCAGCTCGCGGAGCTGCGAGCCGTGATCGACCGCATGCTCGAGGCCCGCGCGGAGGCGCGCCGGAACAAGGACTTCTCCCGCGCGGATGCGATCCGCGACCTGCTCAAGCGCGCGGGCGTCGCCGTCGAGGACGCGCCGGGCGGCGCGCGTTGGGAGCTCATCCGCTAGCGACGCGCGCTCGACCCGAGCGCGCATCGTCCGAACGGACGCCACGAAACCGCGCGCGACGTTTTCCGCGGGACACCGCGCAGAACGGTGTTAGGATCGGTCTTCGTGAGGTTGCCGGCCAAGGCGGGTCTGCACGACGAGATCATCCGCGTGAGCATCGAGATCGGTGCCGAAGCGGGTGAGGAGGGCCTCACCATGCGTGCGATCGCCAGTCGACTCGGCATGAGCTCGACCGGCATCTACCAGCACTTCGACAGCAAGGCGTCGATCCTGCGCGAGATCCGATTCCACGGCGTCGGCATGCTGCTCGAGGCGCTGACCCGCGGCACCGCGGGTGTCGCGGCAGACGGCGTCGCGAGCTCGGACGGCGCGACGCGGGCGCCCGAGCACCAGCTGCGATCGATGGCGCACGCGTACCTCGCGTTCGCGCGGGCCAACCCGTGGTTGTATCGCTTGCTGTTCGACGAGGAGGAGCTCGACTGGTCGACGCTCTCCTCCGAGGAGATGATGCGCGCGCTGGGGCCCATCGTCGCCGCGCGCACCACCATCGCCGCGGGCATCGAGCGCGGCAGCCTGCGCTCGGATCTCGATGTCGATCACTCGGCGCTGCTGATCTGGGCCTCGCTGCACGGGCTCGCGTCGCTGCTGCTGAGCGGCCGACTCAGCGAGGGCCATGTTGCCTTCCCGGTCTCGGACCTCGGACGCTTCGTCGAGGCCTTCGTCGACAACCTCATGCGTTCGTTCGCACCCTGAGGCCGTCGCGCTGGGCGAGCGGCGCCGCGACCGGGCGGGCGCATGTGGCAGGAGATCTGCTCCGACCCCACAAAGCTCGCACGGGTGCCCGCCCTCGGCCGGCGCGGGGCGACCCCAAAGCCGCCGAACAACCCCTGCCGCACCCACCCGCGGGCCCATCGCGAAAGCCCGCTCACGCGGATTATCGGTTGCGGGGCGCTCGCGCGCCGTGAAACGATGATGCCATGGTGCCGGTGCCGCGCGGATACAACCACGACGTGCGCTACCGCGGCCAGATCTTCCACGTGCAGTCGGAGGTCTCCGGGCACGATCGTCGGCAGGCCTGCACGCAGCTGTTCATGCGCGGCGCCGTGCTCGCGACCGAGCGCACCGCGTTGCCCGACGGCGTGGCCGAGGCCGAGGTCCAGGCGCTGCTGCGAACCCAGCACAAGGCCGTGCTGCGCGAGCTGTGTCGCGGCACCTTCGATGACTGGCTCGCGCCCACCGGCGAGTCCGCGATCACGCCGGTGCCGGGGCGTCCGCCGGTGCCACCGCGCCAGCTCGCGCTCAAGCGCAGGGGTGTCGCGCTCGAGCTGAGCGCGGCCGACGACCCCGAGCGCTGCGAGCTGCGCATCGAGGTCCGCGCGGGCCGCGACGTGCTCGCCTCGCGCAACGTCGGCTACGAGCCCTGCGATCCGCCCGAGCAGGTCACCGCGCTGCTCGACGCCGAGATCGAGGCGATGATGGCCAAGATCCGCCGTGGCGGCCTCGACGTGCGCCTGCCGGCGGTGTTCGTGTTCGTGCCGCCGCCGATTCCGCCGGCCGCCGCGCGCTGATCTGCCCCGGGCCGGCGTACGCTGGCGAGCGACCGTGTCCGCGCAGGGCATCACCGCGCTGTTGGGGCCGACCAACACCGGCAAGACCCACCGTGCCGTCGAGCGGATGCTCGAGCACCGCAGCGGCATGATCGGGCTGCCGCTGCGCCTGCTCGCGCGCGAGATCTACGACCGCATCACGCCGCGCGTCGGCGAGCAAGCGGTCGCGTTGGTGACCGGCGAGGAGAAGCGCGTGCCACCGCGGCCGCGCTACTGGGTCTGCACGGTCGAGTCGATGCCGGTGCTGCGCGACGTCGACTTCGTCGCCGTCGACGAGATCCAGCTCGCGGCCCACCCCCAGCGCGGCCACACCTTCACCCAGCGGTTGCTGCGGGCGCGCGGCGAGCTCGAGACGTGGTTTCTGGGCTCGGAGTCGATGCGGCCCATGGTCGAGGCCTTGCTGCCGACCGCGCGGCTGCAGACCCACCCGCGCTACTCGCAGCTGAGCTACGCCGGCACGCTCTCGCTGGGCGCCCTGCCGCCGCGCACCGCGGTGGTGGCGTTCTCGGTCGCCGACGTCTACGACCTGGCCGAGCGCCTGCGCCAGCGCCACGGCGGCACCGCCGTGGTCACCGGTTCGTTGTCGCCGCGCACGCGCAACGCCCAGGTCGCGATGTACCAGAGCGGCGAGGTCGATTACATGGTCGCGACCGACGCCATCGGCATGGGCCTCAACCTCGAGGTCGACCGGGTCGTGTTCGCGGCGCTGCACAAGTTCGACGGCAGCGAGGTGCGTGCGCTCGAGCCCGCCGAGCTGGCGCAGATCGCCGGTCGCGCCGGGCGCTACACCAGCGACGGTGCGTTCGCGACGCTGCGGCCGCTGCCGGGGCTCGAGCCGCGGGTGGCCGCGGCGATCGAGCAGCACCAGTTCCCGCCGCTGCACCGGCTGGTGTGGCGCAACGACGAGCTCGACTTCGACTCGGTCGAGGCCCTGCTCGCGAGCCTGCGCGCACGGCCGCCTCGCCGCGCGCTGCGGCTGGTCGAGCGCGCCGACGACTTCGAGGCGCTGCAGCAGCTGCTGCGCAACCCCGAGATCCGCGCGCGCGCGCAGGGCCGCGCCGCGGTCGAGCTGCTGTGGGAGGTGTGCCGCATCCCCGACTATCGCAAGCTGCTGCTCGAGAGCCACGTGCAGCTGCTCGCGGCGCTGTTCGTGCAGCTGCACGACGCCGGCCGCATCGATGCGGGCTGGATGGGCCAGCGCGTGCGCGCGCTCGACGTCGTCGAGGGCGACATCGACACGTTGACCGGGCGCATCGCGTCGATCCGGACCTGGACGTACGTCGCGCACCACGAGCGTTGGGTCGACGACGCGCCGGCGTGGCAGCAGCTCGCGCGCGAGATCGAGGATCGATGCAGCGACGCGCTGCACCAGCGCTTGACCGATCGCTTCGTCGCGCGGCAGCAGGGCGGGCGCCCGCCCCAGCCGCGGCCGCGGCGACCGCCGGGCGCGACCGCGGCGGCCGCGAGCGGACCCGGGCTCGACGGCCCCTTCGCGCAGCTGCGATCGCTGCGCTTGCCTGCGGGCCCCGGCGACGCGCCCGGCGACGACGACGACGACTGGCTCGAGGCGGCGCTCGACGCTGCGCACCCGCAGATCGGACTCGACGAGGGCGGGCGCCTGGTCCACGACGGCCGCGTGCTGGCCGTGCTCGCGCGCGGCAGCGGCGTACTGCACCCCGAGCTGCGGCTGTCGTCGTCGAGCGCCGAGGGTGTGGGCGCAGGCGCACGGCTGCGGCTGACGCGACGGCTGCAGGCGTGGCTCAAGGACGCGATCGCGGAGCTGCTCGCGCCGCTGGCCGCCATCGACGGCGCCGCGTTGGGGCCCAGCGCGCGCGGGCTGCTGTACCAACTCGAGCAGGGCCTGGGCACGCTCGACGGCGACGCCGCGCGCACCCAGCTCGAGCGGCTGCGCGACGAGGATCGCGAGCGCTTCGCGGCGGCCGGCGTGACCGTGGCGCACGAGGTCGTGCACGTCGCACGCATGGCCACGCCGGCGGCGCTGCGCCTGCGCACTGCGTTGGTGCGCGCGGCCGCGTCGGAGCGCGGACGGCTGGCGTTGCCCGAGGCCCGCGAGGTCTCGTGGGCGGTCGAGGCCCTGCCGCCGCCGCTGCGCGTGTGGTTGCCGTTCGTCGGCTACGTCGTGCGTGGGCCCCGTGCGATCCGGGCCGACGTGCTCGCGCGCGTCGGCGACGAGCTCGCGCGGTGGGACGAGCGCACGAGCCTCGACGAGGCCGCGTTGGCGCAGCTGGGCGCGCGGCTGGCCACGCGTCGCCGCGAGCTACCCGCGGTGCTGCGGGCCCTGGGCCTGCGCCTTTGCGGCGCCCGACTCACCCGCGCGCGCGAGCGCTGAGTCAGGCCGGCGGCGGCGCGGCAGCGGGGTAGCGCTTCTCGCACGCGGCCTCGAGCTCGGGCTGCGCGGTGTCGGGGAAGAACTCGATCGGTGCCTTCGCCAGCGCGCTGCCCAGGCACACGCCGCGCTCGATCGAGCCGGTGGCTTTGCACGCCTCGCTCAGCTTGCGCAGATCGGGCTCCTTGGTCGCGTTCCAGCGCTCGAGCTCGGCGCCGCTGAGCCGCTGCTGCTTGAACGCGTCGAGGCCCGCGCTGGCCTGCGCGCACGCGGCCTCGACGTCCGCGGGCAACGGGGCCGCGACCGCGGTGATGGCCGCGAGCGCATCGTCCTTGGCCTTGCCCGCGTCCTCGTCGGCCTTGTGCTTGAGCTTCTTCATGCGCTCGACCTGGGTCGCGTGGTCGGTGATGTTCTTGCTGTTGTCGAGCGCCTTGGCCATGTCGTTGCTGCGCTCGCCCTTGGGCGAGCCGCAGGCCGCGGCGAGCAGCACCAGGACCAGACAACCAGACGACGCGAGGCGGGAGCACGAGCGGGACATCGACGCGGACCTCCGCGGCGGATGATAGCGCTCGGCGCCCGCCTTGACTGCTCGTCAGCGTGCGACGAACTCGCGGTGAGCTGAGCACCGCCAGACAACTCATGCGGTAGCGACCCGCGCCGTCGAGCTGGCCGGCCTGGACCTCGGCGAAGGCCTGCAGCTCCTCGGGCGAGGGGTCGCGCAAAGGCGGCGCGCGCCAGCGCGGCGGGATCGGTCGCCAGCTCGGGGTAGCGGGCCTGGAAGCGCGGGTCGTCGCAGGTCCGGCCGCAGCGCCTTCACCCAGGTCTCCATGCGCTCGGGCGTCCACTTGAGGTCGGGCGCGATGCCGTTGGCGTAGTCGTGGTCGCCCAGCTGGAAGCGACGGTCGAGCAGCGCCATGAACATGGGATCGTCGGGGTGCACGCCCGCGACCGCGGCGAGGTTGGCCAGGCGCACGTGGAAGGGCAGCAGCTCGACCTCGCTGCCGGGCGGATCGAACGGCGTGTCGATCGCGCCGGGTCCGGGCGTGCGCGCGGCAGGCGGTCGGGCTCGCCCTCGGCGCCGGCGTCACCCGCGTCGCCACCGTCGTCGCCCATCTGCCGCGTGCCTTCGCCCAGTCCGGAGTAGCAACCGGCGACCGTGGGGATCGCGAGCGTCAGCAGCCCCGAGAGGATCCGACGCGCAGCTCGCATGCGTTGCTCGATCATGTCGCGCTCCATCCGCTTCGCCTACGCGAGCATGAACTCCAGGGTTGGTGCGCCGCGACGTCGGGGTACTGGCCTGCGACGTCGTCGGGGATGCCCAGCGCGCGCATGACCGTGCGCCAGCTCCTCGCCCGGGCACGCGGCCCTCGCCGCCGGACACCGGCACCACCGCGGCGCCGCTGTCGTCGGGCGAGACGTACGACCACGTGTGGCCGGTGCCGGTGTTGCCGGCCACGCGCACGTCGCCGAAGTAGCCGCCGCGGATGCGGCCGCCGGCGAGCACGAACGAGCTCTTGCCTTCGTTGCCGTAGGAGTTCGCCGAGGGCGAGCAGCCGCCGTCGGCGGAGTAGATCGCGATGACGGTGCGATCCCACATGCCCGGGATGGCCTTGATGCTCTCGATCAAGCGCGCCAGCGGCACCGCCGACTGCGCTGCCATGGTCTTACGTGACCGACTCCTCGCGGGTGTCGTGCACGTCGAGATAGTCGAACTCCATCGCGACCGTGCGCGTGACCTCGTTCGACAGCAGCTTGTAGGCCCAGCCGGCCTGCTCCCAGATGTTGGCCTTCTTGTTGTCGCCGACCTGGTCCGGCACGCCCGCCTGCCAGTACGCGATCTCCTCGGGCGAAAACGGCAGGTCGACGACCTTGCAGGCACGTGGTACCACTTGCCCTCGGCCGCGGCGAGGTGGGCCTCGTGGGTCGCGCGCGCGCGACCTCGTCGTAGCCGTGGCGGCGGAAGAAGCCGGTGTCGGCGCGGCGCAGCGCGGCGGCGAACACCGCGGCCTCGTCGGCGCTCGCGAGCGCGAGCTGCTCGACCGTGGTCGGGAAGGTGTCGAACAACATCTGCACGCTCTGGATCCGTGTCAGCTCGGCTGCGGGCAGCCCCGCGGCGAAGTGGCTGATCGTGTGGAAGCGGCTGATGAACTTCATCGTGATGCCGTTGGCGATCTCCGGCGTCAGCTGCTTCTGCCAGTAGTTGTGCAGCGTCGCCGGCGTCGGCGTCGACGAGTACCAGTAGTCGTTGCCCTGCTCCTCGTAGCCCGGCTCGGCCATCCACATCGGCTGCTTGCCGGGGTCCTGCGACTTGGTGCGGCCGGGCGAGCGCAGCGGGTTGGCCGACTCGTGGCCGTGGATCGCACCCTCGCACAGCGGGTTGGTCTCGAGCACCGCGATGTTGGACAAGTGCGGGATCAACACCTGCGAATCGGGCGTGAGGTAGAAGTTGCCCTCGTGCGCCGTGATCTGGTCCGCGGTGTAGAACAGCGACAGCGCGTCACCCGAGCCGCCGCGGGTGAGGTTGGCGAGGTTGGTCGCGATGCCCGGTGGCACGAACACGTGGCCGAAGTCCCACTGGTCGCGCAGGTTCATCTCGATGAAGTAGGTCGGCAGGCTCGACTCGACCTCGAAGGCGTGGGCCTCGCCGAACAGCTGCTCGTTCATGGCGAAGCGCAGGGCGCTGGGCACTGCCGGCGCCGCGAGCACGGCACCGCACAGCTTGAGGAACTGCCGTCGGCGGGCCGGCGGCAGGCGGTGGGCCATCGGTTCGCGCGTGGTCTTCATGGCGCCTCCATCGTCGCGACCACGGCATCCACGACGCGGCGATCGGTGAAGATCGACCACACGTAGTGCCGCAGGGTCGGGTCGTCGCTGTCTGCGGTGATCTGTTGCGCCAGCTCGGCGATCAGCTCGGCGTCGAAGTCGTCGGACACGCCGGCGGCGAGCCCGAAGGTCCGCGCGAGCAGGTTCTTGACCGTGCACTGCTGGAACAGCGGGCTGTCGGTGAGCACGTCCATGGCGCCGCGCAGGTTCTCGGCCTCGACGCCGAACATCTGCGATCGTTCGCTCTTGGCCGCGCGCGGGGCCTGCAGGTGCGAGGCGTACAGGCCCCCGAGGGCGCGACCGAGCTCGCCGGCGGGGTCCTGCTTGCCGGTCGCGTCGGCGCGCCACAAGCCCTGGTCGTCGAAGCGCACGAAGAACTGCGCGTGGGCGCCGAACTGCGAGTGGCAGTTGTAGCAGGCCACGCCGTTGCCGAAGCCGCCCTTGGCCTCGTCGACGGTCTGCTCGTCGGGGTTCTCCGCCTGGAACATCGGGATGAGCTGCGCCTTCGCCAGCGGCACCTGCACCTGTGCCTCCATGGGATAGATGCGGCAGGCGAAGGTCTCGAGCATGCGCTTGGCGCGGGTGAGGTTGAAGCGACCCTTGTTGGCGATGAGATACGCCCGCGTCGCGAGCACGCCGGACTCGTACGGCGCACCGGTGTCGCAGGCGATGTGCTTGCCGTCTGCGGCCACGCAGTAGTCGGCGGTGAGCAGCGTCGAGTACGGCAGGTTCTCCGCCGCGATCTCGGCCGCGAGGTTGCCCGGCAGATCGAAGTCCACGCCGTCACGCTCGCCGCTGGTGTGCAGCATGTCCGAGACCATGAAGCGCATGGCCTCGGCGAAGCCGGGCTCCGCGGTCCAACCATCGACGATCGGTGCGAGCGCGGCCTCGCCGACCTGCGCGACGAGCTGCATCTCGTCGTAGTCGAGCGAGCGACCGACCAGGGTCGGCGCGATGCGGGTCAGATAGAACTGCACCTGCTCGGCCGACAGCGGTTCGCGCGGCGTGGTCGCGGGCTCGTCGGCCCCGCCGCTGCCGTCGTCGCTGCCGCCGTCGTCGCTGCTGCCCGCGGGCATGTCGGCGTCGTCGTCGTCGACCGCGACCGTCGCGTCGAACTGCCGCCGCGGGCTCGCGCCCGGATCGCAGCCGCCCAGAAGCGCCATCATCACGGTCACCGCCGCGCCCGCGCCCGACCCGATGGTCGCGACGCGGGCGACGGCGGTGCCGCCCCCTCGATCCCCCCGCTGCTGTGCGCCCACGTCGCCCCTCACGCCTGCCGACCCCGCCCCACGAGACGAGACCGTGCGCACCCGGATCGTGGCCGCCGCGAAAAAGCCGCTCCGGAGCTGCTGCAGGCGCGCCAAGGCGCGATCGGGCCTGCAGCGCAACTGCCGCGGGCCGGTCGGTCCGGTCGGCACGGGCGTGCTCGCAGCGTAAACTGCCTCGCGGTCCGTTCAGTTGTGACCCTCGACCCTGGAGATCGTCAATGGGCTGGTTCGATCCACAGAAGCTGCGCATGCCTACCGCCGCCGACGCGCTGCCCGGCCGCGCCGAGGCGCTCGAGGTCTCGCCGATCCACTTCGTGAACGGCGCGCGCATCGTCGCGCCGTTCCCCGAAGGCACCGCGCTGGCGATGTTCGGCATGGGCTGTTTCTGGGGCGCCGAGCGCAAGTTCTGGCAGACGCCCGGCGTGGCCAGCACGATGGTCGGCTACGCCGGAGGCTTCACGGAGAACCCGACCTACAAAGAGGTCTGCAGCGGTCGCACCGGACACGTCGAGGTCGTGCGCGTGGTGTTCGATCCAGCACGCGTCGACTACGACGCGCTGCTGACCGTGTTCTGGGAGAACCACGATCCGACCCAGGGCATGCGCCAGGGCAACGACGTGGGCACGCAGTACCGCTCCGCGATCTACTGCTACGGCGCGGAGCAACGCGCCGCGGCCGAGCGCTCGCGGGCGCTGTACGGCGAGCGACTCGCGGCGGCCGGCTTCGATGCGATCACCACCGAGGTGGCCGACGCGCCGATCTTCTATTACGCCGAGGACTACCACCAGCAGTACCTGGGCAAGAACCCCGACGGCTACTGCGGTCTGGGGGGCACCGGCGTCGCGTGCCCCATCGGCCTGCGCGTGTGAGCGCGGCCCGGCGCGCTCAGGCGGTGCGCTGGATCAGGTGGTAGCCGAACGGCGTCTCGACCACGCCGCTGGTGCCACCGACCGGCAGGCCGAACGCCGCGGTCTCGAACTCCGGCACCATCTGGCCGCGGCCGAAGCTGCCCAGGTCGCCACCCTTGGCGCGCGACGGGCAATCCGAGTGCGCGCGCGCGAGCTCGGCGAACGAGGCCCCGGCCTGCAGCTGCGCCTGCAAGTCGGCGATGCCGGCTGCGGCTTCGGCCTTGCTGCGCGTCGCGGAGGAGCGCATCGAGCCTTGGTACATGAGCAGGATGTGGGACGCACGGACGCTGTCGGCCATGGGCGCAGCTTGCCCGTTGCCGCTGCGCGGCGGAAGCAAAATCAGCCGCGCTTGGTCGTGCGCAGGCCGAACTTGTCGAGCAGGCGCAGCAGGTAGACGCGATCGATCTCGGCCGCGCGGGCAGCCTGCGTGATGTTGCCCGCGTGCACGCGCATGAGCGCCTCGACATACGCGCGCTCGAAGCGATCGACGAGCAGACCCTTGGCGGTCTTGAACGGCACCGCAGGATCGATCGTCGCGCCCTCGGGCTCGGCCGTCGCCGCGTCCGTGGTGACGCCGGCTCCGAGCGGCTCGTGCTCGTGCTCGCGCTCGACCTCGCCCAACGCCGCGGCGCGCTCGAGCGCGTTGCGCAGCTCGCGGACGTTGCCCGGCCACGCTCGCGCGGCCAGCTCGGCCATGGTCTGCGCGTCGATCGACAGCGGCAGACCGGCGGCGGCGTGCTCGGCGAGGAACGACTCGACGTACAGCGGGATGTCCTCGGGTCGCTCGCGCAGGGCCGGCAGCTGCAGCGTGACCACGGCGATGCGAAAGTACAGATCGGCGCGGAAGCTGCCGCGGTTGACCTCGCGCCGCAGGTCGCGGTTGGTCGCGGCGACCAGGCGCACGTCGATCGCCCGGGTCTTGCTGCTACCCAGCGGCTGCACCTGCCGCCGCTCGATCACGCCGAGCAGGCGTGTCTGCAGATCGAGCGGCAGCTCGCCGATCTCGTCGAGGAACAGCGTGCCGCCGGCGGCGGCCTCGAACGCGCCGGTGCGAGCGCGGTCCGCACCGGTGAAGGCGCCGCGCTCGTGGCCGTACAGCTCGCTCTCGATCAACGTCGGCGGCAGCGCGGCGCAGTCGACCACCACGAACGGCCTTCGGCGCGGCGACTGTGCTCGTGGATCGCACGTGCGGTGACCTCCTTGCCGGTGCCGGACTCGCCGGTGAGCAGCACGGTCGTGTCGGTCGGCGCGACCTTGGCCACCAGCGCGAAGATCCGGCGCATCGCCGCGCTGCGGCCCAGCAGCGGGCCCATGCGGGTCGCCGGCGACAGCGGGATGTCGACCGTGTCCGACAGCGGTGCGAACTTGAGCTGGGTTTCGCCGACGCGCAGGCTCGCGCTGCCCTCGACGACCACGTCGAACACGCGCACGCCGTCCATGAAGGTGCCGTTGCGCGAGTCGAGGTCGCGGATGCGATAACCCTCGGGCACGAGTGCGATCTCGACGTGGTGGCGCGAGACCGTGGGATCGGCCAGCACGAGCTCGCAGCTGTCGTGGGTGCCGATGACGATGCGCTCGTGCTCGAAGTCGCCGCGGCGCTTGCGGTCGGGACCTTTGATCACCTCGATGCGCAGGGGCCGGCGGCGCAACGCCGTGGCGTCGCCGCTGCCGATCTGAACCGTGTGCTGGACTCGATTCACCACGCCGTGATGCTCGCGGTCTGCCCGGGCTCGACCTGCACGTCGATCGTGCGGCGCTGGGCGCTGTCGGGATTGTACAGCTCGACGCGGTGGCTGCCCGCGCTCAGCGGCGTGTCGACCGGGGTCTGCCCGCGATCGCGGCCGTCGATGGTGACCCGCGCGTAGGGCACGAGGTTGATCTTGAGCCGGCCGCGCGCGCGTGGGCGTGGCGGCGCGGCCTTGACCGGGGCCGCTGCGGCCGCGCCGGTGGTGGTGTCGTCGTCGTGCACGGTCGGCTCGGGCACGGCCACCGGCGTGCGCGCGGGCTGGGGCTCGTCGCGCGGTGTCGGCCTCGGCGCCGTCGCGGTCGCCGTCGTGGTGGGCTGGGGCTCGTCGCGCGGCCACAGCCACACCGCGGCGAGCGCGGCGAGCACGAGCGCGGCGAGCACGGCTGCGACGCGCCGGCGGGGGCGCGCAGGTGGCTGCGCGGGCGCGGGCGCGAGCTGACGCGTGCCACCATCGGAGCCACGGTCGAGCGCGCCGTCGAGCGCGACCACGCGCGCGGCGCTGCGACCTCGTAGCTCGCGCACGCGCGCAGCGAGCGATGCGGTCGCATCGCCGTCGTCGCCCAGCTGCGCGATGCACCCGCGCAGCGCGACCACCAGCGCGGCGGCGTCGCATCGATCGCGCACCGCCGGTTCGGTCGCGCGATCGATCACCGCCACCAGGGGGGGCGACAGCGCCTCGAGCCCCCCGTCGCCCACGAGCATGCGCCGCAGCACCAATCCCAGCGCGAACACGTCGGCGCGACCATCGACCGGGCGACCCGCGGCCTGCTCGGGCGCGAGGTACATCGGCGTGCCCTTCACGAAGCCCGGCAGGGTGTCGTTGCCGCTGCTGCGCGCCCGCGCGATGCCGAAGTCGGCGAGCTTGACCGCGCCGTCGATCGACAGCAGCACGTTGGCCGGCGTGACGTCGCGGTGGACCAGCTGCAGCGGTGCGCCGTGCTCGTCGGGCAGCGCGTGCACATAGGCCAGGGCCTCGGCCACGCGCAGCGCGATGTGCAGCGCGAGCGCCGGCGGCAAGCTGCCGCCGCGATCGAGCAGCTGCTGCAGCGAACAGCCGTCGACGAACTCCATCACGATGAACGGCTGGCCTCCGTGCTCGTCGAGATCGAGCACGGCGACCACGCCAGGGTGTTGCAGCCGCTGCGCGAGCACGGCCTCGCGCTCGAACGCGGCGTGCAGCGACGCGCGAAGCTCGGGCGCGAGCTCGTCGCGGATCCGCTTGATCACGACGGGCTTGCGGAAGCCGCCGGCACCGACGACGTCGGCACGCACGACCTCGGCGACACCGCCGCGGCCGATCACGGCGCCGAGCTCGTAGCAACCCAGGCGCGTGGGGCTCGTCATGCGACAGCCCATGGTAGCCGGCCGTCGGATCGGTGGTCATGCTATCCTGATCACACTCGATGCCGCTTCGCGCCCTGTCGCTCGCAGTCGCGTGGAGCCTGGCCGGCGCGAACGTGCCGGCGGCGGCGGACGATCGGCCCGCGGTGCTGGTGTGGCCCGACGACGCCGCGCTGCAGTACGAGCTGGCGGAGCTGGGGCAGGGCGAGCCGCCGGTGCCGTCGCGCCACGCGTGGGTGCCGACCGAGCGCTTTGCGGCCGAGCTCGAGCGCGCGCGGGCGCAGGTCGCCGCGACCGAGGCCAGCGCGCTGGCGGCGGTCGACGCCGGTCTCGCGACCGCGCGGCAGGACTGGCTCGCGCAGCGCTGGGAGGCGATGACGTCGACCCTGGAGGCGCTCGAGCGCGACCAGCTCGCGCTGCTGTCGGACCCGGCGCGCTGCGACGCGCTGTGGGAGCTCGAGTTCCGCCTCGCGTTGGCCTACCGTGGTCGCAAGCAGGCCGGCGACGCCGACGCTGCGACCTCGCGGCTGGCGCTCGCGTTGGCGTTGCAGCCCGAGCGCCGACCGGCGCGCGAACTCTACGGGCCCGACGTGGTCGCGGAGTTCCTGCCCGTGCAGGAAGCCCAGAGCGCACGGGTGCCGCTGCCGGTCGCGATCACGACCACGCCGTCGCAGGCGACGCTGTCGATCGACTGCAAGCCAGTGGCCGCGGGCGCGCACGTGGAGCTGCGGCCGGGACTGCACGTGGTGCACGCGCGCGCGATCGGCCATGCTGCGGTGGCACAGCTGCTGTGGGTGCCGCACAGCGACGCGATTGCGCTGACGTTGCCACCGCTGGACGAACCCGACGCGCTGGTGCGGCTCGCGATCGGCACGGTCGGCACGCCACTGCGCCTGGCGGTCGCGGCGGATCGCCGCGCGTTGGTGCAGGCCGCCGCCGCGCGCGACATCGACGTGGTCGTGCTGGTCGGCCGCAAGGACGACGGCTTCACCGCGCGCGCGCTGGTCGGCGAGGGCCTGGGACCCACGCAGCGCCGCGACGCGCTGCGCCCCGCCGTGCTCGCGGCGCTCGAGTCGGTGGACGAGCACGGCGTGCTGCGACGCGCCGGCGCGGCCGCAGTGGCGCCCGCTTTCGCCGATCCCGGGCCGGCGACGCCGAGCAAGCCGCGCAAGCCGGTCGCGCGGACGTGGTGGTTCTGGACCGTGATCGGCGCTGCGGTGGTGGGCACGAGCCTCGGCGTGGGGCTGGGGCTGGGGCTGCGGGATCGCGAGCCGGGGCGGCTGGTGGTGTACGGACCGCGCTGACGCGGCCTGCCGCCATTGCGTAGCCCCGCCTCGCCGCCGCGATCGTCGCGGTCACGCCCGTCACTGCCGGGGCATGACGGACACGCGGGGCGGGCGAGGGGTGTGGGTGCTCGAAGGTGTCGGCACGATCGACTGGATCACCACCGCCGGCATCCACGTGCCTGCGGCTCGCTTCGCGCTGCCGTGGCGCGACACGTGGCTGTCGCCGTGATACGGCCGCGCGCCCGTCACTGCAGGTCGGCGCGCTCCTCGTAGATCACCCGCTTGCCGCTACAGCCGCGCGCGGCCAGGCTCGCGTCGTCGAGCGCGACGGTCTGCGCCCGCGCCGGCGCGGGCGCGTCGCAGGCGAGGATGCGATCGACGCCGGGGCGCGGGCCGATGATCTGTACGAGGTAGGTGTGCTCGCCGTCGCCGAACGCGATGGCCTCGCTGCTGGGCTGCGGCGCCGCCGGGATCTCGCGGTAGAACACGACCTCGGCGTCGAACGCCACGGCCTCGCTGTAGACCACGCCGTCGCGCTCGAAGTGCCCGCGGTAGAGATCGCCGACCAGCGCGATCGTGCCGCCGTCGCGCAGCTGCGCCAGGTCGAACGGTTGCGGCACGAAGGTCGCGAGCGGCTCGTGCGACAGCTCGCGGCGCCAGCTGTCGAGCACCTCGGGCTCGCGCGGCACCAGCCGCAAGACCGCCTGCACGTCGTGCGGCGCCTCGTACATCGGCAGATGCGACGCGTACATCGCGTCCTTGCCGAACAGCACCATGCCGTGCACGCCCTGCTTGGCGGCGGCGGGCTCGGACCGCGTCGGCGTCGGATCCGACGGCGGCGGCGTCGTCGGTGCGGCGGGACGGCAGCCCACGAGGATCGCGATCAGCACGGGGACGGCGCGGTCAAACATGATGCTTCTCGAACATTATGTTTGGCGAACATCATGTTTCCACAACATCATGTCCCGGCGGCCCGCGGGCCGCGGCGGTCAGGGCAACGGCCCGTCGAAGACGGTGCCGCTGGCGTCGCCCCACAGCAGCGGCGGCGGCAGCCCCTGCGCCGTGAGCACCGCGCCGTCGTCGCGGCGCAGGTTGCCGAACAGCAGCCGCACGGTGCCGCCGTCATGGGCGCTGGCGGCGGGCCCTGCAGCACCAGCGGCGCATCGAAGCAGGCGCTGCCGATCACGACCCACGTGGTGCCGTCGAGCGAGCCGTCGCCGCTGGCGCAGCGGCCGTCGTCGTCGATGCGCAGGCGCACGAACGCAGCCGCGGGCGGATCGAGGGTGGCCGCGGGCGCGATCGCGTGCTCGAGCGCGGTGGTGCTGCCGCCTGCAGGAGGCGCCACCGTACGCGCAGCGGCTCGTCGTCGGCCGGGCGACACACCGCGAAGTACGGCGCGTCGGCGGCGTCGCTGCTGCGGGCCATGAGGCAGCCCTTCGCGAAGGGCTCGACGTGGCTGTTGCGGGTGGAGATCCACGCGCTCCAGCTGCCGTCGGGCGCGGCGCTGCGATCGTGCGCGGGGAAGATCCCTGCGTCGGCGTCGTTCCACAGATCGCCGGAGTCGACCTCGAGCCCGACGATGGACTCGGCCGGCACCGAGGGCTCGCAGCGCTCACGGCACGCGAACGGCCAGCCATTCGCATCGTGGGTGCGCGCCCAGGGATCGTGCTCGGCGTCGACCGCGTCCACGCCCAGGTGGTGCACGCCCGCGGCGACGGCGGCCTGCCACGCGGCTTCGTCGGCGATGCCCCACACGCGCGTGACGTAGCCGGCCTCGACCAGCGCGGCCGCGGTGACGAGGTCCTCGAACGCGGCGTTGACGATGGCGGTGCCGGGCCACCGTGCCGCGGCCGCGACGTCGGGCACTGCGGGCGCGACGAAGGCCGCGCGGCCGCTGCCATCGTGGTAGCCGCGCAGCGCTCCGTCGCCGCCGGTGAGCGCGACGATCACCCGGCCGCGCAGGGCCTCGAGCGCAGGCCAGCCGCAGCCGGCGTCGAGCAGCGCCGCCTGCACGGAGTCGGCGCCGCAGCGCGCGCAGCGAGTCGGCTCGACCAGCGCGTCGCCGAAGTGGCCGCGCAGCTGCTGGTCGAGCGCGTCGGGATCGTGCGCGTCGTCCCAGCCGTCCTTGAGGTCGATCCACAGCGTCACGACCTCGTGCTCGGGCACCGCGTGGGTGTAGGCCGTGATCGCGTCGAGGCAGTGTTCGAGCCGCACGCACCAGGTGTCGTCGTCGACGACGTCGGTGTGATAGACGTACCAGACGCCGGGCAGGGTCGGCTCGAAGCTCTTGCCGACGTGGATGTCGAGCTCGAGCGAGCGGATGCGGTGGTAGGCGAGCTGGTCGATCGGCGCCTCGTCGCGCTGGTAGCTGTTGTGCGCCGACTTCTGCCGCACCGCGTCATAGCGGGTCTGCGACGGTTGCTCACCGGTGGTACCGCTCGAACCACTGCTGCCGTCACCGTGCTCGCCGGTGGCGTCGCCGCCACCCTCGCTGCTCGACGACGTCGCGCGCTCGCCCGCGCCCGTGCTGCCCAGGCCGACCGCGGTGCTGCCCTCGCTGCTGTCGCCGTCGCCGCCGGCGACCGGCGGTGCAGCGCAGCCGAAGACGAGCAGGGCCACGAGCGACGCTGCGCCACGCACGATCGTCACCGTAGCACCGGCTGCGCGCGCGAGGGCAGCGCCGCGATCGCGGCGCTGCAGCGAATCACGTAGACGGTGCGCTCGACTCGCGGCGATCCGCGGCGCGGTCGCGTCAGTCCGAGCCGTTGGTGAGCAACACGTGCATGCGCCCCGCGCTGGTCCAGACCAGGCAGTGGTCGTTGTCCATGCCGTCGAAGTACTCGAACCGGGGGGCCAAGGACTGCACGTCCGCCGCGAAGAACTCCGCCGGCGCACCGCTCGCGAGCGCCTCGGCCACGAACGCATCCCGCACGGCCTCGGGTTCGGCGATGGTGATGCGATAAAAGGAGCGCGACGTCGTCAACATCGCGTCGATCATGGCGAGGAACCCCGCGCGGTCGAGCCCGCGCAGCCGCGGTGGCGGACCCGGCCGCACCTGTTCGAAGTGGCCGTCCTGGTCGCAGTCGCGCGCCGCGTCGGCGAGCCCGGGGGCACCGGCGTCGAGCCATCGCGCGAACGCACCGGCGACGTCCCCACCCGGCGGCAACGGCAGCGTCGCGAACACCGACGTCGCGTTCATGCGGGCGTCGAGCGCCTGCAGCAGCACCGCCACGCCCGCGGGGACACGTCGACGCCCGCCGGCAACCGCGGCGCGCAGCGCTGTGAGCGTGAGGGTCGCGCCGCGGTGCAGGGCCACGCGTGCAGGCTCGGCGGCGCGGCCACGTCTGTCAACGCTGCGTGGCTGCGGCGCCGCTGCGGGCGGCCGATCGCTACTGCGCGCACGCGAGGGTCTTGCGCAGGTGCAGCCCACGCGGCCCCTGCACCTCGACGGTGCGCTCGCCGTAGCTCCACTGCAGGACCGCGCCGCGGCCGAACGCCAGCTGCACGTCGCCGGCGCTCGGGCACTTCGCAGGGCAGCGTTGCAGGCCCGCGACCGACAGCACCAGCGTGCCGATCTCGTCGTCGCTGCCGTCGTCGTCCTGATCGCGGTCGAGCCGCTGCAGCCGCGACTCGAGCTGCATCGTCACGCAATCGTCCGCGTCGACGGTCCAGCTCGCGTGCGAGATCGAGTCGAACACACCCAGGCGGTTCTCGATGGTGAAGTCCTCGCCCGTGGTCCACGACATCGGCAGGTTCGGGTCGACCGGATCGCGCAGCGTCACCGGACCGCTGAAGTGGGGCCGCCGCGCGAGGTCGGGCCCGATCTCGAGGTCGAACCGATCCAGCGTCCACACCACCGCCGAGGGACACTCGCCGGTGTCGCACGGTGCGGTCTCGATCTCCACGCGCGCGTCGAGCTCGCCGTCGAGGCCGACCAGGCCGATGCGGCAGCGCTCCGACACCGATTGCAGCGTGCCCGCGTCGCGGTCCGCGGTCACGGTCGTGCGGCAGTCGATGAGGTTGAGCGCCTCGAGCCGCAGCTGCAGCAGCTCGACCGCGCGCGCGCGCGCCTGGGCCACGGTCATGTCGGCCATCGCGGCCTCGCCCGAGAAGCGCTCGGCCACCAGCGCCATGTTGGTCTTGGCCGAGACCGCGTCGATGCTGCGGTCCGCCACCAGCCGCTCGACCGCGAGGTCGATGGCATCGGGGTCGCACGCCGGCGCGATCGCGAGCACGGCGAGCAATGCCAGACGGCGGGTCACGGGCACGCGAGGCTGCAGGTCCCGTTCCATCCCTGCGCCGTGGTCGATCGCGGGCGTGCCCGCCGACCCTTGACTGCGGTCCATGGCGGCTGGACCACCGCCGCGGCGCGCGGACCTCACGGGCACAGCGGCACCTCCATCGCGTTGCACGCGGTGCAGGTCATCTCCACCGGCAGCACGTCGCCTTCGATCGCGGCGAGGTCGTTCGAGCCGCAGACGGGGTGGTCGGGGATCTCGCCGTCGACCGGATCCGGCAGGTCCCAGCAGCTCTCGGCGCGCCCGACGACGTGGATGTACTGCGCGCCGTCGACGTCGACGTCGACCAGCGGCTGCGCCGTATCGCCCAGCGCGGCCGCGAGATCGTCGATGTCCGCGAGCGGACCAACCCCGAACAGGCACCGTCGGCCCAGGGTGCACAGCCCGCCGTCGGCCTCGCCGTAGATCTCGATCGACACCACCGAGACCTCGGCGAGCGCGCTGGGCTCGCAGCCGTGATCGCGCAGCTCGAGGTGGACCTCGAGGGTGTCCTCGCCGCACGCGACGCTCGCGAGCAGCACCAACGACGGCACACGCATCGGCGAGCTCGACGATAGCGCGCGCGGGCGCCCTCGACGACAGTCCAGGGGGGCCGCGCGGTGTCACCGGTCGCAAACCCTGCGGAAAGCCGACCGTGGCCGCGGCGGAGCGGATCGTGCACCGCGGGGCGGCCGATGACCTGCCGCCGGCCACGCCCTCGCACGCTCCTCGATGCCATCGCCGCGCTCGCCCTGGGCACCTGCGCGTGCGCCGACCACGACGCTCCCGCGGCCGCCGACAGCAGCACCGGATCCGCGCAGACCGACACCACCGCCGCGAGCACGGGCGACGGCACCGGCTCGAGCGAGGGCACCACCGGGGGTGGGGTCGCGGCCGTGACCTACTACGAGCACGTCAAGCCCATCTTCGACGGCCGCTGCGTCGCGTGTCACCGCGAGGGCGGCATCGCGCCGTTCTCGCTGGAGGCCTACGAGGACGCGGCGACCTGGGCCCCGTCCGTCGCGACCGCCGTCGCCGCCGGGACCATGCCGCCGTGGCCACCGAGCAGCGCGTGCAACGAGTACATCGGCAACCGCTCGCTCACCGACGATCAGATCGCACTGGTGTCGGCGTGGGCCGCCGACGCCGCGCCCATGGGCGACCCCGCGAACGAGGGCGCGCCGCTGGGCGGACTCGAGGGCGGGCTCTCGCGGGTCGATCGCACGCTGACCATGGCCGAGCCGTACACGCCGCAACAATCACCCGACGAGTACCGCTGCTTCCTCGTGCCGTGGCCCGACGACCTCGACGCGACCACCTACGTCACCGGCTTCCGCGCGGTACCGGGCAACGACGCGATCGTGCACCACGTCATCGCGTTCCTGGCGACCCCGGATCAGATCGCGGACTACGAGGCGCTCGATGCTGCCGAGGACGGTCCCGGCTACACCTGCTTCGGCGGCACCGGCGGGCCCTCACGCACGTGGTTGGGCGGCTGGGCGCCCGGCGGCGTGGGCAACGATCTGCCGCCGGGCCTGGGGCTCGAGGTGCCCGCGGGCTCGATGGTGATCCTGCAGCTGCACTACAACACGCTCGCGTCGGATCCCGCACCGGACGCGACCGCGATCGAGCTGTCGATCGAGCCGGACGTCGAGAAGGTCGCGCGCGTGATCCCGTTCGCGAACCCGGCGTGGCCCGGTGGCGGCATGCCGATCCCCGCGGACGAGGCCGACGTGGTGCACGAGTTCCAGCGCGACATCAGCCCGCTGCTGGGGAGCCCGCAGACGGTCTACGCGGCGGCGCTGCACATGCACACCCGGGGCACCCGCGCGAGCCTGACGATCGACCGCGCTGGCGGCGACAGCGACTGCGTGCTCGAGATCGACGACTGGGACTTCCACTGGCAGGGCAGCTACGGCCTGCAGACACCGCTCGCGCTGGGCGAGGGCGACGAGCTGCGCCTGCAGTGTCACTTCGACAACACCGCGGCCAACCAACCCTACGTCGACGGCGAGCCATTGCCGCCGACCGACACCAACTGGGGCGAGGGCACCACGGACGAGATGTGCCTGGGCGTGTTGCTGGTCGCGCCCAGCTGAGTTGGCGCGCGCGCGCGGGCTGGGGCACAATCGCGGGCGACGATGCGGCGCACACGTCGACGAGCGTCCAGGCGGTGGTACGCGGCCGGCCTGTTGTGGCTGCTGGCCGCATGCGCCGATGCGAGCGACGCGCAGGGTAGCGACAGCGGCAGCGGCGACGGCAGTGCCGGTTCGAGCGAGGGCCCGCGCGCGCACGCGAGTCCGGTCGAGCTCGTGACGCCCGGCGCGTGGCTGCCGGCGCCGGGTGACGATCCGCTGCCCGAGCACGCACCCGCCACGGTCGAGTGCGAGCTCGGCTTCGGCGACGAGATCGGCCTGTTCGAGGTCGACACTGCGCTGTGCAACTACGGCGTGTTCAGCCAGGCGACGCAGGACGAGGTCTACGAGGGCGACGTGGTCGAGTTCGTGCTCACCCACGACGATCTGGTCGCGCCCGAGCCCGCGACCGGTCACATCCTGTTCGCGATCGCCGGCGAGACCGCGTTGGACCTGCAGGTGCCGATCCCCAAGGCCTACGACATCGTGCAGGGCAGCTGGACCCCGCCGGCGGCCATCGCCGCGGGCACACCGATCACCTTGCACATCCACAACCACGGCTACAACAACTGGCGCGTGGTCTCGATCGAAGCCCACGCGCCGTAGGCGCCCGTCGCGCAGCGATTGCCGGTTGCGTCGATCCGATCGGCGCGCACGCGTCGTAGCGGGGGAGAACACGGCGCCGGGGGCGTCCGCGGCCGGGGTCCCCGGCCGCTCGCGCTGCCGGGCGCCGCCACAAACCGAGAGGACGGAGCGATGCAGAGGCAGTGGAAACACAAGCGTCGGCTGGCGGCGATGGCCGTGGCCGCGATCTGCGGAGGGGGCTGGTGGACGACCACCGTGCTCGCCTCCGATCACGACGAGTCGCCGCTGGTCAAGGAGGACGCGGCGCAGGACATCACGGATCTGTACGTGTTCGACAGCGGCAACGGCACCACGACCATCATCGTGTGCTGGGCGGGTTTCAATGACTCGCGGCCGCAGCCCGACACCGAGGGCGTCTACGACGAGGACGCGCTGTACACCATCTGGGTCGACAACGACGGTGACAACGTTGGCGACGTGGCGATCCGCTGGCGCTTCGGTCGCAACGCCAACGGCGACGTCGGCGTGCGCTGGGAGGACGTGCCGGGTTCGATCGAGCACGTCGCCGGCCCGGTCGAGACGGTGTTCGACGTCG
Source organism: Nannocystaceae bacterium (assembly GCA_046351635.1). Taxonomy (GTDB): domain Bacteria; phylum Myxococcota_A; class Polyangia; order Nannocystales; family Nannocystaceae; genus Xiheibacterium. Next base: position 65,713 of record JAXLYC010000026.1, on the reverse strand, counting down.
GCGAGGGCGCGCGCGCATGGGCTGGTCACGCCGACGACCCGTTCTTCTTCGATGCGCAGGGTTACCTCGAGACCCTCGACACCGGCACGGTCATGTTGATGAACAACCGCGATTTCCTCGCGGGGCTCAACGTCACCGCGGCGGCGATCGAGATCGACACGACGTTGTTGCAGGAGGGCGACGCGCCGATCCAGGTCTGGGCCACGGCGGCGAGGAAGTAGGAGGCAGGCAATGAAGACATCGATCCACCACATCCTGATCGGCAGCCTGCTCGCCGCGACCCTGGGCGGCTGCGGCACCGACGCGAACAGCGACGACGGCGACGGCAGCACCGGCGGCAGCGCCAGCGGTGACACCACCAGCGACGCGACCACCAACCCCACGACCACGGCGACCACGAGCGCGACCCAGACCACGACGATGGGCACCACCGTCGCGGACTCGAGCAGCAGCGAGGGCCCGCTCGACACCGGCAGCAGCAGCAGCGGCGGCGGCGACGACGGCTTCATGTTCGCCGAGGACCCCTACGACGCGTACATGCAGATCGACCGCCACGCGGCGGTCGAGGCCGGCACCGCCGGCATCGCGGGCCCGGAGGGCCTGGGCTTCAACCGCGGCTCCGACATCTCGATCCGCGACGCGTACAACATGAGCAACCCGGCCGAGGACCCGGCCGGCATGTGGCTCGACGAGATCGTCGCGAGCGTGACGTTCTTCCACGGCGCGCTCGACGACGACATCACCGGCCTCGGGCTCACGCCCGCGACCCTCGACCAGACCGTGGCGCAGGCCGGCCCGGTGATCGTGCCCGACACGATCAAGTACGACCCGTCGCAGCCGACGGGCTACCCCAACGGACGCGCGCTGACCGACCCCGTGGTCGACATCACGCTCGCGGCCGTGTTGCTGGAGCTGGGGCCCGATCAGCCGCTGACGCTGTTCGCCGACCTGCCGCTCAACCCGCCCGCGAACGACGTGCCGTTCAAGGACGAGTTCCCGTACCTGGCTGATCCGCACTGATCCACCCGCGCGGCCCCGCCTCGACGTGGGGGGGCCCGCGTCCTTCGTCTCCCGAGGACCGTCCCATGAAGCTCTCGCTCCCGCTCGCCCTGGTCGCCCTCTCGCTCGCCGCCGCCTTCGGCCTGTCGCGTGCCACGCCGCCGGCGCATGCCGCGGTCGAGTCGCCCGCTGCCGCACCCAGCGGCTACGCCAACGCGCTGGCCGAGCTCGACGCGCGCATCGACGATCTGCAAGAGCGCGCGCTGTCGCGACCCGACGACTGGCTGATGCGCATGCACCTGGGCACGTCCATGCTCGACCGCGCCGGTCTCACCCACGACCCCGACGACTACGCGCGCCTGCAGCAGCTGCTCGACGAGGCCTTCGCCATCGCGCCCGAGGGCAGCGGCCCGCTGCTGCTGGCGGCGCGCTTCGAGCTGTCGATCCACCGCCTCGATCGCGCGCAGGTCCTGCTCGATCGCATGGATCGCCGGCCGCTGCGTCGTCGCGACGATCGTCTCTCCGCGCAGGTGCTACGGGCGCAGATCGCCGCGCAGCGCGGCCACTACGACCAGGCGCTGGCGCTGCTCGACGAGGTCGCTGCCGTGGTCCCACAGGCCGCGACGGTCGAGCTCGCGCTGGTGCACGCCAAGCTCGGTGCACGCGAGCACGCCGACGCGCTGCTGCAGACCGCGATGGCGCAGACGTCGGCGCGCGACGCCCGACGGCGGGCGTGGATCGGGCTGCAGCGCGGCCTGCTCGCGCTCGAGCAGGGCCAGCTGCTGCAGGCGCTCGAGCTACTGCAACAGGCCGACGCCACGTTGTCGGGCTGGTGGCTGGTGCAGGAGCACCTCGCCGAGGTCTACGATCGACTGGGGCAGCACGGTCGCGCCATCGCGATGCTGGAACAGCTGGTCGCCGAGCACGGCCTGCCGCAGCACCTCGACGCGCTCGCGACCGCCTATCGCCACGCCGGCGACGAGGTTCGTGCGGCTGCGCTCGCGCAGCAGGCGGGCCGCGGCTGGGACGCGCTCGCGGAGGGCTTCCCCGAGGCCGCGATGGGCCACGCGATCGAGCACGAGCTGCAACACGGTGAGCCCGCGCGCGCGCTGGCGCTGGCCCAGGCCAACGTCGCGCTGCGGCCCGGGGGCGACGCGCAGGTGGCGTTGGCGCGGGCGTTGCTGGCGGTCGGCCGGTCGCGCGATGCCGTCGACGTGATCGATCGCGTGCTCGCGACGCGCTACCGCACGGCGGCGCTGCACCGCGTGGCGGAGCAGGTCTTCGCCGCGGCCGGGCGCAGCGACGATGCCGCGGCGCAGCGGCAGGCGTGTCTGGCGATCGATCCCGCCTGCGCGGCAGCGCTGCACAGCCACTAGCAGGCACGGCGGGTCAGCGCCCGGGGGAGTCGCGCCGCGGGAACACGAAATCGGTGCCCGGCACCGGTCGGTAGTAGCGCGCCTGCATCGGCGCGCCGTCGACCAGCACCGGCGCCTGGGGCTCGTCGCCCAGGGCCGCGAGCGCGGCCGCGTCGAAGTCTTCGGGCGGCGCCTGCAGCGGGATCGGTTGCAGCGGCTGGTCCTGCGGGCGGAAGAAGTCCTCCCAGTGTCCGCCCAGCACGTAGCGCGGCGCGGCGGCGGCGATGAACGCACCGGGGTGATCGGTGACGTTCTCCCAGCTGCCGACGTTGAGCACCGCGAGATCGATGGGCTGCTCGTCGAGCAGGCTGTCGTGGGGAAAGCCCAGCGGTGCGTTGGTCGGCGCGTCCTGGACGTAGACGCGAAATGCGATGGTGCGCGTGCCGGGCTCGAAGAAGTCGACCAGAAACGCCATGGTCGCGCCCTCGCGCCACTGGTCGGCGGCGGTCGGCAGCGGCATCGGCACGGTGTCGACGCAGCCGGGGGCGAAGTGCACGATGCCGAAGATCTGATCAGGGTGCTCCGAGCACAGCGCGCGCGCGCGCGCGCCTGGCAGTTCGATCCACGCGCCCTCGGTGCCGGCGGCCAGGCCCGTGCACATGTCGTCGGGGCACATGCGCATGTCCGCGAGCGCGACCGCGGGATCGTCGACCGCGACGACGGCCCGCTCGGGCACGCCCGCGGCGAGCATCAGGTTGCGCACGCTGGTGTTGCCGTAGATGGTCGCGGCCTCGGTCTGGGCCCACAAAAGCGGCACGTCGAGCAGGTGATCGTAGTGCGCGTGCCCGACCAGGATCGCGCTGGTGTCGCCCAGCGAACCGGGCTCGAGGAACGCGGCCACGCGCGCGGGGTCGGCCGCGATGTCGCCGAACTCCACCGCCAACACGTCGGGGTTGCTGTACATCGGCGGCGACAGCACCAGCGCGTCGCGGTAGCGCAGCGAGAAGCCGCCGACGCCGAGGAAGCGCACCTGCAAGCCCTCGTCCGCGGGCGGCTCGCCGGTGCTGCTGCCGCTGCCGTCGGAGCTGCCGATCGTCGCGCTCGCGCTGCTGCTGTCCGCGATGCTCGCGCTCGCGCCGGTGTCCGTGGCGCTCGCGCTGGTGCCGACGCTGCCGCCGCTGCTGGGGTTGCCCGAGCTCGCGCCGGCCGCGGTGGTGCTGCCGTCGCCGGCTGCCACGTGGGTACCGCCGCAGGCCGACAGCAGCAGCAGCCAGCGCGGCGCGCGCGACGATCGACGGCTCGGACCCGGGATCACGCACCACGAGCGTAGCGTATGCTGGCGGCCATGTCCGAGCGGCCCATCTACGTCGGCATCGACCTGGGGACGACCAACTCCGCGGTCGCGGTGTTCGACGGTGAAACCACCCAGGTCATCCGCAACGCCCAGGGCGCGACGCTGACGCCGTCGGTCGTGCGCATCGATGCGAAGGGCCGGGTCACCGTGGGCGCGGCCGCGCGCCGCTGGCTCGAGCGCGACGCCGACAACACCAAGAGCGAGTTCAAGCGGCTGATGGGCACCGAGCGCGCGCTCTCGTTCCCGGCCTCGGGCCACAGCGCGACGCCGCCGGAGCTTTCCGCGAAGGTGCTCGCATCGCTGCGGCAAGACGTCGCCGATCAGCTCGGCATCATGCCCGCGACCGCCGTGATCTCGGTGCCGGCGCTGTTCGAGCTGCCGCAGAGCGCGGCCACGGCCGAGGCCGCGAAGCTGGCCGGCTTCGACCGCGTGGAGCTGCTGCAGGAGCCCATCGCTTCGGCGCTGGCCGCGGGCTGGAGCGCGCGCGACGGCGACGGCCGTTGGTTGGTCTACGACCTCGGCGGTGGCACCTTCGACGCGTCGTTGCTCGAGACCCACGAGGGCTTCCTGCGGGTGGTCGGGCACGACGGCGACAACTTCCTGGGCGGGCGCGACTTCGACTGGGCCGTGGTCGACTGGGCCATCGCCGAGATCGCGCGCGAGCACGGCGTGGCGATCCGCCGCGACGACCCCAGCCATGCGCGCGCGGTGTCCTTGCTCAAGCACGCGGCCGAGGAGGCCAAGGTCGCGCTCAGCCGCACCGACGAGGTCGTGCTCTCGTTCGCCGGGCCGCTGGAGCTGCCCGAGCAGGTCGCGATCGAGCCCGAGCTCGCGCTCGACCGCGCCACGCTCGAGCGCTGCATCGCACCGCTGGTCGAGCGCACGCTCGACGTCAGCCGCCGGCTGCTGCGCAGCCACGACACCGAGCCCGAGCAGCTCGCGCGGATCCGTGTTCGTCGGCGGCCCCACGGTCACGCCGCTGCTGCGGCAACGGGTGGCCGGGCCTGCACGCGCCCATCGCCGGGGGCTCTTCGATCCGATGACGCTGGTGGCCCAGGGCGCGGCGATCTACGCCGCGACCTCGGCCCTGGACGCGCGTCCGGCCGGACCGCTGGTGCGCCGCGGCGTGCGGCTGTGGCTGCAGTTCCCGGCGGTGTCGTCGGATCTCACGCCGCACGTGGTCGGTCGCGCGCTCGCGGGCGACGGCGGCCTGCTGCCGCGTCGGGTCGCGCTCGCGCGCGACGACGGCGGCTGGCACAGCGGCTGGCTCGAGCTCGACGGCGAGCATGCGTTCGCGACCATGGTCGAGCTGCTTCCGCGCCGCGCCAACGCGTTCGCGCTCACCGCCGACGACGGCGCCGGCAACGACGTGCCGGTCGAGCCGCGCAGCCTCACCATCGTGCAGGGCCTGACCATCAACGACCCGCCGCTGTCGCGCCACCATCGGCGTGGCGCTGGCCAGCGATCGCGTGCGAGGCCTACTTCGAGCCGCGGCACGCCGCTGCCGGCGCGCCACCTTCCACGCACACGACCATCGAGAGCGTGGCCAAGGGCTCGAGCGAGAGCGTGCGCAAGATCCCCATCGTGCAGGGCGAACACGATCACGCGCATTTGTGCCGCCTGGTCGGCACGCTCGAGATCCCCGGCAGCGCCATCGCGCGGTCGCTGCCCGCGGGCTCCGACGTGGAGCTGACCATCGAGCTCGATCGCGGCGGCCGGCTGGCCGCGCGGGCGCAGTGCCGACGCTCGACCAGGCTTCGAGCACGTCGCGCAGCTGCTGGTGCCCGCGGCCGATCGAGGTGCTCGCGGCCAGCCTCGGCGCGCTGCGCCGGCGGGTCGACGACCTGCGCGCGGAGGCGTTCCGCCGCGGCATGCCGCAGCTGGTGACGGCGCTGGAGCGGGCCGAGTCCGACCTCGCCGAGATCGCGCCAGCGCGGGACCTCGGTGCAGCCCACGGTGGCAACGACGACGCGGGCCAGCGCGCCCGTCGCAACCTGCTCGAGGTCGACGCCGCGCTCGACGACCTCGAGCAGTCGAAGCAGTGGCCCGAGCTCGAGCAACGCGCGGTGCGAACCATGACCTGGGCCGGCAACCAGGTGTCGCAGCTGGGCACCGATCGCGAGCAGGCACTGTTCGAAGAGATCACCCAGGCGGCGTCGACCGAGCGCGGCGCGAACGCGACGTACGCGAGCTGCAGCGGCAGCTGCGGCTCGCGTCGCAGCTGGGCGAGACCGCGTGGTACCGCGACCCCGACACCTGGCCGATGTTGTTCGAGGACGCCGCCAGCCACCTCGACTCGGCCACCGATCTGCCCAAGGCCCAGGCGCTCGTGCGCGAGGGCAAGGACGCGCGCGCGCGCAACGATCTCGCGGCGCTGCGTCGCGCCACCGAGAAGCTGTGGAAGCTGCTGCCGCACGACCCCGAGGCGCGGCAGCAGAGCTTCGACTCGGGGTCCGATGAGCGACGCGGCCGAGCGCTGGGCCCGCAACCCCTTCTACGTGCTCGACCTACCGAGCGCGGCCACGCGGGCGGAACTCGAGCGCGCCGGGCAGGGGTGATGGCTCGCGATGCTCGAGCAGGGCTCCGCCGCCGCGCGGTGTACGCCACGCCGCTGGGGCCGCGCGCGCACGCCGAGCTCGTGCGCGAGGCGATGGCCAGCTGCGCGAGCCCGACAAGCGCGCGCTGCACGAGCTGTGGCTGCTGCCGCCCGACGAGGCTGCCGCGCCGCCCGACGACGAGGACAGCGCCGCGCCCGACGACGCGGCGCTGGGCTTCGACTCGCGGCCGCGGGCTGGAGGCGCGGCCGGTGAGCGCCGCGGTCAGCCTCGCGATCGCGTTGGGCGTCGCGCGCCTGCTCGATCGCGCGAACAAGGAGGACTCGCGCCCGGGCTTCTTCGGGCTGCTGCGGTGGTGCGTGCTGCTGGTGGTTGCGGCGGTCGTGGTCCGCGGCGTGCTCGCGGGCGAGCCGGTCGCGTTCGCGGCGCTGCCGTGGGTGGTGGCGCTGTTTCCCTGGCGCTTCGCCACCGCGGTGCTGGTGCCGCGCGGCATGGTCCGCGCAGCGCGTGGTTCGTCGTGCGCGGCAGCACCTGGGTGTGGTTCGACGACAACCGCGGCGGCGCCCTGGTCGCGGCGGCGTGGGCGTGCCTGCGCGGCGGCGGCACGCCGCGCGACGTCGCATTCGTCGAGCGCCGCCTGGGCGACGACGCAGCGGGTGCAGCCAGCCTGCTCGCGACCGGTCTGCTCGCGCAGGCGCAGGGCGACGTGGTCGCGGCCCGGCGCTGGATCGACAGCTTGGTGGAGTTCGAGGGGCGCGTGGTGCCGGCGCAGGCGCGACGGCTCGCGGTGCAGTGGTGCGCCGCCGAGGCGGCCTCGCGCGATGCGTGGGCGCGCGTGGCTGCGCTGGGGGACGACCGCGACGCGGACGCGACCACGACACTGCTGGCGGCGGTGGCCCGGCGCATGCTCGGCCGCGCGCCGGTGCCCGAGCCGGCGCAGCTGCGCGCGCTGCTGCGTCGGGTGCCGGCGCGTCGCGGGTTCGCGGCCGCGGTCGAGCGCGCGTGCGTGCACGAGGTCGAGCCCGAAGCCGCTGCGCCGCCCGCGAGCGCGCCGCCGCCGTCGACCGAGCCACCGCTGCCGACGGCACTACGGCGACGCGGCGCTGTTGGCCGGCGACGCCCGCGGTCACGCCACGGATCTGGCCGCGATCGAGGCGCTGTGCCGTGCGTGGGATCTCGCGTTCGACGATCGGCGCGACCGCGGCCGAGGTCGCGGCTCGCCGCGAGCCTGGGCGCCAAGCTCGATCCGTGGCTGCGCCTGCGCGAGACCGTCGACGCCGATCTGCTGGCGCTGGTCCACAGCCGCAGCCTGCCCATCGGCGAGGACGCGACCAGCAAAGCCCGACAGCTTCCGGTCGGCTGCGGCGGCGCCTGCGGCAGCGCTTGCTCGACGAGCTCGAGCTGCACGCCGACGCGCTGCACGCGGGTGCGCGGGCGTCGAGGCGCTGCCGATGCACGGTGGCGCGAGTACCTGACGCTGCGCGGTGCCTACGATCACGCGATCGCGATGACCGGCATGGGGCTGCACCGGCTCGCGTTCCAGGCCGTGCACCCGCCGGTCTGCGCCCTGGCGGTGTGGCTGTGGAACGACCGCGAGAACCGCGTGCACGCGCACCAGATGTTCCGCTGGCTGCTGCGCGAGGCCGAGCGGGTCGAGGACGCCGAGGCCATCGCGCTGCAGCGCCGCAACGTCGACGCGGGCAAGTGATCAGGCCAGCGGCACGAACGAGTCGCACGCCTGTGCGATCAGGCGACCGCGTCGGTGAAGAACGGCCCGTAGTCGGGCGCGCAGACCGAGCCGACGTGGCCGCTGGCGCCGCCCCACATGCCGACGAACTCGCGCAGCCGCGGCGCCGGCTCGGCGCCGGTGGCGAAGTCGATCGACAGCGGCGAGCAGATGCCGTTGGGTTGGTCGTTGTCGCCGATGAGGCCGAGCACGACCACGGCCGAGTCGTCGCCGTGCTTGGCGTCTTTGACCGCCTGGAACCACCCTGCGGCGAGCCGGTCGAGGTCGTCGGGCTCGTCGTTCTCGTCGGTGATGAAGGTGACGACCAGGATCGCATCGTCGCGCAGGAAGCCGGCGTTGCACGCCGCGGCCTCGGCCAGGTCGCCCAGCGCGTCGACCATCGCGTCCATCGGCTGCTCGGTGTCTGCGGACGAGCCGGTGCCGACCCGCGCGGCGCAGGCAGGCGCAGCCGCGGGTCGGGCTCGTTCGCGTCCATGTAGTTGCCGCCGTTGGCGAAGGCGCAGTCGACGTTGGACGCACCCACGCCACGCAGGTGGTGCACGCCCGCGCCCATGACGTCCTCGCAGGCCTCGGGCTCACTCTGGTGGCACTGGAAGCCGCCGTCGTTGCACACGTCCCGTAGCGCGCGGGGAACAGGCACTCGTCGGTGACGCCGCAGTTGCCGCCCGCGTCGCAGGTCTCGGCGCGGTCGCAGGCGTCGGGGCACTCGCCGAAGACCCACGCGTCGACGTCGACGACCATCACGTGGAAGTCGTGCGAGGCGCCGACCTCCTGCTCGATCGCGGCAACGGAGCAGGTGGCTTGTCGATCAGCGCCTGCTGCTCGTCGGCCATCGAGCCCGAGTTGTCGACCACGAAGTCGACCCTTGTCGCAGCCCGACTGGCTGTCGGGGTCGATGTTGCCGGTCGTGCTCACGCCGACGTCGAGCACCGAGGCCGAGTCCGCCTCGCCGTGTCCGCCGTCGCTGCCGGTCACGGCAGTCGTCTCCGCGCCGGCGGTCGGCTCCGCGTCCGGGTGAGCGGACGTCCGCGCAGGCGCTCGCGAGCATGCAGGCCAGCCAAGGGTGCGGTGTAGGTGCATCGCGCCCGCTGGGGTTGCCGAGCTGTGATCGAGGTTCCCGTCGCGGCGCTTCGCCGGGCTCGCGGCCCGTGGGCGTGATCGCGATCGACTCCGCGGGATTGCGTACGGCCGAGACGATCGGGGGGCCGTGCGGGTACCGCTGGCGCTGGAGGGTGAGCATGCGCAAGACCGGGTGCATCGCAGTACTGCTGGCGTGGGGTTGCAGCGATCCGGGCGGCGACGCCGACGGCGACAGCAACGGCGGTGGCATGACCTCTGCCGGCAGCGCAGGCTCAGCCCGGCAGCACCGCCGAGCACCGCGGGCAGCACCGCGGGCAGCACCGCGGGCAGCACTACGGGCACCTCGGCGAGCACCACTGCCGGCGGCTCGGCAGTGACGACACCGGTGTGCCCAGGGACTGCACCATCTTCCCGACAATCCGTGGAACACGGACATCTCGAGCCTGCCGGTGATGGCGAACTCCGACGCCATCATCGCGTCGATCGGGATCGACACCGGCATGCACGCCGACTTCGGCACCGAGTGGGAGGGCGCGCCGATCGGGATCCCGTGGGTCGAAGTCCCCGGTGACCAGCCGCGAGTGCCGGTGAGCTTCGAGTATCCCGACAGCGATCCGGGTCCGTATCCGATCCCACCCGATGCGCCGATCGAAGGCGGGCCCGCCGCGGACGGCGACCGCCACATCCTCGCGCTCGATCGCGACAACTGCATGCTGTACGAGTTGTTCGCGGCCTACACCGACGACGGCGGCGCGTCGTGGCAGGCGGGCTCGGGCGCGATCTTCGATCTGCGCAGCAACGCCCTGCGCCCCGAGGGCTGGACCTCGGCCGACGCCGCGGGGCTGCCGATCTTCCCCGGGCTGGTGCGCTACGAAGAGGTCGTGGAGCAGGGCGCGATCCACCACGCGCTGCGCTTCACGGTCGAGAACAGTCGCCGCGCGTACATCCACCCCGCGACGCACTACGCCTCGGATCTGACCGACGAGAACCTGCCACCGATGGGCCTGCGTCTGCGCATGAAGGCCGACTACGACTGCTCGAGCTACTCGCAGGAGGTCCAGGTCATCTGCGCCGCGCTCAAGACCTACGGCATGTTCGTCGCCGACAACGGCAGCAACTGGTACGTCTCGGGTGCGCCCAATCCCATGTGGAACGACGAGGCGCTGCACGACATCGACAACATCACCGGTGCAGCGTTCGAGGTCGTCGACACCGGTGAGCCGATCGTGACCGGCTGACGCCGGGCGCGTCCGGTCGCAGAAGGTTCAGCCGTGGCCGGCCAGGGCCGCCAGGGCCCGCAGCGCGTCGGTGGTGGTGAACACGCCGACCACGTGACCGGGGTGCGACGGGTCGACGATGACCGCGGCGCCGTACTTGTGCGCCGCCATCTCGGCCGCGACCGCGTGCAGGTGCGCGTCGGGACCGCAGGTGAACGGCATCGGCGTCATGGCCTGGCGCACCGCGAGGGTGTCCGGCCGTCCCAGCACCGCGTCGACCAGCGCGACGTCGCGCTCGCTGAGGATCCCAACCAGTTCGCCGTCCTCGACCACGGGCAGGTGCCGGGCCTCGAGCGCGAACATGCGGGCACGCGCCTCCGACAGCGGCAAGTCGGGCGCAATGCAGACCGGCGCCGGGGTCATGTACTCGCGGATCAGTCGGGGGTTCGTCATTGCATGCCTCGATCGTTCTGGGTGCCGTGCGGTTCGTCGCCGGGCCCTTCGGCCGGCGGGTGCTTCTTCTCCCACGCCTTGCGCTTGTGCTTGATCCACGGCTTGTAGGGCGTGTTCTCGGGCAGCGGCGCGAGGCCGTGGCGCTCGCGCACGGAGTTGGGCAGCTGGCCCATCACCGCACCGGCGCAACGCTCGGTGTACTCGATGGTCTCGGTGCCCTCGCGCGCCAGCAGGTCCTCGGGCGAGTACCAGCCGTTCTTGCGCACCTGCTCGGGCGACGGGATCTTGTAGGTCATGCGCACGAGCTCGACCTTCACCGGCGGCACGCCCTCGTGTTCGAGCGCCCACTGGCGGCAGTGGTAGCGCGCGTACCACTTGCGGTACCACTCGGTCGGACCCGACTCGCCACCGATGATGCGGCGGTTCATCTTGCGCATGCGGTCGTTGAAGATCCACGGGATCGGCTTGCGCTCGGACGCGTACACGTCGCTGCGCATGTCGTAGACCTCGCCGTCCTTGTCGGTGATCAGCACCTTGAGAAAGACGTTGCTGCGCGGGGGGTTGGGCGCGAACATGCCCCACGATTGATCGGTCTGCGTGACCGTCAGCCACTTGGCCCACACGGTGCGCGCGGGCTCGCGGAAGGACTTGAGGCAGTCCTTCTCCGGCAGCAACCACACCGCCACGCCGACGACGTGCCACACCAGCAGCCCGCCCACGAGCACGCGCCCGAGCGGGCCGTAGCACCACGGCGGCGCGTCGCTGCCGGTGCGCTCGCCGCTGGCGGCGGCGCGTCGACCCTCGCGCACGCCCACGAGGATCACCAGGCCCGCGGCGATGACCCACGTCCACCACCAGCCACCGAACTCGGTGGTCACGCGCAGGATCACGCCCAGCAGCACCAGACCCAGCGCCGCGAACATGGTCCCGGCCGGCAGCGTCGCGGTGTCGCGCGCCAGGTGCGGCAGGCGCTCGTCCTCGGCCGGCAGCGGCGGTTCACCCGCGAGCACGTCGGCCGGCATCGGCACGCCCAGCTTGTGCAGCCGGCGCCCGAGCCCGCGCAGCACCAACGCGACCTCGAGGCCGGTCAGGTACGGGATGCAGGCCGACAGCATGCCGGTCTGGAAGTGGCCCACGTTCATCATGAAGAACACGTGGGTCTGGAACACGATGGCGAGGAACAGCCACACGCGGCGGCCCAGGAACCACGTCGCGAACCACCGCGTGTCGAGCACGTAGGTGCGCGCGAGCTTGCGGCCGAACATCGAGCCCACGCGGAAGGGCTTGTTGCCCAGGCGCCACCAGAACCACCCCAGCAGCCCGCAGAAGCCCAGCCAGCCGCCGATGAACCACTGCACCGAGAACGGCGTGAAGTGGACCTCCCACGAGACCACGCAGGCCATCAGCGAGCTGAGCGCGATGCCGACCCACGCGCCGCGCACGGCCCACAAGCGCCAGCCCGACAGCTTGGGCAGCCGCTCGGCCACGGCCCAGCGGGCGATGAGACCAACGACCACCAGCGGGAACAGCACCTCCCACCAGTGCGTCACCCACGTCATCATGCGCATGACGTTGGTGCCCAGCACCGACGACATCGGCTGGGGGTAGAAGCGGTAGAAGTGGTCCATGTTGAGCGCGTAGTAGAACGCGTCGCCCTTGGCCCACACACCGCCGTTCTTGACGATGCCCGTGTACGTGTAGATCGTCGCCAGCTGCAGGATGACCAGGCGGCGCGGCCACGCCGGGATCAGCCGGTAGACCGCCTGCAACCCGCGGGGGTGCTCGTCGCTCGGTGCGACGCCGGCCCCATCACCGGGGCCGCCGCGCTGCGACAGCAGGCCTTGCTTGCGGAGCTTGCGGCAGCGCAGCCAGTTGTCGACGCTGTAGGCCTCGCCCGATCGCGCCAGCACCAGGTAGGCGAGGAAACAGCGATAGACCAGCTCGGTCCCCTCCCAGAAGAGGTGGTTGCGCTGCATGATGCTGTTCATCAGCAGGAACGTCAGCACGCCGGTGGTGCGCGTGCGAAAGCCGATCATGAAGCTGAAGGCGATCAGCTCGAACGCCCACAGGTGGATCCAGAACGCCGTCGGCGTGTCCCAGAAGTAGAGCAGCGAGTACTTCGGGCCCGAGAGGAACTGCCAGATCGCGGCGAGGTCGAAGAAGCCCCACGGCTCGTCGGCGTTCATGCCGTCGCCGAAGCCCTCGAACTGCTTGGCGGCGAAGACCTGTCGCGCGACGTCGGCAGTGAAGATGCCCTCGTCGGTGAACAGGAACGTGAAGTACTCCCACAGGCCGTTGATGTTGCAGATGGTGAAGAACCCGAACACGATGCGGAACAGCGCCATCGAGCGGGGGTCCTCCTTCGCCAGCCACCATCGCTTCCAGCGATCGGCCTGCGCGATGAAGAAGACCGCGGCACAGACCGCGCCGAGCAACAACCACCAACCCATCGCGGGGCCGAGCGGCAGCGCCGCTTCGTTGGGGACCTTCTCTTCGGCGAGCGCGATCGCGAGCGATGGCAAGACCACGGATCCAAACTTCCTGACGCGACCCTTGCGGGCCAGCGCAGAACCTGCACGGCGGCGGCGGATCCGCGGGCTGAGCCAGCGCGTGGTCGCTCGCACGCGCGACGTCGGCATCCGACTTGCTAGTCGAGTGGGGTCATGACCACTCTGCTCGCGCTGCGCTTCGTCGAGATCGGCGGCATCTTCGTGATGGCCCTGCTGTGGACCGCGCTCGGCTCGCTGTTTTTCGCCATCGTGCGCCGTTCCAAGCACTACCGCGACCAGGGTGACCCGCGCGGGCTGTGAGCCGCGCGCGGCGCGGTCGAGCGGAATCGGGTGCGCAGTCCGTGCGACGATGCTTGCGTCTGCGCATCGGGTGCGCGTGCGTCTACGCCGAGTCTGACGCGGCGGTAGGCGGTCGCGGCCCGGTCAGTCCGCCGCCGCCGCGCCCAGGTGCAGCTCGACGGTGGTGTGGAGGCTGCGCGCGGGCGGCTCCATGCGGGCGGGCTCGTCGTCGAAGGCGACCGTGGCGCGGACCCCGGCGAGGCGGTCGAGCAGCTGCGCGAGCGGGGTCTGGGCGCCCATCGGCAGCGCGGCGAAGATGGGCTGGACCGTGGAGCCGTGGATGGGATCGCGCACGCCGTCGGGCGCGAGGCTGAAGTCGCTGCGGCCCTCGGGCGTGACCGGCACGCCGCCGAAGTACGCGCGCGAGAGCGCCTCGAAGCGCGCCGGATCCGTGGCCGCCGGGTCGCCGCGCAGGATCGCCTCGGCGAAGCCGCGCGCCGAGGGCTGCCCGCGCATCGCCTGGGCCTGGACCAGCCACGCCAGGCCGTGCCACAGCGCGCGCTGGGGCACCAGGCGCGCCTCGACGGCGAACTGCGTGCCGTCGGCCGCGAGCCCGCGCGGCCGCCCGGTGTCCACGGTGTAGCGATCGATGAGCGCCTCGACGGTCGACTGCTGCAGCGCCATCACGATGCTGCCGCCGGGCTGGGCGTAGTAGATCGCGACCGCCTCGGCCAGCTCGGCCATCTCGCGATCGGGTGCCTTCGACGAGACGCCCACCCGCACGATCGGCACGTCGTGGTAGCTCGCGACGTTGTCCCACGTGACCGTGCCGGGCGCGACCTCGTTGAGCAGCGTGCGCACGGCCGCGAGTGTCGCGACCAGCGACGCCGGGTTCTGCACGTCGGCGGCGACGAACAGCGGCAGCCTGCCGGCGATCTGCATGAACGCGCGCTGCTGCAGATCGCGCTCGAGCTTGGGCGGCGGCAGCTGCACGCGCGTGTCGGTGCTCGCGAGCAGCTCGAGCAGCGGCGCGCGGTCGAGCGTGCCGACCGCGACCCAATCGCCGAGCCAGCCCAGGCCCAGGTCGGACTTGCCCGTCACGGAGCTGGCCAGGCGGTCGAGGTCGCGTCGCAGCTCGGTGTCGCGGCCGACGGCCCACACCGCCTGCACGCCGCCGTCGATCGCGGGCACCTCGATGCGCTGCTTGCCGACGATCTGCTCGACGTCGCGGTAGTTGGTGCCCTCGATGAGCGGCAGCACCCGCACGTCGAAGCGGGCGTGGTCCTCGTCGAGATCGAGCCGCACGGCGATCGGGTCGATGAACTGCCGCCAGTAGTCCTGGTAGCCCCGCGCGAACACCTGGTAGGCGTCGCGCTCGGCCGCGGTCACGTGGGTCACCGCGGGCAGGTCCGCCAGCGGCGTGAGCGCCTCGGCGGTGCCGTAGCTCGAGCGCGCGGCGCCGCCGGGCGTGAACTGGATCGCGGTGCCGTCGGCGTGGCGCAGCTCGGCCTCGTCGAGCACGCCCGCGGCGATCATCGCGGCGGTGTCGGCCGGCGCCTGGCCCTGCAGCCAGCCGTACAGCAGCGCGGCGTGACCGGGCACCGACAGCTCCGCGAGCGCCTGCATGCGACGGGCCTGTTGGATCTTCTGCGCAGGACCCACGACCGCGCCGACGAAGCGATCACCGAGGAACGCGAACGCGTCGTGCTCACCGGGATCGCGCGCGAGCATGTACTGCAGATCGGGCTCGTCGGACAGCCGCGGCTTGCGGCCGTCGATGGCATCGAGCACGCGGCGACAGGCCGTGGCGCTGTTCGAGACGACGGCGATGGTGCCGACCTGCGCCCGGTGCTGACGCACCAGCCCGGCCTCGTCCTGCTGCACCGTGATGGTGTGGCCCTCGTGCTGCAGCTCGGATTTCGCGATGCCCGGCACCTTGGCCGACCAGTCCGCGAGGTGGCGCGACAGCTCGGTCTCGAACGCGGTCTGCGACGCGACCTCGAAGAGGAACGTGACGTCGCTGCCCTCGCGCAGGTACGGGTCGCTGCCGACGATGGCCACGCGCGAGATCACCGTGTGGCCGAGGGCCCGGGCCAGGCCGCTGCGTCCCAGGCCGAGCTGTCGCTGGTAGCGCTGCGCCAGGTCGCGCACGAGCGGGCGCTCCTCGAACGCGTGCGCGACCGGGGTCAGCCACGCGTCGGCTTCGTCGAGCACGCGCAGCATGTCGCGGATGTCGTCGAAGCGGACGTACCAGTACTCGGCCGGCGCCGCCGCGGCGAGCGGCTCGGGCGTGGCCGCCGCGGTCGCGGGCAGGCCCGCCCGCCTGGTCGCGAACGGGTGATCGGCGAGCGCCGGTGCGGTCACGTCCGCGATGGGGATGTCGCGTTTGCCCGCGCCGTCGGCGTTGAGCAGGCCCTTGTCGTACACCAGCGCCTCCTCCAGCGAGGTTTCGGCCGTGGTCGTGTACATCAGCTCGGCGAAGTCGTTGCTGGGCCGGCGCACGTCGGTGGCGGCGGCAAAAGCCGCGGCGCCGGCCTTGTCCCCGAGCAGCGCGGCGTAGATGCGGCCGGCGGCGAAGGAGTGGAACGGCGTGGCGAAGCGGGCGTTGCCGTCGCGGCCGCGCAGCTCGCTGGCGACCGCGGTCGCGAACGCCCGCGGCAGGTCGGGGTCGCGCTTGGGCGTGCCGGTGACGGTGAAGCTGCGCGCGCCCCAGCGCGGCTCGGCGTCGAACGGCGCGAACTCGAAGCGGTCGTCGGCGCGCGACCACAGCGTGCCGGTGACGCTGGCGGCCGCGAGCGTCGGCGCGCTGGTGCGCAGCAACAGCCGCGTGTTGGTGCCCTCGACGACGGTGCTGGTCCACGCGCGGTCGTCCGAGCTCACCGCCGCGTGCGACGGCATCCACTCGGCGACCAGGCCGTCGAACGTGATCTCGAGGTAGTGCGCACCGGCGGCGTCGGTGAACTCGCGCGCGGCGGTGCCGACCACCGCCGGCTGGGCCTCGGGCACGCGCTCGCCGGTGCGCAGGCCCGGCAGGGTCTCGGGCGGCGCGGGCGTGGGCGCGGGCGTTGCGACGCCGGCATCGGCCGCGGGTGCAGCGGGGCTGCGGGTGCGGCGGGGGTCGTGGCGTCGGACGGTGGTGGGGCCTTGTCGCCACATGCGTCTGCGCACATGCCGATGGCGAGCAGCTAGCCGATGACGGTGCGAGCGAGGGTACGAGCGTGCACGGCCGCAGCATGCCACTTCGTCGCGCGGCCAGCCCGTGAATCGTCTGTGAACCACCCCTTGGCGGGTGCGACGTACCGTGTGCACACTGTCGCGCGACCGCATTGCTCGCGGCACGCGATCGCGATCGCGACCCATGGCGGGTTGCCGCGGCGAAAGGACGACCATGCGCAAGCGCCTCGTGATCTGGATCGGCCTCGCCACCGCCTGCGGTGACGACGGCACGTCGCAGCAGGATGGTTCCGCCGAGGGCGGCGCGAGCAGCTCGGCGAGCGCGGAAGGCTCGGGCAGCGGCACGACCGGCGCGAGCGCGACCGCAGGCTCCATCACCGCCACCGGCACGACCGCCGCGGACACCACCGTCGCCAGCAGCGACGGCGGCCCGATCTACGACGTCGGCGCGGCCGAGACCGGCACCACCGGCGCGCTCGACTGCTGCGGTCCGGCCGACTTCAGCTACATCTGGATCGCCAACAGCACCCAGAGCACCGTCAGCAAGATCAACACCCGCACCCTGGTCGAGGAGGGCCGCTACCTGACGCGCGAGACGCCCGGCAACCCCTCGCGCACCTCGGTCACGGTCGATGGTCGCGCAGTCGCGGTTGCGAATCGCTATGGCGGCATCGTGAAGATCCACGCGCGGCCCGAGGACTGCGCCGGGCCCAACACCTCCGGCGGCGCGGCGGACATCAAGCCCTGGGGCACCGACGAGTGCGTGGCCTGGTACACGCCGTTCCCGGAGGCGACCAGCCAGCGGCCGGTGGCGTGGACCACGGGCGTGCTCGACGAGTCGAGCTGCGAGTGGAAGGACCAGAAGCTGTGGACCGGCGAAGGCCGCGGCGGCACGCCCGACAGCGGCATGTGCAGCGGCGACTCGGTGTGGGTCCACCGCCTCGACGGCGAGACCGGCGTGATCGAGGACTCGATCGAGCTGCCGTACCCGTGCACGACCTTCGGTTGGTACGGCGGCGCGGTCGACTCGAACAACGACTTGTGGCTCACGCGCCTGTTCGAGAACAGCCCCGGCGCCGTGCGGGTCGACTTCGACGATCTCAGCCACGACGAGGCGCCGCCGTTCTACGGCTACGGCATCACCGTCGATCACAACGGCATGATCTGGGGCGCGACCGGCGTGCCCGGCAAGTGGGACCCGGCGACGTCGAGCTGGACCACGATCATGGGCTCGATCAACAACTACGGCGTGGGTCTGGCCGAGGACCCCAACGGCCTGATGTGGGTCGGCATCGTCGGCGGCGTGCAGGCCATCGACGTCGAGACCATGGCGCTGGGCCCCACGGTGATGTTTGCGGGCGAGGCCTCGCAGTGCAAGGGCATCAGCGTCGATCTCGACGGCTATGTGTGGGCCGTGCCCGACTCGCAGGACCGCGCGTACAAGCTCGACACCAGCGCGCTGACCTACGAGATGATCGGTGGGCTGCAGGGCGCGTACACCTACTCGGACATGACCGGCGGGGCGATCAACTCGGTCGCGTGCAATCCCCCGGCGGGCTGACGCGGCCGCGCCCGCAGCGGCGGGGGCCGGGCGGTCCCGCGCCCGCGGCGCGCCCGCGGTGCCGCCCGTCTCAAGCCGGACCGGCGGCCCGTCGATGACCGCGGCGCATGAAGCTGCACGTCGCCCACAGCATCGACCCCGCGACCGAGGTCGCGACCGCAGAGCTCGTCGCGTCGTTGCGTGCGCAGTGCCAGGGCCAGCGCCCGGTGCTGGCGGTGGTGTTGGCCGCGATCGAACACGACCACGCCGCGTTGCTGGCAGGGCTGCGCGAGGGCCTGGGCGACGTCGCCATCGTCGGCTGCAGCACCGACGGCGAGCTCAGCAGCGTCGGGGGCTTCGCCGAGGACTCGGTGGTGGTGGCGGTGCTGTGCGCAGACGACGTGCGCGTGCAGGTGCTCGTGGCCGAGGCGCTGTCGCAGGGGACCGACGCGGCCGTCGCCCGCGCGTTCGCGGGCCGCAGCGCCGAGCCGCCGGTGGCGTGCATGGTGCTGTCGGACGGCCTGACCGTCGACGCGGTCGCGCTGATCGCCGCGGCGAGCCAGCAGCTGCCGCCGCAGCTGCCGATGTTCGGCGGCACCGCCGGCGATCAGCGCCGCATGAGCGCGACCAAGCAATTCGTCGGCACGCGCGTGCTCGGTGATGCGGCGGTGTTCGTGCTGTTCCACGGCGCGCTGCGCCTGGGCATCGGCGTGCGCTCGGGTTGGGCGCCGCTGGGCGGGCGCGGCGTGGTCACGCGTGCGGAGGCCAACCGCGTCTACGAGATTGACGGCGCACCCGCGACCGACTTCTACCGCAAGCACCTGGGCCCCGGCGTCGAACTCAGCCCCGATCACCCGCTCGCGGTGGGTGAGGGCGAGGGCTGGTGCCTGCGCGCGCCGCTGGGCACCGCCGACCAGCCGGGCTCGATCGTGTTCGCGGGCAGCGTGCCCGAGGGCGCGACGGTGCAGATCACGACCGCCTCGCGCGACGAGGTGCTGGGCGCGTGCAGTCGCTCGACCGCGCAGGCGCTGTCGGAGTACCGCGGCGGACCACCGGCGGGCGCGATGCTGATCCGTGCGCGGCGCGGCGGCAGCTGCTGGGCACCCGCGCGCGCGAGGAGGTCGAGCACGTGCGCCGCAGCTTCGGCGGCGTGCCGGCGTTCGGGTTCTACAGCTACGGCGAGATCGCGCCGCTGCAGGGCCAGGCCGCGGTCGACTTCCACAACGAGACCTTCGTCGCGGTGCTGTTCGGGGCGCCATGACCATCGAGCCGTCGGAGCTGGCACGCCGCGTCCGCATCCTCGAGGCGCAGCTGCGGCGGTCGGAGCAGAACCGCGCCCGGCTCGAGGAGCAGCGCGACTGCGACAACGCGCTGTACCGCCAGGTCATCGGGCAGATGCAGGAGACCGAGCGTCGCCTGCGAGACTCCGAGCAGCGGGCCCAGGCCGCGAGCCTGGCCAAGTCCGAGTTCCTGGCCAACATGAGCCACGAGATCCGCACGCCGCTGACCGGCATCATCGGCATCGCCGAGCTGCTGCTGGGCACGTCGCTCGATCCGCGGCAGTCTGCGATGCTCGGCAACCTCTCGACCGCCGCGGGCGCGTTGGCGCAGCTGATCGACGACGTGCTCGACTTCTCGCGCATCGAGGCCGGTCGCCTGCAGTTGGACCTGTGCGACTTCGATGCCACGACGCCGCTGTGCGAGGCCGTCGACATGATGACCGACCGCGCCGCGCGCAAGGGCCTGACGCTGGTGTGCGAGCCGCCGCCGCCGTCGCTGGTGCGCGGCGACCCGTTCCGCCTGCGGCAGGTGCTCATCAACCTGCTGGGCAACGCGCTGAAGTTCACCTCCGAAGGCCACATCCGCGTGCGCGCCGAGCTCGTCGGCGCGCCGGCCGAAGCGGAGCTCGTGATCACGGTCGCGGACACCGGCATCGGCGTGCGCGCGGACCAGACCGAGATCATCTTCGAGGCCTTCCGTCAGGCCGACGGCTCGACCACGCGGCGCTACGGCGGCAGCGGCCTGGGCCTGGCGATCTCGCGCGAGCTCATGCGCGCGATGGCGGGCACGCTCACCGCGGCGCCGCGCGACGGCGGTGGATCGGTCTTCACGTTGCGCCTGCCGCACGCACGCCTGCGCACGGAGTCGGCCCCGGTGCCGCCGGTCGAGCTCCGAATCGAACCCCGCGCGCTGCCCGACGTCGCCGGCTGTCGCATCCTGGTGGCGGAGGACAACCCGGTCAACCGCGACGTGGTCGCGAGCCTGCTCGTGCGCGCGGGCGCGAGCGTGACCCTGGCCGCAGACGGGCTCGAGGCCATCCACGCGCTTGCAGCCGAGCCCTTCGACCTCGCGTTCGTCGACCTGCACATGCCGGGCTTCGACGGTCTCGCGGTGGCCGCGTTCGCGCGGCGCAACGCCGTGCCCGAGGGCCCGTGGTCGGTGCCGCCGCGCTCGCGCAACCGCGGCACGCCCATCGTCGCGCTCACGGCCTCGGTGCTGCACGCCGATCGCGAGCGCTGCGGCGAGGCCGGCATGGACGACTTCGTGGCCAAGCCGTTCACCCGCGCGTCGCTGGGCAGCGCGCTGGCGCGCTGGTGTCGGCCGCGGCTGGCGACCGCGCTCGATGCCGGGGTGCTGGGCGAGCTGCGCGAGTTCGTCGACGACGCCGCGCTGTCGCGCATGGTCACGAAGTTCGCCGCGGCCGCGGAGCAGGGCCTGGGCGCGATCGAGCGCGCGAGCCTCGATGGTGCCGCAGGCGCGGTGTTCGACGCGGCCCACCCGCTGGCGTCGAGCGCGGGGCAGCTCGGCGCGACCGCGTTCTCGTCGGCGCTGGCCCAGGTCGAGGCGCGAGCCCGCGCCGGTACGGTGCCGAGCGCGGGCCAGCTGGTCGCGCTCGCACAGGCCTGCGACGACGCGGTCGCGATGCTGCAGCGCGCGCTCGGCTAGCGCGCGGGTGCCTCGGCGCGGCCGAACTGCAGCACGTACTGGTACGGCAGCGTCGCGTCGTCCTGCGCGCGCAGCTCATAACCGGCGCGCGCGAGCAGCTGCACCACCGCGCTGGCGGCCAGGCGATGGCGCTTGGGCGGCCCGGGCCCGTCCTCGGGCGCGTCGGGCTTGAAGTCGACGATGACGACGCGACCGCCGCGAGCCAGCGAGGCCGCGAGCGACTCGAAGTAGCGCACGCGCGTGGCCTCGGCGTCCTCGCCGTGGCCGATGTGGTGCAGCACGTCGACCATGAGCACCACGTCGACCGGCTGCGGCAGCGCCGGAGTGTCGGGTTGGCCTTGGACCGCGACGAGGTTCGACAACGACTCGCGCTGGGCTCGCTCGCCGAGGTAGCGGACCATGTCGGGCTCGATGTCGGAGGCGAACACGCGGCCACGCGGCACCGCCTTGGCCAGCCGCACCGCGAAGTAGCCGGTGCCGGCGCCGACGTCGGCCACGGTCGCGGCCTCGGGCAACGACAGGTTGGCGATCACGGCGTCGGGCTTCTGCCACGCGTCGCGGCTGGGGTCGTCGAAGCGCTTGGCCCACGCCTCGGCGTCCTCGAAGCGGTGCGGCATCTGCTGGGCGTGGTGGCCGTGCGCACCGTGGTCGTGCTCGGCGTGGTGGTCGTGCTCGGCGTGGTGGCCGTGCTGCGCGTGCGCCGGCGACTGGGGACCCGAGACGTGGTGATGGCAACCCACGAGCAAGAACAGTGGCAGCAGTCGGCGCACGGGTTCAACCCTTCATCGCTTCGATCGGCGCGGTGCGGGCGGCGCGGATGGCCGGCAGGAAGCCGCCGAGCACGCCCATGACGCCGCCGAACACCAGCGAACGCACGAGGATGTCCGGCGTGGGATGGAACTCGAACACGATCTCCGAGAAGGTCGTGAAGTTGAGCATCGAGAACTGCACCAGGCCCATGGCCAGCGAGGCCGCGGTGCCGATGGCTCCGCCCAGCAGTGCCAGCAGCACCGACTCGAACAGGAACGACGCCATGATCGACAGACGCGAGAAGCCCAGCGCTCGCAGCACGCCGATCTCGCGCTTGCGGTGCGCGACCGAGCCGTACATCGTGATCATGCCGCCGATCATCGCGCCGATGGAGAAGAACACCGCGATGATCGTGCCCATCGCCATGATGAAGATCGAGGTGTTCTCCGACTGCTTGCGGTAGTACTCGGGCTCGCGCATGCTCGCGAGGCCCAGGCGCTTGTCCTGCTCGATCGCCGCGGCGAAGCCGTCGAACACCGCGGCGCCGTCGAGCCGCGCGCGCACCGACGAGACCACGCCCTCGCGGCCGAACGACTGTCGCACGTAGTCGAGGTCGCCCCAGACCTCGGACTCGAACGAGCTGCCGCCGGCCTCGAAGATGCCGACGACCTTCACCGCCCGGTTCTTGCGCAGCTCCAGGGTCGAACCGAGCGTCATGTTGGCGAAGCGGTCGACCAGCTTGGCGCCGACGATGACCTCGTCGCTGCCGCTGGCGGCCATCTTGCCCTGGACGATCTTCACCTCGGGACGGAACGCGACGATGTCGTCCAGCGGCACCCCGCGCAGGGTCGCGTTGCTCTTGCCCGCGCCGTTGGCCAGGTCCTGGAACAGCACGACCACGCTCTCGGCGATGACCTCGGGCTTGCCGGTCGCGTCCTTCTTCACCCCTGGCGCGCCCTTGATCAGCGCGACCGTGGCGTCTTCGATCGAGCTGGGCATCTCGGAATCCGAGCCCTTGCGCAGCACGATGGCCGTGTCCGCGCGGCCGGACATGTCGAGCGTGCGTTGCAGGCCCTCGGACAGCATCAGCGCCGCAGCGAGCACGAACACCACCAACGCGACGCCGAGCGCCGCCGCGATGGTGGTGGTGCGGCGCACGAACAGGTTGCGGACGTTGTAGCGAAACGGAACCATGGCGTTGCCCTCCTCAGCCCAGGCGCCGCAGCGCGTCGATGACGTCCAGCTTCGAGGCGGTGTACGCCGGGATGACCGCCGCGGCGGCGGCAAGCGCGGCCGCCAGGGCCAGCGCGACCAGGGCGACGGAGGTCGGGATCGAGAAGTACGGGAAGTACGCGCCCATGTTCTCCTCGAGCCAGCGGCCCAGGCCCTGCTCGATGAGCGGGTAGGCCATCAGCAGGCCCAGGCCGCCGCCCAGCAGGCCGATGGTGATGCCCTCGCCGAGCACGAAGGTCGCGATGTGCTTGGGCCGGAAGCCCAGCGCCAGCAGCACGCCGTACTCGTGGGTCCGCTCGCGCACGCCCATGGCGATGGTGTTGCCGAGGATCAGCATCATGATGCCGAGGATCACCAGCGAGACCACGTCGAGCGCGCGCAGGATTGCCGACGCACCGCCGAGGAACTCCATGTTGAGCGCGCGCTCGCTCATCGTGCGGGTCTGGATCTCTTGTTCCTCGAACTTCGCGTCGATGGCCTGGGAGATCGACGCGGCCTGGCTCGCCGACTCGATGGTCGAGGCGATCCAGCCGATCTGGTCCTTGCGGCCCTCGGGCAGGGTCTCGTTGACGTACTTCCAGTGCAAGATGAACTGTGCGCGGTCGACCGACTTCTTGGTCGCGACGTAGATGCCCTCGATCTTGAACTTCCAGTCGCCGGGATAGATGGTCCCGACCAGGGTGACCTCGTCGCCGACCTTCCAGCCGAACTGCTTGGCCAGGGCCTCGCCGATGATGGCGCCCTGGGGGTTGGCGCGCCACGCCTCGAGCTGCTCGGGCGGCACCGACATCTCGGGGTACACGTCGAAGAAGGTCGCGGAGTCGACCGCGAGGTTGGCGAAGAACTCGCTCTCGCGCGTGGGGTGCTTGGCGCCGAACCAGTTGATGTAGGTCGCGGCCTTGACCCCGGCGATGCGCCCGCGCTGGCCGTTGAACTCGTCGAAGTAGCGCTTGGGCATCGGCATCACGAACGTGACGCGATGGATGGTCGACAGGCGGTCCTGCGCCGCGTTCTCCACGCCCTGCTCCCACGCCGCCAGCGTGGTGCGGATCATGACGAAGGACAGGATCGCGATGGCGGTGCCCACGATGGTGAGCATCGTGCGCAGCCAGTTGTGGCCGATGTTCTTGACCGTGAGACTGCCCAGCGTCATAGCAGCTTGCCCTTGTCGAGTCGGCGCACGACCGCGGCGCGTTCCGCCGCGACCGGGTCGTGGGTGACCATGAGGATGGTCTTGTCGAACTCGCGGTTGAGCTTCTCCAGCAGGTTGAGCACCTCACCGGCGGACTTGCGGTCGAGCTCGCCGGTGGGCTCGTCGGCCACGATGATCTTGGGGTCGTGCACGATCGCGCGGGCGATGCCGACGCGCTGCTCCTGACCACCGGAGAGCTGCTGCGGCCGGTGGTGCATGCGATCCTCGAGCCCGACCACGCGCAGGGCGATCTGCGCCCGCTTCTTGCGCTCCGACGACGGCAGCTTGGTCAGCAGCAGCGGCAGCTCGACGTTCTCGAGCGCCGTGAGCACCGGGATCAGGTTGAAGTGCTGGAACACGAAGCCGATGGTCTGGCTGCGCCAGTGCGCCAGCGCGGCGTCGCCCATCGCGCTGACCTCGGTGCCGGCGACCACGAGCTTGCCTGCGGTGGGGCGGTCGAGCCCGGCGATGAGGTTGAGCAGCGTGGTCTTGCCCGAACCCGACGGGCCCATGAGCGCCTCGAACGAGCCCTCGGGGATCTCGAGGTCGAGGCCGTCGAGCACGTCGAGCCGTTCCTTGCCGCGCCAGAACGAGCGCGTGATGCCCTTGCACTCGATGATGGCCTTGGCCTGCTTGGCGACCGCGGGCGGCTTGGGCTTCGACTCGGGCTTGGCCGCGCCGGCGTCGTCGGATTCGTGGGTGCTCGCCTCGCTCATGTCGCCTCGCCTTTCTGTTTGACCTTCTGGCCGTCCTCGAGCGCGCTGGCCGGCTCGCGCACCAGCGTCGAGCCCACCGGGGGCCCGTCGACCAGCTCGAAGCCGTTGCCGTAGGGTTCGCCCAGCGTCACCTTGCGCATCTTGACGCCGCCGTCCTCGAGCACGAACACGACCTTGTCGCCACCGCGCTCCGCGATCGCGTTCGCCGGCACGATCACGCGCGAGGGCTCCTGCTTGACTGCGGGGTCGAGCTCCTCGGACAGGAAGCTCACACGCGCGGCCATCTCCGGCAGCACCTTGGTCGCGTCGCCTTCGAACGCGACCTTGACCGTCACCGTGGCCTTGGCGCGGTTGACCTTGGGGCTCACCTGCCGCACGCGGCCGGCGTAGGGGCTCGTGGGGTACGCGTCGAGCACGATCTCGGCGGGGCCGCCGATCTCGAGCAGGTGCAGCCGCGCCTCGGGCACGTCGGTCTCGACCATGAGCGAGCCGAAGTCGGCCAGCTCCACCAGCGGTAGCGCCTGCAGTCCCACCAGCTCGCCGGCCTGCGCGGGCTTGCTGACGACGGTGCCGGCCATCGGCGCTGCGATGGTCAGATAGCCGATCTGGACCTCGAAGTTCTCGACCTCGGCCTCGGCCGCACGCACGGCGGCCGCGGCCGCGCCAACCTGTTTCTGCACCGCGGCGACGCGGAACTCGAGGTCCTCCGCCGTCGCGGCCGCGCCCACGCCTTGTTGCGCGAGCCGGCGCTCGCGCTTGGCCTTCTGCGTCGCGTCCGCGAGCTCGGCCTTGGCCGTCTGGACCTGCGCGCGTGCGGTGAGCACCCGCGCCTTGGCGCTCTGCAGCTGCGCCCGCAGATCCGCGCCCTCGAGCTCGGCGATGACGAAGCCCTCGGCGATGGTGTCGCCTTCCTTGACGTGGATGGCCTTGATGCGGCCGGGGGTCTTCGCGCCGACCTTGGTCACGCGCTGCGGCACGACATAGCCGGTGGAGATGAGCTTGGCCTGGGCCTGCGCCGGCGAGATCGCGACGATCTGCGTGATCTCGACCTCGGGCTTGAAGACCTTGGCCTCGATCATCGGCTTGCCGTACGTCCACGCGCCCCAACCCGCGGCGCCCAGGGCTCCGACCACGGCGATGCGGCGCAGCCATGGCGAGCGCGGGCCCGAAGCGTCGCGTTGGATCCGCAGGGCGGCGAGGTCGTTGGACAGTTGATCGGACATCGCAGACGTCGATCCGGGCAAGGGACGGGGAGGTCGAGGCGAAGGGGCGGGAGGTTACTCGATCCGCGCGGGCAAGGGGCGTGGCGAGGTCGATCCGCGTGCGCGCGCGGGCGGTCGCACCGCGGACGCCGTGCGCGCCGTCAGCCGCGCCCGAACCACCGCACCGGAGGCGGGATTCCGAGCGCCGCGAGCACGATCAGCTCGCCGGCCCGCGAAAGCCCCACGAGCAGGCGCACCAACAGCCGCCGCGCGCGGCCGGCCGCGCGCCGGTCGAGCTGGAGTCTTGGTGCGGCGACTGGACAATCATCTCGGCGGCTAAGATACTTGGACTCCGAGACATGTCAAGCGAACCGCGACGGCCCCCGCGCCCGCCCGCCCACGCCGAGCGACTGGTCCACGAGCTGCGGCGGATGTCGAACTACACGGTGCTGTTCCACCAGGCGGTGGCCGATCGGCTGGGCATCACGGCGACCGAGCTGCAGTGCTCGAACCTGCTGGACCTGTTGGGGCCGATGACCGCGGGGCGCCTCGCGGAGCTGACCGGGCTTTCCACCGGGGCGATCACCGGGGTGATCGACCGGCTCGAGCGTGCGCGGGTGGCCGCGCGCGGCCGACCCCGACGACCGCCGCCGGGTCATCGTCCGTTCGCTGCCGGATCGACGCGACGAGTTCGACGCGTGCTTCGAGGGCCTGGGCATCGGCATGGCGACGATCCTGCGCGGCATCGATGCCGACGGCCGCGCGGCGGTCGAGGGCTTCGCGCGCGACAGCAGCACGCTGCTGCTGCACGAGTCCGTGCGTCTGCGCGGCGGCGCGACCGCGACCGAGCCCCAGCCGCGGGCCGCGGGCGAGCCCCGTCACGAACGCGAGGCCGGCGCCCGCGGCGGGCGGGCGGGCGGGGCCGCAGCTCGCCGCGCCGGTCCGCGCCGCTGAGGCTGTCGCGCGCGTGCGCGGGCGGTCGCGCGCGCTAAAGTGGGGAGGCCCTTGTTCCCCTACCGCGACGACAACCCCACGCTGCGGACCCCGGTCGTCACGATCGCGCTCATCGCGGTCAACCTGCTGGTGTGGCTGCTGCTGCAGGGCGCCGGCACCGAGCCCACGCTGACGGCGTCGATCTGCGAGCACGGAGCGATCCCGGCCAACCTCACCGGCGCGCTACGCCACGAGGTCGCGGTCGAGCTGGCACCGCAGGTCACCTGCATCGTCGGACCGCGCGCAGACTGGCTCACGATCGCGAGCTCGATGTTCATGCACGGCGGTTGGATGCACCTGCTGGGCAACATGTGGTTTCTGTGGCTGTTCGGCAACAACGTCGAGGACTCGATGGGGCGCGCGCGCTTCGTCGGCTTCTATCTGCTGTGCGGGCTGGCGGCCTGCGCCGCGCAGGTGCTCGCGAGCAGTCACAGCCTGGTGCCGATGGTCGGCGCCTCCGGTGCGATCGGCGGCGTGATGGGGGCGTACATCGTGCTGTACCCGCGCGTGCGCGTGCACATGCTGGTGGTGCTGGTGGTGTTCGTCTTCACCGTGACGGTGCCGGCGTACTTCATGCTCGGCTACTGGATCCTGCTGCAGGTGTTGGGCGCGCTGCCGCAGTGGACCAGCGACGCGGCCGGCGTGGCCTATTGGGCGCACATCGGCGGCTTCGCGGCCGGGGCCCTGCTCATCCGGTTGTTCGCGAACCCCGAGCTGGTCGAGCTGCACCGCCGCGTGTGGGCCTACGAGGTCGCCGGCGGCGATTGACCACAGCCCGCGTGGCCGCGGCGCTGCGCGGGGCCCTCGCGGACCGGACCGCGATGCGTTAGATCTTGGCCCGATGCCCAACGTCCTGCGCACCGTGATGACCGTGCTCGCGAGCCTGCTGTTGCTGGTGTCGAGCTGCAAGAAGACCGTCGAAGGCGAGAGCAAGCGCTGGGAGGCCGGCGTCACCGAGGTCAAGGGCCTGATGGCGCAGTATCCCGGCTTCAAGCCGGCGCTCGAGGCCCGCCTCACCCGCGCGCAGGGCATCTACGACGCGGCCACGAGCCTGGGCGAGGAACAGAAGATCGCGAAGATGGCCGAGGCCAACGGCGAGCTGCGCAAGGACTTCGTCGGCGAGCTCACCGGGCTCGCGGACACGATGAAGGCGCTGCGCGAGAAGCGGGTCTCGGCTGCGGCGAACGCCGGCGACGAGTCGAGTCGCCTCGGGGCCAAGGTCGCAGCCGAGGACGCCGGCAAGGCGCTCGATCGCGCCGAGAGCACGCTCGCGGCCGGGGCCAAGGACGAGGCGGCGGCGGCGGCGGTGGTGTCGAAGGTGAAGGCCGATCTCGACGCGGCCAGCAGCGCCATCGACAAGGTGCTCTCGGCGGACAAGGACAAGAAGTCCGAGGCCGACAAGAAGGCGGACGCCGAAGCCAAGGCCAAGGCCGATGCGGAGGCCAAGGTCGCGCCGTGGAAGTGCGAGTACTGCGGCGCCGAGAACCCGCACACCGAGACCGCGTGCACTGCCTGCGGTGCGCCGCGCGGCGACGCCAAGAAGGACGCGAAGGCCGGGAAGTAGCGTCGGATCGCGTACCATCGGTCCGATGACCGACGTGCGCGACCCCGCTGCGCCGAGCCCGGGTCCGCGCTCGGGCGACGAGACCGCGGGCGCCGACACCATGCTCGGGCCCGCCGCGACGCCGGCGGCGGTGGCCGTCGAGCGCGCCGACGAGGGGCGCTTCGCCGAGCGCTACCGCGTCGAGCACATGCTCGGCAAGGGCGGCATGGGCGAGGTGCGGCTGTGCATCGACGTCGCGATGGGCCGCACGGTCGCGCTCAAGACCCTGCGCGAGGACTCCGGCGGCGCCCGCCGATTCCTGCGTGAGGCCCGGATGCAGGGCCGACTCGAGCACCCCGCGGTCGTGCCGGTCTACGACATGGGCCACGCCCACGGCCTGCCCTACTTCACCATGAAGCGCATCGTCGGCACGACCCTGGCGGACGTCGTCGCCAAGCTCGTCGCCGGCGACGAGGCGGCCCAGCGCGAGTTCGGTCGCCGGCGGCTGCTGTCGGACTTCGTGCAGGTGTGCCAGGCCGTGGCCTACGCCCACGACCACGGCGTGATCCACCGCGACCTCAAGCCCGCCAACGTGATGCTCGGCGCCTACGGCGAGGTCTACGTGCTCGACTGGGGCGTGGCCAAGGACGGCAGCGCGGGCGAGCTCGACGGGGGCGCGGCGCGGGCGGCCGAGGGCGAGACCGCGGCCGGCGCGATCCTGGGCACGCTGGGCTACATGCCGCCCGAGCAGCTCGAGGCCGGCGGCGGCGGGGTCGATCGCCGCGCCGACGTCTACGCGCTGGGGGCGATCCTGTTCGAGCTGCTGACGTGGCAGCCGCTGCATCCGCGGCGACCCACGACCGAGATGATCGCGTCCACGCTCGAAGGTGCCGACGCGCGCGCGAGCGTGCGCGCGCCCGATCGCGAGGTGCCGCCCGAGCTCGAGGCCGTGTGCGTGCGTGCGACCGCACGCGAGCCGGCGGCGCGCTTCGCCGATGTCGGTGCCCTGCGCGAGGCGGTCGAGCGCTACCTCGACGGCGACCGCGACCAGCAGGCCCGCCGCGCGCTCGCACGCGAGCACGCCGCGCGCGCGGCCCAGCTCGAGCTGCGCAGCGACGACGACAACGACGCGCGTGCCCAGGCGGTGCGCGAGGCCGGCCGCGCGCTCGCGCTCGATCCCGACAACCGCGAGGCCTTCGTGGCCCTGGCCAACCTGCTGCGCCGACCGCCGCGGCGGGTGCCCGACGAGGTCGAGGCGCGGCTGCGCGACGACGAGCTGCAGGAGAGCCGGCGGCAGGCCAAGGTCGGCGCGATCGCGGCGCTGGGGTGGTTCGCGTTCCTGGTGTTGCCGCTGGCGATGGGCATGCTCGACTGGGTCAGCTACGGCATCATCATCGCGCTGATGCTCGTGATCGTCGCGCTGTCGCTGGTGCGGGCGGTCCGCGGCCGGCCCGGCAGCGCGGACGTGTTGTTCATCGCGCTGCTGCAGGCGGTGGTGCTGGGCGCGGCGGCGCGGCTGTTCGGGCCGTTCATGCTGGTGCCCGGGCTGGTGGTCGCGACCACCGCGATGTTCGCGTTCAGCGAGTTCCGCTTCGTCCACCTGCTGATCGTCATGGGCTGCGCCAGCGTGTTCGTGCCGTGGCTGCTCGAGCGGCTGGCGATCCTGTCACCGACCTACAGCATCACCGCGGATGCGATCACGATCCACGCGCGCATGGCCAGCTTCTCGCCGACCGCGACCGAGATCGCGCTGGTGCTCGCCAACGTCGGTGTGGTCGCGATGGCGGGCGCCGCCATCGCCCACGCGCGCAGCATGCTCAACACCGTGCGGCGGCAGCTCGCGGTGCAGGCGTGGCAGCTCGAGCAGATCGTACCGACCGAGGGCGTCACCGGCACGGTCCGTGCGTCCGAGCGCGCCGCCGCGCCGCGACCGGGCGAGCACGGCCGCGCCGCGGCCACGACCGCGCCGGATTCGGCCGCGAGCACCCAGCCGCGCTGAGCCGCGCCGGCGAGCTCAGCTGCAGTCGGCCGCGGTCACGACCTGGCCGGCGCCGTGGTTCGCGAGGATGCTGGTGTCCTGGTACCACACCTCGACGTTGACGCCGAAGCCCGGCATCGCGCCCAGGTCGTTGCCGTAGCCCGGGCACGAGAACCCCGGTGCATCGAGCGCCGCGACCACCGAGTAGCTGTTGGCGACGCTGGTCGAGTCGCCGGTGACGAGCTTGCAGAAGATGTCGGCGTCGGCCTGATCGCAGCTGTCCGCGCCGGCCCAGGTGCAGCTGCCGTTGCAGTACAGCTGCGTGATGCCGGAGAAGTCGTAGACGCACGCGGCACCGCAGTCGAAGTTCTGGTACGGCAGCGCCACGCCGGGATCGCACTGCTCCTGCGCCTGCACGGTGGCGTCGCCGCAGTAGGGCGCGAGCGTGCTGCAGCCGGGGTTGCAGCCGCCGTAGCTGCCGTCGTTGACGCCGTCGTCGCAGACCTCGACGCCGTCGTACACGACCGCGTCGCCGCAGCTGGCCGCGACGCAGCCGGGCAGGCACGCGTCGGTCTCGACCTCGTTGGCGTCGTCGCAGTCCTCGCCGGGATCGACGTTGCCGTCGCCGCACACCGGTGCGGGCCCGCCGTCGCCCGAGCTGGCGCTGCCGCCGTCCGAGCCCGGGCCCGCGGACAGCGAGGCGCCGCTGGCCTCGGATCCGGCGCTGCCGTCCGACTCGCCCTGGCTCGCCGACGCGCTCGCGCTGGGGTCGTCGCCACTGCTGCTGCCGCCGCCGCTGCCCTCGCTGGCGCTGCCGACCGAGTCGCTGGTGCCCACGGTCGTGGCGGTGGCCGCGGTCGAGGACACCAGGCCGCCGGTGATCGACGTGCCGCCGTCGTCGATCGACGAGCCGGCGCACGCGCTCGCCAGCGCCATCGCGGTGCCCCAACCAACCAGTGCGCGCACGAACACCAGGGTAGGGCGGGGCCGCGCCGCCGCGCAAGGGCGAGGCCGGGGGCGCGAGGCCGCGCGCGTGCCTCAGCGCGTTTGCGGGTACTTCGAGAGCTTGTACTGCAGCGTGCGACGATGGATGCCCAGCACCCGCGCGGCCTTGGACACGTTGCCGCCGCACTCCCGCAGCACCCGCTCGATGTGCTCCCACTCGACCCGCGCGAGCGACGGCGTCTCGAGCGGCAGCGCCTCGGTGTCGCTGCTCTCACCGGGCTCGCGCTCGAACGCGGTGAGGATGCGATCGGCGTCGCAGGGCTTGACCAGGTAGTCGCGCGCGCCGCCGCGGATCGCCTCCACGGTCGTCGCGATCGAGAAGTAGCCGGTCAGGATCACCACCGCGGCGTCGGGGTGCAGCTCGAGCAGGTCCCGCAGCACCCGCAGGCCGTGGGCCCCGGGCATGCGCAGATCGACGATGGCGCGCTCGATCGGCTGCGCCCGCGCGATCGCGAGGGCTTCGTCGCGGCCGGCCGCGGTCGCGACCGCGTGGCCGCGCTGTTCGAGCGCGCGCGCGAGGCGTTCACGGAAGCGCTCGTCGTCGTCGACCAGCAGGATCGGTGGGCTCGCGGGTTCGTTCACGCGTGCTCCTGCGATGCGAGCGCCAGCGCTGGTTCCGGTGTCGTCGCGGTGCCGGGCGTCGGCACGACCACGCGCGCGGGCAGTCGCACGATCGCTTCGGTGCCGCCGCCGTCGACGGCGCGCAGCGACAGCTCGCCGCCCTGGGCTTCGAAGTAGCTGCGCGCGATGAACAGGCCCAGGCCCATGCCCTCGCCGGGTTGCTTGGTCGTGAAGAACGGCTCGCCCGCGCGCGCGGCGACCTCGGGGCTCATGCCCGCGCCGCGGTCGCGCACGATCACGCGCAGGCCCTGCCGGCCGTCGACCAGCTCGAGCGCGACGGTCTGCGCGGGCCCGCTGGCGTCGAAGCCGTTCTTCACCAGCGAGGCGAGCGCGCGCGCGGTCGCGTCGACCGGACACTCGAGCCACAGCTGCGGCGGCACCACGCGCGTGACGATGCGATCGGCGTGACCTGGCCCGAAGCGGTCGCGCACGGCTGCGAGCAGGCTCTCGCCCGAGACCCGCCGGACCTCGAGCTCCTGGTCGTGCAGCTGCGCGGCCATGCCGCCCAGGATCGAGCGGCAGCGCTCGATCTCCGCCGCGATGAGCCGGGCGTCGGCGAGCGCCTCGGGGCAACGACCCGCGCGGCTCAGCGTCAGCTCGATCTCGCGGGCCGCGACCGCGACGGTGCCCAGCGGCGTACCCAGCTCGTGCGCCGCGCCGGCCGACAGCGCCGCCAGCGAGGCCAGCCGTGCGCGCGAGACCTCGCGCTCGTGCAGCGTCGCGATCTGGTCGCGCTGCGCCGCGATGGTCAGGGAGATCTTGCGCACGAAGAACGCGATGACCGCGGCCGTGATCGCGAACGCGATCCACATGCCGCGCAGGTGCGCGCCCAGCATCGGATCGGCCCCGGCCGCCGCGCTGTGGTGCATGTGCGCGTGGTGGGCGTGGTGCTCGTCGTCGGGCAGCAGGAACAGCGCGCCGAAACACAGCGCCGACAGCAGCGTGATCCACACGGTCGAGCGGGTCTCGAGCACGACCGCGGCGAGCACGATGTGTGCGAGGTAGAAGATCGTGAAGGGGTTCGCGGTGCCGCCCGAGGCGGCCAGCAGTGCGGTCAGGAACAGCGTGTCGATGGTGAGGGCCGCGCCCATGAGGCGGTCGGGCTGGGCCGGGTTGGGGTGGCGGCGCAGCCACAGCAAAAGCGCGAGGTTGCTGACTGCGGCGGCCGCGAGCAGCGGCGCAACCGTACGCCACGGCAGCGGCAGCTCGAGCTCGCGGTGGTACAGCACCAGCGCCGCGATCTGTCCCGCGATCGCCAGCCAGCGCAGCCGCACCAACCACGGCAGCGTCGCGCGGGATTCGATGCGATCGCGCATGGACGCCGGACTCAGGGGTCGACGCAGAAGCTGAACACGACGGTCTCCTGGGTCGCGTCGGCGAGGGTGAAGTGCAGTCGCACCTCCCACAGACCCGGCATGAACAGGTTGACCGGCGCGAGCTCGACCTGGCCCGGGGTCCCCGCGTCGGTGACGTTGCACGCGATCGAGGTGCCGTGCATGTGGTCGGGCATGTAGGGCTCGACCGACAGCGTCGCGTCGTCGAGCGGCATGCCGGTTGCGGGGTCGCTGATCGCCAGCACCCAGGTGTTGTCGCCGCGCGCGGGCAGGCCGGCATCGCGTCGACGAACGTCACCGTCACGCGCTCGCCGCTGCGCGACGAGCCCAGGGCGTAGTCGTCGTCGCGGGTCTCGTCGGCGCAGCTGAAGCCGCCGCCACCGCTGCTGTCGCTCATGCCGCCGCTGCTGGCGTCTTCGCCGTCACCGTCGTCCGAGGCCGGTGCGGGGCAGCCCGCGATCGCGAGCAGGGTGGCCGCGAGCAACGCCGCCGGCGACGCGAGAAGACGCAACATCGGCGCCAGTATGGCACAACGCCGCGATTGCGCCGGCGCGGCCGTGCGCAAATCGCCGCACCCGTGCGCCACCACAGAGCTCGCGTTGCGGCGGTGCAGGCGACCGAGCGCGCGGGATCGCCGAGCCTGGCGCACTACAGCTTGGGACCGGGCACGCGCGTGTCGCCCTGGCGCAGCGTGAGCTGGATCTGATCGAGGTGCTCGAGCAGTGGCACCGCGAACTTCCGCGTCAACCCGGTCATCTGCTTGAGTGCTTGCACGTCGATGGTGCCCTCGGCGCGCAGGTGCGTGCGGATCTGCTCGAGCAGCGCATCGTGGGTCCCGCGATCGAAGGACAGCTCCGCGGTGATGCGCACGAGCTTGCCCATGCGCTGCAGCGCCGTGACCATCTCGGCACGTCGCGGGCCGACAACGCGCAGGCATCGCCGACCTCGCGCAGCGTCGGCGGCGTGATGCCGGCCTTGGCGTAGAGCTCGAGGATGGTCTTCATGTGCCCGGGCAGCTCGCCGCCGCCGTGCAGGCCCTTGCCCGGGCGCGCGACGGTGCCCTGGGCGTCGACCACGCGCAGGCCGCCGCGCGCGATGGCCCGCTGCACCGCCGCGGTCGCGACGTCGGCGGCGTTGCGACCGCCCAGCGCGCCCTCGAGCGCGGCGCGCGGCATGCCTGGCTGCAGCGGGTTGTTGGCGTGGAAGCGATCGACCGTGGCGGTCGCGAGCTCGACCAGCGGACGGACCCAGCGTTCGTGCACGAAGCGGCCACCGGGTAGCTCGACCACGTCGGCTTGCTTGCCCGTGGTGCGCCGCGCGAGCTCGACCGCGGGCTCGTGCAGGCCGCGCGCCGGCCCAGCTCGTCGAGCGAGAGCCCGCGCGGGCCCGCGTCCTCGAGCAGCGCGTGGATGCGGGTGGCGGTGTCGCCCTCGGCGAGATCCGCGACAACGCGATCCAACGCTTGCGCATGCCGCGGCCGCTGCCGGGCTCGGGGTCGATGACGATGCCACCGCCGACGGTGCGGCCGCTGTAGTCGTCGCTGGGCTCCGCGAACGCGCGCAGCACCAGGTGTTGACCGCGCCACACCGGCAGCGGCGCCTCGAAGTCGCACGCGCACGATCGCGGTGCGGCCGGGCGCGACCTCGGCCTGCTCGCCGTCGTCGCGCGCCTGCGGCTCGGGCACCAGCCACAGCGGATCGATCACGCCGATGCCGTGGGCCGTGCCCGCGCACACCTGCAGCGTGGTGCCGGCGCGCCACGCCGGGCTGTGGCCGGGCAGGTGTTGCACGCGCGCATGCACGAACGACTGCCGCGAGACCTCGTGCCCGCGCGTGAGCACGTCGCCGCGCTCGACCGCGTCGCGCTCGATGCCGGCGAGGTTGAGCGCGAGGCGGTTGCCGGCCTGCACGCGATCGCGGCCCTCCGCGCGGACCTGCGCCGCGCGGGCGCGCACGCCGAAGGGCTCGCGGCCGGGGCCGTGGGTCACGACCACCAGCTCCTCGTCGTTGCGCACGTCGATCGAGCCCGACAGCAGCGTGCCGGTCACGACCGTGCCGTGGCCCTTGATGGTGAACACGCGATCGACCGGCAGGATCGGCGGACCGTGGCCGTCGCGGCGCGGCAGCTTCGCTGCGATCGCGCGCACGGTCTCGCGCAGGGTCTCGATGCCGGCGCCGGTCACGGCGCTGCACGGCACCACCGGCGCGTCGGCGAAGGGTGTGCCGGCGAGCGCACCGCGGACGTCGTCGATCGCGAGCTCGATCGCGTCCGCGTCGTCCCCGAGGCGGTCGATCTTGGTCAACGCGACCACGCCGGCGCCGACGCCGAGCAGACGGCAGACGTTGATGTGCTCGCGCGTCTGCGGCATCACGCCGTCCTCGGCCGACACCACCAGCAGCACCAGGTCGATGCCACCGGCGCCCGCGACCATGGTGCGCACGAAGCCCTCGTGGCCGGGCACGTCGACGATGCTGGCCTCGAGCTCGGGCGAGATGCGCCACGGCGCGAAGCCCAGCTCGATGGTGATGCCGCGGCGCTTCTCCTCGGGCAACCGATCGGTGTCGACGCCGGTCAGCGCGCGCACGAGCGTGGTCTTGCCGTGGTCGATGTGCCCGGCGGTGCCGACCACGAGCGCCTGGGGCCCTCTGCTCACCGGTCGCGAGGATACGACGCTTGGTGGTACGATGACCGCCGCCCGTGAGCCCGAGCGAACCGTCCCCCGGCGGCAATCCGCCGCCCCCGCCCGACGGCGCGCCGCCGCAGCCGAAGATCGGGCGCTTCGAGGTCCGCGCGCCGCTGGGCGTCGGCGGCATGGGCATCGTCTACGCCGCGTGGGACCCCGACCTGCAGCGCGAGGTCGCGGTGAAGCTGCTGCGCCGCGACCGCCTGCGGCCCGAGCAGATCGAGGCCGCCAGCGAGCTGCTTCGCCGCGAGGCCCAGACCGCGGCACGGCTCGCGCACCCCAACGTCGTGACGATCTACGACGTCGGTCGGCATCTGGGCCAGGTCTACGTCGCGATGGAGCTGGTCCAGGGCCCGTCGTTGGCGAAGTGGATGACCGACACGCCGCGGACGTGGCGCGAGGTGCTCAACATGTTCTTCCAGGCCGGCCGCGGGCTCGCGGCCGCGCACGGCGTGGGTCTGCTGCACCGCGACTTCAAGCCCGCCAACGTCCTGGTCGGCGTCGACCACCGCCCGCGCGTGGTCGACTTCGGCCTCGCGCACTTCGGCGAGATCCCCGGCGGGCCCGGCGGCGAGGTGCCGTGGGCACCCGGGCCGACCGAGACCGTGCCGGGCCGCAACGACGCCGACGATGCCTCGGTCACCATCGGCGACGGTCGCCTCGCGGACGTGCTCTCCGATCCATCGATGTCGGGTGTGCGCAGCGCGGCGGCCTCGGGCGTGTTCGATGCCAGCTCGACCGGCGTGTTCGATGCCGGCGTCACCGGCAGCTGGGAGATGTCGCGCTCGCGCGACGCGCTCTCGAGCGGACGCGTCGACGTGACCTCGTCGGTGACGTCGTCGATCACGTCGTCGACCTCGGTGAGCGCGTCGGTGTCGCTGCTCGACGGCTCGCTCGATCAGCGGGCGCTGACGGCCGAGCCGCGCGATCCCACCGTGACGACGCTGTGCGTCGGCACGCCGGCGTACATGGCCCCGGAGCTCTTCACTGGTGCGGGTGCCGACGCGCGCACGGATCAGTTCGCGTTCTGCGTCGCGCTGTACGAGGGGCTCGCGGGCGAGCGTCCGTTCGAGGGGCAGACCGCCAAGGAGATCGCCCACAACGTCACGCACGGCATCGTGCGACCGTGGCCGGCGCGCTCGCGCGTGCCCGGCTGGGTCCGCGCGATCGTGATGCGCGGCCTGGCGCTCGATCCCGACGAGCGGCATCCCTCGATCAACTCGATGCTGGCCGCGATCGCGTTCACGGCCCGCATCATGTGGGACTGATCGTCGTCGCTCGGACGCCGTCCGGCGGCCCGGCTCAAGTTCGCGCGGCCGCGGCCGATGCCACGTGGCGTCCGCCGTGTCCGCCGAGCGCTCGCTGCGTCCGCCGTCCCTGCCGCCGCTCGCGTCGCTGGTGCTCGCGACGCTCGAGCGCTACGGCATTCCGTGGCCGACGCTGCGCGCCGCGTGCGAGCGCACCCGCATCGATCCGGCCGCGCTCGACGCGGCCGCGCTCGCCGAGCTCGTGGCCCCGCTCGCGCTGCAGATCGCGCTGTTCAACGACGTCGACGACGGCTTCCGGGTCAAACGCGACCTGCTGCTGTTGCTGCGCGCGCGTGAGGCCACGCGCGCACGCACGCGGGTTGCTCCAGCGTCACCGGGTTGCGCGCGGCCGGTGCTGTGCAAATCCTTGGCGCGCATGGCATGGCCACGAGTCCTCCTGGGCGCCGCGGCGGTGGCGTTCGCGCTCGCGCCGTCGCTCGCCGGTGCGGCCGCACCCGAGCGGTGCCGCCACGAGGTCGCCGCCGGTGACACGACCAGCGCGATCGCCCTCGCGCACGGGCTGAGCCAGCGCAAGTTGGTCGAGCTCAACCCCAGCCTGCGCGAGAACCCCGACAAGCTGCGACTGGGCCAGGTGCTGAAGGTCTGCGATGCGGACGCGGACCGCGACGACGACGACGACGACAAGGCCAAGCCCAAGGACGACGACGACGGCGCGGCGAAGTCGAAGGCGGCCAAGCCCAAGGACGACGAGCCGCCGGCGCGCAAGTGTGGCCTGCGCGGCAAGCTCGTCGGCCACGAGGTCCAAAGCGGCGACACGCTCGCGGCGATCGCCGAGCAGTACGACAGCAGCGAGCGCGACATCAAGGCGCGCAACGCCGCGGTCGCGGCGGCGCCCGACAAGCTGCGGGTGGGCCAGGTCGTGCGCGTGTGCGTCGAGCCCGAGGACGACAAGCCCGCGGGCAAGATCACCAAGGCCAAGGAGTGCGGCATGGAGACGCCGCTCTTCGTGCACGAGGTGGTCCCGGGCGAGCATTTGGGCCAGATCGCCGGCCGTTACGGCGTGCGCAAGGCCGACCTGCTGCGGCTCAACGCGAGCCTGCGCAGCAACCCCAACCTGCTCAGCGTCGGCAAGAAGATCCGCGTGTGCCCGGAGATCCCGCCGCGCGAGCGCCATCGCTCGACCCACACGGTCGCGTCGGGCGAGAACCTCGGCAGCATCGCGGAGAAGTACGGCCTCAGCCCCAAGGAGCTCGAGCGCTTCCAGCAGGGCAAGCTCGAGGACCCCAACCACCTGCGCGACGGCCAGCGGCTGGTGGTCTACGTCGACGGCGCCATCGTGCGCGGCTTCGGTGGCCGCGACGTCGACACCGGCCGGCTGCCCGACGGCATGCAGCTGCCACCGAGCAAGCACTACGTCATCAAGTGGGAGGCCGGCGCCTGGGGCACGCGCAAGACCATCGCGGCGATCCAGGGCGCCGTCGCCGACTACAAGCGCCGCAGCTCCGGCGGGCCCAAGATCCACATCGGCGACATCAGCAAGCGCGGCGGCGGCAAGTTCCCGCCGCACCTGTCGCATCAGTTCGGCCGCGACGTCGACATCGGCTACGTGTTGACCGGCCCCGATGCCAACGAGACCAAGTTCCGCCACGCGACCTCGCGCAACCTCGACGTCGCGCGCACGTGGAACCTGATCAAGGCCTTCATCGACACCGACGACGTCACCTACATCTTCATGGACTACCGCATCCAGAAGCTGCTCTACGAGTATGCGCTGGACAAGGGCGTCGACGAAGACACGCTCGACGAGCTGTTCCAGTACCCCCGCGGCCGCGGCCGCAGCCACGGCATCATCCGCCACTGGCGCGGCCACGCGAACCACTTCCACGTCCGCTTCCGGCCGTGATCGCAGCCGGCCGAGGTTCGCCGCGGCATGGGCCAAGTCCGACTTGACGCGCTCGCGGCGACGGCTCCACGCTCGCGGCCATGAACCCGATCGGCGCACCGTTGTCCGTGCGTGAGGGCTACGATCGCTGGGCCTCGAGCTACGACGACTACGACAACCCGCTCATCTTGCTGGAGGAGCCGGTCGTGGCGCAGCTCGTCGGCGACGTCCGCGGCAGGCTCGTCGCGGACATCGGCTGCGGCACCGGGCGCCACGCGGTGCGGTGGCACCACGCCGGCGCGCGGGTGACGGGCATCGACGGATCGCCGCGGATGCTCGCAGAGCTGCGGCGCAAGGCGCCCGAAATCGAAGTCGCGGAGCAGGACCTGCTCCGGGGCATCGCGTTGCCCGAGGGCCGCTTCGACGTGGTGGCGTGTTGCCTGGTCCTCGAGCACGTGCACGACTTGGCGCGGGCACTGGCCGACCTGGCGCGGATCACCGCGCCAGGCGGTGCGGTGGTGGTCACCGACCTCCACCCCGAGCAGACGCGCCGAGGGGTCCACGCCCGGTTCCGCGAGTCGCCCGAGGTCAAGCGCGAGATCGAGGGCCACCACCACCCGGTCTCGGCCTATGTCATGGCGGCGATCCGCGCGGGGCTGCGCATCGACGCGTTGCACGAGCGGGTGATGGACGAGGCCAGCGCCGGCCGCTCGACCAGCGCGCGCAAGTACCTCGGCGAGCCGCTGCTCTTCGCGATGAAGGCCACGCGCGTGTGAGGCGCGAGCGTGTCTGCGACGGTCGACCCGCTCGGCCTCGTCGATTCCGGCCAGGGGGCGCGCAGTGACGTCGCCACGGTCGCAAACGTGGCGCCGCCAGGGGCCGCGCAGTGGCGTTGCGGTGGCGCCGTGGGCTCGCCCCAGGAACCCACGCCGGCCCTGCGGCACGTCGAGGGCATGAGCAACGAAGCGCTGCACACCATCGAAGAGGACGAGCTCGAGCGGATCGAAGGCGGCCTGCGCCCCGACGACGGCGGCTGCATCCCGTTCCCGTTCCCGTTCCCCGGTCCGACCTTCCCCGATCCCGAAAACCCGTTCGGCAGCACCTCGCCCTGGTGATGGTGGCCGCGCTCACGCGCGCCAGGCCACGGTGCCGTCGACGATGGTCGCGAGCACCGGCAGCTCGGCGATGGCGCGCGGCTGGGCCTCGTCGAGTGGGCCTGCGAAGCAGGTGACGTCGGCGCGCATGCCCGGCGCGAGCGTACCCAGGTGGTCTTCGCGGCCGGCCGCGAAGGCGGCGGCCTGGGTGAAGCCGAAGATGGCTTCGCGAAGCGACAGGCGTTGCTCGGGCATCCAGCCCTGCGGCGGGTTGCCGTGCAGGTCCTGGCGCGTGATCGCAGCGAACAGGCCCAGGCTCGGCTCGACCCGCTCGACCGGGAAGTCGCTGCCCAGGCACAGCGTCGCGCCCTGCAGCAGCAGGCTGCGCCACACGTAGGCCCCCTGCGAGCGCGCGCCCACGCGCTCGGGCACCCACGCCATGTCGCTGGTCGCATGGGTCGGTTGCATGCTCGCGATGACGCCCAGCGCGGCGAAGCGTGGCACGTCGGCGGTCGCGAGCAGCTGGCAGTGCTCGATGCGCGGCCGCAACGCGCGGCGCTGGGCCTGGCTCATCGCGCGCGCGTAGACGTCGAGCACCGCGCGGTTGGCCGCGTCGCCGATCGCGTGGGTCGCCGGCTGCCACCCGCCCGCGACCGCGCGCGCGACCAGCTGCTCGAGCTCGGCCTCGCTGTGCTGCATGAGCCCGCGGTGGCCGGGGCGATCGTCGTAGTCGGCCAGCAGCGCGGCGCCGCGGCTGCCCAGCGCGCCGTCGGCGTAGAGCTTCACGCCGCGCAGCAGGTAGCGCGACGCCGCCGCGATCGCGTCGGGGCGGCGCTGGGCCAGGCTGCCGCCGAGCCAGGCCTCGCTGGCGTAGGCGTGCACGCGCAGCGCCAGCTGCCCCGCGTCCGCGAGCTCGCGGTACAGCGCGTCGTCGGCCTCGTCGATGCCCATCTCGTGCACACCGGTGAGGCCGCGCTGCAGCGCGTGCTGTTGCGCGGCGAGCAGCTGCGTGCGGCGGGTCGCGTCGTCGACCGCCGGCACCGCGACCAGCGACATGGCGGCGTCGACCAACACGCCGCTGGGCTCGCCGCTGGCGTCGCGCAGGATCTCGCCGCCCGGGGGCGCCGCGGCGGTGCGTGTGATGCCGGCCGCGTGCATGAGCGCGAGGGTTGCCCAGCCGGCGTGACCATCGACGCGGCGCAGCCACACCGGGCGGTCGGGGAACGCCGCGGTGAGCGGTCGGTGATCCGGCATCGCACCGCCGGGCCACAGGTTCTGATCCCAGCCGCGCCCGACGATCCAGCCCGACGCCGGCGCGTGCTCGCGCAGCCGCGACACGACCTCGTCGATCGATCGCGCATCCCGTAGATCCACGACCGCGAGCGAGCGCCCGAGCCCGACCAGGTGCGCGTGCGCGTCGCACAGGCCCGGGCACGCGCTGCCGCCGGCCAGATCGATCACCTCGGTGTCGCGACCGATCCAGTCCGCCGCGTCGGCCTCGCGACCGACGCCCGCGACCACGCCATCGCGGATCGCCAGCAGCTCGACGGTCTGGCCGGCCACGCCGGTGCGGATCGAACCGCCGCGCACGACCAGCTGCGCGCGACCGCTGCCGGGCGGCGACGGTTGCAGCGGCCGGCGGCACGCCGAGAGCAGCCCCATCGCAGCGCCACCGTGCAGGAACGATCGTCGTCCGTTCACGGGCGCGACGCTACCGCATCGCGCCCGCGGGCACACCGCTCAACCGTCGTCGACGCCCATGGTGAGATCGATGCTGCAGTTGCTCGGCGTGCAGTTGCAGTCGCACAGCCAGAAGTCGCAGGTCGCGGTGACCTGCTCGGGTTGCGGCGCGTCGGCGAACTGCAGCGTCCACGCGCCCGCGGTGAACACGTCGACGAGACCGTCGGTGTGCAGCGTGAAGCCGCCCGGGCCACACACCACGCTGGCCTCGGCCGACAGGCCCTCGACCGTGCCGCGGGGACAGTCCACCGCGATGGGGTCGGGGCCGCGCTGCAGCACGACCGCGAAGTCGGTCTGCCGCCCGCCCCAGAACACCGTCATCGACGACTCGCAGCAGCTGCAGTCGCCGCCGTGGCTCTCGCTGCCCTCGCCGATTTCGCCCTCGCCGATCTCGCCGCCCTCGGGTGGCGGCGGGCTGCTGCTGCTCGCGTCGCCCGAGCTGGTCGTGGTGCTCGCGCTGGTGCCGGCGCTGCTGCTGCTGACACTGGCGCTCGCCGAGCTCGACGCCGTCGCGTCGCCCGCGTCCGAGGAGCCGCTGTCCCCGATGTCCGGATCCACCTCGGGCCCGCACGCCGCGAGTCCCGCCACCACCACCACCGCGTTCCATCCTCGCCAACCCATGCCGTACACGTGCGCGTCGGCGCGGCCGGGATTGCGCCGGCACGCGGATTCCTGCGCCGCTCAGCGCGCCGGCGGGACGTGCACGGTGGTGCGCCCGAGCATGCGCGCGAGTCGACCCCCGCCGCCATCGAGCCCGGGCTCGTCGTAGCCGAACAGCACGTAGTGCGCCGCGACGTCGGTGACGCCCAGCGCCGGGTCGAGCACGACCCAGTCGCCCAGCCACACCTCGACCCACGCGTGGTAGCCCGCGTCGGCCGAGAAGAAGCCCGGGATCAGCACCATGCCGCTGGCGTTGCGCGCGGGCAGGCCTGCGGCGCGCAGCAGCGCCACCGCGAGCGCGGCGTGCTCGGTGCAGTCGCCATAGCCGGCCGCGAGCACCTCGCTGGCCGTGGCCGCGCCGCGGGTGCCGTCGCGCTTGCCCAAGCTCTCGTGGACCCACCGCACGATCGCGACCGCAGCGCTGCGCGCGTCGGTCTCGCCGTCGACGATCGCGCGCGCCTGCTCGACGATCGCGCTGTCGTCCGACTGGCTGGTGGTGGTGGCATCGAGGAACGGCCGCACGTCCGTCGGCAGGTCGCGCAGCGGCAGCGCGCGCGCGCGCAGACCCGCGCCGTTGCGCGCGTGCAGCGTGAGCGCCCAGCCGCCCTTGGTCCGCGCGACCTCCTGGTAGGGGCCCGACTCGAGCAGCGGCGTGGTGTCGTCGTCGCCGTCCACCCGCAGCTCGATCGCCAGGCTCTCGGCCCGTCGCGGCACGTTGCCGTCGACGCTGAGGTATGAGCTGAGGCGGCCCTGGGGCTCGTCCTTGGCGTTGCCGGGCAGGGCC
The DNA here is from genome assembly GCA_046351635.1 of Nannocystaceae bacterium. Taxonomy (GTDB): domain Bacteria; phylum Myxococcota_A; class Polyangia; order Nannocystales; family Nannocystaceae; genus Xiheibacterium. The sequence continues at coordinate 21,826 of JAXLYC010000026.1, read as the reverse complement.
GCGGTGAAGACCCCGACCTCGAGCGCCAGCGGCATGCCCTGGCGGTCGAGCACCGCGAGCACGCGATCGCCGTCGCCGTCGCGTGCCTCCACGCGCCAGCCGGGGATCTGTCGCTCGCCGTCGGCGACGGTGGTCGATCCGAGCAGCGTGAGCGTGTCGCGCTCGAAGCGGAGCTTGTCGTCGTCGAAGCTACTGTAGCTGCGTGAAAGCGGCAGCGTCGCGCCGCCCTCGGCCTCGCGCACCAGCTCATCGAACACGGACAGCTCGCTGCGATAGTCCGGCGGCGTGGTGAACTCGTGGGTGCGATCGTGCGCCGGCCCGCGCACGCGCACCGTGAGCCGATCGCCCTCGAGCGTGCTCTCGCTGCGTTCCTCGACGCCGGCCTCGACGCTGACCTCCTCGCCGCGGCGGAAGCTGAAGCCGGGGCCGTACTCGACGGTCTCGTGGCTCTCGATGCGCTCGGGATCGTCACCGGCGTCGTCGAGTGCGAGCAGCAGCTCGGTGCGGGTGTCCCAACGTTCGCCGCCGCCGGGCAGCGGCGTGCGCTCGATCGCCATCGTGCCGACCGAGCGACCCAGCACGCGGGTCTGCAGCGTGCGAGCGAGCGCGGCGGCGGGCTCCGCGGGCGTCGTTGCGGCCGCGGCGGGCTGCGCCTGCGGCGGCGTGCCGTCGGCCTCCGGCGCGACCGGGCGGCAGGCCAAGGTGAGCGCGAGGGCGACGAGCGGGGCGGTGGTGCGGTCGAGCATCGGGCCTGGCAGTACCGCCAAGTATGGGTGCGGATTGCCGCCCGCGCTGCTGGCCGCGGACGCGGCCCGATCAATTGCCCGCGGTCTCGTCGACGTACGCGATCGCCCGCACGAGCTCCAGCAGGCGCCGCTGATCGACCGGCGACGCGTGCAGGAACCGCACGCCCATGCCCGATCGGCCGGGCTCCAGCGTGGTCCAGACCACTTCGCCGCGCAGCTCGATGCGACCGCGGGCGTCGCCCGGCGTCGGGCCGAAGCGCAGCTGCAGCTGGGTGCCCTGCGGCAGTGGCTCGGCGGTGCGCACGAAGATGCCGCACGAGGAGATGTCGGTGATCGACGCGAACAGGTACGTGCCCTCGACGTTGCAGTCGACGTCGAGCTCGACCGCGTAGCGCGACGCGGTGCGGCGGTCGGACTGGGCCTCGGGCGGCACGGGCCCGCCCACGCTAGCAGGTCGAGTGGCGGCGAGAACCGAAATCCGACCGGGCGCCGACGACGGCTGCGTCACACGTCAGAAACAGCACTCCACGACCATGGCCGTGATGTTGTCGGTGCCGCCGGCCGCATTCGCGCGGTCGATGAGCTCCGACACCGCCTTCTCGAGATCCTCGTGGCGGCCGGTGATGGTGTGGATCTCGGCGTCGGTCAGCATGCCCGACAGCCCGTCGGAGCACAGCACGAAGCGGTCGCCGTCTTGCAGCTCGACCCGCGAGATGTCGACCACGACGTTGTCGCGCATGCCCAGCGCGCGCGTGATGACGTTCTTGTGCGGGAAGTTGCGCGCCTCTTCCTCGGTCATGTCCGGGCGCGCTTCCTTGTAGTCCTCGAGCAGCGAGTGGTCGCGCGTGAGCTGGTGGATCGAGCCGTTGCGCAGGCGATAGCAGCGCGAGTCGCCGACGTGCGCGACGAAGGCTTGATCACCCTTGACGATGAACGCGACGATCGTGGTGCCCATCCCGCGCAGGTGCGGGTTCTTGCCGGCGCTCTCGTGGATGCGCTGGTTCGCGAGGCGGATCGACGCGACCATGCGGTTCTCCGCATAGGACAAACTCGAGTCGTAGCGGTACGGCCACGTCGCGTCTTGATCCTTGCTGTGACGGTAGAACTCGCCGATGACCTCGGCAGCGAGCTTGCTCGCGACCTCGCCCGATGCGTGACCGCCCATGCCGTCGGCGACCATGAACAGCTGCTCGTCCTCGATCAGCGCGAAGTAGTCCTCGTTGTGAGTCCTCTTCATGCCGACGTCGGTCTTGGCCGCGTACCGGATTCGCACCTTGTTCGCATCGTAGCCGAGTGCGCGGGCGCGCTCCAAGCCGAGTCGAGCCCCCCGCGATCTCCCCCACGGAAGCCGCGGCGATGCGGCCGTGCGCGACGGGCGATGCAGCGCCGAAGTGGCCGCAGGGCCCCCGCAGCACCCCGCAAGGGCCCGAATCCGCATCACTTGACATTTGCGCAGTGGCAGGGCAAAACCACCGTTGCACGGCGTTGCCGCGACGAGGCACCTGGCCTTGGGCGGGGCGCACCTGCTACGGCAACGCCCCATGACCCGCCCGCACGGCTCCGCACCGATCGCCGAAGTCCTCAGCATCGGCGACGAGCTGCTCTCCGGCGACACCGTGAACACCAACGCGGCGTTCCTCGGCCAGCGCGCGCGCGCGCTGGGCGTGGTGCTCACGCGCGTCGAGGTCGTGCGCGATCGCGAGGGCGAAATCGTCGCGGCCGTGCGTGCCGCCGCGGCGCGCTGCGACGTGCTGCTCGTCAGCGGCGGGCTCGGACCCACCACGGACGATCTCACCACCGCGGCGGTCGCGGCCGCGGCCGGCTGCGCGCTCGTGCGCGACGCAGATGCGGTCGCGCGGCTCGAAGAGAAGTTCCGTCGCTTCGCGCGGGTGATGCCGCCGGCCAACCTCAAGCAGGCCGAGCGACCCGAGCGCGCGCAGTGGCTCGACAATCCCATCGGTAGCGCGGAGGGCTTCTGGCTCGAGCTCGGTGCGTGCGCGGTGTTCGTGATGCCGGGCGTACCGCGGGAGCTGCATCGCATGCAGCGCGAGCAGGTCGAGCCGCGGCTGCGGCAGCGCCTGGCGCTGCGGCCGGTCGCGCGCCGGGTCTACCGCCTGCTGGGCATGGGCGAGTCCGCCGTGGCCGAGCAGGTCGAGCCCATCGTCGACGCCGCGCGCGCGCGCAGTGCCGCGTTGCAGCAGCTGTTCGTGCACTACCGTGCCGCCATGCCCGAGGTGATCGTGGTGCTCGAGGGCACCGCGAGCCAGGGCGAAGGGGCAGGCGAGGACGAGCTCGCGGGCTTCGACGCGCCGCTGCAGCAGGCCCTCGCGCCGGCGCTGTACGGCATGGGCGAGGCGGACTTGCCCACGCGCATCGTCGCCGCGGCCACGCGCGCGCAGCTGCGGATTTGCTGTGCGGAGTCGTGCACGGGCGGTGCCGCGGCGGCGGGCCTCGCGGCCGTACCCGGCGCGTCCGCCTGCCTCGACGGCGCTATCGTGGCCTACGACAACCGCATCAAGCGCGAGCTGCTCGGCGTCGACGCGGCGCTGCTCGAGCAGCACGGCGCGGTGTCGGAAGCGGTCGCCCGCGCGATGGCCGAGGGCGCGCTGAGATCGCTCCGGAGCGATCTCGCGGTCGCCATCACCGGCATCGCCGGACCGGACGGCGGCACCGCGGAAAAGCCCGTCGGAACCGTCCATGTCGCCGTCGCGGACCGCGACGGCACCCGTCATCTCCGACTGCAGCTGCGCGGTGATCGTGGCACGCTGCAGCGCGCCGCGGCGTCCTGGGCCCACAAGCTGTTGTGGGATCGCCTGGTCGAGCGCGGGGTCGCGACGTTGCAGTGGCTGGCGCCGTCGCCGCTCGAGTGAACCATACGCCCATCGTCCAGGAGCCCATCATGTCCGCATCCGATCCGAAGCAACCCGTCAGCCCCGCCAAGCAGCGCGACGCAGCCATCGGTCTCGCGCTCGCCACCATCGAGAAGCAGTTCGGCAAGGGATCGATCATGCGGCTGTCGGCCGACGGCAAGCTGCCGCTGGGCGACGTCACGGTCGTACCCACCGGCTGTCTCGCGCTCGACATCGCGACCGGCATCGGCGGTCTGCCCCGCGGTCGCATCATCGAGATCTACGGGCCGGAGTCCTCGGGCAAGACGACGCTCGCGCTGCACGCGGTCGCCGAGGCCCAGCGCAACGGCGGCGTGTGTGCCTTCATCGACGCCGAGCACGCGCTCGACGTCGGCTACGCCCGCAAGATCGGCGTACGGACGGACGACCTGCTGGTGTCCCAGCCCGACTACGGCGAACAGGCGCTGGAGATCTGCGACATGCTCGTGCGCTCGGGCGCGGTCGACATCGTCGTCATCGACTCGGTCGCGGCGCTGACGCCCAAGGCCGAGCTCGAGGGCGAGATGGGCGACTCGCACGTGGGCCTGCAGGCGCGCCTGATGAGCCAGGCGCTGCGCAAGCTGACCGCGTCGATCTCACGCAGCCGCACCATCGTCATCTTCATCAACCAGCTGCGCATGAAGATCGGCGTGATGTTCGGCAGCCCCGAGACCACCACCGGCGGCAATGCGCTCAAGTTCTATGCCTCGATCCGGCTCGACATCCGCCGCATCGGCGCGATCAAGTCGGGCGAGCAGGTCGTCGGCAACCGCACCCGCGTCAAGGTGGTCAAGAACAAGCTCGCGCCGCCGTTCCGCGAGGTCGAGTTCGACATCACCTACGGCGAGGGCGTCAGCCGGCCGGGCATGCTGGTCGACATGGGTGTCGAGGCCAACGTCATCGAGAAGTCCGGCGCGTGGCTGTCGTACAAGGGCGAGCGCATCGGTCAGGGCCGCGACAACGCCAAGCAGTTTCTCGCCGATCATCCCGACGTCGCCGGCCGCATCGAGGCCGAGCTGCTGGCCAAGCACGGCATGACCCTGCGGCTGCAGACCGGCGGCGACGCAGCCAAGGGCGAGTCGAAGGCCGAGGCTCGCGGCGAGTCCGCCGAGGCTGCGTCGGGCAAGCCGCCGGTGGTGGTGGTCAAGCCGGAGACGCCGCGGATCCCGGCGGAGAAGCCGGGCAAGGCCGCCGAGGACGACAAGCCCAACGCTCGCCCCCGCGCGCCGCGCAACTGAGCCTTCAGGGAGGAAGCTCCGCTTCCTCCTTCCGGTCGCGCCGGCGAAGCCGTCGCGCCTCCCTGCTTGCGGTCGCTGTCGCGACGAGCCTGTCAGCATTGTCTGTCAGGTGAGTCTTCGAGGAAGCTCCGCTTCCTCCCCGTCGCGCCGGCGAAGCCGCCGCGCCTCCCCTGCTTCCGGTCGCTGCCGCGACTGTGAGCGCAGCACGGCGTCGCGCCCCGGGTGTGCGTCGGGTCGACGGCGGTGCTCATGCGAGCGTCGCGTCGACGGCGTCGCGGATGCTCGACACCGCGACGAGCTCGAGCGGCAGCGCCGGGCGCTCGCGCTGCGGTGCGGTCAGGGCTCTGCGGAAGCCCAGTCGCCGCGCCTCTGCGAGCCGCGGCTCGACCCGCTGTGCATGCCGGATCTCGCCGGTCAGACCGATCTCGCCCAGCACCACCAGGTCGCTCGGCAGTGGTCGTCGCAGGTGACTCGAGGCGACCGCGAGCGCGATCGCGAGGTCCGCAGCGGGCTCGTGCAGGCGCATGCCGCCGGCGACGTTGACGAAGACATCCTGATCGAGCACCGGCAGCTCCGCGTGGCGCTCGAGCACCGCGAGCAGCATCGCGAGACGGGCCGGATCGACGCCGACGCAGTTGCGACGCGCGCCGCCGTGGGCCGGGGCCAACAGCGCCTGGACCTCGAGCAGCAGCGGGCGCGAACCCTCGAGCGTCGCCGTGATGCACGAGCCCGCGACCCGCTGGGGTCGCTGCGCGAGGAAGGCCTCCGAGGGGTTGTCGATCTCGCGCAAGCCCTCGGCGGTCATCTCGAACACGCCCAGCTCGGTGGTGCTGCCGAAGCGGTTCTTGCTCGCCCGCAGCAGTCGTAGCGCGCGCTCGTCGTCGCCTTCGAACGAGAGCACCACGTCGACGAGGTGCTCGAGCACGCGCGGGCCCGCCAGCTGGCCGTCCTTGGTCACGTGGCCCACCAGCACGACCGGGACCTCGTGCAGCTTGGCGAAGCTGACCAGCTGGGCGGCGCAGGTCCGGATCTGCGCGACGTTGCCTGGCAGGCCCTCGGCCGCTGCGCTGTACACCGTCTGCACCGAGTCGACCACGACCGCCTCGAGCTCACCCGCGAGCGCGAGCTCCCGCGCCGCGTCGAGCACCGCCTCCATGCGCGTCTCGGCCATCAGCATCAGCCGCGGATGTGCGGCGCCCAGCCGCTGCGCCCGCCCGGCGACCTGCGCGACCGACTCCTCGCCGCTGGCGTACAGCACCGCCTTGCCGCCGCGGGCCAGGCCGGCGCCGACCTGCAGCAGCAGCGTCGACTTGCCGATGCCCGGTGCACCGGAGAAGAGCGCGACGCTGCCGCGCACCAGCCCACCGCCGAGCACGCGGTCGACCTCGGCGACGCCGCTGGCGAGTCGGTGCACGACCATGTCCGTGCGGTCGGCCGGCACCGGCGCGGTGCCGGCGGTCGAGAGCACCACGCGATCGACCGGGGTCTCGTCCTGCTGCTCGATCGAGTTCCACGCGCCGCACGAGGGGCACTTGCCGAACCATCCGCTCGAGCTCGCGCCGCACTCGTTGCACACCCATCGAGGGTTCGATTTCGCCATGGCTGTCGCGCAGGCTAGCAACGCCCGGGCGCGCGCAACAGCTGGCCACGAAGGTCAGCTGGCCTTTGCGGTCAATTGGCCCACGCGTCGCAACGCCGAGGCCGGCGCGCGCTCACCGGTGCTGCGCCGGCGCGTCGTCGCCTTCGGGCAGGTGCGCGAACGCGTCGCGCCAGCGCGTGACCTTGTCGATGAAGCGCTGCGTGCGTTCGGGCAGGGGCTCGCCCGCGGCCACCCGCCGCTGCACCGCGACGTGGCCCAGCGCGTAGCCGGCCAGGGCCAGGCGCACGTCGCCGTCGAAGATCGTCAGCAACCGCGAGAGCAAGTACGCGCCGGCATCGAGGTTGAACGCGGGATCGTAGGGCCGGTGCGGACGATCCAAGCGCTTGGCCAGGGAGCGGGACGTCGAGGGCATCAGCTGCATCAAGCCCGCGGCGCCGCCGGGTCCCTGGGCCTTGGGATTGAAACGGCTCTCGTGCCAGATGATCGCGTCGACCAGGAACGGGTCGACGCCGTGCCGTGCCGCGGCCTCGATCACCTGGGGCTGGAGCGCGACGATGCGCGGCAGGTCGTCCTCGCCCCACGGCGGCTCGATCGCGGTCTGCTCACCCGCGCCGCCGTGGACCCGCGGATGGGCGGTGCCCGGATCCACGGCCGAGCCGGGCTCGCCCGCGCCCGCGGGTGCGGACGGGCCAGTGCCCGCGGCCGGCGGCGTGGTCGCGGCGGGGCGACAACCGGCGAGCGCGAGCGCGACGAGGGCGGCTCGGGCTCGCGGTCGCTGCATGCGCGCACCCTCCGTTCAGAAGCGGATGCCGACCTGCGCCTGCAGCGTCTGCATCGCGCGCGCGTCCTCGGTGCCCGCCCTGCTGATGCGGTTGAACGCGCCCAACGGGAACAGCACGCCGTACTGGAACTGCACGAACACCGGCTCACGCGCGTCGTGGTAGCGCACGGCCGCGGCGTGCTCGACGCCGTAGCTGAAGCGGTTGCCCAGCGTGCCCTGCTTGCGCATCGCCATCGCGTACTCGACGTCGACGCGCGCGGAGAAGTGGTTGAAGAAGTAGAACGCGGCCCAGGGCTTGAAGTACGCCGCGTTCGAGACCGTGCCGAGGATCTCGCGGAACATCAGCAGGTCGATGTTGTAGGCCGGGTTGAAGCGGAAGTTTCCGACCGTGCGGTCGTTTCCCGGGAGCAGCGGGCTCTGCGGGTTGTAGTCGAGCGGCGGCGAGCGGTCGCCGCTGGCGAAGCCGTGGTCGAAGCCGATGTGGAACCGATCGCGGAAGAAGCCGTACTTGAACTCGAGCGCGTAGCCGAAGGTCGCCTGCAGCCGCTTGTGCAGGTCGCTGCGTTGCAGCGTGCGGAAGTACTCCGAGTCCGTCACCTCGGCGGCGAGATCGCGGATGTAGTAGCGGCCGATGCTGCCCGAGGCCTCGAACTCGATCCGCAGCGTGCGCCAGTTGACCCGCAGCCACAGGTCGGGCGTGAACAGGATCGCGCGGCGGTGGATCAGCGTGCCGGCGTAGTTGGTCCAGCCGGTGCGGCCCGCGCCGTCGAGATCGCCGTTGCCCAGGGTCGCGCCGCCGGGCTCGAGGTTGTTGGGGTAGTCGACGTCGTAGTACGACGCGTTGGTGCCCAGGCCGTCGCCGAGGCCGGGCGAGCCCAGCTCGTTGTCGAGGTCCTGCCGCCGCAACCACCCGATGACGCCGTAGTTCACCACCGGCGTGCCCAGCGAGATCTTTCGCCGCAGCATGTCGGCGTCGTCACGGCGCTCGATCGAGACCGACCACTGGTTGACGTTGTCGAAGCGCTCGGCCGAGAAGTCCTGGCCGACGTAGCCACCCGAGGCCCACTTGGGCCCCATCAGCTGCGACGCGGTCGGACCGCTCGAGGCCCAGTCCCACGACAGCGCGACGGTGTGCGCGCGGCGGCGGTCCTTGCCGAAGGTGAACGCACCGCGCAGCGAGTCGACCGAGTCGCCGTAGTCCTGATCGACCTGCCGGATGATGTCCGACTGGTCCCCGCGCAGGTAGCCGTTGCCATGGTTGGCGACCATGCCCATGCCCCAGTGCCAGGGCATGCGGCCGAAACGCAGGTCGAGGCCCCAACCGAAGCGGATGTGGCCCCACGCGCGCTTGGCCACGATGCTGTCCTGGAACGAGTTGATGCCGGCCGAGGGCGCGACCTGGGTGCGCGTGTACAGGTCGATGGGCGCGAAGGGGTTGTCGAAGGCGTACGAGTCGGGTGTGCTGCCGAGCACGACGTTGTCGAGCACGTCGATCTGCGTGTGCACCGACACGGTGTCGGTGATGTGCAGCGTGGGCTCGAGCCGCAGGCGCATGTTCGCCGACGAGAATCCCGCGCGGCGGCGGCAGCGATTGCTCGCGCGGATGTCGGAGACGCCGTTGGCGGTCAGCCGGTTGAAGCAGCTCGACTGGTTGAGCGAGGGGGTCCCGTCGTCGCCGACCTCGTTCGACTCCGCGGGTGGGCGGAAGAACTTCGACGGCGCCGCGCCGTCGGGCGCCGGATCGGCGAGGCCGAGGTAGGGCCGGTGGAAGTAGTCCGCGCGCATGCGCATGTAGCCGCCGAGATCGAACAGCTGGATGCGACGGAATCGCTGCGGTTGCGCCGGCACCGGCTCGATCGGACGCAGCGCCTCCTTGTCCTTGGGCGCGGCCTCACCAGGGCCTTCCTTCTTCTCCTTGCGCTGGCCCGGGCCGCCACCGCCGGGGCCCATGGGCCCGGGGCCCATGCCGCCGCCACCGAAGCCACCCATGCCGCCGCCACCGAGGCCGGGCTGTGCCGCAGCATCCGCAGTGCCCAGCGCGAGCATGCCCGCACAACAGGCGGCGAGGCCGAGTCGGAGTCCGCGGCCGCGCCGGGTACGAAGGAGGGTCATCGAGGGCGCCGCACGGTAACCGCGGGACCCCTGCGGGTCAACCTCGCTGGGGTCCGCGCCGGGGCCCCCTGGTCGGGCCCGGAGTCGGCCGCTGCTGCGGCGCTTGTCACCGGCCGCGATGGCGGCGATAGGCTCGGGCATGGCCCAAGCAGCGAACGCGGCGTGGCAGCCGGGGCAGGCGCTGTTCGTCGGATTCGAAGGGACGCAGTGCCCGCCACCGCTGCGCGAGCTCGTCGCGCAGGGCCGCGTGGGCGGCGTGATCCTCTTCAGCCGCAACATCCAGGACGCGACGCAGCTGCGTGGGCTCGTGGCGAGCTTGCGCGACGCGGCGCCCGCGGACGCGCCGCTGACGATCGCGATCGATCAAGAAGGGGGTCGGGTGCAGCGGCTGCGCGCGCCGTGGACCGAGTGGCCACCGATGCGGCGGGTCGGTGAGCGCGCGCAGCTGCAGTCGACCGCCGCGCTCGCGCGTGCGTTGTCGTTGGAGCTGCGCGAGCTCGGCATCGGCCTCGACTTCGCGCCGGTGGTCGACGTCGACAGCAACCCGGCCAACCCGATCATCGGCGATCGCAGCTTCGGTCGCGACGCCGCGGTGGTCTCGCGCCACGCCGCCGCCTTCGTCGATGCGATGCAGGCCGAGGGCGTGGCCTGCTGCGCCAAGCACTTCCCCGGTCACGGCGACACCACGCTCGACAGTCACCTCGCGCTGCCCAAGCTCGCGCACGATCTCGACCGGCTGTTCGAGGTCGAGCTGCCGCCGTTCCAGGCCGCGATCGCAGCCGGGGTCGCGTCGATCATGACCGCGCACGTGGTCTTCGAGGCCATCGACAAGACCCGGCCGGCGAGCTTCGCCCCCGACGTCATCGCGCTGCTGCGCGAGCGGCTGGGCTACGACAAGCTGGTGTGCTCGGACGACCTCGAGATGAAGGCCGTGGCGGATCACTGGCAACCGCGCGAGATGGTCGACGCGGCGCTGGGCGCCGACGTCGACGTGCTGCTGGTGTGCCGGCGCTTCGATTTCGTCACCGAGGTGCTCGCGCGGATCGAGCGTGTGCCCGACGCGACCATCGAGCGTGCGCTCGCGCGCGTGGTCGCGTTCAAGCGCGCGTTCCCGGGCGCGGCGCCGGCGAGTGAGCCCCAGGGGCCGCCGTATCCCGAGCACGAGGCGCTGGCGCAGCGGTTGGTGCGCGGCGAGGCCTGAGTCTTCAGGGAGGACGCTCCGCTTCCTCCCCGCCGCGCCGGCGAAGCCGTCACGGCTCCCCTCCTTCCCGTCGCTGTCGCGACGAGCCTGTCAGCATTGGCTGTCCGGCTCTGAGCGCCCTGCCGCGGCCGCGCCGGATCCGTTCCGATCGCACGCCTCGCGCGCGGCGCAGCCGGCCGCGTCGACGCCTGGTAGGCTCCTCGCCGTGCAGGCCTACCTCGATCTGCTGCGCGACGTGCTCGAGCACGGCGCGGTGAAGTCCGACCGCACCGGCACCGGCACCCGCAGCGTGTTCGGCCGGCAGCTGCGTTTCGATCTGGCGCAGGGCTTCCCGCTGGTCACGACCAAGAAGCTGCACCTGCGCTCGATCATCGTCGAGCTGCTGTGGTTTTTGCGCGGTGACACCAACGTCGGCTGGCTGCGCGAGCACGGCGTGACCATCTGGGACGAGTGGGCCGACGCCGACGGCGAACTCGGACCGGTCTATGGCCGCCAGTGGCGCGCGTGGCCGACCGCCGACGGTCGCACCATCGATCAGATCGCCGAGGTGGTCGCGACCATCCGCCGCGATCCCGACTCGCGCCGCATGGTCGTGAGCGCGTGGAACCCGGCCGAGCTGCCGCAGATGGCACTCGCGCCGTGCCACTGCCTGTTCCAGTTCTACGTCGCCGCCGGGCGGCTGTCGTGCCAGCTGTACCAGCGCAGCGCCGACCTGTTCCTCGGCGTGCCGTTCAACATCGCCTCGTATGCGCTGCTGACGACGATGATCGCGGCGGTCACGGGGCTCCAGCCGGGCGAGTTCGTGCACAGCTTCGGTGACGTGCACCTGTACAGCAACCACCTCGAGCAGGTCCGCGAGCAGCTCTCGCGCACGCCGCGGCCGCTGCCGCAGCTGCGGCTGGCGCGGGTGCCCGAGTCGATCTTCGACTTCGCGCTCGCGGACATCGAGATCGTCGGCTACGACCCGCATCCCGCGATCAAGGCGCCGGTCGCAGTGTGAACCGGATGGAGATCGCGCTCATCGCCGCGGTCGCGCGCAACGCAGTGATCGGCAACGACGGCGGCCTGCCGTGGCGCCTACCCGGCGACATGCGGTTCTTTCGCGCGCAGACCATGGGCCACCACGTGCTGATGGGGCGGCGGACCTGGGCCTCGCTCGCGCGGCCGCTCGCGGGTCGGGTCAACCTCGTGGTCACGCGCGATCCCGAAGCGCTCGCCGACGCCGCCTGCCGCGCCTTCGCCTCGGTCGACGAGGCGATCGCGTTCGCGCGCGCCGCCGGTGAACGCGAGCTGTACGTCATCGGCGGCGAAGCGCTGTACCGCGACACCCTACCCATCGCAGATCGTATCTATCTGACACGCGTCGACCTCGCACCCGAGGGCGACGCACGATTCCCCGCGATCGACGAGTCCGAGTGGACGCTGGCAGAACGGATCGCGCGCGACGACGGCCCGCCCGCGTTCGAGATCGTGCGGCTGGAGCGAACGCGCTCGTGAATTCGCGGCTGCACGCGACCCGCGTCGCGCGACGAGGCGGCCGTGCGTCGGCCTCGATCGCGCGCGCGGCCTGATGCGGCGCGACGTCGCCCCCCCACAGGGCGCGGACGGAGCGGTCCCGTGCTGGGCCGCGGTCGCGGCGCGTGTGACCGCGTGCACCTGCGACCGACCCGCGACCCCTGTCATCGTCGTCATACCGGCGTCGCATACGCCTCTGCCGCCCCGCCGCCGTGCGAGCCCGGCCGACAGCGGCGCGAGCCGCCGCCCGCGGGAGGTGGCGTAGATCAACTCCAGCGCGCCCGCAGCGGACAATTTGATCCCAACCGACTTGTGCCGTGCCCGACTCCGCTCTAGTCTGATCGCATCATGCCTGCATCTCGTATGGCGTTCGTGCTGGGCTGCGCCACCATGGCGCTGGGCCTCTCCGGTTGCTTCATCACGACCGACGGCGAACGCTACACCGACAGCGACGTCGGCACCGATGGCGACTGCCCGGTCGGGCACGAGGGCTGCGCGTGCACGAGCGGTGGCTCGTGCAACCCCGGCTTCCTCTGCAACACCAACCTCAACATCTGCATCAGCGACTCGTGCCCGGTCGGCACCGAGACCTGCGTGTGCACGCCGATGGGTGCGTGCGATCCCGGGCTCGTGTGCTTGTCCGACTTCTGCGTCGACCCGGGGCCGCAGTGCCCGGTGGGCACCGAGAGCTGTCCGTGCACCGACGGTGGCGGCTGCGATGTCGGGCTGGTGTGCCTGTCGCAGACCTGCGTCGACGCGTCGGGTCTGACCACCGGCAGCGAAGGCACCGCGGGCAGCAGCTCGGGCGGTGGCGGCAGCACCGGCGGCGCGGACACGTCGAGCTCGAGCGGCGCGCCCGATCCGGACACCAGCACCGGCGGCGCCTGAGCGCTCGCGGGGTCCGGCGTCGCGCAGTGCGACCGTGGCCGGCTCAGCGCCGCGCGCCGCGACGGCGGCGCGCGATGGATTCGATCGCCAGCAACAGCGCGAGCACGACCACGAGCTGGCGCCAGCGAGCAGGGCGATGGCGGCGCGACCGGTGTCGCCGGCGTCGTCGGGCGCGAGCTCGAGCCAGTGCGTGTCGCTCTCGCGGGGATCGACCGCGACGACGAACGTCGAGGTGGCCGCGTCGTCGCGCGTGCGGTAGTGGCCGGGCGTGAAGGTCTCGCGGAAGACCGCGTGGCCCTCCGCGTCGGTCGCGGCCGGGACCTCGCGGCCGTCGGGCGTGATCACCACGAGCGCGCCCTTGGCCCGGATGGTGCGGGGCTCGCCGACGAAGATCCGCGAGGCGAGCGCACCGCCGAGGCATCGCCGACGTAGCTGAGCATGGCGCTGGCGAGCGGCACGAAGCCGGCGCGCAGCGGCAGGTCGGCCCAGTCGCGATCGATGGTGGTGGTCAGCAGCGCGACGCGACCGGCACCGCTGCTGCGGGTCACCAGCGCCGGCGCGCCGTTGGTGTAGCCCAACGCGATCGCTGCGCCGCGCGTGGGATCGGGATCGCACAGGATGACCTTGCGGACGCGCGCGCCCGACAGGCCCAGCTCTCCGCCCAGGCCGCGGAACATCGGGTGGCCGAGGTCCGGCGGTGCGAAGCCCTCGACCCGCGCCTCGGTGCGGCCGGGCGCGGTGCCCAACACCACGGTCTCGCGCAGACGCAGCGGCAGCACGCGACCGAGTCGCGCGTTGTAGGCGTCGGGGTCGACGCGATCACCCACGGTGATCACCAGGCCCATGCCGCGCTCGACCGCGGAGGCGATGGCCGGGGCCACGTCTTCGCCGGGCGCGCGGACGTTGGCGAGCACGAGCACGTCGATGTCGGCCAGGGCGCGCTCGCCCTGTTCGCGCACGCGGTCCTCGAGCTGATCGGGCGCGAGCGACGACAGCCGCAATCGCTGCTCGCGATCGGCGGCCCCGACCGCCGTCGCGAGGAAGAAGACCTCGTCGTGGGCGCGCAGCTCGCTGGGATCGCCGTTGACCACCGCGATCTCGATGGCGTCGTCGGCGCTGAGCCAGGTGTGGCGCGCGTCGTCGAGCGGCAGCGGATCGTCGGGTAGATCGAGCGCGACGGTCGCGGCAGCGGACGGTGCCTCGCCCAGCAACACGTGGGTGAACTCGAACGGCGCCTCGCTGTCGGGGTCGAGCTCGACGGTGCCCCGCGCGGTCTCGATGCCGTCGATCGCGAGCGTGACCGGAACGGTCCAACGCGCGTCGCCGCCGCTGCGACGCACGAGCATCTGGATCCGCACCGCCCGCGGATCGATCTCCGGCGCGGGCGACCAGCCCAGCTCGTGGATGCCGATGTGCCCCGGCGGGGTCTGCTCGGGCGCGAGCGCCGGGATCGCGATCACCGAGACGCCGTCGTCGGTGGTGCGTGGCAGGCTCGCGAGCCCGCCCGCGGTCGCGTCGCCCAGGGCGTAGACCACCCGGCGGCGATCGGCCTGGGCGTCGCGCAGCAGCCGGACCGCGGCCGGCAGCGCGTCGGCCATGGTCCACGCACCCAGCCGCGGTGCGCCGGCATCGGCCCACTGCTGCAGCGCATCGCGCACGCGATCGAGATCTGCGGTCGGCTCGAGCACGGGGCCGTCCGGATCGCTGGTCAGCAGGCCCACGCGGGTCTGAGGCGGCATCGAGGCCAGCAGCTCCTGCGCGCGCTCGACCGCGCGCTGCATCAGCGTGCGATCGCCGACCCGCAGCGCCATGCCGCCCGAGCCGTCGACCAGCACGATCGCGTCGTGCGGCACGGTCACGATCGCGACGCCGGCGGGGTCGAGCGCGGCCGGCCGCGCGAGGGTCACGACCGCGAGCGCGAGCAGCAACAGCCGGACGATCAGCAGCGGTCGATCCTCGAGCACGCGTCGCCGCGTGACCGCGGGCTCGTCCGCGCGCAGGAATCGCAGCGCCGCGAACGGGATCGTCCGCGGCGGCTGCCGCCCGAGCAGGTGCGCGGCGATCGGGATTGCCAGGCCCAGCAGGCCCAGCAGCAGCGCCGGCGCCAGGAAGCTCACGGGCGCGCCTCCACCGGTGCTGCCTGACCGCCGAGGCGAGCCAGCAGCGACACGAACGCCGGCGCCAACGCGGCTTCGCTGTGCACGCTTTGGTGCAGCACACCGTGGTGTTCGCAGCCGCGCGCGATCGCGTCGAGGTGCGCGCCGATGCGCGCGAGGTAGCCCGCGCGCATGGCCGTGGCGGCGCCCTCGACGTCGGCTCGCAGGGTCCTGGGGTCGACGAAGCGCAGCACGCCGTGGTCGTGCCACGGGAACTCGCGCTCGTCGCGGTGCAGCACCTGCAACACCACGACGTCGTGCCGACGCGCGCGCAGCTGCGACAAGCCCTGCAGCAGCGCCTGGTCGTTGGCATCGGCGTCGGCGCGGTCGTCGGCGAGGTCGAGCCAGTCGGTCGCGAGCACCACCAGCGATCGCGGGGGCAGCCGCGGCGCGATGGCGTCGGGCAGGCGTTGCAGCGGTGCGCGGCCGCGCGGGGCGGTGCGGCCGAGCACACGCGCGATCGCGTCGAGCCGATCGGGTCCGGCACCGGGGCGCAGCAACGAGACGTCGAGGCCACCGTCGCCGGCGACGGCCAGACCCACGCGATCGCCCTGGCGGATCGCGGCCCACGCCAACGCCGCCAGCAACGCCCGCGCGGCGCGGTACTTGTGGCTGCTGCCCTCGCCGTAGTCCATGTTCGCGCCGGCATCGAGCGCGAGCACCAGCGTCAGCTCGTCCTCGGCCTCGGTCTGGCGCAGCACCAGGCGATCGCGCCGCGCCACCGCGCGCCAGTCGAGCTGACGTGGGTCGTCGCCGGGGGTGTAGGGACGGTGGTCGCGGAAGTCGAGCCCGACGCCCGCGCGCGCCGAGGGATGGCGGCCGTGACGGCGGCCGAGCACCGGGCGTCGCAACACCAGCGGGTGCGTGCGCAGCAGTGCGTCGAGGTCCGCGGGGACCAGCTCACCGATGGTGGGGCCCGCGGCGGCCACGGCTCACGCCCGCACGGCGCCGAGCACCTCGGCCATGATCGCGTCGGTCCCGACGCCGCGCGCCTCGGCGGCGAAGCTGCGCACGAGTCGGTGCTCGAGCACCGCCGACGCGAGCGCACGGACGTCGTCGATCGACGCGGCGGCGCGGCCGTCGAGCGCGGCGCGGGCCTGGGCCGCGGCCAACAGCTGCTGCCCCGCGCGAGGTCCGGCGCCCCAGCGTACCAGCTCGCGCACGGCCGACGGCGCGCTGGGATCGCTGGGCCGAGACGCGCGCAGCAACGCGACGACGTGATCGACCACCGAACCCGGCACCGGGATCCGCCGCACCAGCTCCTGGTGGGCGATGAGCTGCGCCGGCGTCAACACCGGTCGCAGCTCGCCCACCTCGTCGGGATCGAACGCGACGATGCGGCGCTCCGACTCGAGGTCGGGGTAGTCGACGACGATCTGCAGCATGAAGCGATCGAGCTGGGCCTCGGGCAGGGGATACGTGCCCTCCTGCTCGATCGGGTTCTGCGTCGCGAAGACGTGGAACGGCGGCGCGAGCCGGTGGGTCTTGCCGCCCGCGGTCACGCGACCTTCCTGCATCGACTGCAGCAGCGCGGCCTGGGTCTTGGGCGGGGTCCGATTGATCTCGTCGGCCAGCAGCAGGTTGCAGAACACCGGGCCGGCGACGAAGCGGAAGTGGCGGCGGCCCGACTCGGCATCGTCCTCGAGCACCTCGCTGCCGGTGATGTCCGCGGGCATGAGATCGGGCGTGAACTGGATGCGCGAGAACTCCAGCTCGAGCGCCTGCGCCAGGGAGCTGACCAGCAGGGTCTTGGCCAGGCCGGGCACACCGACGAACAGGCCGTGGCCGCGCGCGAACAGGCACACCAGCAGCAAGTCGATCACGTGGGCCTGGCCCACGATGCGTCGGTGGATCTCGTCGACCAGCCGCGAGTGCGCCTCGGCGAGCTGCCGCAGCGCCGCGGAATCGTCGGCCGTCAGGGGGTCGATGGGGGCGCTGTCGGGCACGGAGCGTCGCGCGGAGGCGTCGCCGCGCGCCCCTGATATACCCCGGATGCGTCGCGCGGCCCGGTGCTGCGCGCGTGCCCCCTCCGCGCGTGCGCGCGGACGAGGCCCGTGGGTCGCCCTCGCGCCGAGCGCCCGGTGCGCCCGACCGCCGCGGGTCCCTCGATTTTCTCCTCTTCGCCCGTGAAAAGCTGCGTGGTTTGACCGGCGGCCAGAGCTGGTCCAAGGTTGGACCCGCAGCCTACCGCACGGGGCGCCCCCGGGACCGCCCCAATAGAAACTCGGTCCTTCGTCGGAGAATCAAGACCATGCCCAGCTTCCAAGACCTCCTCGCCACCGTGAAGAGCCGCATCCGCGAGATCTCGGTGGAGGAGACCAAGGCGCGGGTGCTCGACGCGCCCGGCGGCCCGGTGCTCGTCGACGTGCGCGAGCGCGACGAGTACGAGCAGGGCTACATCCCGCGCGCGCAGTGGATCCCGCGCGGCTTCCTCGAGCTCAAGATCGAGGAGGCGGTGCCGGAGCGCGATCGCGAGGTCATCCTCTACTGCGCCGGTGGTACCCGCTCGGCACTCGCGGCTGCGGCGCTGCACGAGCTGGGCTACCAGCGCGTCTCGTCGATGGCGGGTGGCTTCCGCGCGTGGAAGAACGCCGGCTACGCGTTCGATCGTCCGCGCGCGTTGAGCCCCGAGCAGGTCAAGCGCTACAGCCGGCACATCATGCTGCCCGAGGTCGGCGAAGCGGGTCAGGCCAAGCTGCTCGATGCCAAGGTGCTGTTCCTGGGCGCCGGCGGCCTGGGCTCACCGTCGAGCCTCTACCTCGCAGCTGCCGGCGTCGGCACCATCGGCATCGTCGACGACGACGTCGTCGACGAGAGCAACCTGCAGCGGCAGGTGCTTCACAACATCGAGCGGCTGGGCATGCCCAAGGTCGAGAGCGCGCGCAAGACCTTGCAGCTGCTCAACCCCGACGTGCAGGTGCACGCCCACCGCACGCGGCTGTCGAGCGAGAACGTGATGGAGATCCTCGCGGGCTACGATCTGGTGATCGACGGCGCCGACAACTTCCCCACGCGGTACCTGCTCAACGACGCCGCGCTCAAGCTGCGCAAGCCGGTCATCCACGCCTCGATCTTCCGCTTCGAGGGCCAGATCACCACGTTTTTGCCCGACTCGGGCCCGTGCTACCGCTGCCTGTACCCCGACCCGCCGCCGCCGGGCATGGCGCCCTCGTGCCAGGAGGCCGGCGTGCTCGGCGTGTTGCCGGGGTTGGTCGGCACGATGCAGGCGAACGAGGCCGTGAAGGTGATCCTCGGCGTCGGCGAGACGCTGTCGGGACGGCTGCTGGTGTTCGACGCGCTGGGGACCAAGTTCCGCACGCTCAAGCTGCGCAAGGACCCCGGCTGTCGCGTGTGCAGCAAGCACCCGTCCGAGATCGAGCTCATCGACTACGAAGCCTTCTGCTCGATCTGAGCCGCGGCCGGAACCTGGCGCGCGCGCGGTTGTCACCGACGGCCATGCGCGCGCTGCTGCTGCCGTGCCTGCTCGCCGCCTGTGCGGCACCGACCGCCGCGCCCTCGGCCGCACCCGCGTCGGCGCTCGCGTCGCCACGCGCGACCGCGGGCCCTGTCGCCGCTGCAACCTCCGCCGCGCCGGTCCCCGCCGAGCCCGCACCCGGCGACGCGCACGGCTGGCTGCAGCTCGGCGACGAGGACTTCGCGCGCGGTGACCTCGTCGCGGCACGGGCGGCGTTCGAGCGCGCGAGCGCGACCGACGACGCCCACGTGCGCGCCTATGCCCGCTACCGCATCGCGTGGTGCGACCTCGGCGAGGCGCGCCACATCGAAGCGCTCGACGCGTTCGTGCACGTGGTCCGACAGACCCACGGCAGCGGGCAGTCGGAGGCGATGACGCGGCTCCACCGCGAGGCCCTGCGCGACAGCACCGTCGCCTACGCCGAGATCGGCCGCCCCGATCGCGCGGCCGACTTCTACCTCGCCGTCGATCCGGCCTGGCACGCGAGCGGCCCTCGCGACGCTGATCGAGCACTACCGCACGCGCGGCAGCGCGACGCCATCGCGACGCTGTGCCGCGACAGCCGGGTCCAGGCCTGCGCCGCCGTGCGTTAGCGGCGTTCGGGGTCGTGCGCCGCGCGCGGCTGCTACAGTGCCGAGGTGAAGAGCTTCGAGGAGGTCGCCGCCTTCATCCGCAACAACGAGGTCGGGCGGCGAGCGTGCGTGGACACGCCGTTCGGTCGCCGGCTGGTGTGCTACGCGGATCTGACCGCGACCGGGCGCTACCTCCACTTCGTCGAGGGCTGGATCCGCCGCGTGCGGCCGTTCTACGCCAACTCCCACACCGCGGTCTCGTCGACCGGCCGCGTCATGACGCAGCTGCGCGAGAAGTCGCGCTGCCTCATCCACCGTGCGGTCGGCGGCGGCCCCGAAGACGAAGTGCTGTTCGTCGGTGCCGGCGCGACCGCGGCGGTCAACAAGCTGGTGGGCCTGCTGGGGCTGCGCATCTCGGAGCCGCTCGAGCGCGAGTTCCGGCTCTCGCGCCACATCCCGCCCGAGCGGCGGCCGGTGGTGTTCATCGGACCCTACGAGCACCACAGCAACGAGCTGCCGTGGCTCGAGTCGATCGCCGAGGTCGTCGAGGTCGATCTCGACGACAGCGGTCGCGTCGATCTGGTCGATCTCGAGCGCAAGCTGTCGCGCTACCCCGAGCGGCCGCTCAAGCTGGGTTCGTTCTCGGCCGCGTCCAACGTGACCGGCGTGCTGACCAACGTGCCCGTCATCGCCGAGATCCTGCATCGCCACGGCGCCTACGCCTGCTTCGACTACGCCGCGGCCGGGCCCTACGTGCCCATCGACATGCACCCGGCCGATCCGCGCCATCGCATCGACGCGATCTATCTGTCGATGCACAAGTTCATCGGCGGGCCCCAAGCTTCGGGCGTGCTGGTGGCCAACCGCGCGCTGTTCCGTTCGCGTGTGCCCGAGCGGCCCGGCGGCGGCACGGTGCACTACGTCTCGGGCCCCGGCCGCGACGCGGTCGACTACACCGAGCGGCTGGGCGAGCGCGAGGAGGGCGGCACACCGTCGATCCTCGGCGACGTCCGTGCTGGCACCGCGTTCTTGGTCAAGCAGATGATCGGTGCCGAACGCATCATCGCGCACGAGACCGAGCTCGCCGCGCGGGCACTCGCGCGGCTGCAGCGACACCCGAGGATCGAGCTGCTGGGACCGCTGACGGTGCCCCGGCTGTCGATCCTGTCGTTCAATGTCGAGCGGCTGCACCACGATCTGGTCTCGGCGCTGCTCGACCACCTGTTCGGCATCCAGAACCGCGCCGGCTGCTCCTGCGCCGGGCCCTACGGCCACCGGCTGCTGGGCATCGATCGCGCGGTGTCGGAGCGCTACCGCGCGATGATCCGGCGCGGGCTCGAGGGCATCAAGCCCGGTTGGGTGCGGCTGACGCTGCCGTTCTACGCCACCGAGGACGACTTCGAGTTCCTGCTGCGCGCGATCGAGTTCGTCGCCGATCACGGCGAGGCCTTCGTGCCGCTGTATCGACTCGACTGGCGCGACGGCGTTTGGCGACACATCGACCGACCCATGCCGGACGTCGAGCCCATCGAGCTCACCGTCGCCGCGCTCGAGGAGGCGGCGCAGAGCTTCGCCGCCGGCGACCACGAGGCGCCGATGTCCGAGCACCAGCTGCTGGTCGAGCGCCGCCGCTACTTCGAGGAGGCCGAGGCCGCGGCCAAGGCCCTGCGCGCCCGCTGGGCCGCGAACCCGCCGCAGTGGAACCCGCCGACCGGCGATCCGGAGATCGACGCGTTGGTGTGGTTCAGCTACGTCGAGAGCGACGGGATGCCCGAGCCCGCAGCAGTCCCAGCAGCATCAGCCAATGCCAGCCCTCTGGGCTGAGGCCCACGCCGCAGGCGCAGCCGCCGTCGTCGTCGAGCTTGCCACCGCCACCGTCGCTGCTGCCGCCGCCGCTGCTGCTGCTGCCCTCGGCGAGGCCGCTGGTGGTCGAGGGGTCGGTGGTGCCGCCGGAGCCGGACTCGTCCGCGGTCGGCGGCTCGCCCGCGCCCACCGTGATGGTGATGCTGGTGCTGCTCTCGTTGCCGGCGATGTCGCGCGCGAACACCTCCACCGTCCACACGCCGTCGGGCACCTGGTTGAGCGCCACCGGGAACACGCCCGGGCCCGCGAGCTCGACCGAGCTGTCGAACCCGTCCACGAAGGCGATCGTGGTCGCGAACACCTGCGGCGCGATGTCGTCGTGGAGCTCCAGCACGAGCGAGAAATCGTTGGGCACGTGCGCGCCGTCCGACGGGCTCACGATGGTGACGACCGGTGCGATCTCGTCGGGCTGGCGTGGGCCGAACAGCGCCAGCATCTCCTGGTAGCTGTTCTGCTCGCCGTCGGCGCAGAACTCCGCGTGCTGGCGCGGACACAGATCCGGCGCGTACACGATCGGACTGCACTGGTCCTCGAAGTGGGGATCGGGTGCGTTGCCGACGGTGGGGAACAGCAGGTCGCCGGTGCTGTCGACGTGCTCGAGGCCCCAGGTGTGTGCCAGCTCCTGCAACACGACCTTGGCGGTGTCGCTGGGCAGCATGTCCGGGGGATCGAGCGTGAACGAGAGATCGCCGCCGTCGCCGTCGAAGCAGTCGATCTTGGGCGCGATGCCGAGGAAGCCACCCGCGGGCGGTGACCACTGGCCGATGGCCTCCATGTCGTAGTCGATGTCC
>JAXLYC010000025.1:0-92605 GCA_046351635.1 Nannocystaceae bacterium | reverse complement strand
AGTCGTGACGCGCACGGTGCAGCTGCAAGAAGCTCTGCTGCACGAGGTCGGCAGCCTCGTCCGGCCGCGCGCCATTGCGCGCGAAGAGCTGGCGCAGCCGCGGGGCCCAGCGCTCGAACAGCCTCGCGAATGCGTCGCGATCGCCGGCGACGTACGCCGCCATCAGCGCCTCGTCGCTCGCGGTCTCGTCGGCGCCCGTCACCCCCTTCGCGATATCACAGGCCGCCGGGCTCACAGGGCCAACCGTGCCACCAGCGGCAGATGGTCCGAGGCGCGGCGGGCCGCGGCGACCCGGCCGGGATGCAGGTCGACGAGCTCGACGTCGCCGCGCACGTAGATGCCGTCGAGCGCCCGCACCGGCGCCCAGGCCGGGAACGTGGGCAAGCGTCGCGCCCACGCGCGGAAACCCGCCGGCTGCAGCAGCTCGGGCCCGAGCGTGCCCCACACGTCGTTGAAGTCGCCGCCCACGACGATGGGGGTGCGCTCGTGCAGCCCCGCGAACGGGTGCGCCTGCAGGAAGCGCTCGAGCTGGACCCGCCGGTCGCGCTCGAGCAGGCCCAGGTGCAGGTTGAACACGTGCACCGTCCGCAGCGACCCGCGCACGCGTACGCGGAAGCGGCCGTGCAGGACGCTGCGGGCCTTGCGGCCTTCGATGGTGAGATCGACGTTGCGCGTGTCGGTCAGCGGGAAGCGGCTGAGGATCGCGTTGCCGTAGGCGCCGCCCTTGCGCAGGGCATGGTTGGGGAACCATGTGCGATGCGACAGCCCCAGCGCGTCGCCGATGAGATCGACCTGGCGGTGGTAATCCGAGCGCGCCGCACCGTCGTCGACCTCCTGCAGCAGCAGGAAGTCGGGCCGGTAGTGCGCCAGGGTCTCGCACACGCGCTCCGGCCGATAGCGGCGGTCGACCCCACCGATGCACTTGTGCACGTTGTAGCTGACGACGGTCAGCTCGGTCGCGGCCATTGCAGCTCCCGCGCAGCTCAGCTCAGGCCGCTCTTGCTCACGACACCGCGGAACATGTTGAGCGTGCGCTCGAGGCTCTCGATCACCTCTTCGAGGCTGCGGGTGTCCTGCGAGCGGATCTCGGTGTCCGCGCGCTTGAGCACACCCTCGGCCTTGGCGATGGCGTCGCGGCCGAAGCTGGTGCCGCTCATGATGCCCTGCACCTGCGGGAACAGCTCGCGGACCTCGGCGATGAGCCGCTCGGCCTGCTGGCGCTGGCGCTCGAACTCCTCGGACGCACGCACCTCGACCATGTAGTTCTGGCTGTGCTCGACCAGCTTCTGCAGCTCGTCCTCGGTCAGGCCGCTGGTCGCGGTGACGGTGATGCTCTGCTCGTGGCCAGTCTCGAGGTCCTTGGCCGAGACGCTGACCAAGCCATCGGCGGAGATCGAGAACGTGACCTCGACCTCGACCTCGGCGCGCGGGGCCTTGCGTAGACCCGAGAGGATGAACTCGCCCAGCAGCTCGTTCTCCGCGGCCTTGTCGCTCTCGCCCTGCAGCACCAGGATCTTCACCGAGGTCTGGTAGTCGCGCACCGTGGTGAAGATGTGCGACGCGCTGGTGGGTACGGTGCTGTTCTGCTCGATGAGTTTGTGGAAGTAGCCGCCGACGATCATGATGCCGAGGCTGTGCGGCGTCACGTCGAGCAACAGCACGTCCATGCTCTCGTCGACCAGCGCCGCGGCCTGGATCGCCGCGCCCAGGGCCACGACCTCGTCGGGATGCACGCCCTTGCACGGCTCGAGCCCGAAGAACTCGGCCACGCGCGACTGGATCAGCGGCATGCGCGTCATGCCGCCCACGAGGATGACGTCGTCGAGATCGCCCTTGTCGATGCTGGCCTCGCGCAGCGTCTTCTCGCAGATCATGACCGTGCGATCGACCAGGTCGCGCGTCAGCTCCTCGAGCTCGTCACGCGTGAGCGTCTCTTGCATGTGGAAGGTCTGGCCCGACGGCGTGGTGTACAGGAACGGCAGGTCGATGAGGGTCTCGCGCGCGACCGAGAGCTCGCAGCGGCCCTTCTCGGCCGCGTCCTTGATGCGCTGCATCGCCATGCGGTCGTCGCTGACGTCGACGCCGGTCTTCTCCTGGAACGCCTGGGTCAGGCGATCCATCACGCGCAGGTCGAAGTCCTCGCCACCCAGGAACGTGTCGCCCGCGGTCGAGACCACCTCGAACACGCCCTTGCCGATGTCGAGCACGGAGATGTCGAAGGTGCCGCCGCCGAGGTCGTAGACCGCGACGCGCCGCTCGAGATCCTTGCCGAAGCCGTAGGCCAGCGCCGCGGCTGTGGGCTCGTTGATGATGCGGATGACGTCGAGCCCGGCGATGCGGCCGGCGTCCTTGGTCGCCTGGCGCTGGTTGTCGTTGAAGTACGCCGGCACGGTGATGACAGCGCGCTCGACCGTGCCGCCGAGGTACTGCTCTGCGATCAGCTTCATCTCCTGCAGGATGAAGGCGCTGATCTCGGGCACGCTGTAGACCTGGTCACGCAGCTTGATGCGGACGTCGCCGTGGGGGCCCTCGACGATGGTGTACGGCGCGGACTGCAGCACTGCGCGGGCGGCGGGCGAGTCCCAGCGGCGGCCGATCAGGCGCTTGGCCGCGTAGACCGTGTTCATCGCGTTGGTCACGGCCTGGCGCTTGGCGATGTGCCCGACCAGCCGCTTGCCGCTCTCGGACAGCGCCACCATCGAGGGCGTGGTCTTGTAGCCGCCCTTGTTGGGGATCACCGTGGGCACACCGTCCTCGACGATGGCGACACAGGTGTTCGTGGTGCCGAGATCGATGCCGACGACGTTGTCCATTCGCGTAGGGGCCGCCCGGGGCGGCCCGCACGGCAGCTTCAGGCTATGGCAACTTCAGCGAATTGAGAAGGGCGCGGACCTCGGGGTCGCCCGGCCGGAGCCTCTGCGCGACCTGTGCCTGCTCCTTCGCGGTGTGCACTTGGCCAGCGCCGTGGAATGCACGTGCGAGCAGTACGTGCAGGCGGGCGAGTTCCGCAGGTCGGCGCGGGGTCGCCCCGGCGGCCTCCTCCGCGCGGAGGCTCTCGAGCGCGCCGATGGCGAATTTCCGCGCGAGCCCGGGGTCCTTCGACGCGACCGCCTCGGCCGCGTGGGCGAGGTGCTCGACGGTGGCATGGGCCTCCGCGGCCTCGACCAACAGGCCGGTCGCCTCGCTCCACTGTCCGACCTCGCGCAGTGTCATGGCGCGCGCGAAGGCCTCGGCGGCGCGCTTGGCCCGGGCCGCATCGCGACAGCGCTCCCAGTTCGAACGCAGCGTCGCGTCACCGGGCACGATCTGCAACGCGATCCGCCACGCGTTGGCCGCGCGCGGGAGGTTGCCGATGCGCTCGGCCTCGGTCGCCTCCGCGACCGCGGTGTCGAGCTGCGCCCGCAGGCGAGCGTCGAGCGACTGCCGCTGCCGATTCGCGCGCATGACCGCGCGTTCGTGTCGACGCGCGGCGGCCTCGGCCTCGGCTTGCGCGGCGAGCAACGCCGCCTGCTGGCGCTTGGCCTCGGTCTGCTCGTGGGCGCGCCGCTCGAGCTCCGCCCGTCGGGCGATCTCGGCGTCGACGAACGGGTCGCGGACTTCGGCATCCTGCAACGCCTCGTGGGCCGCAGTCGCGCGGCGGAACAGCGCGGCCAGCAGGTCGCGGTACTCGCCCAGCCGCTGACCGAAGTACGAGTCGGGGTGGAACTCGCGGCTGACCACGTGGTAAGCGCGGCGGATCGCCTTGAGGTCGTGGGTCGGCCACATGCCGAGGATCTCGAACGGCGAGAGTTCTTCGAGTCGGTCGTACAGCGCGAGGACGCGGCGTTGATCCGCGACCGGCAGCGCGTGCTCGGGCACCAGCCGCACGTCGTCCTCTTCGACCAAGGGCCATGGTGGGGGCTCGCGCGGCGCGGGCTCGTGGGTGGGTCCGGCGTTCGGCTCGCCGCTGGGCGCGGCATCGCTGCCCGCGATCGTCGCGGCACCGCGCGCGGCCGCGAGCTGGGCCACGAGCGTGCGACGGCGCCGCTCCTCGGGGCCCTCGGACGCGCCAGCACGCGGGCGCGGGGCCGCGGGGGCGGGCGCCCAGCCGCGCCGCGCCCAGCTCCAGCAACCGCCGCAGCGTGGCCTCGGCCTCCGCGGGTGGCAGCCCGGATCCCTTCACCACCTCGGCCACGGTGATGGGCCCTTGGATCCGACTCCAGAGGAAGTACTCGCCCGGCCCCAGCGGCAGCGACTGCAGCTGCTTCGCCTCGGCGGCGACCACTCGCGCGGCGGGATCCCACTGCATCGACGCCACCTCAGCTTACCAGTGCTCGCCACGCGGGGCTCGAAACCGGAGCGGGCCGACCCGAAGTGGCACCGCCCGCGCGTGCAGCCCGGCGCGAGCGCCCACGGCGCCCTGGGCCTGTGGCCGGCGCCCCGCAGCGCGCGTGGCCGACCGCGCAGCGCGGGCGACAACCCGGATCGCCGCGCGCGGCCAGCCGAGGCATACTGATCGCTGCGTCGAGCATGTCGATCGCGGCGCCGCCAGGGCCTTCGGAGAGCGGACGACACCGCGGTGCACCGGCAGCGCGCCCGTGGGCCGGCTGGTCCGGCATCGCGGTCGCGGCGGCCCTGCTCGCGCTCGCGGGCTGCAAGCCCAAGACGCCGCCGGTGGTGCCCGAACGCGCGGTGCACCTGCAACCCAGCTCGACGGTGCTGGCCGACTCGGACCTGCTGGTGCGCGCGCTCGCGGGCGGCGACCTCACGATCGTGCGGCAGTGGATGACGCCCGAGATGCGCAGCCGCCTCACCGCCGAGGGGCTCGACGCGGCCTCGGCGTACCTGCGCCGCGAGTTCGGTCCGGTGCAGGGCCTGCTCGAGGAGCGCACACACCACGAGGGATCGTTGCTGTGGTACTCGGGCATCTGGGTTCATCGTCGCGAGCACAAGCAGGGTGGCTCGGTCGTGACCCCGGTGCTGTATCAGTTCGCGCTCGACGACAAGCGCCAGCTCGCGCGGCTGCTGGTGCGCGAGCACTGGTTCCTCGAGTCGATCCAGGGCACCGCCGACGCCTACGTCCCGATCACGCGGCTGCGTTTCCCCGGCGTGGGCGAGTGGACCATCAGCCACGGTGGCCGCAGCAAGGCCATCAACCACCACTTCGGCCACTCGGCGCAGCGCTTCGCCTACGACATCGTGGTCAAGCGCAACGGCCGACGCACTCGCCCCGGCAGCGACGGCCACGCCAACGCCTCGTACTACTGCTACGGCGCACAGATCCGGGCCCCGGCCGCGGGCCGCGTCATCGTCGTCGTCAACGACGTGCGCGAGAACGTCATCGGCGGCGCCTCCGGCGAGAAGGGTGGCAACGGCGTCGTGCTCGACCACGGCTTCGGCGAGTACTCCTCGCTGTGGCACGGTATCCCCGGCTCGGTGCGGGTCTCGGTCGGTGACGAGGTCGAGGCCGGGCAGCTGCTGTTCCTGGCCGGCAACAGCGGTCACTCGAGCGGCCCGCACCTGCACTACCACCTGTCGAGCCGAGGTCGCCGCGGCGGCGATCTGGGCCTGCCCGCGCCGTTCGTCGACGTGTGGATCGACGGCCAGTGGCACGAGAGCTTCGAGCCGGTGCGCGGCGACGCGGTGCGCGGGGATCCGCCGCCGGGCGTCGAGCGTCGCGCTCAGGCCCGCGGGCCGCGGGTCCTGCTCGATCTCTGAACCGGCTCGGCCCGCCGCGCCCGCGGGTGCGCGCGCTCGTAGGCCTCGAGCATCGTGCCGAAGCCCAGGTGGGTGTAGCGCTGCGTGGTCGAGAGGCTGGCGTGGCCCAGCAGCGACTGGATCGTGCGCAGGTCGCAGCCGCTGTCGAGCAGGTGGGTCGCGAACGAGTGCCGCAGCCCGTGCGGCGCGATGCTGGCGCGCGCGCCGGTCGATTCGCAGCGACGGTGGACCATCGCGCGGACCGAGCGCACGCCCAGACGCCCGCCGCGATCGGCGACCCACAGCGCGCGCGCGGGTGAGCGCGCCGTCAGCAACAGCGGCCTCGCCTGCAGCCACGCGAGGATGGCCTGCTGCGCCCGCGCGCCCAGGGGCACGATGCGGTCCTTGCCGCCCTTGCCCGCGACCACGCGCACGCGCACACGACCGCGATCGTGCTCGAGGTGATCGAGATCCAGCGCGCACAGCTCGCTGACGCGCAGGCCCGCGCCGTAGAGCACCTCGAGCACCGCGCGGTCGCGCAGCCCGCGGGGGCCCTCGCGCTGCGGCGCATCGATGATCGCGGCGACGTCCTCGACCGGCAACGCGACCGGCAGCTTGCCGCTGCGCTTGGGGCTCGACAGCAGCGCGAGGTCGTTGTCGGCACGGTGCCCGGTGCGGCGCAGGAACTCACCGAAGCTGCGCAGCACCGACAGCCGCCTCGCGACCGTGGCCGCGGCGCTGTTGCGGTGCACGCTGGCGAGCCACGCCCGTGCGGTGCGCAGATCGAGGTCGTCGTCGACCGCCGCGCGGCCGCGCAGCGCGGTCACGAATGCCGCGAAGGCCCGCAGATCGCCCTCGTAGGCCCGCACGGTGTGGCGCGAGGCCCGGCGGTGGTCCTGCAGGTGGCGCACGAAGGCTGCGATGGTCGCGTCCACGGCCCCGCCGATCCTAGCCCTGCGCCGGCGCGGACGCCAAATCTCGGCCCGCGCTCAGGGGCACGCGACGTCGTGGACCACCTGGGCCTTGCGCGCCTCGATCGCCGCGATGTCGTCGCAGTCGTCGGGGCCCAGGCCACTGGCGCGGGCGTCGACCTTGTCGGCGCTGCGGAACGCCTCGTTGGCGACCAGCGGCGCCAGATCGGCCAGCGGCGTGCGCTGCACGTCGAGGCTGTCGAGGAACTCCGCGGCCTCGAGCCCGGCCAGGCTCTGCAGCGGGTTGCCGGGCAGGCGCAGCTCGACCAGCGAGGGCCAGTTCGCCGCGACCGCGATGTCCGCGACGGCGCAGTCCTCCGCCCGCAGACGCTCGAGCAGCACCAGGGTCGACAGCGGCGAAAGGTCCGCGACGCCGCTGCGATCG
This sequence comes from Nannocystaceae bacterium, assembly GCA_046351635.1. Taxonomy (GTDB): domain Bacteria; phylum Myxococcota_A; class Polyangia; order Nannocystales; family Nannocystaceae; genus Xiheibacterium. Next base: position 85,573 of record JAXLYC010000025.1, on the reverse strand, counting down.
AGGAACACCGCCTGCAGCGTCGGCGCGGCCGCGATGTCGGCGATCGCGGCCGGTGCGAGCATGGTGTCCTCGAGCTCGACGCTCTCGATCGCCGGCAGCGTCGCCAGCACCTCGAGCCGATCGGCGCGACCGTCCTGGTACACCAGCCGGCGGAACACCGGGCGGCCCGACAGCGGCGACAGATCGAGCGCGACACCGCCGTCGCCGACCATCAGCGTGCCGAACAGCGGCAGGCTCGCGACCGGCGACAGGTCGGTCACGGGGTTGCGGCGCACGTCGATCTCGCGCAGCTCCGGCAGGCCGTCGACCTCGGCGATCGAGGTCACCGCGTTGTCGATCATCGACAGCCGCCGCAGGTTCACCAGGGTCCCGACCCCGGCCAGGGACGCGACGTCGTTGCTGCCCAGATCGATGATCGTCAGGCGCTGCAATCCCGTGACCGGCGCGGTCGTGGTGACGAGGTTCTCCTGCGCGATGACGCGGTCGAGCAGCGCCATGTCCTCGACGCCCTCGAGCGACTCGAGCAGGTTGCGCGATGCCTCGATCGAGACCATCCCCACCGCGCTGGCCAGCGGCGCGAGGCTGCGGATGCGGTTGCCCTCGACGTCGACGAACTGCAGCGCCGCGTGCCCGCGCAGCGGCGCGAGATCAGAGACCTGGTTGTCGGAGATGTCGACCGAGAACAGCCCGGTCATGCCCGCGAGCGCGGCGATGCTGCCGATGTGGTTCTTCTCCAGCTCGACACCGATGAGGTGCACCAGCGACGCCAGCGGCGAGATGTCTCCGATGTCGTTGCGCGCGAGGTTGAGGTAGGTCAGCCCGGTCAACGCCGCCAGCGGCGCGACGTCGGTGATGCCGTTGCCGTCGAGCACGAGGATCTGCAGCCCCTGCATCTGCCCGACCACGGACAGATCCGAGACCTGGTTGTCGCTCAGCTGCAGCTCGGTCAGAAGCGGCAGGTCCAGCAGCGGCGTGACGTCGGTGATCGCGTTGCCCGACAGGCCCGCGGTGCGGAGGTTCTGCGCGCACTCGAGCCCGCGCAGATCGGCGATGCCCAGGCCCGGCGCCCGCAGACCGGTGAGCTCGCGCAGCTTCTCCGCGAGCACCACCGTCGGTGGCTCCTCGCCCTCGGCCAGGCACGCGGCGCAGCCGTCGGCCTCGACCGCGTCGACGCAGGCCTGCGACCAGCTGCCCTCGCAACAGCTCGGCTCGGCCTCGCACACGCATGCGGCGACCTCGTCGTTCTGGCACGCCGCGTCGTCGTGGACCTCGCAGCAGTCGCCGGGCCCCGGCGGCTGCGGCAGGATCTTGCCCAGCAGCTCCCGCAGCGCCGCATCGGGCACCTCGACTTCCCCGACACACAGCTCGATGTCCTCGGGCTCACCGATGCCGCCGGGCCCGTAGTCGGGCGCGCAGGCGGTGGCGAGCACACAGCCGAGCAGCAGCGCGGGCGGGCGCAGAGGCGACACCGCCCGCGACGCTAGCACGAGTGTGGGCTCACGGCGTCGGCGGCGTGCCGCCGTCGCCCTTGGGCGCACCGGGCTTGGGTGCACCGGGCTTGGCGCCCTCGGGCTTGGCGCCCTCGGGCTTGGCGCCGCCCGGCTTGCTCGCACCGTCGTCGGGCTTGCTCGCGCCGTCGGGCTTGCTCGCGCCGTCGGGCTTGCTCGCGCCGTCGGGCTTGCTCGCGCCATCGGGCTTGGGCGCCGGCGCATTCTTGAACATCTCGCCGCGATCCTTGTGGATCTGCTTGTAGCTCATGTCGGCGATCACATAGAACCACTCGCCGAAGCGCGCCTGCAGCTGCTTGGCGCGCGCGTCGCCCTTGAGCTTGTTCTTCTTGTCCTTGTCGTCGCCCGAGGCATCGTCCTCGGGGGTCTCGGGCTGGCCCGCGGTCTTGTCGAGCGAGGGGTCGTAGGCGATGTCGACGAACATGTAGCGGTTGGCCGCCTTCTTCTCGTCGCCCTCGGCGCCCTCCTCCATCACCGGCTTGTCCTCGCCCTCTTCCTCGGTGCCGGCGGTCAGCGCCAAGCCCGACTCGTAGGTGACCTCGCCGAAGTAGAGGCTGTAGACGATGCCGTCCTTGGTGATGATGCGAGCCTCGCCCTCGTTGCCGTACAGGCGCACGCCGCCTTGGGTCGGCGCGAGGAAGAAGCCCTTGGACTGCAGCACCTGCTGCATCTGCGGCGTCAGCTGCATGCGGCCGGGTCGCAGCTGCTCGGGCCGCGGGCGCACGCCGACGATCTTGATGTTGGCGATGGCGGTGACGACCTGCCGCACCTTGGCCGGATCGAGCACCTTGCCCTCGGGCGTCTCGACGCCCGGCGCCGCGGACCACTCGTCCTTGCCGTCGACCGGTTGCAGCTGGGCCTGGATCGGGCTCGAGCCCACGACCTTGCCGGCCTGCTCGTCGACGACGTAGGGGTCGTACAGCAGCGTGACGATCTCGTCGCGCTCGACGTGCAGCAGGTCCTTTTCGATCCAGTCGGTGAAGTTGGTCGAGATGTCGAGCTCCAGCCGCGCGCCGTAGACCCGCTTCTCCTCGGGCCCTCGGACGTAGTGGTAGCCCTGCTTGTCGGGGATCTCCTTGCCGACCACGATGTCGACCAGGATCGCGCCCGAGGCATCCTTGATGGTGATGCGCTTGCCCTTCTCGTCGCCCTTGCCGTCGGCGCCGGTGGGGTCGAGCAGCCCGAACTTGCCGTGCTCGCTGGCGTTGTCGCCGTAGTAGATGTCCTTCTTCACGTCGATGAAGGACGCCGCGGCCTTGCCCATGCGCTCGGTTGCGTCGGCGGGGTAGTCGTTGTGGCTGGGGATGACCCAGCGTCCTTGCTTCTGCTCGACGGCGAAGCGCACGACCTTGGCGGCCTTGTCGTCCCAGGTCACGACCTCGAGCGCGGTCGCGAGCGTGGGATCGGTGAAGCCGGGGAACAGCGGCGTGTCGGTGTCCTCGAACGTCGCGCTGGCGACCTGGTGCGGCCGAGAGCCCCACGCCAGGCCGAGCGAGCCCAGCGCGAGCGCGACCATGATCAGGGTTCCGCGGTTCATGTGACCTCCTTGCCGCCCTTGCTCGCGGCGCTGGTGCGGCGATCCTGCGGGATCGCGTCGTGCTCACGCCGACGCTTGCGCACGTAGATGAACGCGCCCAGCAGCAGCGCCGGGATCGGCGGCAGCAACACCGATGCGATACGGATGCGATCCTCGATCTCCCGCGACTGCCGCTGGTAGCGGGTCTCGACCTTGCCGATGGCCTTGGCCTTGTCGCGCTCGATCGACTCGGTGCGCGCCTGCAGCCGCCGGTTCTCGGCCTGCTCCGCGCTCTTGAGCATGATCTGCTTGGTGGTCTCGTCGAGGTCGCTGCGCTGCTCGATCGCGTCGACCGCGGCCTCGAGCGACTTCTTGGCCTCTTCGAGCTCGGCCTCGGCCGACTTGTTGGCGGCCTCGGTCTGCTCCTCGCGCGCGGTCCGTTCCTCCTTCTTGAGGTCGTCGACCGTGGTCAGGCGGCGATAGCTGGCCTTGCGCTTGCGCAGCTCGATGAAGCGATCGTCGCCGACCAGGCTGTCGACCGCGTTGAGCAGGAACGTGACGTTGTCGAAGCGGACGTCGTCGAGGCCGTCCGCGTCGACGTCACCGCCGCGCTCGTGCATGGCGTAGAAGTTGTTGCCGAACAGATCGAGGTCGGCGATGACGATGAGGTTCTTGTCCTTCTTCTCGCCGTCGCCGCCGCCCTTGATGCGCGCGGCCATGACCTTGGGCTTGCCGTCGGCCGGCGCCATCGCCAGGCGGCCGTCCTCGAGCTTGCCCGGACGCGGCGGGATCGGGCCCTGGATTCCGAACAGCGGGTGCCGCTGGACCATGGCCTCGAACAGCGCCCAGCCCGAGGTCGGGCCGGCCTCGAGCAGCGGCGTGAACTTGTCCTGCCAGCCCGCGGCCGGGCGCAGCTCACCGCCGAACATCATCACGATCTCGGTCAGACCGTCGACGGTGACGTCGCGCCCCGTGAGGCTGTTGCTGCCGTCTTGGCGCGGGCCGACGAACACGATCTGCTTGGGCACCTGATCGAGCGAGGGGTGCGGGTTGTAGCTGTCCGAGAGGATCTTCTCGTCGTCCCACTCGACGCCGACGTCGCGCAGCAGCCCCAGGTAGTCGCCCTTGGGCTCCGCCGGCGGTCCACCGCCGCCACCGAACATGCCGCCGCCTTGGCCCGGCGGCGGCAGCTTCTCCTCCTTGGGCGAGGTGCGGATGTCGAACAACGGGAACGGATCGACCGTGAGCAGCGCGGGGCGCCCCGCGTCGACGTAGGCACGGACGTTGTCGAGCTCGTCCTGGGCGCAGCTCGACAGCTGCGGCACCAGCAGCAGGTCGATGTCCTCCTGGATCGGCTGCTTGGGATTGATCGAGCGGATCTCGTACTGCTTCTTGAGCTCGTCGACGATGCGCCACGCCGGCTGCTGCGAGCGCGCCTGCAGGTCGAAGTTGCCCATGATGGTCGCGTCGGTGCGCAGGATGCCGACGACCTTCTTCTTCTCCTGCGTGACCACCCGCAGCGCGCGGGCGATCTCGTACTCGACCGACAGCCCGCGATCGAGGAACGGAACCACTTCCTCGCGCGGGCCCGACACGAACGCCAGGCCCATGAAGGTCTCCATCTCCTCGAGCCGGCCGCCCTCGCGGTCCACCAGCGGCCGCGGCAAGATGTTCCACTTCTCCATGGCCTCCTCGGCCTCGGGCGAGAACAGCTCGGGCTCGACGATGCGCACCGTCAGGCCCTCGCCGCCGCGGGCCTCCATCTCGCGCAACAGGTTCATCAGGCGCAGTCGGACCTCGACGTACTCGCGCGGGACCTCGCGGCTGACGAACGCGTGCACGACCACGGGACGGTCGGCCGCGATCGAAGCGATGAGCTGCTCGGTCGCGGGGGTGAGCTTGGACAGCTGCTCCGAGGTGACGTCCGCGCGGGTGCGGGCGCGCGTGGCGTAGTAGCCCAGCGCGGCCACGGTCACCGCGAGGGCGCCGAAGCGGATCAGACGGTGGTGACGGGGAAGCAATGCCATGACTACCAGTGCCTCCGGCCCAGCAGGAACGCGCACAGATACAGCAGCACCGCGGCGCCGCCGACGAAGTAGACCAGATCGGACAGGCGCACGATGCCCTCGCCGAAGCTCGCGAAGTGGTCACTGACCGCGAGCGACTCGAACGCCGCGATGAAGCGGTTCTCGCCCTCCTCGTCGTGCAGCCACGGCATCAGCGACGGCAGCCAGAACGCCAGCCCGACCACGCCGCCCAGGCCACCGGCGAACGCAGCCCCGGCGACGTCACCCGAGCGCAGCACGTACCAGCCCAGCGCGAACAGCAGCCCCAAGGTCGCGGTGCCGAGCATGCCGGCGGCCCACGGCTCGCTGCCGGCGAAGACCAACCCGGCGCAGCCCAGCGCACCCAGGATGAACGCCACCGTCGCGTTGCTGGTGAACATCGACGCCAGCAGCCCGACCGCGCAGAACAACGCGCCCATGAGCCAGTAGCCCAGGTAGGTCGAGACCATCAGGCCCGGGTCGGGGTCACCGAGGTAGGCCAGCACGGCGACGTGCGCGACCGAGAAGCCCAGCGAGACCGTGAACATGCCGAGCACGCCCAGGTACTTGCCCAGCACGACCTCGGCGTCGCGCACCGGCGCGGTCAGCAGGATCTCGTCGGTGCCACCGCGGCGCTCGTCGGCCCACGCGCCCATGGTCACCGCGGGCACGAAGAACATCAGGATCGCCGGCATGAGCTTGTTGAGCTCGGCCAGATCCGCGAGGTTGCGGGCGAAGAAGCCCTCCTGCATGAACGCCGCCGCGGCCGTGGTCGCGATGAACAGCGTCAGGAAGACGTAGCCCGTGGGATTGGCCAGGTACTGGCGCAGGTCCTTGCGGACGATCGCCATCACGCTCTGGCGGTCGATGCCGAACATCACGCCACCTCCTTCGCGGCCTTGCGGCGCGTGAGCTCGTAGAAGCGGGCCTCGATCCCGCGGCCGTCCTCGGACAGCTGCGCGGTGGTGCCGGTGAACACGATGCGGCCGTCGTGGATCATCACGACCTCGTCGGCGACCGCGTCGACCTCCTGCAGGATGTGGGTCGACAGCAAGATGGTCTTGTCCTTGCCGAGCTCGCGGATCAGCGCCCGCACGTCGCGGATCTGCAGCGGATCGAGGCCGCTGGTGGGCTCGTCGAGGATGAGCACCTCGGGGTCGTGCAGCAGCGCCTGGGCCATGCCGACGCGCTGGCGGTAGCCCTTCGAGAGCTTGTGGATGGGCTTGTGCAGCACCGAGCCGATGGCACAGCGCTCGACCACGCGATCGATCGCGCGGCTGCCCCCCTCGAGCTTGCGCAGGTCGACGAAGAACTGCAGCGACTCCGCCGGCGTCATGTCGCGATACAGCGGGCCGCTCTCGGGCAGGTAGCCCAGCTTGCGCGCCAGCTCGATGCGCTGCACGTGATCGGTCGGGTCGTAGCCGAGCACCGACGCCTTGCCCGCGCTGGGCGAGAGGTACCCGGTCAAGATCCGCATCGTGGTCGACTTGCCGGCCCCGTTGACGCCGAGGAACGCCGCGACCGTGCCCTTGCGGACCTGGAACGAGACCTCGGAGAGGGCTGCGAAGTCACCGTAGGATTTGGAGATCGTCTCGGTCCGGATCGTCACCGGCCGCGCGCTGTCCGATTCGCTCATCGCCGCTCCTTCGGAGGGGTACCCCGCAGCGAGCACGCGGACGGCCCGCGTCCTGACACGCGTGCGCGTGTGGCGCAAACTGCTGGGCCGCCGTAGTGTGTGTTGGCGTGTGCCGGAGTGCAAGCCCCTCTCGCGCCGACGATCGCGGGATGGGCCATCGGGCGTCGCGGCCCCAGGCCCGCACATTGCTGGGTCGCCGCACGGCTTTTTGGCATAACCGGCGTCGCAGCCATGGCCCGAGCACGCCGCCGCTCACGAGCGATCCTCTCTATCCCGCTTGCGTGGCTCGCGGCCTGCCGCGACCCGGCGACGGCCGATCCGAGCGTGGCGCCCCCGGCCGCAGGTGCCGCGGCGAGCCCGGCCGGGGCGAGCCCGAGCGCCGCCGCGGCCACCACGCCGGCCGGCCCGACCGCGGCGGCGGAGCCGACCCCCACGCCTGCACCCGCGGCGATCGAGACCTTCGGTCCGGCGAAGCTGACCCGGCTCGACGCGGCCACGCGCGAGGCCTTCCTCGCCGGCGAAGCCGACGAGCCCATCCCGGTCGACATCCACTACGTCCAGAGCAACGAGACCCGCCACGACCTCTTCTTCGAGTTCATCGACGGCACCGGCGGCGCGTACATCGGCGTGGGCTCGGACATGAACTTCACGATGATGGCGAAGATGAAGGCTGAGTACGCCTTCTTGCTCGACATCGACTATCGCGTGGTCGACCTGCAGCGCATGTACGAGGCGCTGGTGCTCGCGCACGAGGAACCGCGCGCGCTGGTGGACGCGTGGCACTCCAAGAACGAGGCCACGACGCGCAAGCTGCTCGAGGACGCGTTCGCCTCGCTCGACGAGAAGGCCCGCACGCGGATCCTGCGGGGCTTCGCGACCGCGCGCGAGACCGTGTACCGCCACCTCGAACGCGTCATCGCGCGCAAGCACAAGCAGACCGGCGCGCCGACCTCGTGGCTGTCCGATCCGGAGCTGTACGCCCACGTCCGCGCGATGTACCAGACCGGGCGCGTGCGCATGATGCCGGGCAACCTCGCCGGCAATCACAGCCTGCGCACCGTCGGCGCCGTGTGCAAGTCGCTGGGAGTGCCGGTGCGGACGCTGTACATGAGCAACGCCGAGGAGTACTTCAAGTACACCGACGACTTTCTCGCCAACATCGCCGCGCTGCCCAGCGACGAGTCCTCGAGGGTGCTGCGCACCATCTACAGCAAGAAGTGGGTCCACGCCGACCTGTGGGCCTACCAGGTGCAGCCGCTGCAGGACTTCCAGACGCGCTTGCTCGACCGCAAGAACCGCTCGCGCAATCCCATGCTGCGCTACGCCGAGATCGACGGCAGCCTGCACAAGGACACCGGCGTCGAGGGCCTGACCCTGGTCGCGCTGCAGCGACCGTGACATCCTGCGTCGGCCATGGCCGACACGCCTGCCCCGCCCCGCCGTAGTGCCGTCGATGCGGCGCTGCTGCTGACCCTGCTCGCGTTCGCGGCGACCTCGCTGCTGTTCGATCGCGCGGCGGCGCTCGACTGGGTCGGGCCCGACACCGCCGACCCGTTCGGCCGCGCGCTGTACCACTACGCCATGCGCTTCGATCCGCTGGTGGCGGACAACCCGTTGTTCCTGCGCGTGATGTCGGGGATCTCGGCGTTCGTGTTCGGCCCGTTCTACCTGTGGGCCGCCCACGCGCTGCGCCGCGGCGATCCGCGCCTGCACGGCGCTGCGCTGGTGTACATGGTCGCGATGGAGTACTCGATGCTCGTACACATCGCGGTCGAGCTGTGGGGCGAGCTGCCGCCGCCCGACCTGCTGGTGTTCGCGCTGGTCTACGCGCCCTACTGCATCTTGCCGGTGGCGCTGTGGCGGCGCACGCGGCCGGCCGCGCCGGCCTAGCCGGTCGGCCGCACGTCCAGCGCGGGCCCGACCGGCGGCCCGAACACGTCGACGCCGTCGCGCGTGACCAACACGATGTCCTCGAGTCGTACGCCGAAGGACCCGGGCACGTAGATGCCGGGCTCGTTCGACATCGTCATGCCCGGCACCAGCTCGGTGGTCCCGCCGCCGACCAGGTACGGCGGCTCGTGCACCTCGAGACCGATGCCGTGGCCCAGCCGGTGCGTGAAGTAGCGATCGTCGGCGCCGTAGCCGGCCTCGGCCATGACCGCACGCGCCGCCGCATCGACCGCGCCCGTGCGGACGCCGGGCCGGATCGCCGCGAACGCGGCCTGCTGTGCCGCGGCCACGGTCTGCCACGCGCGGCGCACCGCCGCGTCGGGCTCGCCCACGACCCACGTGCGCGTGATGTCCGAGCGATAGCCATGCAGCGACGCGCCGGTGTCGACCAGCACGACGTCGCCCGGCGCGACCGCACGGTCCTGGCGGCTGCCGTGGGGCAACGATGCGCTCGCACCGACCAGCGCCAGCGCCCACGGCTCGACCATGCCGGCGGCGACCAGGGCCTCGTGCATCCACGCCGCGATCTGCGTCTGCGGCGTGCCCACGACCACGCGCTCGGCCACCGCCTCGATCGCCTGCTTGGTGACCTCGTTCGCCCGTCGCAACCGCGCCAGTTCGGCTGGACGCTTGACCGCGCGGCAGGGCCCCAGCACGAGGTCCTGCTCGATCACGGTCGCGTCGGCAGCGCGGCGCGCAGGCCCGCGATGACGAACGCACGCATGGTCGGATCGACCGCGATGCGGGCGCGCGCCAACGACGGCAGCGCGCGAGCCAACACCGCGAACGGATCCTCGTGCTCACGCCACGGCCGCAGCGGCAGCTCCGGCACGCGCTCGAGCACCGTGCGCTGCTCGAACGCGGGGCACAACACGTCGAGTTCGGCGCCCGCGCGCACGACCGCGAGCAGCGGCCGCTCGGAGCGGTGCCACGGCAGGCCGGTCAGCCAAGCGAGGTTGGCACCGGGCTCGACCACGACCGCATCGACGCCGCGATCGACCATGGCCGCAGCGGCGATGCGGCGCTGCTCGGCCCACTCGGCGGCATCGGGCGCCGCCACGCCGTCGCACAGGCCGCGCAGCGCTGCGAACTCGGCCACCGCGGCTTCGGCGGGCGCACGCGGCTGCGGCGTCGCCAGCGTCGCCGGCGGCCGCGAAGGCTGCGGGTGACAGGCCCAGGTCCTGCCCGCGCAGGCGCACGCGCCCGCGGCGAGCCATCGTCGCCGCGACCAGCCGCGCATCACATCGACGCCAGCAGCTTGGCCTTCTGCGCGTTGAACTCGTCGTCGGTGAGCAGCCCCGCGATGCGCAGCTCGTTGAGCTTCTCGAGCTCGCGCGCGAGTTCGTCGGCGCTGCGAGGCGCGCGTGCGACCGGCTGCGGCGCGGGATAGCCCGGCGGGGGATAGTGACCCGGCGGATACTGCCCGGGCGGGTACTGACCCGGCGGGTACTGACCCGGCGGGTAGTAGCCCGGCTGCGGGTAGTGCACCGGCGGCAGCATGTTGACCACCACCGACGACGGCCCCAGCGCGGTGCCGTTGTAGCGCCGGTTGAACTCGTCGGGGTCCATCAGCGCGAGGATGAAGAAGTCGATCAACCCCAGGATCGCGGGGATGAACGTGAGACTGAAGACCAAGTACACCAGCCCCGCGCCGATGCGGCCGAGGTAGAACTTGTGCACGCCCAAGCCGCCCATGAACAGCGCCAAGATGGCGGCGGTGCTCTTGTCCTTCATGCTCGCTCCGTCCCCATGCGACGTTCTTCCAACATGCGCGACATCGGTGTACCGACCGCGTCCATCTCGCTGACACGATAGACCCACTCGCCGCTGTCGAGATCGAGATCTTCGATCACCGCACCGCTGTCTCGCAGCGCGACGAGGGTCTCGACCAGGGCCTTGTCGGTCCAGCGCAGCTGCGCCAAGATCCGCTCGAAGGTGCTGGGGCCCGCGTGGCCCAGCACGGCCATCACACGCCGCGCGCGTTCGGCCATCACCGCCGGATCGGTGCTCGGCGCCGGCGGGCGCGCGACCGCAGGGCGCATCAACTTGCGCATGCCGATCACGGCCGTGCCGCCACCGAGCGTCATCATGCCGCCGAAGATCGCGACGCCCAGCAGGCCAAGCGGGTTGACCGCCGCCAGCGCGGCGCCCAGCAGCGCCACCGCGGTCCCGAGCAGGACCATCGGGCGCCCCGCCATCGGCACGCGATCCGCCCACGCGTCGAGCCCCGCGTCCTGGCCGGCCGGGATTGCCAGCGCGCCGGTGGGCGTGCGCGCGAGCGCACCGGGTGCGGCGGTGCGGGTGGAGAGCTCGGCGACCGGCAGACGGGCCACGGGCAGAAGGCTAGCACCGGCGGCGCCAGCGTCGGCCTGCAACTGGCCCGGCGCCGTGCCTGTTCCCGCGCGCGGCTTCGGCCGCGCGCGTCGGGCCGCGGCGGTAACCACGGTGGGTCGGGTGACGTTGGCCCCTGCGTTCGCGATGGCGCCCACGAGCCACGCGCACCGTGCAGGCGATCACAGCCGCGACCGCGCGCGGCCACGCCCCACGTCGCGGCGCCAGCCCCTGCGCAGTGGATGCCGGGGGACGCAAGGCCTTGAATCGGCGCCGCGCAGACGTCGTCTCGTGACCTCGCACCCCGCCGAACGTGCGTGGACACGATCGGCAGTCGCGGCGGCCCGACCACAACGGCGTCGCGAACCACCCCCACGACTCGCGCCGCGTGCTTCCACGGGCCGCGTGCTCCCGATGTCCTGCCAGATGTGCGCGTTCGAACGGGAACGCGCGAGTGCCCCGGCGACGAGGGCCCGCTCGGTGATTGGGCAAGTTGCACGACGCGGCGCACGACCCCGCAGCGCGCTTCCCCCTTTGAAGCCACACCCGCCCCTCTGATAGTGTCGTCCTGGTTCCGTCCCCCCCCCATGCGCACGACCCCCCGTACGATTGGCCTGATCATGGCGTGCGCAGCTGGGTCGCTGACGACCGGCTGCGATGCGCTCGACCCCGGTGGCGCGTTGCTGTACGTGTTCTCGACGCACCACGCCTCGCCCGTCGACGGTTCGTTCCCGAACCGAGGCGACGACCAGGCCCCCCGTGTCTTCGACACGGACATGGGCTGGCAGGTGACGATGCTCGAGGCGTACATCACGATCGAAGCCGTCACGCTGGTCTCGTGTGGCGGCCGCGAGCTACCGCTCAAGATGTTCTGGGGTCCGTGCCCCGAGGACCTGCGCGGTGAAGACCTCGAGACGCTCACGGTCGCGGGTCTGGAGCTCGAGCCCGGTGACTACTGCGAGCTCATCGTCGACTACGGGCGCTACCAGATGCCGGTGATCCAGCCCGGCCAGGAAGACACCCGCCACGACATCCCCGACAACACCGACGTCGACGGCACCACGATCTACATGCTCGGGGGTGCTCGCCGCGACGCGGAGATGGAACAGATCCCGTTCAGCCTTCGCGGCACCCAGGAGCTCCGCGTCGAGCTCGATCTGACTGCGGTCGACGGCGGCGGCCCGCTGCACGTCGCGCGGCACGAGGATTTCCCCAAGGAGCTGTTGGTGTCGAAGACCTACGATCGCTTCTTCGACGGCGTCGACTTCGACGCCTTCGATGCCGGCGAGGTCGCGGGCGATCTCGACGCAGTGCTCGCGGATCAGACCAGGGTGCAGGTCGGCACCGTGGTGCAGGTCCCGGGCGACGAGGGCTGAGCCTCAAGGCTCGTCCACGACCGACGGCAGCGTGTTCGCACCGCCGGCCGGCGGCGGCGTAGGCTGCGGCGCGGGTGTGTCCGGTGCCGGCGCGCTGGGATCGTCGTACAAGCCCAGCAGCACGTCGCCCGTGGGCTTCGCACCGCCGCCCACGGCTTCGTCGACCGGCTCGGTGCCGGGCACGAAGTACTCGTCGAGCGTGTCGAGCCCCTGCGCCTCGGGCGGCGCGAGCAGCCCGGTCGCCGCGTCGATGCGTCGTACCGACACCGACGGCGGCGGGGTGAACGGCAACGCGGGTCCGGTCTCGGCGCCGCGCATGGCGGCGACCCACAACGGCACCGCCGCCTTCCCGCCGGTCTCCGAACGCCCGAGCGGACGCGGACGATCGAAGCCGATCCACGCCACCGCGACGGTGCGCGGCGTGAAGCCGGCGAACCACGCGTCGTGGTGATCGGCCGAGGTGCCCGTCTTGCCCGCGACCGGACGACCGAGGGCCTTGGCCTCGGTGCCGGTGCCGCTCTGCACCACCTGCGTCATCATGCTGGTCAGCACGAACGCGACGTCCTCGCCCAGGACCTGCTGTGGCGCGCTGCCGGGTTCGATGCGTCGCCCGTCGGCCGTCGCAATGCTGCGCACCAGCGAGGGATCGATGCGACTGCCGCCGCGCGCGAGAGTCAGATAGGCGCCCGCGAGCTCGAGCGGTGTGACCTCACCGGTGCCCAGCCCGATCGACAGGTCGTCGGGCTGCTTGGAGTGGATCCCGGCCGCGCGCGCGAAGGCCTGGACCTGCGCGACGCCGAGTCGATCGACGAGCTTGATCGCGACGGTGTTGACCGACCGCGCCAGGGCTTCGCGCAGGCGGATGTCGCCGCGATAGACGTCAGGCTCGAAGTTCGTCGGCCGCCACTTCTCGTAGATCTCGGGCGAATCCGACACGAGGCTCGCGGCGGTGAACTGGCGGCTCGCGAGCGCGGCACCGTAGACGAAGGGCTTGAACGACGAGCCCGGCTGTCGCAGCGCTCGCGATGCGCGATCGAAGCCGCCGCTCGCGTAGCGCGAGCCGACGATCATCGCGAGCACCTCACCGCTGTCGACCGCCGCGACCACGACCACCGCCTCGGGGCCGGCGTCGATCTCGGCTACCGCGTGGCTCGACGGCACGCCGGCCTCGGCGTGGCCGGGCCCCGCGACGATGCGCACGTCGACCACCGCACCGACCGGCAGCTGCACCGCGGCGGTGTGGTCGGCCTCGGCGTAGCGCGAGCCCGCCGGCACCCGCACGACCACGGGATGCTCGCCGATCGTGGCCGCGACGCAGTCGTCCGGCAGCGCCAGGCCCTCGGCGGCCACGACGACGGCGGCGTGGGTCTGCCCGACACCGATCGTGGTCGCGCCGGCGAGCTGCGCCTGCGCCCGCACCTTGGCCTTCGCGGGCTTGAGCTTGTGGCCGTAGCCCTGGCGCTCGTCGATCGCGCGCAGCTGCTCGCGTACCGCTGCCCGTGCCGCGCGCTGCAACGGCAGCGACACCGTCGTGACCACGGTCGCGCCCAGGTACGGCACCGCGTCCGCCCCGAACTCGGCCTCGAGCATCGCGCGGGCCTGATCGACGAACTCTTCCGCGCCGGGCTCGATCCGCGCGCGCGCGCCAGCGGGCGCGAGCATCCGGTCGATGGGCACGTCGATGAACGGCGCGACCTCGTCCGCGGTCGCGAAGCCGTGATCGACCATCTGCCCCAGCACCCACACCTGCCGGCGCTTGGCGTGCTCGGGCTGTTGCAGCGGCGAGTCGCGCCCCGGTGCCTTGGGCAGGGTCGCCAGCAGCGCGGCCTGGCCTAGATCGATGTCGCGGACGCTCTTGCCGAAGTAGAAGCGCGAGGCCTCCTCGATGCCGTAGCGCCCATGTCCGAGGTAGATCTCGTTGAGGTACAGCTCGATGATCTCGCGCTTGCTGAACGCCTGCTCGACGCGGCGCGCGAGCACGAGCTCTTGCACCTTGCGCTCGAGCGTGCGCTCGGCCGACAAGAGGAAGATCTTCACCACCTGCTGGGTGATGGTCGACGCGCCCTGCTTGACCTCACCCGCGCGCACGTTGACCACCAGTGCGCGGACCATGCCGAGCACGTCCATGCCCTCGTGGCGGTAGAAGTCGGCGTCCTCCGCGGCGAGGAATGCGTTCTCGACGTGGCTCGGGATGTCCTCGTAGCGCACCAGGGTGCGGCGCTCGGTATAGATCTCACCGATGACTTCGCCGTCGCGGCTGAGGATGCGCGTGACCTGGGGCGGTCGGTAGTTGCGCATCCGGCTCTCGTCGACCGCGTCGAGGTCGCGGGCGTACCACCAGAAGATGCCCGCGATGGTCGCGACGCCCGCGAGCGCGAGCAACACCATCACGGTCGCAAGGATCGCGATGATCTTGCCCGCGGCCGACGGACGGCGATTTGGCGTGCCAGGCGTGCGCCCATCGTACAATGGGCTGCGCGCGGGTCCACGGGCGTGCGGCCCGGGACCCTGCCCTGGCGCTGCGGCAGGCCCTACCAGGGGATCACGCCTCCCACGCCAGCGGTGACCAGGCCTGCGCCCGCGGGCAGCGAGCCGCCGCCGGCACCACCGCGACGGTCGCGTCGGATCGCGAAGCTGTAGCCGGCCTCGAGCAGGACGTCGAGCCACCGCAGCGCCGGCACGCGCAGCTGCAGCTGCGCGATGGTGCCGGCAGCGCGCGGCTCGAAGCCATGGCGATTGCCGCGGTGGGCGAAGCGAGCGAACAGCGACACCTGCGGCACGTCGACGCCGACGACGAGCGCGGCCGTGTGCCCCAGTGGTCCGGGTCGCATGCGGTATTCGAACCGCGCGGTCGCGCCGCGGCGGTGCTCGAACCGCAGCTCGCCCATGCCGCCGACGCCCGCGGGCACGTTGGCGCGCACCCACGGCAGCTTCGCCGCGTCGCTCGACGCCGCGATCGTGGGGATGGTGCCTGCGGGTCCGAACATCGGCGCCGACCAGCGCTGCGTCGTGTAGAACGCGTCGAAGTACGCGGGATCGTAGCCGCGGCTTCCCACCGTCAGCTCCGCGGTTGCGCCCAGCCGCGCGCCACGGCGCGCGCCCAACCGGCCCTCGGCCATGCCGCCCAGGTGCAACCCGCGCCCGGCGCTGCCGATCACGTCGAGATCGAGGTAGGGCCCCGCGGACCAGCGCCAACGATCGCTCGCGAGGTACTCGAGCTCGAGCGCGCCCGCGACCACGCCGCGCGCCCCCACGGTGGCGAGTCGATTGCCGCGCGTGGTGTCGTACGCGGCGGGATCGGCCCCGTCCACGACCAGCCGCCGCGGCGCCGTGGGATCACCGACGACCGAAACGCCCAGGCCCGCGCCGGCCCAGCGCGCGGCCGCCCGCGCGCCCAGGACCTGCGAGCCGGCGACGTCGCCCGCCAGCAGCTGCAGGCCCGCCGCGGCCGGCTGGCGCAGCAACGGCCCCGAGACCTCGACCGCGCCGAGCAGGCCCGTGCGCCGTCGATCGAGATCGAGGCCGTTGGCGTAGCCGCGCAGCAGGCTGCCGTGCCCGAGCATGACGTCGCGCTGGACGCCGGCATCGAGTGCGACGTGGACGTTGGCGCGGGCGCGGACCGGGACGTCGTCGCGGTACTGCACCTGCCGCAACACCGCGAAGTAGTCGCCGACCTCGTCCCAGTCGCGTCGACGCAGCACGCCGGGATCACCGGGCGCACGATCGACCATGCGCAACCGCAGCGGCACCGCGAAGCCCAGTCGCACCGGTGCGACCGCGCGCAGGTCGAGCGCGACGGCGGGCTCCAGCACCGCGGCGGGATCCTCGGCGACCACACCGAACGCCGCCGACAGGCCCGCGTGACCGTGGACCTTGCGCTTCGAGGGCGGTCGCAGCGACTCGCCCGCGTCGACCACGAACACGCCACCCATGCGCGCGCGCTCGCGCGGATCGGCTGTGCGCCGCGTCGGCGTCGGCGCGGCTGCAGCCGCGGCGGCCAGCCACAGCAGCAGCGGCGGCGCGCTCACCATGTCTCGCCGTCGCCCGCCTCGTCCATCGCGGGACGACCTGGCGCGTCCGACTCGGCGTCGTCGTCGGACCGCTGCCACCGCATCCGCGGTGTGCCCTCGGGCGGCGCAGCCTCGTCGATCTCCGCTGCGTCGGCGTCGACCGAGGCCCGGTCCGCACCGCTGGCGAGCAGGCCGCTGAGCGCACGCTGGCCCGCCTGCGCGGCCATGAGCGCATCGATCTGCGCCAGGCAGCCGCCCTCGCTACCTCGCTCACCGAGGTCGAACTGCAGCGGCACGTCCTTCCACAGCGCGTACTCCTCGTCGTCGAGCTTTCCGCGGTCGTGCATGATCGACAAGATGCGCCCGAGCTTGATCTGCATCGACGGGCTCGGCGCGCCGCGACACCAACTCGAGTGCCGCCGCACCGGGCTCGGCAGCATCAAGGCCAGGTACGCCGCCTCGGGCGGGGTGAGTTCGTCCGGGTGCTTGCCGAAGTAGTGCCGCGCCGCCCGCGTGACACCGTAGATTCCGGGTCCGAACTCGACCACGTTCAGATAGATCTCCATGATCCGCTCCTTGCTCAACACGGTCTCGACGTACCAAGTGAGGAAGAGCTCCTGGAGCTTGCGCGACAGCGTGCGCTGGTGGGAAAGAAGCACGTTCTTCACCATCTGCATGGTGATCGTGGACGCGCCCAACCGGACCTTGTCCGCCGCGAGGTTGCGCTGCATCGCGGTGCGGAACTGCGACGGCAAGAAGCCGTTGTGTCGCCAGAAGCCGCCGTCCTCGGTGGTCAGCACCGCCTTGACCATGTACGGCGAGATCGCGTGCAGCGGCGTGAACGAACCCGAACCGGTGAACAGCTGCACGGTGCGCTGCTGCCCGTCGCGCATGGTCACGCGGTGTGTGAAGCCACCGGCGAGCCGGTCTGGTGACGCATCCGCAGGCACCTGCCGCGCGACGCACTGATCGATGCCGACGCGGCCATCGAGCACGAGTCGGTCGAGATCGGCGAAGTCGGCCTCGAAGCGCACGTCGAGATCGAACTCGCCGTCGAGCACGAAGCCCTGCAGGCTGGGCACCAGCTGCGCAGGCACGGCGTCGAGCACCTTCTGGCACTCGACCCGCGGAATCCGCGTGTGCAGGCGATAGCGCCGGTGACGGCGCTCTGCCGGGTGCTGCAGCTCGCCGGCGAGCGCCACCACCACGCCCGCACGCTCCAGCCGCGCATGGTCCAGCCGGACCCGGTGCGCCTGCGGATCGAGCTCGGCCGCGAACTCCAGATCGAAGCCGATGTCGCGCACGGGATCCTTGGCCAACACGGGGTGATCCACGGTCAGGCCCTCGAGCGACACGTCGCCCTCGACCCGCGCGACGCCGCCGCCGAACACGACCGCGAGGTGCCCGCCCACGGTCGCGCGATCCGAGTCCACGATTGGCAGGCGCCGCAGCACCTGCGGCACTCGCCCCAGCTCGAACTCCGCCATGTCGACCGCCAGCCGACCCGCGCTGAGATCGCGCCGCACGCGGCCGCCGATCGACCAAAGCCGCAGATCAGCGCCGACGTCGTCGGCGCGATCCGAGAAGCCGCCGTCGAGCGCCAAGGCGACCTCGGTCGCGCGCGCGTCGGAGATCTCGACCCAGCCGCGGACGCCCGCGACCGCGATCTCCTCCGTCACGGGCGCGCCGAAGTCCGCAAGCTCCACGCGCAGTGGAAACTGCGGCGTGAAGCCGTCGCCCTCGCGCTCGGCGGTCAGGGTCGTGCGGACCGATGCGGCGGTGACCAGAGGCTGGCCGCGCAGCTCGGCGCGCACGTCCGACAGTGCGAGCTCGACCCGTCGCGCGCGCGGCTCGATGCTCGCAGCCACGCGCGCCTCGGCGTGACGGACTCGCGCATCCTCGCTGACGTCGTCGACGACGAACCACACCTCTTCGACATCGATGCGATCCGGGATCGCGCGAACCCGGCCGCTGCCGCGCTCGGCCGCCCGCTCGGGTTGCGCACGGCGCAGCCGCCGCGCGAGATCGACGAGCGCGTCGCGGCTGCCCTGGACGCGGCCGCCGCGTGCTGCGACGTGCTCCACCACCACCTTGCCGTCCCACCACGCCGAGGGATCGAGCTGTACCTCCATCGCTTCGATGTGCGCGATGGGAAGCTCCGGATCACCGATCACGAGATCGTGCAGCGTCACGCGTTCGAGCCCGAGCTCGAGCGTGCCGATGGCGACCGGCAGCTCCAGTCGCCGCGACAGCCGCTCCACCAGCTCGTCCTCGATCAACCCTCGGGCCCACCACGGCGATGTCGCAGCGACGGCAACGAGCGCGACCAGCCACACCGCGAGCGCGGACACGAGCCACACCCACGTGCGGGACGGTGGCTTCGGGGCCGGGGAACGCCGCATCGTCGTTGCCGAGGAGCCTTCATCGTACTTCGGGCCCCGCCACGACTCCAACGCGCGGCGATCCCCGGGGCAGTCCAACGCTCGGACGGGCGCCTTCGACGCCGAACGGGCGGCCCCGCCCTCGCGGTGACCGCCCGTTCCGTGGGGTCGGAGGCTCGCGCGACGCTCAGCCGGCGCGCGCGCACTGGATGGCGAAGAACAGCTTCCCGCTGCGCGACGCATCACTGAACGCGCCCGCGCCGATCATCAGCAAGCCGTTGTCCTCGATGCTGTACGCCGTGGACACCAGGGACTTGGTGCCGTCGCGGTTCGACAGGTCGAGCTGTAGCTTCAGCCGCGTGTCGTCGCCGCCGAGCAGCGTGAGTCCGAGCTTGTGGCCACTGCTGAAGCTCGACTCGCCCTTGGTGTCGAGCGCGAGCTTGAGCGACTTCTTCTCCAGCAGCGTGAAGCTCTTGTAGGCGGCGAACTCGTCGTTCGCGAGGGTCGAGCGCAGGAACTCGAGGTCGGCCGGGATCGTGCCGTCGCCCTCCTTCGAGGCGAGCACGGCGTGGACCTGGCACGCAGCCTTGCTCACCGCCGCTTCGGCGACGGTGGGCACCGCGAACACGGCCGCACCCACCAGGGGAACCGCGAGTGCGGATGCGACCATGGGCGCGAGCCAGCGGGACGTGGGCTTACGGTGCGTCATAGCGAGCGTTCACTCTTCTTCTGCGAATCGTCTTCTTCTTCGACGTACAGGACCGTCACGGTGCCCGTGTGGGAGATACGTCCGGTCTTGCCGCCGAACTCGATGCCGTGGATCTCCGCATCGGCCGGCCGGGGCTGCGGCAGCGAGGCGTCGTCGGGACCGGGCGCCGGCGCGGTGCGGTCGGCGACCTTGGGGCCCTGGGGCGCGGGCGGGCGTGGCGTCGAAGACTCTCCTGTCGGAGGCTCGGGCAGAGACGCCACCTCCGGCGCTTGATTCACCTCGGGGCTTCCGCTGAGCTTCACCGCGACCACCGCGACCGCTGCGGCCCCCGCGGCGGCGAGCAGCGGCGCTCGGAACGGACGCAGTGCGGTCGCGATGCGGGCCCACAGCGAGGCCGGCGCGGCCTGGGGGGCCCGAGCGGACCTCGTGTCACGCTCGATCGTGCGGTCGATCTCGTCCCAGATCTGCTCGAAACGCGCGCGGGGTACCTCCAGCGCCTTCATCTCCAGGCTCCGGTTCACGAGGTCCCGCATCAGCGACATGCCCGCGAGCTGGCCCCGCAGCGCGGGATCACCCTCGAGCGTGCGGCCGACCTCCTCGGCGGTGGAGGCGTCGAGCTCGCCGTCGAAGTAGGCCTGGAGCTCGGCAGCGGCCTTCGGGAGTTCGGTCTCGTCGGTCATGGCACGGCGGCTTCTTGGTGGAGATCCGCGACGGCGTCGTCGCTGGGTTCGGGCAGGTTCTCGAGCCGTTCTCGCAGCAGCTTCTGCATGTTCCGGCGGGCGTGAAAGAGGCGGCTCATGATGGTGCCCTTGGAACAGTTCATGGCCTTGGCCATGTCGGCATAGGACAAGCCCTGGAGCTCGCGCATGATGATGACGGCGCGGTGCTTGTCGCTCAGGTACTTCAAGCTGTCTTGGACGGCGGCGAGTATCTCCTTGTTCTCCACGGCCTCACCGGGATTGCCGAGCAGCGAGGTCGGCAGGGCTTCCGCGGGGGCGCTGTCCTGATCGCCGTCGTGTCGGAGCTTGTCGTCGAATTCCACGTCCTTCTTGCGGGTGTTGCGGCGGATGTGATCGATGCAGAGGTTCGCGACGATGCGGTACAGCCAGGTGTAGAAGCTCGATTGGCCTTCGAAGTTGGGCAGGTAGCGATGGACCTTGATGAAGGCCTCTTGCACCACGTCGAGGGCGTCCTCCTGGCTGCGCAGGAACCCATACGCGACCGCGTAGACCTTGCGCTCGTAGCGCTCGTACAGGAGCTGGAATGCCCGCCGATCCCCGCGCTTGCGGAAGCAGGCCCGGCGAGTGGATGTTGTCGGGATCGAGGGCGCACGTCAAGGATTCGTCTGTTGACGGTAGTCAGGCCGGCACTGTTCGGCAAAGGAGAGCTTCGCTGAGGTGGTCCAGCGGCCGGGACGGCCGCACGGTTGGGCCATGACGGGACCGCGCCCGCCGGTTATACCTTCGTCCGAGCCCCGCTGTGCAGCCCATGTCGCAGGCCGAAGGACAAAGATGAGCGACGGCGCGCAGTTGACGTCGCTGCTCGAGCGGGTGCGCCGGGTCGAGGCAGCCCGCGCGGCCCTCGCCTGGTTCGTGGAAGGCCTCCTGGCGACCGCGGTGCTGGCCCTGCTTGCGTCCGCGTTCGCGGGCTATTCGGGCCGGGGCGACCTGGCCGCGGCCGCGATGCCTGTCGGTGTTGGGGTGGCGTTCGCGGCGCTGGCCGGGTGGCGCGGCCGCGCGTGGTGGCGGCGCGTCGGGACGCTGGACGCGGTCGCGCGGGAGATCGGGCGCGGCACCCGACCGCGCGGGGCCGGGCCGAAGGCCGGCGACCGACGGCGCGTCCAGGAGCTGCGCGGGGCGTTCGAGCTGCTCACCGGCCGAGGACGTAGGATCGAAGCGCTGCGCCGCGCTATGTCGCGGAGATCGAGGCCGAGGCCGCGGCGCGGCCGGTGCAGCCGCGACTCGCGGTCGCCGGTCACCCGGGTCGGCGCCTCTATGGCGCCGCCGCGATCGCGGGCCTCGGCATCGCCGCGGCGAGTCTGACCAGGTTCGCGAGGGCTGGGCGCTGCTCGCGCGGGCCTCGATGCCCGGCCGGTCCCGCCGCCGGAGCCGGTGTGGTCGTCGCGACGCTTGCGCTGGAGTACCCCGAGCACGGTCGGCCGCCACGCACGATCCCCAACCCCAGCGGCGCGCAGGTGCCAGCGGGCGCGCGCGTCGATCTTCTGCTTCTAGCCGCGTCGCCCGGCCGAAGCCGGCACGGTCGTCATCGCGCTCGATCCCACCGAGCTCGGCCATGCGCCTGGCATCGAGCGCGAGCCGCTGCAGGCCGACGGCAACGGCGGCTGGCAGGGCGCGTTCGTCGTGCGGGGTGCCGGCCCGGCTGGACCGTGGTGATGACCGACGACGACAGCGAGCATCGACCTCGGCTGCGCTGCCGGTCGAGCTCGAGGTCGATCGACCGCCCGAGCTCGAGGTCTCTCCGCCACCCGCGGGCGAGCACGCCGTCGGCGACGACGCGATCGTCACTATCCGCTGGCAGGCGCGCGACGACTTCGGGCTGACCGGGGTCGCGCTGGTGGTACCAGCTGCCCGGCGGCGAGACCCATCGTCCTGCCACCCAGGTGCCCAGCGGCACGCCGCGCAACTGGCGGGACCACACCGACTGGGACATCGCGAGCATCCCGATCGCGAGTCGCAGCGAGGTGCTCTACTGGCTCCAGGCGGTCGACAACGATCCCGGTCTGGGACTGGAACCGCTGCCCGACGGCCCCGGTAAGCGCACGCGCTCGGCGACACTGCGCCTGGCGGTCGAGGACGAGCAGGCCGAGCACGCGGAGAACATCGCGAGTCTACGCGAGCTGCGGGATGCCGCGGTCGACATCCTCGCCGAGCGCATGCTCAGCACCGCGTTCGCCGACACCAGCACCGACACGGTCCCGAGCCGCGCGACCATGGCGCGCTCGCTGCACCAGCACGTCGAGACGTTGCTGACGCGGATGTCCGCGACGGTCGATGCGCTCTCGCTGGACGCGCTGGCGCAGCCGCGCGACGCCGAGGCACTCGCGGGCATCCATCGACGCCTGCTGACGGTGCACAAGCGCGAGACCAAGGCCCACGCCGCGCTCGCGCCCGGCGCCGAGTTCACCGCGGTGGCGGCCGCCGCGGACGCGCTGGCGCAGCTGCGGCCCATCGACGCGCAGCTGCAGGCGGCGCTCGAGGACGAGATCATCCGGCTCGACGACCTCGTCGATGTGCTCATCGAGCAGCTCGAGGCGCTCGCGGCCCGGCCTGGAGGCGACGCAGCGCAAGCTGGTCGAGGTGCTCGAGGCGCTGCGTGCCGGCGATCAGAGCGTGCGGCCGCAGATCGAGCAGCTCGAGCAACGACGCCGCAGGGATCTTGCGGCGGCTGTCGAGAAGATCCGCGCGCAGCTGCGCGACGAGATGGGCGCGAGTTCATGAACACCGACGCGTTCGAGATCCTCGAACAGCTGGCCCAGGATGAGGGGCTGCAGGCGATGCTCGAGCGCGGTGAGGTCGACCGCGCGCTCGAACAGGCGCGCGGCGAGCTCGACGAGGTCTCGCGCATGCGCGGGCGAGATCAACAACAAGCCGGCGAGGCCGCGGCCGACAATCCGCTGTCGGAGGAGGAGCGCAAGCGTATCCAGCTGCTGCGCGAAGGCTCGGCCGATTGCAGGACGAAGAAGGCGTCGCTGCGAACCGCGACCGCGGAGCTGCATCGCAAGTGGCGCGAGCAGGTCGGCGAGCGTGCCGCGGAGGCGGCCGCGGCCCAAGGCGCGGCGCAGAAGGCCGCGGCGCTGCGCGAGCAGCTCGACGCCATCAACGACGCACGGTTGGGCCGGGAGGCCGCCGAAGTCGACGACGCCCGCGCGGCGCTCAGGCGGCTCGAGCAGGCGGCGGGTCGCGAGGGCGCCAAGGCGCTCAATCGCCGAGGCCGCCGACGCAGCGGTCGAGGGCATCGAGCGCGCGCTCGGTGGCGCAGGGCGTCGCGGAGCCGAGGGCAAGGCGCTCGAGCGCGCGGCCGAGCGCGGCGAGGCGCGCGACGCCCTCGACGAGCGCGCTGCCGCGTCCAGCCGACGTGCTGCAGGACGACGACAAGGCGCAGTTCGACGCGCTGCAACGGCGCCAGTCCGGCCTGCGCAAGGGCGCAGCGGAGCTCCTGGGCGGCGAGCTCGGCGACCTGCTGCCGCAACCCGGCCGCGCTGCGATGAAGCGGGCCGATGGCGGCATGGGGCGCAGCGGCCGCGCGCTCGATCGCGCGGCCCCGCGCGACGCGATCGGCGGGCAATCGCAGGCGTGGCAGGGGCTGCAGGACGCCATCGACAGCCTCCGCCGCGGCTCGCCGCCGCCGCCCGCCGGAGCCGCGGGCGATGCTTCGACCGAGGCCGAGCGTGACCGCTCGCTGCGCGACGAACTGCTCGACGCCATGCGCGAGGACGCACCGCCGGGCTTCGTCGATCCCGTGCGTCGCTACTACGAGGAGCTGCTGCGATGAGTCCGATGCGCACGCTTCGCCAGTCCATCGCGCTCGTCGGGCTCGGGCTCGCTGCGCTCGCGCTGCGGCCCGGCGCGGCGCTGGCCGACGACGCCCTCGGCGACGTCGACGTGGCGTTGTCGCGTTGGGACGTGACCGCAGCGCGGCGCGAGTTGGCGGAGGCCGAAGACGGTGTCGGCAAGCAGGTCAAGGAAGGCATCATCGCGATCTACGAGGGCCGCTACGCCGACGCGGAGTCGGTGCTGGCCGACGCCGTCGCGACCGGATCGCTCGATGGCACCGACTCCCTGGCCGAGGAGGCGCGCCACTACCTCGCGCTCGCGCGCGGGGCCCAGAAGGCCCTGGGCGCTGCGATCACGGTCACGAGCCCCGACGGCAGCGTGACCGCAGTGTTCGCGCACGAGAAGGACGCGATGCTGGCACCGTACCTGTTCGAGGCCATGGCGACCGCACGCGCGGTGCTGGGTCGCGAGCTCGGCGTGGTGCCCGACCACGCGGTGCGCTTCGAGTTCCTCGACGATCCGGTCAAGCTCGCGATGGTCACACCGCTGACGGTCGCGAACATCCGCACCACCGGCACCGTCGGCGTGACCAAACACCGCCGGGTCGTCATGATCACGCCGCGCGTGATGCTCCACGGCTACGGCTGGCTCGACACCGCGGTGCACGAGTACGTGCACTACCTGCTCACGCTGCGCACCGGCAACCTCGCGCCGGTGTGGCTGCAGGAGGGCCTGGCCAAGCTCTACGAGACCCGCTGGCGCCGCGACGAGCCCGAGCCGCTCGATCCGGCGCTGGCGTTCCGGCTGCACCAGGCCATCGTGCGCGACGATCTGGTCACGCTCGAAGAGATGTATCCCTCGGTCGCGATGCTGCCCAGCGCCGAGCTCGCGGCGCTGGCCTACGCCGAGGTCGAGACCATGCTGGGGCTGCTGCGCGAGCGTCGGGGCGCGACCGGCATCACCACGCTGCTCGATCGCGTGGAGGCCGGCGACGACGCCAAGGACGCGCTCGCGACCGCGTGGGGCGAGGAGTTCGATGCGTTCCACGCCGAGTGGAAGCGCGTGACCAAGGCGCGCACGGCCAAGGCCAAGGACGGCAAGCTCGAGGTGCCGACCTTCGGTGACGGCGAGGCCGCACCGGCGGAGCTCGGCGATGTGTTCTCGGCGCTCGGCGGCGGCAAGGCGCGCCAGCACGCGAGGCTGGGCGCGTTGCTGCAGGAGCGCAAGCACCTCGAGGCCGCGGCCATGCAGTACGAGAAGGCGCGCAAGGCCGATCCGCGCGCGCGCAAGGACCCCGCGCTCTCTCGCCGCCTGGGCAAGCTCTACGTCGAGCTCGAGCGCTTCGCCGACGCGGTGCCGGTGCTCGAGATCGCCGCCGCGGACGCGCCCGACGATGCCAACCTCGCGGCGGCGCAGACCCGTGCGCTGCTGCGCTCGGGCGATCGCGACGGTGCCGCGGCCGCGGCCGCCCGCGTCATCCGCAACAACCCGTTCGTGCCGACGGTGCACTGCGACCTCGCCGAGATCGCAACCGACACCGATGTCATCGCACGCGAGCGCGTGCTCTGCCGGCGCTGAGGCGCACTCGCGACAACCGACGCGGTCACGCGACCGCGGGCACGCGCGGCCGCACCGAGGCACTGGCCTCGTCGCGTGCGCGCACCTTCTCCCGCGGCGCGGTCACGCGCACGAACGCGGAATCGATCTGCCGCAGCAGTCGACGCAGGCTCTTGCACACCGGCGCGGCCTGGCGCACGACCACGCCGACCTGGAACCCGGCCTCGACCGGTCCGATGCGATCGAGCACGAGCCGCACGTCGCCGACCACCGCCTGGATCTCGCCTTGTGCAGCCGCGTGGGGCTGGGCCTCCACGTCGAAGAACACGTGCGCGAGCCGGCACAGCGCGCGCGCGGCCAGCTGCTCGTCGAGCGCTGGCACGCAGCGTCCGGCGATGACCTCGGCGTGACGCAGCAGGAACGCCCCGAGCACGTCGGGGGTCTGCGCCAGGCGGGCCAGTTTCTCGACCACCTCGGGGTGCGCCACCGCGACCATGCGCTCGAGCTCGGCGTTGTCGCCGGTGCGCGCGCTCGCGGTCGCGAGCATGCCCTCCCAGCGGCCGACGATCGTCCGCGCGGCCCGCACCACGCCGCCGATCCAGGTCGCCTCGGCGTCGCGCCACGTCAGCATCGCGTGGACCGCGTCTGCGCCGACGAGCCCGCCTGCGGTCGCGTGCACCGGCTGCCCGCCTTCGAGGAAGATGCTGCCGCGCCGCTCGGGCCGCGACGTGGTCGCCGCGACGCGCAGGTGCAGCACGCCGTCGTGACCCGCGGCGCAATGCAAGGTGAGCAGCTGCGCCGTGGGCACGCCGAAGCACGAGCCGGAGAATCCGGCGTCGCCCGCGGGTGCGCGCAGGCTGGCGGCCAGCGCCGCGAGGTCGAAGGGCTTGGCCAGGATCGCGGTGGCACCCAGGTGGCAGGCGCTCGCGACCCGAGCATCGTCGACCCGCTGCGACACCCCGACCAACGGCACGCCATCGAAGCGACGCTCGACCTCACCGATGATCTGCGCGTTGGCGTCCTCGTCGCCGTCGAGATCGAGCACGACCGCATCGATGGCGGTGTGCGCCAGCACCTCTTCGATCGACGCAGCGTTGGCGTGCACCAACTCGAAAGGTGATCCGCCGTGGGACTCGGCCAACAGGCGTGCGACGTGGGCGGCATCGCTGTCGACGAGCAAGACTCGGGTAGCGGCGGTGGACGGCATGGTTGCGACCTCTCGCTGCGCGTTCATCGGCCGAGCGCGCCGCCGGTTGAGCCGCGCGAGGCGTCCCGAAACGCACCCGTGGGCCGCGAGCACGTGGCACCGCTCTTGCTCGCCTCGGCACAAGCCATGGCCGACGCCGTCATCGCTCCGTCGCAGGGAACCGCCACCGAACGTGGCGCCAAGCCGGGCGTGGTCGCACCGCCGCGGGTGTGGGCCTTCGGCGGCGGAAAGGGTGGCGTGGGCAAGAGCGTGGTCGCGTGCAACGTCGCGGCGCGCATGGCCCAGCTGGGCCACCGCGTGGTGCTGGTCGACGGTGATCTCGGCGGCGCCAACCTCGATCTCATGCTCGGCTGCGAGCGCCCGGCCCACACCCTGTCCCACTTCTTCGATCGCACCATCGCCAGCCTCGCGGAGGTCGCAGCGCCCACGGCGATCGACAACCTCGCGTTCGTCGCCGGCGACGGCGACTGCCTCGGCGCGGCCAACCCCGCGCACGCGCAGAAGCAGAAGCTCATCCGCCACCTGCGGCGGCTGCCGTGCGATCTCGTGGTCGTCGACCTCGGCGCAGGCACCAGCTTCAACACGCTCGATCTGTACCTCGCGGCGGATCTGGGCGTGTGCGTGACCTCGCCCGAGCCGACCAGCCTGCAGAACTGCTTCTCGTTCATGAAGACCGCCATGCTGCGCGAGACCGCGTCGCGCACGGCGACCGACGGTGGCACCGCGGCCAACGACGCCCCGCCGCGGGCGGTGCCGCGCCCGATCAGCCTCGTGGTCAACCGCGCCGCACCGGCCGAGGCCCGCCGCGTGGCCAACCTGCTGCACGACCTCGCAGGCCGCTTCCTCGGCGCATCGGTGCGTCTGGCCGGCGCCGTCGCCGACGATCCGACGATGGCGCGCTCGGTACGGACGCGCCAGCCGCTGTGCACGCTGGCACCGGAGAGCCCCGCGGCGCTCGACCTCGATCAGCTGGCGCAGTCGTTGTGGCGCCCGCCGACGCCGCAGCGCAGCAGCCCGCGCATGGGCATCAACGAGGAGATCGACCACGAGGGCGCCCGCTTCCACGTGCAGACCGAGGACCTCGGCGTGCCGACCTGCGCGGTGCGAACCCAGGTCTTCCGCGGCGACGGCAGCGTCGTGTTCACGCGCCGCACCGCCTACGTCGATGCCTTCTTCGCTCGGCTGGGCGCGGCGCCCGAGGACCGCGTACGGCTGCACCACGTCGCCATCGTCCGCGCGCTGCGGGCCGGGCGGGTCGAGCCCGTGCGGAGGTCGGCGTGATCGCGTCGGCGCTGGTGGCCGGTGCGGTGCTGTGCGGCGGCGCGGTCGGGGCCCTGCCCCCGGCGGAGAAGCTGCAGGTGAGCGCCACCGTGATGACGGGCACCGGCATCAGCCTCGCGGGCAACGCCAAGAAGACCTACGCCACGCGCACGCCGACGTTCCTGCTCGGTGAGGTCGGTTTCGTGCATCCCGGGCTCGACTGGCTCGAGTTCGCACCCACCGTGATGCTCGAGGTCGAGGGCCGCGTCGGCTTCGGGCTCATGCCCAAGCTGCGCGCGCGGCTGCCGGGCAAGCGCGTGCGCGCGTGGGGCCTGGTCGCGATGCCGGTCTACGTCACGCCCTACACGCTGCTGGGCGTTCAGGTCGGCGCGGGCCTGTCGGTGGCGCTGCACCGGCGGCTGGCGCTGGTCGCCGAGGCCACCGGCGGTGCCTACGTGTGGGGCAGCGATCTCATGGCGAACGCAGCGCTGGGTCAGCTCGATCTCACGCTGGGACTACGGGTGAACTTCTGATGACGCGCCTCCGCAACGCGCTGTGCTCGACCCTGGTGGTGTGGGCCATGGCCGCGTGTCGCCCCGCGATGTGCGTCCGCGACTCCGACTGCGGCCAGGGCCAGCAGTGTCTGGCGGTCGAGTGCGTGGCGCTGGCAGCAGGCAGCAGCAGCGGCGTCGTCGCCACGAGCGGAACCACCGACGGTAGCGGCACCGACGGCAGCACCAGCGGGCTCGAGGGTGGCAGCGACGGCACCACCGGCAGCAGCAGCGGCAGCAGCAGCGGCGGCGGCCCCTCACGCACCAGCAGCGGCACCGGCGGCGATGCGAGCACCGGCGGCGACGCGAGCACCGGCGGCGAGACGAGCAGCGGCGGCCCGTCGAGCAGCGGCGGCGAGGTCGCGAGCAGCAGCACCAGCACCACCGGTGACGCGAGCACGACAGCAGCATCGCCACCGGCGACGCGAGCTCCTCCGCGGGCGACACATCCTCGGGCGGCGGCGCGAGCACGGGCATCGACACGGGCAGCACCGGCAGCACCTCGGGTGCCGCCGCAGGCTGAGTCTGCCCACCTGCCCGCACCCCGCAGGCCCGAATCGGGTCGTGCGCGACCGTGCGTCAGACCATTGACCCCCTGGGGCCGTCGCTCAATAGTAGGTTTCCAATGGGACTCACAGCCGACTCGGTCCTGCGCGGCGCCGCGGTGCTGATCGTCGACGATCACGAGGCCCACCGCACGCTGCTCTCGAACTACCTCACCGCCCTGGGCTGCGCCTGCAGCGTCGCCGGCGGGGGCACCGAGGCCTTGGCCAAGCTGTCGGCGCAGTCCTTCGACCTCGTGCTGCTCGATCTGCGCATGGACGACCTCGACGGCATGGAGGTGCTCAAGCGCGCGCGGCAGTCGGGCTTCAACCGCGACTGCATCATGATGTCGGCCGAAGGCACGATCTCGCACGCGGTCGAGGCAATCCGCCTGGGCGCGACCGACTTCCTGGTCAAGCCCTTCGAGCTGTCGCAGCTGCACGATCTCATGCGTCGCGTGCTGGCGTCGCGCTCGCCCGGCGCCGGCCCCGAACGTGACCCGCGACTGCTGTGGCGCGATCGCTACGCGCCCGATCTCATCGGCGAGGCCGCGCCGCTGCGCGAGGTCTTCCTCGTGCTCGAGCGCATCGCCCACACCGACTGCACGGTGCTGGTGCTGGGCGAGAGCGGCACCGGCAAGGAGCTGGTCGCGCGGGCCCTGCACGCCGCGTCGCAGCGCGCGAGCAAGCCGTTCGTGCCGGTCAACTGCGGTGCGATCCCCGAGACCCTGATCGAGAGCGAGCTGTTCGGCCACGCCAAGGGCGCGTTCTCCGGCGCGAGCTCGGCGCGGGAGGGCCGCTTCGCGGTCGCCGACGGCGGCACGCTGTTCCTCGACGAGATCGGCGAGATGTCGCTCGCGGTGCAGGTGAAGTTCCTGCGCGTGCTGCAGGAGCAGGAGTACGTGCCCGTCGGCGAGACGCGGCCGCGCAAGTGCGACGTCCGCATCGTCGCGGCCACGAACAAGAACCTCGAGCAGATGGCCGATCTGGGCACGTTCCGCGAGGATCTGTTCTATCGCCTCAACCTCATCCCGATCCACCTGCCGCCGCTGCGGGACCGTCGTTCCGACCTGCCGCTGTTGGTCCGGCACTTCCTCGAACAGCAGGCCCGGCGCCGCGGCTCGCGGGTGACCGCGATCGGCGACGAGGCCATGGAGCTGATGACGCGCTACGGCTGGCCCGGCAACGTGCGCGAGCTCGAGAACACCATCGAGCGCATGACGCTGCTGCACGCCGGCAGCGGCATCATCACGCCGTCGGAGCTGCCGCCGAAGATCCAGCGGGACGCGCGGCGCGAGCTCATCGTCGCGACCGCGGGCGAGCTGGATCCGGCGAGCTCGACCGCGGAGGGCCGCGTGATCGAGGCTGCGCAGAGCGGCGCGCGACCGCGGGTCTCGCTGGACGAGCCACCACCGCCACCGGCGCCCACGATCCCGCTGCCGATCGAGGCCGGTGAGCTGCTGCCGGTACCCGAGCTGCCGCCGCGCCCTGCGTGCTCGCGTCGCCCGAGGACTTCCTGTTGCCCGAGGAAGGGCTCGACCTGCGCCGCGCGGTCGAGGCCTTCGAGAACAACCTCATCGATCAGGCGCTCGCGCGCACCGGCGGCAACAAGAACCAGGCCTCGATGCTGCTGGGGCTCAACCGCACGACGTTGGTGGAGAAGCTGCGCAAGCGTCAACGGCGTGGCGACGGGGCCGCGAACGAGCCCACCGGCTGACGCGGACGGCCGCGGCACGAACGTTGCTGCTGCACCCGCGGTGCTCGCCCGCTCGCTCGCCCTCGTCGCCCAGCTCGCCGCGCTCGCCCCGCGCCTGCGGGGCGCCCGCGACCGCGACGCCGGCTCCGGCGGCCACCCGCGCCGACGCGGCGCCGAGCAACCCGCCGCGGCGCCGCGGCGCGAACCGTCGGGGCGGGCGCGCAGCGGCGAGGCCACCGTCGCGACCGACGCACGCGCTCGCCGACGTCGAGCGTCAGTTCACCGTCGCCGTCGCGGTGCCCGCGACGAGCGCGTACGAGCTGCGCGCTGCCGGGCGCGGTCGGGCTCGAGCTCGTCGTCGCGACCACCGCCGCGGCGATGCGCGAGGCCGCGTTCGCCTGCGACCCCGCGTTCGTGTGCGAGGTCGGCACCGAGGGCGAGGCCGCGCGCCTACGCACGTGCATCCGCGCGGACGCGTCGCGTTCGACGGCACCCGCGAGGGTGCGCTCGTGCAGCTGCGCTTCGGCGTGCTCGACGAGGACGCGCGGCTGCACGCGATCTCGGGTTCGATGCAGCAGCCCATCCCCGAGCCCGGCACGCTGGGCGCCGAGCTCGAGCTGTGGCAGGAAGCCGAGCGCGTCACCCGGCAAGGCGACCTCGCGCAGGCGCGGATCCGCTGGGAACGGCTCGCCGAGGTGCCGGCCCTGGCCGATCTCGCCGAGCTGCGCCTGGCCGAGCTGTTCATCGTCAGCGGCCATGTCAACGAGGCGATGGCGCGGCTGCGCAGCGTCGCGCGGCTGCACCCGCGCTCGCTGGGCGCTGCGCTCGCGCGGCTCGACGTGCTGCAGCTCGAGGCCATCACCGGCCTGGGCCAGCCGACCGTCGAGCAGGTCGACATCGCGCTCGGGGCCGTGACCGGCTCGGGCTTCGAACCGTTCGCGCGCATGCGTGCGGCCATGGTGCTGCTCGAGATGGGCGACGCCACCGCGGCGTTTCTGCGCATGCCCGATCCGACCACGCTGCCGCCCGCGTGGCTCGAGGCCGGCGAGGGTCTGCGGCAGCACCTGGCCGAGGCCACCTTCGCCGCGCCGGCGCTGCGCGGGGATCCGCGCACCAGCGCCATCCACTGGACCGCGTGGCACGAGCGCGCCGGCACCTTGACGGCCCACGACGCGGTGCTCGACGCGGTCGCGGCGGCGCACGAGCGGCTGGGCATGTTCGAGCCGGCCATCGATCTGCTCAAGCAGCGACTGCGCGCCGCACCCGGCCCGTTGCGGGAGGCCGACATCGTCGCGCGGCTCGCCCACGCCTACCGCATGCTCGACGAGGTCGAGCGCGCGGCCGAGGCGGCCGAGTTCGCCGCGGCCAACCACCCCACGGTGCCGAGCTTGCCCACCACGATCGCGGCGCTCGCCATCGTCCGCTGCGAACGCGAGGGGCTCGCGGGCGGACGTGCACTGCTGCAACGGTTCCGCGACGCGACCACCGACGCGGCGCTGACGCGGGCGCTCGATGCCATCGAGCTCGAGCTGGCGCTGGCCTGGGGCACGCCGGCTCAGATCGTGCATCTGCTGACGCGAGACCCCGCCGGTCACGCCATGTCCGCCGCCGTCCAAGCCGATCCCGTCACGCAGACGCGCCACCGCCACGCGCTCGCGGTCGCGCTGGTGCGCAGCGGTCGGTACGCCGAGGCCGCACCGATGCTGCGCGAGCTGTCCGCGCGCTCGACCGATCCGCTCGAGCGCGATCGCCTGGGCTACCACCTGGGCGTGGCCGAGCTGGCCCTGGGCCACGCCGGCGACGCGGCGAAGATCTTCTCGGTCGTCGCCGAGCACGGCACCAGCTGGTCGGCGCTGGCCAAGGCCCGTCGCCACGAGCGTCGGCTCGAGCTCGCCGCGGCCGCGCTGGCGCTCGCCGACACGGAGGCGACGCGATGACCGAGCGCCGCGACATCAGCCTGGGCGGTACCGCCCTGCCCGGGCTCGATCGCCTGGCCGAGCACCTGCGCTTCGCGACCCAGCGTGGCCGCGTGATCGCGGGCAACCTCGCGAACATCGACACCCCCGGCTATCGCGCCAAGGATCTGAAGCTGACCGAGCGCTTCGATCGCGCGCTCGACGACGCCGACGGTCGCCTGCGCTACGAGACCGAGGTCGAGCAGCGCGACGACGAGGTCCCCGATCAGGACGGCAACACCGTCTCGCTCGAGGCCCAGCTGTCGCACATGGACGAGAACACCCTGCACTTTCGCTCCCTGGCCGAGCTGCTGTCGCGGCGCATCGGCCTGCTCCGCTATGCGGCCACCGACGGCCGCGGATGAGGTGATCGATGACGCTGCTCAAGACCATGGATCTGACCGCCGCGGGGATGTCCGCCCAGCGCACGCGCATGAACGTCGCGGCGATGAACCTCGCCAACAAGTCGACCACGCGCGGACCCGACGGCCAGCCCTACCGCCGCCGAGACGTCGTGCTCGAGGCCACACCGCAGCTCGACTTCGGCAAGGCCTTCGCCAGCGCCCTGGGCCCGGAGGCGGCCATGGGCGTACGCGTGCAGGACGTGGTCGAGAGCAACGACGCGCCGATGCTGGTCTACGACCCCGGCCATCCCGACGCCGACGCGGCCGGCTACGTCGCGATGCCCAACGTCAATCCCATCGCCGAGATGGTCAACCTCATGGGTGCCGCGCGCGCGTACGAGGCCGGCACCTCGGTGCTGCAGACCGTGCGTCAGATGGCCGAGCAGGCCCTGAGGATCGGGCGATGAAGATCGAAGGCTTCGGTTCCGACCTCGGCGCGCTGCCGGCGTTGCCCGCCGGCGACGGCGGTGGCGACGTCGACTTCGCCGGCAAGCTCGACTCGGCCCTGGCCGATCTCGAGCAATCCGCCGCGGGCGCGGACAAGACCTCCGAGGGCCTGGTCACCGGCGAGGTCGACATCCACGAGGCCATGGTCGCGATGGAGAAGGCCGACCTGGTGTTGCGCGTGGCCGTCACCGCACGCAACAAGGTCATCGACGCCTACCAGCAGCTGATGCAGTCGAGCGGGGGGTGACTGATCGATGGCGGGTCTGACCAAGCTGCTGAGCCAGCTCCGCGAACTGTGGGGCAAGCTCGGCGCGCGCGCACGGGCGCTGGTCGTCACGGTCGCGGCACTCGGCGGCGTCGCGGCGATCGTCGTGGGCATCATGGGCGGCGCGCCCATGCGCGTGCTGTTCTCGGGCCTCGATCCCAAGGACGCCGCCGCGGTGGTCGCTGCGCTCGACGCGGCCAAGATCCCCCACTCGCTCGACGGCGGCGGCAGCACCATCGAGGTCCCGGCCAACGACATCGACCGCGCCCGGCTCATGCTCGCCGAGCAGGACCTGCCCAAGTCCGGCAACATCGGCTTCGAGTTCTTTGCCACCCAGAGCTTCGGCGTGACCGAGTTCGCGCAGCGCGTGAACTACCGCCGCGCGCTGCAGGGCGAGCTCGAGCGCACCATCGCCGCGCTCGAGCCGGTCGCGAGCGTGCGCGTGCACATCACCCAACCCGACCGCGCGGTGTTCGAGCAGGAGCGCCTGCCCTCGACCGCGTCGGTCACGGTCGAGCTGCGCAAGGGTCGTGAGCTCGGCGACCGCCAGGTCGGCGCGATCCGGCACCTGGTCGCGGCGGCGATCGAAGGCCTCGACTCGGGCGACGTCACGGTCGTGACGACCGAGGGCGCGCTGCTGTCGCGCGCCGGGACCGACTCGGCCAGCGAGGCCGCGCTCGACCACGAGCTCGACCTCGAGCGAGACCTCGAGCGCCGCATCACCCGCCTGCTCGAGCGCACCGTCGGTGGCGGCGGCGTCGAGGTCACCGTCGCCGCCGACATGGACTTCTCGCGCATCGACACCACCGAGGAGACCTTCGACCCCGAGCAGCCGGCGCTGCGCAACGAGTCGACGCAGGAGTCGAGCGACAAGAACTCCAGCAACGGCTTCGCCGGCGTCGCCGGGGCCCAGGCCAACGCGCCCGGCGTCGGCAGCCCGCAGGGGCCCAGCAGCGAGGCGGGCTCGAGCCACTCGGTACGCGCGCGCAACTACGAGCTCAACCGCACCGTCGTGCGCACGGTCGGGCCGCGCGCGACGCTCAAGCGCCTGACCGTGGCGGTGCTGGTCGACGGCCAGTACACCCCGGCCGAGGACGGCGCCGAGCCGGTCTACACCCCGCGCAGCGACGCCGAGCTGGCGCAGATGCAGGCGGTGGTCGAAAACGCCATGGGCTTCGACTCCGCGCGCGGCGACCGGGTCAAGATCGCCAGCGTCCAGTTCCGCGATCGCATCAGCGGCGAGGGCACGCGCGCGCCCGAGCCGGTGTCGCCCATGCTGTGGGCTGCGATCGCCGGTGGCGCGCTGCTGCTGGTGGTCGCGGTGGTGCTGGCCAAGCGGCGCAAGGCCGCGCGTGTGGTCCCGACCGAGGTGCTGACGCTGCCCGCGCGGGTCGGCGACGCCGAGGTCGCCTTGGCCCGCGCCGAGTCGGGCAACGCCCTGCCGGGAGCGCCGGGCCAGGCCGCGCTGCCCGAGTCGCCCGAGGCCGCGCGCGAGCGGGCGCTCGAGCTCGCCGCCGCCGATCCCGAACGCACCGCCGACATCATCCGCGGCTGGCTCCGCGCCGATCAACCCGCATGAGGTGACCCCGTGGCCGAGCGTGCCCTGACCGGAACCGAGAAGAGCGTGGTGCTGCTGCTGAGCCTCGGCGAGGACCACGCCGCGGCGGTGCTGCACTACCTCGACGAGTCCAACGTGCGCCAGCTGTCGGAGTGCATCGAGACCATGCGGCCGATCTCGCGCAACCAGGCCGACGCGGTCTTCTCCGCCTTCGATGCCGAGCACCGCGGCAACGCCATCGCGCTGAGCGCGGGCGCTCGGCGCATGCGTCGCAGCGCCAGCCGCGTGCTGGGCCAGGAGAAGGCCGACGATCTGCTCGCGCGCGAGATCGAGGCACCGCAGCCGCTGCGGCTCCTCAACCGCATCGACCCCGAGACCCTCGCGAGCCTGCTGGCCAAGGAGCACACGCAGTCGCTGGCGGCGCTGCTGGCCCACGTCGACGTCGACAAGGCCGCGGCGGTGCTGGGCCACCTGCCGGCCGACGTGCAGGTCGACGTCGTGCGGCGCATGGCCAACCTCGAGTCGATCCCGCACACCACCATCCAGGAGGCCGAGAAGGCCCTGCGCGACGAGCTCGCGTTGGTCAGCGAGGCCAAGGTCGCCAACGTCGACGGGCTCAAGCGCGCCGCCGATCTGGTGTCGCGGCTCAAGGGTCAGATCGGCGAGAAGCTCATCGAGGCCATCGACGACAACGACGAGGAGCTCGCGGTCGCGATCAAGCGCGCGATGTTCACCTTCGAGGATCTGCTCAAGGTCGACAGCCGCGACATGCAGACGGTGCTCAAGGAGGTCTCGACCGAGCAGCTGCGCAACGCGCTCAAGACCGCCTCGCCGGAGCTGCGCACGCACATCCTGGGCGCCATGAGCCGCCGCGCCGCGGAGATGCTCATGGACGACCTCGACAGCATGGGCCCGGTCAAGCTGTCGGTGGTCGAGGAGGCCCAGGCCGCGGTGGTCGAGCTCGCGTTGACGCTGCAGCGCGACGGCAAGATCACCATCGCCGGCGCGGGCGGCGAGGAGCTGGTCTGATGGCACGCGTGCGCTACGAGCCGCCGCAGGTCGACGCGATCACCGAGGGCTCGGCGATGGCGTTCGAACGCGTCACACGTGGGCCGGTGGTGCCGTGGACCATCGCGTCGCCCGCGGCCAACTCGATGCCGCCGCCGGCCGCCATCGCCCAGGGCGAGCTCGAGGCCCTGCGCCGCGAGGCCCGCGAGGCCGGCCGCGCCGAGGCCCAGGTCGCGATCGAGGCCGAGCTCGCCGCGTTGGCCGAGCAACGCGCGGCGCTGCAGGCCAACGCCCAGGCCAGCCTCGACGCGCTCGCGAGGCCTGCGCGAGCGCGCCATCGAGGCCTGGCGCGGCGAGCTGGCCGCGCTCGCGGTCGCCATCGCCGAGGCGCTCTTGCAGCGCGAGCTGGTGCAGGGCCTGCCCGACGTCGAGCCGTTGCTGATCCAGGCGCTCGCGGAGCTCGATCCGCACGAGCGCGCGACGATCACGGTCGAACCCGGCCTGCTCGAGTCGGTCGCGGCGTGGGCCCGCACGCGCTGGCCCGCCGCAGTGGTGCGCGCCGACGCGGCGCTCGGTCCCGGCGAGCTGCGCGTCGGTGCGCCCAGCGGCGCCATCGACGGCACCCGCGCGGCGCGGCTGGCCCGCGCGCGCGCGCTCGTGCTCGGGGAGGTCGACGCGCCGTGACGCTGCCGCGGCTGAGCCAGACGCCGCCCGAGCAGCTGCGCGAGCGCCTGCACCTGCACGCGCACGGCCGCGTGACCGGGGTCGTGGGCCTGGTGGTCGAGGGCAGCTGCCGCGGTGCGACCGTGGGCGAGCTGGTCGAGATCCGCACCGGCACGCGTGGTCGCGGCCGAGGTCGTGGGTCTGCGCGACGAGCGAGCCCTGATGATCCGCTGGGCGACGTGCGCGGCATCGGCATCGGCGACACGGTGGTGCCGCTGCGCGTGCCGGCGCAGATCGAGTGCAGCGACGCGCTGCTGGGGCGGGTCGTGGACGCGCGCGGTCGCGCCATCGACGGCGAGGGTCCGATCGTCGGCGCCGACGATCCGCGGCCGCTGTACGCCGACCCGCCGGCGCCGCTGCGACGCACGCTGATCGACGCGCCCTGCCCGGTCGGCATCCGCGCCATCGACGGCGCGCTGACGCTGGGCCGGGGCCAGCGCGTGGGCATCATGGCCGGCGCCGGCGTGGGCAA
Organism: Nannocystaceae bacterium; assembly: GCA_046351635.1. Taxonomy (GTDB): domain Bacteria; phylum Myxococcota_A; class Polyangia; order Nannocystales; family Nannocystaceae; genus Xiheibacterium. The sequence continues at coordinate 47,952 of JAXLYC010000025.1, read as the reverse complement.
GAGCCGCCTGCTCGCCGATCTCGTCACCGGTACCAGCTGCGACGTCGCCGTGGTCGCACTCATCGGCGAGCGCGGCCGCGAGGTCGGCGAGTTCCTCGAGCGGACCCTGAGCAAGGCCGCGCGACGCCGCACCGTCGCGGTGGTCGCGACCTCGGATCAGTCACCGCTGCTGCGCATGCGCGGCGCGTTCGTGGCCACGGCGGTCGCGGAGCACTTCTGCGACGCCGGTGCCGACGTGCTGCTGGTGATGGACAGCCTCACGCGCTTCGCCATGGCCCAGCGCGAGATCGGGCTGTCGACCGGGGAACCGCCGGCGACGCGCGGCTACACACCGTCGGTGTTCGCGCAGCTGCCACGGCTGCTCGAGCGCGCGGGTCGCTTCGCCCGCGGCTCGATCACCGGCATCTATACCGTGCTGGTCGAGGGCGACGATCTGTCGGACCCGGTCGGCGACGCCGCGCGGTCGATCCTCGACGGCCACATCGTGCTCAGCCGCGCGCTGGCCTCGCGCGGACACTTCCCCGCCATCGACGTGCTCGCGTCGGTCTCGCGCGTGCTCGATGCGGTCGTGCCACCACCGCGTGCCGCGCTGGCCTCGGCGCTGCGGCGACTGCTGGCGGATCTGGCCGAGGCCGACGAGCTCGCGACCCTGGGCGCGTACGTGCCCGGGGCCAACGCCGCGCTCGACCGCGCGCTGCAACGCAAGCCCGAGCTCATGGCGTTCCTGCGCCAGGGCCCTGGCACCACGACCGGCTTCGCCGAGGTCGAGGCCCTGCTCAAGAAGCTGGTGGAGGGCGTGTCGTGATCGCGCGGCTGCGTCGGCTCGAGCGCGTGCGCGCGCTGCAGTTCGATCGCGCGCGGGCCGAGCACCTGCGGGCCCAGGGTCTGGCCGCGGCCGCCCACGCGCAGGCGCGCGCGCAGGTGGAGGTCATCGAGCAGGTGCTGCGCACCGGCTTCGACGCGCCCGCGCTCGAGCGCGAGCTGGTCGCGCTCGAGGCCCTGCACGCGATTGCGGTCCGCCACGACGCGGCCGCCGACGCCGCGGCGGCGATCAACGCCAGCGCCGGGCGCATGTGGCAACGCGCCGAGCACCTGCTGCTCGATGCTCGCCGCGCGCGCGACGCCCTGCGCCGCCGGCTCGAACAACGCGAGCACGACGAGCTCGCCGCACGGAGGAAGCCATGACCCGTCCCCACGCACTCGCCCTGCTGCTCGCGCTCGCGCTGGGCTGTGGCGGACTCGCGCGCGCCGGCGGTGACGCCGAGCCCGAGCACGAGCCCGCGGCCGCGGACGAGGGCGGCAGCACCGGCGCCGCCGGCCACGACGGCGACGCCGACGAGGCGCAGGACGACGAGGGCGCTTCGGCCTCGCGCGCGGTCGACCCCGCGCTCGAGGCCGCCCGCGAAGCGGTCGACGCCGCGATCGCGGCCTCGGGCACGCGCGGCGAGAACGACCGCCTCGCGGTCGCGCAGGCCCGCGCCGAGCTCGACGCGCAGAAGGCCGAGCTCGACGCGCGCCTGGCCAGCATCGACGGGCTGCAGACCCGCATCGACGAGCTGCTCGGCTCGGGCAAGATCGCCGACGATCGCCATCGCGAGCGCGTGAGCCTGCTGGGTACCCTGGTCGCGACGATGTCGCCGGCGGCCGCGGCCACGATGCTGTCGCAGATGTCCGACGCCGAGGCGCAGGACCTGCTGCTGTCGGTGGCGCTGGCCGACAAGCGCAAGGCCGCGAAGCTGTTCGCGTCGATGCCGGCCGCGCGCGCGGCCGCGATCGGGCAGCGCTACCTCGCGCACGATCCGAAGCTGCTCGACACCGGCAGCGAGGTCGCGACGCCGCCCTCGCCCGCCGCGCCCGCGCCGGCGCCGGTGCCCGCAGCACCGGCCACGCCGCCGGCACCGGCCACGCCCACGCCGCAGGCCCAGACGCCCGCGCAAGCCGGCGATGCGGCGCCACCGGCCGCGGCCACGGCCGACGACGCCGCACCGTCCGAGGAGTCGCCGCCGTGAACCCGATCGGCCCCGCGCGTGGGCAGCCCCACGGCGAGCGCCGCGACGCGCCTGCGAACGAGGAAAGCGGACGCGACGGCGAGTTCGCCCGCGTGCTCGCGACGCACGACGCCGGCGATGCGGCGTTGCCCTCGCAGGCCCCACCGCAGCACGAAGCGGCGACGCCGATCGAGGCTCCGCAAGCGGACACGGCCGCGACGCGCGGTGCGAGCGATGCCACCGAGACGATGATGGCCACCCGCCTCTGCCCGCCGTCGCGCGCGCGAACCAACCCCAACCACGCGCCCGCGCAGGCCGAGCCGCCCGATCCGCGGTGGCCGCAGGCGGTGCAGGACGCGTGGGCCGACGACGATCTCGACGACGACGTGCCGGCCGTCGCGGGCGAGCCGCCGCGCGGCGCGACGCAGCGCTGCAGGGCACCGCGTCGGAGTTCGCCACGGCGGCGATCGATCCGCCGCCGCCCGCCCAGGATGCGCCGAACCCGGCGCCCGAGCGCGCGCCGCGACGCCCTCGACCCCACCCGACGCAGTACCACCGGCGAGCACGGTCGCGGCCGCGGCCGCGCACCCGGGCGGCCGCGATCGTCGGCCGCGGCCGCCGACGCCGCACCGACGCGCACGCGCTGGCAGCCGATCGCGAAGCCCGACGCGAGCCCGGTGCCGCTGCGCTTCGACGCACGGCGCACGCGCGTCCGCGACCGTCGACCCGCCGCACGCGTCCGCGACCGTCGATCCGGCGCACGCGTCCGCGACCGTCGATCCGACGCACGCGCCCGCGACCCCACGAGCGCCGCGGCGACGGTGCCCGATCCACAGGCGAGCCCGCCGCGCGACGCGGCGGCGGTGCCCGAGCCGAGCGCGAGCCCGGCGAACCCGGCCACGGCCACCGCGGCGCCGTCGCCGAGCCCTCCGAGCGCCACCGACCGCCGCGAGCTCGCCCGAGGCGCCCGCGATCGATCCCCAGGCGATGCCTGCGGCGCCCGACCCCACGCGCGCGCCGACACCGCCGCCGCGCGCAGCGAAGCCCCACGTCGCACGAGCCCGTCACGCTCGCGCGCGCGGAAGACCTCGCGACCGCGATCGATCGCTTGCGCCCGATCCCCGCGGCGGCGCCACGATCGCGTTGCAGGCCCCGGGCGTCGGCACGCTCGCGCTGACGGTGCGGATCGAAGACGGCGTGGTGCACGTGCGTATCGCGACCGAGGACGCCGCGGCCGCGGCGTGGCTGCGCGAGGAGCAGGTCGGCCTGCGTGCGGTCGCGCAGCAGGCCGTGCCGCAGGCGCATCATGTCGAGCTCGAGCGGCCCGGCGCCCACGCCGAGTCCAGCCGCGGCGACGCCACGGCCCACGGCGATCGCGACGCGCGTCGCGAGGCCGCCACCTCGCTGCCGCCGCAATCGTCCTCGCAGCCGGGACCCGCACGCGGCCCCGGCGACGAGACCCCCGCACCCACGCCGGCGGCGCGCGCCCGCGGCCTGGTCGACGTCGTCGCGTGACGCGCGAGGGTGGCCCACCACCGGCCACGACGGCCACGAGCCTGGCACGGCGGTTGAAGTTCGAACAGCAGCGATCGAGCCCGCATGACCACGACCAGCCCCACGACCTCCACCGCCGGACTCGGCACCGGCACGTTCTCGCCGGCGGACCCCAGCATGGCCAACGCCCTGGGCAAGGACGACTTCCTCAAGCTGCTCATGGCGCAGCTGCAGTTCCAGGATCCGATGAACCCGCTGCAGGACCACGAGTTCGTGGCCCAGCTGGCGCAGTTCTCCAGCCTCGAGCAGCAGATGCAGGCCAACCAGAAGCTCGGTGAGCTGCAGCTGGCACAGCTCTCGAGCGGCAATGCCCAGCTGGCGGGCTTCATCGGCCAGGACATCGTCGCGCGCGGCAACCAGCTGTCGATCGACGGCGGTGAGCCGCAGCCCATCTCGCTCGATCTCCCCGCCAATGCCGCGAGCGTGCGGGTGACGGTGCGCGACGCCGACGGCAAGGTCGTCAGCAGCTTCGACGCCGGCAACCAGCCCGCGGGCAACCGCAGCATCCCGTGGACCGGACGCGATCAGAACGGCCAGCCCCTGCCCGACGGCAGCTACACCGTCGAGGTCGCCGCCACCGACGCGAGCGGACGGCCGCTCGACGCCAGCACGCTCGTACGCGGCCGCGTCACCGGTCTGTCGTTCGAGAAGGGCTTCGCCGAGCTCGTGGTCGGCGACCGCAAGATCGCGCCCGCCGACATCGTGTCGGTGCAGCAACCCACTTCGGCACCGACGTCCTCGGGCACCTCCACCACCAGCGGCTGAGGCCGCACAGGATCACGACCATGTCGATCACGTCCTCCATGTACACCGGCGCTGCGGGCATGAGCAGCCACTCCGACGCCATGGGCGTCATCAGCGACAACATCGCCAACGTCAACACCGTGGGCTATCGCAGCCAGCGGGCCAACTTCGCCGACGTGCTCGGTGGCCTCATCGCCGGCAGCGCGGCCGGGGCCGGCAGCCGCATCGGCAGTGTGCAGACCATGTTCATGCAGGGCTCGCTGCTGGGCACCGGCAACAACCTCGACCTCGCGATCCAGGGCAACGGCTTCTTCGTGGTCAACGGTGCGGTCGGTGGCGTCGACGGCAGCTACTACACCCGCAGCGGCCAGTTCCACACCGACGCCGACGGCTACCTCGTCAATCCCGACGGTCTGCGCGTGCAGGGCTACGGCCTCGACTCGACCGGCGCGGTCGGCAACACCCCCGGCGACATGATCATCAACCAGGACACGCTGCCGCCGGTTGCGACCGCCAACGTCACCATCCAGGCGAACCTCGACGCCGACCAGGCCATCGACCCCACCGCCTTCGACATCAACGATCCCGGCGGCACCAGCGACTACTCGACCGGCATCACGGCCTACGACTCGTTGGGTACGCCCCACCAGCTCACGCTGTTCTTCAAGAAGCTCGCGGACACCCCGACGCAGCAGTGGGAAGTCCACGTCGCAGCGGCCGGCACCGACGTCACGCCGGCGGCGACCTCGGAGTACACCGAGCTGGGCAACGGCACGCTCGACTTCGACACCGCCGGTGCGCTGTCGGCCTCGTCGCTGTCGAGCGTCAACGTCGCGTGGGCCGGCGCGGCCGCGGCGACCATCAACCTCGACTTCGGCACGCCCACCGGCACGGGCGGCTCGGGCGTCGACGGCATCACCGGCTACGCCGAGAGCTCCGGCGCCAGCGCGATCACGCAGGACGGAGCCGGCAGCGGCGAGCTGTCGGACTTCCAGGTGCTCGCCGACGGCACCGTCGAGGGCCGCTACACCAACGGCCAGACCCGGCCGCTGGGCCAGCTCGCGACCGCGGTGTTCGCCAGCGAAGACGGCCTCGCGCGGCGGGGCAACGCGCTGTTCGGCGCGACCATCGAGTCGCGCGATCCCGTGCTGGGACGACCTGGCTCGGACGGCCACGGCGCGTTGACGGCAGGTTCGCTCGAGGGCAGCAACGTCGATCTCGCGCACGAGTTCGTGACGATGATCGCGGTGCAGCGCGGCTTCCAGGGCAACTCGCGCACCATCACCACCGCCGACGACATGTTGACGGAGGTCGTGTCGCTCAAGCGGTAGTCCGCGCGCGCTCTCGGTCCACGTCGCGGCGGCGGCCCGGTCTCGGGTGCGCCGCCGCGCGCGTTCGGGCCGCACGTCGGCGCGACCGCGGCCGACCTCGGGCCGGCGCCACGCCACCGCGGACCGGCGCGGGCACGGTGCCGCCGCCTGGGAGCGGCGGCACGCCCGATGCAGCAGCGACGAGGGAGCGCGTGGTCCAGCGCGCACCGACGTCATGTCCGAAGCCGCTGCCGAGGCCCCCAAGAAGGGCAAGAAACCCATCCTGCTGATCGTCATCGCGCTGGTGGTCGTCGCCGGCGGCGGCGGTGCGGCCTTCTTCGTGCTCAAAGGCGGCGGGGCCCCGGCCGCCGGCCACGCCGAAGGCGGCGACGGCAAGCACGGCGAGGGTGAGGCCAAGGTCGCGGTCGGCAAGGGCCCGATCACCGAGTTCCCGCCGATCATCGTCAACCTCAACGAGCCCGAGGGCACGCGTTACCTCAAGGCCGTGATCGCGATCTCGCTCAGCGACGAGAAGGTCCAGGGCGAGGTCGATCGGCTCAAGCCGGTGATCAAGGACCAGTTCATCCGCGAGCTGTCGGAGCTCAATTTCCGCCAGACCATGGGCGCGAAGAACAAGGTCGCGGTCAAGCGACGCTTGCTCAAGCGCTTCAACGAGCTGCTCGGACCCGACGCGGGCACCGAAATCTTCCTCACCGAGTTCATCGTGCAGTGATGCAACGCCTCGAACCCGTCCTCAGTCGCGAAGAGATCGAGACGCTGCTCGCGGGCAACAGCCCGCGGGCGCGCGCGCGGATGGAGCCGATCGGCATCGACCTGCTGGCCGACGATCGCCACCTGCGCACGATGCTGCCGACGCTGCAGATCGGCTTCGCGCGGCTGGCCGAGAGCCTGCGCCGCATCTTCGCCTCGGTGCTGCGCACCAAGGTCGAGATCCGCGAGGAAGCGGCCGAGATCGTCAGCGGCCGCGGCATGGTCAACGTCGCCGAGCGCGCGGCCTGCATCATCGCCCTGCGCGTGGTCACGGGCGACGGCGCCAGCGCCTTTGCCGTGTTGGCGCTCGATCCGGTGCTGACCTTCAGCGTCATCGAGCGCATGTTCGGCGGCGGCGGTGGCCCGCCCAAGACGCCCTCGGGCCGCAGCCCGACCTCGCTCGAGCGGCGCATGTTGCTGCGCGCCCTGGCGCGGCTGTTCGAGGCGCTCGACGCCACGCTCGAGCCGCCGGGCTACTTCCGCTTCGAGGTGCACTCGGTCGAGAGCCGGCTCGACCTCGTGCCCGGCTTCACGCCCGACACCACCGCGCTGCACGTGCCCTTCACCTTGGAGCTGGGCCAGCAGCTGGCGAGCTTCTCGCTGTCGCTGCCGGCCGCGGTGCTCGAGCCGCTGCGCGCGCGCATCGGTGCACCCACGGTCGACGTCGCCGGCGCAGCCGCGATGCCGCACCTGGTCGCCGACGTCCGCGTGACGCTGTCGGTCGTGCTCGGGCGTGCGGCCATGCCGCTGCGTCAATTGTTGCGGCTGCAGCCCGGCATGGTTCTCGCACTGGATCAGGGCCGTAGCGAACCTTTGACGGTCGAGATCGAGGGCGTGCCCAAGTTCGAGGGCACGCCCGTGGCCCAGGACGGCATGGTCGCCGTCGAGCTGACCCGGAAGCAACCATGAGCAGTCCCTTCGACGATCTCTCGCTCGTTCTCGACGTCCCGGTCCAGGTCACGGTCGAGCTCGGCCGTCGCACCGTGCCCATCGGCGAGCTGATCCAGCTCGGCCCCGGCGCAGTGGTCGAGCTGGGCAAGGCCGCAGGCGAGAGCCTCGACCTGCTCGTCAACGGCAAGCTGGTCGCGCGCGGCGAGGCCGTCGTGGTCGGCGAGAAGTACGGCATCCGCATCACCGAGGTGGTGAGCGACAACGCAGGTGGCGCCGCCAACGAGCCCACCCCCAAGAAGGCGCAGGTGACCAGTGACGCAGCGTGATCTCCTCTGTCGCACGATCTCGACCGCGGTGCTCGGCGCCGCGGTGATGACCGCACCGTCGCTGGCGCAGGCCGGCGAGATCAACGTCTCGCTGGCCGAGGATCGCGACGGCGTGACCGTGCGCGTGCGCGGCCTCCCCGAGGGCGCGCACCACGACCAGGTCGTGACCTCGCGCCACGGCGCGCTGCTGTTCGTGCCCGCGGGCGAGGTCGCGGCCCAGCGTCTGCGCCCGCTCGACCGCCACCGGCTCGACTTCGTGCAGGTCGGTCGCGCCGGCGAGCGCGTGGCCGTGCGCGTGGTCCAGCGCAAGAACTCGCGCGGTACCTTGGTCAAGCACCTGCACGCGACCGCGGTGCCCGGCGGCCTCGATCTGCGCATCGACGATCGCCCGCCCGCGGCCGCGCCGAGCACGATCGCGCCACTGCCCGCGAGCACGACCACCAACACCATCGATCGCAACGCCGCGCTCGCCCGCATCGCCGACGGCCCGGTGGCGCCGACGGTCGCCGCGGCGAGCGTGAGCGCGCCGCCGCCGGCAACCACCGCGGTCGCAGCCGCGCCGCCGCCGAGCGAGCCTCCGCCGGCTGCGCCCGCGGCGCGAGCCCGCCCCCGCGACCAGGCCGCGGCCGACGACGGCGCCGCGCTGGGCCGCGGCCTCGTCCGCGTCGGACAACCCCTGCCGCTGCAGCGCTCCGCGCCGCAGATCGGGCTCGCGTGGCTCGCGACCGCGCTGCTGGCGTTCTCGGGCATGGGCCTTTTGTGGTGGCGGCGGCGGCGACCCGTGGCCGGGCCGCCCGCGGCGCTGCAGATCATCGCCAAGGTCGCGATCGGCCCCAAGCAGCAGGTGCTGTGGCTCTCGGCCGGCGGCCGCGCCCTGCTGATCGGCGCGACCGAGCAGCGCATCGAGCTCATCGCCGATCTCAGCCCCGCCGGCGCGCCCGCGCTCGCGCCCGCACCGACCGCCGCGGCGGCCGTCGCGAACGCGATGCCGAGCCCCGCTGCGGTGCGGGCCGACGCGGCCGCGCCGGGCAAGGTCGCCGCGTTCAAGCAGCGGCTGCGCGCGGCGCTGGGCGACGAGATCGCCGGCCGCAACGACGAGCCCGCACTGCCGCCCCACCTCGATCTGCTCACCAGCGATCCGCGCTGGGTCGGGCGCAAGGACGCGGCGTGATCGACCGCGCGACCAGGCGGCCGCGGCCGCGCGCACCGTGGCGCCTGCTGCTGGCGACCCTGCTGGCCGCGTTGGCGCTGGTGCTGGGCGCCGACGTGCACGCGGCCCCGGCCGAGCCCGCCCCGGCGCCCGTGATCGCGCCGCCGGCCAGCGTCGACGCGGTCGATGCCGCGGCCGCCGGCGGGCCCGCGCTCGACACCATCATCGACGACACGCTCGCGGCGACGATGCCCAAGGATCAGCCGCCGGCCTCGGGCGCCCAGACCGCGCTCAAGATCTTCCTCTTCATGACCGTGCTGTCGCTGCTGCCGGCGATCGCACTGTCGATGACGTGCTTCACGCGCATCATCATCGTGTTCTCGTTCCTGCGTCAGGCCCTGGGCCTGCCGGGCGCGCCACCCAACCAGGTGCTGACCGGCATGGCGCTGTTCCTCACCATGTTCGTGATGGCGCCGGTGTTCGGCCAGGTCCACCAAAGCGCGATCGAGCCGCTACAGCGCGACGAGATCGGCGCGACCGAGGCGCTGCAGCGCGCGAGCGTGCCGATGAAGGCCTTCATGCTGCGCCACACCAACGAGGACGACCTGCGGCTGCTGCACGACATCGCGCAGCGGCCCGCGCCGGCCACCGCCGCCGACGTCTCGCTCACGGTGCTGGTGCCGGCCTACACCCTGTCGGAGGTCCGCACCGCCTTCACCATGGGCTTTCTCATCCTGGTGCCGTTCCTCGTGATCGACCTCGTGGTCTCGAGCGTGCTCATGGCCATGGGCATGGTCATGCTGCCGCCGGCGCTGGTGACCCTGCCGCTCAAGGTGCTGGTGTTCGTGCTCGCCGACGGCTGGGGTCTGGTGGTCGCCTCGCTCGCGCGGAGCCTGATGTCATGACGCCCGAGGCCGTGCTCGATGTGATGATGCGGGCGATGTGGCTCGCGCTCGAGGTCTCGGGTCCGCTGCTCGCCATCGGTCTGTCGGTCGGCCTGGTCATGGGTCTGGTCCAGGCCGCGACGCAGCTGTCGGAGCCGTCGATCGGGTTCGTGCCCAAGCTGCTGGCGCTCGGCGGCGCGCTGGTGGCGATGGGCGGCTGGCTGCTGGAGCGTCTGACCAGCTTCGGCCGCGAGATGCTCGGCGCCATCGCGCAGATCCACCCCTGAGGCCACGATGGAGCTCGCCTCGCTGCTGCCGCTGCTCGAGCCGTGGGTGGTGCTGGTGCTGCTGGCGATGGCGCGCGCCGGCGGCCTGCTCGCGGCGCTGCCGAGCACCTCGGGCAAGGCGGTGCCACGCATGGTCCAGGTGCTGGTCGCCGTGGGTCTGTCGATCGCGCTCGCGGGCATCGCGGCGCCGCCGGTGCTGCCCGGCGCGGACCCGGTCGCGTTCGCCATCGCGATCGCCGGCGAGGTCGGCGTGGGCTACGTGCTGGGCTTCGTCGTGCAGGTGACGCTGGCGGGCGTGCGCATCGCCGGCGAGATCATCGGCGTCGAGATCGGGCTGTCGTTCTCGGCCGTGGCCGACCCGATGAACCCCGGCGCCTCGACCTCGACGGCGTCGCTGCTGGGCCACCTCGGCGTGCAGCTGCTGTTCGCGCTGCAGCTCGATCGCGCGCTGCTGTACGGCCTGGGCCACAGCGTGCGCGCGGTGCCGCTGGGCGGCAGTCACTTCGGTGGCGACACCGTCGCGGCGCTGTCGGATCAGTTCGGCGGAGCCCTGGTCGGCGCGCTGCACCTGGCGCTGCCGGTGCTCGCGACCGTGCTCACGGTGAAGCTGGCGCTGGCGGTGCTGGCCCGCTTCGTGCCGCGGCTGCAGATCTTCGCGCTCGCCTTCGGCATCGCCCTGGTCGCGGGGCTCAACGCGCTGCAGGCCGCGCTGCCGCAGCTGGCCCACAGCGTCGCGCTGCAGCTGCAGCAGGCGGTGGTGTGGCTCGATCGCGTGATCGAGACCCTGGTCGGCTGACGCGACTGCCCTGCTCGTCGCACCCGCGCGCACGCGCGGTTCGTTCCCGCGATCGCGCGCTGCGGCCCAGCGCCGGCCGCCGGTCGGCGCGCCCGCGCTGCGCTCGCGTCGGTCCGAGTGTTGCACCGATGGGCAGCCGACGCGCCCGCGGCCGCGGAGCGTCGGCCGACTGTCACCGCGATGAGCGATCAGGACCGCACCGAAGACCCCACCGCGAAGCGCCGCAAGGAGTTCCGCGACGAGGGCAAGGTCGCACAGAGCCGCGACGTGAGCGCGGTCGTGCTCGCGGCCGTGGCCTTCGGCCTCGTCACCGGCACCGGTGGCGAGGTCGCTCGCGGCGCGCTGACCCACACGCAGACCACGCTGCGCCGCATCGCCGACGTGCCGGGCCACGGCAAGGACGCGATGTTCGCCGCGATCGGCGAGGCCGGCACCGCGCTCGCCATGGTCGCGCTCGGCGGTGGCGCGGTGCTGGCCGCGTGCGCCGCCGCCATCGGCATCGCGCAGACCGGCGGGCTGTGGTCGGGCAAGCTGCTGGGCTTCCGCCTCGATCGCCTGAGCCTGCTGTCGGGGCTGCGCCGGGTCTTCGGCGGCGTCGACGGGCTGCTGTCGCTGCTGACGACCCTGGCCAAGGCCGCGGCCATCGCCGCGGTGCTCGCGATCATCCTCGACGACGAGCTCGAGCGCCTGCCCGCGGTGGCGCAGCTCGACCCCGTCGCGGCGCTGAGCAAGCTCGGCGCGCTGTTGTCACGCGTCACGACCGCGGCGCTGCTCGCCACCGGCGTGCTCGCGGCCGGCGACTACCTCATCACCTCGCGGCGGCTGCAGTCCGAGATGCGCATGACCAAGCAGGAGGTCAAGGACGAGCACAAGCAGCAGGAGGGTGATCCGCAGGTGAAGCAGCGCATGCGCTCGCGCATGCGCACCATCGGCCGCAACCGCATGCTTGCCGCGGTGCGCAAGGCCAGCGTGGTCGTGGTCAACCCCACGCACTACGCGGTCGCGCTGCACTACGACGGCGCCAGCGGCGGTGCGCCGCGGTTGGTGGCCAAGGGCGTCGATCACATGGCCGCGAAGATCCGCGAGGTCGCGCGCAAGCACCAGGTGCCGATCGTGTCGAACCCACCGGTCGCGCGCGCGATCCATGCCACCGGCCGCGTCGGCCGCGAGATCCCGGCCGAGCTCTACGAGGCGGTCGCACGCGTGCTCGCCTACGTCTACCGCATGGGCCGCTGGCGGAGGGCCGCATGAGCCAGCCGGCCGCATCCGATCGCACCGGCCGCATGGTCGCGCTGGGCCTGGTCGGCATCGTCATGATGCTGATCCTGCCGCTGCCGTCGCTGCTGCTCGACGTGCTGCTGACCTTCAGCATCACCGCCGGCCTGCTGGTGTTCCTGCTCGCGGTCAACTTCGGCGACCCGGTCGAGTTCAGCAGCTTCCCGTCGGTGCTGCTGGTCACGACGATGCTGCGGCTGTCGCTCAACATCGCCTCGACGCGGCTCATCCTGCTGCACGGCCACGAGGGCCCCGACGCGGCCGGCCACGTGATCAAGGCCTTCGGCGCGTTCGTGGTCGGCGGCAGCTACGTCGTCGGCATCATCGTGTTCGTCATCCTGGTCGTCATCAACTTCAAGGTCATCACCGCTGGTGCCGGCCGCATCGCCGAGGTCGCGGCCCGCTTCACCTTGGACGCGATGCCGGGCAAGCAGATGGCGATCGACAACGACCTGGCCAACGGCCACATCGACGAGGCCACGGCGCGCAAGCGCCGGCAGGCCATCGCCGACGAGGCCGACTTCTACGGCGCGATGGACGGCGCCAACAAGTTCGTCAAGGGCGACGCCATCGCCGGCCTCATCATCACCGCGATCAACATCGTCGGCGGCATCATCATCGGCGTGGTCCAGCAGCGGCTGTCGCTGGGCGACGCGGCCAAGACCTACACGATCCTCACCGTCGGCGACGGCCTGGTGTCGCAGATCCCCGCGCTGCTCACCTCGACCGCAGCCGGCCTCATCGCCTCGCGCACCGCCAGCGGCGAGGACCTCGGCACGACCATGCTGCGTCAGCTGGTCGGACGGCCCGAGCCGCTCACGGTCGCGGGCGTGGCCCTGGGCGCCATCGCGCTGGCACCGGGCATGCCGACGCTGTCGTTCCTGGCGCTGTCGGTCGGTTGCTTCGCGCTCGCGCGCCGGGCCAAGCGGATGCTCGAGCAGCCCGCGGCCAAGCCCGAGGCCGCGCGCAAGCCCGGCGACGAGGAGACGCCGCTGCACGACCTGCTCAAGGTCGATCTGCTCGTGCTCGAAGTCGGCTTCGACCTGGTGCCCCTGGTCGATCGCAACCGCGGCGGCGATCTGCTCAAGCGCATCGCCGCGGTGCGGCGCCAGCTGGTGCCCGAGCTGGGCCTGGTGGTGCCGCCGGTGCACGTGCGCGACAACCTCCGGCTGCCCTCGGGCGCGTACCGCCTGCTGCTGTCGGGTCACCCCATCGGCGAGGGCGCGCTGCGGCCGGGCCGGCTGCTCGCGATCAACCCCGGCGGCGCCACCGGCGAGCTCAAGGGCGAGCGCACCAAGGAGCCGGCCTTCGGCATGCCCGCGGTGTGGATCGGCGCGACCGATCGCGAGCGCGCCGAGCTGCTGGGCTACACCGTGGTCGACCCCGCGACCGTCGCCGCGACCCACCTCACCGAGCTGCTGCGCAACCACGCCGCCGAGCTGCTCGGCCGCGCCGAGGCCCAGGAGCTGTTCGACGCGCTCTCGCGCACCCAGGCCAAGCTGGTCGAGGAGGTCATCCCGACGCTGCTGCCGCTGGGCGAGGTCATCAAGGTCCTGCGCAACCTGCTGCGCGAGGGCATCGGCATCCGCGACCTGCGGACCATCCTCGAGGCCCTGGCCGATCACGCCGCGGCGGTGAAGGACACCGAGATGCTGACGGAGCTGGTGCGCGAGCGGCTCGCCCGTCAAATCTCCACCCGCTACGCCGACGAGCGCGGCAGTGTGCAGGCGCTGGTGTTGGCGCCCGAGGTCGAGGCTGCGCTGCGCGGACGCGGCCCCAATGGGGCCCTCGACGCCCAGAGCGCGGGCCAGCTCGTGCCACGCATCGTGCGGGGGCTCGAGCAGGCGCTCGCATCCACGCGCGGCGGCGGCGAACCCCTGCTCGTGGTCGCGCCCGAGCTGCGCCGCAGCGTCGCCGCGTTGGCGGCCAGACATGCACCGGGTCTTGCAGTGCTGAGCCTGCGCGAGCTCGACGCCAAGACCAAGGTCACCACCGCCGCAGTCGTGAAGCTGGCTGCGTGAGTCGCCCCGAGGACCGCCCACCATGGAACCCCGAACCTTCCAAGCCCGAGAGATGCGCGAAGCGCTGGCGCTGGTGCGACGCGAGCTCGGCCCCGACGCCGTGATCCTCGAGACCCGTCGCGTGCCCGGACGTGCGCTGGGCCTGCTCGGCGGCAGCTTCTTCGAGGTCACCGCCGCGGCCGGCGAGACCGCGGCCGCACCCGCGCCCCGCACCGCGCCCGATCTGGGCCCCATCCGCGCGCTGCTGCCGGGCAAGCGCGCCGAGCGGGTGCGGCAGAGCGCGCCGCCACCGGTCAAGACGATGATCCAGCAAGACCCCACCGCCGCGATCGCAGCAGCCGCTGGCCGCAGCGGCGTGGTGCCGTTCGCCGCACTGCGCCGCCGGCTGCTCGCCGCGATGGTGCCGCGCGATCTGTGCGAGGCATGGCTGCGCGCGCTGGGCTCGGACGACGGCGCCGACGCGCGCGCCCACGCCGAGTCGGAGCTGCGCGCGTTGCTGCACCGCGAGCTCGGCCCCGCGGCGAGCCTGGGTGACGACCGCGCGCGCGTGATCGCGTTCGTGGGTCCGACCGGCGTGGGCAAGACCACCACGGTGGCCAAGCTCGCGGCGCTGACCCACCTCAGCGAGGGCAAGCGCATCGCGCTGGTCAGCCTCGACGACGGTCGCATCGGCGCGACCGCGGCGCTGCGCGCCTACGCCAAGCTGCTGGGCGTGCCCATCGCGGTGGCGCCGGGCCAGGGCCTGGCGCAGGCGCTCGCGCAGCACCGCGACGCCGAGCTGGTGCTGGTGGACACGCCCGGCATCTCGCCCAGCCACGGCGACGCCTTCGCCGAGCTCGGCCGCCGGCTCGGCCGCGCGGGCGAGCCGGTGGTCACGCACCTGTGCGTGGCCGCGGCCACGCGCATCGAAGAGCTCGAACGCATCGCGCACCTGTACCGCCCCACCGATCCCGCGGCGTTGCTGGTGACGAAGCTCGACGAGGCCATCGCGATCGGCAGCGTGCTGGGTCTGCGCATGCAGACGAAGTTGCCGCTGTCGTTCCTCACCACCGGCCCCCAGGTCCCCGACGATCTCAGCCCCGCTCACCCCGAACTCGTCCTCGACTCGCTGCTCGGAGGCGCACGCGCATGAAACCCGACGCCCGAAACCCTGCCCCCTCGCCCAAGGCCGTGCCCGACACGACCGCGGCTGCGCCCCCGTCCGAGCCGCCGACCAACCTCGGCGACGTCATCCCGCTGCGCAGCGCGGTGCCGCGGCTGTCGCCCACGGTCATCGCGGTGACCTCGGGCAAAGGCGGCGTGGGCAAGACCAACATCTCTGCGAACCTCGCGAGCGCGCTGGGCCAGCGCGGCGCGCGGGTGCTCGCCATCGACGCGGACCTGGGCCTGGCCAACCTCGACATCGTGATGGGCGTGGCGCCGACCTACACCACCGCGGACCTGCTGCGCGGTGACGCGACCGTCGACGAGGTCGTGGTACCGGGCCCGCCCAACGTGTGGCTGTTGCCGGGTGCCTCGGGTCAGCACGACCTCGCGAACCTCGGCGACGTCGCGCGCCGCGACCTCTTCACCGCCATCGACGGGCTCGATTCGCGCTTCGACGCCATCGTGGTCGACACCGGCGCCGGCATCGGCGGCAACGCAATCGGCTTCGCCGCCGCGGCCAAGGACATCGTGCTGGTGGTGACGCCCGAGCCGACCAGTGTCGCCGACGCCTACGGCATGCTGAAGGTGCTGTGCACCCGCTGCGCGGTGCGGCGGGTCCACGTGCTGGCCAACATGGTCGGCAGCGACGCCGAGGGCGAGCAGGTGTTCCGCCGCCTGCTCGCGCTGGCCGAGCGCTTCCTCAACGTCGGGCTCGACTACCTCGGGGCGATCCCCCGCGACGGCTCGATCAACCGCGCGGTCATGCGCGGCGAACCGGTGGTGGTGGCCTACCCGCGCTCGCCCGCGGCGCTCGCCATCGGCGACATCGCCGACACGCTCGCGCGCGCCGATCAACGCGACGATCGGGAGGGCGCACTGCGCCTGTTCTGGCGCCGCCTGCTGCGACAACAAGGGGGCACGCGATGACCAGGTTGGGTATCGCCCGCAGGGCCCACTCCCGCCGCCACGGCGCGGCCACGGCCGAGGCCGCGACCGAGTCGCGCACGCCGGCGTCCGACACCGCCGCGAACTCGGGCCTCGATCACGAGCACGCCCGCGTCGAGGTCGGCCACGAGCCCGCGGCCAACGAACCGCCCGCGCGTCCGCGCCTCGACGCGACCCGCTACCTCGAGTTCGTGCGCCGCATCGCCACTCGCAGGGCCCGCTCGCTGCCGGCCCACGTCTCGCTCGACGACCTCGTGGGCGCCGGCACCCTGGGTCTACTGGACGCGATGGACCGCTTCGATCCGAGCAAGGCCGATCGCTTCGAGACCTTCGCGGAGTTCCGCATCAAGGGCGCGATCCTCGACGAGCTGCGCCGCTACGACCTGATGGCGCGCAACGCCCGGCTCACCGCCAAACGCCTGGCGCGCAAGACCCAGGAGCTGACGGCACGCCTGGGCCGCCCGCCGTCGGAGGCCGAGATCGCCGACGCACTGGAGATGAGCCACGAGGACTACCGGCGCCTGGTCGATCGCATCGGCAGCGTGCGCGTGCTCAGCCTCGAGGATCTGCAGCACGGCGACGAAGGCAACGATCGCGCGGCGGAGCTGTCGGCGAAGATTCTCGGCCCCGACGAGGCCACCGGCATCCGCGAGCTGCACGCGCGCCTGCGCCACGCGATCGCGGGGCTGCCCGAGCGGCAGCAGCTGATCCTCGACATGTACTACCACCGCGAGATGACGCTCAAGGAGATCGGGCTGCAGGTCGGCGTCACCGAGTCGCGCGTGTGCCAGATCATGGGCGAAGCCACCGGACGGCTGCGCCACCTGTTGCGACACGGCTGAGAGGAACCTCCATGGCCAACGGCATCTACATCGCAATGTCGGGCGCGATCGCGGCGCAGCAGCGCCTCGATCTGGTCGCCAACAACGTCGCCAACGCGTCGACGCCGGGCTTTCGCCAGGCGCGCGCGCAGTTCTCCGCGTTCGTGGTGCCGACCGACGACGGTCGCCCGCAACAGAAGGGCTTCGTGTCGCTGACCGGCACCGCGGTCGACGACACCCCCGGCAACATCACCGCCAGCGCCAACCCGCTCGACGTCGCCGTCGACGGCCGCGGCTACTTCGTGGTCCAGGGCCCCGACGGCCCCCTGGTCACGCGTGCGGGCAACTTCCGCCTCGGCAACGACGGCCGCCTGGTCGACGTGCTCGGCAACCCCGTGCTCGGCGGCAGCGGCAGCGCCGGCAGCCCGATCCAGCTGCGGCCCGAGGGCGGACAGCCCAGCGTGGGCAGCGACGGCAGCGTCACGCAGGACGGCACGATCGTCGCACGACTGGCGATCGTGGACGTCGATCCGACTCGCCTGGTTCCCGTCGGCGACACCCACCTGCGTGCGGCGGCGGCCGACATGCAGGACCTGCCCGACGCGCGCGTGCAAGGCGGCGCGATCGAGAGCAGCAACGTCAACCCGGTGCGCGGGCTCGTCGAGCTCGTGCAACTCACCCAGGACTTCCAGACCAGCCACAAGGTCATGGCCGAGTACCGCCGCCTCGACCAGAAGATCCTCAGCAGCCGCTGACAAGGAGCCAAGGCCCCCGATGATCCGCGCCCTCCACACCGCTGCAACCGGCATGGATGCCCAGCAACAGCGCATCGACGTCATCTCGAACAACCTCGCCAACGTCAACACCACCGGCTTCAAGAAGCAGCGCGCCGACTTCCAGGACCTGCTGTACCAGACCGTGCGTGCCCCCGGCACGACCTCGGCGCAGGGCACCTTCGTGCCCTCGGGCCTGCAGGTCGGCACCGGCGTGCGCACGGCCGCGACCCACCGCAGCTTCGCCACCGGCGATCTCATGCAGACCGGCAACCAGCTCGACCTCGCGATCGAGGGCAACGGCTTCTTCCAGGTCACGCTGCCCGGCGGTGAGATCGCGTTCACCCGCGCCGGCAACTTCGAGCTCGATCAGCAGGGTCAGCTCGTCACCACCGACGGTTTCCTGCTCGACCCTTCGATCGCGATCCCGCCGGGCGCCACCTCGGTGACGATCGGGCAGGACGGCACGGTCTCGGCCACGATCCAGGGCGAGACCGCACCGACCGAGGTCGGCCAGATCCAGCTGGTCAACTTCGTCAACCCCTCGGGCCTGCAGGCCATCGGCCGCAACTTCTACAAGGCCACCACCGCCAGCGGCGATCCCCAGAGCGGCCCGCCGGGTCAGCAGGGCCTGGGCACGCTGTCGCAGGGCTCGCTCGAGATGTCCAACGTCAAGGTCGTCGAGGAGATGATCAACCTCATCTCGAGCCAGCGCGCCTACGACATCAACTCGAAGGTCATCCAGGCCGGCGACGAGATGCTGCAGACCACCGCCAACACCGTGTGAGGACCCACGTGCCACGCGTCGCCGCCACCGCCGTCCTCGCCTTCGCCCTGGCCCTGGCTCCGCCGGCGGCCCACGCCACCGCGCGCGCCACTGCGGCGCGCGCCATCGCGGTCGACGCCGACCGCATCGTGCTGGGCGATCTGTCGCCGACGCTGCCGCGCGACGTGCTCGGCATCGACCTCGGCCCCGCGCCCGCGCCGGGCCGCAAGACCACCATCGCGCGCTCGGCCGTGATCGAGGCGCTGCGTCGCGCCGGCGCCGATCCGACGCTTGCGAGCTCGCTGCCGGCGCGCCAGGACGTGCGCCGGCAGGCCGAGCGCATCGAGGCCGAGACGCTGACCACCGAGGTCACCGAGGCGGTGCTGGCCGAGCTGCCGCTGGGCGTCGACGTCGCCCACGTCGCCGGACTCGACGCGGTCATGGTCCCGCCCGGGGGCCACCGCGTCGAGATCGCCATGGGTCGACTGCGCCGCGCCACCACCGTGACGGTGCACGTCTCGGTCGGCACGCGGCGGTGGTCGACGCAGCAGGCGACCGTGACCCTGACCGGCGTCGCCAAGACCCCGGTGCTGCGCGAGACCCTGCCGCCGGGCACGACCGTGACCGACGAGCACGTCGAGCTGCGCGACGTCGGGCTCGACGATCTGCCCGACGGTGCCATCACCCGCACCGATCAGCTGGTCGGCAAGCGCCTGCGCTCGCGGCAGACCCAGGCCGCGCCGCTGCGCCGCAGCGCGACCGAGGCGCCGCCCATCATCACGCGCGGCAGCGTGGTCGACATGATCGCCAGCCGCCCCGGCATCACGGTCACGCGCCAGGTCGTCGCACAGCAAGACGGCGCGCCGGGTCAGAGCATCCGCGTCAAACCGGTCGACGACGACAGCCGCACCCTGGTGGTGTGGGTCGACCCCGAGGGCACCGTGCGGCTCGCCGGGCGCGGAGGTGCGCGATGAGACTGTCGCTGTGGTTCGCGCTCGGCATCGGCGTCGCGGTCGCGCTGGGCGGCTGCGCCGGCCCGGTGGTCCACTACAAGTTCCCCACCCGCAACTACAAGCCCGGCCACTACGCCAGCGATGCCGCCGGCGACAGCGGGCTGCTGTGGGGCGAGCACACCGCCAACGTGCTCGAGGACGCCCGCAGCCGTCGGCTCGGCGATCTCGTGATCGTGCGCATCGAGGAGTCGGCCGACGCGGTCAACAACGCCAGCACCAAGACCAAGCGCAAGAGCAGCGTCGAGGGCGGCGTCAACAACTTCCTCGGCATGATGGAGCGCTACGCCAAGAAGCACCCCAACGTCGACGCGGCCGCCCTGGTCAAGGCGATGTTCGAGTCGTCGTTCGAAGGCGACGGCGAGACCAAGCGCACCGGCACCGTGACCGCGATGATCCCGTGCCAGGTCAAGCAGGTGCTGCCCAACGGCGACCTCTTCATCGAGGGCACCAAGTCGATCCAGATCAACGCCGAGGAGACCCACCTGTACCTCTCGGGTGTGGTGCGGCCGTTCGACATCGACATGGCCAACACCGTGGCCTCGGCGCGCATCCTCGACGCGCGCATCGACTTCTCCGGCCGCGGGGTCGTCAGCGACAAGCAGCGCCCCGGGCTACTGCACCGCGCGCTCGACCACGCGTTCCCCTTCTGACGCCCGCCTCGCCCCGACGATCCACGTCCATGCACAGCCGCCGCCCCCTCGCCTTCGTGCGCGCCCTCGCGCTCTTGTTCGTGACCCTGACCGCGTTCGCGCTCGGCGGCAACGCCCACGCCGAACGACTCAAGGACCTCGCGACCATCCGTGGCGTCGCCAGCAACCCGCTGGTGGGCTACGGCCTGGTCGTGGGCCTCGCCGGCACCGGCGACAACCTGCAGAGCGCGCAGACCCAGCAGATGGTCGCCAACCTGCTGGGCCGCCGCTTCGGCACCATCATCACGCCGCAGCAGATCAAGGCCAAGAACGTCGCAGTCGTGATGGTCACCGCCCGACTGCCGCCGTTTTCCCGCATCGGCGGCCGCATCGACGTGACGGTGTCGTCGGCCAGCAACGCCAAGTCGCTGTTCGGCGGCACGCTGCTGCCGACCGCGCTCAAGGGTGGCAACGGCGAGACCTACGCCTGGGCCGAGGGCCCGCTGATGGTCGGAGGCTGGGCCGCCGACGGCAAGAGCGGCAGCGGCGTCAGCAAGAACCACCCCACGGTCGGTCAGGTGCCCGACGGCGGCCTGGTGGCCAAGGAGCTCGGCTTCAAGCTCAGCGCCGACAAGCCGCTGACGGTCGCGCTCGATCGGCCCGACTTCACCACCGCCGCGCGCGTCAGCGAGGCCATCAACGAGCGCCTCGGCGCGGTCGTGGCCCACGCGCCCGATCCGGGCACGGTGCTGGTCGACGTGCCCAAGTCCAGGCGCAAGGACATCGTGCGACTGGTCGCGACCATCGAGAACCTGCAGATCGCGCCGGATCAGAACGCGCGTGTGGTCATCAACGAGAAGACCGGCACCGTGGTCATGGGCGCCGACGTCGAGGTCATGGCCTGCGCGGTCAGCCACGGCTCGCTGACGGTGCAGGTCGACGAGCGCCAGGAGGTCTCGCAGCCCGGCACGCTCGCGCGCGGTTCGACCCAGACGGTGCAGCGCTCCGACGTGAGCGTGACCGAGGACGGCGGCGACATCGCGGTGCTCGGACCCGCGCCGACGCTGGGCGACGTGGTCGCGAGCCTCAACTCGTTGGGCGTGAGCCCGCGCGATCTGGTGGCGATCCTGCTGGCGATGAAGCAAGCCGGGGCCCTGCGCGCCGAGGTCGAGGTGCAGTGATGCGCACGCCGCTGCCGCTGGCCGCGACCGATCTCGCGCTCGCACAGCGCGAGTCCCCGACCGCGCGCAGCGACGACGCGGCCGCGGTCGCGAAACAGTTCGAGACCCTGCTGCTGGGCGAGCTGGTCAAGGCCATGCGCGCCAGCAGTGCCATGGGTGGCGACGGCGACGACGCCTTCGCGCAGGGCACCTACCAGGAGATGTTCGATCAGTCCCTGGTCGACGCCGCCGCCGGCGGACTCGGGCTGCAAGACGCGCTGGTGCGGCAGCTCGCGGGCACCCCCGGCCCCGGCGGCGACACGCTGCTGGCCGGCAGTCGACCGCTCGCGAGCGCACTGCCGCCGCGCACGTCGATGCCGCCGGTCGCACACGCCGACGCACCGTCGCTGCGCGGGCGCCCGGCGCCGTCGTGGGACGACAGCCTCGGCACCACCTTCGACGGCGGCGTGCCCAGCCCCGGCGTGTTCCCGGTCGACGGCGGCGTGCCCAGCTCGGGCTACGGCTGGCGCACCCACCCGATCCACGGCGATCGCCGGTTCCACGCCGGGCTCGACATCGCCGCGCCGGAAGGTCGCGAGATCCGAGCGGTGCAGCGCGGCGAGGTCATCACGGCCGAGCGCCACAAGGGCTACGGCAACATGGTCGAGATCCGTCACCCCGATGGCGTGGTGACGCGCTACGCCCACGCGAGCAAGCTGTACGTGCGCGAGGGCGACCTCGTCGACGTCGGCGAGACCATCGCGGACGTCGGCAGCACCGGCCAGAGCACCGGACCGCACCTGCACTTCGAGGCGCGGCAGCACGGCCACGCCATCGACCCGCAGGCCTACCTCGAGCGGCTGCGCCGCGGCGGCTCCGACGACGCCGACGCACGCCCCCGTCGCAGCGCCAGCCGCACCGGCATCGCTGCGCTGCGGTCGCACGCGGCCGCGGCCGGGACGGACGGCGACGCCCGAGACGCTGGCACGACGGATGAATAGCGAAGCTGGCAGGAGCGCGCCCAGCTGCGGTGCGAGCGTGGCCAGTGTCCTGCGATCCCGACGAGCTCATCGACACCATGCGGCAGCTGGGTCTGCTGCTCACCGCCGAGGACGCCGCGCTGCGACGCTTCGACCTCGGCGCGATCGCGGCCGCGGCCGAGGCCAAGCTCGAGCTGCAGCCGCGGCTCGAGGCCGCGCAGCAGGCCCTGGGCACCGGCGCCATCGCCCCCAACCAGCGTGAGCAGCTGCTCGCGATGCAGCGCGAGACCCAGGCCCAGGCCCGCGCGAACCTGCGACGGTTGCGGGCCAGCCTCGATGCGGTCGGCGCGATGGTCGATCAGCTGACCGGCCGCAGCCACGGCACCTACGGCCGCAGTCGCGGCGAGGCAGCGCTGGCCGTGCTCACCCACGAGGTCGGCTGAGATGACCTCGCTGACGGGCCTGCTGCAGATCGCGCGCAGCTCCCTGGTCACGCACCAGGCCGCGCTGAGCGTCGTCAGCAACAACACCGCCAACGCCGGCACGGTGGGCTACGCCCGCCGCGAGGTCGAGTTCGAGGCGCTCGGCGGCGGCGGTGGCGTCGGCATCGCCGCGGTCATGCGGCGCTCGGCCGACCTGGTCGAGCGCCGGGTGCTGCTCGCCAACAGCCGCCTGGGCGCCCACCAGGCCATGGCCGAGGGCCTGGGCGCGCTCGAGGGCAAGTTCGGCGACGGTGAGTACGGCCTGGGCGGCCAGCTCGACGCGTTCTTCGCCTCGCTGCGCGCGCTCGCGACCGATCCCGCCGACACCCAGCTGCGCAACGACGTGCTCGCGCGCGGCCGCACGCTCGCGCAGGCCTTCGGCGAGACCGCCGCGACCATCGACCGCGAGCGTCGCGGCACCGACGGTGCGATCGCGGTCGAGCTCGAGCGCGTCAACCAGCTCGCGGCCTCGCTGGCCGACAACAACCGCGCCCTGGTCGCGACCGCGCCCGACACCACCGAGCGCGCCGAGCAGCTCGATCGGCGGCAGCAGCTGCTGGGCGAGCTGTCGAGCCTGGTCGAGGTCAGCACCATCGCGGGCGACGACGGCAGCCTCACGGTGCTGCTGCAGGGCGGCGTACCGCTGGTCAGCGGCGAGCACGCCTCGCGCTTGCGCGGCACCTCGGACACCGGCAACGACGGGCTGCTGCGGCTCGATCTCGTCGACCCGTCGGGCGCGGCGCTCGACGTCACCGGCCAGCTCGCCGGCGGCAGCCTGGGCGGGCGACTGGCGCTGCGCGACGTCGAGCTCGTCGCAACCGGCGATGCGCTCGATCAGCTGGCCTATGACCTCGCGACCGCCATCAACGGCGTGCACGTCGCGGGCTTCGGCACCGACGGCGTCAGCGGGCGAGAGTTCTACGCCCAGCCCGCGCAGGTCGCCGACGCCGCCAGCGGCCTCGCGCTCGCGGCCGGGCTCGAGGACCACCCCGAGTGGATCGCCGCGGCCGACACCGCCGTGAGCGCCAGCGGTGGCAACGACAACCTGCTGTCGCTCATCGATCTCGCGGGCTCGAACATCGCCGCCGGCGGCACCCTGACCGCGGGCCAGCAGATCGCGTCGCTCATCGGCGATGTCGGCCGCCGCGCCCGCGCGCAGAACGACGCGGCCGACGAGGCCTCCGCGATGCTCGAACAGAACACCGCACTTTTGCAGTCGAGCACCGGCGTCTCGGTCGACGAAGAGCTCGTCGACCTCAGCCGCTTCGAGCGCGCCTACCAGGCCGGCGCGCGCATCGTCCAGACCGTCGAGCGCCTGTACGACACGATTCTCCAGCTATGATCCGCGTCACCCAGAGCCGCCAGAGTGGACTCGCGTTGCAGGCCATCACGCTCGCACGGGCGCGCCTGCTCGAGCGACAGCGCGTGGCCATGAGCGGCCAGCGCGTGAACAAGCCCTCCGACGATCCCGCCGCGGCCGCGCGCGCGCGGCTCATGGGCGAGCTCGACGCCCGCGCGGCGTCCCACCGCACCGCCGCGAACTACGGCGTGTCGCGCCTGGGCACCGCCGACGCCGCGCTGGGCGAGGGCGGCAACATCTTGCTGCGCGCGCGCCAGCTCGCCACCGCGATGGCCAACGACACCATGTCGGCCGACGAGCGCACCGCCGCCGCGGCCGAGGTCGCGTCGTTGCGGCGCGCGATGATCGACGTGATGAACACGCGCTACGGCGACGAGTACGTCTTCGCCCACGTCGACACCCGCAGCCCGCCGTACGACGCGAACACTGGCTTCACCTACGACGTCGACAGCTACGACGACGTGCGCGAGGCCGAGGTCGGGCCCACGCAGCGGGTCGAGATCGGTGCCTCGGGCAGCCACGCGTTCGCGCAGCGCGTCGCCGATCCCAACAGCGTCGATGTCATCTCGCAGCTGTCGGACCTCGAGACCGATCTGCGCAACGACGACGCCGACTCCATCCGCGCCGACATCGACGGCATCGCCACCGCGTTCGACCAGGTCCTGGCCGAGCGCACGCGCGTCGGCGTGCGCATGGCCGATCTGCGCCGCGCCGACGAAGCCGCGAGCCAGGCCAGCAGCGTGTACGAGGCCTTGCGTTCCGATCTCGTCGACGCCGACGCTGCCGAGGCGTTCTCGCAGCTGTCGTTGGCGGAGAACACGATGCAGGCCGCGGTCGCGGTCGCCTCCCGCGTGCTCGGGCCGAGCCTGCTCGACGCGGGCTGAGCCCGCGTCGGCCCACGCCGCCGGGGCGGGACTGCCCGGGTGCGCAGTGGCCCGGCGCACCCGCGCGCGATCGAACGGCCGCGCCGTTGGCCACCGCCGGTGGGGCGTCCCCTCGCACCCGCGAGCCGTCGGATCCGGCCTCGCGCCGCGCACGCAGCACCCCGATGGTGGTCAAACCGCGCCGAAACGGGCCGGGGTGCGCGGCTGCCATGCCCCTGTTCCGCTGCCACGACAAATGATGCTAGCACTGCAGCGACGCTGACCATGACGAAACGCGAAGTCTCGACTCGGTCCGTCCCGACACGCCAAGGAGGCGAGGGTGCTGACGCTCACGAGGAAGATCGGACAAAAGATCTGATCGGCAACGGCATCGAGAATCGTGGTGCGGGAGATCCGGGGTCGGCAAGTGCGCCTCGGGATCACGGCACCGCTGGGCCTGCCAGTGTATCGGGAGGAGCTGTACCAACAGATCGCGGACGAGAACGCCCGCGCGACGACCGAGATCAGTCTCGATCGGCTGGCGGGGCTGCCCGAACCATCCGCTCCACGCGGTTCGGGGAGTTCGACGCCCCCGTCGATCGGCTGATCCACTTCCCCCTGGGGATTCCGGGGTTCCCCGATGCCAAGAGCTTCGTGCTCGTGGACCATCGTCCGGGCTCGGTGTTCCGCTGGCTGCAGTCTGCGGAGATCCCCGAGCTCGCGTTCGTCGTCGTCGATCCGCTGATGTTCCTGCCCGACTACCCCACGGAGCAGGTGCGGCGCGCGATCGCGTTCTGCGAGCTCGAGCCCGACGAGGAGATCGCGGTGCTGTGCATCTGCACGGTGCCGCCGCAGCCCGACGAGCCGACCGCGAACTTCCTGGCGCCGCTGGGCATCGGGCTACGTTCGCGCCGCGGCGCGCAGATCGTGCTGCACGACTGCGGCTTCGACACGCGGATGCCGCTGTTCCGTCGCGCGTGAGCCGGTGCGCCCCCCGTCCGCGCCGCGGGCGGACCGGGCGATGGCGCGCGTGACCCGAGCGCGGCGCCAACGGCTTGGCGCCGCGGTGCGGCAAGCCGCTTGCACCGCCTGCGGGCGTGACCGACCCCGGCCTGCTCCGCCGCGCCCTCGCCGACGATCCCGAAGGGCTCGCGCGCGCGCTGGCGCGCAGGCCCTGCACGCGCGTGGGCACGGTGTCGTCGGAGCGCAGTCCGGTCGTCGCGGTCGACGGTCGCAAGCTCCACAGCGGCCGCGACCCCGAGGCCGAGGCGCGACGCTTCGTCCGCGAGCTCGACATCGCCGACGCCACCGTCGTGATCCTCCTGGGCTACGGCAGCGGCTACGTCGCGCGCGCGATCGCAGCCCGCAGCCGCGCGACGCTGTACGTCTTCGAGCCCGACCTCGACCAGCTCGTCGTCGGACTGGGCCACGGCGTGGTGCCACCGACCGTGCGCGTGTTGACCACGCCCTCGCGCATGGGCGAGGTGCTCTACGCCCGGCTCGCGAGCAACGACCGCGGCGTGGTGGTCAAGTGGACCCCGAGCCTGCGGCTCGCGCCCGCGGTGTACGAAGCCGGGCTGCAGACCGCGATGCAGGCGGTCGATCGTGCGGCGCTGCGCCACCGCACCGCACGCATGCGCGGGCCGGGGTGGCTGCGGCACTACCTCGAGAACCTGCCCGCGATCGCGCGGGCGCCGGGGCTGCCGGCGATGGCCGACGGCCTGCGCGGCGTACCTGCGATCGTGGTCGCGGCCGGGCCGAGCCTCGATCGCAACATCGAGCAGCTGCGCGCGGCACGAGAGCACGCGCTCGTGCTGGCGGTCAACACCGCCGCGGCCGCGCTCGCGCGCGCCGACGTGCTGCCGCACGCGATCGTGGCGATCGAGTCGCTCGACGTCAGCTCGCAGCTCGCGGCGCTCCCGCGGCTGCGACAGATCCCCGCGTTCCTCGAGCTGACCGGGCACCCCGCGCTGTGGCAGCTGCCGTTCGCGCAGACGCTGCCGATCTCGGTCGACACCAACGCGTGCGTGCACTTCTCCGCGCGCATCGATCCCAAGCACCACCTCGCGGCCGGTTTCTGTGTCGCCAACGCGGCCGTCGCCATCGCCCACGCCCTGGGCTGCGGTCCGATCGTGCTGGTCGGATCCGACCTGGCGTACAGCGGCGAGCGGGTCTACGCCAGCGGCACCGCGTTCGCCGACATGCGCGCCACGGTCGGCGCCGACGGAGTCGCGCAGCTGTCGGGCCTGCACGGCAAGCGAGCGATCGAGCAGGGCTCGGGCGACGCCGGCGGTGGTTCGCGCATGCCCGAGCGCGCGCGCACGATGCCTGCGCCGGGCTGGGCGCCCGGCACGACCGTGCACACGACGCGCGACTTCCTGATGTTCCGCGACTGGTACACCGCCGCGGCCAAGACCCTGCGCGAGCGCGGCATCCGTCCGGTCAACGCGACCGAGGGCGGCATGCAGATCCCCGGCTGGGATCACGTCCCGCTGGCGGACGCACTGCCGCCGTCGCAGCTGGCCCCCGGCGAGCTCGACGCGCGCTGGCACGCGCTGCGGCAGCGACCCGGGTCGAGCCGCGAGACCGTGCTGGGCCTGGTCGCGGCCGAGCGTCGCGCGGCCGACGAGCTTCTGTCGCTCGCGCGCGAGGCCACCGCCACGATGGGCGACGACCCCGACGGCGATCTGACGCTGCTGCCCGAGGCCAAGGCGCGCCTGCTCTCCATCAATGCCCGGGCGCGCAAGCTGCTGCGTCGCGCGCCGCTCGTGGCAGAGGCCGTCGCGCCCGCGATCGAAGACCTGCGCACGCGCGGGCACCTGACCGGCTTCGGTTTCTACGCCGCGCTGGTCGAGCCGCTGCAGGAGATCGACGCGGCCTTGGCACGGCTCTCGCACAGACTGCAGTCGAGCGACGGCGAACCGTCGCATGCCCCCACCGCAGCTTCCGCGGCCTGACCCAACCCTGCCCCACTGACCGGACCTCCCGGGCGCCGCGCCCGACACCGGCTGCCGCCACGCACGGCCCCACACGCAAACGAACCTTGCCCGCCACCTTCGCTCCCCGAGGTCACCATGGGAATCTCGCTCCGCACCAACATCGCCGCGCTCGAGGCCAACACCTCGCTCAACCAGACCAACGAGCGCCTCAACGCCAACATGATGCGGCTGTCGTCGGGCCAGCGGATCAACCGCGCCGGTGACGACGCCGCGGGCCTCGCGATCAGCGAGGGCTTCCGCGCCAGCATCGTGTCGCTCGACCAGGCCAAGCGCAACGCCAACGACGGCATCTCGCTGATCCAGACCGCCGAAGGTGCGCTGCAGGAGGTCTCGGCCATCCTCGTGCGCATGCGCGAGCTGGCGATGCAGGCCTCGACCGAGACGGTCTCGACCGGCCAGCGCTCGTTCATCCAGAACGAGTTCGATCAGCTGCGCTCGGAAATCCAGCGCATCGGCAACACCGCCAACTTCAACGACCTCGATCTGCTCACGGGTCAGTTCGCCGCCACCGCCAACTCGCTGACCTTCCAGGTCGACCTCACCGGCGATCCCAACCAGCAGATCAACGTGCAGATCGCAACGGTGTCGCCCTCGGCGCTCGGCATCGAGACCGTCGCGCTGACCACCACCGGCGGCGCGCAGTCGTCGCTGTCGATCCTCGACGCCGCCATCGACGGCGTGTCGGCGCAGCGCGCCACCCTCGGCGCGGCGCAGAACCGCCTCGAGGCCACCATCAACAACATCTCGACCCAGTTCAACAACCTCAGCGCCGCCAACTCGCGAATCCGCGACGTCGACGTCGCCGAGGAGACCGCCGCCCTGGCCCGGCATCGCATCCTCATGCAATCCGGCGTCTCCGTCCTCGCACAAGCGAATCAGCTGCCTCAACTCGCACTCCAACTCCTGCAGGGCTAGTCGGCACCCATCGACCCCGCAAGCCGGGGGGCCTTGGCCGGCCCCCCGGTTTCTTTTTTTGCGGTGACACGACCGTGGGCCGCCGGTGTTGCACCGGACATGACACTTCGCTGCCGCGCAGCATGGCCCGTGGGCCTCGGTCTCGCTCTGGCTTCCCAATGGCTCGGCGGTTGCCGCCACGACGACGACGAGGGCGCCCTCGCCGACGGCAGCAGCACCGGCGCCGACGACGGCACCACCACCACCGGCGAGGCCGACGCACCCGACTACTGGCGCGACGCCGCACCGATCCTGTTCGAGCACTGCGGCCAGTGCCACACCGAAGGCGGCATCGCACCGTTCCGCGTCGACGACTACGGCGAGGCCGCGGCGTGGGCCGAGGCCTCGGCGATGGCGGTGACCGAGCGGACCATGCCGCCGTGGCTGGTGACCGACGACGGCAGCTGCGGCGAGTTCCGCGACTCGCGGGCACTGCCGCAGGCGGACATCGACACCCTGGTCGCGTGGGCCGCCGCGGGTGCGCCCGAGGGCACGCCGCGCGACGATCTGCCAGCTGGCCGCCGCAGCCCCTGACCGACGCGAAGGATCTCGACACGCCCGCGTTCGTGCCGGTGGCCGAGGGCACGCCGTGGGCCGAGGCCGACGAGTACCGCTGCTTCGTGGTCGACTCCGGCGCCGAGGTCGATCGGGTCATCACCGCCTACGAGGTCGTGCCCGGCAACGCCGCGCTCACACACCACGTGCTGCTGTTCGACCTCGATCCGAGCTTCGAGGTCGCGCCGGGCCAGACCAACGCCGACGTGATCGCAGCGCTCGACGCCGACTCCCCCGACCGCGCGGGCTGGCCCTGCTTCGGTGCCAGCGGCGACGGCACGGCACCAGGCGGCGTGCCGGTGGCGTGGGCGCCGGGCCAGGGCGTGATGCGCTTCCCCGACGACGTCGGCTACCCCGTCGCCGCCGGCGCGATGCTGGTCGCGCAGGTGCACTACAACCTCGCGGCCGCTGACGGCGAGGTCGCGCCGTTCGCCACGCGCGTGCGGCTCGAGACCCGCGACGCGGTCGAGCGCCCGCTGGTCGCCAACCTGGTCGATCCGTTCCTGGGCACCCTGGGCTCACCGACGCCGGCGTCGCTGGCCCCGGGTCAGGCGGCGGTGCAGTACAGCTGGCAGCTGTCGGTCGCCGACCTCGCGGGCCCGGTCGCGGGCGTCGATCTGTACGGCGTGCTGCCGCACATGCATGCCCACGGCGTGTCGCAGCGCTTCGACGTCGTGCACGCCGACGGCAGCCGCACCTGCGGCCTCGACGTGCCGCGCTGGGACATCGCGTGGCAGCTGTTCTACTTCTTCCAGCAGCCGCTGCGCCTGCAGGCCGACGACATCGTCGAGGTCACGTGCACCTACGACACCCGCGACGCCAGCGAGCCGGTGATGCCGGGCTGGGGCAGCAGCTCCGAGATGTGCCTGCTGGGCCTGTACGCCGCGCCAGTGCTGCCGTGAGCGCGGCCGTGCGCCCGCGTTGCGGCGCGGGCGCACGGGTGACGCGGCGACCGCTCAAGCGCGGCGCGTCCCCGTCGATGGGGAGGACGTCGACGGAACGCCTGGGCCTGCCGCCCGGCACCACCCAACCCCCGTCGACCAGCGCCAGCACGCACGCGAGCGCTGCACACCGTCCACGGAGGACACCCATGCGACCCCGCAATCCTTCGCCGGCCTACGCCGGCCGCACTGCCCAGCGCTCCGCGCCCTCGCGCCAGCCCAGCGCCACGCGAACACCCGAGACTGCTGCGCCTGATCGTCTGCCCTGCGGCCGACGACCGGGCCGCGCGGTCGCGCGGGTCGTGGCCGCTTGACCCTGCCCGCGGCCGCCTCGAGGCCGCGACCGACACGCACCCTCGCGTGTCCAGGTTCGCGCCGCGTGAGCCGCCATCGCGAGCTCGTTGCTCGCGATGCGTGACACCGGCACGCCCGCCCTCGCTCGAGCGCCACCGCTGCGACGCCGACCGAGCCGCGGGGACGCACCGACTCACCTCGAACCGGCCGGGCAAACGCCCGTGTCCGCTCTGCACATTCCGACTCCACCTCGGGCACGAACGCCCCCGCGCACCCGCGCGGCTCCCACGAAGGGAACCCCACCATGCTCAGCGTCAAGACCAACACCTCCTCCCTCATCGCGCAGCGCAACCTCGCCGAGGCCAACTCGGGTCTGGCCGAGAACATCGGCCGTCTGTCCTCGGGCCTGCGGGTCCGTTCGGCCGCCGACGACGCCGCGGGCCTCGCCATCTCCGAGGACTTCAAGGCCAGCATCCGCAGCCTCAACCAGGCCAAGCGCAACGCCAACGACGGCGTCAGCCTGGCGCAGACCGCCGACGGTGCCTTCGGTGAGGTCGGCAACCTGCTCAAGCGCATGCGCGAGCTCGCGGTGCAGTCGCGCAACGGTACCAACAACACCACCCAGCGCGGCTTCCTCGACGACGAGTTCCAGCAGCTCAAGAGCGAGATCGATCGCATCGTCTCGACCACCGAGTTCAACGGCATCCAGCTCATCGACGGCTCGCAGGCCGCCGGCATCGAGTTCCAGGTCGGCAAGGACACCTCGGCCGACGACCGCCTGACGCTGTCGATCGCGACCAGCTCCACCAGCGCGCTGGGCATCGACACCGCGACCGTCAGCACCACCGCCGGCAGCGACGCCGCCATCACGGCGCTCGACGTCGCCATCGAGGGCATCTCGACCCGACGCGCGGCCATCGGCGCGATGCAGAACCGCCTGCAGGTGACGATGTCGAACCTCGACACCTACGCGACCAACCTGTCGTCCGCCAACTCGCGCATCGTCGACGTCGACGTCGCCAGCGAGACCGCGGAGCTGACCAAGCACAACATCTTGATGCAGGCGAGCACGGCCATGCTGGCGCAGGCCAACCAATCGCCACAGGCGGCGCTGCAGCTGCTCGGCTAGCGCACCGCGGCCGCGGATCCGACGCCGGATCGGGGTCCCCGCGTCGGATCCGCGTGCCGCGGACTCCACCTCCACATCCGACCCCCACGCCTCGTCTCGCACGCGCACGGTGCTCGCACCGTTCGCATCCCTCGAGTTCCTCTCGCGCGCGGTGCTCGACCGCTCGCATCCCTCGTACCGCCACGGCTGCGCGCCGTCCGGCTGCTCCAGCTCACCCCTCCACCCTGCCCCCGCGTGACCGGGCACGCGCGCGGCAGTCCACCCAGGCCCCGGTCGTCAGGGCACGAAGCCCCGCCCCGCCCTCGCGGGGTCGTCCACGAAGGAACCTCCATGTCCATCTCCGTACGCACCAACGTCTCCTCCCTCACCGCACAGAGCAACCTCGGCAAGACCTCCGCAGACCTGCAAAAGAGCATCTCGCGGCTGTCCTCGGGCCTACGGGTCGAGTCCGCGGCCGACGACGCCGCGGGCCTCGCCATCTCCGAGGACTTCAAGGCCAGCATCCGCAGCCTCAACCAGGCCAAACGCAACGCCAACGACGGCGTCAGCATGATCCAGACCGCCGACGGCGCGCTCAAGGAGATCGGTGGCCTGCTGACACGCATGCGCGAGCTGTCGGTGCAGTCGCGCAACGGCACCGTCAACACGCAGCAGCGCGGCTACCTCAACGACGAGTTCGGCCAGCTGCGCTCCGAGATCGATCGCATCGTCAACACCACGGAGTTCAACGGCGTCGATCTCATCGACGGCAGTCAGGCCACGGGCCTGTCGTTCCAGGTCGGCAAGGACACCACCGCCGACGATCGCCTGACCATCTCGATCGCGACCTCGAGTACCAGCGCCCTGGGTCTGGGTGCGAGCACCATCAGCAGTACCAGCGGTGCCGACACGGCCATCGCGGCGCTCGACACCGCGATCCAGAGCATCTCGACGCGACGTGCCGGACTGGGCGCGATGCAGAACCGGCTGTCGACGACGATGTCGAACCTCGACACCTACTCGACCAACCTCTCGGCCGCCAACTCGCGCATCGTCGACGTCGACGTCGCCGAGGAGACCGCGGCGCTGACCAAGAACCAGATCCTCATGCAGGCCGGCACCGCCATGTTGGCGCAGGCCAACCAGGGACCGCAGGCCGCGCTGCAGCTGCTCGGCTGACGCCGCCCGAGCTCGTCCGTACCCCTGCACCACCCGATCACCCACGACACCCGCACTCGCACGAGCTCGACCATGTCCACCTCCCTCCACGCGCCCCGGCGCGTACGACCTCGCCACCGCCACGACCGGCACCTCGCCGGCCGCGGGCGGCTGGCCCTTGCTCCGCCTGACTTGGCTTGTCCACCCACGCTGCGCGCACGTGTCGGGGGCGTGCGCTCGGCCCCTCCCACCCCGGCATCCGGGCACGAACGCCCGGCCCCGCTCTCGCGGGGTAGTCCACGAAGGAAAGCACCATGTCCATCTCCGTTCGCACCAACGTGTCGTCGCTCACCGCTCAGGGCAACCTGAGCAAGACCTCGGCGGATCTCCAGAAGAGCATCTCGCGTCTGTCCTCGGGCCTGCGGGTCGAATCCGCAGCCGATGACGCCGCAGGGCTGGCGATCTCCGAGGACTTCAAGGCCAGCATCCGCAGTCTCAACCAGGCCCGCCGCAATGCCAATGACGGCGTCAGCATGATCCAGACCGCGGATGGTTCGCTGAAGGAAATCGGCGGTCTGCTCACGCGCATGCGCGAGCTCTCGGTCCAGTCGCGCAACGGCACCATCAACACGCAGCAGCGCGGCTACCTGAACGACGAGTTCGGGCAGCTCCGCTCCGAGGTCGACCGCATCGTCAACACCACCGAGTTCAACGGCGTGGATCTGCTCGACGGCAGCCAGGCCACCGGCCTGGCCTTCCAGGTCGGCAAGGACACGAGCAGTGACGACCGGCTGACCATCTCGATCGCGACGTCGAGCTCGAGCGCCCTGGGCCTCAGCTCGAGCACGATCAGCAGCACCTCGGGCGCCGACGCGGCCATCACCGCGCTCGACACCGCGATCCAGAGCATCTCGACCCGGCGCGCCGGGCTGGGCGCGATGCAGAACCGGTTGGCCACGACCATGTCGAACCTCGACACCTACGCGACCAACCTCTCCGCCGCGAACTCGCGCATCGTCGATGTCGATGTCGCGGAGGAGACCGCCAACCTCACCAAGAACCAGATCTTGATGCAGGCGGGCACGGCCATGCTGGCACAGGCCAACCAGGGTCCATCCTCGGCGTTGCAGCTGCTGTGACGCGAACCGGTCCGGGGCGCGCGGGGGCCTCCGCGCGCCCCGGACCGACACCGGCCCCCGTATCGGGCCCCCCGCCCGGGCGCGCATCGTCGCCCGACGGACGGGGCCTTCGCACGTCGGGGCCGAGCGCGTCGCGCAGCGGCAGCACTCAAGCCCGCGCGGCCGCGGTCGATGCCCGAGCGGCGGAGATCACCGGCATGGCCGCCATCAGCTTCTCGGGCCTCGCCTCGGGCCTCGATACCAAGTCGATCATCAGCGCGTTGGTCGGCGTCGAACGCGTGCCGATGCTGCGGCTGCAGTCACGCAACGACGCCTACGCGGCGCAGGGCCGCATCATCGACCAGCTCTCGTCGGCCCTGTCGGCGCTCAAGACCGCGGCCGACAAGCTCGGCAGTGCCGGCGAGTTCCTCTCCTACAAGGGCAGCGTCAGCGACGAGAGCGCGGCCAAGCTGACCACCAGCGGCGAGAGCATCCCCGGCACGTACTCGCTGTCGGTGACGTCGCTGGCCCGGGCCCAGCGCAGCTACTCCGGCCCGGTCGCGGACGCCGACGCCGCGCTGTCGGGCACCGACCAGACCCTGACGCTGTCGATCGACGGGGTCGACACCGCGATCGACATCGACGCCGGCTCGAGCCTGCGCGACGTCGCGACCGCGATCAACGCCTCGGGTGCCGACGCGACCGCCGGCATCCTCTTCGACGGCACGCAATACCGGCTGCAGGTGGTCGGACGGAGCACCGGCGCCGACCATGCCATCGGCTTCACCGACAGCGGCCTGGGCCTGACCTTCTCGACCGTGCAGGCGGCGACCAACGCCAGCTTCACCGTCGACGGCTTCCCCGTCACCAGCGAGAGCAACCTCGTCGACGACGTGCTGCCCGGCACGACGCTGGAGCTGTTGGAGACGACCTCGTCGCCGATCGATCTCACGATCAAGGCCGACCCCGAGGGGGTCAAGGGCAAGCTGCAGTCCTTCGTCGACGCCTACAACGCGGTCTCGCGCATCATCACGGCGCAGTCGGGTGTGGGCAAGGGCAACTCGACGCTGTCGGGCGACTCGACCGTGCGCACCATCGAGCAGGGCCTGTCGCAGCTCGTCTCGAGTCCCATTGCGGGCCTCGTGGGCACAGGTGGCAGCACGATGCAGCTGGGCGACCTGGGCATCCAGACCAACCGCGACGGAACCCTGACGCTCGACTCGACCAAACTCGACAAGGCCCTGGCGGCGGACTTCGGACGCGCGGCCACGTACTTCGCCGGTGATGGGGTCCATGACGGCATGAGCGAGAAGCTCGCCGACCTGATCGACGGCTACGTGTCGTCGAGCGATGGCCTGCTCACGACCCGGAAGAAGGGCATCAACGAGATCATCGCGACCAACTCCAAGAAGATCGACGACTTGCAGACGTACCTCGACCACTACGAGGCCAACCTCACGCAGCAGTATTCGGCACTCGAGCAGACCATGAGCTCGCTTCAGGGCCAGCAGTCGTATCTGGCACAGTTCCTGAAGTAACCGAGCGCATGTCGCTCGCGGCAGCGCGAAAGTACAAGACCACGCAGATCGAGTCGGCGTCGCCCGGCCAGATCCTGCTTGCGCTCTACGACGGCTGCTCGAGGTTCTGCCGCGCAGCCCAGGCGCAGATCCTCGCCGGTGACACTGCCGGCAAGGGCGTCTCGATCTCCAAGGCGTGCGCCATCCTCGGCGAGCTGCGGGGCACGCTCGACCACAAGGTCGCACCGGAGCTGTGCGACCAGCTCGACCGGCTGTACCTGTTCTTCCAGGAGCAGCTCAGCCTCGCGAACATCCGCATGGACGCCGCGGCGGTGACCCCGGTCATCAAGATGCTGGGCGAGCTGCGCGAGGCCTGGGGTCAGGCGGTCGGCGACGCCGAAGGAGCCGCGCGGTGATCGACACGCGCGCCCAGGCCCTGGCCGAGATGGTCGCCGCGACCGAGGCCGTGCTCGCGACCTGCGAGCGCGGCGAGGGCACGGCCATCGCGCTGTCGCAGCTGGCCGCCCAGCGCGACGCGCTCATCGCCCGTTTCCCTGCGGGCGGCAGCGTCGACGCGACCGAACGCAAGCTCGCCGCGCGCCTGCGCGAGCTGGACCTGCACGTGCTCGGCTTCGCCCGGGCGATGCAGGACGACATCCTCGCGGCCCACGGCCGCGTGCAGCAACAACACGCATCCCACGATCGCACCGCCACCGCGCTCGCCCGTCGCCTGCTCGACGAGGTCGCTTGATTCCGGAGCCCCGACCATGAACCGCCAGCCCATCGAAGTCTCGCTCGACCTCGCGCCTCTGCCCTTCCTCGACGCAGGCGAAGCCGCCAACGACAGTCACCTCGACCGCCCGACGAACCACGGCTTCACCGACATGAACCTGCTGGTCGCGACCGCCGTCGCGCGCGTGACCGCCCATGTGCGCCCGGTCCACGTCAACGTCGCGCTCGAGCTCGCCGAGGGTCAGCCGGTGGTCACCGGCGACGCGACCGCCGTGGCGTTCGCGGTCGCGGGGGTGCTCGCGGCGCGGCTGCGCGCGGCCGAGGACGCCGGCGAGCACGACGAGCTGCGCGTGATCGTGCGCGAGCACGACCGCCACGTGCGCGTGCTGGTCGCGGCCCACGACGTGCCGCCGCTGGGCATGGTCCGCGCGCTGGCCGGCGACGACGACGTCCGCGGCGTGGACGCGACCGTGGCGCACTGCCGCCGACTGGTCGAGGGCCTGGGCGGCACCCTCTCGCTCGCGCGCTGCGGCGACGGCCTCGCGGTCGAGCTGAGCCTGCCGGCATGCCCGCAGGGCAACAGCGTGCGGGTGATGCCACCGCGCCGCCACGAGCACAGCAACCTGGGCCGCATCGCGCTGGCCAGCTGATCGGAGTCCGCCATGCAACCCAACTCAGACGAGATCCACTTCGCGCGCGAGGCTGCGCGGGGCGCCCTGCCCTACGCCGACCTCATCGCCGGGCGCTTCATCGACATCGCCGGTGCGTTGCGGGACGGTCGCGATCAGGAAGCGCTGCTGGCGCTGTCCGACTCTGCCGACGACCTCGAGCATTTCCTGCGATTCCTGGTCTTGGTGCAGGATTCGCTGGTCGCGGCGAGCCCCGACGACGGCACCGCGGTGCGCGACTACCACGAACGCATCGTCACCATCCTCGAAGCGCTACAGCCCGCGCTGGGTCATGCCGATTTCGTCGAGGTCGCCGACGCGCTCGAGGACGATCTCGCGCCGTCGTTGCGAAGCTACCGCAACCTCGACGCCGCGGTCCGAGCCGCGCTCGCGCCCACGTGACGCCCCCGTCCCACCAGCCGCCCAGCTGCGCCCACGTGCTCGTGGTCGACGACGATCCGACGTCGGCCGCGAGCATCGCGGCGACCGTCAACGGCCTGGGCCACCGCACCACGGTGTGCCACGGCTGGACCGCCGCACTGCGGGCGTTCGGCGAGCAGGAGTTCGACCTCGTGCTGATGGACGCGGTCATGCCCGGCGTCGACGGCTTTCGTCTGACGCGTCTGCTGCGCGCGCGCGCGAGCTCGTACGTGCCGATCGTGTTCCTCACCGCGCTCGCGGATCGGCGCGCGCGCGAGGCCGGCGTCGCCGCCGGTGCCGACGATTTCCTGGCCAAGCCGGTCGACCCGCTGGAGCTGCGCATGCGCCTGACCGCGATGTTGCGGATCCGCGGGCTCACGCGCGATCTCGAGGCGCGCACCCACGCGCTCGCGCGGCTGGCCGCCATCGACGCGCTCACGGGCGTGGGCAACCGCCGCAGCTTCGACGAGCACCTGGCGGCCGACCTCGAGCACGCGCGGGGGACCGGGCAGCCGCTCGCGCTGCTCATGCTCGATCTCGATCACTTCAAGCGCATCAACGACGGCCACGGCCACACCGTCGGTGACGCGCTGCTGGCGTTCTTCGGCAAGCTCATCAGCCAGGAGGTCCGCAGCGCGGACGCCTGCTACCGCTTCGGCGGCGAGGAGTTCGCCATCGTCGCCCGCGGCGCGGGCATCGATGCGGCCATGGACATCGGCGAGCGGGTCCGCCGCGCGTTCGCGCAGCAGAGCGTGGCGGCGACTGCCGCGGGGCCGTGCTCGGTGTCGATCGGCGCGTGCGCGACCGACCAGTTCGTCGAGGTGCCCGACGGCCCGCGGATGATCGAGGCGGCCGATGCGGCGCTGTATCGAGCGAAGACGTTGGGGCGCAACTGTGTGGTCCGGGGTGATCCGCACGTGGTCGCGCGGGTTGCTTGAGCGACGTGTCGCCGCGGACGGCTACGCGCGCGACAGCGACCAGCGGCCCTGCTCTTCGTCGAGCCAGAAGCACGGCACCGCGGCGAGCCACGCGTCCGCGCTCGCGGCGCTGTGCGTGCCCAGCAGCACTCGCCGCGCGCCGATGGGCGTGCGCGCGGAGACCTCGATGACCACGCGCGCGCCCTCTTCGACCCGGCGCAGCACCCAGCCCAGCAGCGGGCTCGGATCCTCGAGGCGCAACACGAACGCGACGCCGACGGTGTCGGTGCGCACGCCCTGGGCCTCGGCGAGATCGAGGATGAGCGCGTAGGCGCCCAGGTGCCGCGCGAGCCGCTCGCCGGGGCCGTGGCCGCGGGCCAGGCACAGCGAGCCCTCGGGCAGCAGCAGCGCGAGATCGCGGAACGGATCGACCGAGCCCGGCATCTGCTCGTGGGGCTGCACGTCCTCGAGCGACGCGGGCGGCTCGCCGGTGGGCGGGCGGCGGCGTAGGGCGAAGTCGATCGGGTCGGGCTCGACGGTGATGCGCGGCGCGTCGCGCTCGAGCTCGGTCGCGGACACCAGCCAGCTGGGGATCTGCGCCGCGCCGGTGGGCGGCGGCGTGGTGGTGACCGCCGGCAGGTCCCACGCGGTGTCCCGGGTCTTGCGCGGCGCGACCGCGGGCGCCGCGGGCATGCCGACACCCTCGGTGCCGCGGCGCAGCGGCGGCAGCTCGAGCGGCACACCGACCTCGGCGACGTCGCCCGACGCTTGGGTCCGACCGCGCACGACCACGCCGTCGCGACCGGCCTCGGCCACCAGGGTCCACCGCGCCACACCGTCGTGCAGCTGGAACTCGACCACGTTGCCGACCGCGAGCTCGGCCTGCTGGTCGGGGCCGAGCACGCCCGAGAGCGCGTCGAACAGCTCGCCCTCGCTCATCGACGCGCGCAGGGTCTCGACGCCCATCGAGGTGCGCAGCGTGGGCGCGCGACCCGGCTCGAGCACGATCTCCGTCGCACCGTGGCCTGTCGCATCGTGCAGCACCTGCAGCAACGACGGCATGAGGTCGGGCAAGCCTATCGTGGCTGCCTGCGGGGCTCAATCCCGGCCGCGTGCGGACGATGGTGCGGGTCATGGTGCCCCGCACCCCCGCGCGGCTGCATGGCCGCATCGTCCGCTGCATCACCGCGGCTGCGCTCGCCACGCTCGCGCTGGGCTGTGATCACGGCGAATGCGAGCCCACCGAGGCCACACCGCGCCGCGCGGACGGCCCGCCTGCGCCGGTCACCGCCGCCGCGGCCGCGCCCGAGGACCCCGCCGGGGCCGTGAGCCCGCAGGCCTGCGCGCAGTACTGCCAGGTGCTGCAGGACGCCTGCCCGGGCACGCTCGACGAGCCCGACGTCTGCCTGGCGCGCTGCGACGCGGTCGTCGCCGACGCGGCCTCGACCGCACCGCTGCAGTGCCGCCGCGCGTGGCTCGACGACCCGGACGCGCGCTCGTGCATCGCCGGTGGACTCGGCAGCGCGGTGTGCTAGGCCGGCCGCGCGCGCCTATGATCGTGCCCGCGTGCCGCTGCCCGGGCCCACCCTGCTCGCGCTCGCGTGGCCCGAGCTGTCCACGTGGCTGATCGAGCTGGCCTTCGTGGCCTACGCCATCGCGATCTCGATCGTGGTGGTGCTCGAGCGACGTCGCCCGACCACGACCTTGGCGCTGGTCCTGGCGCTGGTGTTCCTGCCGGTGCTGGGGCTGGTGGCGTACCTGCTGCTCAGCCGCCGCGCACGCCGGACCCGCCGCGCACGCGCGCGCCGCATCGTGCGCCCGTTCGACGCCCTGCGTGGCTTCGCCCGCATCGAGTCGCTGCCCGACGAGCTGGCGCCGCTGCCCCGCGGTCTGGTGCGGCTCGCGCTCGCGACTGCGACCGCGCCGGTGCGCCGCGCCAGCGCGGTGCAAGTGCACTCCGACCCGGCCGAGATCTTCGCCGCGATGCGCCGCGCCATCGACGGCGCCGAGCACTTCGTGCACTTGCTCTTCTACATCTGGCACGACGACGAGACCGGCCGCGATCTCGTGGCGCGGCTGGCCGCGCGCGCGCGCCAGGGCGTGCGTGTGCGCGTGCTGGTCGACGACATCGGCAGCTTCGGCGCCGACACGTTGTTCGCGCCGCTGGTCGACGCCGGCGGCACCATCGCCCGCTTCGGCCGGGTGCGGCTGCACTGGCCCTGGCGCGCGCGGCTCAACTTCCGCAACCACCGCACGCTGCTGGTGGCGGACGGTGAGCGCGGCTTCATCGGCGGCGTGAACATCGGCGACGAGTACAGCGGTCGCACGGCGACCGCGCGCTGGCGCGACATCATGGTCGAGCTCGCCGGCGACGCGGTGCTGGGTCTCGACGCGGTCTTCCTCGAGGACTGGCTCGCGACCACCGGCCAGGTCATCGACGTGCACGGCCAGCACCCCAACGCGCTGCACCACCTCGACGCGCGACGGCCCCGGCGGCGGCTGCCACGGCTGCGCGCGGAGACCGAACGCGAGCGCCGCCTGCGGCAGGGCGACCCGTACCACGGGCTGGTGCCGCGGCCGGCCGCGGCCGCGGGCCCGCTGGTGCAGGTCATCCCCAGCGGCCCCGACGCGCCCAACGACCAGGCGATCGCGGCGCAGATCGTCGCGGCCATCGCGATCGCGACCTCGCGGGTGTGGCTGGTGACGCCGTACCTGGTGCCCGACGAGCCGCTGCTGCTGGCGCTGCGCACCGCAGCGTTGCGCGGGGTCGACGTGCGCGTCATCGTGCCGGCGGCAGCGTTCAACGACTCGCGCCTGGTCGCGCTCGCGGCCGCGAGCTACTACGACGAGCTGTTCGACGCCGGCGCGCGCGTGTTCGAGTACCACGCCGGCATGCTGCACGCGAAGTACGCGCTGTTCGACGACGTCTCGCTGGTGGGCTCGGCCAACATGGACGTGCGCAGCTTCCACCTCAACTACGAGATCATCGCGATGTTCTACGACGCGGAGATCACCCGTGCGTTCGCGGCCCGCTTCGTCGAGGATCTCGCCGCCGCGCAGGAGCTCGAGAGCAGCGCGCGCGAGCGCCTGGGCTGGTCGCGGCGCCTGGGCGAGGGCGTCGCGCGGGTGCTCTCGCCGATGCTGTGACGCCGGCGTATCCTGGCTGCGCCGGTGCCCTACGCGTACTACCGCCGCCTGTCGTCGCGGGACAAGGCCACCTACCGCGCCTCGGATGCGATCACCGCGGTGAACGTGCCCGAGCCGGCGGCCGTGCGCGCGCACGTGCCTGCGATCGCGCGCGGGCTCGCGGCCGATGATCGTCGCATCACCGGCGCGGCGGTGCGGGCGGTGACCGCGGCGTTGTGCCAGCAGCTGGGCGCGGCGCAGCCGATCGTGCGGGTGCTGGCGCGACGGCCCTCGGACGCCAGCGCCGAGCTGCACGGGCTGTACGAGCGCGAGCAGGGCAAGCCCGCGATCATCCGTGTGTGGATGCGGACCGCGGCGCACGAGCGGCCGGTGGCGCTGCGGACCTTCGTGCGCACGCTGCTGCACGAGCTCTGCCACCACTTCGACTTCGAGCTGCACCGGCTGCGCGACACCTTCCACACCGAGGGCTTCTTCCGCCGCGAGTCCTCGCTCGCGCGGCAGCTGCTGCCGCCGTCCACGCGCACGCGCACGCGCACGGACGCGGCCGCCGATGCGGGCGCGCGCGAGCCACCGGCGCGCGCGCAGCTCGAGCTGTTCGCGCGCCCGTGAATGCGGGCCGCCGATCGCTCAGCGCACCATCGCGACCGCGACGCAGCCGCCCAGCAGCATCATCGCGCCCGCGGGCACGATCAGCACCAACGGCCCGGGGTCGGCCGCGCCGTGCCACAGCCCGCCGCCGAAGAAGCCCACACCGACCGCGAGCGCACCGACCCACGCCGCAGCGCGCACGCGCCGGGCCCAGCGCTCGGGCGTCTGCAGCTTCGTCATCGCCCACGCCAGCGCCAGGTTCACCAGGGCCAGCAGGGCGCCGTGGGCGTGGCCCAGGCGCAGGAACTCGCGCCGCAGTGGATCGTCGACCCAGCCGCCGGCGCGCAGGCCGATCATGGCCTCGAGCCACAGCCCGCTGGCCAGAAACAGCGCGAGCAGTGCCAGCGACGCGCGCACGTGGCGGGCCTCGTCCACCGCGGCGATGCTAGCAGGCCGCCGCGCGCGGTCGCTACTCTCCGATCCAGATCGCGACCGCGTCGCGGCTGGCCTCGAGCGCCAGCGCGCGCTCGGGCGCGTCGTCGAACGGACCCGGCCCCAGCGCGCGGCGCAGCTGTTGCCACGTCGCGAGCCGGGCCTCGACGCTGGCCTCGGGGTCGAAGCCGGCGAGCGCGTCGATCACGGCCGCGGCGGCACCAGCGGTGCTCGCGAGTCGGCGCGCGCCGACCCAGGCCATGACGCGAACCGAGGCGTAGGCGTAGGCGAGCGCGTCGAACAGCCACGACAGCCGCACGGCGGCGTCGACCGGGGCCTGCGGCCGCGCGAGCGCGTCGACCGCGAGCGCGCGCTGGATCGGATCGCCGCCGTGCAGATCCAGCAGCACCCGCGATCCCCACGACTCGCGCGCGTCGGCGGCCCGCGCGGGCGCATGCGCCGGCAGGCCCAGCTGCGGCAGCGCGGCCGCGGCCCAGCTGCGGCTGCGATCGACGTGGCACTGCGTGCAGGCATCGGGTCGGTCGTGTAGCCCGACCGCCGCAGCAGGTCGCGGACTGTCGATGCGGTGGCTGATCATGCCCTGCAGCAGGCCGTAGCTGGTGCGCGGCATGTGGCACGCGACGCAGTCGAGCGCGTCGCCGTGACCGCCGTGGCCGCCGCGCGCCGCGGCGCCCGACAGCGACGCGGGCTCGTGGCAGCGCGCGCACGTCGCCCGCGGATCCCAGTCGGCGCGCAGCTGCATCGCCGGCTCGTCGCCGTGCATCGCATGGCAGTCGCCGCACGACAGCCCCGCGCCGTCTTGGTGGCACGGCGAGGCCAACAGCGCCTGGTACTCGTGCGCCGACAGCCGCGCGGTACCGTCGGGCCAGAAGCGCGAGCGAAAGTGCGGCTCGGGATCGTCGCCCACGATCGAGTCGCGCAGGATCGGGCGCGAGACCGCGTCGAGCGCCTCGCCGGGGCGGAAGCCGTCGCCGTGCGCGAGGATCGACGCGATGTCGCGGCCGATGCGTTGACCGTGGCAGCGGCCGCACACGTCGGTGCCGCGCGCGGGCGTGAGCGCCTGCGGATCCACGACGGATCCGTCTTGGCCCGCGGGCGACCACACGCGGCGCCACGGACTCGCGTGCCGCTGCAGGTGCGCCGAGGCCGGGCCGTGGCAGGCCTCGCACGCGATGCCCCACTGGCCCACGTCCGAGCGCCAGTGCCCATCCGCGCCGAGGCCGGGGTTGGGCTCGGTGTTGTGGCAGAACAGGCAGTTGTCGTTGTAGCGCGAGAGGTGACGCAGGAAATCGGTCTCGCTGCCGGGCTCGCCGTCGGGCGCGAGGAAGGCGGTGTTGAGGTGGATCCAGCGCGCCTGGCCCACGTGCCACGCCAGCGGTAGTCGCCACAGCTCGCCCTCACCGCCGCCGCGATCGATCCGCGCGACGTACTGCTGCACGCGATGGCTGCCGACCGCGAGCTCGATGGTCGCGTCGAGCAGCGGCGCGCCCCCTTCGACATCGCCGACCACGCGCACGTGCGGGCGTCCCTGCGCGTCGCGATCGAGCGTGGCCACGAAGCCCAGCGCCGCGACCGACTCGCCGCGAAACGGCGCCAGCGGCTCGAAGCCCGGCGTCGCCACCGGCTGCGTCATCGTGCGGTGGTAGCTGTCGTGCCAGCTGTGCCACTGCTGCAGGTGGCACGGCCGGCACGCGTCGGCCCCGACGACGCCCGCGGCCGTGGCCACCGGCGGACCCCAGCTGCCGTCGTCGAGCAGCGTCGCGGCACTGCCCACGGTCGCGAGCGCGAGCCAGGCCACCGCGGGCCCGAACAGCACGACGCTGGGCCAGCGGTCGCGCGCCACGACTACGACTCGACCGCGCGGATCTCGATGTCCTGATCGTACAGCCGGATCGGCGCGCCCTCGCCGTCGGCTCGGATCGACACGGGCACGCCGCTGGTCAGCGCGCGGCCCTGGTACTGCGTGCCGTTCTGGCTCTGCAGATCCGCGATCCAGATGCGGCCGCGGTGGGCGTAGATGCACGCGTGCAGCCGGCTCATGCGCGGCGAGGTCACCACGAACTGGCAGGCCTCGTGACGGCCGATCACGACGGGGCCCTCGCGCATGTCGAAGCGGCGGGTGTTGCCGCCGTGGGTCATCTCGACGATCGGACGCGCCAGCTGCTCGAACAGCGGCTCGACCGCGTTGGGCTCGTACCACAGCCCGTCGGCCTCGGCCGCCGCGCGGAACGCCGCGGCCATCTCGCGGCCGGAGCCGAAGCGTGACGCGGGG
Source organism: Nannocystaceae bacterium (assembly GCA_046351635.1). Lineage (GTDB taxonomy): Bacteria > Myxococcota_A > Polyangia > Nannocystales > Nannocystaceae > Xiheibacterium. The sequence continues at coordinate 3,176 of JAXLYC010000025.1, read as the reverse complement.
TGCTTGGCCATGGCGCGGCGCATGAACGCGTCGAGGTGCGGCGAGGCGTGGCGCGACTCCGCCAGCACGGCGTTGTCCATCACCGTCGCGCGATTGCGGCCGCGCACGGCGATGGACAGCGGCGGGATCTCGGCCTCCATGTGCTGGTGCAGCAGCTCGGGCAGGCTGCGGCCGTCGTAGGGCAACCGCCCCGACAGCAGCTCGAACGCGATCACGGCCAGGGCGTAGCGATCGGTCGCGGGCCCGACGTGCTTGGTGTCGCGGAACTGTTCCGGGCTCATGTAGTGCGGCGTGCCGAACACCGAGCCGGTCGCGGTCGCGGCCTCGTGCGCCAGCCACTTCGCGATGCCCAGGTCGATGATCACCGGCTCCCAGCCGCTGGGCTGATTGCGCAGCAGCACGTTGTCGGGCTTGAGGTCGCGGTGGACCACACCCAGGCCGTGCAGCTCGTCGAGGCTGCGGCCGACCCCGACCATGAGGCGATGCACGCCCCAGGTGTCCCCTTCCGAGATCGCACCGGCGGGCGAGACGCCATCGACGAATTCCATCGCCATCCACGTGCGGCCGTACTCGTCGCTACCGAAGTGCTCGACCTTGATGACGCCGTCGAAGTTGGCGCCGCTCATGAGCTGGGCCTCGCGCTGGAAACGCACCGCAGCCTCGCTGCCTTCGTGCACCTCGGCCCGCAGCCACTTCACGACCACGAGCCGGCGTCGGAAGACGTCGACGCACAGATGGACGTCGCCTACCGCACCTTCGCCCAGCGGACGGATCTTGCGGTGGGGGCAGCTTGGCACGCCCTCAAACTCTACCAGGGGCGCGGCCGAACGGGCAGCGGCGCGCGATGGCTGCCGCCGGGTTGGGCCGCGGCCGGCCGGCCTCGCGGCCGCTGCTGCGCGGCCGCTGTCACAGCCGCCTGCGCAGCGGCAGCGCGGCTGGCCGCGGTGATGGCTGGGCTCGATCGGCCCGCGCCGGCCAGGGCGGCGCGGGTGGCTCCGGCGTCCGCCGGTGGGCCGGCGGGTCCGGGCCCGGCTTCGCAGCGTTGTCGCGCCGCGGTCCGCGTCGTGCGGCTCAGAGCGGGATCTCGACCTCGGTGTACGGCTCCGCGACGATCGTCGCGGACTTGCCGCCGAAGTTGATCTCGCAGAAGCCCGGCTTGGCGATGGTCAGCTTGGAACTCGACTGCGGCGTCAGCTTGGCCTCGGCGCTGATGGTGCCGCACTTGAGCGTCGCGTCGATGGGCTCGGCGCGATCGTTCTTGAGCACGAAGACCGTCTGCGGCGTGGAGTTGAACTTCACCTTGAACGGATAGGCCTTGCCGATGTTCGTCAGCAGCGACTCGATGCGCTGCTCCGTGCCCGGCGCGCGGTACGGGTACGCGGTGCCGAGGCCGTAGATGCTCTGCTTGGACCAGTCGAGCTCCGACAGCGCCTCGGCCAGCCGCGTGATCTTGCCGCCGGGGTACTTCACCAGGCCGCGGGCCCGGACCTCGGCGGCGTCCTTCTTGCGCATGGTCACCTCGGTGTGGCTGAGCAGCTCGGCCATCGCGACGTGGACCTCGGGCAGATCGGGGGTCTTGGACTTGGCGCGCTCGAGCTGCACGCGGGCGTCCTCGATCTTGCCGCCGCCGATCATCTCGTGCACGCGGATGGTCAGCAGGATCGACCACACCTGCGCGTAGCCGCCGGTGCCGGGGTCGATCTTGCCCAGGGCCTGCTCCGCGTCGGACAGCTTGCCCTTGCCCGCGATGGTCAGCACCCGCTGCAGCTGCAGCGAGGGGTCCTTGGGCCGCAGCTGCAGCGCCCGCGCGAGGTCCTCGTCCGCGCCGGCGATGTCGCTCTTGCTCAGGCGCACTGCGCTGCGCGCGATGTACAGGCTGATGACGCGATCGCGCAGATCGGCGACGCGCTCGGCCGAGACCTTGAGCTTGCCCTCGTCGGCGTGCTTGACCAGGGTTTCGAGCCGGTCCAGCGCGATGTCGGGCTTGCCGCGCTTCTGCAGCTCGTAGGCGACCTCGAGCGCAAGGTCGACCTGCTCCTCGGCGCCGACGCCTGCGGGCGCGAGGTCGAGCAGGCGATCGGAGGCCTCGGCCTTGTCCTCGCCCAGCAGCGCGAGCACCGTGAGGCGGCGCAGCTCGAGGAACTGCGCCCGCTGATCGACGTCGTGCACGCCGATGAGATCGGCGGCGGGCCCCAGGGCCGCGGCGGCCTCCTCGGTGGCCTTGCGGGCGATGCGGCAGCGGACCACGCCCAGCGCGACCGCGGCGTTGGGGATGATCGACAGCGCGCGGGCGTAGTCGGCCTCGGCCTCGGGCCACATCTGCGCGTGGTAGTAGCGATCGGCGCGATCGATGAGCAGCACCGTCAGCAACCGCGAGCAGCCGCGGCACTTGTGCTTGATGCCCTCCTCGACCAGAGCGAAGGCCTCGTCGGGCATGCCGCGGCCGAGCAGCGCGCGGGCGCGGCCCTCGAGCGCCTCCTCGTTCTTGGGATCGAGCTTGAGCGCCTTGCGGTAGAGCCCCTCGGCGACCTTGGGCCGGTCGCGCTGCTCGCGGGCGAGCTGCAGATAGATCTCGACCAGCTCCTTGCGCGCCTCGTCCTCGAACTTCGGCTCGTCCATCGCGTCGCGATAGAGTTCCTCGGCCTCCTCGAAGTCGCCCTCGCCGTCGGACCAGGCGATGCGTGCCTTGTCGAGCGTGTTGGTGCAGGCGCCGCCGAGCAGTGCGAGCCCGAGGGCGGGGCCGAGCAGCGACGTCAGTGCACGCGATCGAATGCGGTTCCGTTCCATGTGTAGCGCTCCCGATGGATGAGGTCGCGATCGACCTCGTAGAATGAGAACGAAGCCTGGCGGCCGGGCCGCGAGGAACACGAGGTCCCCGAGGCCACGCCGTGGACCGGCACCGGTCCGGTGGGTCCGGCCAGCGACGAGTCCACGCAGCGGTGCTCGTGGCCGTGGAGGATCAGCTCGGCGCCGCGGCGGGCGATGACCTCGCCGAAGGCCCCGAGATCGAGCAGGTCGTGGCGCGGCTTCGACACGCCCGCGACCGGCGGATGGTGGATGAGCACGACGCGGACCAGGCCGTCGTCGCCCAGGCGCGCGAGCATGCCGTCGAGCCGCGCGAGCTGCTCGACGCCGACGCGCCCGGTCGCGAACAACGGCAGCGATGCGATGCCGGT
>JAXLYC010000024.1:0-93679 GCA_046351635.1 Nannocystaceae bacterium | reverse complement strand
GCGAGAAGCCGTGGCGGCGCTCCGAGCCCGCGTGGGGGCACCGCTGCACGCCGTCGTACGAGCGCTCGAGCAGGCGCGGGGAAACCTCGATGTCGCAGCGCGGGCGCTGACCGAGGAGGGTTGTGCACGGATTCGACGCGCGGCACAGTGCTCGGACGCGCAAGCACTCGCGATGTTCGACCGGTTCGGGTGGGATGATTCGGCGGCAGCCGAGTACGTCGGGCGCGCGCGGCGACTTCGCGCCGACAAGGAAGCGGCGAGGGGCGAGGCCGCCGTCGTCCTCACCCAGGGCGCCGTCGAGCACTACGTGATGTTCGGTCAGCGGGACGACTCGAGCTCGCCCGCCGAGGAGGTCGTGTACTATGTCGCCGGCTTCTTCGAGCGGCTGTGGGGCGCGGACAGGCACCTCGCGTTCGATTGCGACGATCTCAACCGCGGGCTGTGTGCGGCGCTGCGGGAGATCGGCGCCGACGGTGTCCTCGGTCTCGTGCGCGATGCGCTGCAGCTGCCGTGGAATCACCGCGCGGCCGCGTTCGCGGACGAGGTCGGCGCGGACGAGGAGAACGAGGTCGTCGCGTGCCTGCGCGCGTTCGTCGAGGCCCATCGCGGCAGCTTCCGCGTGCTGGGCAGCTAGCGCCCGCCAGGGGAACCAAGACGGCCCTCGCAGCCCCAGCTCACCGCATGCGCACGCGCGCGAGCAGCCGCCCTGCCGTCTGGGCCAGCGCGTCCACCCCGGGCATGCCGGCCCACGCACGCGTGCCGAACATCGTCGGCAGGCTCGCCCTCGCCCGCGGATCGATCGCCAGCCCGAACGCGTCCACGCCCACGCGCTGCGCCTCGCGCAGCGCTTGCCGGACGTCCGCGACGCCGAAGCGGCCCTCGTAGCGATCGGCGTCGGTGGGCTTGCCGTCGGTGATCACCACCAGCAGGCGGCGCCTCGCGGCGGTCTGGGCCAGGGTCGCGGTCGCGTGGCGGATCGCGGGTCCGATGCGGGTGTAGCCCGAGGGCGTGACGGTCGCGAGGCGGGCGAGGCCGCTCGCGAGCGGCTCGCGGAAGCCCTTGATGCCGAGGAAGCGGCAGTCGTCGTGCGTGAAGCTGCAGAAGCCGGCGACGCCGAGCTCGGCGACGTGGGGTTGCAGCGCCAACATCAGCACCACCGCGGCGTCGCGCGCCGTGTCGAGCACGCGACCCTGCTCGACCCGGGCAACTGCCGGTGGAGGTGCTGGTGTCGAGCAACAGCAGCACCGCCATGTCGTGGCCCGAGGGACGCGCTGATGCAGGTAGAGGCGTTCGTCGCCGTCGTGGCCGGCGCGCAGCGCGCCGCGCAGCGATCGACCACCGCGGCGAGATCGATCCGCTGCCGTCGCGCTGCCGTGGCGTCCAGCGCCGCGCGGACTCGACCCGCGCGAGCTCCTCTCGTTCCCGCGCGAGCACGCGACGGTGCTCGTGGCGCACGCGCGCGGCCAGGCGCGCGCTCCGCGAGCGCGTCGGCCGGGCTGCACGCGCTCGACCCGGCACCAACGCGACAGATAGCGGCGGTGGCCCTCGTCCCATTCGTCGTAACGCAGGCCCGATGCGGCCTCGTCCGCCGCCGCGGCGGACCTCGCCGAGCAGCCACAGGTCGGCGTAGATCGACGCGACGCGCTCGTTCGACAGCACCACCTCGGTGAGGTCGAGCCGCCGAGCGCGTCGCCGTGCGCCGCGAGCTCGTCGGCGCCGTCGGCCCGCTTGTTGCCACCGCCGTGTTCTTCGGCGGTGTGGACCTTCTCGAACGAGTGCACCAGCGGCTCTCGTCTGCGTCGTGCTCCGGCAGGCGCTTGCGCGTGACCGGACCGCGCGCGCCCGCGCGGCGCGTTCGCTGGTGGGCGAAGGCAACGTGTCCTCGGACGGCGCGGATGTGGCCGCGGCCGCGCGGACGTCCGCCACTGGCGTGCCCCACCACGGCACCGACGGCAGAGCGCCGCCGGGCCAGCGTCGCAGCGCGATCGCGATCGCATCGGGCCTGCGCGTCGACCAGCAGCGTGTCGTCGGCCGCGAGCCACGGCGCAAGCTCCTGCGGCGTGCGCCCGAGCGCAAGGTACCAGGGCCTCGGCCACGCCTTCAAGATCGCCTGCACGCAGCGACGGCCGCGTCTCCAGCAGTGCGCTCGCGATGCCGGCGCGCAGCTGGCCCAGCCGGGCAGCGGCTCGATCAGCGAGCGCTCGAACGCCAGCGCCCACGCGAACCACGCCAGCGCGATCCGCGCCGCCGCGCCACTGCGCCGCGGCCGAGGTCACGAAGCCCACCGCGACGCGACCAGCGCCGCGTTGTCCGCTGCGCTCGGCAGCGTCGCTTCGAAGCGCGGCAACCACACGCACGACGGTGCGATGCGCAGCGGCCCGTCGTGCACGCGCAGCTCGAGCGGGCGCTCGGCCAGACCCCGCGCCAGCGGCCCCAACCACGGCAACGCCGGCTCGACCTCGAAGCGCGTCGCGAGCTCGCCCGCCGAGGGCCGCCGTCGCCACGATCGCCACCGTCGCGCGAGGCTCTCGAACAGTCGCTCGTCGAACGCCATGGCGTCACAGCGCCAGCGCGACCAGCTCGCGCAGGGCCGTGGTCGTGGGTCCGTCGTCGGTGAGCGCGCCGACGATCGCGGCCTCGGCCGCGTGGCGCGGAGGCAGGCCCGCGCCGATCAGGCGCGCCGCCATCACCAGCAGCCGCGTCGACACGGTCTCGCCCAGGGCGAGCTCGTCGAGCGCGCGGATCTTGCCCGCCAACGCGACCAGACGCTTCGCCACGCCCAGCTCGCAGTTGCCCTCGGTCGCGACGATCTCGATCTCGATCGGCGCGGGCGGGTACTCGAGCCCGATGGTGACGAAGCGTTGCCGCGTCGAGGGCTTGAGCTCCTTGATGCCATGGCGATAGCCGGGGTTGAAGCTCGCGACCAGGCGGAACGACGGCGGTGCGACCAGGGTCTCGGCGTGACGATCGAGCACCAGCTCGCGGCGATGATCGGCCAGCGGGTGCAGCACGACGATCACGTCCTCGCGCGCCTCGGCGACCTCGTCGAGGTAGAGCACCGCGCCCTCGCGCACGGCCCGCGTGACCGGCCCGTCCTGCCACACGGTGTCGCCGCCCTGCACCAACCAGCGGCCCAGCAGGTCCGCGGCGCTGGTGTCGTCGTTGCACGCGACCGTCACGAGTGGGCGACCGAGCTCGGCTGCCATCGCCTCGACCAGACGCGACTTGCCGCAACCCGTCGGACCCTTGAGCAGCACCGGCAGCCCCGCGGCCGCGGCGGCGCGGAACACCGTGCGCTCGCCCGCGACCTCGCGGTACCACGGCGCTGCGGGGCGCGGCACGCCCGTGCGATCGTCAGGCGGCATCGTACCCATCTTCACCTTCGCGCGTGCCCGCGACGCGGTCGCCCACCGGCAGGCCCGAGCGCACGAACACCCAGATCTGCGCGAGGATGCCCGCGGTGAACAGGCCCGCGGCCATGAGCAGGCCCCAGAAGTGGACCTCGATCTCCTTCTGCACGGAGATGAAGTCCATGCCCACGCGCCGCTCGAGCACCACCTGCGTGACGCCGGCGACCGCGAACGCGAGCGTCATCGCGATCATGCCGATGTTGCTGGTCCAGAACGCGAAGGTCGAAGCCGCCGAGGCGTGCAGGTGGCGGCCGGTCATCAGCGGCACCGCGTAGGCCATGATCGCGAGCACCAGCATCGCGTAGGCGCCCCAGAACGCCATGTGCCCGTGCATCGCCGTCACCAGGGTGCCGTGGGTGTAGAGATTGACCTGCGGCAGCGTGTGCGCGAAGCCGAGGAAGCCCGCACCGACGAACGACATCACCGCGCAGCCCACGGTCCAGCTCAGCGCGACCTTGTTGGGGTGGCGCCGGCCGCCGCGTTTGGCCATCGAGATGGCGTAGATCGCCATGCCCAGGAACGCGATCGGTTCCAGCGCGGAGAACACCCCGCCGATCATCAGCCAGTACCGCGGCGTGCCGATGAAGTAGTAGTGGTGGCCGGTGCCGAGGATGCCCGAGAGGAAGGTGAAGCCGACGATGACGTACAGCCACTTCTCGACCACCTCGCGGTCGACGCCGGTGAGCTTGATCAGCAGGTACGAGAGAATCCCGCCCATGATCAGCTCCCACACGCCCTCGACCCACAGGTGCACGACCCACCAGCGCCAGTACGAGTCGATGGTCTGGTTGTCGGTCGGGATCATGCCCGGCAGGTACAGCAGCGCCGCCATGAGCAGGCCGAAGAACAGCACCATCGAGGTGGTGGTCATGCGGCGGCCCTTCCACACCGTCATGCCGATGTTGGCGATGAACATCAGCACATCGACCACGACCAGGAAGTCCAGCGGCCGCGGGATCTCGAGGAACTTGCGGCCCTCCCACCAGTTGACGTGGAAGCCGATGATCGCGGTCACGCCGACGATGACCAGGGCCGCCAGCTGCAGCTTGGCGAGGTTCGGCCAGTACAGCTCGCGGTCGCACTCGTCCGGGATGATGAAGTAGGCCGCGCCCATGAAGCCGCACAGCAGCCACATCACCAGCAGGTTGGTGTGGGTCGCGCGCGCGGTGTGGAACGGGATGACGTCGTGGAGTACGTCCTGGCCCGCGTGCGCGAAGCCGAGGATGAAGCCGTAGACGAGCTGCAGCGTGAACAGCAGCATGCAGGTGGCGAAGAACCACCAGGCCACGCGTTGGGATTCGAAGCGCATGGTGTCAGTCCTTCTGCTGGCTGAGGAATGCGACGAGCTCGTCGATCTGGGAGTCGGACAGGGGCAGCACCGGCATCCGCGAGTCGGCCTTCACGGCGGTGGGGTTCTCGAGCCATCGCCGCAGGTAGGCGGCGTCGAGTCGTCCGCCGACGCCGTCGAGCGCGGGGCCCACGCGGCCGCCTTGCCCGTCCATCGCGTGGCACGCGATGCACAGCGTGTTGAACAGCTGTGGGCGTGCGCCGGTGGCCGCGACGCCGTCGCCGACCGCCAGCGGCATGAGGTTGGGTGTGGCGGGGAAGCCGTTGAGGTCGACGGTGCCGGCCCAACGGAAGAACGCGATGAGTGCGTCCTGATCCTCGATGGTGAAATCGTAGCGTTGCATCTTGCGCTCGCCGGGGTACATCGCGGCCGGGTCGACCAGCATCGCGCGGATGAAGTACTCGCCGCGGCGCTCGTACACGCGGGTCAGCTCGGGGGCGTAGTACGCACCCTCGCCGAACAGCGTGTGGCAGCCCATGCAGTTGTTCTCGTCCCACAGCTGCTTGCCGCGGGCGACCTCGGGGGTGATGGCGGCGGCGTTGGTCCGCGCGGGCAGCTGGCCGAACGTGTCGACCGTGAGCGCCACGAAGGCGACCGCACACGCCGCGGTGCCGACGAGGAAGAACGCACGCGCCTGGGATTTGCTGAGCATGTCGGCACCTCGCCCCGACGACCTTCGTCGAGCGACGTCCCTGCTCCTATGCCGTCTCGCGGATCAGAGCAATGGCCGCGGCCGTGGCCGACTGATCTGGATCAGCTCGCGCTGGCCTGCTCGGACACCAACCACGCGCGATCTCGGATCACGAAGCCGTCGCGTTCGGTCGACAGCGCACCCTCGCGCTCCCATCGCGTCATCACGCGGATCACGGTCTCGCTGCGGGCGCCGACCAGGCGCGCGAGCACCGTCCGCGAGAGCACCACGGGGATCCGTGTCTCGCCCTCGGAAAAGGTGTCGCCGAAGCGGTCCGCGAGGTGCAGGAACAGCGTGGCCAGTCGCTGCGGCACCTCGCCGGCCGTCAGCATGTCGATCTTGGCCAGCAACATCTGGCTCGCCGCGACCAGCTGTCGCCGCGCGGCCTCGGCCAGCGCGTGGTCGTGCTCGAGCACGGCCTGCAGCTCCGGCGCCGGCACGTGGATGAGCTCGAGCCGCTCGGACACCGCGAGCGCGTCGGCGGGATAGCGACCGGGCCCCAGCACCGCGACCAGACCCGGACACTCGCGCGGGCCGAACAGGCCCAGGGTCGACACCGGCGCGCCGTGCTTGACGATCTGTACCAGGCCGCGGCGGATGATCGTCAGCGCCGACGCGGGCTCACCCGCGCGCCACAGCACCTCGTCCTCGGCGTGTTCCGAGCTGCTCGCGGCCCGGGCCAGTCGCGCGGCCGACTCCGGCGACGCCGCGCGCAGAAGGGGCGTGCTCGCGAGCAGGGTCGCAGTGATCGGCATGCAGCAAGAGCGTACGGCAGCGCGCGGCGGCGGGTGCAGCCGACGTCGAGGGCAGACGCTGCGGTGCCGCGGCGAGCAGGCGCCGGGCCCCGCGAGCGGTGGTGTTGCGCGCGGCCGCGTGCACCCGGGCCCCGTGCCGGCGCCGGCGCCCGCCGGCAGCGCTCACGAGCGCGCGCGCAGGTACCAGTCCCAGAACAGGATCGCCTGCAGCGTGGCCCCGACCGCTGCGATGACCGCGATGACCACGATCGCGACGATGGCGAAGCGGCGCAGTCGCGTGCGTGCGGGATCGCTGCCGAGTACCCGCACCAGCGTGTCCATGTCCGGCCATCGCTCGCGCGGCTCTGGTGCGAGCCCGCGCAGCACCGCGTCGCGCAGCCACGACGGGACGTTGCTGCCGCGCGGCGGCGCGATGACCCGGCCCTCGGCCTTGTCGCGTGCGAGCTCGTCCGCGTTCGCAGCGGCGAACGGTCGCCGGCGCCACAGCGCCTCGTACAACGCGACGCAGAACGCGAACTGGTCCGCGGCCGGCTCGACCGCGGCACCGGCGTGCTGTTCGGGCGCCATGTAGGCCGGCGTGCCGACACCCGGCGGCGACGCGTCGCCTCGGACGCCGCGAGCGCGAGGCCGAAGTCGGTCACGAGCACGCGCGTGGGATCGTCGGCCACCAGCACGTTGTCGGGCTTGAAGTCGCGGTGCACCAGTTTGGCGCGGTGCGCCGCCGCGAGACCGCGACCCGCCGCGGCGAAGATGGCAACGGTGTCGCGCCACCGGGGCGGGTCGTGTTGCTCGAGCCACGCGCGCAGTGTCCGGCCGTGGATCCGCTCCATCACCAGCAGCACGCGATCACCGACGGTGCCGACCTCGTGCACCGCGACGACGTTGGGCGACGACAAGCGCGCCATCGCCCGGGCTTCGGCGAGCAGGCGCTCCGAGCGGCCCGCGGCGCCGCGCAGCAGCTTGATCGCCACCTCGCGCTCGAGCCGAGGGTCCCACGCCGCGAACACCACGCCCAGGGCGCCGGCCCCGAGCCGCGTACGGATCTCGAAGCGATCGATCGTCGCGGGCTGGTCGCCGAGCAGCCGCGCCGCCGCGCCGGCGAGGATCTGTGCCCGCTCCAGCGGATCCACCTCCGGCGGTGCACCGAGCAGGTCGTCGCGCTCGACCACGGCAACAGCGTAGCAGGGCGTCTATGCTCGCAGCATGGACAGCCGCACACTGCTGCGGGCCTGGGCCGACGGCGACGTCGAGGCCGGCCGCCGGCTGTTCGAGCGCCACGGGGGCGAGCTCGCCGACTTCCTCGCGCGCAAGCTCGACGACGGCGTCGACGACCTCGTGCACCAGTCGTTCGCGGCATGCGTCGAGCGTGCGCGCGCCGGCGCGCAGATCGACGACGTGCGCGCCTATCTGTTTCGCTGTGCCCGCAACGCGCTCGTCGATCGCCTCAGCGCGCGCGCGCGCTTCGATCCCGAGATCGCCAGCTTGCAGGACACCGGCACCAGCCCGAGTCAGCACTGCGCGCGCGAGCAGCAGCGTCGCCTGCTGCACGCCGCGTTGCGGCGGTTGCCGCTCGACGACCAGCTCGCGCTCGAGCTGCACTACTGGCACGAGCTGCCGGTCGAGGCCATCGGCGCGGTGCTCGGGCTCGGTCGCAGCACCACACTCAGCCGCCTGCACCGCGCGCGCGCGCGCTTGCGGGCGATCCTGCCGACCCTGCCCGCCGACGCTGCCGAGCTCGAGCGCTCGCTCGACGCGCTCGCTCGGCCGCTGCCCGAGGGCACGTGAGCCAGCGCGCGTCGGTGCCGAGGCAATCGCGAGGCCGCACGCCGGTCAGCAGGGGCACGACCATGACCAAGCCTCTGCTGCGCAGCGTCCTCGCCATCCTCGCCGGCTACGTGACCATGGTGCTCGGAGTCACCAGCACGCTCGCGATCCTGTTCTTCGTCGCCCGCGACGCCCTGCCCGCGACGCCGGGTCCGTTTCGCGGACCCGGCTGGGTGTTGTGGCTCGAGCTCGGCTGCGGTCTCGCGGCCGCGGTGCTGGGCGGCTATGTCTGCGCGCTCGTGGCACGCCGCCGCGAGCTGCTGCATGCCGTGGTGCTCGGCGGCTTCGCGTTGCTGCTGGGGTTGATCGGATCGGGCGCCGAGGCGGGGCTCAAGCCGCAGTGGTCGTCGATCGCCATCGCGATCGTCGGCGCGATCGGCCCCGTGCTCGGCGCGCGGTTGCGGTTGCGCCACGCGGCGTTGCTGCGCTGACCCGCAGCCACGCCGCGCGGCGGCGGGTCAACCGGCCAGGATCGGCTGGCGGCGCGCCCACGCCTCGAACGAGGTCCACGAAACGGTCGGGAACGCAGCCGCGAGCGCCGCGCGATCGACCGCGTAGCCGGTGGACTCGAACCATTCGTACATCAGCGCGCCGTCTTCACCCATGCGCTGCCGGATCATCTCCATGGGCACCTGGAAGTAGCTGAAGGGCCTGCCGGTGACCCGCGACAGGATCGCGACCGCATCCTCGCCGCTGACCTCGTCGCCTGCGAGATCGTGACGCGTGCCCGCGAACTTCGCCGGGTCCTCGAGCGCCGCGACGGCGCAGGCGGCGATGTCGTCCACCGCGATCTGCGCCAGCTTGCGCGAGGGCGTCAGCGGCGTCGCGTAGACCCCGGCTCGCAGCTGATCCGCCGTGAAGTAGGCGTTGTCCATGAAGTACACCGGCGCGATGATGGCCGCGCGGGCGCCGATCGAACGGATGTGCTGCTCGACTCTGTACTTGCTGTCGAAGTGGGGGATGCCGGTCGCGCGATCGGCCGAGCCGACCGAGGTGTAGACCAGGTAGGCGCCCGCCGCCTTGGCCGCGTCCGCAGCGTTGAGACCCTGCTGCACCTCGACCTCGGGGCCCTGCTCGAACGGCGTGCCCATCGCGAAGACCGCGTCGGCGCCGGCGATGGCCCGGTCGAGCGCGGCGCGGTCCTCCAGCGCGCCGACGACGATCTGCGCGCCCGCGTCCGCCAGCGCCTTCGCGGCCGCGCTGTCGGCCTTGCGGGTGAATGCTCGCACGGTGTGCCCGTGCCGCAAGAGCCCGCGCGCGACCGCGCCGCCCTGCTTGCCTGTCGCTCCGGTGACCAAGATGGTGCTCATCGTTCTCGTCCTCGTGCTCGTGGTTGGTTCGTGTGATCGATCGCGGCGGGCCTGCCGTCGCGATCGCGGAGAGTTGCCTGTTCGATCTCTGGTTTGGACGACCTCGCGAGCTCAGTCGTTGCGCTCGAACAGTTGCTCGGCGCTGATGCCGAGCTGCTTCAGCAATGCGATGAGGGTCGCGCGATCGTCCCGCGACAATCCGCTTGCGGCGTGATCCATGCTCCGGCGATGCCGCTCGAATGCCGCCCGGATCGCCCGCGTGCCCGCCGGCGTCAGCGCGACGCTGCGGATCCGCCGATCGGTGTCGTGCGGCGTGCGCTCGACCAGCCCACGCGCCTCCAGGCGGTCGATGGCGGTGGTGATCGAGCCGCTGGTCAGCTCGATCCGCTTGCCGATGGCGTTGACCGGCTGCGCGCCATGGTGCAGCAGCAGCTCGAGGATGACGAAGTCCGAGAGGCACATCTGCAGCCCGTCGATGCTGCGCGCGGCGTGGCGCGCGAGCGAGCGGTGGGCCTTCATCAGGACCAGCCACAGATGGGTGCCCGAGCTGTCGACCACGGCCGGTATCTTGGCATCAAGATACTTTCTGTCAAGGCATCTCGCGACGAACCTGGGCCTGCCCGGCGCGCGCCCCGGGCGTGGGCGTCGCTCAGCCCGGCGGCGGCGCGCACAGGTCCGACGGCCGCAACCACCCAAGCGCGTTGACCCACAGCTGGGTGATCTCCGGCATCGTCGACCACTCCGAGTCGTACTCGATCCACTCGTCGCCCCAGGCGAACACCTTGCCGTCGCCGAAGCTGCGCGCACGCGCGACCGGGGTGCCGGGCAGCTGCGCGACGACGTCGGTGGCGCCGACCTGCAGCTCGGTCACGGCGAAGCCGCCGGTGAACGTGACCGAGCTCAGGCCATTCGAGATCGGGTGCGGCAGGAAATCGGTCACCGGGCCGTCGAGCAGCGCGCCGCTGTAGGCGACATCGAAGCTCGCGAGGATGGCGTTGGGCCGCGTCTGCGCGACCGCAGGGTCGGCGGTGTGGCCGGTCATCGCCATCAACCCGCCGCCGCCGTCGACCCAGTCGGCGAAGGCGGTGACCTCGGCCGCGGCGTAGTCGCGCGTGAGTTGATCGATGATGATGATGTCGTAGGCCGCGAGTGTGGCGTCGTCGACGAGCGCGGGATCGATGCGCTCGGTGCTGGTGCCCTGCATGCCCAGCCACTGCACGAACATCGACGAGGTCAGCGAGCCCGGCGCACCGAGCAGCGCGATCTCGAGGCAGTCGCAGATGCCGTCGCCTGCGACGTCGATGTCGTCCACGAAGCCGTTGCAGTCGTCGTCGACGCCGTCGCACGCGGACTCGACCTCGGCCGTGGGCACGCACGCGCCCGCGGTGGTGTCGGCGTCGCCGAGATCGAACGACGGGCCCTCACCACCCGAGCCGGAGCCGCTGGCGGTCTCGCCGGCGCCGCTGGTGTCGCCGCCGCCGGAGCTCGAGCCGGAGCTGCCGCCGCCCGTGGTGGTCAGGGTGCCCAGCGAGCCCGCCGAGGTGGCGGTGCCCTCGCCGCGGGCATCGTCACCGCCGCACGCGAGCGGGGCCAACGCAGCGATCACGAGCGCGCAGCGCCTGGGCATCGCGAATCACGGTACGCCGCGAGGCCGACCGACGGCAACCATCGCGCGTGCGCGGTGATGCGCGGGCGCATGCGGGCCACGAGGGCGCGCATCGTCCGGGGGCCCACGCGGGTTGCAGCCGCGCGGCACGTTCGCGCGCAGGTGCCACGTGGGGCTGGTCGCACGCGCGTCGCGGGCATCGTAGGCAGCTTTGCGTAGACGGCCTGGGCGCGCGCGGGCGTGCGGAGGCGGCGTGCTAGCGTCGAGGGGTGCAACGCGTCGTCGTCGTCGTCGCGCTCGCGAGCGCCGCGTGCGGCTCGCCCGCGGAGTCGGCGACGCAGGCGTACGCACCGAGCAGCGAGTCGAGCGACGGCGAGCTCGCCGACGCGAGTCGCGGCTCCGCCGGCAACGAGACCAGCGGCACCGGCTCGGCGTCGACGCGCGGCGAGGGCGACGCGTCGTCGAGCGGCGGTGCGATGGGCACGGGCGAGCGGCCCGGCGACGCGTCGTCGAGCGGCGGCACCACCGGCGAGCCGCTGCCCGGCTTCGACGAGGTGCCGTGGCAGGCCGGCGACGACATCGGCTACGGCGTGGCGTTCAAGGACCTGCTCGATCCGGACGCGCACCACGCGTTCATCGGCTACGCGGGCTATCCGTTCCCGCTCGACGCCTCGCAGTCGTGGGCTCGCGAGCTGTGGCTCGCACGCCTGCGCGAGCTGGGCGTGCGCTACGTGTGGGCGGTGCAGGGCCCCGCCACGGTCGGCTACGTCGACCTCGAGATCGGCAACTCGCTCATCGCTGCGAAGCTCGGCGAGGTGCTCGACGAGCAGAGCAAGGTGATCGTCGCGGCGCACAGCTCGGGCAGCTACGTCGCGCACGAGCTGCTCGGCCAGCTCCAAGCCGGCCTCGACGGCAACGGCATCACCGCCGACAAGCTGATCTACTTCAACCTCGACGGCGGCACCGCGGGCCTCGACGACGCCGCGGTACAGCGCCTGCACCGCGCGTACTTCGTGAGCGTCTACGACCACGACACCGGCACCGCCGCGCCGAACCGCGACGCGATGCTCTACCTCGACGCGCAGTGGCACGCCAAGGGCGGCTACCTCGAGCTCGAAGGCAACGGCTCGGGCTGCAACGCCGGCGCGCCATGGTGCCTGCACATGGTGGTGATCAACACGCTGCCGCACGATCCGGGCGGGAGCGATGTGATCGACTACTATGATTTCGCGGGGCGGCCGGTGGTGACGGCGTATGTGGACATGGTTGCGGCGGACGCGGGGTTGTGAAGGGTTGCGCGGCGGTAGGACACGCTCGGAGAGGCGAGCGTGCGGGCGGAGCGGCGAAGACTGCACCGAGGACGCTCGCGACACCGACGGTGATATGATCCGTCGATGTGGCGCCGCTCGCTCGTCTTCAGCAGTGTCGCAGCGGCAAGCGTCGCCTGCGCTTCGGAGCCGCCCGATGCCGCTGCCACCACCGCGGCAGGCGCCGAGCCGGTCGGAGTCAGTGAGGCGCCCACGACCCCTCCTGCGCCGCGGAGGCCCCGGGGCTTCGCGGTTCTTCGCCCTGGGGCCACCTTGCTTGCGGCCGGGGGCGCCGATGCCCCCAGCCTTCGTCTCGACGCGCATGGCGGCGCGCCCGTGATGGTGGCGGTAACCGGGATGAAAGGAAGCTTCGTCGAGGTCGAGACCGCCGAAGCCGCTCGCCCACAATGCGGAGGCGCTCTCCCCGGTCTGGGCGATTTTCGGTTGCGCTGGTTGGTCGCGCCAGACGACCTGGCGGATGTCACGGCGCGGCGACTCCGCGTCGAGTTCGACGACGGCTCAGCCGTCGAACTCGAGGCGGGCGTCCCGTTGGAGTCGTCTGGTGATGCGTGGTTGACACGACCGGACGGGCTGCGGCTCGCGCTGCCCGCCGACGCGATCGGGCGGTTCTACGAGCGCATCACGCATCGACCAGCCGACGAGGCCACGAGACTCGAGCCGGGGCTCCGAGCATGGGGCGCGCCGCTCACCTACGATCACGGTCGTACCTTGCCAGACGAGGGCCGGCTCGACGCGCGCGAGGGGAACGGCGTGCGTTGGATCAACGCGTGGGCGCAACGGGACTGGGAGGGACGCCGCGTCGTCGACGTGCGCACCGGCTGCGCGGTCCTCACGGTGCTCGTCCCCGACGATCGCTTTGCGACGCCGGCTGAAGCTGCCGCAGCGGACGTCGAGTCGGCTCCGCGCGGCGCAAGGATCGTCGGCACCGTGCTCGGCGGCACTGTGTGGCGAGTGGACGCCGGCGCGAGCGTCGCGTGGCGCGACGGATCTCCCGCCGGCATGGTCACGCGCCCGCACGAGTTCGAAGGCACGCCAACCCACGTGGATGGCCACCGCTGTTTCAGCGTCGCGCCCGCGCCTGCGACCGCCGAGATCGACCTGTGCTTCGGTTCCGGCGGGGCGCGCGAGGTCCCACGTTCGGCAGCGATCGGAGACGCCGATGGCACGTTGCCCGGCGACCACGTCGGCGATCCCTCCGACCTTGCCTCGAACCTCGGGGCGCTCGGCGTCGTCCCGATCGGGAAGGAGAGCATTCGTCGCATGGTGCTTGCACGCATCAATGACGTGCGCCAGTGCTATGTCGACGGGCCAACCAGGGATCCGAAACTCGCTGGCACGGTCACTGTGTCGCTCACGGTCGAGCCGACTGGCAGCGTCCGGGTCGCATCGGTGAAGGAGTCGACGCTCGTCGACAGGAAGGTCGAGGCCTGCGTCCTCTCCGTCGTGCAGAGCTCGAGGTTGCCCAAGGGGCCCGAGGGGACTGACTCAGCCACCCACCTTCTCGGTCGGTCGGTGGCGATCTACCCTTTCACCTTCGCGCCGGCGTGACGCCCGCGGTCGCGCGCGCTATCGCAGCGGTAGCTCGGCCTCGTGGAAGTAGTGACGCGCGTAGGCAAGCAGCTGCCCGTCGCTCGGGTGATCGACCGTCTCCACACCGCGCACCCTGGCCTCGAGCGACGGGGCATGGTCGTGCAGCCAGCGCACGAACTCGAGCTTGGCCATGCCCGGCCCGACGACGAGCACGGCGTCGGGGTGGCCCAGGGCGGCGGCGACGTCGGCGTAGAACTTCGCCTCGGCCTCGGCGTGCCGGGTCTGGTGGTAGCGATGCCCGTGCTCGTGCGGGTGCGCCCGGGGCTTGACCACCTCGGAGTGCAGCGCCTCGGGGGCGACCTCGAAGATGCGGGCCTCGCGGTGATCGAGCCAGACGGCGACGTGTTGGGTCACGGCGCTGGTCGTACCATGCCCGGCACGGGTGCGCCGCCGACATGCGGCGTGCCCACGGGCGCCCGCTCGGACGAGCAAGCCGGCCAAGACGTCGGCGGCCGCCACGGGCAGCGTCGATGCGCTCGCAGCGGCGCTGCCGTCAGCGAGGGGGCCGCCTCGCTCACCCGCACACGTCGATCGGCGCATGCGCCGAATCGTTCGCGATCACCGCCCCGAGCGCCGTCGCCTCCGCCAGGCTCGCACACTGCGGCAGCGTCGCCACGCACTGTGGCTCCACGCTGCGCCCCGACGCATCGCGGATGTCGTACCGCGTCGCGTTCACGCACACCGCACCGCCCGCGCCCCACGCGGCCTCGAAGTCGAAGTCGGGATCGTGCACCGGCGACTGCACGCCGAGCGCGTCGTAGACGTCAATCGAGGTGCCGTCCAGCGTCCAGCTGCGACCGTCGCCGCAGTAGTCGGCGCGAGCGAGGCGGGTGCAGGTCGCGTGCAGCTCGCTACCGACCGACCACGGCGCGTAGCCCCAGTCGACGCACTTGGCGATGACCCCGTCCATGCACGCGTACGTGAACCGATCGCGCTCGGCTCGGAACGCGCCGGTCTCGTCCCAGGAACCCGCGACGAACATGCCGTCCTTGCCCGGGGCGCACACGGTCCAGCCGTTGGATGCCAGCGCGATGCGCTGGCTGCCGCCGACGTCCGCGATGCTCGCGATCGCGATGGGGATGCGCTCTCCGGCGGGCGTGGTCGCGACGAGCGCCACGTCCCTCGATGCCTCCGTGAGTTCGAGCCCGCCGGCGACCAGCTGACCGTCGTGGAGCGTCACCGCTTCGCCGTCGTCGGCGAGCTCGAGCCGCACGCCGGCGAGCTCGGAGAGCGCCAGCGCCTGGCCCTGGTCCTTGATGCCCTGGGTCTGCACGCCCTGGACCTGCACGCCCTGGACCTGCACGCCCTGGACCTGCACGCCCTGTAGCGCCGTGCCCAGCTCGTGCACGCCCGCGCTGCGTGGCGCGTTCGCGTCACGGCCGTACGGAAAGCACGCGTCGGGCTCGTCCGCGGCGCAGGCGGAGCACAGTGCGAGCAGGAGGGTGGTCGGGGCAGACGGCGATCGCATGGGTTGGTGGCGCCTCCGGAGGACGCGCCGCCGACCCGGTTGATCACGGAAATCCGCCGCACCCGGCTCCACGCGCAGGGCCGCACGGACACCCGCACCCCGCGGCCCACCCCGCTCGCGGCAACCATCGCGCGTGCGCTGCGACACGAGCTCCGCGCGCGCCCGACCGCCCGCGTTCCCCCGCCGCGCCCGCGCGAGCCCGCCTGGCGTCGCGCCCACGCGCCGACGAACGGTGTTTCGCAGACGCGCGCGCCCGCGGTCGGCCCCGTCGCGCGCCCAGGCCGGCGCGCGCCGACGTGGCGGGACGCACGTGCGTCTGCGCGAAGGGCCGCGCGCAACCATGCCATCAAGCGCGCATCCCCCCATGAGCACCGCGGCCGAGATCCCGCCCTTCGAGCGTCTGCTCGAGCGCTTCGTTCCGAGCGACGTCGCCACCGTGGGCGCGCAGGCGAACGTGCGGCTGTGCGTCGGGGGGCGCGAGGTGCCGGTGGTGATCCGCGGCGTGGGTCAGGACGTGCTGCAGATCGGCCACGACCTCGCGAGCAAGCTCGAGCTCGATCGCCACGCCATGGCGGTGCTGCGCGTGCTGCTGGCCGACGGTGCCACGCGCATCGATCTGCCGGTCGAGGTGCTCGAGGCCGGCCGTGCGTCGACCGTGCTCCGCGTGCATCCATCGCCGCTGGTGCTGCGTCGCCGCGTCGTCCGCGATCATGCGCTGGCCGAGGCCGTCGGCGCGCCCGCTGCTGCGGCGCCGGCGACCGGGCCCGCGCCCGCGCTGGTGGCCTGATCGCCGGGGCTTGCCGGCACGCCGACGCGACGCGAAGATCCGGCGCCGCTCGCCGTGCTCGCGCATCCCGTCACCCGTCGCGTCTTCGCCGAGGAGCTCGTGCGGCTGCGTCGCGCCGACGAGCAACAGCGATGGGTCGCGTCGCAACGCGCCGGGCGCATCGATCCCAACCCGCATCAGATCGATGCGGTGATCTTCGCGCTACAGCGGCTGCCGCAGGGCGGCTGCATCCTCGCGGACGAGGTCGGCCTGGGCAAGACCATCGAGGCGGGCCTGGTCATCGCGCAGCGCCGCGCCGAGGGCAGCGGCCGCATCCTGCTCGTCACGCCCAAGCCGCTGGTGGGCCAGTGGCGCCACGAGCTGTACGCGCTGTTCGGCATCGAGGCCCGCGAGGTCACAGGCAGCGACGCGCGCTTCGACGATCCCGCGGTGTACCTGGTCGGGCGCGAGTGGGCCGGCGGTGAGGTCGGCTCCGAGCTGCTGCGCGCGGCGGCGCGCTTCGATCTGGTCGTGATCGACGAGGCCCACGAGATCTTCGCCGGCATCTACAAGCGCTTCGATCGCCACGGCCAGGTCAAGGACGCGTCCAAGCAGGCCACGCTCGCGCACCGGGTCCGCCGCGCGATCGCGGGCTCGCCGGTGCTGCTGCTGACCGCGACACCGATCCAGAACACGCTCACCGAGCTGTGGGGCCTGGTGCAGTACGTCGAGCCCACCGGCGCGCTGCTCGGCGATCTCGGCACCTTCCGCGCGATCTTCTGCGCCGGCGACGATCGCACCCTGCGCGCGGGACAGGACGACGAGCTGCGCCGTCGCATCGGCGCGGTGTGCCAGCGGACCCTGCGACGGCAGGCGCAGGAGTTCATGAAGCAGCCGTTCGTGCAGCGGCGCGCCAAGCTGTTCGGCTACACCATGACGAGCGCCGAGCGCTCGCTGTACGACGACGTCACCGCGTACCTGCTCGATCCCCGCAGCTGTGCCTTCCGCGGCGGCCACCGTCGGCTGCTCATCATCGGCTTCCACCGCCGCATGGCCTCGTCCCAGCGCGCGCTCGCAGCCAGCCTCGAGAACGTCGCGTTGCGGCTGGAGGGCCAGCTGCGCGGGGTCTTCGGCGATGGCGACACGGTCGACATGTTCGCGCACGACCTCGAGCAGTCCGAGGTCGAGCCCACCGACGTCGACGAGGGCCCGCCGCCGGAGGCAGTCCGCATCGCGGCCGAGCTCGCGCGCGTGCGCGACTTCATCGCGCGGGCCCACGCGATCGGCATCGACAGCAAGGCGCGCCAGCTGATCCGCGCGGTGCGTCTGGTGCAGGAGCGCTTCGCCGCCGGCGAGGGCAGCGGCAAGATCGTCATCTTCACCGAGTCGCTCGCGACCCAGGCGTACCTGCGCGAGGTCCTGCTCGCCGAGGGCGTCGTCGGCGACGGCGAGATCACGTTGTTCGCCGGCACCAACGAGTCGCCGCGCGCCCGCGAGGCGCTCGCGCGCTGGCAGCAGGAGGTCGGCGAGCGCCTGCCGCCCCACGGCCGCCCCAGCGCCCAGGTCGCGATGCGCCTGGCGCTGGTGCACGAGTTCCACAGTCGCGCCAAGGTCTTCATCGCGACCGAGGCCGGCGCCAAGGGCCTCAACCTGCAGTTCTGCGACACCGTGGTCAACTACGACCTGCCGTGGAATCCCCAGCGCATCGAGCAGCGCATCGGTCGCTGCCATCGCTACGGCCAGCGCCACGACGTCACGGTGGTCAACCTGCTCGCGACCGACAACGAGGCCGAGAGCCTGGTGTTCGACATCCTGTCGCGCAAGCTCGATCTGTTCGGCACCGTGCTCGACGCCTCCGACGTCATCCTGCACGAGCCCGGCGCGCGCGCGCCCGAGACCCTCGCCAGCGTGGTCGGGGCCGAGCTCGAGAGCCACCTGCGCCGCATCTACGAGCACGCGCGCACCATCGACGAGCTCTCGGCCGAGCTGCAGGCCCTGCGCGATCGCGTGGGCGAGGCCCGCGACAGCTTCGAGGCCACCTACAAGCGCACCGCAGGTCTGATCGAGTCGCGCTTCGACGAGAGCGTTCGCCACGCCTTCCGCACCATCGAGCGCGATCTCGCCGGCGGGCTCGCGAGCTTCGATCGCGCGCTCGAGCAGGTGGTGCTGCGCTGGCTCGCGGCCATCGGTGCACCCGCGCGCGTGATCGAGGCCGGCACGCGCCGGCGCATCGTGATCGAGCCCCACCCGGCGTTGCCGCCGGAGCTGCGCCAAGGTGGCACGCTCGTGGTCGGCGAGCCCGATCCCGAAGGCGGCGACGCGCTGCACCTGGGCCACGCCGTGGTGCACGCTGCGCTCGCGGAGGCCCGCGCCGCGACCGCCTCGGGGCGCCACCGCGTCGCGCTGCGCGAGCGACCCGCGGAGCTGTCCGGGCCGCTGCAGGGGCGGCTCGTGCTGCTGCGGCTCGAGCAGCAGGGCTTCGAACCGGTGGTCGAGCTGCTGCCGATCGCGGTCGCGGCTCCCAGCGGCGCCCCGCTGCCGCCCGAGCAGGTGCGCGCGCTGCTGGCCGCGGCGCTGCACGACAGCGACGACGCGGTGCCGCCGGTCGATCCGCGCGATCTCGAGGACGCAATCGACACCGCGGTGTTCCTCGCGACCGCGGCGATCGAGTCGCACGAGCGGCGTCACTTCGAAGACGTGGTCGCGCGCATCGATCGGTGCATCGAGGATCGCGTCGTGGTCGCACAGCGGCGGCGCACCGAGCTGCGCGAACAGCTGGCGCTGGCGCAGCGGCGCCGTGACGCCGCCACCGGTCCCGACGCCCGCGCGCGCGCCGAGCGGGCCGTGGTCGAGCAGGAGCAGGAGCTCGAGCGGCTCGAACGATCGATCGAGCGCCTCGCAGCCCGCGACGACGAGGACTGGGTTTCGTGGATGCACCAGGCCCACCAGCGCCGCTACACTGCCGCCCGCGTCGAGCGCATCCTCGAGGTGGAGTTCACGGTGCCATGACCGTGGACGCACGCGACCCGACTCCCGAGATGGCGACCAAGATCCTCCATACCGCCGACTGGCACCTGGGCGCGCGCTACCTCGGCTTCGGCGACGGCGGCACGCGGCTGTCGCAGCAGCGGTTGCAGACCGTGCGCCGGATCCTCGGCGTGGCCGAGCGCTACGGCGTGCACGCGCTGGTGGTCGCGGGCGACGTGTTCGACGGGCCCGAGCCCGGCGAGGGCACCTGGCGCGGCCTGGTCGACGCGCTCGCGGAGCAGCGCTGGCACGACCGCATCGTCGTGCTGCTGCCGGGCAACCACGATCCGCTGACCGCGACGTCGATCTGGCGCAACCGTGCGTTCTTGGGCGCGCTGCCGCCGTGGGTGCACGTGGTCGATCGCGACCAGTGGTCGCTGCCGCTGGGCGAGGACGCGGTGCTGCACGCGGTGCCGTGCCGCCGCGCCGCAGGTCAGCTCGATCTGACCGCCAAGCTGCCCGCGCGCGAGCCCGGTGACGAGCGTGCACGCATCGCGGTGCTGCACGGCCAGACCGCGGGTTTCGCCGGCCACGCGCCCAACTTCCACATCGCGCCCGACACCGCCACGCGTCTGGGCTTCGACTACGTCGCGCTGGGCGACACCCACGCGCTGCGGCGTCACCCGCCCGAGAGCGCGCCGATGATCTACCCCGGCACGCCCGAGCCCACGCGATTCGGCGAGACCGAGGCCGGCAACGTCGCGGTGGTGTTGCTGCCGCGGCGGCGCGGCGCGCCGATCGTGCAGTTCGAACCCGTGGGGCACTACCGCTGGGAGCAGCGCGAGGTCGACTCGCTGGCGCAGCTGCAGGCCCTGCGCGACGAGGACCTGCGCACGACCGTGCTGCGTCTGACCGTGCGCATGCGGTTGCCCGCGGCCGAGCACGCGATCGCCGACGGCATCCTGCGCGAGCTCGCCGGCGACGCCGACCGCAGCGCGCGCACGGCCATGATCGACATCGATCGCGCGGGGCTGCAGCTGGACACGCGCACGCTGCTGGTCGAGCTCGACGATCTCCCCGAGCAGGTCCGCGAGACCGCGCGGCGGCTGCAGGCGGTCGCCGACGGCCCCGATCGCGAGCAGGCGCTGGTGGCCGAGCGCGCGCTGGTGCACCTGTACGGCATGGCGCGTGAGGGCGGGCTCGTGCGCGCGACCGCGGAGCCCACGACGTGAAGCTGCTGCAGCTCGACGTCGAGGGCTTCAAGTGCGTGCAGCGGGCGCGCGTGCGCTTCGGGCCCGGGCTCAACGTGATGTACGGGCCCAACGACATCGGCAAGAGCTCGCTGGCCGAGGCCCTGCGCGCGGTCTTGTTGCTGCCGTCGCCCTCGTCCGAGCGCCGCTCGTTCGAGCCGTTCGGCGGCGGCGAGCCGCCGCACGTGCGTCTGCTGTTCACCTTCCGCGAACGCTTCTGGCGCGTGGACAAGCGCTGGGGCGACGGCGCGCGCGGCAACGCCATGCTCGAGGTCTCGGGCGACGGCGAGGTCTGGTCCAAGCACGAGAGCCAGCGCGCGGTCGATGCCGAGCTGCGCAAGATGCTGGCGTGGGGCGTGCGCGAGCCCGGCGGCAAGGGGGCACCCAAGGGCCTGCCGAGCTCGTTCATCACCACCGCGCTGCTGGGCGGCGCGGCCCCTGTCGACGAGCTGTTCGCCGCCGATCTGGGCAAGGACAGCGATCCCGCCGGGCGCGAGCGCCTGACCGAGGCGCTGCAGTCCTTCGCGGAGGATCCGCTGTTCAAGCGCATGCTCGGGCAGGCCCAGGGTATGGTCGATCGCGCGAAGGACTCGCGCGGCAACTGGCGACGCGGTCGCGATGCGCCGCTGTTCCACATCGGCGAGCGCATCCGCGAGCTGCAGCAGGAGCTCGCGTCACTGGTGCGCGCAGCGGAGCACGCCGAGGCGGTCGAGCAGGCCGCGGCGAGCCACCGCGAGCGCCGTGCTGCGCTGCTGCTCGAGCACGAGGCCCAGCGTGCGAGCGTCGAGCGGCTGCGTGCGCGCTGCGAGGCCGGGGCCCACGCGCGCGAGGTGCTCGCGGCGCGCGAGCAGGCGCACGCGCAGCTCGAGGCGTGCGAGCAGCTGCACGCGCGGGCACAGGCGCTGCGCGAGCAGGTCGCGGCCGCGGCGAACGACGCCAACACCTGCGCGACGCAGGTGCAGCAGGCCGAGGCCGAGGTCGAGCGCACCCGCGCGGCGCAGCAGAGCGCCGCTTCGGCGCTACAGCGACGAGGCGATCGCGAGGCGGCGGCGCACGAGCGCACCGCCGCGCTGGAGCTGCGCGTCGCGGCGGCATCCACCGCGTGCGAGCGCATCGAGGCCCAACGCGCGCGCGTGGTCGAGGCGCGCACGCTCGCGGACGAGTCGGCCCGCGACGGGGCCGAGGCCGCGGACGCCCGCGCCCACGCGCGTGCGGCCGAGCAGCGCGCGAGCCAGGCCGAGGCGGCGCTGCGGCCGGCGCACGAGGCCGTGATCGCGTGCGAGTCGGCGCTGGCGCGGGCGCGGTGGCGCGAAGCCCAGGCCGAGGCCGAGCGCTTGCACGCGGCCGCGCGCGAGGCCGCGTCGCTGCAGCAGCAGGCGCAGCAGCGACGGCTCGCCCACGACGCACGGGTGCGCGAGCTCGACGCCGCGGCCTTGCCCGACGACGCCGCACTCGCACGGGTGCGCGAGCTCGAGACGCGGCTGCGACGGGCGCGGGACCAGGCCGCGGTGGGCTTCGCGGTGACGCTGCAGCTAGCCGCGCCGGCCGGGTTGTCGCTGGACGACGCACCGGCGCGCGCCACGGCCAGCGGCAGCCACGCTGCGCAGCGGCGGATGCAGATCGATCTGGGCGCCGCGGGCTCGCTCGCGATCGAGGCCGGCTCCGCGGCGCTGCGCGAGGAGGTCGCCGCGGCCGAGGCCGCGTGGGCCCGCGACGGCGCACCGGTGCTGCAGCGCCTGGCGCTCGCGGACGTCGACGCGCTCGCCGATCGCATCGCGCAGGCCAAGCAGACCCGCATCGAGCTGCTCGCCGAGGCCCACGCCTGCGACGCGCTGGTGCGCGAGGCCCAGCGGCTGCAGCCGCCGCCCGAACTGCTCGCGCAGGCGCAGGCCCGCGTGCAGGCCCTGGCGGCGGTGGTGCCGGCCGACGAAGATCTCGCCGCGACGGCGGGCATCGAGGTGCTCGAGCGCCAGCGCGAGGTGCTCGAGCGCGACGCGCGGCGCTGCGCGAGCAGCTGCAACAGGCCCAGTCCGCGCGCACGCTGGCGCAGGCCCACGCCGAGCACGCGCGCACCCGCGCCGACGGCGTCGCGGCGCGGGCCGAGCACGCGCGCGAGCAGCTCGCGTCCACCGGCGCGCGCGCGCGGATCCGGGCTGGTGTTGGCGGAGATCGACGACGAGCTGGCCGCTGCGCGGGTCGAGCTCGAGTCGGTGCAGCGCGAACGCGCCGCGGCCTTGGTCAACACGAGCGCGAGCACGCATCGCTGCAGCAGGCCGCCGATGCGGCCGCGCTCGCGCTGGCCGACGCGGTCGCGCGCGAGGGCGCCGCGCGGTTGAGCTCACCGCCGCACGCGAGCGCGTCGCAGCCACGCAGGCGCGCCTCGACGAGGCCCATGCCCGCGCGCAGGCCTCGGACCGCGAGGCGCTGCAGACCGAGCTCGCGCGGGCCCAGGCCGCGGTCGCAGCCCTGGGCGACGCCGCCGCTGCAGACGTCGACGCGGACGAGCAGGCGCTGGTGCTCGCGCGCAGCTCGACGCGCTCGGCGTGCAGCTGGCCGAGGTCACCGCGGAGCTGCAGAAGGCCGAGGGCAGCCTCGAACAGCTCGGCGGCGCAGGCCTGCGCGAGCGCGCGCAGGACACCCAGGCCGCGCTCGTGGTCGCGACCGATCGCGAACGCGACGGCCAGCGCGACGTCGAGGCGTGGCAGCTGCTGCGCGACACGTTGCGCGCGGTCGAGGCCGAGCAGGGCCAGCACCTGGGCAACGCGCTCGCCGGCGCGGTCGAGACGCGGCTGCGACGGTTGACCGGCGGCGGCTATGCGCGGCTCGAGCTCGATCGCGATCTGCGGCCCGAGGGCCTGCGCATCGCCGGGGCACCGCGGGCGCTCGACGTGCTGTCCGCGGGCCTGCGCGAGCAGCTGGCGACCTTGGTGCGGCTGGCGATCGCCGAGCACCTGCAGCAGGTGCTCGTGCTCGACGATCACCTGTCGCAGACCGATCCGCGCCGCGTCGACTACTTCCGCGATCTGTTGCGCGAGGTCGCCCAGCGGGTGCAGATCGTCGTGCTGACCTGCCGCCCGCTCGACTACCTGCAGCCGCGCGAGCTGCCGGCCGAGGGCGAACAATGGCGCGGCAGCGACGACGGGCTCGTGCGCGCCATCGACCTCGGGCGGGTCATCGCGCGCGCGCCGGTCGGCTGAACCGCGCCGCTGAACGAACGGCGAGCAGGGTGCCCCGGCGTCGCACCTGACACGGACGTCGCACTGACACGCGCGTCGTCGGCACCCGCGCCCTGCCTGCCCAGGAGAGCCTCGTGTTCGAACCCGAGAACCCGCGAGGCTGTGGTCTGCGCCGCGGTTTGTGCCGCACGCACCGTCGCGGATTCCGTACAACCCTGCGTGCACGCGCGCCGAGGCGGGTTGGGGCCGCTCGCCCACGCCGCGCCGAAGGTGCCCTCCGCTTCGCGCGAGTCCTTGCAATCGCACGCGGGGGACCGCACACTCCGACCGCCTTCGCTTCCATTTTCCTGGAACGGACCAAAGGACATCTCATGCGTATTCGTTCACTTGCACTCATGGCCCTCGTTGACCGCGCTGTTCGGCTGCCCCAGCGACGACAGCGGTGACGAGGGCGGTTCCACTGGCTCGGCTTCGGCGACCGACTCGGCCTCGGCCTCGGCGACCGACTCGGCCTCGGCCTCGGCCTCGGCCTCGGCCTCGGCTTCGGCGACCGACTCGGCCTCGGCCTCGGCGACCGACTCGGCCTCGGCTTCGGCGACCGACTCGGCCTCGGCTTCGGCGACCGACTCGGCCTCGGCGACCGACTCGGCCGGCAGCAGCAGCACCGGTGCGGACAGCGGCACCACCGGCGGCTCGCCCGAGTGCGAGCTGTACTGCAGCACGTTCATCGCGACCTGCAACGACGGCCAGGGCGGCGCGGACCCCTACGCCGACATGGACGCGTGCATGGCGACCTGCGCCGGCTTCGAGCTGGGCACCGAGGGCGACATGAGCGGCGACACCCTGGCGTGCCGTGGCTACCACCTCATGGTCGCGATCGGGGATCCGGAGACCCACTGCCCGCACGCGGACGCGGACGGCTCGGGCGTGTGCGTCTGATCCGAGTCGCAACCCGTTAGGGTCGCGATCGACGAGGGCGGTCTCCCCGTGGGGCCGCCCTCGTTTCGTTTCTGCGCCCACGCAAGCCGTCCCAGATCCCTCGACCGGCGCGCGGCGGCGGTGTGATCCTGCCAGGCGCATGCGTGGGGTTGGGTTGGGCGCGACGCTGGCGATCGCAGGGTGTTTCTCGAACGCGCCGGCGGTGACCGGTGCCGAGGGCGGCTCGAGCAGCAGCGGCACGACGCAGGGCTCCGACGGCACGCAGGGCTCGTCGTCGGGCACGAGCGGCGCGGGCATGCACACCGCGGACGTGACGACCGACAAGTCCGACAGCAGCAGCGGCGAGCTGCCCGAGGACATGGGCACGATGCCCCAGCAGCACGGCGAGATCATGGTGCGCTCGTCGCTGTCGTCGCAGCAGGGCTCGGTGTGGCGCATCGGATTCGGTGGCGGCGCCGAGGGTTGCGCGCCCATGGGCGCGCCCGAGGGCGCGTGCCAGCACTTCCGCTGTCCCGCCGCCGGCGAGCCCACGCCCCACGCCGGCGCCATCGCGCTGCACCGTGACGGCGCGCCCGTCGGTGGACCCGCGACGCCCGACGGCCTGGGTCACTACCCGCCGGTGCCGTTCGCGGACTCGCCGTTCGGGCCCGACGATCTGATCGAGTTCATCGCCGACGGCGCCGAGTTGCCGCCCTTCGACGGCTCGCTGGTGGCGCCCGCGTCGTTGAACCTCTCGCAGCCCGCGGCCGATGCGGTGCCCTCGGCGGTCACGGGTCTCGACATCGCATGGCCGCCCGGGGCCCCGGGGCAGCGCGTGACGCTGCGGATGCGCGCGGCGGATCATCTGCTGGTGTGCGCGGCCGGTGCGGACACCGGTGCGCTGTCGGTCGCGCCGGCGAGCCTCGCGTCGCTCGTGGGCGCGTTCGACTACGCGGTCACGCTCGAGCAGGGCAGCGAGATCCTCGCCGGCGACTGGGTCGTGCAGCTCACCGTCGGCATCGTCGCGCGCGGCTCCGACGACGAGGCCGTCGCGGGCATGCTCTCGCTGTGAGCCGCCGCGACCCCGACGCCGCGGGCGTATGATCCCGCGGGTGGTGACCGCACTGCCCGATGGGCCCCGCAATCGCTTGCTCAGCACCATCAAGGTGCTGCGTTCACCCTTCGTCGATCTGCCGCGGTGGCAGGCGCGCTTCGGCGACCCCTACACCATCCCCACGGTCAACGGCACCGTGGTCATGACCGGCGATCCCGCCCTGGTGAAGACCATCTTCGCAGCGCCGCCGTCGACCTACCTGCCGTGGGGCGTCGACGCGGTCGCGCCGATGCTCGGGCCGGGCTCGGTGCTCATGCTCGAGGGCGAACGGCACACGCGCGAGCGCAAGCTGCTGATGCCGCCGCTGCACGGCGAGCGCATGCGGGCGCACGCGCAGACCATGGCCGAGGTTGCGCGGCGTCACCTCGCGGCCGCCGACGGGGCCTCGCGCGTGATCGCGATGGATCTGATGCAGGCGATCTCGCTCGAGGTCATCGCGCGCGCGATCTTCGGCGCGCAGAACGACGCCCAGGCCCGCGCGCTCGAGCACGCCGTGCTCGACATGATCGGGACCGCGTCGCCGATGCTGTTCTTCATGCCGTTCCTGCAGCGCGACTTCGCCGGCCTGGGTCCGTGGGCGCGGTTCCGTCGCGCGCTGGCGCAGCTCGACGGCCTGCTGCAGGAGCGCATCGACGACGCGCGCCGGCACCCCCGGGCGGATCTGTGCGGCCTGCTGGTGGCCGCGCGCGACGAGGACGGCGAGGCCATGCGCGACGCCGACATCCGCGACGAGCTGCGCACGATGCTCTTCGCCGGCCACGAGACCACCGCGATCACGCTGGCGTGGATCATCGACCTGTTGCACCGCCACCCGCACTGGCTCGCGCGGGTGCAGGCCGAGGTCGACGCCCTGGGTCCGGCGCCGGATCCGATCGCGTACACCCAGCTGCCGGCGCTCGATCTGGTGTGCAAGGAGGTCATGCGCCTGTACCCCATCGTCACCGAGGTGCTGCGCAAGCTGCGGGAGCCGCTGCGCCTGGGCGAGTGCGAGGTCCCCGCGGGCATCGGGGTGTGCGCGGGCATCCTGCTGGTGCATCGGCATCCGGCGCTGTATCCCGAGCCCGAGGCGTTCTTGCCCGAGCGCTTCGCCGAGCGCCGGTTCGCGCCGCACGAGTACCTGCCCTTCGGCGGCGGCGATCGCCGCTGCCTGGGCGCCGCGTTCGCATCGTTCGAGATGCGCATCGTGCTCGGCTGCGCGCTGGCGCGCCATCGGATCACGCTGCTCGACGAGACCCCGCCGCGGCCGGTGCGACGCAACCTCACCCTCGCACCCGGCGGCGGCGTGCCGATTCGCGTGGCCGAGCGCGCTGGGCTATCATGATCGGCATCGCATGATGTCGCGCGCATGGTTGGTCTTCGGGTTGCTCGCGGGGTGCTTCAGCAATGCGCCGCAGGTCGGACCGACCAGCAGCGACGGCAGCGGCAGCTCGGGCGGCAGCAGCGGTGGCAGCGGCAGCGGCACCGGCGAGTCCTCGACCGGCACGGGCACGGCCACGTCCGACAGTGGTGCCGACAGCAGCAGCGGCGGGCCGATGCTGCCGCAGGTCGGGACGATCCTGATGAAGGCAAACGCCGAGGCGCAGACCAAGTCCTCGTGGGCGGCGGCGTTCGGTGGTCCGCTCGAAGGCTGCGAGATCGTCTCCGGTGAGGAGCCGTGCACGGTCTTCGAGTGCGGCCCGATGCTACCCGTGGTACCCGACGCGGGTGCCATCCAGTATTCCCTCAACGGCACATGGCAACCCGGACCGCTGACGCCGGATGCAGGTGGACACTATCCGCTCGAGTCCCTGGAGGTGCTGCCGTTCACCGATGGCGACAGTTCGGTGGGCTTTCGAGCGCCCGGCGACGAGGTGCCGGAGTTCATGGTCGAGCTGCAACCACCGCCCGCGCTCGACGTCGAGCAGTCAGGCTCCGAGATCGCCACGGGCGCGCCCACCGGGTTCCAGCTCACCTGGACCACGAGCCCCGGCCCCACCGTCACGGCGGTGCTGCGGCTGCGCCAGCAGGGCACGATGGTGTTCTGCCCCGTACCCGGCGACAGCGGTGCGTTGACGTTGACGCCGCTGCACTACGCCATGCTCGACTCGGGCTCGGTCAGCTACGAGCTGACCATCGAGCGCGAGGCGCCGGTGACCGCGGGCGGGTGGGACATCACCGCGGTCTTGGCCCTGACCGCGCGCAACCTCGAGGGCCAGCCGGTCGCGGGCATGTTCACGCTGCCGTGAGCCGCGGCTGCTCGCGGCGTGCGACCACGAGATAGACGATCCACGCCACCAGCGCGCTGGTGAACGCCATCGGCAGCGGCACGCCGGTGCGATCGAGCCACGGCGACGCGAACGTCTCCCAGCCCAGCGCGAAGTGCAGCACCCACAGACCCGTGCCCACGATCATCGCGGTCAGCGCGGCGCGCTCGCCCCCGAGCTGGGTGCGGATGCCCATGAGCAGCGGCACCAGCAGCGACACCAGCCCCAGCTCGTAGGCGCTCTCGAGCAGCTCGTAGGCGCTCTTGCCCAGGTAGGCGGTCGCGATCGACACCGCCGTGATCGCGACCACCGACCAGCGGTTGAGCCACAGCAGATCGACGCTGGGCCAGCGCGGGTGGAGCACGTTCTGCGCCAACACGCTCGCGGGCGACAGGATCGCGCTGTCGATGGTCGACAGCACCGCCGACATCACCGCCAGCACGAACAACACCGCCGCCCACGGCGACAGGAACAACCCCGCCAGCAGGGTCATGGTGGCCTTGTCCGCGAGCCCGGGCGCGACCAGCTCGGCCGACAGCCCCAGCGTCAGCGTGAACACGCCCAGGCCGAAGTAGGCCACGCCGGCGATGTGGCACGCCCACACCGCGGTGCGCTCGCTCTTCGACGCGAAGATGCGTTGGGTCAGATCCTGCCCCGGCAGGTTGCCCAGCGCGCCGACGGTGACGACGCCGAACCACGCCATGAACTCGGGCAGCTGCGTCGGCACCAGCACCAGGCGATGCTCGGGCGTGCGATCGACCAGGGCGTCGAAGCCCTGCAACACCGAGCCCTGGCCGAGATCGCCGAGCACCGCGACCGCCAACACCACCAGGCCGATCGCGACCACGGCGATCTGCGCCGCGTCGGTGATCGTCACCGACCACATGCCGCCCAGCAGCGTGTAGATCATGCCCACGATCGCGACCACGAGGATGCCGACGGTGGGATCGAGCCCGAAGATCAGCTGCAGCAGGTGGGACAGCGCCACGAACTGGGCCGCGATCCAGCCGAAGTAGGTCGGGATCATCAAGAACGCCGACAGCTGCTCGGTGCGCTCGCCGAAGCGCACGCGGTAGTAGTCCGGCAGCGTCAGCAGCTTCATGCGCCACAACGGCTTGGCCAGCAGCCAACCGGCGAGGAACAGGCACAGGCCCGCGCCGATGGGATCCAGCGCGGCGCCGACCAGGCCATGCGCGCGCACGGTGTCGGTCGCGGTCAGCATCGCGCCGGCGCCGAACCACGTCGCGAGGATCGTCGCCCACGCCAGGTGCAGCGGCAGCCGCCGCCCCGCGACCATGAAGTCCTCGTGGTCGTGCACGCGGCTGCGCGTCCACCAGCCGATGCCGATCATCAGCACCGTGTAGGCGATGACCGTGACGCCGAGCAGGTGCGCGAGCTCGGTGTGCGCGAAGTCGGCCAACGGCCGATGCTACCGCGTCCGCGGCCCGTTTCGCGCCCGTCGCGGCGGCCACCGGGTCGATGTGGCACTGGCGCGGCGGCGCGCTCGAAGCGATGGATCGGGTAACCGCCGCGCGCCCGCGGTGTTGCCCCCGATGGCCCCCATGCGAGCTTCCAACCCGCTCACACTGCTCCCGTTGCCGCTGGTCCTGGGCGCCCTCGGTCTGGGCGCGGTGCTGCTGCGCGGACTGTTGGCGCCGCAGGCCGAGTTCGACCTCGGCATCGCCATCTTGTGCACGCTGCTCGCGACCACGCTGGGTTCGTTGGCGGTGGCGCGCACCGGCGCCGAGCCCAAGACCGCGGCCTCGCGCAGCGGCTGAGCCCCACGGCGCGACGGCCCCGCGCGCGCAGCCGTGACTCGCTCGCGCCCGGGCGGTTTTCGCTATCGTGCCCGGGCCCGTGGATCTGCCCGCCCGACGCTCCGGCACCGCGCTGACGTGGCTCGCGCTCGCGGCGGTGCTGGCCTGCGGTGTGTTCGTGGCGCTGCGGCTGCGCGTCGTCACCGAGATCACCCACTTCGCCCTCGACGCCGACGACGCCGACGCCGGGGCCTGGATCGCGCAGCTGGGCCAGGGTGAGCCCGCGCGCACGATGATCGTGACCGTCGACGCCGCGACGCCCGAGCGCGCGCGTGCGGTCGCGGTCGAGCTCGCGTCGCGACTGCAACACCAGCCCGAGGTCGCGTGGGTCCGCACCGGGCCCGAGCCCGGCCTGGGCGAGCGGCTGTTCGCGGTGTTGCACCCGCGACGCTTCCGCTTCGTCGACCGCGATCCCGCGACCGGCGTGCCCGCGCGCTTCGACGACGCCGGGCTCGCGCGCATGGCCCAGCGGCTGCGCACCGAGCTGTCGCGTCCGAGCGCGCCCGCGATCAAGCGCCTGGCGGTCAGCGATCCGTGGCTGATCGTGCGCGATCGTCTGGCCGAGCTCGAGGCGATGCAAGGCGGGCTCGCGCTGGCGCAGGGACAGTTCGTCACCGACGACGGCGCGGCGGTGGTGCTCCTGGCCACGCGGCACGGGCCCTTCGAGGGCGGCTGGCAGGCCCCGCTCGACGACGCGATCGCGGGGATCGAGGCCGAGCTCGAGGCCGACGGCGACGTGACGATCGAGCGCAGCGCGATCCATCGCTTCGCGGTGGTGGCCGAGCGCAGCATCCGCGCCGAGGTGCAGTGGCTGTCGATCGCCTCGAGCGTGGGCGTGCTGGCGTGCCTGTGGTGGGGCCTGGGCCGGCTGCGCTTCGTCGTGCTCGCGTTCGTGCCGATGGCCGCGGGTGTGGTGGTCGCGATGGCGGCGATCCTCGTGGCAACAGACGAGATCCACGCGCTCACGCTCGCGTTCGGCACCACCTTGGTCGGCGTCTGCGTCGACTACCCCGTGCACCTGTTCGTGCACGTGCCGCTGCGCGGCGAGCACGATCGCGAGGTCCCGGGGTTGTGGCCGGGGTTGCTGCTGGGCGCCGGCACCACCGCGGTGGGCTTTTTGGCCCTGGGCCTGACGGGGCTGCCGGGCCTGCGCGAGATCGGTCTGTTCGCGGCGGTGGGCGTGACCGTCGCGCTCGTGATCACGCGGACCGTGGTCGCGCCGTGGCTGCGTCGCACCGGCCCGCGGCCGCCGCGGTGGTTGGTCCGCGCGGTCGATCGCGGTGTGCCGCGGCGGCGCGGTGCGACCGTCGTCGCCGCGGCCGCGCTCGCCCTGGTCGCGACCGGCGGCGTCGGCATCGCGGGCGCAGTGTGGGTCGACGACGTCCGCGTGCTCGCGCCCAACCCCGAGGCGCTCGCGGCCGAGGACGCGCGCGTGCGGGCGCGGGTCGATCGCACCGAGCTCGGTCGCATGCTGGTCGCGCGCGGTGCGGACCTCGAGGCCGCGGCCGCGGTGCAGCTGGGACTGTGGCGAGCGCTGCGCGACGAGGGGCTGTTGGCGGCGCCGCGCTGGTCGGCGCCGATCCTGTGGCCCGCGGCGCTGCAGCGCGACAACCTGCAGGCCGTGCGCGCGCAGCCCCAGCTGGGCCGTCGCATGGGCGCAGCCTTGGCGGCGGCGGGCCTGGTGCCCGCGGCCTTCGAGGACCCCGAGCGCGCGATCGCGGCCGATCCCGGCCCGCTCGACGCGGCGGCGCTGCACGATGCAGGGTTGTCGAGCCTGATCGATCCGTTCGTGCTGCAGGGCCGAGACGGCGCGGCCCTGGTCGCGTTCATGCCCGCGCAGGTGGACGACGCAACGCTCGACCGCGTGGCGGCGGCGGTGCCCGGCGCGATGGTGTTCGACCAGCGACGCTTCGTCGCCGCGCTGTACCGCCGCCACCGCGAGGGCACGCTCGGGGCCTTCGCCGTGGGCCTGGCAGGGATCGCAGCGATCCTGTGGCTGCGGCACCGGTCGCTGCGGGCCTGCGCCCGCGTGCTCGCGCCCGCGGTCGCGGGCGCCGTCGCGGCGTTGGGCCTCGCCACGTGGCCTGGCGGCGAGCTGCACCTGCTGCACCTGGTGGGGTGCCTGCTCGTGCTCAGCATGGGCGTCGACTACGGCGTCTTTGCCGCGGAGGCCGGGCGCGCACGCGCGGGCCAGGCCGAGACCGCGTTGGGGGTCGTGGTCGCGGCGGCCACCACGGCGCTGTCGTTCGGGCTGCTCGCGACCTCGCAGGCCCCGGCCTTGGCGGCCCTGGGTCGCACGGTCGCGGTCGGCGTCGCGGTCGCGGCCGCGCTGGCGCTGAGCTCGGGCGCGCTGCAGCGGGGGCGCGCGTGAGGGCGTGGCTGCGGGCGCTGGTCGTGGTCGCGGCATCCGCGGGCTGCCGCGTCCGCGGACCCGCGCCGCTGCCGGCCGTCGACGAGGCGCTGGGGCCCCGGTTCCTCGCGCGGCAGGTCGTGGTCGCGCACCAGGGCGGGCGCACGAGCACGGTCCACGCGGTGGTGCAGTACGACGGTGCCGAGCTGGTGGTGCTGGGCCTGACCCCGATGCAGACCAAGGCCTTCTCGATCCGCCAGCGCGGGGCCACGGTCGAGCTCGAGGGTCGCTCGCCCGTGCCGGCGCAGGCGGTGCTGCTCGACATCCACCGCGCCTACTTCGCGGATCGGCCGGTCCGCGTGCGCCCCGAGGGCTGGTCGCGGCGGCGCGGCCCGGGCGGGCCGATCCACGAGCTGTGGCACGCGGGACGGCTGCAGCAGCGGATCTGGGGCTCGCGGCGCATCACCGGGCGGCGTGCGGGCGACCGGATCCGGTGGGACGGTGGCCTGCAGGTCGGCACGCCGGCGCACCCGCAGGTGCCCGACGTGGCGATCGAACATCCCACGCTGCAGCTTCGCCTCGAGATCCACACCATCGAGCTCGTGCCCATCCAGGGTCCCCCACCGGCCGCCGACCCTGCGTCCGACGACACCGATCCGGTCGAGGACCGTTGAGTGCGATCGCAGCGCGTAGTAAGAACACGCTGCCCGCCGAAAGGACGATCTCGAAGATGCAAGGCGCCTTTGTCCACCTCGAGCTGCACACCGACGACACCGCCGCCGCGAAGGCCTTCTACGCCGAGCTCTTCGGCTGGAACTACACCGACGTCCCGATGGGCGACAGCTCGTACGTGATGATCGCGACACCCAAGGATCCCGGCGGCGGCATGCAGCTCAAGGGCATGCCGGATCAGCCGACGATGTGGCTGCCGTACATCACCGTGGGCGACGTGCGCGGCACGGTCGCGAAGGCGCGTGCTGCCGGTGCCGAGGTGATCGTGGAGTTCATGGAGGCGCCCGGCTTCGGTGCCGGTGCGATCATGCGTGACCCCACCGGTGCAGCGTTCGGCATCTGGAAGGGCGAGATGGCCGACGCCGCCGCGGACGGTGGTTCCAAGCCCGCCGACAAGGGCGGCAAGAAGGCGGGCAAGAAGGCCGGCAAGAAGGCGAGCAAGCAGGCCGAGCCCGCACCGGCGCCCGCACCCGCACCGAAGGCGGCGGAGAAGCCCGCGAGCAAGAAGGCGGGCAAGAAGGCGGCGAAGCAGGCCGAGCCCGCACCGGCACCGGCGCCTGCGGCTGCGCCCGCGAAGGCTGGCAAGAAGGCGGCGAAGAAGGCCGAGCCCGCGCCGGCGCCTGCGGCTGCGCCCGCGAAGGCCGGCAAGAAGGCTGGCAAGAAGGCGGCGAAGAAGGCCGAGCCCGCGCCGGCACCCGCCGCCGCAAAGCCGGCGAAGAAGGCCGACAAGCCCGCGCCCGCGGCCAAGGGCGGCAAGAAGAAGTCCGGCAAGGGCTGACGGCCCGCAAGCGCCGCGCGAGCGACCGTGGCCCGCTATCCGATCACCGCGCTGTCGCTGAGCAATGCGCTCGGCGACGACGCGGGCGCGGTGATCGATGCGCTCCTGGCCGGTCGCTCGGGGCTGTCGGATCGCACCGCGTTCGCGCCGCGCTGGGTCGGTGCGTGCAGCGAGCTCGATCCGCTGCCGTCTGCGCTCGCCGATCGCGACACGCGACAGACTCGCATCGCCGCCCGTGCCTTCGCCGGCATCGCGCCCGCGGTCGCCCGCGCGAGCACGCGCTGGGGCGCGTCGCGGGTCGCGTTGGTCATCGGCACCAGCACCGGTGGCATCGCAGCGACCGAGGCGGCGTTCGGCTCGCTCCTCACCGGCACGCCGGTCGCTTTCGATCTGCGGCGCCACCACGCGATGCAGGCGACCGTCGAGGTCGTGCGCGCGCTCGCGGGCGCGCGCGGTCCCGGTTGGTGCATCTCGACCGCGTGTTCGTCGAGCGCCAAGGCCTTCGGCTCGGCCCAGCGCCGGCTCGACGCCGACCTCGCCGACGCCGTGATCGTCGGTGGCGTCGACAGTCTGTGCGAGCTGACCCTGCGCGGCTTCGCGGCGCTCGAGCTGGTCGCGGCCGGGCCCTGCCGCCCGTTCGCGAGCGCACGCGACGGCATCAGCATCGGCGAGGGCGGGGCCTTCGCGTTGCTCGAGCGTCGCGGTGACGCGGCCGTGCGCCTGTGCGGCGTGGGCGAGTCGTGCGACGCGTACCACATGAGCTCGCCGGCGCCCGACGGCAGCGGCGCGGCAGCGGCCATGCGGGCGGCGCTGCAGGCCGCCGGGCTCGAGCCGGCGCAGATCGGCTTCGTCAACGCCCACGCGACCGGCACCGCGGCGGGCGACGCTGCCGAGGCGCTCGCGCTCGCGCAGCTGTTCGGGCGCGCCACGCCGGTGGTCGCGACCAAGGGCGCGACCGGGCACCTGCTCGGCGCGGCCGGGGCCACCGAGGTGATCCTGTGCGCGCTGTCGCTCGAGCGCGGCCGCGTGCCCGGCAGCCTCGGCGCGACGCCGGTCGATCCGAGCTTCGCGATCGACGTGGTCGAGCAGGCGCGTGCGATCGAGTGCGACCACGCGCTGTCGACCTCGTTCGCGTTCGGCGGCAGCAATGCCGCGATCGTGGTGGGGGTCGCGTGAGCGCGCTGTACGTGCACCGCGTCTCGGCGTGGACCGCGGAGCAGGGACCACCGCGCGCGGAGCTGCTGCCGCCGGCGCAGCGCCGACGCTGCAGCCTGCTGTCGCGCATGGTCGCCGAGGTGGTCGGCGCGACCGTGGGCGACGCCGCGACCCTGGCCCGCCATGCGATCGTGTGCGGCACCGGTTTCGGCGAGATCGCGACCACGGTCGAGCTGCTCGCGATGATGCGCGAGGGCGACGGCGCGCTGTCGCCGATCCGCTTCGCCGGCAGCGTCCACAACGCGCCCGCGGGTCAGCTCGCGATCGCAGCCGGGCACCGCGGACGCAGCACCACCGTGAGCGCCGGCGCGCACACCGTGGTGGCGGTGTGGCTCGAGGCCATGGGGTTGCTCGCCGCCGGCAGCGACGCGGTGCTCGCGGTGCTCGCCGACGAGCCGATGCCCGCGCCGCTGCAGCCACGCCACGACGGCCTCGCGGTGGCGCTGTCGCTGTCGTGCGAGCCCGCGCCCGGCAGCGTGCGCGTGCGATGGTTGGGTCCGCGCCGCGATGCGCCCGCGTCGATGCGCGTGCCCGCGGCCTTGCTGGCCAACCCGCTGCAGTCGGCGTGGTGCCTGGCGCAGGCGCTGCTGCCGGGCGCCGCGCCACAGCCGTGCCTGCGGCTCGAGCCCGACGACGAGCGCGGCCAGGCCCACTGTGTCGCGGTGGAGCGGCTCGCGTGAGCGGGCTGTGGGATCCGCCGTATCCGGCGATCGCGGCGCTGCTGCCCCACCGCGCGCCGATGCTGCTGCTCGACGCGATCGCGTCCGCGGATGCCGATGGCATCACCTGTCGCGCGCGCGTCGCCGACGACGCCGGCGCGACCACACCGGTGGCCGGCACGATCCCGCCGCGGCCGATCTGGACCGTGGAGCTGATGGCGCAGGCGTGCGCGGCGTGGCTGGGCCTGGGCGCGTACCGCCGCGGCGAGCCGATCGCCGGTGGCTGGCTCGTGGGCGTGCGCGACATGGTCGTGCACGTCGATTCGCTCGCGCGCGCGACCGGGCTCACGATCAGTGCGCGTCATGGCTTCGGCGGCGAGCGCCTCGCGAGCTTCGACTGCGAGGTGTCGCAGGGCGAGGTCGCGCTCTGCCGTGCGACGCTGAACGTGCTAAGACACCCCGCGTGAGCGACGAGTCCGAGCCCAGCGTCGGCCCCCGCCGCGCGCTCGTGACCGGGGCCAGCCGCGGCATCGGAGCTGCCATCGCACAGGAGCTCGCGGCCGCCGGCCACGACGTGGTGGTGAACTACCGCAGCGACGACGCCGGCGCGGCCGACGTGGTCGAGCGCATCCTCCAGGCCGGCGGCAGCGCGATGGCGTGCCGCTTCGACGTCACCGACGCGCAGGCCTGCGCGACCGCGCTGGCGCAGCTGGTCGGCGCGGGCGGGCCCTTCGACGTGGTCGTCAACAACGCCGGCGTCGTGCGCGACGCGCCGTTTCCCGGCCTCGATCGCGAGCAGTGGGATCTGGTGCTGCGCACCACGCTCGACGGCTTCTACAACGTCACGCGGCCGTTGGTCATGCCGATGGTACGTCGCCGTTGGGGTCGCATCGTCAACCTGTCGTCGGTGTCGGCGCTGCACGGCAACCGCGGGCAGACCAACTACGCCGCGGCCAAGGCCGGCATCATCGGTGCGACCAAGAGCCTGGCGTGCGAGCTGGGCAAGCGCGGCGTCACCGTCAACGCGGTCGCGCCCGGGCTCATCGAGACGGAGATGATCGCGCACCTGCCGTTGTCGGAGATCGTGCCGACCATCCCGCTGCGCCGTGTGGGTCAGCCGCGCGAGGTCGCGAAGCTGGTCGCGTTCCTGTGCAGCGACGACGCGGCCTACATCACCGGCCAGGTCATCGCGATCGACGGAGGCATGACGTGAACGCCCCGCGTCGCGTGGTCGTGACCGGCATGGGCGTGGCTTCGCCGATCGGGCACGACGCCGCGAGCGTCGCGAGTGCGCTGCGCGAGGGCCGGGGCGGCATCGTGCGCAAGCCCGAGTGGGAGGCCTACAAGGGCCTGTGGACGCGGCTGGCCGGCGAGGTCCGCGGCTTGCAGCTCGACTACCCCCGCAAGGCCACCCGCACCATGGGACGCGTGGCGCTGCTGTCGGTGTGGGCGACCGAGCGCGCGCTCGAGCAGGCGGGGCTGTCGACCGAGTCGCTCGCGGGGCTGCGCGTCGGCATCGCCCACGGTTCGACCCACGGCTCGTCGTCGTCGATGAAGGGCCCGCTCGAGCGCGTGTTCATCGAGCACACCTTCGAGGGCATGCCGTCGTCGGCGTACTTCCGCTTCATGAGCCACACCACCGCGGCCAACCTCGCGATCCACTTCGGTGTGCGCGGCCGCGTGCTCACGACCTGCTCGGCCTGCACCAGCGGCAGCCAGGGCATCGGCTACGGCTACGAGGCCGTGCGCAACGGCCACGAGGACGTGATGCTGTGCGGCGGCGCCGAGGAGCTGCACGAGCTGCACGCGGCGGTCTTCGACGTGATGTACGCGACCTCGACCAAGTACAACGACGAGCCCGACCGCAGCCCGCGGCCCTACGACGCCGCGCGCGACGGCATGGTCGTGGGCGAAGGCGCCGGGACCCTGGTGCTCGAGGAGCTCGAGCACGCGCTGCGCCGCGGCGCGCCGATCCTGGCCGAGATCGTCGGTTTCGGCACCAACTGCGACGGCATGCACGCGACCTCGCCGTCGGTCGACGGCATGGCCGGCGCGATGGTGCGCGCGCTCGCGGACGCGGGCCTGCCGGCCTCGGCGATCGAGTACGTCAACGGTCACGGCACCGCGACCGAGCTGGGTGACATCGCCGAGACCCACGCGACCGCGCAGGTGCTCGGCCCCACCGTGCCGATCTCGTCCACCAAGGGCTTCACCGGCCACACCCTGGGCGCGTGCGGTGCGATCGAGTCGATCATCGCGATCCTCGCCATGCGCGAGGGCTTCCTGCCACCCACGCGCAACCTCGACGAGCTCGACCCGCGCTGCGCCGCGCTCGACTACGTCCGCGCGCCGCGGCCGGCGTCGCCGACCCATGTGATGAACAACAACTTCGCGTTCGGCGGCATCAACACCTCGCTGGTCTTCCGCAAGGTCCCATGAGCGCGCCGGAGCAGTACGACGTCGCGGTCGTGGGCGGCGGGCCCGCGGGCGCGTGCATGGCCGCGTGCCTGGCCCGCGCAAGCGTGCGCGTGGTGGTGGTCGAGCGCGAGCGCTTTCCCCGGTTCCACATCGGCGAGTCGCTGTTGCCCTCGTGCCTGCCGCCGCTGCAGCGCATGGGCGTCGCACTCGATGGTGGCGAGCACGTGCTCAAGCGTGGCGCCGCGTTCTTCGACGAGCGCACCGGCGAGCACAACTACTTCGGCTTCGATGAAGCGCTGCCGGGCCTGCCCGAGTTCGCGTACCAGGTCGATCGCGCGGTGTTCGATCGCGCGCTGCTCGACGCGGCGCGGCGCGCCGGTGCGGCCGTGCACGAAGGCACGAGCGTGCTCGATCACCACATCGACGACGGCGGCGTCACGCTCACGCTCGCGCCCACGCCCGCGGGCCCGGGGCCCGACGAGTGCCTGCGCGGGGCCTCGCGACCGGCGCCCGAGCGCGGCGCGGCCACGAGCTTGCGCGCGCGCTACCTCGTCGACGCCAGCGGTCGACGCGGCGTGAGCTCCCGCGGCGGCCGCGAGCTGCGTTCGATCGCGGGCCTGGGCCGCGTCGCGAGCTTCCTGCACTACGCGGAGCTCGGCGACGCCGCGTGGGCCGAGCTGCTCGAGCGCGGCGAGGTCCGGGTGCTGCGCATCGACGACGGCTGGATCTGGCTCATCCCGCTGTTCGACCGGCGGCTGTCGGTCGGCGTGGTCTCACGGCGGCAGCGGCTGCCCGACGACGAGCTGCACGCGACGCTGGCGGCATCGCCGATGCTGACGCGGCTGACCCAGGGCGCGTCGGTCACGGGCGTGCGCCACGTGGGCGAGTACAGCTACGCCAACCTCGCGGCCCGCGGCCCGCGCTACGTCGCGATCGGCGATGCCGCGGGCTTCCTCGACCCGGTGTTCTCGTCGGGCGTCGCGATCGCGTTGATGTCGGCCGAGCGCGCCGCGCAAACGTTGCTGCCCGTGCTGCACGATCCGCAGGCGCTCGCGGACCCGGATTTGATGGCGCCGCTGTCGGAGGCGACCGCGGTCGCGTACCGGAGCTTCCACACCATCGCGCACCGCTTCTACAACGGCCGGCTGATCGACAACCTGCTGCTCGCGTCGGCGCCGGATCAGCGCATGCGCGCGGGCCTGGTATCGTTGCTCGCCGGCGACGTGTGGCGTGACGACAACCGCTTCCAGAGCGCGGTGCTGAGCGCCACGCGACACGAGCTCCCGCCCACACCCTGGTCGAGCGCGTCATGAACGATCCCCGCAACCGCGTCGCCATCTTCACCTACAAGGAAGGGCTGCTGTCGCGCTTCGCCCACGACCTGCGGCTGCGATGCGAGCGCTTCGAGCTCACACTCGGCGGCACCGCGCTGCGCGGCCGATTCGAGCTGGGCAGCCTGCGGGTCGAGGGCGCCATGCAATCGGGGCGCATCGCCCTGGGCGTGTTGTCGCAGTCGGACCTCGGCAAGATCGAGCGCACCATCGCCGACGAGGTGCTCGAGACCGGGCGCTTCCGCGAGGCCGAGCTCGAGGCGACCGTGACCGATCCGCACGGCAGCGCGGCGATCGAGGGCCGACTGAACCTGCACGGGCGCACGCTGCCGCTGCCCCGCACGCTCGTGCGGCGCGAGCAGGGGTTGCTGGTCGCCGAGCTCGAGCTGGTGCCGTCGCGCTGGGGCATCGCGCCGTACCGTGCGCTGGGCGGGGCGCTCAAGCTGCAGGATCGCGTCACCGTGCGCGTCGAGCTGGTCGCGGCAGAGCCTGCGGCGGAGCTGCGTTGGGCGCCGTGATCGCGCCGGGCGCGATCGACGACGCGATCGAGCTGGGTTCGCTGGTGTTGCCACCGGTCGCAGGAATGACCTGGCTGGTGCCGATCGCCGGCGTGACCGTGCGCGACTCCTCGCTCGCGAGTCACCGCGCCAACCAGGCCGCGGGCGCGCGGCTGCAGCCGCGCGACGTGGACGCCACGGTCGCGGCCGTGTGCGCGCACTTCGGCGCGCGCCCGTCGAGCTGGAACGTCGGCGCCGCGAGCACGCCGGCGCAGCTCGAGCCGGCGCTGGCGGCCGCGGGCTACACGATGGCGCGCGAGAGCGCGGGCCTGGCGATCACGCGGCTCGACACGCCGATCCCGGCGCCGCAGGTGGCGATCCGCCGCGCCGACGCGCGCGATGCCGAGGCGCTCGCGACCATCGGCGCGACCATGTTCGGCCAGGACCCCGACGAAGCGCTGTGGCTGCAGCTGGACGTTCGCCTCGCCCGAGCTGCTGGTGTGGCTGGTGCGCGAGCTGCGAGACGAACGGCGACGCGCCGATCCTTGCGCGCAGGCCACCCACGGCGCCGACGGCATCCCGCGGGTGGGCGGCGCCGCGACCCTGCCGCACGCGCGCGGACGCGGGTTGTACCGCGCGCTGCTGCGGCACCGCTTGCAGCAGGCGCACCGGGCGGGGCAGGGCGCGGCGGTGATCCAGGCGAACGAGGAGACCTCGGCGCCGATCTGCCGGCGCGCGGGGTTCGGGGATCACGGGCGCGTGCGGCTGTGGTTGCGGCGCGTAGGGTAGCGGGGCGATCGGGCGATGCCGGCGACGGACAGCAGCCGGGCGGGTGAGCGCGCGCGAGCTGCCCGCGCTCGCCCGCGCATCGGTCACCTCACCGCCGCCCGCCCGACCGCCTATCCCGCCGGAGGTGCGTCGCAGCCGTAGACGATGTCGACCGCGGCGACGCTGCCGTCCTTCAGCGCCTGGCACGACGCGCCGTGGAAGGTGATCGTGTTCGTCGCTGGATCGTACGTCCAGCCGTCGGTCGCGTCGGCGGGCACGCCGGCGGGATCGAGGTCGAAGAAGACGTAGATCATGCCCGCGTCCGGTGGCACCTGGTCGAGCGCGAAGGTGCAGCT
The DNA here is from genome assembly GCA_046351635.1 of Nannocystaceae bacterium. Classification (GTDB taxonomy): domain Bacteria; phylum Myxococcota_A; class Polyangia; order Nannocystales; family Nannocystaceae; genus Xiheibacterium. The sequence goes on along the minus strand of JAXLYC010000024.1, from coordinate 52,994 downwards.
GGCGACGCTCGACGCGATGGCGTCGAGCGCCATCGCGAGCGCGTCGGGGTCCTCGGCGAAGTAGCCCATGACGGTGCCGCCGGCCTGTGCGATGGCGTCGAGCTCGTCGCTGTCGGAGTCGCCGAAGCCGACGGCGTAGACCGACACCGGCGGGTTCTGGGCCAGCAGCGCCGCGGCGCCGGTGGGGCCGTCGTGATCGTCGAACACGCACGCGCTGCTCTCGGCGCCGTCGGTGACCAGCATGATCGCGTTGGGGCGGCTGGCGTCGGCGAGGCTGGGCTCGCCCAACAACGCCATCAGCGACGCGCCGGTGCTGGTCTCGGGCTCGCCCGAGTCGCACAGGTACTCGATGCGGCCGTCGTCGGCCACGCCCTGTCCGTCGCCCGAGCCCACGCCGACGGTGCCGTCGAGGAAGCCGTTGATCGCGGCGGCCTGGCCGTCGCCGATGCCCACGACGATGTTGCCGGGCGAGCAACCGCCGGGCTGGCACGACGAGTAGGTCGCGAGGCCGAAGCGGATCGATGCGTCGAACGACGTCGTCACGCTCGCGACCGCGTCCTTGGCCACCTCCCAGCGGTTGTCGTCGGTGCCGTCGACCTGCGCATCCATGCTGCCGGAGCGATCGAGCAACACCAGCAGGTTGGGCGGCACCGCGGTGAGCGTGAACTCGAAGCCGCCGCAGTCGTCCCCGATGGCGCAGGTGCCCTGGTCGCACGAGAAACCCGCGGGGCAGTCGTCGTCGAGCACGCACGCGCCCTCGCCGACACACTGCCCGCTCGCGGTGCCGCAGTGCGTGCCCACGGGGCACATGGTGTCGTCGCTGCACGGCTGCGCGCCGGTGTCGAAGCCGCCGCCACCTTGGCCGCCGCCGTCGCCGTCGCTGCCGTCGCTACCGTCGCCGGTGGCCCCGCCGCCGCCGGTCGCGACGCCGCCGCTGCCGTCGCTCGACAGGCTCTCGATGCCCTGTCCGCCGTCACCGTCGTCGCGCGCTGCCTCGACGCCGCTGCAGCCGCCGGCCGAAAGCACCCACGCCAGCCACACGTGCCGGCTCGGTCGTCCCTGCGTCATGCATCACCCCCGTGGGCGAGGTCGCGTGCGCGCGGCGATCGTTCGTGGCCGACGACGTCGCGCTACGCAATCCTTCGTAGCGCCGGCCCGCCGCGATCAGCCGATCGAGACGTACTTGACGTCGACGTAGTCCTCGACGCCCCACTTGCCGCCCTCGCGGCCCCAGCCCGAGTGCTTGAGCCCGCCGAAGGGTGCCTGCGCGTTGGAGACCGCGGTGTCGTTGAGGCCGACGATGCCGAACTCGAGCGACTCCGCGACCCGCAGCGCGCGCGACAGGTCGCGGGTGTACGCGTAGGCGGCGAGGCCCCAGGGTGTGTCGTTCGCCAGCGCGATGGCGTGGTCGTCGTGCTCGAAGGTCTGCACCGCGAGCACGGGGCCGAAGGTCTCCTCGCGCGCGATGGCCATGCTCGCGTCCAGGCCGGTGAGCACGGTGGGCTCGCAGAAGCGGCGCGTGAGGTTGGCGCGCGGCTGCACGATGTGGCCGCCGCAGTGCACCGTCGCGCCGCGGTCGCGCGCGTCGTCGAGGTGGGCTTGCACCTTCGCGACCGCGTCGTCGTCGACCAGCGGCCCGACCTGCGCGCCGTCGTCGAGGCCGTGGCCGAGGAACAGACCTGCGACCTGCTCGCGCAGCTGCGCGACGAAGCGGTCGGCGACCGCGGCGTGGACGTAGGCGCGGGTGGGGCAGATGCAGGTCTGGCCGGCGTTGCGAAACTTCGCCGCGATCGCGCCGCGCACGGCCGCGTCGAGATCCGCGTCGGCGAACACCAGCAGCGGCGCGTGGCCACCGAGCTCGAGCGACAGCCGCGTCAGCTGCGTGGCCGCGCGCGTCACCAGCAGCCGCCCGATCTCGGTCGAGCCGGTGAAGCTCAGCTTGCGCACGCGCGCGTCACCGAGCCACGCGCGACCGATGACGTCGGCGTCGCCGGTCACGACGTTGAACACGCCCGGCGGGATCCCGGCCGCCAGCGCGAGCTCGCCCAGCGCCAACGCGGTGAGCGGGGCCTGCTCGGCGGGCTTGAGCACGACGGTGCAACCGACCGCGAGCGCAGGGCCGAGCTTGCGCGTGACCATGGCGGCGGGGAAGTTCCACGGCGTGATCGCGGCCACGACCCCCAGCGGCTGACGCAGCACCAAGATGCGCTTGTCGGCGTGGTGCGCGTGGTACCACTCGCCGGCGAGGCGACGGCCCTCCTCGGCCGACCACTCGAGGAACGACGCGGCGTAGGCGATCTCGCCCATGGCTTCGACCAGGGGCTTGCCCTGCTCGCGCGTCAGCTGCCGCGCGAGCACGCGCTGCTGCTCGAGCATCAGCGCTGCGAAGCGCCGCAGACAGTCCGCGCGTTCGCCCGGCGGTCGCGCGCGCCAGGCCGGCAACGCACCGGCGGCGGCGTCGACGGCTTCGCGCGCGACGGCCTCGCCGTGATAGGGCACCCAACCGACGGTGTCGTCGGTGCCGGGGTCGGTCACGCGCAGGCACGCGTCGGACTCCGCGACCTGCTCGACGCCGACGCGGTTGGGCGTCACCGCGGCGCCTTCGGGGGGACTCTCGAGCAGCATCGCGTCAGTCCTTCCTCAGGTCGCGCTCGAGCATGAACGCACCCAGCGGCAGCGGTGCGATCTCGGTGCGGCCGTCGAGCAGCGCGATCACGGCCGCGCGGGTGCGGTTGCTGATCGCCGAGACCGCACGCAGCACCTGCTTGCGCGGCCGCTGCCGGCCGATCTCGCCCACGAAGTCGAGCGCCCGCAGCGGCTGCGAGTACACCTCGAGGTTGCCGGTGAAGTAGTCACCGCGACGCTGCAGCTCGGCCGCGGCCTGCTGGAACAGCCGCGAGACGTTGTTCATCTGCACGAGGATGGGCTCGCGCAGCGCCAGCTGCTCGCGCAGCCATCCGCGATCGAGGTGGCGATCCTGCGCGTACGCGTCGAACCACAGGTTGTAGTAGTTGTGGATGTCGAAGTCCCACTTGAGCGAGAACAGCCGGTAGCTGCCGAGCGTGCAGTAGAGGTTGCGGTACAGCGCCAGGGTGCAGTCGAATCGGAAGCGCACGAACGCATCGAACGCGGCGCAGTCCTCGGCCAGCTGCGAGGCGCTGGCGCCCCCGACCTCCGCGGCGATGAGCGCGGTGGTGAAGTCGTTCTCGATCGCGATGAAGTCGGAGCCGGGACTGTAGAGTGGATCGCTGAAGGCGTTGGCCTCGCCGACCCGGGCCCAACGATCGGTGCCGAAGAACGCTCCGCCGCCGTAGGGCACCTTGGCGTAGCCCATGGCGTCGAGCGGCTCGGCCTCGCCCAGCAGCTCGCGCGCGGCCCGGTGCTCGCGCACGAACGCGACCAGGCCGTCGGTCGTGCGCCACGCGTCCTGGAACAGCGCGCGATCGCAGACCACGCCCACGCTCATGACTCCGCGCGAGATCGGGATGAACCAGATCCAGTAGCCGGGGTACATGAAATGGTTGGTCGAGAGGAATCGGCTGGTGTGGCGCACGCGCGCGCGCCACCACGCCGGCCCACGATCGTCCATGTCGACCACGCCGCGGAAGCGGCCCCAGGCCGCGGCCAGGCCGTGGCCGGTCTCCTGCCGCGACTCGCCCATCGCGCGCGCGAGCAGGCGTGCACGGCCCGAGGCATCGACCAGCCAGCGTGCCTGCACCGCCAGCTCGCGTTCGCCGTCGCGCACGGTGAAGCGGTGGCGCGCGCCACCGCTGCCGGGGCGCAGCTCGGCCACGGTCACGCCCTCGCGCACGTCGACGCCGGCGTCCACGTTCATGCGCCGCAGGTCGGCATCGAGGCGTTGTCGATCGACCTGGAACGACGGGTGCACCGGTAGCCCGTCGGTGCCGATCTCGCCCATGCGCTCGAGCGGCGTGTCGCGCGTGGGTGTGTCGAAGAAAGCGCAGCCCGTTCTTGAGGCAGGTGCTCCTGGTAGAGGTAGTTGGCCAGGCCCAGCCGCCGCGTGAAGTAGCTGGTCGCGATCTCGACGGTGGACTCGCCGACCTTCCAGCCGCCGTCCCCGTCGCGCTCGAACAGCCCGATCGACAGCTGCGGCAGCTCGCGTCGCAGCTGGCGCGCGAGCGCAGCACCGGCGAGGCCACCACCGACGATCGCGACGTCGAGCTCCATCGTCGGCGGCAGTCTACTCCACCGCGGCGGCCCGGGGCTCGGGCGAAGCGTCGCACCCGAGCGTCCCGGTCGCGCAGACTTCGCCGTCGCGCTCGACCGTGAAGTCGATGCGCGCGCCGCTGCGCCGCAGCACCACCGCGACCGCGTCACCGGGCGCGATCGTGCGGGTGAACTTCACCCGTGGCGCCGTTCGCAGCGCGCCCAGCTCGGGCCAGGCGCGCGAGACCGTCGCGAGCACGAGCTCGAGCACCATCACGCCCGGCAACACCGGGCGGTCGGGGAAGTGGCCGGCGAAGCACGGCAGCGCCGCGTCGACCGTGGCCCGCGCGCGTGCACCGTCGGCGTCGGCGTGCAGCAGCTGCGGCACCAGGCCCGGAGCCTCGGCGCCCAAGAGCGCGAGCGCGCTGTGGCGATCGAGCTTGCCGGTGCCCTCGCGCGGCAGCTCGGGCACGCACGCGATCCGCCGCGGCACCACCACCGGGTCGAAGTGGGGCGCGAGCACGGCCCGGATCGCGGCCGCGTCGAGCTCGGTCGCGACCACCAGCGCGATGGCGTCGCCGCGGCCGTCGTGGGCCGCCACGCGCAGGGCATGGGCATCGCGCACGCCAGGGATCGCCAGCACGCGCGCGACGACCTCGCCCAGGGCGACGCGGATGCCCGCGATCTTGACCACGTCGTCGATGCGGCCGCGGTGCATGAAGCCGCCGGCGACGCGCTCGACCCGATCCTGCGTCGGCATGGGCCTGGCCGCGTCCGCCGGCAGCCACGGCGCGTCGACCCACAGGCGACCGTCGTCGTCGATGTCGATCGCGACACCGGGCAGCGGCTGCAGCGGTGGCGCCACGCGATCGTGCACGCGCCACGCGAGCCCGCCGGTCTCGCTCGAGCCCAGCAGCTCGGTCACGCTCGCGCCCAGGTGCTCGCGCACCATCGTCGCGACCGGTTCGGTCAGCGGTGCGCCGGAGCTGACAATGCATCGCAGCACCGCGAACGCGCCTCGCGGCAGCACGCTGCACGCCCGCAGCTGCGCCGGCGTGGTCACGAGCACGTCGAGCTGGTGTTGCTGCAGCGCGGCGAGGATGGCCTCGGGCTGAAGCGGCGTGCCGCCGTGCACCGTCGCGCCTGCGCAGGCCGGCGCGATCACGCCCAGCAGCAGGCCGTAGATGTGGTGCGACGGCACCGTGCACAGCACGCGGCTGCCGCGACCCAGGCCCAGGGTCTGCACCAGCACTGCGGCCTCGCGCAGCAACTGCCGGAAGCGCCTTGTCGATCGCCACCAGCGCGCCGGTGGTGCCCGAGGTCGACAGCCGCACCCGCGGATCTGCCGGCGATCGCGTGGCCTCGGTGCCCGCGACCAGGGTTTCGCACGTCGATGCCGTGCGCGAGCGCGCCGTCGTGCAGCACGACGGTGTGCGCGTCGCCAGGCTCCACCAGTCGCACCCGGCCGCAGGTTCGGCGGCAGGATCGCGATCGCCTCGTGGGCCCACGCCGCCAACAATGCGACGATCAGGTGCTCGCGCGTGCCGCAGAGCACCCTCGCAGCGCTGTACGCGGGCGACCAGGCCAGCGACTGCGCGCGCGCCTGCAGCTGCGCCAACGGCAGCGGTGTGCCGTCGGGCTGCAGCAACGCGAAGCCGGGGTCGGCCCAACTCACGGCGCGACCCCGTCGTCGTGGCGCGGTCGCAGCACCCGCTCGCCGATCAGCAGCAGCCCGATGAGACCGTAGACGATGCCGCCGCAGTACGCGGTCCACCACGACAACGGTGCGGCCACGGCCAACACCGCCGAGGCGACGGTGTTGGCGACGAAGAAGCCGACCCACACCCGCGTCACGCCGCGGCACCACGTCTGCGCCCGCGGTGACAGCTGCGGGTGCTGCAGCCGTGCGAAGCGCTCGATCATCGGCACGCGACCGGGCCGCAGCGTCGCGGCGAAGCCCGCGACCAGGCCGATGTTCACCACCACCGGCGCCCACAGCAGCAGCGCAGCATCGCCGGTGAGGCCGGTCGCGGTCGCGGCCACCAGGGTGGGCAGAAGCGGCCGCGCGAGATCGCCGACGCGGGTCCAGCCGCTGCCGCGCAGTCGCAGCAGCAGCAGCGCGCCGCCGACCACCACCAGCGTCACCGCGGTCGAGCGCACCGCGGCGCGCGAGAGCCCCTGCCACACCAGCAGCGGGTACGCCACCGTCAGCACCACGGTCGCGATGCGGGCCGCGCGATCGAGCACGTCGGGTCCACTCTACCCCGCGAGCACCACGACCGCCCACGCGCGGCTGCCGTCGCGGCACCACGACGCCAGCGCGGTGCAGGGCCCCAGGCGCGCGGCCGCGCCGCCGCGCAGCTGGATGCGCGCGTCACCGCGGCCCAGCACCACGTCGATGTCGTCGAGCGCGACGCCGTCGAGCACGCCCAGGCCCAGGGCCTTGAGCAGCGCCTCCTTGACCGCGAACACCGTCGCGAACGCCTCCGCAGGACGCGGCTGCGCGCGGCAACGCGACTGCTCGGCCGCGGTGAAGTAGCGCGTGGCGAACTCCGGGCTGCGCGCGAGCAGGGCCGCGAAGCGCGGCAGCCCGACCACGTCGAGACCCACATCCGCGATCACGTGCCACCGGGGTACAGCGGCAGGATCTCGTGGCCGGGTCGCAGCGCGTGCACGTCGTCGTAGCGGCGATCGAGCTCGAGCCGCAGGTAGGTCTTGCGCGGATCGTCGCAGCCGAATGAGGTCGACACGCAGATCTGGTGCGCGCCGGTGCAGTCGAAGCCCTCGCGCACGATGTCGTGGCCGTACGCGACCACGCCGCGCGGCTCGCCATGGCACGCTTGCAGCAGCGCGCGCGCGTGCTCGTCGGTTGCGCCGCGGGCCCACAACAGTGCGCCCAGGGTGCCCGAGTCGATCATCTTCCACGGCGGCACGTTGCGGTAGCCGTCGTAGTCGAGGCGCTCGAACGCGTCGAGGTCGGGCTCGCTCGCCCGCGGCGCGCCGTGGGTGCAGACCAGGCCGCACGGCGCGACCGCCAGCAGCGGCAGCCCGGCGAAGAAGCGCCGCACCCTTGGCACGTCCTGCTCGAGGTTGGCCTCGAGCACCGCGCCCTCGTCGGGGTGGAACTTGCTCACGACCGGGCCGCCGACGTGGGCGTGCTCGTGGTTGCCCAGCAGCGCGACGGTGTCGTGGTCGTGGACGTAGCCCATCACGTGGCGCACGAGCTCGGCCGAGCGATCGACGTAGAAGCTGCCCAAGTGCTCGGGCCACAGCTCTCGCGTGAGCGCGGGCGGCGGGCCGTGGACCAGGTCGCCGCACAGCACCAGCACCGCGTCTCGCCCGGCCTCGCGCTCGCGGCGATGGATCCGCGCCAGCGCGAGGAAGTCCTCGAGGTTGCCCTGCAGATCCGTCGCGATCAGGGCGATGCCGCGATCGGGCAGGCGCGCGACCTTGCGCCCCCACCACGCCGGCCAGCGGTCGTGCTGCTCGCTCACGGCGGTGTCACCACGACGGCTGTGCGTCGACGTCTTCCTCGGGTTCGCCGCCGGGCCGGCCCTCGCGTCGCCGCCGACGGTTCTCGGCGGCGATCTCCTTCTGTGCCGCGGCCATGCGCGGCGCGAGCTCGACGTTGGTCGCGTTGAGCTTGGCGATGAACGCCGGCGTGATCGGCGTGCGTTCGTCGACGACCTTGTACAGCTCGTCGAAGACCTCGGCGTACTGCGGCTCGATCGAGCTCGACTCGGGCTGCTTCTGCGTGCGGTTGCCGGGCTTGACCGCTGCGAGCGCGGCCTCGGCGTCGCCGCGGCCCAGCCACGCGATGGTCTCGTGGATGACCTTGCTGGGGTCGCGCAGCAGGCCGTCGTAGGACTGCACGTGCACGCGGTGGCGCCGGGTCACGATGTCGCGCACGAGCGAGAAGTTCTCGTGCCACCACTCGAGCACCGCCGGCATCCGCGGCGGCGGTGTGCCGTGGCCGGCCTCGGCGCGCTTGCTGTCTTCCATGTCGTAGAGCCGCTTGAGCGAGGACTCGTACTCGCGCCACGGTCGCATGGTCGCGACCACGTGACCGATGAACGCGCGATCGGTCCGCACCAGCCCGGGGATGAAGACCTTGACGACGTGGTTCTCGACCTGCTCGGGGAAGAAGTAGTCGCCGGTCCGCGGGTGCGGGTTGGTGGCCCAGTAGATGCCGCGACGCAGGATCGACTCGTAGAAACCGTCGGGGTTGGCGTCCTTGATGGTGTTCTCCCAGACCTTGGGAAACGCCTCGCCGAAGGGCTCGAAGCCCGCTGCGATGAGGATCTGCATCCACATCGAGGTGCCCGAGCGCTTGGTACCGGTGACGATGATCATGCGCGCACGACTCTACCAAAGCCCGACGTGGCGCGTCAGAACGGGCACGGGATGGGCACGAACGGCGTCATGAACGGGAACGCGCCCTGCTGGTAGGAGTAGTACTGGTTGGTCAGCAGCACCCAGTGCTCCGCGATCGCGTCGAGCGACTCACCGTCGGTGTCGACGATGCCCTGACCGTTGTTCGAGTAGTGCAGGAAGATCGCCGCCACGTCGGCGCCGTTGTCGAGCCGCTGTTCGAGCTGGCGGCACACGTTGGCGGTGATGGGCTGGTCGAGCGTCAGCAGCACGCGGTCGGCGTAGCTGCTGTTGGTCACCGCGATGACCTGCACGTTGGGCCCCGGCGGCGTGTAGCACCACTCGTAGCACTCGTCGCCGTAGCAGTACTCGTGGCACACCTCGTTGCCGTTCCAGCGCCCCAGATCCGAGTACCAGGTGCCGTAGGCGTAGTAGGCGTTGTCGAACGCGGCCGACAGCCGGAACTTCTTCGGGTCGATCGAACCGATCGGCGCGATGGGCTCGCTGAAGAACAGCTCGACCACCGACGCGTCGAGCACGCGCGCATCGATCAGCTGCGGCGGACCCGGCATCGGGAACGGACCGGTGGGATCGGTCGGATCGGTCGGGTTGGTCGTGAGCGTGACCGAGCTGGGGTCGGTCGGGCTCGTGGGATCGGTCATCGACGTCGGCGAGCCGCTCGGGTCGGATCCGCCCTGGCTGGTGCTGCCGTCGGTGCCGTCGGTGTCCTCCTCGCCCAGCAGCGAGCGACCGCAGCCGCTCATCGTGCCAGCGACGACCCCGCTCGCGATCAGTCCTGCTTCCAGCAGCCAGGGTACGTGGCGATGCAAGGACAATCTAACCATTGGGATCGTAGCGTTTCAGATGCACCCATCGGGGTCAAGCATGTGAGCGCCGGCGCGTCGGCAACCGCGTGCGTCGCTGCGGCGGCCGCGGCGTTGGGTGCGCTCGGGTCATGGCCGCAGCCGCGGGCGCAGACACCGGCGCGTCGGGACGCTGTAGCTGCCGCAGCCGCGACGTTCTCGCGACCGCGGTTTCGTGCCACTGTTGCCGGCGGGGGCAACGGGAGAGCACATGAAGCGGGTTCCAACGACGACAGGGGTGGCCCCAGCGGCCGCGTGGGCGCTGCGTGCGGCCGGGGCGCTGCTGCTCGCCTGCGGCGGATCCGAGCCGGGCGCGAGCAGTGCGACCAACGGGGACACCGGCAGCGCGTCGCAGGGCAGCGCGAGCGCGAGCGGCAGCGCGAGCGCCGACGCAACCGAAGGCGACACCGATCCCACGGGCGCGAGCGGTCCCGGTGGGACGAGCGGGTCGATGACCACCAGCGTCGACAGCAGCTCCGGCGGCGACGGACCCAAGTTCGATCTCGGAGGCGCCGAGACGGGCGAGAGCCACGACGCCTCGATCCACGGCGTGGTCTACGGGCCCGACGGCGAGATCCCGGTGAGCGGCGCGCTGGTCTACATCACCGACGTCGAGCCGGCCGGCATCCCGCAAGGTGTCTACTGCGCCGAGTGTGAAGAACTCGCGCCGGGTATCGACTACACCCTGAGCCTGGCGGACGGCTCCTTCGATCTGCCGACCAACTCCGGCGACAACAAGTTCCTGGTCGTGCAAAAGGGCCAGTTCATGCGGATCTCGCCCATCATCGTGGGCCCGCAGGACGTCGAGCTGCAGCCGCTGCTCACGACGTTGCCGGATCACAACGACCCCGACAACGGGCTGTACATCCCGCTCATCGCCATCGGCGACGCCAGCTACGATCGCCTCGAGGACGCGCTGGGCAAGTTCGGCCTCGGCGACACCGCGATCGCGGCGTTCGAGGAGCGCCTGGTGCCCGACACCGAGCAGTTCGACCTGTGGGACAACGGTCGCGATCCCACGACCGAGGGCTTCCAGTCCCAGGGCACCTTTGCAGAGCTGGTCGCCGATCCGGTGCGCCTGGCCGAGTACCACATCATCTTCATCCCCTGCAGCTACGACGACTACACCGACGCGCTCAGCGATCCCCAGGTCGTGCAGAACATCCGCGACTGGGTCGCCGCCGGCGGTCGTTGGTACGTCGCCGACTGGTCCAACGAGTGGCTGCAGATGGTCTTCCCCGAGTACCAGGACCTCAACAGCTGGAACGGCAGCGTCGGCAGCGCGGACAACGGCAGCTACGACTCGCTCGCGACCGTGCTCGACCAGGGCCTGCTCGACTGGCTCGATGCGCTGCCCGACGCGTTCAAGGACATCAACCCGCTCAACGACGAGGTCCACCCCGCGGTCAACCAGCTGCCGATGCTCATGACCGAGGACAACTGGTCGGGCATCGACCAGGTGCTGCCGGTCATGGTCGACGACGGCATGGGCGGCCAGGTCGACGTCAGCCACAAGGTCTGGCTCGAGGGCCCCGGCGGCGCGCCGGCGGCGGTGCACCCGCTGACGGTCACGGGCCAGTTCGGCTGCGGCAAGATCCAGTTCACCAGCTACCACGCGGCCGAGTTCTACGACTACGTCGGGCTCTCGCCGCAGGAGCTCGTGCTCATCTACACCATCCTCGAGATCGGCTCGTGCCAGCAGGCCCTGCCGCCGCCCGGTTGATCGCGGCCGCGCTGGTCTGCGGCGCGTTCGCGTGCACCGCCGAGTCCCCGGCGGCGGTGCCTGCGGCGAGCCCGACTGCGTTCGACCTGCAGGGGCGTCCGGCGCTGCCGCTCGACGACGCGGCGGAGCTGATGTTGCCTGATTTCGTGACGCCGACTGCCCCATCTCCAACCGCTACGCGCTGACTCCAGCGCGCATCGACGCAACGTTGCCACGCGATCGCGTGCGCGCGTTCGTGGTCTATCCGATCCCGACGTCACGGTCGCGGCGATCGAGGCGCACCAGCAGGAATTCGCGCTGCCGTGGCCGGCGCTGCGCGACCCGGAGCACGTGCTCGTGCGCGCGGCCCAGGCCCGCGTGACGCCCGAGGTCGCGCTGTGGTCGCGCGACGCCGCGGGCGCCCGCGTGCTCGCCTATCACGGGCGCATCGACGACAAGTTCCGGAGTTCGGGCGCGCGCGACCGCAGCCGCGGGTCCGCGATCTCGAGGCGGCGTTGACGGCGGTGCTCGCCGGCGCCGCGCCGCCTTCGGCCAGCGAGCCGGCCGTCGGTTGTCCCATCGGCGATCTGCGCTGAGGGCTCAGATCGGCTTGACCTCGCGGGTGGGCCTGCGGCTCGCCGGATCGGCCAGCCACGCCAACGCCTCGTGCTCGCTGAGGAAGGCCCGAATCAGGACGCGCTTGGACACCGCGGTCATGTTCATGCGCACGTACGACAGCTCGCTGTCGACCAAGAGCGCCGTCGGAACTGTCACCGCAGGCGCTGGCCCACTCCACATCGAGTTGCGCACCGACTCGTCGTGGCCGACGACACCGCGGTAGTCGAACAGCACCGACGACACGTCGGCGGTGCCGGCGGTCGAGGCGATCTGTCGTTGCAGCGTCTCGGCCTCGGCGACGTCGGCGATGCGTCGGAGCATCTTCACGCGCACGAAGCCCTTGGAGACCTCGATCAGTGCGACATCCTGCGCCACCTTCCGCAGTGTACCCCGACGCGGCCGCGGCGCGAATCGATCGCGGGCGCCGCGATCGTCCCGCTCATGGGGCGCCGCGGCGGATCGGGCTTCGATCACCGTGTCCGAGCGCGCAAGCTGGTCGAACGGTGACCCCGCGCACCGATTCGGCCAATGTCGCATCCGGCCCGGTTCGTGACCCGGGCCGAACAGGCCTGAGCCATGACGGGACCAACAGGCGGGTGGAGCGTGATCATCGGGTTCGTCGCAGGGCTCGTCGGTGCGACCGGCGTCGCGTGCACGCGGGAGTCGGGCCGATCGATCTGCGTCAAGATCGAGCGCAGCTGCGAGCTGAGCGGACCCTCGGCGTGCGAGAGCGCCGACGAGTGCGTGCCGGCCGACGCCTACGACGCCGACGCGTTCACCGACTGCGTCGACGGCCAGTGCGTGTGGGACTGCAGCGACGGCGAGCAGTGCCCCGGCGGCTGGCGCTGCATGCAGGAGCGCGAGAGCCTCGACGAGCTGCTGGGCCTGGGCTGCTGACGCGGACCCAGTCCGCCAGGAGGAACTCCGCTGCCTCTTCCCGCGCCGGCAGAGCCGCGGCGCGTCCTTTCTAGTTGTCCTGCGCGCCGTCTTCGATCCACGTGCGCACGAGCGCGACCAGCTCGTCGTCGAGCAGGAACGGCGCGTTGTACGGCATGTGCGACAGCGGATGGCCGGCGTCGTCGACGGCCTCGCAGCGCGCGAGCCGCTGGTACAGGTGGCTGCCCTCGGGATCGCCGGGCTCGACCAGCGGCAGCGATACATCGGCCACGACCTCGTGATCCATGAGCTCGCCGTGCAGATCGGTCGCAGACAGGTCGAGGTCGGCGGCGCCGGACACACCGTGGCACGACGAGTAGGTGCAGTAGGGCACCAGCACGTTGTCGCGCACGCGCGACAGCGTCGCTTCACCCGCGGGCTGCACCGCGGGGTTGCTGTCCTGGCACGCCGGCACCGGCGGCACACCCTGGTCGTCGGGATCGACCGGCGGCAGGTACAGCGGCGCGAGCACCTCGGTCATGTCGGGCATGCTCTGATCGGGGTTCTTGTCGAGCGCGATGCCGAGGCAGACGCCCTCGTACATCTGCACGCCGTCTTGCACGTCGACGAGGTGGTTGCCCAGATCGACGCTCGCGCCCATGGTCGCGTTGGAGTCGATGAGCGCCAGCATCACGCACATCTCGCCGCCGCCGTTGCCCCACTCGATGTCCTCGCTGCGCCAGTTGTCGTAGCCGCACGTCACCGACAGGCCGGTCGCGCCGGGCAGATCGAGCGGCGGATCGAAGGTCAGGCCGTTGGCGGTGCCGTTGAAGCCGTCGAGCGAGTAGACCACCTCGCCGTCGCGCAGGCCGCCTTGGACCTTCACCTCGAAGTGGTTCCCGAGGTAGTGGTAGTGCGGCAGGATGTAGTGCAGCCGCATGGCCAGCGGCTCGCCCTGCGAGAGCCAGTAGGGCGTGCCCAGGTCGCAGTTCGCGGTGAAGCGGGCCTCGCTGAGCGCGGGGATGTGCAGGTCCTTGTACTGGATCGACAGCGCCGTGACGACGGTGGTGACGTCCTTGGGATGGATCGGGTACAGCGTCAGCCACAGCGAGGTCTGGGTCGGCTCGGGCGAGGCGTTGAGCGTGTGCAGCGTGGCCACGACCTTGTAGCGCTCGGGGATCTTCACCACCGAGCCCTCGGCCAGCCGCTGGTTCTCGGTGTAGCTCTGGGTCGACTGCGCGAACAACACCACCGCGCCCTGGGCGGAGGCGTTGATCTCGTCGAAGCCACGATCGGCGCAGGGCCAGTAGCCGTCGGGGCCCTCGAACTTGTCCTCGGGCACCACGAACCAGTTGCTGTGGTGGAACGCGCCGAGGTTGGCCATCTCGACCTCGTTCACGTACACCGGCTTGGCGTTGTCGAGCGTCCACGACGTGCACATCGAGACGTCGTCGGATGTCGGCGGCAGATCGATGGGGCCGAACGCGTGGGTGATGTGGATGCGATCGTCGCCGCCGTCGCCGTCGCCGGTCGTGCTGCCCTCGCCGCCACCGCCGCTGCTGCTGCCAGCCTCGGCGGTGGTGGTGCCGGGTCCGTCGCCGGTGCTGGCGGGCGCGCCGCTGGTGCCCTCGGAGGTCGAGTCGGCGCCCGCGGGCGCGTCGGTGCGGGCGCAGGCAGCGAGCGCCGCGATCGCCGAGCAGTGCGTGGCGAAGGGCGGTGAGCATGGCCGGGCTCCTCGGTCGCGAACGGGCGAACCGGCACCGGCCGCACCCGCGACCTGCCCGCCTCACCCGGGCTGCACTATCGCACGCGCGGATGCCCGGACCACGCGTGGCCGCGGTGTGCGAACACATCGCGGGAACCAAGCGCCCGGTCGGGGCACGGAGCACGGCCGGCCGCTGCGACGCGCGGCCGAAGCGGCGGCGCGGTTTCGTCGTGAACGTCGTGGGTGCGCGCGGACCGGGGCCTACGGCTCAAGAGCCGCGGGCACCAGGGCGATGTCGGCAGCATGCACGCGTGCCCTCGCTGTGGACGATCGCTCGTCGCGCTGTCGCGCTCGGGCCGGTCGACGTTGCGCAACGCCGCGGCCCCCTGGGTCGCCATCCACGTGGGGGACACCCGCGCGGGCTCGGACTGTCAGCTGCAACACGACGAGGCGCTCGCCGTGGGCCGACCCGCGGCGGCGAACGAGCCGCCGGCGCGCCGGGCCGCGTGACGCGGACTCACGCGGCGGGTGAGCGGCCGCGCGAGCGCAGGTAGTCGTCGTAGCGCGCCTCGAGGCCCGCGAGCACGCCGAGGATCTCCTCGGCCGAGGGGCCGCCGTTGCCGTCGGCCAGGCGCGACGCGGCCCACTGCGCAGCGGGCGGACGCGCGTCGAAGATCCGCAGCGGCGCGGGCTGCCGCGCCATCATGGCGATCGAAGCCATGACGGTGCGCTTGGCCGCCGCGCCGAAGCCATCGCCCAGGATCGCCGATGCGACGCCGCGCAGGCCGCCGTTGTGGCCGCGCAGCATCGCGGACAATTTCTCGCGCACCTCGGGCCGCGGCACCATCGCGACGCCGGGGCGGCTCACGCCCAGGATGACGATGCCGCCGGGGTGCTGTTCGACCAGTGCCTGGAACGTCTGCGCGATGCCATCGGCGGCGGACTCGGTGCAGTCGCCGTTCCACACGTTGAAGAACACGCCGCGCCAGCTCGCGGTGCAGTGCTCGGGGTCCATCGCGCGGATCGCCGGCGTCGACGATGCCGCCGCGCTCGCGTTCGATCGCGTCGGCAGGGCTGGCTCGGTGCCTCGCCTGCGCTCGTTGATGCCGTCCGCCATCGGGTCCACCTTCGCCGCAGCCCCGAGCGGCCGGCCCGGCCGCGCTGCGACATCCCCATGGTAGCGGTGCTCGCTCGCCCTCGCCAAGGCTGCAGTGCCAGGGTTTGGCTGCGACGAGGCCGGTGCACACCGCGTTTGGGACGGCTCTGGTGTGCTCGATGTACGATGATGAAAGGGGACCCGCGTGGATCGATCGATCAGCGACGCGAGCTCGCGGCCGCGGGCGCGCGACGGCGACGCCGCGGGCGTGCTCTCGAGCACCGACCTGATCGGCGGGCGCTACCGGCTGCTGCAGAGCCTCGGCCGCGGCGGCATGGGCGAGGTCTTCCGCGCCCGCGACGAGCACGGCGGCCGCGACGTCGCGCTCAAGCGCTTCCGCCTCGACCTCGATCAAAGCGAGGACCTGCTGCGATTCCGCCGCGAGTTCCACACGCTCGCACGGCTGCGCCACCCCCGGATCGTCGAGGCCTACGACTTCGGCCTCGATCGCGAGCGGCCGTTTTACACGATGGAGCTGCTCGAGGGCGAAGACTTCGGCGACCTCGCGCCGGTGCCGTGGCCGCGCGCGGCGGCGCTGCTGCGCGACGTCGCCTCCGCGCTGGCGTTCCTGCACGCGCGCTCGCTGCTGCACCGCGACATCGCGCCCCGCAACGCCCGCTGCACCGCCGACGGCCGGGCCAAGCTACTGGACTTCGGCATGCTCGCGACCATGGGCATGACCACCGAGATCGTCGGCACGGTGCACTCGATCGCACCGGAGATGATCCTCGGGTTTCCCATGGATGGGCGCGCCGACCTGTACGGCATGGGCGCGCTGTCGTTCTGGCTGCTGACCGGGCGCCACCCCCGACGCGCGCGCAACCTCGCCGATCTGATCCGCGAGGGCCGCACGCGCCCGCCGCCACCTTCGTCGATCGTCTCCGACATCCCGGCCGAGCTCGATGACCTGGTGCTGTCGCTGCTGTCGCACGAGCCGCTGGGGCGACCGTCGACCGCAGCGCACGTCATCGATCGGCTCACCGCGATCGCAGCGCTGCCGCCGAGCGAGGAGCCCGAGGTCGCGCGCGGCTACATCCGCAGCGCCGATCTGGTGGGGCGCCGTCACGAGCTCGAGGTCGTGCGCAAGCGATTGCTGCGCGCGCTCGACGGCAGCGGCGGCACCGTGGTGGTCGAGGGCCGCTCGGGCATCGGCAAGACCCGGCTGCTGCACGAGATCGAGCTCGAGGCCAAGCTCGCCGGCGCGCGGGTCATGCGGGCGCAGGCACAAGGCGGCGGGCCCTACGCGCTGTTGCGGGCGCTCGGGCTCGACGGCCTGGGCAATCGCCACGAGTCGATGCCGGCGCCGGAGCAGTCGGTGATCGGCCGCCTGCTCGGCGACGACGACGCGGTGCTGGGCGACACCACCGCGACCTTCGTCGGCGCGCCGGTGCCGTCGCGCGGCGAGCCCAGCGGCGATCTGCGCGAGGATCGACTGGAGCTGCAGTCGGCGCTGGCGCGCCGGGTCGAACGCTTGATCGAGCGCGCACCGCTGGTGATCGTGATCGACGACCTGCAGCGCGCCGACGAGGGCTCGGCCGCCGCGCTCGCGTCGCTGGCCCTGGGTGCCCGCAGAGCAGCGGCTCTTGCTGGTGTGCGGGCTGCGGACCGACGAGCCCATCGGTGCACGGCGGGCGGTGGCTGGTGCGCGACACGATCGTGCTGCGCCGGTGGCCTGCGCTCGGCCGAGATCGAACAGATGCTGCGCACGATGTTCGGCGAGGTCGCCAACCTCGGCAAGCTCGCGCGCTGGCTGCAGCGCCACGCCGGCGGCAGTCCGCTGCACTGCCACGAGATCACCGTCACCTGGTCGACCGCGAAGGTCATCGCGTCGCGGCACGGCGTGTGGGTCATCCCCGGGCGCTTCGATCAGGCCTGCCCGGACTGGCCGAGTCGATGGACCTCGCGTGCGCGTTGAGCCCGGCCGCGCGCGCGGCCGGGCGCCGATGGCGGTGCACGGCGGCCGTGTCGCGCTGCCGACCGCGGTCGCGCTCGCGGAGTGGGCTGAGCGGGGACGGGGTCTTCGCCGCGTTGGCGGAGCTGGAGCGCGAGGACATCCTCGTCGGTGCGGGCGAGCACTGGACCATGCGCCACGAGGGCGTGCGCGGGCGTTGCTGCGCGGCATCGATCCGATCGAGCGCGCGCCTCGCGCTGCACGTCGGGCGCGGCTGGCCGAGGGGCCGGTCTCGGCCGAGCGCGAGGCGGCGATCGGTTGGCACCTTCTGCGCGGCGGCGACCTGCGCTCGGCGCGCCTGCTCGCGCGCGGGCCGGCGCCTGTACGAGGTACCTCTACGCCGACGCGATCATGCCGCTGGCGGCGCGCTCGAGGTCTACCGCGAGCAGGGCGGCAGCCTGGCCGCGCGGGTGCCGGCTGCTCGACATGCTGCACCGCGGGCTTCTACAGCGACCGCGACGTCGCGGTGCGCTACCGCGACGAGACGCTCGAGCTGCTCGGGCGTCACGCCGGCATCCCATCGCGGCGGTTGCGCTGGCTCGGGCTCAACCTCGCGTTCTACGTCGGCGTGGCGCTCGCGACGCTGTGGCGCGGGCTGCTGCCGCCGGGGCGGCGCGGCCCTGCGCCGGTCTCGGCCATGCGCATGTGGCTGCGTGCGGTGCTCTACGCTGCCGGCGTCGCCGGATTCTCCTTCGACACCGAGCAGCTGCGCCGCTGCGTCGTGCGTTGCCTGAGCCGGTCTCGCCCGCATGCGTCGCAAGGACATCGCCGCGCCGCTTCGTGTCCAACCTGCTGGCGTTCAACCTCGATCGCGTACACACCGTGCACCCGCGGGCACTCGAGGAGCTGACCGCGTTCCTGCACGACCCCGGCGAGTACTCGGTCGCGGAGAAGCGCCTGGTGCTGGGCGGCGCAGTGTTCCAGCAGGGCCTCGCGGCGGTGCGCGGCGGTGGCCCCGACGCGTTGGCGGAGATCGCCGCGCTCGAGCGGCTTCGAGACCTGGCTGTGGAACATCGGTGCGTTGCAGCTGCGCTCGCACCACCACCTGTGGCGCGGCAGGACGAGGAAGAGCGCGGCGGGTGTGGGCCGAGGCCGAGCTCGAGTTCGTGCGCCTGGGCTCGCTGTGGCAGCTCGAGGCGGTCCACCACGCGTCGGCGTGCGTGACCGCATCGTTCTCCGGCGATGCGCTGGGGCTCAAGCGGCACATCGAGGTGCTCGCGCGTCAGGTCGCGGCCGGGCTGCACTACCGCGCGCACCTCGACGTCGCGCGGGGCGAGTACGCGCGGCTGCGCGGCGATCGACAAGGTGCGCTCAAGGCCATCGAGGCCGGGCTCGCGCTTTGCCCCGGGCGAGGGCTCATCCGGCCGTGGGCCGCGACCGCGCGCGGAGGCGCTGCTGGGCCTGGGCGCGATCGAGGACCGCACGGCTGCCGACGAGTGCCTGCTCGCCGCCGACGACGGCGAGCACGCGCAGGGCAGCTTCCGCATCCAGGCCGTGCGCGCGTTGGCGCTGTACGAGTCGGCGGCGAGCGAGCGACATCGCCGCGGCGCGCTCGATCGCGCGATCGAGGTCGCCGAGGCCGGCGCCAACCCGCTGCTGCTCGGCGCGTTGTGGGAGGCCCGCGCGCAGGTCGGCGATCGCTGCGGCAACGCAGGCCGCGCCGCACGCTGCGCGTCGCAGACCGAGTTCTGGTATCGGCCCGCGCAACCCCGTGCTCATCGCGCGGTGGGGCGGCTCGATCGCGTGCTGCATCCGCCGCCGGATCCCAACCGCGAGACCTCCGCCAACGACGTCGTCACCGAGATGATCGGGGCTGACACCGCGCGGCACGACACGCTCTCGGAGGTGCTCTCGGCGCTGAGCGACTGCCGCACGGCCAATGCCAGGGCCGAGCGCGCGCTCGAGATGCTGGTCGAGTCCTCGGGCGCGCGTGCGGGCCTGCTGTACCTGCTGCGCCGCGGGGCGCTCGCCCTCGCTGCGCCGGGTCACGGCGGCGAGCCGGCGGTCGCGCTCGAGCGCGCGGCGGTATCGCGACTGGGCCAGGCGCAGCAATCGCCCGACACTGCGTCGCTGGGGCTGCAGCCGGTCGAGGACGCGGCCACCGAGGGCTGGAGCAGTGCGTTGGTCGCGTGCACCAGCGACGGGCGCACGCTGCTGGTCGGCGTGCTCTTGTTGCTCGCGGGCGAGGGCGGGCTGCAGCCACCGGGCGAGTCGGTCACCGAGGCCATCGCGCAGCGTCTGGCCGCCGACGTCGAGCAATCCCCCGCGCCGGTCTCGGCCTCGGGCGACTGAGCCGGCCGGTGCACCGCCGGCGACGGGGCGGCGGGAGAAAAAAGCCCGGGCCCGTCGATCCGCATGTCGCCGGCCCTCGTACACGCCCTCGCGGACCGGCCGTGGCATCGGCGCCAGGGCGCACCGCTGCATCTCACAAGAGGCAACGACCATGACACGTTCGAAATTCTCAGTGTGCCTTTCGGTCCTGGTGGTCGCGCTCGCGGCCTGCGGCGGTGACGACGGTGGCGAAGACGGCGCTGGCGACAGCTCCTCGGGCGGATCGGCGAGCACGACGGCGACGACCACGGCGAGCACGACGGCGACGACCACGGCGAGCACGACCGAGAGCACCACCGCCACCACCGACGCGAGCAGCACCACCGACGATCCCACGACCGACACCGGCGCGGACTCCAGCACCGGTGCGGCCACGTGCATGACCGACGTGTGCTCGACCTACGGCGCCGCGGTGCCGGTGGTCGCCGGCGCGATCGTCGACCAGGCCGCGGCCGATCCCGAGTTCGCCGACTTCTTCGCGCCGCTGGTGGGCGAGGGCACCGAGGCGGTCGACGCGTTCAAGGCCAGCCTCGCCAACTTCATCACCGACGCGTACGGCTGCACCACCGGCGCGTACACCGGTCCGAGCATGCCCGAGGCCCACGCGGGCATGGGCATCACGCAGCAGCAGTACGACGACTTCATCGCGCTGATCGTCGGCGTGCTGCAGGGCGCCGGCGTGCCCGAGGACGACATCAACTACTGCTTCGCGCCGCCGCTGGTCGACCCCGCGTTCGAGGCCATGATCATCGGGCAGTGACGACCATGCACACGCGATCGAACCGTCGTCGGAAGTGGTTGCGCGCGCTGGGTGTGCTCGCGCTCGGCAGCGCCGCCTTCGTGGCCGTGGTCGGCTTCGCCCACACGCCTGCGGGCCGTCCGCTGCTGCGCTACCTGCCCGGGATGGGCACGAGCTGCCCCCACGCGGCAGCCGCGACCATGACGGCGGACGATCGCGACCGCGTGCGCGAACGGACGCTCGCCTGCAATACCGCGGTGACTCGCCGGCGGCGTCCCGCGACGCCGCCGGCTTCCAGCTGGGCCTGGCCTCGCGCGCCGACGTCGAGCGCTGGGCCGCGGCGCACGCGGTGTCGTGCACGGCGGCCGGCAGCGGCGTTCGCTGCGATGCGGTGCCGGCGGGCGCGTTGCCGCCGGGCCACGTCGCCGACGCGATCAGCTTCGGCTTCGACGCGCGCGACACCGTGGTCTCGGTCGACCTGTCGAGCCGCCTCGCGGACGCCGCGATCGCGGCGCAGTGGGCCGAGCGCACCGACGCACGTCTGCGCGCGCAGCTGGGCGAGCCCACCGTCAGCCGTGGCGAGGCCACCGCGGTGTTCATGGCCCGCGCACCGCTGGCGCAGGTCGCCAGCGAGTTCCGTCGCACCGAGCTGCGGGCGAAGGTCTCGGTCACGAACCTCGGGCACGGGCGCTTCGCGGCGCGCGAGACGTACCAGCAGCTCTGAGCTTCACCAGGCCACGCGGCAGCTACCGCCGTCGTCGGTCAGCTGGCGATACTGCGGCATCGCGCCCGAGAGATCCAGCAACACCAGGTCCTGTCCCGCAGCGCTGCCCATGCACAGCACGATGCTGGCTTCGTCGGGTGCGACGGCGAAGCCGAAGATCCGCTGGCCCACCGCGGCAGGGACCGCGTCGAACAGCTCGCCGGTCGCGGTGGACATCGCGAGCAGGCCATCACCTTGTCCGTCGTAGATGCCGTCGCCGTCGCCGTCGATGCGAGTACCGAGCACGAACATCAGCGCCGCGCCGTCGGCCGACCACTGTGCGGGGATGCTCGCGATGTCGTAGAGGTCACCTTCGGGAACGACCACCTGGCCCAGGTCGACCGGCGGGAGGTCGAAGGCGACCACGCCCTCGCGCGTGAGGTCCTGACAGCTGTGTCGAACGGTCACCAGCTTGGCAGTCCACTCGTCGGCGTACGCGTCCAGCCGCAGCCCGATCTGGTTCCACGCGGACGCCGTCCACGCGCGCGAGCTCGCGGCGAACGCCCGCTCGATCGCCGCGCGGGTCTGGGGATCCCAGATTCCCGCCAGGCTGCGGTCGTCCGAGTCGCACGGTCCGGGGTCGCGCAGCAGCGTGAAGCCGAACGCGATTGCGACCGAGGTCGCAGCCGCGGCGGCAGCGGCGAGGCGAACGCGATGTCGCGCGCGGCCGGTCGCGAGTGCGGCCGCGAGCGCGTCCATCGAGGCGAAGCGATCGGCGGCCGTGGCCGCGAGTCCGCGCAGGACGATGGCGACGAGCCAGCGTGGCACCTTGCCGTCGCGCGGTAGCGTCGGGCCCAGACGCTTGGCCGCGAGCAGCCGGCGCGGATCGACCGCGAAGGGCCGTCGATGCCAGAGCGCTTCGAACAACGAGACACACAGGCCGTACTGGTCCGCGGCCGGGCCCACCTCGGTGCCGAGATGCTGCTCGGGTGCCATGTACGCCGGCGTGCCGACGACGACACCCTCGGCGGTCAGCGCGGTCGTGCCGACGTCCTCGCGCTTTTGACCGGGGTCGTCGACGGCCGCTGCTGTCCGCGGCGGAGCTGGATCCGCCGCCGTCGCTCCCGTCCTGCGAGCCACTGTCGCCCTGCGACGGCGGTGAATCCTCGTGCAGCGGGCACGCCGCCAGCAGGGCGATCGTCGTCAGGTGGGCATGGAGTCGACGGGCGAGGGCAACCGCGGATGGAGTCATGTCTGTCGAGTGCGCCCGACGCGGGCGCTGCTTCCCATCCGGTGAGTGATGCCCACCGCCGCGCTTCCGTCACGAAAAACGCCGGGCATCCGTCGGGCGGACCGGGCTCACGGGTCGACGCAGAACGAGAACACCACCTCGTCCTCGCGCGCGCCGTCGCGGACGGCGATCGTGACCTGCCACAGTCCGGGCATGAACAGGTTGATCGGCGACAGCGCGTAGCGGCCCGGCGCCTGCTCGTCGACCTCGCAGCGGATCGCCGTGCCGTGGGCGTGGTCGGGCATGTAGGGATCGACGGTGAGCTCGAGCCCGGTCATCGGCGCGCCGTCGTGGTCGACGATGTCGAGCAGCCAGGTGTTGTCGCCGCGGGCCGGCGGCGCCGGCTGGGCGTCGACGAAGCGCGCCCTCGCCCAGGTGCCCTCGCGATCGAGGCCGAGCGCGTAGGTGTCGTCGCGGGTCTCGGTGGCGCAGGCCGGCGGCGGAGGGTCGTTCGCGTCGGTGTGCGGTTTCTGACAGCTCCCGCCGGCGCCGTGCAGGTCGCACGCGAGGCCGTCGTGGCAGTCGCTGCCGCGCTCGCACGGCGCGCCCAGTGTCCCGGCCGCATCGCAGCCGGTCGCGAGCGCGCAGGCGATCGCGAGGGCGGAGCGTGTCGCACGGGCCAAGGGGTGCAAGCGTGATCGGTATGCCGCAACGCCGCGCCGAGCGAGCTGCGGTGCTTTCGCGCACCCCCGGGCCGCGGGCGCCCGGGGCGCCGCACGCGAGGGGAAGCGCGTGCGAAGTTTTTCCGCAGCAACTCCCGGCCCAGCTCTGGGATACCTGGGCGCATGAACCGGCTGCGCCTGCCGATCCTGGCCGCCCTCACGGCGGCGGTGCTCACCGTCGCCTGTGACGATCACGACGATGCCGAGCAGTGCCCCGACGAGCACGCGGGCGAGCCCGCCGACGAGCACGGCGAGAGCTGCGGTGAGGAGGGCGAGTTCGGACCGCCGACCGAGTCGGTATGCCCCGAGGGCTCGACGCTCACGTGGGAGAGCTTCGGTCAGTCGTTCATGCAGAGCTACTGCACGCGCTGCCACGCCTCGACGCTGACGGGCGCCGACCGCCAGGGCGCGCCGCTGTACCACGACTTCGACACGCTCGAGGGCGTGCTCGTGGTCGCCGACCACGTCGACATGAAGGCGGCGTCCGGGCCCGCGGCGACCAACGAGCTGATGCCGATCTCCGCGCCGACGCCGTCGCTGATGGAGCGGCAGCAGCTGGGCGAGTGGCTCGCGTGCGAGCTGGCGAAGATGTAGCGCGATCGCGGCGGCGCCCTCAGAACGCCGCCTGCAGCCCGAACGAACCGCCGATGTCGAAGTCGCGCTTGGGCGTGACCGGCACCTGCAACGACGCGACCAGGCTGCCCCAACGCGTGACGCCCCACGCCGCGGCGGCGGTGACATACAGCGCGGTCGAGCCGAGCTCGCGATGGACCTCGGTCACGCGGCCGTCGCGACACCAGCGCGTCGGGCCGTGGGCGTGGGTGCACATGCTGGCGAGCCGCACGGTCGCGAGCAGTCCCGCCGAGGGCGTGAACGTGCCACCGCGCCAACGCTGCGCTCGGTTCGCGCGCGTGACCGAAGCGGCGGCCGCCCTGCGCGCCCAGGCCAAGGTCGATCGCGGTGCCGGCCGGGCGCGTCTCGATCGGCGCGGTGGTCAGCAGCTGCCAGAACGCGCGGTGGTAGCTGCGGGTGAACACCAGGTACGGCGCCTGCACCCACGTCTTGCCCGGGTCGGTGCTGAACAGCACCGTGCGCGTGGGAAACGTGGCGTTGAGGCCGAAGCTGAGCACGCGGTGGAACAGCTTGTCGCCGTGCAGGGTCACGCGCGTCAGCACGCGGACGTTGCCCAGGCCGGCGCGCGGGGCCTTGCCGACCTCGTCGACGATCTGCAGCGGCAGCTGCACGCCGGCGGAGAACCACGGATGCGGCGCGTACTCGCCCAGCAGCGAGGTGACGTAGGCCGAGTGCGGCGCGAGCGTGTTGCGATGGCTGCGCGTGGCCTCCTGCAGCAGCATCACGCGCGACAGCGCCGCGCCGCTGCCGACCCCGAGGGTGTTGAGGTTGCGGACCGCCTCGGACGCGCCGTGACCGGGCACGTGATCGGCCCGTGCGGCGGTGGCCAGCGACGCCGCGGTCGCGAAGGCGAGACCCGCGAGCGCGCGGCTCATCGCCGAGGCTCCCGCACGACGTGGCAGCCGACGCAACCGCGGGGATCGGTCAGCATCCACGCCGGCGTCGGGGCGCGTGCGCGCGCAGGCGCAGGGTCGTCGCGCAGTGCGTAGGCGCTGACGTGGCAGGTCATGCAGGTGGGATCCGCGGCCGCCGGCGACAGCCCGCGATGCGGGCCGCGGGCGCGGATCGGCGGTGCGAACGCGGGCAGACACGCCGCGAGCAGCAGCGCGCAGGCCAGCGGTGCTGCGATCACGCGATCAACTCGAGCGAGCTGGCAGGGCACGGTGTGCGAGGATGCCCAGGACGGCAGGCCGCTCGTTGCGGTGGTTTTTCGCACCGGCGCATGGGCAACCCGCAGGTCGAGATGGACAGCGGTGGCGATGGACATCGATCCCGACGCCGGCATCGACGCCGTGCCGGAGTGCCCGCCGGCTCGATCGCGGCGTCGCGGCTGCCGCAGGGCGAGCTCGTCGTGCTCGCCACGGCCGCGGCCGGCGGCGGCGCGCACGACGAGCTGATGCTGGAGTAACCCGACGGCGCGGGTGGTTCGGTCACGATCCGCGGTCTGCGTGCGCCGACCATGATCGGCCCCATGGATCAGGACCGATGGGCCGCGATGTCGCTTGACGCTGCAGCGGCAGCGCGACAGGTGTTCCTGGGTATGTGGTTGGATGTTGGTCCGTGGTTGAGATCGGTGCGTGCGCAGGCGGTGCGCACGGCGGCATGTCGACGTTAGTGCCGCTGGTGGCAGCCTGCGGTGGCGAGGACGGCGGCGTGGTCGCGTCAGGTGAGAGCGGCTCGGCCGAGTCGAGCGCGAGCAGCACCAGCGATGGCGCGACGTCGACGTCGAGCGGTGACGCGTCGGGTGAGAGTGGCTCGTCGAGCGGCGACGGCGCCGACGCGTCGTCGAGCTCGACCACCGAGGGCTACGGCGACACGCTCGCGGACGGGTGCTGGGACTTCGTTCTCGGGCGACTACCTCGACGCGCCCGACTGGGACACGTTCGCGTGTCCCTCGCTGCCGATCCCGTGTGCCGACGTCGATGTCTACCTGACCGAGGGCGACGCGGGCCCCGAGCCCGAGATGTCGCCCGAGGAGATCGCGGCGGCGGACGAGGCCGCACGCTGCGTCTTGCACGGCCTGCGCGACGGCACCGTGGGCCACTACCGGGTGTCGTGGTCCGAGTCCGGCGGCCAGTACGCGGCGCGGACCGAGTACTTCGTGCTCGACGGCGGCGTCGTGGCGGTCGCGAGCGCCACGGCGGACCTCGGGTCCGCCGCGGTGCAGGCCTATCGACCGGCGCGCGACCCGATGTACTTCGACGACTGTCTCGCCGCGACCGAGCTGGTGCCGCTGGTGCGTTGCATCGCGGCGCTGCCCGAGCTGCACGGCGTGGAGGGCGTGCCCGCGATCCAGGCGGGCAGCTGCATCGGCGAGGTGCCGCAGTGCCCGGATGGATGAAGCGCGCGCCACGCCGCGCTGCTGCCCTCGGGGAGCGGCGGTATCGCGGCGGCGCCGAATGCCGGCGGGCCGCGATCACCAGGTGTTCGTGGACCGGCGTGCGCAGCTCGAACTACCGTGACGCCGGCGTCGTCGTCGTGCCAGTGCTGGTACAGCCCAGTCGCACGCGCGCAGCGCCATCAGGCCGTCGGCGATCGCGTCGCTCGCGACCACCCAGCGCACGTCGAGCACGCGCAGCGCAAGGTCCGCGCGCCCGTCGAGCAGCAGCGCAGCGCAGGCGGTGCGGTTGTACTGCGGCGGGAAGAAGCTCGAGGTAGCCGTTCACGATGGGGTGGCCGTGGGCGCGCGCCTGCAGCACGCTCGCGATCGCGGCACCTTCGTAGGCGCAGGCGTCGGCGCCCTCGGGCAGCACGGCAGCACGACCCACGGGCTCGCGGGCGTCGGTGTGCTCGCGCAGCCATGCGATCCACGAGGCGTCGGTCGGCGGCAGCGTGGTCCAGCGCGGCGTCGGCGGGACCAGCTCCACCAGCGCGACGCCGGCGAGCATCGCCAGGGTGACGCGGTGCCACGGTCGGCCGCGGCCGCGCCGACGCAGCGCCCGCACGCGCACCTCGAGCGCGCGCAGGCCCAGCATCGCCAACGCGATCGCGGCGAGCTGGGCCAGCGCGAGCACCCGGAAGACCGCGCGGACGCGATCGAGCCCAGGGACCACGCGGGTGAGCAGGTCGTAGGGTTCGAAGCCAGCGATGGCGAGCCTGGGCGCGAGCGCGAGCGCGACCGCGGTCGCGAGCATCACCGCGAGCGCGGCGGTGGTGCGTCGACGCCGACGCGCGCGCAGGCCCACCGCGGCCGCGAACGCGGCCAGGCCCAGGCGCACGGGTCCGGGATCGAACGCGCGTGCGCCGGTGCGCGCGGCGATCATGGACGCCGGCACGGGCTCGAGCGGCGACCACGGCAGGCGCAGCAGCTGGCTGGGCTTCGCCGCGCCGCGGTCCTGCGAGGCCTCGCTGCGACGCAGACCCAACGACGCGAGCGTGCGGTGCTGTACCCACGCCTGCGGCGCGACGCCGGCGCTGCCGATCGCGACCGCGATCGCGATCGCGCGCACCGGCACGCGACGCGGGCGCAGGCGCACCAACGCGACGGGCGCGGCGACCAGCACGGTGAGCAGGGTGAGCTGGGCGCAGCAGCCGAACCCCACCGCGATCGAGCCACCCAGCGCGATCGCGGCGCGGATCGGCCGCGGCCCCTCGAGCTGCGCCAGCGCGGTCATGCTCCACACGCCGGGCCACAGCGCCAGAAGCGGCAGCACGCCGAGCTCCTGGTGCGCGAACGGTAGCATCGTCGCGATCGCACCGCCGGTCGTCGACCACCGCGGCCCCGCGCCGAGCACCCGCAGCCACCGCTGCACGAACCAGCCGTCGAGCGTGAGCATCGCGAGCACCAGCGCGAGCATGCAGCCGTGCAACGGCAGGCCCAGCGCGTGCAGCGGCCACAGGGCGGCGGACAGCAGCGGCATCGGTTCGGACAACGCAAACGCGCCGTGGGTCGGATGGAAGATCGGCGCGTCCCAGTACCCGAGCAGGCCCGCGTCGAGACGGGACAGGCCCCAGTCGATCGCCCACGCCAGCGCGAACGGCACGGTGTCGCAGGGCTCCGCGCCCGCGACCAGCGACGCGCCGGGCGGGCGCGCGTCGGGCCGCAGCACCGCGATCGCGAGCGCGAGGTAGCCCAGCAGCAGCCAGCGCGCGCGCGTCACGGCTCCGACGATCGCACCGCGACGCGCCGGGCTTCAACCGCCGTCGTCACACTCGGCCAGCAACCGCACCCAGGTGCGGAAGTCCTGGTACGCACCGTCGTCGGCGTCGAGGAACTTGTCGCCGCCGCCGTGTTCGACGCCACCGGCCGACTCCGCCAGCGGCTTGAGCAGCAGCGTGCTCTGGTCGGGGTTGTCGAGATCGACCAGGCCCAGCTCGAGCACGTTGCGCATCGACGACAGCGCCGCGATGTTGCAGTCGCCGTCGACGATCCAGCGCGGCGCATCCTCGGGGTCGCCGGGCTTGCTCTCGAAGTGACAGGGATAGCAGCGGCCGCGCCAGGCGTAGACCAGCTGCGCGAAGGCGTCCTCGACCGTGCGGTCGCTGCAGTCGCCCGGATCCTCGAAGCCGTGCGGCGGCACATCGTGACCCGAGGGCGGCGTCTCGCAGGTGCCGGCGGTGGGCCCGTCGCCGCAGGGGTTGTCGATCGGCGGGCACAGCGAGCGGCCGCACTGGGCGTGGAACTCGATCCACTCGAGCACGCCGTCGTGCTCCTGCTGCAGCACCTCTTCGGTGATGAGCGCGCTGTCGGGCTCGCCGCGCAGGATCCACGTCAGCACCACGGAGTCCGCGGGCTCGTCGAGATCGACGATGCCCGACTCGACCATGCACGCCATCGCGGTGCACTCGTCGTTGCCCTTGGCGTACAGGCCCAGGTCGATGCCGGCGAGGTGGCACTGGTTGCACGCCGACTTGTTACCGTCGACCAACAGCGGCGCGATGCGATCCTCGAAGATCGACAGCTTCGCGTCGTCCTCACAGGTTGCGCCGCTGGGCTCGGGCTCGCACGCGGAGAACAGCAGTCCCAGCGAGAAGCCCGCGAGGGCGAGGCGAGGAAGACGCATCGAGAATCCTCGTAGCACCTGCGCCGCAGGCGGTGCAACGCGGTTTCTTCGCCCACCCGACGCTGGTTGCGGGCTCGGCGGCGCGCTCGCGCGGGGCAGGTGCGAAAATCCACCGCACCGCGAACGGCCGCAAAGCCGCCCTTGCGCGGCCTGCCCTGGCGAATTGCCCGGCGCTCGCGTCTTGCCCGGTCGAGCCCGGCGGTGCGAGGCTCGGCCGCGATGACGCTCGCGACTGGGTCTCCTCGATTCCTGCTCCCGCTGTGCCTCGCGCTGTTCTCGCTGCCGTCGTGCAAGAGCGACGATGGCGGAGGCGACACCGCCGCAGACGAACACGGCGCCGGCGAGCACGGCGCCAGCGAAGCGAGCGGCAGCGGCACCGCGGCCGACACCCACGATCACTCGGTCGACAGCGACGCCGACGATCCCGCGGTGGCCTACTGCAGCTGCGTGTTCGCCAACTGCCACGAGCCCTACCACGCCAAGTGGGGCGAGGACGAGATGGCCGCCGAGGCCGCGTGCCTGGCCGAGGCCGGCGCGCTGCCCAGCAACGGCGGCCCGACCGAGATGGGCAACTTCATCGAGTGCCGCCAGCACTTCTGCGACGCCGCCGCGGCCGACCCGACCGTGTGCACCAACGCGCTCGGCGACGCCGTGTGCATGTGATCGCTCAACGCGATCGCAGCCGCCGCCGCCGCGCCCACAGTCCCACGCCCAGCAGCGCGAGCCCGCCCAGCGGCGCGTCGCGCTGCGGCACCACGGAACACGTGGGCCCGACGCAGTGGCCCTGCTCGACGACGTCGGGGTCGCAGCTGCGGAAGACCAAATCGCAGGCCAGCGGGACCACGAGATCGGTGCCGCTTCCGTCCGGGCACGAGGTGTCCTCGATGCGGCGCAGGCAGCGTCGCGCGTGGCGGCGCGACATCTCGCAGCCGTCGCTGCAGACCGAGTAGTGCTCGACCACCGCGCTCTCGCAGGCGGCGCGGTCGTTGGGCAACGGCTCGCTCTCGCCCGGCAAGGTGAGGGCGGTGTTGCAGTCGACCGCCAGGCGGCACACCTGTGCGGCGAAGTCGTCGACGAAGTCGCCCTCTTGCAGGCAGCTGGCGAACGCGCCCAGGCTCGCGGCGAAGCCGAGCTGCGCGAGCCGCTGCAATCGAGGGTGGAGTCGAACCAGCACGCCGCGGAGCCAAGCCATGCCTTCGAGTATGACGGTGCCGGCGGGCGAAGCGAGGCCCGCGTCGTCCGCAGCCGCGATCGGGGCTGCGCACCGTGGTCTGCGTCACGTCCTCACGCGCCCAGGCGCTCGCGCAGCACCGGCGGGACCTCGAAGAGCAGCCGGCCCTGGTCGTCGGTCACGACCAGCACGGTGTGGGCGCGCGCGGCCTGGCGGCCGGTGCTGAGGTTGTGCACGTCGTAGGCGACGTACAGCCGCTGTTCCCACTCGCGCAGCCACGCGGTCGTGCGCACGCGATCGCGGAAGCGCAGCGGCGAGACATGACGGCAGCGCACATCGGTGATGAACATGCGGTGGCCGGTCGCGACGAGCTCGTCGCCGTCGAGCCCCAGCGGCGCGAGCATGGCGGTGCGCGCGACGTCGAGGTACTCGAGGTAGCGGCCGTGCCACACCACGCCCAGCGGGTCGCAGTGAAAGAACGGCACGGTCGATTCGACCACGGTCGGGTGCAGTCGTGGACCCACGGGCGGGCCCACGATAGCACCGATCACTTGCGCGACTTGCCGCCGCCGGCATCGACGATGATGGGGATCCCGCTCTTGTCCGTGGGCACGAAGAAGTAGTTCGAATCGCGGCTGTCGAAGGCCTTGAGCTGCAGGTACCGCGGCGTCAACGTGGCCTGGATCGCGTCCTGCGCCTCGGCCTGGGCCTTGCCGCGCAGCACGATGGCCTGGGCCTCGCCCTCGGCCTCGATGCGGGTGGCGTCGGCGCGGCCCTGCGCGGTGGTGCGCGCGATGTCGGCCTCGCGCGCGGCGATGTCGACCTCGTACTTCTTCTGCTCCGACTGCTGCCGCGTGGCGATCTTGCGCGAGATCGCCTGGGTCACGGTGTCGTCGTAGTCGATGTGGCGGATCGCGATCTGGTCGATGTCGACGTGGATCTTGTCGGCGACCTCCGACAGGCGGTCGCGCACGGTCTTCTCGATCACCGGACTCTCGGTCGCGAGGCTGTTGTGCAGGTGGTGCGAGAACTCCGCGCGCACCAGGGTGATGAGCGCCGGTCCGATGCGCTTGTCGTAGTAGTCACGGCCGATCTCGGTGTGCAGCTTGTACAGCTCGGTCGCACGCGGGTGGTAGGTGACGCTCACCGTGACCGGCACGTGCAGGTTGTCCGAGGTCAGCCCGTGGACGACCTCGTCGCGCGTCTGCGCGGTCACGTCGTAGACCACGAGCTTGTTCCACGCCCACAGCGGGTAGTAGCCCGGGGCCAGGACGTCGTCGCGGAACGCAGGCTTGCGGAACGCGCGATACTTCAGCGCCGCTTGACCAGGGCGCACGGTGTGGCCGCACGCGGGGATCGCAGCGGCACACAACAGGAGGGCGAACAGAGAGCCACGCATGTCACTTTGTGTGCCACGATCCGCCGCGGGTGACCGCCGCAACCCGCGGGGCCCAGGGCCACGATCGCGGCGCGACGCGTCGTTTCGACGCGAACCATGGGGCCATGGACAGCGCGGCCAAACCCGGCCCCGGCTTCGTGCGTTAATCGGCCGGCCATGCCGCGCGCGCGCTCGCTGTCCATGCTCACGCTTCTCGCCCTGTCGTCGTGTGCGCGGCACGAGGACCGACCGGCCACCGAAGCCACTCCGGCGGTCGCGGGCCAGGCCAGCGGCGGTGCGGCCCCGGTCGCGCCGCGGGCTCGCGCGCCGATCGACGCGGTGCCCGAGGTCCGCCCCGCGCCGCCGGAGATGGCGCTGGCGTGGGTGCGCGCCAACAGCTGCGCATCCGCGGGCCCGCTGTCGTTGACCGCCAGCGACGGCACCGGCCTGCGACTGGCCGCGCTCGACGCACACGCGGTCGTCGAGGGGCCGTTGGCCTACACCGAGCTGCGGTTGTCCTTCGACAACCCCGAGGCGCGGGTGCTCGAGGGCCGCTTCTCGATCCAGCTGCCGCCGCGCGCGGCGCTCAGCCGCTTCGCCATGGCCATCGACGATCGTTGGCAGGAGGGCGAGGTGGTCGAGCGCCAGGCCGCGCGCGTGGCCTACGAGGACTTCCTGCACCGCAAGCAGGACCCGGCGTTGCTCGAGGGCGGCGCGGGCAATCGCTTCGAGGCGCGGGTGTTCCCGATCCCCGCCAAGGGTCGCAAGCAGCTCGTGATCGCGTGGTCGCAGGCGCTGCCGTCGGCGTCGGAGCCCTACGTGCTGCCGGTGTGCGGTCTGCCCGAGCTCGACGCGCTCGACGTCGAGGTGTTGGTGCGCGGCCCCGGCGGGGGGCAAGGCGCTGCTGTGCCGCGCGTCGAGCTGCACGAGACGCG
This sequence comes from Nannocystaceae bacterium, assembly GCA_046351635.1. GTDB lineage: Bacteria > Myxococcota_A > Polyangia > Nannocystales > Nannocystaceae > Xiheibacterium. The sequence goes on along the minus strand of JAXLYC010000024.1, from coordinate 20,739 downwards.
CTACTCGCAAGCAGGATCTCGAGCTGCGCACCGGCAACAAGCCCGCGCCGATCCTGCGCGCGGGCGACCTCGCGGTCGCGCGCGTGACCGCGGCGGTCGAAGCCGGCAGCGAGTCGCTCGACACGCTCGCGATCCTGTTCGACACCAGCGCCTCGCGGGCGCTCGACTACGACGGGCAGATCGATCGCCTGCTCGCGCTGGTCGCCGAGCTCGGCCGTCGGCGGCCCGACACCGCGCTCACCGTGGTCGCGTTCGATCAGTCGGCCGAGACCATCTACAGCGGGCCGGCCGCGGGCTTCGGTGCGGGCCAGGCCGCAGCCCTGCGCACGCGCGGACCGCTCGGCGCCAGCGATCTCGGCGTCGGGCTCGCTGCGCTCGACCGCGCACCGCGGGTGCTCTACGTCGGCGACGGCATCTTCACCGCGGGGCCGGCCGAGCGTGGCGAGGCGCTCGAGGCCCTGCGCGCGGCGGGCAAGGCCCACGGCGTCGAGCGCTTCGATGCGATGGTGGACGGTGGTCTGCAGGATCGGCCGCTGCTCGAGGACCTCGCGCGCGGTGAGCTCGGTCGCGATGGCGTCGTGCTCGACGCGCGCGTGAGCGCCGGCCACCTCGCCGATCGCATCGAGAAGCCCACGCGCTCGGGTCTGCCGGTCACCGTCGCGGGCGCGAGCTGGTGGTGGCCGCGCACGGTCGACGGCGTCCAACCCGGCGACGCGGTGCTGGTCTACGCGCAGCTGCCCGAGGACCGCGCGCTCGAGGTGACGATCGGCGACGCGACGATGTCCGAGGAGGGCACGCCGGTCGCGAGTGCACCGCGGCCGCTGCTGCAGCGCGCGGCCGCGGCGGCGAAGATCGACGATCTGTCGGCGCAGCTGGCCGCGTTGGGCAGCGACGTCGGCGGCAGCCGCGGCGACGCGCTGCGGCAGGAGATCGTCGGGCTGTCGACCTCGCAGCGGGTGTTGTCGGACTACACCGCGTTGCTCGTGCTCGAGACCGAACAGGACTATGCGCGCTTCGGCATCGAGCGCACGGCTCGGGCCGACGTGCTCACCGTCGGCGCGAGCGGCATCGAGCTGATCCGGCGCGGTGGCCTGCCCGTGTCGATGCCCGACGACGGCGTCAAGGGCCGCAAGTCGGATCGCGAAGGCGACCTCCGGGGTCAGGAGGACACTTCGACCAAGTTCAAGAGCGTCGTGCCCGAGCGTCCCGCGATCGATGCGCCGCTGTCGAACACCGAGGTCACGACGCCTACGACCGGCACCGATGCACCGCCGCCGGCCGCACCGGGCAACCCCGGGCCCGCGCCGACCGAGCTGCCGCGCCCGGCCGCGCCGCTGGCCGATCCCGCACCGGCGCCCGAGCCCGCGCCGCCGCTGGAGCCGTCGCGTGCCGATGGCGGTGGTGGCCGACACGGGCCTCGGCGCTTCGAGGCCGAGCCCGAACGCGAGGAGCCCATCGAGCCCCCGGCGCTGGTGCCGTCGGATCCCTACGACGGCGAGCTCGCCGAGGTCATGAAGCAGCTCGACGCCGGCAACCTCGATCGCGCGCTCGAGCTCGCGCGAGCGTGGCGCGCACGCGAGCCCGGCAACGTGCTCGCGCTGGTGGCCCTGGGCGAGGTGCTCGAGCGCAAGGGCGAGCTCGTGGCAGCCGCACGCGCTTACGGCTCGATCATCGATCTGTTCCCCACCCGCACCGACCTACGCCGCATGGCCGGCGAGCGGCTCGAGCGTCTGGGTGACGCCGGCCTGTCGCTGGCGATCGACACCTACGAGACCGCGGTGGCGCAGCGGCCCGATCATCCCAGCAGCCACCGCTTGTTCGCCTACGCGCTGCTGCGCGCGGGTCGCCACGAGGAGGCCTTCAACGCCATCGTCGCCGGGCTCGATCGCAGCTATCCCTCGGGTCGCTTCGCGCAGGTCGAACGCATCCTGCGCGAGGACCTCGGTCTCGTCGGCGCGGCCTGGCTCGCGGCCGAACCCGCGCGCGAGCCCACCATCGTGCGCGTGGTGGGCGAGCACCACACCGCGCTCGAGCAGCGCCCCTCGCTGCGCTTCGTGCTCAACTGGGAGACCGACGCCAACGACGTCGACCTGCACGTGCTCGACGGCAAGGGCAACCACGCGTTCTACAGCCACCGCCAGCTCGACAGCGGCGGCGAGCTGTACGCCGACGTCACCACCGGCTACGGCCCCGAGTGCCTGGCGATCCCGGGCGAGCCGCGGGCGTTCCCGTACCAGGTGCGCGCGCACTACTACGCCCGCGGACCGATGGGCTACGGCATGGGCAAGCTCGAGGTGATCGAGCACGACGGTCGCGGTCACCTGACGTTCCGCGAGCAGCCCTTCGTGCTGATGAAGGACAACGCGTTCGTGGACCTGCTGAAGATCGAGCGCGAGGCGGGCACGAAGGCGAAGTGACGCGGATGGCCCGCGGGCGTCGCGCGGTCGTGTCGCGTCGTCGCGACCACCACCGCTTGCAGTGACAGTTCGTCGGGGCGCACGCGCTGCACCGATCGTGTCCAGACGACGCGTCGACGACCTGCAGGTGTAACGAGCAGCCCGCTCCGGGACACTATGCTGCAGTGGGCCCGCGAACCTTCCCCGATCGCCCGCCGTGCAACCTCGCGTTGCGTCGCTCCGACCCTCGTCGGCGCGGCGAGAGGCGCCTCGTCCGTGCGACATGCCCACGTCGCGTGCACGGCTCGTGCACGCTTGGTGATCGCTGTCACCGCTGCGATCGCGGTGATGCTCGAGCCCTTCGCGGTCTCCGCCTCGCCGTGGTCGCTGCCGCGGACGGACGGACCCCGCGAGGCCGATCGACGCGGCGTCTGACGTGACGCAGGGGCGCGGCCGAGGGAGCTCCCGCAGCGGCCGCGGGCGAGACGCCCGGCCCAGCGGCCGGCGAGACGCCTGGCGGGGCCGTGGGCGCGACGCAAGCGCGGCGGCCGCGGATGCGTCCGGCGAGGTTGCCGCGGCGCCGCGCGACGCCGACGCGCCGCTGCCGCTCGAGGCGCTCACGTTCGACGAGCTCGAGGCGCAGCTCGCGCGCAGGCGCGGCCGACCGACGAAGGCGGCGCCGCGCTCGACGTGATGCGGGCTTGAGGGCGTGGAGGATCCGTTCCCCGACCGCAGACCGCGCCGGCACGGCCGCACCGCGCGGGGATCCTCCTGGGTGTCGGTGGTGGTGTCGCCGTCGCGGCGACCATCACGGTTGCCGACGCTGCTGCCGCAGTGCGGCAACGAGCGCGATGCGGATGACCTGCTCGATCCTCGATCGCGCCGACATCGGTGTGCGCGGGGTCGGCTCGTCGGTACGGTCGCCTTCAGCATCGGCGGCGCGGCGCTCGGGGCCCTGGGCGGGCGCGAGCTCGATGCGTTGCTGCGCGAGCGCGCCGGCATCGAGCGTGGGCGTCGGATTGCCATCGGCCTGGGCGTGACCAGCACGCTGCTCGGTGTCGCAGGACTTCTCGCCGGTGCTGTGGTGCTCGGAACCTCGGCGGACCACGCCGTGGCGGTGGGCCGCACGTTCCAGGGCGTCACGGCGCTGACCGACGCCGATACCGCGCGACTCGACGGCATGCTCGCCGACGTCCGCACCGCGCGAATGGGCCTGATGGTGCTCGCGGCCGCGCCGACCTTGTTCGCGACCGGCGTCGCACTGCTCGCGCATCGTCCCCGCGAGCCGCGCGTGCGCGTCAGCCCGATGGCGAGCCGCAGGTCGCTGGGCCTGAGCGCGACCGTGCGCTTCTGACGAGCGAGGACGGGCGCGTCGGGCTGCGCGATCGCATCACATCCGACGCACGTGGTTCACGGGCCATCGCTGGGTGTCGTCGTGGAATCCCAGCGGGCCGAACACGACGTCGATCGATCCAAACTCTCGCTGTCGCACGCGCAGCTCGGCCGGTAGGTCTCGCAGGTCGACGCGGCTGCGGAGCGCGGGGATGTCGAGCGCGCCGGCCATCGCGTCGGCATCGACGAGCTCGCCGCTCTCGTCGAGGCCGTCGTCGTACTCGAACCAGATCGTCGGCGGCCGCGGTGGCTTGCGCGGCTGCGCAACCTTGCCCACGACCATCTCGGTCGCGAGCACGCCGGTGTCGATCGCCATGAGCCACTGCACCGGTTGGGTCGTGCCGTCTTCGGCGGTGAACGTCTGTCGCCGCGCGAGCGCGACCAGCTGTGCGAGCGCGTCGGCGGTGGGGTTCACGATGATCCCGCGGCCGGTCGCAGTGTTCCACACCAGCGTGGTGGCGCCGACGATCCAGCCGTCGTAGCCCGGCGGGGCCGGCGGCGGCGGCGGTGCGGGTCCGTCGTGGACCACGGGCGCCGGGCGCTGGGTGAACGCGAACAACGGCAGCGGTTCGCGCTGCGGTCGCGCATCGACGCGACGCCCGGTCGTCAGGTCGAGCGTGAGGTGCAGCGGCGTGTCCGAACCGCGGCGCTTGCCCTCGATCGCGACGTCGCGGCCGCGCACACGCGTGGCGGCGATCTCGATCTCCCCGCGCTCGATGGCCAGCGCGCCGCCGTAGTCGTCCTCGAAGGTGGGGTCGGCGCTGGCGAAGGACCACGCCTGGGTGCCGGTGCGCATGTCGACCGCGACGAGTACGTGCTCGCGCTGCACCAACGTGATGCGGTCACCGAAGATCACCTGCCAGCTCGGCCTTGATCGCCCCAGGTCGGCGGCGAGACGGTCGCGCTCCACAGCAGGCGGTCCTCGAGCAGGTCGATCTCGGCCAGCACGACCGAGTCCGGTTCGCGCATGTGCGGGATCTGGACGCCGACCGCGACGGTGACCCGGTCGCGCGTCAGCCGATGCGCGAACACGTTCGCGTAGGGCTCGAGCCCGAGGTGGCCCGACACCAGGATCTGCGCGTCGAGCCAGATCGCGCCGTCTTTCTCCACGCGCAGGTGTTGGTCGCTGCCGAGATCGAGGCTCGCGCCGCCGAGCGCGGACGACTGCGGTGCGGCGGTGCCGGCAGCGTGGCGCGGCGGCGCGGCGAGCACGGTGCCCAGCAGGACCAGGGGCGCGAATGCGGTCATGCGCGGGGGTAGAGCACGGCGTGTGCCAGGACGCGCGCGGGGCCGTGCCGCGGGCTTGCGCGTGGGCGCCGACGCGAAACGGGTCGCGGCGGCCGTGGGCGCGACGCGATCCGGGTCGCCCTCGCCGCGATCGCGGCGCTACCCTAAGGGCGGTGAAACCCGAGCCGCCCGCGACCTCGCCGCGCACCCGTCGCGGGCGCGCGATCGCGGGCGCGGTGCTGGCCGTGCTGGTGCTGTCGTGGCTGCCCGAGTGCGACGCCGACCTGCCGCAGCGGCCGTCGTCGCGCGCCTTCGCGTGGCACGCCGACGCGCTGTTCGACGCACTCGCGCGTCGCCACGCGGAGGCGACCGAGGCCGGTTGCGGCGCCGCGTTCGCCGAACTCGCCGCGCGCACCGACGCGCAGCTCGACGCGCTCGAGCGCACCGCGGCCGGCCCCGACGACCCGCGCTGGGACGCGCTCGAGCGCGGCATCTTCGAGCTGTTCGCGCAGGCCGGCGGCTGCCCCGACCGCATCGCCGAGCTGAGCGCGCGACGCGAGCGCGTGCGCCGGATCGCCAAGGCCGCGACGCGCACGTGGCCGCGCGGGCAGGCGGCGCGAGACCGCGCCTACCGCCTGCTCTACGGCTCGCGCGCCGCGCTGGAGGAGCTGTTGCTGCAGCTGCGCCCCGAGCAGGCGCCGCGGCTCTCACACGGCATCGCGGTGCCGTCGCAGACGCCGTCGATCGAGGTCGAGGGCGTGCGCGTGCACAGTGGGGACATCCTGCTCTCGCGCGGCGGCGCGCCGACGTCGGCGTTCATCGCCCGCGGCAACGACTACCCCGGCAACTTCTCGCACGTGGCGTTGGTGCACGTCGACGAGACCACCGGTGCCGGCTCGGTGATCGAGGCGCACATCGAGCGCGGCGTGGCGGTCACCGATGCCGCCGGCTACCTCGGCGACAAGAAGCTGCGCATCGCGGTGCTGCGCCTGCGCGCGGATCATCCCGCGCTCGCGGCCGATGCCATGCTACCGCACCATGCCGCGACCGCGGCGCTGCAGCAGGCGCGCGCGCGCCACATCCCCTACGACTTCGCCATGGACACCCACGACCACGCGGCGCAGTTCTGCTCCGAGGTCGCGGCCGCGGCCTATGCCGCGCATGGCGTGGTGCTGTGGGATCAATTGTCGACGTTCTCCTCCGGCGGGCTCGCGCGGTGGATGACGCAGCTGGGCGTGCGCCACCTCGAGACCGAGGCGCCCGCGGACCTCGAGTACGATCCCCAGCTCGACGTCGTGGCCGAGTGGCACGACGCTGCCACGCTGCTCGACGACCACATCGACAACGCCGCCATCGACGCGATGCTCGAGCAGGCCGAGTCCGGCGCCGCGCTCGAGCACGACTGGACGCTGCTGCCGCTGGCCCGCGCACTCAAGCTCTACAGCGCCGTCTTGGTCCTGCTCGGCGGCGAGGGTCCGATCCCCGAGGGCATGAGCGCGACCGTGGCCCTGCGGGCGCAGTGGCTGGGCGAGCGCCACGGTGCCGTCCGCGAGCGCGTGCGCGAGGCCGTGGCCGCCGCGCAGGCGCAGCACGGCCGCACGCCGCCGTACTGGGAGCTGGTCGCGCTCGCGCGCGAGGCGGCCCGCTGAGCCCTGCTAGCGCCACATCGCGAAGAAGTTGAACCAGCAGTACGGCGCGCGCCGCAGGTAGAACTCCAGCCGCTCGGCGTAGCGCTGCGCCCACACGGCCGCCGCGCCGCTGCGATCACGCCGCGGCAGCTCGATGCGCTCGGCGAAGGGCTCGCAGTACAGCGCGTAGGCGTTGGGCGCGTGGTAGAGCGCGAACGTCAGGTACACCGGGCAGCGCAGCGCAGCGGCCAGCGCGTAGGGCCCGGTCGGCAGCTCGACCGCGCCGCCCAGCAAGGTCGCGGTGGTCGTGCCCTCGGACAGGCCGGTGCGATCGCCCAGCACCGCGACGAACTCGCCGCGCTCGATGCAGTCCTGCGCACGCAGGACCCACTGCGGCGAGGCCGGGTCGATCTCGATCAGCCGCAGCTCGAAGTCCGGCGACAGCGCCCGCAGCATCGCGGTGATCCGCCGCGCGTTGGCGAAGTGCACCAGCGCGTGCACGACCACGTCGTGCTCCACCGCCATCTGACGCATGGCCTCGAAGCTGCCCAGGTGCGCGCCCAGCAGCAGCGCGCCGCGGCCGCTCGCGGCCTGGCGCCGCAGGTTGTCGTAGCCGTGGCGCTCGATGTGCAGCGGCGCGAGCTCGCCGGCGGCGAACAGCAGCCGATCGAACGCGCACTGGGCGAAGGTCGCGACGTGGCGCGCGACCTGGCGCAGGCCCGCGTCGGGCATGAGCCGGCGCAGGTACGAGAGCGAGTGGCGGCGCACCGCCGGGGCGAACAGCACGTAGTAGCTCGCGACCACGCGCAGGATCAGCGCGACGAAGCCGCGGCCGAAGCAGCGGTACGCCAGCACCAGCGCGCGGATGCCCAGGGCGCTGCCGCGCTCCTGCTGCTGCAACCACGTGCGCTCGTCGTCGGTGCTCACCGGCCTTCGCCCAGCTCGGCGCGGGCGCGCCGACCCGTGAGCCGACGCCACGGTCGCACCAGCGCGAGCTCGAACACCCGCAGGTGGCACAGTCGCGTGTGCATCCAGCTGATCCGCAGGTTGTCGCGCAGCAGATCGAAGTGCGACACGCCGCCGTCGGGATAGCGCACGCGCGTGGGCACGTTCACCACCGGGGTCCCGGCCCAGACCATGCGCACCGCGATCTCGATGTCGAAGTCCATGCGATCGGCGGGCACGCGCACCGCGGTGGCGCGCGCGACGGGGTAGACCCGGAAGCCGCACATCGGGTCTGCGATCACGCCGCGGCCGACCTCGAGGTTGGTCCAGAACTGCGTGATGCGGCGGCCGACGAGCCGCGAGCGCGGTGCCGACTCGTCGTAGATCGGTGCGCCCAACACCAGCGCCTCGGGTCGCGCGCGCGCGGCTTGCAGCAGCGTCGGTGCGTCGTCGAGCGCGTGTTGACCGTCGGCGTCGACCTGCAGCGCGTGGGTGAAGCCCTCGGCCCGCGCGCGCGCGAGCCCGTCAGTCACCGCCGCACCCTTGCCGCCGTTTCGCGGGCGCACGACCGCCAGCGCGGCGCCGCTGCGGTGCAGCGCCGCGACCGCATCGCGTCCCGGGCTCGCGCTGCCGTCGTCGACCACGATCACGCGCTCGACGAAGCGCGCGACACCGGCGACCACGTCGGCGATGGTCGTGGGGTTGTCGAAGGTCGGGATGACCGCGCAGACGCGGAACCCGTCCGCGCTCACCGCCCGCTGCCCGTGCCGCGGCTCTCGGGCACGAGCGGCACGACCGTGCCCGGGCTGCGCGCGGCGTCGACCATCGCGACCACGTCGGCGACGGTCTTGAGCGCACGCAGCTCCTGCTCCTCGACGCGGCGGTGGATGATCTCCTGCAGCTTCACGACCATGTCGAGCGCGTCGATGCTGTCGAGCTCGAGGTCCTCGTACAGTCGCGCCGCCATGGTGATGCGTTCGGGCGCGAGCTCGAACACCTCGGCCATCATGTTGCGCACGTCGACGAAGGTCTTCGGCTCGCTCACGTCGTCTTGGTCCCCCGCTCGGCGGCGACGAACGCGGCGAGACTGCGGACGCTGCCGAAGATCTCGCGGTTGCGCTCGTCGTCGCCCTTGGTCTTGACCCCGAAGCGGCGATGCAGTGCCATCGCCAGCTCGAGCACGTCGATGGAATCGAGGCCGAGCCCGCCTTCGCCCAGCAGGGGCGCGGTGGCCTCGATCTCGGCCGGCGTGCGGTCCTCGAGCATCAGCGCCTCGACGATCAGCTCCTTGAGCTCGTGCTCCAGGACCAGGTCCGGCGACGCGGCGGCTGCGGCGGTCACGACGGCTCGGGATACCAGAGGGGCCCTGCGCCCGACAAGCCGACGCGTGCGTCCGGTTGCCGCGCGTCACCATGGGCCCCGCGCGGTTGAATCGACGCGCATCGGGCTCGTGTGGGGCGCCGTCGCCGGGGCCAGCGGCACCGGCGCTCAGGCGGCGGCGGTCCGCAGGCGCCCGCGCAGCGCCACGCGCAGCCGTCGCTGCAGGATCACGAAGGGGACGAGCGCGAGCGCGAGGAAGACGACGGCCACCACGGTCGCGAAGCCGATCCACGCCAGCACGCCACCGCGATGGACCACGCTCATGCGCTCGCTCACGCGCGACATCCCCATGCCCCTTCGCCATGGACGCACGAGGCGCCGCGAGGTTGCAGCTCAGCGGCGCAGCGCGTCGAACAGCCCTGCGATCAACGCGAGCGCGCCCGCTGGCACCAGCACGATGGCGGGGCTGGGGTCGCCGTCGACGAACCAGATCCCGCCGAGGCCGAAACCGGTGGGCACGAGCACGCTGCCGAGCACGACCAGGCCTGCGCTGCGACGCGACCACCGCGGCGCACCGCCGGTGCGCAGCGTGTTGGCGAGCACGGCGTTGAGCAGACCGAGCAACGCGCCGTGGGCGTGGGCCAGGCGCCACATCGTGCGCCGCGTCTCCATGTCGGCGTCGCTGAACCACGCCACGCGGAAGCCCGCGAGGCTCTCGAGCACCAGGCCCGCGCAGGCGAACACGACCACCATCGACCAGCCGACGCGGTGGTGCCGGCGTGCGAGCGTGGCGGCCTCGGTCTCGTCGTCCTCGCCGCTCACGCGCGCACCTGCTCGTGGGCGGCATCCGCAGGCGACTCGGCCGCGAGGCCCAGGGCCGCGGCGATGGCCTCGCGCACGCTCGCGCACAGCTGCCGGCCGCTGCCGACCTCCGCGGGCATCCGCGTCGGCAGCACGCGCATGCGATACGCGATCGTGCGATCGGCGACGTCGTACCACGGCTGTTCCTTGCGCAGCATCGGCGGGTCGACGTCGAGCACGCACGGCACCAGCGGCACACCGGCGCGCACGGCCGCCTCGAACGCGCCGCGCTGGAACGGCAGCAGCCCGTGCCGCGGTGAGCGCGTGCCCTCGGGGAACACCAGCAGCGCGCGGTCGGCCTGCAGCGCGCCGATCATCCGGTCCAACGCGATCGCGCCGTCGGCCGGGGTCTTGCCCCGCGGTGCCGCGATGTGGCCGCAGCTGCGCAGCAACCGGCCGACCAGGGGGCTGTCGATCCACGACTGCTTGGCGACGTAGGTGATCCGCGGCAGCGCGGCCATCATGAACACGACGTCGAGCAGGCTGGGGTGGTTGGCCACGACCACGACCGCGCCCGGACGCGTGAGCACCTCGGGCAGCGCGGGATAGTCTGGCCGCGCGACGTGCAGCGCCTGCATGAAGCGCAGGTAGCGACGCGACCAGCGGTGCAGCAACGCTTGCGCCGCGGCCACGCGCGCATCCTCGCCGCGCACGCCCAGCAGCTGCAGCGGCAGCAGCACGTAGGCCAACACCGCGCCGAAGCCCCCGAAGACCAGGTAGCACACGCCCACGAGCACGACCCGCACGGCGCGGGGCATCGCGCTGGGTCGGTCGCGGGGGTCGGGGTCGGTCGACATGGTCGTCACACGCGCGCGAGCACCAGCGAGGTGTTGATGCCGCCGAAGGCGAAGTTGTTGTTCATGGTGATCGCGAGCTCGGCCGGCCGCAGGGCGCCCGCGACATAGTCGAGCGCGGCGCAGCGAGGATCGACCGCGGCGAGGTTGCGCGTGGGCGCGATGAAACCACCGCGCATCATCGCGAGCGTGAAGATGGTCTCGATCGCACCGCAGCCGCCCAGGGTGTGACCGGTGTGGCCCTTGGTCGACGACACCGGCACGCGCTCGCCCAGCGCCGCCGCCATCGCGTGGCTCTCGGCGATGTCGCCGACGTCGGTGCCGGTGGCGTGGGCGTTGACGTAGTCGAGCACGCCCGCGTCGAGCCCGGCGTCGCGCAGCGCCGCACGCATGGCCGCAGCCATGCCCTCGGGCGAGGGCGAGGTCAGGTGCGCACCGTCGCAGGTGCTGCCGTAGCCGACGATCTCTGCCAGCGGCGTGGCGCCGCGGGCCTGGGCTCGCTCGAGCGACTCGAGCACCAAGGTGCCCGCGCCCTCGGCCACGACCATGCCGTCGCGCTCGAGGTCGAACGGCCGCGGGCTGCGATCGGGCGCGTCGTTGTAGCGGGTCGACGCCGCCATCATGAGATCGAACACGCCCGCGACCGTGACGTGCAGCTCCTCGGCGCCGCCGCACAGCGCCAGCGCCTCACGACCGCTGGCGATCGCGACATAGGCCTCGCCGATGGCCTGGCTCGCGCTGGTGCACGCGCTGCACACCGGCAACACCCGACCGGTCACGCCGAAGACCTGCGCGAGGTTGGCCGCGCAGGTGTGGCTCATGAACTTGAGATAGGCCGACGACAGCAAGCCCTCGAAGCGCTCGTTGCGGTACAGCTGGCGGTAGTACTCCTCGGCAGCACCGGTCGAGCCGTCGGTCGAGCCGTAGACCAACAGCGTGCCGGCGTCGTGCAGCTCGGCGTCGGTCAGGCCCGCGTCTGCGATCGCCGCGGCGGTCGCCGCGATCGCCAGCCGCGCGACCTTGCCGGTCGCGCGCAGCTGCTTGCGTCCGAACTGCGGCAGCGGCGGATCCGCGACCACACCGCCGAGCGCGGTTCGCACGCCCCAGCGCGCCCACGCGTCGGTGTGCACGATGCCGTGCCGGTGCTCGCGCAGCGCCGCGGTGACCTCGTCCGGCGTGCAGCCGATCGGGCTCTGCAGTCCGATGCCGGTGATGACGACGCGCCGTTTTCCCATGGCCAGCGACCGTGCCGAAGCGATGGTGCCCGGCCGTTCGCGTTTCCGCCACGCGCGCGCCTGTGATAGCGTCCGAGTCGACCGCCCGCCACCGCGCGCGGCGCGGCCGGCCTGTCCGCGAGCGGCGGGCGTGTTCGCAGCGCGGCCGAGCCTGGTATGGCGAGCGCACCCACGACCGCATCCACGATCGCGCCCGTGCGCGGCGATCGCCCGCGGGTGTGTCTGCTGCACGTCGGCGGCACCATCGGCATGACCAAGACCCCCGACGGGCTGCGGCCGGTGCCGGGCGTGCTCGAGCGCTTCCTCGCGGGCATGCCGGAGCTGACCGGACCCGACGTGCCGCTGCTGCACGTCGAGCGGCTCGACCCGCTGCTCGACAGCGCCGACATGGGTCCGCACGACTGGGTCCGCATCGCCCGCGCCATCATCGAGCGTGATCACGAGTTCGACGGCTTCGTCGTGCTGCACGGCACCGACACCATGGTCTACACCGCGTCGGCGCTGAGCTTCCTGCTGCCGGGCCTGCGCAAGCCGGTGGTGCTCACCGGCTCGCAGCTCAGCCTCGAGCACGTGCGCAGCGACGGCCGCGAGCACATCATCACCTCGCTCATCATCGCCGGGCGGCTGCGGATCCCCGAGGTCTGCATCTACTTCGCCTGCGCCTGCTGCGGGGCAACCGCGCGCAGAAGATCCACAACAGCGATTTCGTCGCGTTCGGCAGCGGTAACCTGCCGCCGCTGGCGACCGTGGGCGTGGGCATCAGCGTCGACGAGCACCTGCTGCGCGCACCCGGTCCAGGTCTGCCCGACCGCGTGGAGCTGGTACGCGAGCCCCACGTCGCGACCCTGCGCGTGTTTCCCGGCATCGGCCGCGCGGTGTTCGAGAGCCTGCTGGCGCCACCGCTCGAGGGCCTGGTGCTCGAGACCTACGGCGCGGGCACGTTCCCCACCCGCGGTCGCGACGGCGACGAGGATCTGATCGAGCCGCTGCGCGCCGCGACCTCGCGCACGCCGCCGGTCATCGTCGTCAACTGCTCGCAGTGTCACGGCGGCATCGTGCGTCAGGACGTCTACGCCGGCGGACGGCGCCTCACCGCCGCGGGTGTGGTCTCGGGCCACGACATGACCCCCGAGGCGGCCTTGACCAAGCTCTACTGCCTGCTCGCCATGGGCCTGTCGCCCGACGAGGTCCGCCGCCGCATGGGCGAGGATCTCGCGGGCGAGCTCGACGCGCGCGCGGCCGAACGCGAGGCGGGCACATGACGCGCGCGTGGTGGCTGTCGCTGGGGCTCGTGGCGGCGTGCGGTCGCACGGACGCGCCCGCGCCGGCGACCTCGGGGGCTGCGAGCGCGGCCGCGCCGGCGAAGGTCGGCTACGACCTGCGGCGCCTGCGTCCGCGCGACGGCGAGGCCCTCGCGGCGATGTTCGACCGCGTGGCCGCGCAGGCCCGGCAGGAGGGCAAGCAGGTCGCGGTGTTGTTCTCGGCCGACTGGTGCGAGCCCTGCCGCAAGCTCGAGCTCGAGCTCGGCAACCAACACCTCGCCGAGGACATCGGCCACGTTCGCATCTTCGAGCTCGAGGAAGAGGACTGGCAGGCCGCGACGCGCATGGACGAGTTCTCGGCGCTGCGCAAGCGCTGGTACGAGCCGACCGACTCGTATCCCGTCTTCATCGTGCTCGATGCCCAGGGGCGCAAGCTCGAAGAGATGAAGGAAGCGATCGACCGCCTCGGCGCGGCCGGGCTCGAGCCCACCGTGGCGATGTGGTTCCGCGATCTGCGACCCTCGGGTGCGTCGGCGGCCCAGGGCGCGCCGTCGTGACCGATCCGCACGCGACCACGCTGCTGGGGCCCGCGTGGCCCTCGCACGAGGAGTCGACCGACTCGCTGCTGCGCGAGGTCGCGGCGGCCCCGGTGGTCGCGCCCGCGGCCGCGCACACGCTGCGTCCCGGCGTGGTGCTGGCGCAGCGCTACCGCATCGAGTCGCTGCTGGGACGCGGCGGCATGGGCACGGTCTTCCGCGCGCTCGACACCCGCCTGGGGCGCCCGGTCGCGATCAAGGTGCACCACGGTCGCGCCAGCGCGCTCGAGCGCCTGCGCCAGGAGGCCCGCGCGCTGGCGCAGCTCAGCCACCCCAACGTCGTGACGGTGCTCGAGGTCGGCAGCGTCGACGGTGCGCCGTTCGTGGTGATGGAGTTCGTCGAGGGCGCCAACGCCCGGCAGTGGCGCGACGCCGCCGATCGCAGCTGGCAGGAGGTCGTCGCGCTGTACCGCCAGGCCGGCGAGGGCCTGGCCGCCGCGCACGGCGTCGGCCTGGTCCACCGCGACTTCAAGCCCGACAACGTGCTCGGGGGTCGCGATGGCCGCGCGCGCGTGGCCGACTTCGGCCTCGCGAACCTGCGTGGCACCGTCGCGGTCGCCGAGGCCGAGGCCGAGACCGCCGACGACGAGGCCGACACGCTCACGCGCCAGGGTTCGTTCGTGGGCACGCCGGCCTACGTCGCGCCGGAGCAGATCCGCGACAGCCGCGTCGACGCGCGCGCGGATCAGTTCTCGTTTTGTGCCGCGCTGTTCGAGGCGATCTACGGCCAGCTGCCGTTTCCGGCGCAGAGCTCCCAGGCCGTCATCGATCGCATCCTCTCGGGTGACGTCGTGCGTCCGATCGCGCCCGCCCGCGCGCCGGCTTGGCTGGCAGAGGTGCTCGCGCGCGGGCTCTCGCTTCGACCCGAGGATCGCTTCGCCGACATGCACGCGTTGCTCGCCGCGCTGCGCGGGCCCCGGCGTCGACCGCGATGGATGATCGCCGCCGGTCTGGCCCTGGTCACCGCTGGGGTCGCGGCCGTCGCGGTGCCCGCCGACGAACGCGACCCCCGCTGCGACGAGGATCCGCTCGTGGGTCTCGATCCGGCGCGGCTCGGCGTCACCGCGTGGGTCGAGGCCAGCGGCGACGGCGATCTCGCCCAGGGTTGGCAGCGGGCCTCGACCGCGATCGGCAGCCATGCCGAGCGCTGGCGCGAGGCCTTCGCGGTCGCGTGCGAGCCGGCCGCGCCGCGCCGCAGCGCCGCCTTCGATGCGCAGCTGCGTCGACTCGACTGTCTCGACGGCGATCGCTTCCAGCTCGAGTCGCTGCTGGCCGAGCTGCAGCCCGGCGAGAGCGCGGCGCTGTTGGCGATGATCGACGACGTGGTCGATCTGTCCGATCCCATGGCCTGCGTGACGGTCGACGACGCCCGCGCGGGCGCGGTCCCCAGTGAGGAGCTGCGCGGCGAGGCCAAGGCGATCAAGGCTTCGATCGCGGTGGTGCAGGCACGCATCGCCGCGGGCGCGCGCGCGGCCGCGCTGTCGCTCGCCGACGAGCTGGTCGCACGCGCGAACGCCCTGGGCGACGAGGCGCTGCTGGCGGAGGCGTTCCTGCTGCGGGGGCGCGCTCGGCTGGTTGGTGGCGATCACGACGCCGGCGAGGCCGACGTGCTCGACGCGGTGCGCATGGCCGAGCGGATCGAGCGGCCGCGCATCGTGCTCGAGGGCGCGCTGCTGCTCGCGCTCGCGGCGATCAACGCTCGCGGTGATCTGATCGCGGCCGAGCGATGGTTCGAGACCGGCCGCGGCGCGGTGCGGCGCTGGCCCGAGGACGCCGACTTCACCGCCGCGATCATGGCGCACGAGGCCTGGATCCGCGCGTCGCAGGGTGACCAGGCCGCGTCCGACCGCTTGATCGAGGAGGCCGCGCGCATCGTCGACGCGGCGGCGCTGGGCGCCAGCGCGAAGATCCAGCTGGAGGAGCAACAGGCGCGCATCTGGAGCGTCCGCGGCGATCTCGGACGCGCACTCGAACACGCGCAGCGTGGACTCGAGGTCGCGCGCGAGGCCTATGGTCCGCTGCACATCCGCGTGGGCACCATGCTGGTCGCGATCTGCGGCATCTACGACAACGCCGGCAACTACCTCGAGGCGCGCAAGGCCTGCTTCGCCGCGGTCGAGGTGCTGCGGCGCACCACCGAGCCTCAGGATCGCTACCTGCTGAGCGCGACCGCGTCGTTGGCAGCGCTGGAGTCGATGTTGGGGCACCCGGCCGAAGCGCTCGCGCGCTACGACTGGCTGCGCGAGGTCATGGCGCACGAGAGCACCGATCCGGCGTTCGAGCAGCAGGTCTCGTCCTCGCGCGGGCTGACGTTGCTCGACCTCGAGCGCTACGACGAGGCCTATGCCGAGCTGTCGCGCGCGCTCGCGCTCACGGCCCAGCTCGCGCCCGACGGCGCCAACGACGGTCGCGCGGAGCTGCTCAACCTCGCGTTGATCGAGCGCATCCGCGATCGCGTCGACGAAGCCGCAGTGCTGCTGCAGCGCGCGCGCAAGCTGCAGGACAGCCTCGGTCGCGAGGACGAGAGCGGTGCGAGCCTGCTGCTGGCCGAGGGCGAGCTGGCGATCCTGCAGGGTCGCCTCGACCAGGCCGAAGCGCGCTTGCTGGCGGCGGCGCGCGCCTACGAGGCATTGCTCGAACCCGATCATCCCGATCACGGCTGGCCGCAGCTGGCGCTGGGGCGGGTCGAGCTGCTGCGCCGGCGGCCCGATCGCGCGCTGCCCCACTTCGAGCGCGCGGCGGCGGCATTCGCCAGCGAGCAGATCAGCGTCGGTGATCGCGCCGAGGTCGCGCGGCTGCACGCCGAAGCGCTGTGGCAGAGCGCGGATCGGTCGCGCGCGCGGGCGGTCGCACAGACCGCTCTCGCGGAGCTCGAGGCCTTGCCGTCGCCGCTGGTGCCGGCGTTCGCGCGCCGGCGCAGCGAGCTGCAGGCGTGGCTGCGTGCGCACCCGGCCCCCGCGCGCTGACGCCGGCCTCGACACCACGGCTCGCGCGTCGCGTCCGCGCACCGCGGCAGGCCACGCGGCGGCCACGCCCGGCCCGGCTCCCGCGCCCCCACGGCCCCGCCGCGCGCCGGAATCTTCCCCCCGGGCCGGACGTGGGCTAAGCACGACGGGTCGGTCATGCGGGTCGGACTCGGAATCGTCGCGCTCTCGTTGTTGGCCGCCTGCGATCGCCAGGGCGAGGCGCGGGCCACGTCGCGCACCGAGGCGGGTGCCAAGGTCGCTGCAGCCGGCACGCGCGAGACCGGCACTGCCGATCCCGCGGCCAAGCCCGCCGTGCTCGCGGACGGCACCGCCACCACCGCGCCGCCCAGCGAGGCGCCGCCACCGGAGGTGCCCGGCGACGATCGTCCCGACGAAGCGCCGCCCGAGGAGCCCGCGCCGCCCGAGCCACCCGCCGACTACGGCGTGATCAAGCCGTCGATGCCGGCGCCCGAACCCGAGGCGCTCACGCACTACGGACTCGCGGGTTACGAGGTCGTCGCGATCCACGACAAGCCCGATCCCGAGTCGCCCAAGCTCGGCTACCTCCGCATCGGCGCGCGCACGCGCGTGACCGACAAGGTCGAGGGCACCGGTTGTCCCAAGGGCTGGTATCAGCTGCCGCAGGGCGGCTTCGCCTGCGCGAACAAGGGCCTGGTCGTCGAGGATCGCGAGCCGGTGATGAAGAACGCACCGCCGGCGCCGCGGATCGATCAAGCGCTGCCCTACGACTACGCCTATGTGAAGCGGTGGAACTCGCCGATGTGGTGGCGTGTGCCCACGCCCGACGAGGCCGCGGCGGGCGAGCAGCTGCGGATCACCCGTGAGACCGAGCGGCTGGCCGCGGAGGCCGCGGCCAAGGGCCTGCCTCCGCCGGCGCCGACCAAGCCCAAGTCCGAGCCGACGCCGGCCAAGCCCGACGACGATGGTGCTGCGGCGTTGCCCACCGTCGACGACGCCGATGCGCCCGCGGGCGATGCGAAGCCCGAGGCCAAGGACGGCAAGGACGACGCGAAGCCCGACGGCAAGGACGACGCGAAGCGCGACGGCAACGACGACGACGACGCGAAGGACGACGCGCCCAAGGCCAAGGCCAAGGACGAGCCCAAGCCCGAGCCCGCGATCCCGGCCTCGCGGCTGCCGCTCAAGCCCGAGAAGTCGTGGCTCGAGCGCGGCTTCTTCGTCTCCGTCGTCGACAAGATCACCGAGGAGGGCCGCACGTGGTGGCGGACCGCCCGCGGCGGCTACCTCGACACCGCCTACGCGTACAAGTACGGCGCGAAGGACTTCGAGGGCCACCCGCTCGCCGAGGACGCGACCTTCCCGTTCGGCTACGTCATGGCCGACACGACCAAGGTCGTGGAGCTGCAGCCCGACGGCAAGCTCAAGGCCGTCGCGACCCTGGAGAAGCGCGCGTTCGTCGATCTCGCGGAGGAGATCGAGCTCAACGGTCGCACGTACATGACGACCGAGGACGGCAAGATGATCCGCAAGTCGGATCTGCGTCTGGCCGATCCGCAGCCGCTGCCCAAGGGCTTGCAGCCGTGGGAGCGCTGGGTCGACGTCAGCCTCGACAAGCAGCTGCTGGTGGCCTACGAGGGCGAGCGTCCGGTGTTCACCGCGTTGGTCTCGACCGGCAAGAAGGGCACCGAGGAAGAGCCGTTCGACACGCCGACCGGTCGCTGGCGCATCCGCAGCAAGCACATCTCGACCACGATGGACGGCAACACCGCGTCCGACGGCAACTACTCGATCCAGGACGTGCCCTGGACGATGTTCTTCGAGGGCAGCTACGCGCTGCACGGCGCGTTCTGGCACCAAGGCTTCGGCCGGCCGCGCAGCCACGGTTGCGTGAACCTCGGTCCCAGCGCCGCGCGGTGGCTGTTCTTCTGGACCACGCCATTTCTGCCCGAGGGCTGGCACGGCGTGCACGCACACGCGGGCAGCCCCGGGACCACCGTGATCGTGCGACGCTGAGGGCAGTGCGCCTTCAGCCCGTCGCGGTCCCCGGCCCCGAAGGCCGGGCCATCCAGCTTCGCTCCCCCACCCAGGCCGACGCCGCCGCCATGCTCGCGTTCTTGCGCGAGCTGGTGCAGGAGTCGTCCGAGTACCTCGAGGTCCCGGTCGAGCAGTTCGAGGCCGAGTCGGTCGAGAGCCAGGCCGCCCGCCTGGCGCGGGCCGAAGCCCACGGCCACGAGTTCTACCTCGCGGCGTTCGACGACGATCGCGTGGTCGGCAACCTGCTGTTCCAGGGCCTCGACGCCTCGATCTCGCGCCACTGCGGCCAGCTCGCGATGGGCGTGCTGCAGAGTCACCAGGGCCTGGGCCTGGCGTCGGCGCTGCTGCGCCGGTGCATCGACGAGGCGGCGACGTTGGGACGGTGGAACATCCGCTTCACCGTGCGCACGTACAACCATCGCGCGATCGCGTTGTACGAGCGCCACGGCTTCCGCCGCGTGGGCCGGCTCGAGAGCGTGGCCCAGGTCGGCGAGAGCTACGTCGACGAGTTCCTCTACCAGGGCTTGTTCGGCCGCTGAACCCGGCTCACTGCAGCTGCACGAGCTTGAACTTGATCTTGCCGCGCTTGCCGCCCGAGCCGATCTTCGTCAGCGTCGCGCCGGCATCACCGACGACGTCACCGCTGAGCTTCTTGGTCTTGGGGTCGTACTGGATGTCGAGCGAGGTGTCGCCGTCGCCGCGCAGCACCAGCCGGGTCTTCTCCGGCGGGCACGGCGCGTAGTTGCCGTAGCCGCCCCAGTTGCCACAAAGGTGGGTCGCGCCGTAGGGGCCGTCCTGGTAGGAACCGAACGGCGGCGGCGGGGACACGTCATAGACCTCGATCACGATGGTATGCGGCGCGTCGGTGATCTGGCGCTGCAACGCCCAGTTGACCGACGGCTTGTCCTTGTTCTCCGACAGCGTCTTGGTCTTGCCGTCGCCGGCGCCGATCTTCACCCGCACCTCGAGGTCTGCGGCGCTGCCGTCTTGGTCGATGGAATCGAGCGACTCGATCGCGCTGATCTGCACCTTCAGCGTCGGCATGGCGACGGCCGGCGAGGGCACGTCGAAGTACACCGAGTAGCTCGCGTCGCCGATCGCGTGATCGTGGCGCAGCTTCCAGCCGATGCCATTGGTCGTCTGCGCCGGCGTGGCCCACAGGTGGTACAGATCGAGGTCGTCCTTGAGCAGCGTGCGCTGCACCGTGCCCTCGGGCCACTGCGTGGGATTGGCCAGGTGCAGCAGACCCAGGGTGTAGTCGAGCCCGTACTCGAACGCGGCCAGGGTCGTGGCGCCCTCGGCCTGCACCGCCATGACGTCGGCGAGCGCGAGCATGGTCGCGTAGTCCTCGCGCAGCGCGTCGGTGTTGCCGTCGGCCTCGAACGCCGCGGTGATGGCCAGGCGCGCCTCGCCCTTGGCACCGGTCAGCACTGGCAGCGACTGCGGCAGGTTGGTGCCGGCGCCCAGGCCCTCGATCGCCCCGCTCGCCGGCAACGCCGTGGTCACGGTCTCGTACGAGCTCTGGCTCGCGACGCGCACGAACGACGCCATCACGACCAGCTCGTCGGCGCCGTCGGCGTCGGTCGCGGCGGTGCTCGACACGCCGCTGAAGTTCACGTCGTAGCTCGTGGGCTTGGGCAGGGACTCGGCCGGCAGCGAGTCGGTCGGGCCGATGCCGATGCCGCCGTGGACCAGGCCCGCACCTGCTGCCAGCGCCTCGGTCCACTCGATCGGGGTGAAGCCGTCGTGGGTCGAACCACCGCCGAAGGCCTCCGACTTGCGCGCGGGCGGCATCGCGTCGAGGGCCGCGAGGATGCGCTTGGCCGAGGTCTTGGCCGAGCGCAGCTTGCCCAGTCGTCGCGCGACCGCCTTGTCGATCGCGGTGGGGTTGTCGGTACCGTCGACGAAGCGGCGCAACGTCGCGACGAGCATCGCGTGGACCACCGGGCTGGGCGCGCGTCGCTGGTGCCGCAGGTCGACCTCGGCGCCGAACTCGACCACCTCGCGGGGCCCGGTCACACCGTCGGCCGGCTTGGCCACTGCAGGCCCGGTCGGGCGCGTGGGCTGGACGGGGAGCGGCGCGAGCAGGGCGAGGCTCAAG
>JAXLYC010000023.1:0-95788 GCA_046351635.1 Nannocystaceae bacterium | reverse complement strand
AATTCGTCACGGCCGCCCCCTCGGAAAGCAAAGTGGCGCCCAGCGTACACGAAACGCCGGGCCGGTCTCAACCGCACGAGGGCGCGCAGCCGGCGGAGACGACCTCGCCGACGCACACGTCGTCCCACGCCGTGGTGCAGCACACGTCGTCGGCTGCGCAGACGCAGGCCTCGATGGTGTCGTTGCTGCAACCAGGGCCGGAGTGCGCGGTGCAGCAGTCGCCGACGTCGGCACCGCCCCCGGTGCCGCCGGTGGTGTCCCCGCCCCCGCCGCCGGTGGTGGTGTCACCGCCGGTGGTCTCGGTGCCGGTGTCGCCCTCGGGCGGCATCACCATCGAGCAGTCGAGATCACCGATGTGCGGTGCGTTGGGGTACAGCTCCTTGGCCTGGCACGCGAGCAGGTTGCGCTGCGCGGTCAGGGCCGTGCGCGGCGCGCCCTCGATGGCCTTGAAGCGGGCCTCGATCATCGCGCCGAAGCTGTCGGCGGTGGCGAGGCAGAAGCCGCTGCCGTCGGTGCCGCAGGTGGCGCTGCCCAGGCTCTTGGCCACGATCGCATCGACCAGCGCCTGCAGCGACGCGGTGTCGCCCTTGGCCAGCGTGATGAACTTCGCCGCGTCGGGGGACACCAACGCGACCTCGCTCGGCATGCTCGAGCCGCCCAGGCCGAAATCGCCCTTCTTCACCGTCAGGATGCGGTCGATGAGCAGGCCGAACAGGTCCGCGTTCTTGGCGCCCGCGGCCACCGGCGGCGGATCGGCCTGCACCCGCGGCAGCGCGTTCTCGAACAGCCCGCAGCGCAGCGCCGACATCGTGGGCTCGTTCCAGCCCAGCGCGCGCACGCGCATGACCTGATCGGTCGTGAGCGCGCGGGTCGACAGCGCCTGCTTCTCGTACGCGACCATGGCCTGGCCGCGGGTCGGCATCATCGTGATGCGGTCGGGCGCGCCCGGCGGGGTCAGCCGCAGCATCTTGTCGTTCCACCACTCCCACGGCCAGCCGGTGCCCTTGATCTGGAAGTAGACCGAACCCAGGCCGTCGTCGACCACGCTGCTGCCCGCGAGCAGGCCGCTGGCGCCGTCCTCGGTCACGAACGTCAGGTGCTCGTCGCAGAACAGCGGCCGCAGCAGCGACATCGCCTCGTCGACGTTGGCGGGGTTGCGGCGCAACCGCAGCCGCGCGGTCGCGATGCGCTGCTGGAACGCCGAGCGGATGGTCTGCTCGAGCCGCGCTGCCGACTTGCGGAAGGCCGAGCCCTCGCCCGCGAGCAGCTTGAACATCGGCGCCTTCTCGGTCGCTGCGGGCACGGTGTGATCGAAGCTGACGGGTTCGGCGTGCCAGTGCTGCCACGGCGCCGACAGCTCGTTCATGATCGGCGTCATCGGCATCTTCACGCCGGGGATGTGCGCCGGCTGCTCGTGGCACTCGTGGCAGCGGCTGGGGTCGAGCTCGAGCGCGACCTTGCTCGCGCTGCCGTCGACGGCGTGGCCGGCGTAGAAGCGGTACTGGAACGCGGCCGCGTCCCACGCGAACATCTCGATCTCGCGGGTCTCGAGGTCGACGCCGGCCTCGTCGGCGAACGACAGCGCGAAGAAGGCCAGATCGGCCTTGGTCCGGTCGCCCGAGCACACGGTGTTGACCACGCGCGGGAACGGGTCCTTGCCGTCGACCACCAGGGCGTCGGAGATGATGTACGAGTCGATCGAGGCCTTGTCGCAGCCCTGCTGCTTGGCGATGGCTTCGAGCATGTCGACGTAGGCCACGTCGATCTGGCCGTTCTTGTCGAGGTTGGCCTTGAGCCAGGTCGCGATGGGGTCGTTGAAGCCCGCGAGCGCCTGGCCCAGCTCGCCCAGATCGTCGCACTTGGCCTCGCCGCACATCACGTCGTCGCCCTCGTCGGCGCCCTCGTGGCACGCGGCCGGCACGAGGCCCACGAGCGCGAGCGGCAGGATCACGGAGCGCAGGCGATGGTTCGTTGTCGCGGTCATGGTCAGTTTCCCGGATCGGGTGCAGGTCGAGCGCAGCTCAGGTACAGGTCTCGGTGCCAGGGACGATGGGAGCGATGGGGAACAGCGCGCGCGCGACACAGCCGCGGCGCACCCGCTCGCGCTCGATCGCGTCGCGGCCGGCGGGGCTCGCGAGCGCCGCGATCGCGGCGTCGATGCGATCGCCCAGGGCGCGCGGGCTCAGCCGTGCGGCGGCGAAGTCGCCGGCCAGCACCGCCGCGGTCGCGGCCTCGTCGTTGGCGTCGTCGAGCACGCCGACGTCCTCGCCCTCGTCGGCGAGCGAGTGTCCCGGCGCGACCCGCAGGGCCTCGTCGAACAGCGCGCGCGCGAGTGCGGCATCGTTGGTGAAGTCCGCGGGGGCGAGCGCGCCGGCCTCGGCCCGCTCCACGGCGTCGTGCCACAGCTGGCAGCGCAGCGCCGAGTCGAACGGCTGGGTCCAGTCGAGCGCGCGCACGCGCAGCACGTCGATGGGCGCGAGCACGCCGCGGCTGAGCAGCGCGGCCTCGGCCTGCACCGTCAGCTCGCCGCGCACTGCGATCATGACCATGGCCCCGCCCGGCGGCGGCGGCGGCAACGTCAGCACGTCGTCGCGGGTGAAGTCCCAGTCGGCATCGGGCTCGAGCTGGGCGAGCGCGCGCCGCAGCCCCGGATCGAGCACCGCCGATTGCAGCAGCTCGCCCGAGTCGTGCACCTCGGAGACGTAGTTCGCGTTCTCGACGCAGAACACCGGCCGCACCAGCGCCGCCGCGCCCTTCAGCGTCGGCGCTGCGTCGCGCGCGGCGATGCGCGCCGCGGTGGTGCGATCGATGCCCGCGCGCACGATCGGCTCGAGGTTCGACGCCGAGTCGAGCCGCCCGGGTCGCGTGAGCGCATCGTAGACCGGGCCGCCGGCCCCGGCGGGAAAGTTCTCGTGGAACGCGAACGACTCGAAGCCCGGCTCGGCGTTCCACTGCGCCCACGGGTTGGTCATCTCGTTCATGATCGGCGTCCACGCTTCGATCGCGAACGGTCCGCCGTGGCAGCTACCGCAGAACTCCGGCTCGACCGCGACCGTGAGCCCCTGCCCCCGCGGCGCGACTTGGTAGCGGTGGAACGCGGCCGCCTCGGGGTCCCAGGCGGCCAGGCGGAAGCGCTCGCCGTCGAGGGTGTCCTCGCCGGCGCCAGGCTCGAACACCGCGAGCAGGCGGCTGGCCGCCACCGGATCGTCGGCGCACTGCGCCACGATGGCCTTGGGCGCGAACGCGGCGTTGGACAGCACCACGAAGCTGCGCTCGTCCGCGGCGTCGCAGCCGAGCACGCCGCGCAGGCCCGCGAGCCAGTCCTCGTGATCGCCGGGCACGTCGCCGGCATCGTTGGCCGCGTCGCGCAGCCACATCGCTACGGGATCGGCGAAGCCCTCGATCTGCTGCAGCAGGTCGGCGCGATCGACCGGCAGGCTGCAGTCGAGCTCGCCGCAGGGGCTCGCGCCGGGCTCGTCGCCGCAGGCCGCCGACAGCACCGCGCACACGGACAGCAGTCCGTGGCCGCGGCGCCGCGGCTGCCGCAGCGCCATCACGGCTGCAGCACCCACGGGTGCGCGGGACAGTCGTCGGCGTAGGGCTCGCCTGCGGGCGGGTTGCACACGATCGCGTCGCCGGGGATCGCGACGTGCACGACCACGTCGTCGGCGAAGCTGTCGCGGCAGTAGCTCTTGAGATCGTCGCCGTACTGCAACACCTCGGCGGCAGTCAGATCGCAGATCACCAGGGTGTGCGCGTCCTCGACCACGTCGTGGTAGCGGCAACCCGGCGGCAGGCCCTCGGCGTCGGACCACGTGCCCAGGCGGAAGCCCAGGTCGGCCGGCGGCGCGATGCCCTCGGCCAGCGGGCCGCCCGAAGCCAGGCCGCAGCCGCACTCCGCCAGCCGCACCGACGCGCTGCAGATGACGTTGTCGGACTTGCGGTACTCGGTCTCGTTGACGTCCGCGTTGAGGTGGCACGCGCGGAAGAACGGGTCGTGGTACGGGTCGTCGGGATCGGCGGGGTCGCCGAGGGTCGGCAGGTACTGCGTGCAGTCTTCCACCAGCGCCAACGCGGCCTCGTTGGTGTTGGGGTCGAACTTCATGCGGAAGGTGTCGGTCGTGACCGGCACGCCGAGCACGTCGGGCGCGCCGCAGTCGTCGCCGCAGGGGGCGTCGATGTCGGCGTCCCACGAGCTGAACACGCACGCGCCCACGATCGCGTCGGGCGAGCCCTCGAGCGCGGCGACCTGCTCGCCGTCGAGCTCGAGCACGAACGGGGTCTGGCCCGCGTCGGGGTCGACGCCGAGGTTGCGCCCCAGCACCGACGGGTCGGGCTGCGGCGTCGACGGGGTCGGAGGCGGCCGCGCAATGGCGAAGTACTCGCAGTACTCCTGACCGCGCGCGGTCGCGGGCGTTGTCGATGTCCGACACGACCAGCGCAGCGCCGTCTCGATGAACGACAGCCGGTTGGGGTTGAAGGCCTCGGTGCGCCGATCCCAGCAGGCCCCGTCGATGGCCAGGGCTCGCCGGTGCTGCCGTCGCTGCTGCCGCCGCTACCGCTGTCGCCCTGGCTGGTGCCGGACGTGCCCGAGCCGTCGAGCGCGTCACACTTGGCGCCCTGGCACGCCGAGCTGTCCTCGCCGCCGGCCGTGCATCGTGCCCGCAGCCGGACAAGACGCCTGCGAGCGCCGCGGCCCTGAGCCCTGCTGCTGTTCGTCGCCCCACCATCGCCCCACCACCTTCGCTCGAATCGCGGCCCGCCGGAAGCGGCGGGCCGCTCGGCTCGGGAACCGACGCGTTGGGCCGGCCCCGCGCGGCCTCAGCCGCAGCTCCCGCAGCCGAACTGCGCGACTTCGCCGACACAGGTCTCGTCCCAGCCGCTCGAGCAGCAGAAGTCGTCCTGCGCGCACACGCACATCGAGATGGTCGCGTTGGTGCAGCCCAGGCCGTCGTGCGCCGCGCAGCAGTTGCCCGGTCCCGCCGGTTGTGCGCCGCCGGTGGTCGGGTCACCGCCGGTGGTCGGATCGCCGCCGGTAGTCGGATCGCCGCCGGTGGTCGGATCGCCGCCGGTGGTCGGGTCCTCGCCGGTGGTGCCGCCCTCGACCATCGCGTTCTCGTCGCCGATGTTCCACGGGATCGCGCCGCAGCTGTTGTTGGCCGTCTCCTTGGTCGCGGGCAGGTTGCAGGTGATCGCGGCGCGCGGCACGTCGACGTGCACGACCACGTTCTGGCCGTACGTCGCACGGCAGAACTCCTTGGGGTCGTTCATGTTCGACAGCAGATCCGCCGCCGTGATGTCGCACTCGACCAGGAAGCCGGTCTCGCCGGTGTTGGAGTACTTGCAGCCGTTGGGCAGGCCGCGGTCGTTGTCCCACGTGCCCAGCCGGAAGCCGCGATGGACGTCGGGCGAGCTGGTGGGCGGCAGCACCGCGTGCGCCAGCTGGGTGCCGTTGGTGACGCCCGGCGCCGAGCAGCCGCACTCGGCCATGCGGTTGATCGCGGCGCAGATCGTCGGGTCGCTGCGGCGCCACTCGGTGCCGAACAGCTTGTTGGTGCCCATGCAGCCGCGGTAGTACGGCTGCTGGCCCGGATCGTCGGGGTTCGACCAGTTGACGCTGACCTGCTTGTCCTTCGCGAGCGGGAAGCACTTCTCGACCAGGTCGATGGCGGCGGCGTTCGAGTTGAAGCCGACCTTCATGCCGAAGTTGGCGCGCGTGAACGGGAAGCCCATCACGTTCGCGTCCGACGGGCACTTGTCACCTGGGCACACCGGCACCGGCTTGGCGACGTCCGAGTGCCACGAGGTGAACATGCACTTGCCCACGACCGAGGTCGGGTTGTCCTCGAGCTGCGCCTGCTGATCGTCGGTCAGGGTCGTGCGGCACTCGCCGCCGGTCTGGCCCGGCGCGCACACGGCCAGCTTGGTGACCTTGCCCTTGCCGTCGAGCGGACGACCGAGGTCGACCGACTGGCCGCCGGGCGGCTGCACCAGCGCGAAGTACTCGCAGTACTCCTGGCCGCGGTCGTCGTTGCCCGAGCCGTCGGCGGTCACGCCCTGGACGTCGGCGCAGGCCCAGCGGATGTGATCCGGGGTGTAGCCGCGGTTCGAGGAGTTGATGACCTCGGCCATGCGCTGCAGGCACGTCATCGAGGCCTCGCCCGTGGGCGTGTCGCACTTGCCCGCGGGGCAGCCGGAGTCGTCGGCACCGTCGGCGTTGTCGCCACCGCAGGCCGAAAGCGCGAGGGAACCGAGCAACAGAGTGAAAAGCGTGGTCTTCATGGTTCGGATCTCCGTGGGCTCGCGGCTCACTGCACCACCGTGCAGCTGGTGTCGAAGTGGGCGGTCGCGCTGACGTTGAGGTTGGTCTGCGGCAGGGTCTGCTCGAACTCGAACACCGGCAGCGAGAACGCGATGTCGTGCTGCCACTGGCGGATCTTGAACGCGTCGTCCATCAGCTGCCGCTCGTCGCGGTCCTCGCAGGCCTTGAGGAAGGCGTCGACGCGGCCGGTGTGCGCGGCCTTGTCGTCGGCGTTCTTGAGGCTCGCGAGCAGCTCCGCCGCGGCGGTGCCGGCCGCCGGGTTGGCGGCCTCGAGGTTGGCGATGAACGCCGCGCGGATGTCCGCGGCGGTGACGGCCGCGGTGACCTCGGGCTCGCTGGCGAGCTCGAGCTCGTCGTCCTCGACGATGCCCGCGCCGCACATGGCCATGCAGTCGCTGACGGCCTCGCTCACGCAGGTCTCGTCCCAGTTGTTGTCGCAGCAGAACGCGTCCTTGTCACAGACGCACATCGAGATCGTCGCGTTCTCGCAGCCCTTGCGCGACGCGTCGGCGGTGCAGCAGTTGCCCGCCGCCGTGCCGCCGCCGCCGGTGGTGCCGCCGCCGGTGGGATCGCCACCGGTGGTGCCGCCGGTGGGGTCACCGCCGGTGCTGGTGCCGCCGGTCGGATCATCGCCGGTGGTGCCGCCCATCGGCGGCGCGGTCAGCTGCGCGAAGGTCGGCGCGAACTCCAGCAGGCCGCAGCGCGCGTCGGAGAAGATCGGCCGGGTGAAGTCGACCATCAGCACGTCGCGGACGAAGTCGTCGTCGACCACGCCGCGCGACTTGAGCTCGTCGACGTACATGTTGTCGGCCTTGCTGCGCTCGACGAACGGGAACTTGAAGATGGCGTCGGGCTGGTTGAGGCCGGGGACGGTGTTGCCGGCGGCGGTGCGAGCCGCGGTGTAGACGTCGTCCTTCATGCTGACCGAGCCGAAGCTCTTGAGCTGCGGGTCGAGGAAGAAGTCGGCCGGCAGGCTCGACATCGACGAGGTGTCGAAGTCGACCGCGTTGTCGAGGTTGACCTCGACGGTGCAGAACAACGGGCGCAGCAGGTCCTTGACGGTGCTCTTGTCGGGGTTGAGCGCGTTGGTGACGCGGGTCTTGGTCCACTCGCGGTTGCCCGAGTTGACCAGGCTCTCCATGTTCGCGCCCGAGCTCTCGCTGCCGAGGTCATCCTTGTTGGCGTCGATGACCTTGTTGGTGCCGGGAGTCTGGAAGTGGCCGGTCCAGTGCATCCACGGCGTGTCGAGCTCCTTCATGACCAGGCCACCGCCGGCGTGGCAGCCCTTGCAACGGCCGCCCTTGCCGGCGACGAAGTCCGACGAGCTACCGAAGAAGTGCCACTGGCCGTTGGCGATCTCGTAGTAGTTGAACTCCTTCGCCTCGGGGTCGAACGCGATCATCTCTGCCGAGGCCGGCAGCTTGCCGCTCGCGGGCACGCCGAACAGCGAGATCAGCAGCTCCCACTCGTTGCGGTTGCCGCAGCGGCGGGTGTTCACCAGGCGGAAGTTCTGCAGCAGCGAGCCGCCGGCGAGCTGGCCGGTCTCGGTCACCAGGCGCGTGGCCATGCCGGCCGCACCGCCGCTCTCGCAACCGACCTTGTCGTTGTCGCGGAGCTTGCGGACCGCGTCCTTGTACGAGGTCGGGCAGCCGCTGCCGCCGCGGAGCACGAACACCGAGATGGGGTCCTGCAGCTCGGCCAAGACGTTGGCGTGGCCGCGCTGGGACTCGTCCACGACCTTCTTGCAGGCGAACTGCGCCGGATCGGTCGGCGCGTCGCACTTGGCACCGACGCACACGATGTTGTTGTCCTCTTCGCCGCCCTCCTCGGAGCAGCTGACGAAGGCCAGCAGCGGGGTGGCGGTGACCAGGGCGATCCGCGAAACGCGCATGAAATGCATGGGACTCCGATTCGGCTCCGGGGGCTAAGTGATACCCGGACCTACACGGTTCATGCGCGGGGCGCCGGGCTACGTAGTGGCGGCAGCACCGTACGCAAAATCGTTGATCTGGAACAGAAATTTTGCGCGCCGGGGTTCTCGGGCCGCGCGTGAGGGAATCCACGCGCCGCCCCGGGAACCTCGCGGATTGGTTGCGAGATCTCAGGGGCTCAGGGTGTGGACCGCCCCGGTCGCGAGCCGCTTGTGCTCGGTCTTGCTGCCGTCGGGCCACACCACGGTGACGTCCGCGGCCTTGGCCTTGCCCAGGCCCACGTGCACGACCTCGTCGTCTTGGCCCAGGTAGGCCAAGCCTGCGGTGATCTGCCGCCGCTGC
This sequence comes from Nannocystaceae bacterium, assembly GCA_046351635.1. Classification (GTDB taxonomy): domain Bacteria; phylum Myxococcota_A; class Polyangia; order Nannocystales; family Nannocystaceae; genus Xiheibacterium. The sequence continues at coordinate 87,193 of JAXLYC010000023.1, read as the reverse complement.
ACGGTCTTGCCGCTGCGGATCTCGATCACCGCCCCGACCGCCCGCGTGTTGCGGTCGCGGCCGCGCAGGCGCAGGCGCAGCGCCGTGTTGCGCGTGCGCTGGATGTTCTCGAGCAGCCGCGGCGCCTGACCGAAGTTGTTCACGACCAGATCGAGATCGCCGTCCTGGTCGGCATCGAACGCGACCACCGAGCGGCTGTTGCCCTCGAACGACTCGGGCGCCTCGACCGGCCCCTGCCAGTAGGTGTCCTCGGCGAACACGAACATCTGGTTGCGCTGATCCGCGGCGGGCGAGCCGGGGATCCAGCCGTTGGCGAGGTAGATGTCCTCGTCGCCGTCGTTCTCGTAGTCGAAGAACACGCCGGCCCAGCCCCAGCCGCGATCGCCGGGCTCGAACCACTTGCCCTCCTGTGCCTCGAAGCGCCGGCCCCCCTCGCCGTCGGGCAGGTTGAGGTACAGCTTGTTGCCCGACAGGTACTGGAACGAGCGCAGGATCCCGTCGGTCAGGTTCACCACCGACTCGTCCTGCGGGAAGACGATCTTGATGGTCTTGCTGAACATGTCGATGTTGGCGACGAAGACGTCGAAGGCGCCGTTGCCGTCGATGTCGGCGAAGCTGACGTTCATGCCGCTGCCGCGATCGTTGGCGCCCAGCGCCGGCGCGACGTCGGTGAAGCGGCCGTCACCGTCGTTGCGCAGCAGCGGGTTGGCGCCGAAGTCGTTGGCCAGGTACAGATCGACGTCGCCGTCGAGGTCGTAGTCGAAGGTGCCCGAGGCCAGGGTCCAGCCCTCGTCGGCCACGCCCGCGGCCGCGCCGACCTCGACGTAGCGCTCGCCGTCGAGCCGGAACAGCTGGTTGGGGCTGCCGTTGCGCCCGTCCACCGACGGCAGGTTGCGGCCCTCGCACTCGCCGCGGTTGCACGCGGCGCTGCCGTAGTACCCGATGTACAGATCGAGGTCGCCGTCCTCGTCGTAGTCGAACGCCGAGGCCACGTGGGCGCCGCGCACGGTCGCGAGGCCGCGCGTCGCTGCGACGTCGACGAAGCGGCCGCCTTGATTGTCGTACAACAGCGACGGCGTCCGGCCGCGCACGACCAGCAGGTCGAGGTCACCGTCGCCGTCGTGGTCGAAGAACATCGCGTGGTGGCTGTCGGTCATGTCGGCGTCGATGCCCCACGCCGCCGTCGCATCGACCAGCCGCCGCGTGTCGCCCTCGAGCTGGTTGAGATACAGCCGCCCCAGCCCCACGCCGGCGAGGAACAGATCGGAGTCGCCGTCGCCGTCGATGTCGCCGACGGCCGTGCCCGCGCCCATCACCTTCTGGATGTCGAAGCCGCTCTGCCCGGCGTGCGCGGCCCCGGGCACCTGGCTGCCCGCGTGCGCGCCGACGTCCTTGCCCTGCTCGGGCACCTGCTTGCCCGCGTGCGCGCCGACGTCCTTGCCTTGCTCGGGCACCTGCTTGCCCGAGTGCGCACCGACGTCCTTGCCTTGCTCGGGCACCTGCTTGCCCGAGTGCGCAGCGTCCTGCTCGGCACCTGCTTGCCCGAGTGCGCACCGACGTCCTTGCCTTGCTCGGGCACCTGCTTGCCCGAGTGCGCACCGACGTCCTTGCCTTGCTCGGGCACCTGCTTGCCCGAGTGCGCACCGACGTCCTTGCCTTGCTCCGGCACCTGCTTGCCCGAGTGCGCACCGACGTCCTTGCCTTGCTCCGGCACCTGCTTGCCCGAGTGCGCACCGACGGCGCCGCCGGCGTGGGCCGCCCCCTCGACGCTGGCCTCGACCGCGCCGGGCAGCCCCCACGCCGCGCTGGCGTCGGCGAACAGCGCCGCGCCGTAGGGCGCCAAGATGCGCTGCTTGGCCTGGTGGCGCTCGGGCGACCACGCCACGCGGGTCTCGGTGTCCGCGGGCATGACCATGGCCCAGCGGTTGTCCTCGACGCGCTCGAACAGCGTCTCGTCCAGCGCGGGCGCCGAGCCGGCGCGCGCGAAGGTCTGCGCGCGGCGCATCCAGAACGTCGCGACGATCGAGGTCAGCTCGGAGAGGTACTCGCCCGCGAAGGGGTCCATCGCAAAGGGCTGCTTGGCCCACAAGTCCTGCAGCACGACCCAGTGGATCGCGGTGTCGCGCACCGCGTTCATCTGGTGATCGAGCAGCAGCACGTCGGCGGGCTCGACGTCCTCGGTGATGATCGTGCCCGGTCGTCGCTCGAAGCGCAGCTTGACGTCGCCGTTGGGCATCATCACGTAGGGGAACAGCTGCATCGTCGCGTTCTCGACGTAGGTCGCGTCGATGTAGTCCTTGCCCGGCAGGCTCTTGTCGGCGAAGTTGCCGTCGGCGAGGTAGTTGTCGGCACGCATGGGCTCGTAGCCGCGCGCGATGAAGTCGGCGAAGTACGCCAGCTTCTCGCGCAGCCGCGCCGCGCCGGCCTTGGTCACCGGAATCTTGCTGATCTTGTCCAGCTCGGTCTCGAGCGCGTCGCCGGCCTTGTTGAACTTGCGCAACGCCTCGATCTTGGCGTCGATGAGCTGGCGCGTGAGCACCAGCAGCGCCGGTCGGGCGCCGGGGATGTCGACGTCACCCGCGGGCACCGGCGACACGTCGGGGATCTGGAAGCGGGCCTTGAGGTTGGTGAACGCGACCTTGACGTGCTCGGTCTCGATGTACGGCGTGCGGGCCTCGGTCGCGACCTCGCCGGACTCCGTCAGTAGCGCGAGCGACAGCTTGGTCGCGACCACCGCGAGCTCGTCGAGGGCCTCGGGCGCCAGCGGCTTGACCCTGGGGTCGCGCAGCAGCAGCTCGTCTTGCGCGATCGACAGCAACACGCGCCAGTGCTCGCTGGTGGTGCGGTAGTCGCGGAATTGCTGCGCGTCGAGGTCGGCCGGCAGGCTCGCCAGGCCCTGCTGCTTGTCGACCGGCAGGCTCGCGTCGATGTGCGAGACCTTGCGGATGTCGTCGACCGAGACCGCGGGGCCGGCCGCGGCCTGCGACGCCGCCAGCCACAGCCCGTGCGCGAGGGTCTTGGCCGCGACGATCTTCGTCAGCGTCGCGAAGTTGCTGTAGCTCTTGGACGCGATGAAGTTGTCGAGCTGGCGGAAGCTGGTCCAGCAGGTGACGTCGCGCTGGACCTCGAGCGTGCGGATGCGATCGACCACCAGCGCGGCGGTGTCGGCGATCTGCGCCCGTCGCGGCGAAAGCGACGCGACCGCCTCCGCCAGCGACGGCGCCGGCGGGACCTCGGGCGCGCGCGCGCTGGGATCGGCCGCGGCGGCGTCATAGTCCCGCCCGGCCTTGGCCTCGCGCGGCTGCGGCGGCGCGCCGCCACCACACGCCGCGACCGCGCCACCGAGGCCCACGAGCAGGGAAAGACGCAGGTGCCGTCGCTGCATGCGGACGGCAGCATACCGTTCGCCAAAGCCGCGCGACAACGTCGCGCGCTCAGCAGTACGGGCGCTCGATCGTGGTCTCGGGGTCGCTGGTCGGCAGGATCTCGCGCAGGTACTGGTACTCGTCCTCGCAGAACACCGCTGGGCCCTCGCCCTCGAGCTCGGCGCGCTCGCGCAGGGTCCGGGCGCCGCCAGCATCCATGAGCCGGTTGGGTGCATCGCCGAGGTTGTGGAAGCGCGTGCCCAACGGGTCGGCCAAGCCCAGGGAGTGGCCGTTCTCGTGGCTCACGGTCGTACCGATCATCGAGCCCAGCACCCACACCGCGCAGCCGGCCTGGTACAGCCGCTCGTCGGTGGGGCAGCCGCCCCCGTTGGCCAGCTCCGGCACGGTGCCCATGGCCAGGTCGGCGGACGAGAACGGCGTGCCGGTGTCGGGGCGGAACGGGTCGAAGATGCGGTCGAACAGCGGGTCGGCGACGTCTTGCTTCTTGCCCACCGCCGGGTGGGTCGAGAACGCGAACAGCGACTCGATGAAGATGCCACCGAAGCCGGGGAAGCCGTCTTCCTGGGTCAGCGCGTTCACGCCGCCGATGTGATCGAACAAGCGCTCGTTGTTGAGATCCTTGCCGTTGGTGTTGTCGTAGCCCAGAAGGCCCAGGCCGTTGGGATCGGGCCCGGCGATGTCGAGCGTGGCGAACAGCTCGAAGTCCGTGGGCTCCTCCTCGCGGAACTCGATGTTGATGGTCTCGTAGTCCCGCCGCAACACCGTCAGGATGCGCTGGCGGATCATCGAGTCGAGCGCGCGCAGGCCGAACAGCCGCAGGCTCTCGACGTACGACGGCAGGAAGCGCACCCACACCACCTGCTTGACCGGCAGGATCTGGAACACCAGCGGCGTGGGCGTGCCGGTGATGGTGTCGCCCTCGTACGAGACGATGGGCGAGATGGTGCCGTCGAAGGTGCCCGAGTCGAGCCGCACGTCGATGGCGGTGCCCAGGCCGTCGTCCTCGTTGATGACGTATCGGATGCGACGGCCGTCGACGAACTCGGGCACCAGCTCGAGGTCGACCGGCGCGCCGCCGGGCGAGCCGTCGGGCGTGTAGGTGCCCTGCAGCACGATCGTGGTCAGGCCCTCGTCGCCGCCGACGAAGCCACCGCCGTCGATGTCGATGTACTGACCCAGGCTCGCGCCGGTGCCCGAGCTGGTGCCGGTCGCGAGGATCTCGGTCGCGACGAGATCGTAGGCGACCTCGACCTCGGTGACGTCGTCGACCACCGCGCCGCTTTGATGCTCGTTTCGCAGGTACACCAGGCCCGTGAAGCTGCCCGGGGAGATGCCGGCGATGCGAGGCGAGAACGCGAAGCTGCCGCGGGTGCGATCGAAGGCGTCGGCCGGCGTCACCGGCACCTCGATGGGTCCGACGTCGACGCAGTCGCCGCCGCCCTCGGGCGTGAAGCAGCCCTCGAGCACGGCCCACGTGGTGCCCTCGGCGCCGCCGAGCAGGAAGCCCTCGCCCTCCACCGGGATGGGGTCGTTGACATAGATCTCACCGGCGGCCTGCACGTCGGCGAGCATCGGCGTCAGCTGATCGGCGAACGTCAGCGGCGCGGCGATGGGGCTCGACGCGACGCGCTCGCCGGTCGGCAGGTACTCGACGGTGACCTGGGCGTTGCCCGCGAACGCGCCCGTGGGCGCCGGCAGCAGCGACAGCACGTCGGGCGTGAGATCCACGTGCAGCTCGTCGAAGTCCACGAAGCTCGCTGGCAGTTGCACGCTGATGCTGCTGCCGTCGAGCGTGCCGGTCAGCTGCAGCCACGCGTTGGCGACCGAGCCGTCGAGGAAGGCGTCGCCCGCCAGCACGAGCGTGGATCCAGGCACCACCAGCGAGGGCGACACGCTGGTGAGGGTCACGGACTCGAGGCCGCTGGCCGGCCGGCCGGGCGTGCCGTCGTCGTGACACGCGCCGATCGCTGCGAGGGCGACCAGCGCCCACGCGTGCCGAGCTTTCGCGAGTGAACGCACTCGCGGGAGCCTATCGCAGCACCACCTTCGCGCAAAGCAAGCCGCGCGCTGCCTCCAGGTGCGGTATCTCGTCCACCGCCGCCCCCGCCGCGCGGGCGCGCGCGTGCCCCCTTGCGGTGCAGCGATCGCTCGATGTCACGGTGCGCACCGCGAACCGAGTGGCGACGACCGTCACTGCACCCTCGGGGACCGGGGATCGCCGTGGCCGGCGCGAGCGCGTCGGCCGATCGCGCGCCGATGCGGCGTTGCGACGCCACAGGGCGCCGGCGCATAATGCCTGCCGGCCCGCCGCCACGACGACCATGAGCTTCCTTGCCTGCTTCGACCCCTCCCGCCTGCGGGGATCTGCGCTGTGGCTGTCGGCCGCGGTCACCCTCTCGGCCTGCAAGGACGGCGGTGCGCCGCAGATCACCGACCCCGGCGATCAGACCGCCGTCGTCGGGCAGCAGCTCACGATCGACATCCTCGCGACCGACCCCGACGGCGACTCGCTCGAGTACCGCTTCGCAGCCAACGGCGTGCCCGACCTGGCCCAGACCGCGAGCATGACCGTCGCGCCCGACGGCCACGGCGTGTTCACGTTCACGCCGCTGGCGAGCCAGCTCGGCATGCACCTGTTCGACTTCATCGTCTCGGACGGGCACAACGACAGCAAGCTGACCATCAACATCAACGTCGTCGGCGCCGGCGGCGACGGTACGCTGCCGATCTTCCGCAAGCCGCTGGGCAACGGCACCGTGCTGGATCTCGAGCAGGCCGAGTGCGTCGAGTTCGAGATCGAGATCGAGGACCAGGACTCGACCACGGTGTCGCTGGTGCAGACCCCGCCGCTGATCCAGGACGCCGAGCTCTCGGCCGACGCCAGCGGGCTTTCGGGCCGCTGGAGCTGGTGCCCCAACCGCGAGCAGCTCGAGGCCGCCGATCGCTACGATCTCACGCTGTCGGCCCAGGATCTGCCGGAGAACCCGGCGACGCTCAAGGACTACGTCATCGTGCTGCGCCGCCGCTCGGGCTCGGATTGCCCCGGTGAGGCGCCGGTGGTCGAGCACAGTCCGATGGATGCGATGACGCTGCTCGATCTGCAGATCGACGCCCACGTCACCGACGACCAGGGCCTCAAGAACGCGCCGATCCTGCTCTACGCCTACGCCGATCCCGGCAACCCCATCGACTACACCAAGCTCACCGTCGTCGACATGACGCTCGCGTCGGGCGACATGATGGACGGCACCTGGCGCGGCTTCATCCCCAACCCGACCACGCCCATGGGCGAGGGCGCCCAGGCGGACATCTGGTACGCCATCAGCGTCACCGACAACGACGACGCCGAGGGCGACTGCGACCACCTGACGGACAGCCCCGCCGACGGCACCCATCGCATGCACGTGGTCAACGACGGCTCGGGCCAGGCGCCGATCTGCGGCGCGTGCTCGTTCGACGTGCAGTGCGGCGGCGTGTCCAACCTGTGCCTGCCGCAGCAGGGCGGCAACTTCTGTGGCACCGGCTGTGCCAGCGACGGCGAGTGCGACGAGGGCTACCTGTGCTCGCCGACCGAGCTGCAGTCGGTCGAGGGCGCGGGCGCACGCCAGTGCATCCCGACCTCGGGCTCGTGCGCCAGCGGCGGCGGTGACGACTGCACCGAGGACGAGAACGAGGACAACGACGACCTCGACCAGGCGACCTCGCTGGGCGCGTTCCCGGTGGGCCAGGAGCTGTCGGGCTCGCTGTGCAGCGACAACAACGACTGGTACCGCTTCGACGTCGACGGCGGCATCGTGGCTGCGCACCTGTCCGGCCCCTCGGACGTCGACATGGACCTGGTGCTCACCGACGCCGACGGCGTGCTCATCGAGAGCTCGGCCGGGCTGCAGTCGGACGAGATGCTCACGAGCGGCTGCCTGCCGGCGGGGACCTACTTCCTGCGGGTGTTCGCGGCCAGCTCGAGCACGACCGGCGACTACGCCTTCGGCGTCGACGTCGACGACAGCACCTGCGGCGGTGGCGGCGGTGGCGAGGGCGACTGCTGCACCGACACCAACATGCCCGGGTGCGAGGACTCGACCGTCACCGATTGCGTCTGTGCCTTCGACGACTTCTGCTGCAGCAACGAGTGGGACAACACCTGCGCGACCGAAGCGCAGTCGATGTGTGGGCTCGACTGCGGCGGCGGCGGTACCGATCACGACTGTTGCGTGACCGGCGAGGCCGGCTGCGACGACGACACCGTCGAGGCCTGCGTGTGCGCAGCCGACGAGTTCTGCTGCTCGACCGAGTGGGACGCGATGTGCGTGGCCAAGGTCGGCTCGCTGCTGTGCGCACCCTCGTGCGATCCCGACGACGCCGACGGCCCCTGCTGCAGCGAGCATGCCGGCACCGGCTGCGAGGTCGACACGGTCGAGTCCTGCGTGTGTGCGCAGGACGAAGCCTGCTGCAACAGCGGCTGGGACAGCTTCTGCGTGATGGAGATCGAGACCTTCGACTGCGGCAACTGCCCGGGCTGAGCCGGGCCGCCAGGCCGCGCGCGCGCGGGCTCAGGCGTCGCGCGGCACCGTGCGCGCACCGAGTCGATCGACCACGACCGCAGCGACCAGCGCAGCGACCAGGCCCACCACCGCCGCGGTCGCGCCCATGGTCGCGGTCGGGGCCTCCGACGCCAGCAGATCGACGCTCGCGACCAGCGACGCGATCGCGGCGTAGGCGATGGTCGCGGCCGCCAGCATCGTGCCCAGCCGCCGCGCCAGCGCGATCGCCCGCATGCTGTTGCCCCACACGCCGCGCCGCAGCCACCGCACCCACAGGCCCACGGGCGTCGCGAGCACGCCTGCGGTGCCCAGCACGATGAGCATGCCCTCGCTGCCGCCCAGCGGCTCGCCGCGCGAGGCCGCCAGCACCCGCGCGGCCGCAGCCGCGATCGAGCCGACCACCACCAGCACCGCGACCGCGGTCAGCACCACCAGCAGCGGCCGCGCGCGGGCGACCGCGCGGGCGGAGTCGTGGTGCACCTCCGCGACCGCGTGGCTGCTCGACGACGGCAGCACCGGCGCCGCGACCACGCCGGTGGCCTCCTGCAACGCCGCCAGCGCGGCATCGAGCTCGGCCAGGCTCTGGTAGCGCTCCTCGACCTTGCGCGCCATCGCGCGCTCGATCACCAGCTCGATCGACTCGGGCAGCTGCGGCGCGAGCGTGCGCGGCCGCGCCGGCTCGCGCGTCAGCACCATGGTCAAGGTCGCGGCGGGATCCTCGGCCTCGAACGGCTGGTGACCGGTGAGGCAGCGATACAGGATCGCGCCGACCGAGTAGATGTCGGCGCGCGCGTCGACCCGCGCGCCGCGGGCCTGCTCCGGGGCCATGTACGCCGGCGTGCCCATGATGACGCCGGTGCGCGTGCGGTTGCCGGCGCCGGTGTCGTTGACGCGCGCGATGCCGAAGTCGAGCAGCTTGACCGTGGGTGCTCCCCGCCCACGAGAAAGACGTTGTCGGGCTTGAGATCGCGGTGGACTACGCCCTGGGCGTGCGCGGTCGACAGCGCTGCGCACAGCTGCCGCACGATCAGGATCGTGGTCGCGAGATCGAGTCGACCGGTGCGATCGAGGCGCTGGCCCAGGTCCTCGCCGTCGAGCAGCTCGGCGACGATGTACGGCGTGCCCAGCTCGGTCTCATGCACGTCGAAGACCTGCACGACGTTGGGGTGCGCCGCGACGCAGGCGGTCTCGGCCTCGCGGCGGAAGCGGGTGACGAGCTCGGGCTTGCGCGCGAGCTCGTCGTGCATGACCTTGATCGCGAAGCGCCGCTGCGCCAGCCGGGCGGGGCGCGCCTCGTACACGCGGCCCATGCCGCCTTGACCGATGAGCCGCGTGACGCGGTAGACGTCGGCCAAGAGCGCGCCGATGAGCGGATCGGCGTCGGCCTCGGCGAGGTGATCGAGCGTGACGACGTCGCGCGGGCACACGCGGTAGTCCAGCAGGAAGCGCTCGCCGCAGACCGGGCACAGCTTCGCGCCGCCCGGTGGCTGCGACGGCCGCACCGCGCCGCGGCCGGGCGGGCGCGTGGGCGCGGCGCTGGGATCGACCGGCGGCACCGGCGAGGCGCCGGTGACCATCGTGCCCTGCCCCGGCTCGCGCGCCGCCGCGGACGGGCGCGCAGCCGCGGCGCGCGGGCGAGGTGCAGCGGGGGGTGGCTCCACCGTCCCAGACTACCGGATCGCGTGCGAGCGCGGCATGGCCGCGCGCCCAGGACCGTGCGTCGAGCCCCTGGGGCGCGCGCGGGCCTCACTCGCCTGCCGGGCGTGGGGCCGCGGCCGCTTTGGCGAAGCACGACCAGCGCAGCGCGTCGCGCAGGGCATCGTTGGCGTGCATGACCTCGCGGTGTGACGCGCTCGAGCGCACGAACGCGACGCGGGCGCGGGTCATGGCCGTGCGTGACAGCGCGCGGTCGTCGGTCGCGTGCACGAAGGCGACGCCGTCGTGCTCGAGCTCCTCGCGCAGCGCACGGCACTGCGCCGCGACCTTGTCGACGGCGTAGAACGCCAGCAGCTTGTGGCGCTCGTGCGCGCCAGTCCGCTCGCGCCGCTGCAGCACCCACTGGCGGAACGCCTCGCGCTCGCCGTACAGCGCGTCGAACAGCCACATCTCGCGCACGTCGAAGCCGCCGTGCTGCAGGCACGCCGCGGCCCCACGGTAGCCGCCCGAGTGGGCGCTGAGCACCAGCTGACCGATGCGGCCCGCCGCCGGCATCGCGGACTCGCCCAACGCCGCCGCGACGTCCTCGTGCTGCAGCGTGCGGCGCAGCTCGCCCAGCAATCGCAGCAGGCCCTCGGGCTCGGCCAGCTTGCCCCACCGCGAGTCCTTGGCGTCGATGGGGCCCTGCGGCAGCACCAGGATCGCGTCCTGGCCGCTGGCGTGGAACTGCTCGCGCAGCTGCTTCTCCACCATCGTCTTGCGCGCGGTGGTGCCGTGGCCGTGCAGGTGCACCAGCGCATCGATGCGGCCGTGGGCCGCACGGTGGTGCGTGGGCACGAACACCACGCACGAGTCGTCGTCGTAGGGTGCATCGCCGAAGGGAAACGGCGCGTTCGCGAGGCCCAGCACCAGCGTCGTGCCCAGCTCGCCGGCGTGCACCTGTCGCAGCGTGCCCTTGGCCGCGGCAGGCCGCGACGGCCCGAGCGCCGCACCAGCGGCGCTCGCGGCGGCTCCTCGCGCGAGCTGGCGACGGGTCAGCACGACGGCCACGCGATCGTAGCAGGGTCTGCGCTGCTCAGCCGCCGATGCCGTGCTCGGTGCGGATCGCCTCGTTGCGCGCGTCGGCTCGCTGCAGCGCGGGACGCTGGCCCAGCCGCTCGATGTACGCCGCGAACTCCGGCGTGCTGGACACCATGCCGAAGCGGACCATGTAGCGCAGGGTCCCGCCGAACACGACGTCGGCCATGGAGAAGCGCTCGCCCAGCAGGAACGGGCCCGGCTGCAGCGCGGCGGTCATGGTCGCGAGCATGGCCTCGAAGGTGCCCCAGCCGACCTGCCCGGGCTTGAAGTCCCAGCCGCCGTGCTTGGCCGCGCCGCCGGGCTCGACGACCGAGGGGCTGAAGAACGACCAGCGCAGGTAGGTGCCGCGGCTGGGATCGTCGAGCGCGGGCGCGAGCCGGCCGGCGGCGTAGCGATCGCCCAGGTACAGCGCGATCGCGGCGGCCTCGGTCACGACGGTGTCGCCGTCGACGAGCACCGGCAGCTTGCCCATCGGATTTCTCGCGAGGATCTCGGGCGACTTCTGCTCGCCCTTCATGATGTCGACGAAGCGCAGCTCGTAGGGCACGCCGACCTCTTCGAGCGCCCACACGGTGCCGGCGGCGCGCGAGAACGGATGGTGGAACAGGGTGATGCTCATGGCGGCTCGCGGTGTAGCGCAGCGGCGGCCCGCTCGGCGCGCGCGCCGGGATTTCGCGCCGCGCGGGCACGCGGACGGCCGTCGCCGCACCGGTGGGAACCGCGTGGCCGCGCGGGACAACGCCCGTTCCGTGGGACGCGCCGCCTCGATCCTCGCGACCGTCGTGCTGGTGGGCTGTGGCGCCGACGCGCCCGAGCGCGATCCGTTCGGCGCCTCCGGCATGGTCACGACCGCGCCCGGTGGCGCGAGCGCGAGCGCGGACGACGGGCCCGTCGGCGAGGCCAGCGACGAGGGCGGCTCGAGCGAGGGCGGCGAAGCCGGCAGCAGCGGCGCCGCGACCAGCGGCGGCGACGCGCCCGGCAGCGAGATCGCGATCGTGGCGCGGCCGGCCTCGATCACCGACCAGGGCGGCGGCATCTGGCGCGTGGGCGAGTCTGCGATGGACGACGTCGGCAAGGCCTTCTACGCCGCATACCCCGACGACTACGACTTCCTGGTGGTCTACACCGCGGGCGACGACGACACGCTGGGCGCCTACGCCCACGCGGTGCAGGACGACGCGCACGGCATCGGGCTCGACGGCTACGGCCCCGCGCCCTACTCGCCCGCGGACGCCGGCAGCGCCGGGCGGCTGCGGCAGATCAACTTCATGAACACGCCCGCGCTGTACGACGACGGCCACGACGCGAGCATCGTGATCCACGAGACCATCCACCACTTCAGCGCGTACATCGAGCTGCCGGGCACGCCGACCGAGGCGTTCCTGCTCGACGACGGCTGGGCCCACTGGAACATCCACGTGAACACCGGCGGCCCCTCGGCCACCGGCTACGGCGATCTGGTCGATCTGGGCGGCGGCCGCTTCGCCTTCACCGTGATGTACCCGCTCACGGTCTCGCCGCTCGAGCTCTACCTCGCGGGCTGGCTGCCGCCGCAGGAGGTCGGGCCGATGTTCTACGTGCGCGACGCGAGCGACTACGATCCGCCTGCGCCCCGCTTCGACGCGCCGTGGCGTCAGGGCAGCTACGGCCAGGACGCCAGCTTCAGCGGCACCCGCGTCGACTTCACGATCGACGACGTCATCGCCGCCAACGGCCCGCGCACGCCGGCGTTCGGCGAGGCGCCCAGCGACTTCCGGTTTGCGTTCGTGCTGGTGTGCGAGACCGTCGACAGCTGCGATCCGCAGGCGCTGGCGGTGGTCGAGGCCCAGCGCGCCGCGATGGCGACGCAGTTCGGCGACGCGACCGGCGGCCGCGCGAGCGCGGACACGCGGCTGTGATCGCGGGCACCGCCCACGTGACCGACGACGCACTGCGCGACCGTCGGCGGCAGTTCGCCCTGTTCGCTGCCGCCGCCGGGCCGCGGCGGCGGCCTGGGCGCCAGCGCCTTGCGCGTGACCTGGCGGCCTCGCGGCGTCCGCACCAGGAAGCCGCGCTGCAGCAGGACGGCTCGTAGACGTCCTCGAGCGTGTCGCGGGGCTCGCCAGGGCGCCGCCAGCGCTTCGATGCCGACCGGGCCGCCGTCGAAGAGCCGGACGATCGCGGCGAGGATCCGGCGATCGATCGCGTCGGCCCTCGATGTTGCCGAGCTCGCCCAGGGCGTAGGTGGCGTCGTCGAGCTCGATGCGGTCGCGGCCGCGGACCTGCGCGAAGTCCCGCACGCGGCGGGTCAGGCGGTTGGCGATGCGCGGTACCGCGGCTGCGGCGGCCCAGCTCGAGCGCCGGCCTCGGGATCGCGAACCCGAGGATCCCGGCGGCGCGGCGCACGATCGCGGCGAGCTCGTCGTCGGCGTAGTACTCGAGCCCTCGACGATCTGGAAGCGCTCGCGCAACGGTGCGCCCAGCAGCGCCGTGCGGGTGGTCGCGCCGACCAGCGTGAACGGCGCGAGCGAGAACGGCATGGTGCGCGCACGGCTGCCCTCGCCCACAGGAAGATCGATGCGGCCGTCCTCCATCGCCGAGTACAGGCTCTCCTCGACCGCGGGCGTGAGCCGATGGATCTCGTCGATGAACAACACGTCGCCCGACTCGAGCGCGGTCAGGTGCCCGGCGAGGATGCCCTTGTGCTCGACCGCGGGGCCCGAGGTCACGTGGATGCGCACGCCCATCTCGGCCGCGAGGATCTGCGCCATCGTGGTCTTGCCCAGCCCCGGCGGCCCGTGCAGCAGCACGTGATCGAGCGCCTCGCCGCGCTGCTTGGCCGCGTCGACGAACACCCGCAGCTTGCGCTTGAGCGCGCCCTGGCCGATGTACTCGTCCATCGTGCGCGGGCGCAGCGACGAGCCCAGCGCGGCGTCCTCGTCGCGGCCCTGTCGATCGAGCGCGCCGCGATCGACGCTTCCACCCTCGTGCCTGGTCCGCGCCACCTCGCTCACTCCCACTCGATGGTCGCGGGCGGCTTGCTCGAGACGTCGTAGACCACGCGGTTGATGCCGCGAACCTCGTTGATGATGCGGTTGGACAGCTTGGCCAGCAGGTCGTAGGGCAGCCGCGCCCAGTCGGCGGTCATCGCGTCGGTGCTCTCGACCGCACGGATCGCCAGCGCGTTCTCGTAGGTGCGGCCATCGCCCATCACGCCGACCGACTGCACCGGCAGCAGCACGCCGAAGACCTGCCACAGCTCGCGGTACAGCCCCGCGGCGCGGATCTCCTCGATCACGATCGCATCGGCGCGGCGCAGCAGATCGCAGCGCTCGCGCGTGACCTCGCCGAGCACGCGCACCGCCAGGCCCGGCCCCGGGAACGGGTGGCGCCAGACCATGTCCTGCGCCAGGCCCAGCTCCACGCCCAGGCGCCGGACCTCGTCCTTGAACAGCTCGCGCAGCGGCTCGACCACGCGCATCTTCATGCGCTCGGGCAGCCCGCCGACGTTGTGGTGGGTCTTGATCGTGGCCGAGGGGCCCTTGTGGCTCACGCTCTCGATCACGTCGGGGTACAGCGTGCCCTGCACGAGGAAGTCCGCGCCGCCCAGGCGCTTGGCCTCCGCGTCGAACACGTCGATGAAGGTCGCGCCGATGCGCTTGCGCTTGACCTCGGGATCGGTGACGCCGGCCAGCGCGCCCAGGAAGCGCTCGGACGCGTCGACCGCCACCAGCGGGTTGGCGAGCTTGCCCGCGAACATGCGCTCGACCTCGGCGCGCTCGCCCTGCCGCAGCAGCCCGTTGTCGACGAAGATGCAGTGCAGCCGCTTGCCGATCGCGCGCTCGACCAGCATCGCCGCGACCGACGAGTCCACGCCGCCCGACAGCCCGCAGATCACGGTGCCCTCGGGTCCGACCTGGCCGCGGATGGTCTGCACCGCCTCGTCGACGAACGAGGCCATGCCCCAGTCGCGCGCGAAGCTGCAGGCGACCAGGAACGACGCGAAGATCTCGGCGCCGCGACGGGTGTGCGTGACCTCGGGGTGGAACTGCACGCCCCACAGCTTGCGCGCGGGATCGGCGATGGCCGCATGGGTGCAGCTGTTGGTGCTGCCGACCGTGCGGAAGCCCGCCGGCAGCGCGGTCACGCGATCGCCGTGGCTCATCCACACCGGCTCGACCCGCAGCGGATCGAAGCCACCCAGCGGCCCCAGCGGCTCGACCACCCGCAGGATCGACGCGCCGTACTCGCGCTCGTCGGCGCGCGCGACCTGCCCGCCCAGGGCGTGGACCATCGCGTACAGGCCGTAGCAGATGCCGAGCACCGGCACGCCGTGCTCGAGCACGCCTGTGGGCATGGTCGGCGCGCCCTCGTCGTAGATCGACGACGGCCCGCCCGAGAGCACGCTGCCGCGCACCGAGCGGCCCAACGCCGCGAGGCGCTCGCTCGCGCGGTGGCACGGCACGATCTCGGCGAACACGCCCAGCTCGCGCACGCGGCGGGCGATGAGGTGGGTGACCTGCGACCCGAAGTCGACGACGAGCAGGGTTTCGTGCTGCATGGCTTCGCGCTACTCCACGCGGTAGTTGGGGGCCTCTTGCGTGATGATGACGTCGTGCACGTGGCTCTCGCGCAGGCCCGCGGCCGAGATCCGACGGAAGCGAGCCTTGGTCTGCAGCTCGCCGATGGTGCGCGCGCCGACGTAGCCCATGCCCGAGCGCAGGCCGCCGACCAGCTGGTGCAGGCTCTCGCCCAAGGGTCCGCGGTAGGGCACGCGGCCCTCGATGCCCTCGGGCACGAGCTTGCGATCCTCGGTGCCACCTTGGAAGTAGCGGTCCTTGCTGCCGGCCCGCATGGCGCCGATCGAGCCCATGCCGCGGTAGACCTTGTAGCTGCGGCCCTGGTACAGCACCAGCTCGCCGGGCGCCTCGTCGGTGCCGGCGAACAGCGAGCCGATCATCACGGTGCTCGCGCCCGCGGCCAGGGCCTTGACCACGTCGCCGGAGTACTTGACGCCGCCGTCGGCGATGAGCGGCACGTCGGCCTTGCGCGCGATCGCGGCGCACTCGAGGATGGCGCTGACCTGCGGCACACCGACGCCTGCGACCACGCGGGTGGTGCAGATGGAGCCCGGGCCGATGCCGACCTTGATCGCGTCTGCGCCGGCCTCGACCAGGGCCGCAGCCGCGTCCGCGGTCGCGATGTTGCCGGCGACCAGCTGCAGCTCGCGGTGCTCGCGGCGGATCGCCGCCACGACCTCGAGCACGCGCTTGCTGTGGCCGTGGGCAGTGTCGACCACGATCAGATCGACGCCCTGCTCGACCAACGCCGCGACGCGCTCCATGGTCTCGCCGCTGGTGCCGACCGCCGCGCCCACGCGCAGCCGCCCCTGCACGTCCTTGACCGCGTCGGGCTGCGCCTCGGCCTTGAGGATGTCCTTGACGGTGATGAGCCCGACCAGGCCGCCTTGGCGATCGACCACCAGCAGCTTCTCGATGCGGTGCTTGTGCAGCACCCGCTTGGCCTCGTCGGCCGAGACGCCCTCCTCCGCGGTGATGGGCTGCTTGGTCATGACCTCGCGCACCGGGCGATCGAGATCGATCTCGAAACGGACGTCGCGGCTGGTCAGGATGCCGACCAGGCGCCCGCCGTCGACCACCGGCAGGCCCGAGAAGCCGTGGGTGTGCATCAGCGACAGCGCCGCGCGCAGGCTCTGCTCCGGCGCGACCGTGAGCGGGTCGCGGACCATCCAGCTCTGCGCCTTCTTCACGCGCCGGACCTCGCGGGCCTGCTCGGCTGGCGACATGTTCTTGTGCAAGATGCCGATGCCGCCGCCGCGCGCCATCGTGATCGCGGTCGCGGCCTCGGTCACCGTGTCCATCGCCGCGGACAGAAGCGGCACCCGCAGCGTGATCGCGCGGGTCAACCGCGTCGAGGTGTCCACCTCGCTGGGCAGCACGTCGCTGTAGCCGGGTTCCAGCAGGACGTCGTCGAAGGTCAGCGCGTCGCGGATCTCGGGGCAGCTCGCTCGGCCATGGCGAAGTATAGAGACGCGCGCGCGCCGCGGCTGCCGCACCGCGGGCACAGCAACGTGCGCGGACGCACCTACTTCTTGCAGCGGCCCATCGCCGCAACGCCGGCGTCCATCGCTGCGTCGTCGGGCTCGAGATCCCGCAGCGCTTGCAATCGCCGCGCGCGCGTCCTTGCAGCGCTTCGCGTCGACCAGCGCACCGGGATGCGGCGCACGTATGCGGCCTCGAACTTCGGGTCGATCGCGAGCGCGCGGTCGAACTTCGCCAGCGCAGCAGCGAGATCACCCTGCTTCGCCAGCACGCTGCCCCACTCGGCCCACACGACCGCGGAGTCGGGCACGACCTGCGTCAGCAGCTCGAGCTGCTTGGCGGCCTCGGCGAGCTTGCCGGTGCGCTGCTGCGCGCGCGACAGCCCCAGCCGCGCATCGAGGTCGTTGGGGTCGGCCTGCAGCGCGGCGGCGTACTGCGCGATGGCAGCCTCGAACTGCTCCTGCTTCACCAGCGCGTTGCCCCACACCACGCGCACGGTCGGATCCTTGGGCGCGACCTGGGCCGCGTGCTCGAGCAGCGCGACCGCGTCCGCGAGCTTCGCCGATGACGTACAGATCCGCGAGCTGGACCAGGATCGCGGGGTCGTCGGGCGCGAGCTTGGCCGCGCGCTGCAGCGCGACGATGGCCTTGTCGTTGCTTGGCGCCCAGCAGCGCGAGCCCGAGGTTGTAGTGCGCGTCGGCGTAGTCGGGCTGCAGCCGCAGCGCCTCCGAGAAGCGATCGATCGCAGCGTCGAAGTCGCCCTTGCCCAGCAGGATCGAGCCGATGAAGATGCCGGGCACGAACTGCGGCTGCAGCTCGAGCGCCTTGGTCCACGCCTGCACCGCGCCGTCGTCGTCGCCCGCGGCCTGCCGCACCACACCCTTGCTGAACCACAGCTCGTGGTCGTCCTTGTGCTGCTGCAGCGCGTCGTCGATGACCGCCTCGGCGCCGCGGAGGTCGCCGGCCTCCATCAGCTTGCCCGCGCGCTCGATCGGATCGCCCGCGGGCGGCGTCTGCCCGTCGGGCGGCTTGGTGTCGCCGTCGGGGCCGGCGCGGGGCAGCCCGCGAGCAGCGACGTGGCCACAGCGAGGATCCGAGACGGCGCAAGGCGATCACGGCGGCGATTGCGCGGCTCGGCTGCGCCGTGGCACCGCGGCGCGCCTGATCACAGCAGGCCGTGCAACGGACCGCCGCGCACCGCGAGCGCCTCGAGCCGCGCGACCACCTGGGCGTCGGGCAGCAGCGGCGGCGCGTGGGTGGGGACTTGCTGCGCTGCGACGATCACGATCGCACCGGGACAACCCCAGTGCTTGTGCTCGATCGTCGCGCCCACGCCGTGGACGTCGTGCGAGGGGTTGCTGCGTGTGAAGGTGACCCACAGCAGGTTCGCCAGGGTCCGCGCACAGAACTCGGCGTCGTCGGCCAAGATCACCAGCGGCCAGGGCGTGGCGGGATCCGCCAGCACGCCGGCGTCGGCCCAGTGCGCGCATTGCCGCGCCGCGTCGCGCTCGCGCGACGCCGGTGGTCCGCTGACCACCAGCACGCCCGGCAGCGCGAGCGCGACTGGCCGAAGCCCGGCGGCAACGGCAGCGAGGCCGGCACCGTGGTGCCGAGGCTGCGCAGCGGCGCGCCGGCGGCGGCGAGCACGAGCTTGCTTCCCTTCGTTGAGCCCGGTGCCGCTGTAGTCGAGCGTAAGCCGATGGTCGTGCGGGTGTGGAGCGCAGATCGCGGCGGGTCGAAGCGCGCGAGCACGTGGGCGAGGAAGCCGGCCTCGTCGTCGGGCGCGGGCGCACCGTCTTGCTGCGCGGCGATGAACAGGTACTTCGCCAGCGAGGCCTGGCCGAAGCCCAGCACCGCATTGGCAATGGTGAGCAGCTCGGCGGGCCGCCGCGGCCCCCACGGCACGTAGCGCTCGCTGCCGACCGCGAGCAGCAGCGGGTGCACGCCCGCGGCATCGACCGCGTGCATCGCCTGCAGCCCCGGGATCGATCGCGGCACCATCGGCGCGGTGAGTTCGTGGATGATCGCGCCGAAGCTGGTGTCCTCCCAGGGCGGCTGGGCCGTCCGACCACGGTGAAGGGCCACCGCGTCGGGGCGGTGCCACACACCGTCGACCCGCAGCACCGGGAACGCGTGCACCAGGCTGTAGTAGCCCAGGTGATCGCCGAAGGGCCCCTCGGGTTGGTCTCGCCCGGCACGACGGTGCCGGTCAGCACGAAGTCGGCGTCGGTCGAGATCACGTGGCCGCCGCGGCGGGTCCAACGGAAGCGCCGCGCGGCGAGCATGCCCGCGAACGTCAGCCACCCGGATAGGCCCTCGGGCAGCGGCATCACCGCTGCGACGGTGTGCGCCGGCGGACCGCCGACGAACACGCTCACGCGTAGTACTACCCGCGCCAGCGCGGCGGTGTGGTGCACGCCGATGCCGCGGTGGATCTGGTAGTGCAGCCCTGACCTCGGCGTCGGGCACGTAGTCGTTGCCGCCGAGCTGGATGCGGTACATCCCGACGTTGCTGTGCAAGATGCCGGGCCGCTCGGGGTGCTCGCTGAAGACCTGCGGCAGCGTGACGAAGGGCCCGCCGTCGTCGGGCCAGCAGTGGATCTGCGGCAGCGCCGAGACCTGCGTGCGGTGCTCGAGCACGGGGCCGCTGCGCACGCGCTTGGGCAGCGCGAACAGCCCCCAAAGCGGCGTGCCCAGGTGCGCCAGCGGCTTGCGCAGCGCCGCCGCCGGATCGGCGCGCGCCTCGATCACCCGCGCGACCCGCTCGTAGCCGTGGCGCAGCAGGTAGCGCGCGCGCGCGAGCGTGCCGAACAGGTTCGACACCGCCGGGTGGCCGCAGCCGCGCACGCGCTCGAACAGCAGCGCGGGCCCGCCGGCCTCGCACACCCGCAGGTGCAGGTACGGCATCTCCAGCCGCGGGTCGAGCTCGACCGATGCGCCGTAGCTGCCCGGAGCGCTCGAGATCGACGACGGCTTCGCGCAGGCTGGCGTAGGACACGGGCGGCGCCCGGTCTTTACCACAGCCCCGCGATCGCGCCGCTGGGGTGCGTCAGGGACTCCGCAGGCGGACCTTCGCGCCCGCACCGGTGCGCTGCACTCCGGCGAAGCTCCAGCCCGGCTCGAGCGCGAGCGTGATGCGGACGTCGAGCGCGTCGCGGCGACGTCGCGCACGCGCACACCCGCGAGGCCCGGCCGCGACGCGAGCACCGCCGGCGCCGCGACCACGTCGTCGAGTACAACTGTGGGGGGGGGGGGGGGGGGGGGCGCACCAGCCCCGCCTCGGGCTGGCTCGCGACGCCCACGAGCACGCCGCGCGAGGCCGCGATCGACAGCGCCGCGCCGCTCCTGCTGCGCGAGCGCGAGCCCGTGCAGCCGCGTGCTCGTCGGCCTGCCGCGGTGCGGGCGCGGACACAGCTCGCGCCCGGCGGTGCGCGCGAGCACCGGGCTCGCCGCGGGCACCTGTGGTGGGGCCGGCGGCGCGTCGGTCTGTCGGGAATACGGCCGGCGGCTCGATCGCCGACGTCACCGGCAGCGGCGCGACCGCGCCCAGCGGTTCGTCGTCGCGGCGTGCCGCGGCGCCTGGGCGAGCACGTCGTCATTGCGGTCACGCCGCGCGTGCGCTGGCTCGGCGACGGTCGCGCGTGCGCCTCGGTGCTCGGCCGGCGTCGGCGGTCAGCGGCCGCCGGCGGCTGGTGCGCGCGCGTCGTCGTAGCCCGCGCCAGGCCACGGCTGCGCGCGCCGGCGGCCGCGACACTGCGGGCAGCGGCTCGGCGCAGCCCCACGCTGCGAGCAGCGCGAGCACCCACGTGCGGCGGTCCACGTCGCGCCCAGGCTACGGCGCGGGCGCGAGGCAGCGGTTCGCGGCGCACCGCCGGGGGTGAGCGCCGCGTTCGACCCTCGCTGGATCAGCCGTTCTCGGCGCCGATGTTCCAGGGGATGGCGCCGCAGGTCTTGCCCGCGCTGGTCTTCTTGTTGGGGCTGCACTTGATCGCAGCCTTGGGCAGCGGCACGTGCACCACGACGTTGGGCCCGAAGGTGCGACGGCAGGCTTCCTTGGGATCGTTGAGGTTCTGCACCACGTCGCTCGCGGTCGATCACAGGCGACCAAGGTGTAGTTCGTGTCGCCCGTGTCGAGGTAGCGGCAGCCCGCGGCAGGCCCTCGGCGTTGTCCCACGTGCCCACGAAGCCGCGCAGCGTGATCTTGCCGTCGGGCGTGGGCTGCGGCGGATGACGGCGGTGGGGAACTGCTCGCGGGTGACGCCCGGCACCGAGCAACCGCACTCGTCGAGGCGGTTGATGACCGCGCACACCGACGGATCCGAGCGGCGCCAGCCGGTGCCGTAGAGCTTCTGCACCTGCATGCAACCGCGGAAGAAGGGCTCGGTCAGCGGGTCGGCGGTGTTCGACCACTTCTTGGGCGAGGGCGCCTTTCCGTCGAGGCACTTCTGCACGAGGTCGGCCGCGGCGCTGTTGGAGTTGAAGGAGATCTTCATGCGGAAGAACTCCTCGGTGAACTTGAAGCCGAACAGGCTCTGCGCGGTGCCGCACTTGCCACCCTTGCACGACGGCAGCGGGCCGGGCACGTCCGCGTGCCACGAGGTGAACACGCACGCACCCACGACCGGCGGTCGGGTCGTCTTCCATCGCCGCGAGCTGGTCGGCGGTGATGGTGGTGCCGCAGTTCTCCGCGCTCTCGCCCTCGACGCAGATGGCCCCGGGGGTCACATCGCCGCTCTCCTCCGACTTGGGCCGGCCCAGGTCGACGGCCGCGGTGGCCATGGGCGGCTGCACGATCGCGTAGTACTCGCAGTACTCCTGGCCGCGGTCGTCTTGGTTGTTGGTGTTGACGCCGGTGACGTCGGCGCAGGCCCAGCGGATCGCGTCCGGAGTGAAGCCGCGCTGCGAGCTGTTGAGCACCTCGGACTGCCGCGCGAGGCACTGCTCCTGCTGCGTGCCGCCGGGCGTGTCGCACTTCTCGCCCTCGGCACAGACGGTGCCGTCTTCCGACTCGTCCGCACCGTCGTCACAGGCGCCGAAGGCGAAGGAGGTGGCGAACAGCAGCGCGAGAGAGAAACGGCGAGCGTCGAGCTTCATGGGTCGGACTCCAACAGAAAGGTTCGTGTGAGAACGGAAGTAGAGTGCAGCGCGACGCGGGCCCGTTCAGCGTTCGGGCCCGCAGAAAACGCGGGGGCTCAGGGCACCAGCGTGCAGGTGGCCGGGTCGAGGTGCGCAGTCTCGGCGACGTTGAGGCTGTCGACCGGCAGCGTCGGCTGGAACTCCATCACCGGCAGCTCGCGGACCTGGTTGCGGCGCAGCGAGATGACCTTGAGCGCGTCGGCCATGAAGTCCGCCTCGGGTCGGGCATCGCACGCGGCGAAGAAGTCGCTCGCGGCCTTGCCGTGGTCCGGGGTGTCCGCGGTGTTGGCCAGGAAGCCAGCCAGCTGCGCGCCGGCAGAGCCGGTCGGCGCCTTGGCGAGGTTGGCCGCGAAGCCGTCGCGGATCTTCTTGGGCAGGTCCTTGATGGCCTTGCCGCTGGCGGTGGTCAGCTTGGTGATGGTCGGGGCCGAGTCGAGCAGCGCGCAGCGATCGGCCGAGAACAGCGGCCGGGTCATGTCGACCGCGAGTACGTCCTGCTTGAAGTCCTCGTCGATGACCTTGAGCTCGATGAGCTTGTCGATGTAGTTCTGGTCCTCGCGCGAGATGACCGGGAACGACAGCGCAAAGAAGGTGTCGACCACGCCCTTGCCGCTCTTGTTCTTGAGCTGGGTGCCGTTGTTGCCGACGATCTTCTGCTTGCTGCTCTTGATCGCGGCCGAGTAGACGGTGGCCGCCACCGGCACGCTGCCGAAGCCCAGGCGCGAGTCGACCAGGGCGCCGCCGGGGATCGACGAGGGCGCCTTGCCACCCGCGGAGGACGAGCCCTCCTCGAGGTTGATCTGCACGGTGCAGAACAGCGGCCGCAGCACTTCCTTGACGTCACCCTGGGCCAGCAGCGTGCGGGTCTTGGTCTCGATCAACGCGTCGTTGCCGCTGTCGACGATGCTCTCGAGCTCGATGCCGTCGGTCTTGGTGCCGAGGTCGTCGGCGTGCTTGTCGACCAGGGTGCTCGCGCCCGGCGTGGTCGTGTCGCCCTCCCAGTGGACCCACGGCGCCGCCAGCTCCTTCATGTTCAGGCCACCCATCGGGTGGCACTGGTTGCAGCGCGCGCCCTCGTCGTCGGAGAACTTGAGGTAGTCGACCGAGCTGCCGAAGAAGTGCATCTCGCCGTCTTCGATCGAGTAGTAGTTGAAGGCCTTGTTGGTGCGGTCGAACGCGATGACCTCGACGTTGCCCGGCAGGCCCGAGGTCTTGGTCGTGAGGCCGAAGAGCGAGAACAGCAGCTCGTGGGGCTGGCGGTCGCCGCACTGGCGCGTGGTCACCGTGCGGTACGAGTCGGCCTTGCCCATCACCTGCGCGGTCTCGGAGACCACCGCGGTGCGCAGGCCGTCGCGCACGCCCTCGCAGTTCTCCTTGTCGGTCTGGCGCAGCTTCGCCATGATCTCGGTGTAGGTCGTGGGGCAGCCCTCGTCGCCGTCGGCCTGCAGGACCTTCTGCGCGAAGACGTCGGTCAGCTCGGAGATGTCCGCGAGCTCGGTGCCGTCGTCGCCCAGGCGCTTGTCGATGACCGCGCCCGCGCAGATCCCCTTGTCCTCGAGGCTGTCGCCCTTGCCGCCGGCGCCGCCGGACTCGTCATCGGTCGCTTCGCCGCAGGCGAACGGGGTGCAGGCCAGTGCGAGGAGCAGTCGGGTCGAAATCGCGGTGCGCATGGTGGGCAGGCTCGATGCGCATAAGGTGGGATATTGGATTCCGCGGTTCACCGATCCCCGGCAACATTTTCGGGAACCTGCGCGCCAGCGCGTGCGAAACCTCGGGGGCTGCCGGGAGCGAGGCACGAGATCATTGACGATTCCCTCACTCGAGGGAGATCGGCCACAGGGCCTCGCCGCCCTGGGGGTCGCGCAGTCGGACCCACGCCATCAGATCGCGCTCCCCTGAACGCATGACGACCCGCAGCTCCGCGAGCACCTTGCCCAGGCTCTCGCGGTCGGGCGTCTCGCGCCCCAGAAGGCCCAGGATCACGCCGCCGCGGACCCGCGCGCCGTAGCGGCCCAGGCCGCGGGCCGCGATCGCCTCGGCGACGGTCGGCACGGACGCGCCGCGATCGAGCCGCACGCCGAGCGCGAGCTCCGCGTCGATGAAGGTCTGCTCCGCGTCGCTGGCGGCGCCGGCCTCGACCTCGAGCCGGACCAGCGCGCCGTCGCGCACGAGCACGAGGTCGATGCGCTCGCCGGGGAACATCGCGCGGACGGCCTGGGCGAAGACCTGGCCCAACGCCGAGGGCGCTGCCGCGTCGGGGTTGGCGTCGAGCCGCTCGCCGCGGGCCTCGACGATGACGTCGCCGGCACGGATGCCCGCGGCCGCGGCCGCGCCGCCCTCGAGCACGGCGGCGACCGGCAGGCCCGCGCCGTAACCCAGCGCGCGCACGGGCTCGGGCAGCGCGCGGTCGAGCCCCAAGGTGATGCCCAAGGCGGCGGCCCGCGGCGCGCCCTCGTCGGTCACGGCGGTGAGGAAGCCGCGCACGTGGTCGATCGGCAGCGCGAACGCGATGCCCTCGGCCTGCTGGTCGCGCGCGATGACCAGGCCCACCAGCGCGCCGTCGTCGGTGAACAGCGGGCCGCCGGAGTTGCCGACGTTGATCGATGCATCGAGCTGGATGAGCGGCACCGCGTTGCCGGCGACCCCGGCGCGGTCGATCGCCGACACGATGCCGGCGGAGACCGAGTGCGACAGGCCCAAGGGGTTGCCCACCGCGAACACGGCGGTGCCCGCGACCAGCTCCGACGAGCGCCCCATCTGCGCGGCGGTGAAGCTCTCGTCGGGCGCGCCGACCAGCCGCAGCACCGCGAGGTCCTCGACCTTGTCCGCGACCACGACCGTGGCCGCGAGCTCGCGACCGTCGGCGAAACGCGCGCGCAGCACCGCGGCGCCCTCGGGCGCGTCGGTGGCGAGCACGTCGCCGACCACGTGCATGTTGGTCACCACGAAGCCGCGCGGGTCGATGATCACGCCGGCGCCGGCGCGGCTGGGCGTGCGCAGCGAGACCACCGAGCTGCGCGTGGTCGCGATGGCCTCGACCAGGGTCGGCGCCGCCGGTGCCACCGCGAGCGGCACCACCGTGGGCACCGCCGGCCCACTCGGTCCCGGGCGCTGGGTCTGCCCGATCATCACCGCCGCCGCGCCGAGCACCACGCCTGCGAGCCCTGCGCCCGACGCGAGCCAGCCCGGGCGGGTGCGCGGCGGCTCGGGCGAGGTCGGGTCGGCCATGGCGGGCGTGCCGGCCAACCGTAGCAGGGCACCGCGGATTTCGGACCCGCGCAGGGCGAAATCGGGTTTGACTCGCGGCCCCGCCGGCGCTAAGCCTCCGGCGCGTTCAGTTCATCGGAACCGAACGCCCCGCCCTCCGATGTCCGCCGACAGCGACGCCGCGCTCCGCAACGCCCAGGACGAGCTGGCGGAGATCTTCGGCAACATCGCGGCGTTCTGGGGCTTCACCCGCACACAGGGCCGCGCGTTCGGGTTGTTGTTCCTGTCGCCCGCGCCGCTGGGCCACGCCGAGATCCGCGATCGGCTCGGCGCCAGCGCCGGCAGCACCAGCAAGACGTTGAGCTCGCTGCAGCACTGGGGCGCCGTCAGCCGCCAGGGCCGCGAGTACGTCGCGCAGACCGATCTGTGGAAGCTCATCACCGGCGTGTTCAACCGCCGCGAGCGCGCGCAGATCGACGACGCGATCGAGCGCCTGACGGCGATCCTCGCCGCGCTCGACGCGGTGCGCGGCCCCTCGGCCGAGCTGCACTTCGCGCGCGCACGGCTGTCCCGACTGCTCGTCTTCTTCGAGCTCGGGCGACGATGCCTCGATGCATTCGTGGCCCGACACCGCGTGTCCGGGCTGCTCACGTCCATCGCGCAGCGCGCCGCACGTTTTCCGGCGCTGCTGCGCCACTGGGGGCAAGATGTCCGAGTCGGCCCATGAGCTCGCGGCGGCCGCCGCGTTGGCCACGTCACCACCTGGCCCGCCGCCCCGCGGCGGCGTCGCGACCCTGCTCGCGGAGGCCATCGCGCTGGTCGGCGACGACCTCGCCGCGGCCGAGCGCGAGCTCGCGAGCTTGCTGCACTCCGAGGTCGCGATCATCCCCGAGTTGGGCGGCCACCTCGCGTTCGCGGGCGGCAAGCGCTTCCGCCCCCTGCTGACGCTGCTGTGCGCGCGCGCGGCCGGCTACGCCGAGTCGCACCGCATCACCGTCGCCGCGGTCGGCGAGCTGTTGCACACCGCGACGTTGCTGCACGACGACGTGATCGACCAGGGCGAGTTCCGCCGCGGCCGTCCCACCGCGCGGCTGCGCTGGGGCAACGGCCTGGCGGTGCTGACCGGCGACTACTGCCTCGCGCGCGCGCTGCAGGCGGTCGGCCGCAGCGGCCGCATCGAGGCCGTGCGCTCGATGGCGGACGCGGTCACGCGCATGGCCGAGGGCGAGGTCGCGCAGCTGCACGGCTGCGGCGACGACAGCCTCGATCGCGCGCGCTACTCGATGGTCATCGACCGCAAGACCGCCGCGCTCATCGAGTGGTGCAGCTCGGTCGCGGGCCTGCCCGAGCGGGCGCTGTTGCCCGCGCTGTCGCGCTTCGGCAGCGAGCTGGGCTTCGCGTTCCAGATCGCCGACGACGTGCTCGACTACCAGGCCGCGGCCGAGACCACCGGCAAGGAACCGGGCCAGGATCTGCGCGACGGCAAGATGACGCTGCCGCTCATCTTGGCCTGCGAGGCCGACGCGCGGCTGCACGCGCGCGTGCGCCAGGCCCTGCGCCCCGGCGGGCCGATGTCGACCGCGACCGCCGCGGGCATCGTCGCGGCGGTGCTCGACAGCGGTGCGCCGGCACGCGCCGCCGCCATCGCCACCGGCCACGCCGAGCGGGCGGTCGCAGCGCTGTCGGAGCTGCCGCCGTCGCGGGCCTGCACCGCGCTCGAGCAGGTCGCGCACTACGTCGTGCGGAGGTCCTCGTGAGCGCCCACGCCGAGCCCGAGCCGGGCGCGATCGCAGCGCTCGACGCCCACGGCAGCCAGGTGCAGCGGATGTTCGATCGCATCGCACCGGGCTACGACCGGGCCAACCGCGTCATGAGCCTGGGCATCGACGAGCGCTGGCGTCGGCGCGCGGTCGCGGACCTGCTCGCGCACGTCGAGCCGGAGCGCACCCCGGTTGCGCTCGATCTGTGCGCCGGCACGCTCGACAGCACCCTGGCGATCCACCGCGCGTGCCCGCGCGCGCGCATCGTCGCGGGCGACTTTGCGGCGGAGATGCTCGCCAAGGGCCGCGACAAGCTCACCGGCGCGCTCGCGCAGCAGGTCACGACCATGGTCATGGACGCCCACGCGCTGCCGCTGGACAGCGGCAGCTGCGACGCGATCTTCTGCGCCTTCGGCATCCGCAACCCTCGGATCTCGCGCGCGCGACCGCGGAGCAGGCGCGCGTGCTGCGACCCGGCGGCCGCCTGGTCGTGCTCGACTTCTTCCGCCCGGTGCGGCTGGGCACGCGCATCGTCCACGCGATCTACAACCGCGGCGTGCTGCCCTGGGTCGGCTGGGCCGTCACCGGCGATCGCGAGGCCTACCGCTACCTGCCGCGCAGCATCGGTCGCTTCGACTCGACCCAGGAGTACGGCGCGCGCCTGCAGCAGGCCGGCTTCGGCGACGTGCGCGTGGAGTCGCTGACCTTCGGCGTGGCCTCGATCATCCGCGCGACGAGGACCGCCGGATGACCGCGCGGCGCGTCGTCATCGGCGTGAGCGGGGCCTCGGGCGCGCTGTATGCCCGACGCGCGCTGACGCTGCTGTCGGCCGCGCGCGCGGGCACCCTGGCCGGCGTGCCGCCGCAGCCCGAGCTCGACGTGCACTGGGTCGCGACCGCGAACGCGGAGCTCGTGTGGCAGCAGGAGCTGGGCGAGCCCATGCCCGCGGCGGTTGCGGGCGCGCGCCGCTGGTCCGCGCACGACTTCTCGGCGCCGTTCGCCTCGGGTTCCAACCCGCCCGACGCGGTCGTGGTCGCGCCGTGCTCGATGAGCACGCTCGCACGCGTGGCCCACGGCGGCGGCGGTGATCTGCTCAGCCGCGCCTGCGAGGTCGCGCTCAAGGAGCGCCGCACCCTGGTGCTGGTCGTGCGCGAGACGCCGCTGTCGCTGGTCCACCTGCGCAACATGGTCGCCGCGACCGAGGCCGGCGCGATCGTGTTGCCTGCGGTGCCGTCGTTCTACGGCGCCGTCCGAACGCTCGAAGATGCGGTCGACACCGTCGTGCTGCGCGCGCTCGACCGCGCGGGCGTGCCGCTGCCGCTGCTGCGTCGCTGGGGAGAGTCGCCATGAGCACGACCACCACCACCACCACCTCGCCCACCGCCGTCGACGTGCCGGTGCCGGGCCCGGCCGCGCTCTTGGCCCTGGCGGACGAGCCGTTGCTGGCGGCCGCAGCCGCGCGGACGCGACGTGACACCGGCCGCGGCCGCAGCATCACCGTCCTGCCCGCAGCCGCGGCCACACCGCCCGAGCTCGCCGCGGTCGCGCCATCGCCCCAGCAGCCCGCGAGCCCGGGCCCGTGGCCGACGCTCGCGGCACTGCCCGAGGGCAGCCACGTGATCGTGCGCGTGGCGCCCGATCCGGCCGCGCGCGCGGCGTACGTGGCATGGCTGCACAAGGCCGCGGACGCGACCGTGCCGGCGATCTCCCTCGCGCCGTGCTCGGGCGCGCCCGCGGGCCTGCACCAGCTGTGGTGCATCGCCGCCGCGCGGCTGGTGCTGCCGAGCCACGTGTCGATCCACGCGCGCCACGACCTGCTGGGCATCCGCCTGGCCCAGCTTGCGCTGGGCTTCGGCGCCGACGCGCTCAGCGGGCCCATCGCGCCCGAGCGCGCGCTGCCGCTGTGCGGCGTGCCCCGCCCCGACGAGACCACCCTCACCGCGTTGACGACCCTGGTGCGCCACGCCGGCCTGCCGGTGCACGCGCCACGAAAGAGCGAGTCATGACCCCCACGCGAGCCCGACTGGCCGAGATCGAAACCAAGCTCGACGATGCCACGCCGCTGTCGTTCGACGACGGCGTGTGGCTGTACCGCACGCCGGATCTGTGCACCCTGGGCGCGCTGGCCAACCGCGTGCGCGAGCGGATGCACGGCGACCGCACCTACTTCAACGTCAACTTCCACATCAACGCGACCAACGTCTGCCACGCCGACTGCAAGTTCTGCTCGTTCGCGCGGCTGCAGCCGGGCATGCCGCAGGCCTACACCATGAGCCTCGACGACATCCGGCAGAAGCTGGTCGAGCGCCGCGGTCAGCACGTCACCGAGATCCACATCGTCAACGGCCTGCACCCCGAGCTGCCGTGGTCCTACTTCAAGGACACCCTGCGCGTGCTCAAGGCCGAGCGGCCCGAGATCCACCTCAAGGCCTACACCGCGGTCGAGATCCACGACTTCGCGCGGCGCTACGACATGACCTACGAGCAGGTGCTGCGCGAGCTCGTCGAGGCCGGCCTGGGCAGCATGCCCGGCGGCGGCGCCGAGATCTTCGCCGAGCGCGCCCGTCGCAAGCTGTGCCGCGACAAGGCCACCGCGGGGCAGTGGCTCGAGGTCCATCGCACCGCCCACCGTCTGGGTCTGCGCAGCAACTGCACGATGCTGTACGGCACCGTCGAGACGCTCGAGGAGCGCATCGATCACATGCTGCGGCTGCGTGCGCTGCAGGCCGAGACCGGCGGCTTCCAGACCTTCATCCCGCTGTCGTACCACCCCGAGGGCAACGACCTGGGCAAGCTGCCCGCGCCGACCGGCGTCGACGATCTGCGCACCTACGCGGTCGCGCGGCTGATGCTGCACAACATCGAGCACATCAAGGCCTACTGGGTGATGCTGGGCGTCAAGACCGCCCAGATCGCACTGGGCTTCGGTGCCGACGACATCGACGGCACGGTGCAAGAGGAGAAGGTCTATCACATGGCCGGCGCCGAGACGCCGCAGGTGCTGGGCCGCCACGAGCTCGTGCGGCTCATCCGCGAGGCCGGCCGCCACGCGGTCGAGCGCGACACGCTGTACCGCGTGCTGTGGGAGGACGACGGCGCGCCGCTGCCGGAGATCCGCGTGGGCGCGAGCGTGCCGTACTCGAGCGGCCAGGCCGAGCGTGGCCACCTGCCGCTCGCACGCGCGGAGGCGCAGCCATGAGCAACGCCCTGCGCGTGCTGGGGGTCTCGTTCCTCAACGCGAGGCCCCTGGTCGAGCCGCTGCGCAGCGATCCTCCGCTGAGCCCCAGCGGTGCGCCGCTGTTCGAGGTCGACGAGGCCCTGCCCTCGGCATGCGCGGCGGCCCTGGCCGCGGGCGACTGCGACGTCGCGCTGGTGCCGGTCGCGACCCTGCTCGACAACCCGCAGTGGGAGGTCGTGCCCGACGTCGCGATCGCGTGCCGCGGCGCGGTACAGACCGTGGTCGTGGTCGCACAGCGGCCGCTTTCGGCGCTGACACGGATCCACCTCGACGGCGCCTCGCGCAGCTCCGCGCTGCTGCTGCGGGTGTTGCTGGCATCGCAGGGCCTGTCGCCCGAGCTGGTGGTCGCGCCCCACGGCGAGGGTGCGTCGCGGGTGCGCGCGGACGAGGGCGCGCTGGTGATCGGCGACGCCGCGTTCGGACTCGCCGGCCGCTTCCCCCACGTCGTCGACCTGGGCGCGCAGTGGTTCCACGACACCGGCATGCCGATGGTGTTCGCGCTGTGGGCAGCGCGCCCGGGCGCGCTGCAACCCGAGCACCCGCGCGCTGCAGCAGGCCAAGCTGCGCGGCCGCAGCCACTCGAGGCCTACGCCGCCGACTACGCCCAGGCCCGGCGCGCGCGCGGTGGAGCTGGCGCTGCCCGAGGCCGACTACGCCCGCTACCTGCGCCACGCGATCCGCTACGACCTCGACGCATGGGAGCGCGAGGGCCTGGCCGAGTACCTCACGCGCGCGCGCCAGGTGCTGCGCGGCGGCGACGACACATCGAGGCCGGCGACGAGGACGTCGTGCACGTGCACTTCGCCGACCTCGGCTACGAGCCGCTGCGGCGCAGCGGCGGCGGCGGCTCGCTGTCGCTGCCGCAGACCCTCGACAAGGCCCGCGCGGGCGAGCGTCTGAGCCTGGCCGAGGGCCTGCTGCTGTACGACGAGGCCGATCTGCTCGAGCTGGGCGCGGCCGCCGATGCCCGCCGCGCCGCGCTGCATCCCGACGGCGTGGTCACGTACATCATCGACCGCAACGTCAACTACACCAACGTCTGCACCGCGCGGTGCAAGTTCTGCAACTTCTACGTGCCACCCTCGGGCAAGGCCCACGACCAGGGCGCATACGTGCTGACGCGCGAGGTGCTGGCGCAGAAGTTCCGCGAGACCGAGGCGCTCGGCGGGATCCAGATCCTGCTGCAGGGCGGGCTCAACCCCAACCTGCGGCTGTCGTGGTACGAGGAGCTGTTCCGCTGGACCAAGGCCAACTTCCGCCTGGCCCTGCACGCGCTGTCGCCCACCGAGATCATCCACCTCGCCCACCTCGAGCAGCTCGACGTCCGCGAGGTGCTGCTGCGCCTGCGCGCCGCGGGCATGGACTCGCTGCCCGGCGGCGGCGCCGAGCTGCTGCACGACGAGATCCGCAACCGCATCTCGCCGTTCAAGAACACCACCGACGAGTGGCTCGAGGTCATGCGTCAGGCCCATGCCATCGGCATGCGCACGACCTGCACCATGGTGTTCGGCTTCCAGGAGCGCGGCGATCACATCCTGACCCACCTCGATCGCCTGCGCGCGCTGCAGGACGAGTCGCTCGCGCGCGCCGGTGGCGGCGCGTTCACGGCCTTCATCACCTGGCCGTTCCAGGCCGAGGGCACGCGGCTCAAGCTGCGCGACGACACCAGCGCCTGGCGCTACCTACGGCTGCAGGCGCTCGCGCGGCTGTACCTCGACAACATCCCCAACCTGCAGGTCAGCTGGCCGACGCTGGGACCCGAGGTCGGCGAGGTCGCGCTGCGCTTCGGCGCCAACGACTTCGGCTCGGTGATGATCGAGGAGAACGTGGTCTCGCAGGCCGGCGCGCACTTCATGCTCACCGCCGCGGACATCGAGCATCACATCCGCCAGGCCGGCTTCGTGCCGGCGCGGCGCACCATGGCGTACGAGCGGCTGGCATGAACGCGGGCAGCGACGTCGGCGGCAGCCGCGGGCTGCGGCACCACGCAGTCGCGTTCGGCGGGCTGGTGAAGCTCAGCCACACCGTGTTCGGCCTGCCCTTCGCCCTGGCGGCGACCGCCCTGGCCCACCGCCACGCGGTGGCCGCGGGCACCACCGGGCTCGACGCGTGGCGGCTCGCGCTCATCGTGCTCGCCTTCACCGGCGCGCGCGCGGCGGCCATGGGCTACAACCGCATCGTCGATCGCCGCTTCGACGCGGCCAACCCCCGCACGGCCTCGCGCGAGATCCCCAGCGGCATGGTCTCGGTGCGCGCGGCCACGCTCATGACCGCGCTCGCCGCGGCGGTGTTCGTGGCCAGCAGCGCGGCGCTCGGACGCCTCGCGGGCGTCTTGTCGCTGCCGTGCCTGCTGCTGGTGCTGGGCTACAGCCACACCAAGCGCTTCTCCTGGGCCAGCCACCTCGTGCTCAGGACAGCGCTGTCGCTCGCGCCCGGCGGCGCGTGGATCGCGGTCACGGGCGGCACCGACGGCGCGCGAGCGTGCCGCTGCTGCTGATGGTCGCGGTCGCGACCTGGGTCGCGGGCTTCGACGTGCTGTACGCGCTGCAAGACGAGGCCTTCGATCGCGCGCACGGCCTGCACTCGATCCCGGCCCGCTTCGGCACCCTGGGCGCGATCGTGATCTCTGCGGTGCTGCATGTCGGCACCGTCGCCGCGCTGGTGCTGCTGCACCGCGTCGCGCAGCTGGGCAGCGTCCACGCCGTGGGCATCGCTGCGATCGCCGTGGTGCTGGTCGCCGAGCACGCGATCGTGCGGCCGGGCGACCTGTCGCGGCTGGGGCGGGCCTTCTTCGATCTCAACGGCTGGATCAGCCTGGGCTACCTCGGCACCGTGCTGCTCGATCTCGCGTGGGCTTGAGACGGCGCGCGGGCGCAGGCCTCGCCGCGGCGCGCTGCCGGCGGCGCATGGCCGATCCGCCGCGGTTCCGTGATCGACGGCCGCGCCCCTGGCCTCACGCGTGTCCAGCCAGGCAGACGGCCCACGGCATTTGACCGCCGCGGGCGCGTCGGGGATGCTTCACCGAAGCGATGGTGTCGCGGCGTGCGGGTGGGCTGCTGATGGCGATGGCGATGGCCGCCGCCGCGTGGCCCGTTGCTGCGTCGGCGCGCGAGACCGATCCGACCTTCATCGATCCGCGCCGTCGCCAGCTGCCGGCGACCCACCGTTTCCGCCTCGGGCTCGAGCTGGCGTACATGCGGCTGTCCAAGGCCGTCGACGCGGACAGCGGCAAGTCGCAGCGGTTCCACTACATCCCGCTGATGGCCGACTTCGCCTATCAGGCGCAGTTTCTCAAGTACGTCATGGTGCGGCCCAGCCTCGCGATGGGCACCAACGTCGGCAACACGCTCGAAGCGATGCCGCTGGTCATCCATCCCCAGCTGCACGCCGGCTACCAGGGCGCCCTGGTCGGCGTGGCGCTGGGCTACGGCTGGTTCCACCCGCTCATCAATCGCAAGGACGTCATCAGCGCGAGCCGTGGCGGCCTGGGCGAGCCGGTGATCCTGAACAACCATCACATCGGCGGCGAGCTGTCGTTCACCACGCGGGTCGATCGCGGGGCGCTCTCGTTCATCTTGCGCGGCGCGGGCGTGCGCAGCCACCTGCAGCACTTCGAGCTCGACAAGCGCAAGAGCTGGCGGGCGATGTTCACCTTCAACATCGGCTGGTACTTCGGCGACGGCAGCAAGCAGCGCGCACGGCAAGAGCGACGCCGTGCCGAGCGGGCCGCGCGCGAGCAGGGCTGAGGCCCCGCGGGCCCGGGCGCGCGTGCGCCCCATCTCGCGTGCGCGTCGCTGCGGGTGTGCGCGAGCGGGCGGGCTTCGTGGTACGACTGCGGCCGCGCGGCCCTGGCGCCGCGCACTCGCGGGAGCACGAAGCCACCATGTCCGTTTCGCTGATGCGCGGTGCCGTCGCCGATCTCACCCAGGCCATCGGCCACACGCCGATCGTGCGGCTGCAGCGGGTCGCCGAGGACGTCGAGTCGAGCATCTACGTCAAGCTCGAGTACCTCAACCCCGCCGGCTCGATGAAGGACCGCGTCGCGCTCAACATCATCACCGACGCCGAGAAGCGCGGGATGCTGGGCCCCGGCGGCACCATCGTCGAGGCCACCAGCGGCAACACCGGCGCGGGCCTGGCGATGGTCGCGGCGACCCGCGGCTACAAGTGCATCTTCGTGATGCCCGACAAGATGTCGAAGGAGAAGATCGACGCGCTGCGAGCCTACGGTGCCAAGGTCGTGATCTGCCCGACCGCGGTCGAGCCCTCCGATCCGCGCAGCTACTACTCGACCGCGCGTCGCATCGTCGAGGAGACCCCGGGCGCGTTCTACTCCAACCAGTACCACAACCCCGCCAACCCCGAGGCGCACTACCTCTCGACCGCGCCCGAGATCTGGGAGCAGACCGGCGGCGAGTTCGATGCCTTCTGCGCCGGCATGGGCACCGGCGGCACGCTGTCGGGCTGCGGCCGCTACTTCAAGCAGAAGCGGCCGGACATGGCGCTCATCGGCGTCGACCCCATCGGCTCGCTGTACTACGAGTACGTCAAGACCGGCCGGTTGACCAAGCCGTTCTCGTACTACGTCGAGGGCATCGGCGAGGACTTCCTGCCCTCGACCATGAACCTCGATCTGCTCGACGAGGTGGTCCAGGTCGACGACAAGGAGTGCTTCCTCATGACGCGCGAGCTGGCGCGGCGCGAGGGCATCTTCACCGGCGGATCCGGTGGCGCGGCGGTGGTCGGCGCGATCAAGTACGCGCGCTCGCTCAAGGCGCCCAAGAACATCCTGGTGCTGCTGCCCGACAGCGCGCAGAAGTACCTGTCGAAGATCTTCAACGACGAGTGGATGCGCAGCAACGGCTTCCTCGCGGACGACGACACCGAGGGCACGGTTGCGCACGTGCTCAAGCACAAGCCCCACCGGCTCATCACCGCGCCGCGCAGCGCGACCGTGCGCGACGCGATCCAGATCATGAAGGAGCACGGCATCAGCCAGCTGCCGGTGCTCGACGAGAACGGCCGTCACTGCGGCATCGTGGCCGAGATCGACCTACTCAACTTCCTGGTCGAGCACGCCGGCGCGCTCGACGAGAAGCTCACGGGCCTGATCGAGTCCGACTATGCCACGGTCACGCCGCACACCCGCATCGCGCTGGTGCGCAACATCTTCAACGACGCCAAGGTCGTGCTGGTGGTCGAAGCCGACCGCCTGCTCGGGGTCCTGACCAAGATCGACATCATCGACTACCTCGCCAGCCACCGCGGCTGAGCCCGCCGGAGTCCACCATGGCCGAGTACCGCAAGGACCACGATCACCTGCCCGAGGGCGCGCGCATCGAGACGCTCGCGATCCACGGCGGGCAACACCCCGAGGCCGTGACCGGCGCCGTGATGCCGCCGGTGTTCCAGACCTCGACCTACGCGCAGAAGGCCCCGGGCGAGCACTCCGGATTCGAGTACAGCCGCACGCAGAACCCGACCCGCTTCGCGCTCGAGCGCGGCATCGCGGCGCTCGAGGGCGGCCGGTTCGGCTTCGCCTACGGCTCGGGCTGCGCCGCGACCACCAACATCATCTCGCTGCTCGACGCCGGCGATCACGTCGTCAGCGTCGACGACGTCTACGGCGGAACCTTCCGGCTGTTCGACAAGGTCATGCGGCGGCTGGGCATCCGCTTCAGCTTCGTGGATCCGACCGACGTCGCCGGCATCGAGGCGGCGATCGAGGAGCGCACGAAGCTGGTGTGGGTCGAGACCCCGACCAACCCCATGCTCAAGCTCGCGGACATCGGCGCGATCGCGGCGGTGTGCAAGCGCAAGCACGTGTGGCTCGCGGTCGACAACACCTTCGCCACGCCGATGCTGCAGCGCCCGCTCGAACTGGGCGCGGACATGGTCATGCACAGCACGACCAAGTACGTCGGCGGCCACTCCGACGTCGTCGGCGGCGCGGTCGTGACCTCGGACGCCGACCTCGCGCAGCGGCTGGGCTTCCTGCAGAACAGCATCGGCGCGGTGCCGGGTCCGCAGGACTGCTACCTGACCCTGCGCGGCATGAAGACCCTGGCGCTGCGGATGGAGCGGCACTGCGACAACGCCGAGAAGGTCGCGGCGTTCCTCGCGTCGCATCCCAAGGTCCGCGAGGTCATCTACCCCGGGCTGCCCAGTCACCCCCAGCACGCGTTGGCGCGCAAGCAGATGGCCCGCGGCGGCGGCATGATCTCGGCGTACCTGCGCGGCGACCTCGAGGCCGCGCGCACGTTCCTGTCCGCGGTCAAGGTCTTCACCTTGGCCGAGAGCCTCGGCGGCGTGGAGAGCCTCATCGAGCACCCCGCGATCATGACCCACGCCAGCATCCCGGCCGACAAGCGCCAGGCGCTGGGTATCCACGACGGCTTCGTGCGGCTGTCGGTCGGTGTGGAGCACGTCGACGACCTCATCGCCGACCTGCGGGCCGCGCTCGATCGGATCTGAGCCGTGCCCGCGACGCTAGCGCTCGCGGGGCTGTTGCTCGCCGGCCCCGCGGTCGAGCCGACCGCCAGCGACGTCAACGCGCGCGTGCAGACGCTCTTCGAGCAAGCCGGCATCCCCGCGGTGACGCGCGCGCGCTGGGTCGCGCGCCAGCCCGACTCGGGGCGCGGCTGCACCCTGG
The DNA here is from genome assembly GCA_046351635.1 of Nannocystaceae bacterium. Classification (GTDB taxonomy): domain Bacteria; phylum Myxococcota_A; class Polyangia; order Nannocystales; family Nannocystaceae; genus Xiheibacterium. Next base: position 50,495 of record JAXLYC010000023.1, on the reverse strand, counting down.
GCTGGGCCCTGGGCGAAGGCGACCGCGCGCCGCTGTTGCTCGACTCGCTGCTCGTCGATCGCACCACGATGCTGCTCGACGCCATCGAGCCGGCGATGCTGTCGCCGCGCGCGGGCAGCAGCCCGGCGAGCAAGCCGCTGCCCGCGAACCGCGAGACCGAGCGCGACTTCGTCGCCGATGCGCTCGTCGCCCTGCGCAAGACCCAGGCGAGCGGCGAGTGCCGTGCGCGCTCGATGACCCATCGGCTCGGTCGCTTCACCTTGGGCCTGTGGCTGCTGCAGCGCGGGCGCGCCGCCGTCGGCGCGGTGCAGCGCGAGACCAGCGACCCGCAGCTGTCCGCGCTGCGCTCCGATCTCGCGGTGGCGTTGACGCAGCAGGCCGACGTCGATCACCGCGCGTTCGCCCCGACGGGCCACACCCGCGCGCTGCTCGAGCGCATCGTCGCGCTGCAGCCCGACGCGGCCAAGACGGAGGCCGCGCGCGCGATGTTGCAAGCCCTGCCCGGCCCGCCGCCGACCGCGATCGACCCACTCGGTGCCGTGCTCGCGCGGCTGCCCGATCAGGCCATGGGCCTCGACAGCGAGTACCCCCGACCGACCGACCTGCCCGACCGCACCCCGCCGCGGTGGTTCGCGACCGCGCGGGTGCGCAACCCGGCGCGCGAGTTGGCCGCGATGGGCCTGGGCGCGGTGCCGTCGTTGGTCGCGCGCCTGGACGACACCACCGTCACGCGGCTGCGCCGTGGCCGTCGGCTCGAGTTCGTGACCGTCGGCGAGATGGCGCGGCGGATCCTCGAGCACATCGCCGCCAAGCGCTTGCCCACGATCGAGGTCGCGCGCAGCTGGTGGGTGCAGCGCTGCGAGCACGACGCCTTCGCCGCGGCGCTGCAGCGCCACCACGACGCGCCGCCGCGGGAACGCGACGCCGCCGCGCGTGCGATGTTGCGCGCTGCGCTGCTGCCCGCGGCGCTGCTGCCCCCGCCACCAGCGCCGTAGCGATCCCGTGCCGTCGCCACGGCCTCAACCCTGCTTGGCCACGATGGTGTAGTCGAGCTGCAGGAACACCAGCCCGAACACCGCGAAGCGATGCTGGGCCCGCACGCGGCCGTCTTGCACCCACAGCTCGAGTCGCTCCTTCATCGTCCGCACGTAGCGCGCGACCAGGCCGTGCGGCCGCACGACCGTGAAGTAGAAGCCGGTGTCGCCGAAGCGGCGGCCGTCGGACACGAGCAGCAGGCGGCCCTCTTCGCACACCGGGCGCAGCGCGACGATGGCGTTGCCGTGCGGCAGCGGGAACACCACGCGCACGCACGGCGCATCGCAGCCGGGGATGGTCGCGATGCCGTAGTCGCCGACGAACAGCGGCATGCCGGTGGCGATCGAGCTGCGGACCCAGCCGGTGTGCCGCCGCCGACCGCCGGCGTCGCACAGCGCGACGATGCGCGAGCGGACGCCCGACTCGACCTCGCGCCGCGACAGCGGCAGGTTCAGCTGTGCCAGCCGTCGCGCGAAGATGCGTGCGATGAGCCAGCCCAGCGGGCGGAACAGCCCGCGCCAGCGCGGCTCGATGCGCAGCTCGTAGGCCGCGGTCTGCTCGTAGAAGCGCACGATCGCGGGGTCGACCGCCGCGGGATCGAAGCCGGGGCCGCGCAGATCCTCGAAGCGCGGCAGCAGCCCCGGCGCCTGGGCGGCCGGCAACACCGTGAGGTCGTGGGCCGCCGCCCAGTGCTCGAAGAATGCGTCGCCGACCCCGTCGACCTCACCGACCGGCCCCTCCAGCCACGGCGCGGTGGCCGGGACCACGCGCCGGCCGGTCACCCGGACCCACAGCTGCGTGGCCCAGTCGACCAGCCTGCCCCGCGGACGCCGGGCGGCGTCCGCGGCAGCGCTGCGCTGCAGCGTGCTCACTTCGACGAGGGCACGAACAGGATCTCGATGCGGCGGTTCTTCGCGCGCCCGTCCTTGGTCTTGTTGTCGGCGACCGGCTCCGACGAGCCCTTGCCGAACGCGGTCATGCGGTCGGGCGCGACGCCGTTGCTTGCAAGGAAGGACATCACGGCCTTGCTGCGCGCGTCGGACAGCTGCAGATTCTTCGACTTGTTGCCCTTGCTGTCGGTGTGCGCTTCGATCACGAGCGCATAGTCGGCGTATTCCTTGCTGACTTCGGCGATCTTCACGAACGTCGCCTCCATCATCGGCTGCATGTCGACGCCGCCGCTGGCCGAGAACACCTCGACCACGGCGATCTGGACCCCGCCCTCGACCATCTGGCGCGACACGCCGGTGATCTCACCGAGCTTGTCGAACAAGGCCTTCTGCCGCGCCATCTTGGCCTGATCGGCCTCGGTGGCGTTGTACTTGGGCTCGGCCTCGCGCTTGGCCGCCTCGGCCGCGGCCTTGGCCTCGATGGCGAAGCTCTGCGCATCCTTGGCGCGGTTCTTCGCCAGCGCGTCGGTGGCGGCCTTGAGCTTGGCCTCCGCGGCGGAGAAGTTCACGCTCGCGTGCACGTCGGCGTCGACCGCCTGCGCGTCCTTCAGTGCGGTCAGGGCGTCGCCGATCGCGGTCTTGGCTGCGCCGACCTCCTGGCTGTCGGTGACCTTGCCCTCGAGCGCGATGATCTGTTCCATGCGCTTGAGCGTGGCCTGGGCGAGCTTCTGCCGCTTCTTGGCCTCGGCCAGCTCGGCCTCGAGCTGCTGGGTCTCCTTCTCGACCGCCGCGTTGCTCTCGCCGAGCTCACGGCTCTCGCGCCGCAGGCTGGCGGACTGCCACCACAGCCACGACAGGTGCGCGTGGTGCTGCAGCAGCTCGGCTTCCTTGTCGTCGTGGGCCTCGACCGCCAGCGCGTGCTGGTCGTCGGCGCGCTTGACCAGCTCGGGCAGCTCGAGCTTGAGCTCCTCGCCCTCGCGGCTCTTCCGCTGGGCCTCGAACTGCGTCATCTCGGCCGGCTTGGGCAGGCGCGAGCACGCGGCCAGGGCGACCGCGGCCAGGATCAGTGTGGCGCGCTTCACTTGCCACCTCCCAGCTTCTTCTCCAGCTCGGCCTGTTGCTTCTCGAGCGCGTCTGCGTCGGCCTTGACCTTGGCGAGCTCGGCCTTGAGCGCGTCGCGCTTCTGCTTGGCCTCGTCGAGCTTGGCCTTGGCCTCGGCGTGCTTGATCTTCGCGCCGACCAGCGACAACGTGCCTTCGAGCTCGTCGAGCGTGCGCCCGAGCGTCTCGCGCTCGCGCCGTTCGCCGATGAGCGTGCGCGCCTTGTCGCGCAGGGCCTCGGCCTTGCCCAGCTCCGCGGTCGCGGCGTGCCGCGTGTCGGCGACGTTCTGCTCCTTGAGCGAGACCGCCAGCTTCTGCAGGCGGGCGTCGGCGTCGCCGTCGTCGGCCGCGTGCGTGCGGCCGGGGCCGAGCAGCAGCAGCGCCAGCAGCCCCGCGCCGAGCGCGGTCCTGGCGGTGGAGGTGGAGTTGGCAGATGGCATGGTGCGGCGAGTGTAGAGGCGCGCGCCGCGGCGCGAAAGCCGGGGCCAGCCCACGCTCACGACCGTCGCGCGGGCCGATCCGCGCGCGATCGCCCCACACGAAACGCAAAAAACCATCGCCGTCGACGCCTGGGGCGTGGACGGCGATGGTCGATCGAGACGCGAACCGGCGTCGGGATCAGGCCGCGGGCTCGGTCGCCGCGGGTGCACCACCGGCGGCGTTGAACGTCCACGTGAACGTGGCGTCGCCCTGCCGGCGATCGGGCTCGGGCAGCGTGAGGCCGTCGAGGGCCTTGACCACGCACTGCTGCAACCCGTCGGGCGCGGTGCTCTGGTTGGGGTCGGCGTTCACGTTGCTCACCTTGCCGGTCTTCTTCTCGACCGTGAAGGTGACGACGACGTTGCCCGACTGCGCCGGGCTGGCCGCGAGCGCGGCGTCGTAGCAGGCCACGATGTCGCTGTTCTTGGTCTCGAGCAGCTTGCGCGTGTCCTGCTTGTAGGTCTCGGTGTCGCGGGCGATGAAGCTGCAGCCGGCGAGCAGCGCGGTGCAGATGGCGAATGCGATGGACGTCTTCATGTTCACTTGCCCCCCTCGATGACCTTCTCGTTGCCCTTCTCGTCGATCTCGACCTTGGTCTTCGCGACGTCCTGCTCCGTGATCGTGAACTCGACCCGGCGGTTCTTCTCGCGGCCTTCCTCGGTCTCGTTGTCGGCGATCGGGCGGGTCTCGCCGTAGCCCTTGGCGCTGAGGATGGCCTTGTCCACCCCACCTTCGCCGCTCAGGAACTTGAGCACCGACTTGGCGCGGTTCTCCGACAGCTTCTGGTTCTTGCTGTCCGAACCCTCGGCGCTGGCGTGCCCCTCGATCTCGATCTTCTTGATCGACGGGTGCTCCTTGATGACCTTGGCGACCTCGTTGAGCAGATCGTGCGAGACCGGGAGGATCTTGGCCGAGTTGACCTCGAACTGGATCTTCTCGTTGATGACGATCTTGTTCTCGCGAACCTCGACGCGCTTCTGCGGCTCGGGCGGCGGCGGCTCCTCGACCTTCTGTGGGGGGTTGCCGACGATCGCGATTCCCGAGGCATCGCTGAAGACCCTCGGCGCGCAACCGGCCACCGCCGTGGCGGCGAACAGCCCGGCGATGATGAACCGGGTTTTGCGATGAGCGTGCATTGGATGAGCTCCATCCGCCACGAAGCGGGCGGTTTGGTGAGTGGTGGTGATGGGTGGTGCCCGCCCGGGCGAAGGGTCTCGAGGACCCGTCCTCCCGGTGCTGTGCGCGCGCCACTTTAGAATTGGGGAGGAAATCGTCAACCCCGAACGGGCGCCCCTGTTGCGTCCGCGTGGGCCTGTGGACGCAGCCTCCGCCGGGGAGCTTCACGGCCCGGCGGCCCCTCGTGCGGCCGGCCGCGGACCCCCCCGGCGCGCGACCGCGGCCATTCGCAGCACGGCCCGATCGACGCGCGCGAACGCAGTCCGTCGCGGGGGTGATGCGCCGCACCGGGCCGGGGCGCAACGCCGCGATGGGCAGGGCTCGGCAACTCGGTTGGCAGCGCAATCGTCGAAAAGCCCCGCACGCGGGCTCGCCGATGCGCCTGGGCCACGCTAGCCTAGCGGGGATGCACGTCGGATCGTGGCACTTCGCCGTGATGAGGGTCATGTGGACGGCGGCCGTCGCGACGGCGCCCGTGCTCGCGCAGGCCGCTGCGCCGGCGGTCGAGATCCCGCCCGCCGTGGGCGACGGCACCGTCGCGCCGCCGGCGGCCGTGCCCGAGCCGCCGGTGGACCTGGCCGCCGCGCCTGTCGCGGCCGATCCCGCTGTCACGACCGAGCCGGGGCCCGTCGATCCCGCGGCGGCCTCCGGACCGCAGGCCGGCGCGCCCGTGTTGGCCCCTCGACGCGCTCGATGCCGATCCAGCGCCGACGCCGGCCGTGACGCCCACGCCGGCCGCCGCGACGGCGACCAAGGCCCTGCCCGCGCCCGACGAGGACGAGCTGCTCACGCCCAACGAGGCCATCGCGAAGCACTACGGGCCCAAGTTCCGGCCCACGCACAACCCGTCGCGCTTCAACCTCGTCGCGCGGCTGCTGTTCGCCAACGCCGGCGGCGAGAGCTCGCCGGGCGGTCGCTTCGGCGGCGCCACGGTGGATCTGGGCCAGAGCTGGAATCGCTTCGGCTACGCGGCGACGATCAGCGCGTGGGGCGGCGCTACGTGCCGTCGCAGGGCAGCACCGCGGAGATCAACGGCCTGCTCGGCATCGGACCGACGGTCGGCCTGGGCCGGCTCGCGCTGCTCGGTCGCGGCTTCCTCGATCTGCGCGTGGGCTACGACTTCTACTACGGCGTGATCAACCGCCCCGGCGGCGACGTGGTCGTGCGGCCCAGCGCTTCGGATCTGGCGCTGTCGTCGGCCAAGAACGTCGCGCCGCACGGACCGCGCGTGCGCCTCGATCTCGGGCTCACCTCGCTCGACACCACGCGCCGCTTCTGGCACGGCATCGGCCTGTCGATGGGCTACCAGGCGCTGGTCGCCAGCTTCGGCACCGACATGCCGCGCGTGCACATGCTGACGCTGGGCCTGTCGTACTGGCTCGGCTGAGCCGGGCATGACGCGGGGCGACCGGGCGCCCGTTCGGAGGCTTCGCGCCGCAGCGGGAGCTCCGCTCCTCGTCCCGCACCGGCAGCGCCGTCGCGGGTCCGTTCTCCTCCCGGTCGCCGCTGCAGACGAACGGCTGTCGGCATCCCCCGACAGCCGCTCAGCGCAGCCGTCGCTCGAGCCGCCGTGCGGTGTCCTCGAGCGCCGCGCGGTAGAACGCGGGCACCAGCTCGATCTGGTGCCGCAGGTACGGCAACAGCTCCGCGCTGGTGAGCTCGCCCAGCAGGTGCGCCGCGGCCTCGGCGTACTGGCGGTCGCCCTCGCGCAACCGATCGCAGAGGAACTCGAGCGCCTCGACGGTGTTGATCTTGCCGATGGCCTTGAGCGCCGACTTGCGCGCCTGCTCGGCGTCGGGGAGGTCGCGCGCGCCGAAGATCCGCCGCAGCGGCTCGAACGCGTGGGGGAACACCAGCTGCGCGGTGGCGTTGGCCGCGGCCTCGCGCACCTCGGGATCGTCGTCGCGCAGGGCCCGGCCGATCAGCGTGAAGCTCCGCTTGAAGCGCAGCTTGCCCATGGCCTCCGCGACCGCGCGGCGGATGGTGGGATCGGGCGACTCGAACAACGATTCGAGCGCCGCGATCACGGGATAGGCACGGATCGACTCGAGCCTACGCACGACGTCGACCGGCGCGATCGCGACACCGCGGCGCTCGAGCTCGAGCACCAGCAGCAGCGCGTGCCGCCGCACGAAATCGGGGAAGCGGCGATCGGCCATGACGCCGGCGGCAATCAACGCCGGATCGCCGTCGAGCTCCCACTCCGCGAGGTCGACGTACCAGACCTCTTCGTACTCGGGCAGCTGCTTGAGGAACTCCGGCACCGGCACCGGCCGCGGACCATCCTGCAGGTCGCTGCCGAGCCGATCGCACAGCCGGCGGTAGCGCTCGCGTGCGCGCGCGGGCAGCTCGAGCGCGAGCAGCCGGCGGTAGACCTCGAGCACCTGCTTGAACGCGCGCACCGACGCGAAGCCCTCGGCCGCCGCGAGGTAGGCGTTCTCGACGATCTGCATGGGGTGGCCGGCCGACTGGGCCTCGACCGCAGCCTTGAGCCAGGCCTCGGCCGCGCGCAGCCGCAGGTCGTCGGCGTAGGGCATGCCCGCGCGGGTGCAGTAGTCCGCGGCCTCGCGCAGGATCCCCGCGGCGGCGTGCCACTCGCCCGCGCGCCGCGCGATGGTGACGAAGGCCTCGTGCAGCCGCAGCGCGTCGAGCTTGAGCCCGTCGTCGCGCAGGATGCGGACGCTGTTGAGGTAGCCCTCGGCGACGTTCTCGAACGCGCCGGTCTCGCTGCCGATGCGCGCGATGAGCTGGTAGCAGTCGAACGCGCGCTCGCGCAGACCCTCGGTCTCGAACACGTCCGCGACCTCCTCGACCGCGGTCGTCGCGTTGGCCAGGGCCACGCGCGCGCGCTCGTGGCTGAGCCGCAGCAGACACAGGCCGTAGTTGATCTTGGCCAGCGCGCTCTCGTAGGGCCGCTCGCGTAGATCGTCGCGCGATGACGTCTTGCCACAGGCTCGCGGCCGCGGCGTCGTCGGACGAGCGCTCGAGCTCGACCGCGCGATGCACCGGCATGATGCCGGCGCCGAACCAGTCGGCCGCGGCGCGGTTGTGGCCGGCGCGCGCGAGGTAGATGCCCATCAGCCGGATGCCGCGCAGCGCGTCGAGATCACCGGCCTGCACCCGCGCGGCCTCGCGCGCGAGCGCGTCGGTGGCGGGCTCCTCGGTCGCGCGCAGGTACGCGGCGCAGGCCATGGCCTCGCGCGCGTGGCCGAGCACGCGCAGGCACTCGGCCATGGCGCGCAGCCACTCTTCGTACTCGAAGTCGATGCGATCGACGACCTCGACCAGGTGGCGCAGGTGCACCAGCGCGTCGGCGTAGCGACCCGCGCGCATGTTGGCCTCGGCGCGGACCCACAGCACCGCGGTGTCGATCACGGCCGCCCCCGCCGCTGCGGGCCCGAGGGCGGCCGCACCACCCGGCGCGGCGCCTGGGCCCGCGCACCGCGGCGCACGTCGAGATCGGACTGCACGTCGTCGATGATCTGCCGCGCCTTGTGGGCGCGGCGGCCGTGGCTGATCGCGTCGGCGTCGATGACGTGGATGCGGTGCAGGCTCTCGAGGTACGGCAGCTCGAGCGGGCCCGACGGCAGGATGAACACGCCGTAGATCGGCGCGCGCGCCGACAACAGCGAGACCTCGTCGGGCGGCAGCTGGCACTCGCCGTGGGTCAGCAGATACACCAGGGTGTGGGCCGCGGCCCGGCGGGGACCGGTGAGCTCGCCGTTGAGCTGGCGGATGACCCTCGCGTAGTTGCGCCCGCGCTCGGCGCGGAACTGCAGCGCGTAGGGCACCTCGGCGCTGCCGGTGGGCTGCACCTTCACGCCCTCGTACAGCCGCGAGTCGAAGAAGCGCAAGGTGACCTCTTCGCCCAGCAGCGCCAGCCGCTTGCACAGCGCCAGCGCCAGCCCGCGCGCGAAGACCTCCCGCACGCCCCGCATCGACGCGCTACCGTCGACCAGCACCTGGTGGGTGCGCCGCTCGCTCTCGAGCTGCTTCTCGTGGGTGAAGAAGAACAGCTCGCTGTCGACCAGCTTCTGTTCGAACACGTCGTTGTCGTAGGCCAGCTGTGTGAGCACCAGATCGTCGAGGTTGCCGCGGCGCTCGAGCGAGGCGTAGCCATCGATGCTGAAGCTCTGCTGCCCGGCCTCGCGTCGGACCTCGAGGATCGACGGCAGCAGCTCCATCGAGAAGTCGACCACGTCGGCCAGCGACGGGCTCATGATGACGTTGTAGAGATCCGCGAGGTCGACCCCCGGCAGCGCGTCGCCGCCGCGGAACAGGCCCAGCAGCCGCAGCGCGTCGAGATCGATCTGCTCGATCTCCAGCAGCGGCAGCAGGCGGTTGCTCGCCAGGGTCGACAGCCACGCCAGCGCGACCGACTGGTCGTAGCGGTTGTACGCCGCGTGCGGCTCGACGCGGGTGTAGTGCACCACGTCGACCGGCAGCGGCACCGGCCGCAGCACCCGCACGTCGTCGGGCAGCTGCGGCACCAAGCTGGCCAGCACGCGCGCGAGCACCACGCCGACCATGGGATCGCGGTGCTTCCAGCCCGCCTGCGTGCGCACCAGCTCGGACTCGGCCAGCTCGACCAGCAGCCGCCGCCAGCCGTCGCCGATCTCGGCGTCGGCCTGACCGCCGACGCCGCGCAGCTGCGCCGCGGGCCGGCCCAGGCCCGCGACCAGACAGCCCAGGTCGTGCACGACCACCAGCGGCACGCTCAGGCCCAGCCGCGCCAGCGAGTTGTGCCACGCGACCGCGCGCATCAGCGCCAGCGCGCCGGTGCCGTCGAGCTGCGACAACGCCATGGTCCCGACCTGGCGTTCGAACTCGGGCCCGACGGAGGCCTCGGCGTGTGGACTGGCGCGGCCCGACATGGCTGCGGCGAAAAAGTGCGACCGGACGATAGCAGCTTTCGCCGCGGCGGCAGACGACCACCGCGGCGGCTCCGCCCGCGGGCCCCGGCGGCGTGCGATGATGGGGCCCTTGGCTTGAGGTCCTCATGCTGGGTCTCGGATCCTTGCTGCTCGCGGCGCTGTCGCAGCCGTGCACGATCACCGTCGTCGGCCTGCCGGTCCCCGCGCGCGCACCACCACCTCGAGCTCGACGGCGGGCACGTGCGGCTCGACGGCGACGCGGCCGAGCTGCAGGTCGCCATCGACGTCGCCGAGCTCGTCGTTCGCGTGGTCGGCCCGCGCTACACCGGCGGCCTGCGGTTGCGCGTGGCCGACTGCGCCGACGGCCGCGTGCTGCTGCTGAAGGCGCGGCCCAGGCCCGCGACGCTGCGCTGGCGCAACCCGCCCGCCGACATGGTCGTGCGCTGCGTCGAAGACTGCGTCGGCGGACTGCCACACGCGGAGCGCTGGCCCACGCGCTGCCCGAGGCGGCGGTCGGCCACGGCCGCGCCGTCACGCTCGAGCTGCGCGCGCCCGGCCACGCGCCGCGGCGCGAACGCGTGGTGCTGCAGCCGGGCGACAACGAGCTGCCGATGACGCTCGAGCCCTGGCCGTGAACGAGCAGGACGCCGACGCACGGCGGTTCGCCCATGGCAGCTCGCGCCGCGCGTCGGGTCGCCCGGCCCACGCGCGGCTCGCCGCGGCGCCGTGGCATCCTTGCTGCGGATGGAACGCGCGCAACGTGCCGCCGAACGCCGGCGCCACTGGGACGGCGGGGTCATTCCGGCCGCGGCATCCGCACGCCACGACGCCGAGTTCTGGGGCGCGGCGACGCCCCAGGCGCGTCTGTGCGCGGTCTGGGAGCTCGCGGAGCAATGGTGGCAGCAGCATGGCAACGGCACTCCCCTCCGACTTGATCGATCTCTTGGCGGAGTTCGCTCGGCACGGCGTTGATGCACTGCTCGTCGGGGGCCAGGCCGTTGCGCTGCACGGCGTGCCCTGCTTCACGAAGGACGCGGACCTGTGGCTCCGCGACACGCCCGAGAACCTCAGCCGTGCCACCGCGGCACTCGTCGCGTTCGGCGCGCCTGTCGCGACGATCGAGGCCCTCGTTCCCGCCGCCGATCTCGACGTCGTGTGGATGGGCGCACCGCCCGCTCGCATCGACCTGCTCAAGGCGGTTCCCGGCGGCGACTTCGACCGTGCCTGGGCATCGCGCGTGCGCGTCGAAATCGCCGGAGTCGCCGTGGACGTGGTGTCGCGCGATGAGCTGATCCGGCTCAAGCGGGCATCAGGGCGGCCACAGGACCTGTTCGACGCTGCCTCGCTCGAGCAGCTGCGCGGCTGAGCGGCCACGCGCGCCGTCCGTGCTACGGTCGCGCGGCCGCATGACCTCGCGCTTCGATCCCGCCTCGCTCGCCGCGCTCGACGACGCCGACGTCGCGGCCCTGCGCGACGCGCTGCTGCGCGCGGGCTACGACGGCGAGCGGCTCGCCGCGACCGACGTGATCGCGCCGGGGTTGCCCGAGATCCAGCGGCGACCGTTGGTGCTGCACGCGCTCGCGCAGCGCGGGGACGCGGCCGCCACGCTCGCGGCGCTGCTGGCTCCACGGCGCGGCGGTGCCGTCGGCGGCGGCCGAGCAGGCCCTGGGCGCGCCGCTGCTCGCGGTCCTGCGCGCCCACGCGATCGTCGAGGGCGACCAGGCCGTGGTCGCGCGCGTGCGCATCGTGCCGTACGCGGGCCAGGTTCGCGTCGACGCCGCTGGACGCCCGCATCGATCCGGTCATGGGCCCGACCGCCACGACCGACGAGCTCGCATCGAAGCTGCGCTGGCAGGGCGTCGAGCAACTGCTCGATCTCGGCACCGGCGCGGGCACCTTCGCCCTGCTCGCGCGCAGCCGCGGCGTCGCGCACGTCACCGGCGTGGACATCGACCCGCGCGCCCTCGCCTTCGCGCGCTTCAACGGCCGGCTCAACGCGCTGGCGGTCGAGTGGCTGCAAGGCGATCTCACGGCGCCGGTGGCCGGGCGCCGCTTCGATGCGGTGGTGAGCCAGCCGCCCTACGTCGCGCGACCGCCCGACGCCGCCACGGTCACGTTCCTGCACGCGGGCGAGCGCGGCGACGAGCTGGCGCTGCGCGTGGTGCAGGCGCTGCCGTCGCTGCTGCGCCCCGGCGGCCAGGCGTGGCTGCTGTTCGACTCGCCCGCGCCGGGCCTGGCCGCGCTCGCGCGCAGCGTCGCCGACGCGATCGAGCCCGCCCCGATGGCGCTGTGCCTGATCTCGGTGGCCGGCAACGAGGCCGCGACGCAGTCGATCGCCTATGCGTCGGTGGCCGACCGCTCCTTGGGCCACGACTACGCCGCCCAGGTCGTACGCTACCGCGAGCACTTCGATCGCCTGGGTGTCACGCGCGTGCGCCACGTGCTCGTGTACGCGCAGCTGCGCACGCGCGCCGGATCGCTGGTGGCGATCGACGCCGCCGATCTCGACGGCTTCGACGGCGAGGCCCTGGTGACGCTGCTGCAGGCCGCAGACGTCGCGTCGCTGTCCGACGCGGCGCTGCGCGATCGCACCGTGCGGCCGCACCCGCGCGCGCGCCTGCTGCACGAGCAGTCGCTGGGCCCCACCGGCGTCGACACGCTGCACGTGCGCTTCGAACAGGGTGCCGGGGCCGACCGCGGCCTCGACGACGCCGAGGCGTTGATGCTGCTCGCGCTGCGCGACACCGCGCCGGTGCACGCCGCGAGCGCGGCGTGGGCCCAGGACCGTGAGCTGTCCGCGACCGCAGCCGAGCGAGCGTTCCTCGCGTTCGTGCGGCAGGGCCTGCGCAGCGGCCTGCTGGTACCCGAGCCCGGGTGACCGCGGGGCGCGACGCTACTCGAGCCCGGCGAGCTCGCGGATCGCCGTGATGAGCTCGCCGGGTCGCTCCTCGCCCTCGTCCCACACGACCGTGCGCTGCTGCTCGACGATGTCGCTGCCAGGCGCGAGCAACTCGACCGTGAGGTGCTCGCCGTCTTCGGGCCGCACCACGATGCGCCGGGTGGTCGAGTCGTCGTCGCAGACGCGCTCGGGCTCGGTGAAGCGCACCCGGATCGGCAGCGCCGGCCCGCTCGACAACAACGCGGCCTTCACGCTGCCCGCGAGGGTGCGCGCGGCCACGATCACCGCGTCCTTGAGCAGCGTGTAGGGCGTGACCCAGCCACGCAGGGTCGAGAGCTCGCTCGACATGGTCGCCAGCCAGCATGCGACATCGCGGGCGACTTCGCCAGCCACAGGCTCGCGCCGGGCGCCGCGTTCGCCCGCGCCGCGGCCTGGATCGCGGTCGCCGGCCGCCCTGGGCCCCGGCGCGGGCCCGCCACGCTCAGCTGGCCGCAGGCAGGCCTGCGAGCTCGCGGATCGCCGAGATCAGCTGCTCGGGCCGCTCGGGCCCGCCGTCCCACCGGACGGTGCGGACGCCTCGGGCTCGCCGCCCTCGGGCGCCAGCAGCACCACGCGCAGCCGAGCGTCGCCGTCGGTGTCCGCGGCCGGATCGGGCTCCACGAGGATGCGGCGGGTCGTGGCCTCCTCGTCCGAGGGCTCCTCGAAGCGCAGCGGCAGCGGCAGGGCCTCGCCGCTCGAGAGCAACACCGCCTTGGCGCTGGCCGCGAGCGTGCGCGCCGCCACGACCACGGCGTTGCGCAGCAGCGCGTAGGGCCGGACCCAACCCTCCAGCTCGTGCAGCTCGCTGGGCACCTCGCGATCGAGCATGCCCGATGGATCGACCGGCCGCCACCGCGGCGCCCTCGCGCCGGGCGCGGGCGCGGGCGCTACTTCGTCGGCGGCTCGCCCGAGCCCGCCGCGGGTGCGGCCGGCTGCGCCGCGACGTGGCGATGCGATTCCGAGCGCAGCCGCGCCTGCGGGGCTCCCGGCGCGCGCGCGACGAAGGTGCGCAGGCGCTCGAGCACGAGATCGAGCTGCTTGGCCTCGACCACCCGCGCGACCGCGTCGCGGTCGACCGACTGCACGTCGGAGCGCATCGACTGGAACTCCACGGTCACGACCGTGCGCGCGAGATCCCAGCGGAACAACGGGTCCAGATGCACCGGCATGGTCGCGTAGAGGAACTCGGCCAGCGCCGTCAGGTCGCTCGCGCCGGCCAGGGCCTCGGCCCACTGCTGCGGCTCGAGCGAGCCGCGGGGTGCAGGGCCCCAACCGCCGACGACGTCGGCGAGCCGATCGTCGACCCGGGCCTCGTCGCCGGCGCCGTACCAGATCAGGTGCTTGTAGCGACCGCGGGTCGCCAGCGCCGCCAGGCGCACCCGGCGATCACCCTCGTAGCCCAGCTGCGCGAGGTCGGCGGCGTCGAGCTGGGGCACGTACACGTGCGGGCTGAACAGGGAGCGCAGCACCGAGTCGTGGCGGATCTCCTCGCGGGCCCACGCTTCCTCGAGCGAGATGCCGCCGATGACCACGCACGACATCTCGCCGGTGGTGAACAGCCCCTTGAGGCGGTTGACGACCTCGGTCGCGATCGACAGCTGGCCCTGGCGGCGCGCGCTGGTGTCGAAGTCCGACGCGAGCTTGTCGAGCTCGTCGAACACGTAGACCAGGTGGATGCGCAGGCCCTGGGTCCCGGCCCACGCGGCCTGGAACTCGTCGAGCGTGCGGCGGTACCAGTGGCTCGCGCGCTGCTTCACGCCGCGACTCTGCCCCACCCGCGCGCCGCCCAGGCCGCGGCCGAACTCGAGGATCTCGTCCTCGGCCTCCTCGATGTCGAGCGGCCCGGCCACGAGCTTGAGCGTCTCGGCGAATTCCCACTCCTGCTGCGCGGTGACCTCGAGCTTGCCGACGTTGTCGAAGTCGAGCCCGAAGCGGCGCTTGAAGCCCTCGTACTGCTCGATCTCCGCGCCCCGCAGCGTCCGCAGGTACGCGAACCGCAGCCGTCGAAGCAGGTCGGGTCGCAACGCGCCCAGGTGGTTGTGCGCCGCGGCGAAGTAGGTGCGCCGCAGCAGCCGCTTGAACAGCTTCTCGGGCTCGATCGCATCGGCGATCTCGACCCGCACCGGGAAGAACATCACCGCCTGATCGGTGAGCCGGCGCTCGCCGACGATCTGCTCGAGGTCCGCGCGCAGAAACGGGCCCCAGCGCCCCGACGCCGGTGCGTCCGGATCGGCGAAGCGCAGGCCGAACAGGCCCTGCATGCCGGCGTCGAACAGCACCTTGTTGACCAGCAGGCTCTTGCCCACGCCGCGGAAGCCGGTCACCAGCGCCGCGCCACCGCGCGGACGCACCGCGCGATCGGTCGCGCCCAGCCACTCCCGCAGGCGCCGCTGCTCGACGCCGCGGCCGTGGAAGTCGGGGTACGGATACGGCGGCAGCTCGCCCTCGAGGTCGAGGCCCCAGGGCACCAGCGCGCGGGTGGCGATCGTGCTGGGAAGCGTCATCGACATGGGCGCCTCACACGAAGCGGCTCGACGCGAACATCGTCTCGAGCAGCTTGTCGACCTCGGCGATCATGCGCTGGGCCGCGGGGTTGTCGGGCATGCGGCCCAGCGCAGCCTTGATGTCGCCGAGGTTGCGCAGCTGGCTGAACAGCTGCATGTCGGACAGCACCTCGGCGCCGGTCAGGGTCTCGCGGATGACCCGCAGCTCGTCGAGCAGGTCCTGCAGGTTGGTCGGCGTCGCGCCGATGCGCGCCTGATCCGGGTGGTGCTCGTACCACTGGTCGAGCACCGGGCCCACGACCTCCTGCAGGATCTCCTCCTGCTCGGGCGTGTTCCACACGTGCCGCAGCACGAAGAAGTCGCTGTCGTTGACCGCGTCGCGGCCGTCGAACACCGCCGAGGCCGCGAACAACTTGAGCAGCTTCACGATGCGGCGGTCGGACAGGCCCACGCCCTCGGAGCGGATCTGGAACACCAGGCCCTTGAACGTGGACAGGAAATCCTCGGAGAACCGCAGCAGGTTGCCGAAGTTGCGCTGCAGCTCCCGCAGCTCCCGCGCGCTGATGACCGGCCGCAGCAGCGGCGTGTCGGGGTTCATGCCGCGGGCCTCGAGCTCGATGCCCTTCTGCAGCAGCCCGCGGAAGTGGTAGCTGTCGAGGTAGTCGACGCGCACGCGCAGCAGGAAGCGGTCGAACAACGCCGACAGCGCCTCGTCCGTGGGCACCTCGTTGCTCGCGGCGTACAGCGAGATGAGCGGCACCCGCACCGCGACGTTGCCGTGGGTGAAGCGGCGTGCGTTGAGCAGCGTGAGCAGGCTGTTCAAGATGGCGCTGTTGGCCTTGAAGATCTCGTCGAGGAACACCACCTCGGCCTCGGGCAGCATGCCCTCGAGCCGACGGCGGTAGGTGCCCTCGCGAAAGGCCTGGATGTCGACGGGGCCGAAGATCTCGTTGGGCTCGGTGAAGCGCGTGAGCAGGTAGTCGAAGTAGCGCGCCTCGATGACCTGCGCGAACTGGCGGATGAGCGCGCTCTTGGCCGTGCCGGGCGGTCCCACCATCACGAGGTGCTCGCCCGCGAGCGCGCTGACGAAGAGCAGGCGCACGATCTCCTCTTTGCCCAGGAACTGCGCCTCGAGCTGCCGCGCGCCGTCCTGCAGCCGACGCGCCAGCTCGGGGATCGAGACGGACGGGCGCGCGTTGGGGGGGTCCTGCATGCTCACAGCGGTTTTACGATGCGCGGGACGAGGGTGGATAGTAGATTCTCGACCACGCTGCGGGGCACCAGCTCCTCGAGGTGATCGACGTATTCGGTCCAGCGCCGGGCCACGGCCGCGGTCGGGCCGGTGTCGGTCGACATCGACATCGGCAAGCCCATGACCGGCGCGAGGGTCGGCAGCAGCAGCGGCAGCGCGAGGAAGGACAAGATGCCGGGATCGCGGCTGCCCAGCGCCAGGCCCACGCGCGTGTCGAGCTCGAGCACCTTGAGCAGATGCAGGTGCACGAGCGCACCGACGATCGCCGCGACGTCCGCGGGATCACAGGGCACGACCGCGCCGGGCAGCGCCAGCTGACCGCCGGGCACCGGCTCGGGCGCCGGCACGCTCGCGCCGCCCAGCGACGGCAACAGCGCGGCCATCACCGCCCCGCCCTGCCGGGTCCAGTCCTTGTGTGAGGCCCACGCGTGGCACACCGCGCGGGCGAACGCGCGGCTGCGCAGCAGCACGGCGCAGTGCAGCGGCGACCAGCCCGGCGGCGCCTGCAGCGGACGCAGCAGGCACGTCAGCGGCGAGGCCCGCAGTGCGTCGGGCACCAGCCGATCGGTCTCGGGCGCGTGGCTGGCGGTCCACCACGACGCGGTCTGCTCGCGCGCGCCCGCGACCGCGCCGCGCAGGCGCTTGCGCGGGCCCGGCTCCGGCGCGGCGGCCCGCAGCTCGCCGCCGGGCGTCGAGACCACGAGCTCCGCGCGCGCGAGCTCGACGAACGCACCGATGGTCACGTGACGCGCGAGCAGCTCCGCCGCTGCCTGCGGCTGCGGCAGCGTCAGCAGCGTGCGCGTGACGCCCTCGAGCTTGCGCCACGTGGTCGCGCGGGTCCACACGCGCGCGCGATCGGGATGATCGAACACCAGCAGGTTGTGCAACCCCAGCCACAACGCGAGCTCGTCGGCGTCGGGCTCCTCGAGCACGGGGTTGGCCACCAGCAGCTGCGCGCGGCGCAGCCGCCAGTACGACAGCTGCGGCGCGACCCGGGGCCCCAGCGCGCGGGCCCACTCGTCGCGCTCGCGCAGCCGCAGCGGCCGGCCGACCCACACGTCGCCGCCGCCCAGCAGCGGCACGACGAAGTCCTCGACGAAGCTCGCGAGCTCGCGGCTCACGGACCGCCCTCGCCGTCGTCGGCCGGACGCGGCGTGGCAGCGGGCGCGCCACCGAAGCCCCACAGCGCGAAGCGGCCCAGTCGTTGGTTGCGGACCACGCCCGCACCGACCGCCGGCATCTCCGGGGTGACCAACGAGGGCTCGTCGAGCGTGAGCCGGCCGATGAGCGCGGCGTCGAGCGGGCGCAGCTGATCGGGCCGCACGCGGATCGGATCGCCGGTCGGCGAGAGGTACAGCGCGTGATCGTCGGGGCCCAGGCCCAGCAGCTGTCGCAGCAGCTGCGGCCGCACGCGCGGCCACAGCTCGTGGCCGTCGGGCACGAGCACACCCGGCGCGACCTCACCCAGGCGTTGGCCCAGCGGCAACAGCACGCCTGCGCCCAGGCCCGCCGCCGGCGCGCCGCGGCCCAGCGCGCCCGCGCTCGCGAGCACGACCACGCCGGCGTCGAGCGGCACCAGCCGCGCGGCCGCCAGCGCCGAGGGCGGCAGCATGTAGACCAGGTGGCGCAGGAGCTTGACCTGATCCCAGCCGATCACGACCGCACGCGGCTCGCGGGCCAAGGTGGCCTTGCGCATGCGCAGCTCGACCCGCAGCGGCTCGAGCTCCGCGTCGCGCAGCTGACCGATCTCGCGCAGCCGCCCGGCCACGGTCGACTCGACCAGGTGGCGGCCGTCGACGAAGCGCGGCGGCCCGTCGAGCCGCTCGACCCGCCCGGTGGTGCCGCGGAACAGGAACATCTCCTCACCCGGCAGGCACGTCTGCGCCGACGCGAGCTGGATGGGATGACGCCAGCCGATCTCGACCGCGGCGCGGCTCGACACCGGCGCGAGCAGCTCGAGCCCGGGCACGCCCGAGAGCACGTCGAGCAGGCGCGATCGCGGCTGGCGCAGCCGCAGCAGCAACGACGGCTGCGCGTCACCGGCCAGGCGCACATAGTAGCCGGCCATCGGCACCTCGAGCCGCCACAGGTAGCGCAGCACGCGATGGGCCAACGCCGGCGCGGCGAGCAGCAGCGCCATCTCCTTGAGCCCGCACAGCTCGGGGTCGCGCGAGATGCCGCCCAGCGGCACCGGCACCGCGCGCAGCTCGAGCCGCTGGATCAGCTCGACCGGATCCATCCGGTGGGTCGTGCCGTAGTGCGCGACGAAGTCGAGGTCGACCACGACCAGCTCGTCGCGCGCGGGCTGCAGCGGCTCCGCGAGGTCGTAGCCGAACGGTGCCTCGCGATCGCGCCAGCGCACGAAGATCGCGCCGCCGCCGGTGTAGAGCGCGCCGCGGGCCGCGGTCGCCAGCCGCGCGAGGCGATCGACCGCATAGCCGTCGCTGCTGTGGCAGCGCACCAAGGTGGCATGGCCGCCGCCGCCGCGGCGCGCCTGCTCGAGCGTCATGCTCGGCAGCAGATCGTCGAGGCTGGCCTCGTCGCTGTACGCGCCCAAGAACGAGATCAGCGCGTCGAGCGACGGCAGCGCGACCAGGGTCTCGCGGCCGACCGCGATGCCGCGTGGGTCCGAGGACAGCCCTTGCATGCGGAAGCGCGTCTGGCCAGCGGCCACCGGCTCGAGCAGGGTCTGCGCCATCGGGGTGCCGGAGCATAGCAGGCAGCGGCGCGGCCGGACGCGCCACGCCGGCCCCCTTGCGCGCTGCGCCACGGGCGGCCGCGGCGAGCGGTGTCCGGGCCCGAGCGGCCCCGGCTGCGGTCTTTGGCCGCGTGCCGCTCGGCCGCCGCGGCGTCTTTGCTACGCTGATGGACGAAACGCCCTTGTTGCCCTCGGCCAAACGCGCAGCGCCGTCCGACGAAGGCGGCCCCGGCACGGCCGGGCGCGGATGGTTGCGCCGCCGCGCGACGCTGCGGCCCGATCTGCGCGCCGCGATCGCGCTCGAGGAGGCCGGCGAGCTGCTCGAGGCGGCGCGCGTGTTCGAGTACGCCGGTGAGCACGGCCAGGCTGCGCTGTTGCGGCTGGAGTGCGCCCGGACCCTGCGCGACCGCGGCGAACGCATCGACGTGCTGCGCGAGGGCTGCGCGCGCAACCCCGCGGGCACGCCGGAAGCGCGGCTGCTGCACCTCGCGCTGGCCGAGGCGCTGCTGGCAGAGGTCGAGCTCGAGTCGGATCCCGCGACCGCGCGCGCGCACCCGCTCGCGGCTGCGCGCGCGCTCGACGACGCCGACGAGGGCGCGCGCGCCGGCGAGATCTACGAGGAGCTGGGCCTGCTGGTGCGCGCGGCCGCGGCAACGAGCGCGGCGGCGAGATCGCCCGGCTCGAGCTGGTGCTCGCCGTGCTCGAGCACGAGCAACAGCGCCACGCCGCGGCCCGGGCGATCGAGCAGGAGTTCGACGCCGCGCTCGCGGGCGCCGCCGTAGCGTCGCGCAGGCGCTGCTGCACGATCAGCTGGCGGCCGAGCGCAAGAGCGTCGGCATCGCGAGCCCCGGCCTGGTCGCACGGCTCGAGCGGCTCGAGCGACGACGGCTGCGGGGCGATCGCGTCGATGTGCGCTGGGGCGGCGGACGCACCACGCGGATCCTCGGCGCCAGTGAGCTGCGCATCGGTCGGGCGCCCGACGCGGGGCTGTCGCTGCCGCAGGCATCGCTGTCGCGCGAGCACGTCGCGTTGCGGCTCGACGCCTCGGGCGAGCGCACCGAGGTCGTGGCGCTCGATCTCGGCTCGAAGATCGGCAGCTTCTGGGACGGCGAGCCGCTGCGGGCGGGCGAGCCGCAGACGATCGCGCACAGCGGCGAGCTGGCCCTGGGCACCGCAGCGGCGGTGCGCGTCACGCCGCTGCGCAGCAAGGACGGCCACGCCCACGGCGCAGTGATCGAAGGTGGTGCCGACGCGCGACCGCTGGTGTGGCTGCCGCAGGGCGGACCGCTGTGGCTCGACGCGAGCATCGCCGTGCCCGCGCGGGTGCTGTTCGAGCGCGGCCACGTCGCGATCGACTTCCGCGCCGGCGTGCGCGTGGATCTCGACGGCCACGCGCTCGAGCCGGGCGCGTGCATCGAGCTTCTGCTGGGCGATCGCATCGCGCTGCACGGAGCACCGCTGGTGCTCGAGGTGCTGGGATGACCGTCGCGTGGGCCCAGCGCATGCTCGGCGGCGCGCCGAGCCACCCGCTGGGTGCGGTCGCCGACGCGGTGCTGGACCGCTTCGCCGACGGCGCCGCGCGCCCGCAGGAGGTCGCGCGGCTGGGCGCGTTCGCCGACGCGCTCGCCCGCGGCGCGCCGATCGCCGAGATCGAGCCCGAGCTGCGCGCGCTCAGCCACGCCGGCTTCCTGCGCGGGGCCATGGTCGCGATCGCGACCGCGCTGCGGGCCGACCCACGGCCGGAGCTGGCGCTGGTGCTCGCGCGCGAGCTGCTCGACGCGATCGACGTCGAGCTGGGCCTGCGCATGCTCCACGCGCTGCTGTCGTTGCCGCAGACCGACGCGAGCCGCTGGACCCGCGGCGGCCTGCACGCCACCGCCAACCTGCTGCTGGCCGAGCAGCTGCTCGAGCGCGGCGACCCGGCCACGGCACTGCGCCACTTCGACGCCGTGCTCGCGCTCGACATCGATCACCGCCGCGCGCTGCGGGGCTGGCAGCAGGCCCAGGGCGCGCTGGAGCGCCGCGGCGTCGCGGTCACGCGCCCCGGTCGCGGGCTCGCGCTGCTCGACGGACTCGAGGAGCTCGAGACCCAGGACGCGTTCGGGCTCGCGCGCTACGAGCTCGGCCGACCGCTGGGTCGCGGTCGCCATGCCGTGGTCTACCAGGCCTTCGATCGCCACGTCGGCCGCGAGGTCGCGATCAAGCGCCTCATCGAGGGCGACGGCCGCAGCGCCTCGCGGCTGCTGCACGCCCGCTTCTTCGACGAGGCCCGCACGCTCGCGCGGGTGCGCAGCCCGTATGTCGTCGCGTTGCTCGACGCCCAGCCGCGCCATCGCCTCATCGCGCTCGAGCTGTGCACCGGCGGCAACCTGCGGCTGGCGCTGCGCCGCGGCCTGGTCGGCGCGGCCGATCTCCCGCGCATCGCGACCGAGCTGCGCGCCGCGCTCGCGGCCGTCCACGCCGCCGGCGCGATCCACCGCGACGTCAAGCCGGCGAACATCTTGGTGCGTACGGCGTTCCGTGGCGCCCAGATCGCGCTGGCGGACTTCGGCGTCGCCGCGGCCGCGCCCTCGGGCGCCCGCGCGGGCGCCCCGCCCCGATCGAGCGGACCGACGGGACCCGGCGCACAGGCCGGCACCCTGCGCTATCTTGCGCCGGAGCTCCGCCGCGGCCAGGCGCAAGCGACCGAGGCCTCGGACCGTTTCAGCGCCGGCGTGGTGCTGCTCGAGCTGCTGCTCCACCCGCGGGCCTGCCCGCCGCGCTCGACCGCATCGACGATGACCTCGACGCCGCCGCCCTCATCCCGCCCGACGCCCGCGGCCGCGCGCCGCTGCTGGGCGCCCTGCTCACCGAGGATCCGGATGCCCGGCGCTGGTGAGCGTCCGCGACGCTGGGGGCTCGCGATCGCGCTGGGGGTGGCCGGCTGCGAGGAGCTGCCGCGCACGTACAACTCGCGCGGCCAAGGCGGCACCGAGATCTTCCGCGACGACTTCGAGCGCGACGGCCTGGGCGAGCGCTGGCACGTCACCGCCGAGGGCGCGTGGATCGAGCACGGCGTGCTCAAGCTCCGCGACCTCCGCAACCACCCGCTGTGGCTCGATCTGGCCCTGCCCGACGACGTGCGCATCGAGTTCGACGCCTGGGCCGCCAGCGAGGAGGGCGACGTGAAGGTCGAGCTGTGCGGCGACGGCGTCTCGGTCGCGCGCTCGGTCAACTACGTCGCCAGCGGCTACGTCGTGGTCTTCGGCGGGTGGAACAACACCCTGCACGCCATCGCCCGCAAGAACGAACACGGCCGCGATCGCGTGACAGCGACCGCGCCCACGGTCGAGCCCGACCACCGCTACCACTTCGCGATCACGCGCTCGGGCAGCGAGATCATCTGGGAGGTCGACGGCCGCTCGCTGCTCGAGTTCGAGGACCCCGCGCCGCTGCGCGGACCCGGCCACGATCGTTTCGCGTTCTCCGGCTGGGAAGCCGAGAGCCACTTCGACAACCTGGTGATCGAGGCGTTGTGAGCCGCGAACTGCCGCAGATCTTCGGCCGCTACGTGCTGACCGAGCTGCTCGGCGAGGGCGGCATGGCCGAGGTCTATCTCGCGACCGTGCGCGTGGCCGAGGGCCTGACCAAGCGCGTGGTCATCAAGAAGATCCGCCGCGACTTCGCCAACCAGCGCGAGTTCATGCGCATGTTCGTGGACGAGGCCAAGATCGCGCTGTCGCTCAACCACGCCAACATCGTGCAGGTGTTCGACTTCGGCCAGGTCCACGGCACCTTCTACCTGGCGATGGAGCTGGTCGAAGGCGTGGACCTGATGCGGCTGTTCCACGCCGTGCGCAACGCCGGCGACAGCGTGCCACCGGTGATCGCGGCATACATCGCCCATCAGGTCGCAGCCGGTTTGGCCTACGCCCACCGCAAACACGACGACTACGGTCAGCCGCTGGGCATCGTGCACCGCGACGTCAGCCCGCACAACATCATGGTCAGCTACGCCGGCCAGGTGAAGATCCTGGACTTTGGCATCGCGCGCACCCGCGAGCACGCGCTCGCGCGCATGGACACGAACGCCGGTGGCAAGGGCGGCAGCGAGGAGACCATCAAGGGCAAGGTCGCGTACATGTCGCCCGAGCAGGCGCTGGGACGCCCGGTCGACCAGCGTTCGGACGTCTACTCCCTGGGCATCGTGCTGTACGAGCTGCTGACCGGCAAGCTGCTGTTCCGCGACAAGGACCGCATGGCCGCGCTCGACCGCGTGCGCAGCGAGGCGCTGGCGCCGTTGCTCGAGCTGGTGCCGCAGCTGCCGCCCGAGCTCGCTGCCATCGTCGACCGCGCGCTGGCCCGCGACCCCGCCGCGCGCTTCGAGAGCGCCCGCGCGATGCAGAGCGACCTCGCGGCGTTCCTGCACCGCGCCGACCCCGTGGTCGACGACGAGGTCCTGACCAACTTCGTCGCCCGCCACGCGCGCCACGACGTGCTCGACCCCGGCGGGCCAGGCGAGCCGGCCTCGCGCGAGCTCGACGGCGGCGGCACGCCGATGCCACGCCGCACCAGCCGCGAGGCCCAGCGCGTGGTCGTGGTCTACGCCGCGCTCGAGCCCCCCGCGACGCAGCCCGCAGGCAGCAGCGCCGACATGGTCGGCTTCGGCACGCTGGTCCGCGACCTCGCGTTCAAGCGCGACGCACAGGTGCTGCGCTGCGATCCCCACGCCGCCATCGTCGCGTTCGGCACCCTGCTGCGCACGGCCGACGACGCCGATCGAGCGCTGCGGGTGGCGCTGGCCCTGCGCGAGGACATCGGCGAGGCCGCGCCGGGCTGGCGCCTGGGCCTGGTGGTGGCCAACGCCGCCGCGGTGCTGCAGCGCAGCGGCGCGGGCCCGGTGCTGGCCGAGCTGCGCCGCGGCGTGGCCGAGCAGCTCGATCACGTCGCGCGCCACTTCATCGAGGGCCCGGTCATGGTCTCGGGCAACCTCGTCGAGCTGCTCGCGCGCGCGTGGCGTTTCGGCGACGGCAGCTTCGTCGAGCCGGCCGCCGGCGTCTCGGGCACCGCGACCGTGATCGACCACGAGCTCGAGCACGTCGCGCCGCTGCAGGGACCCGCGCTCGAGGACGAGCGCAAGATCCACCTCGCGCCCGGCGGTCGCTCGGTGCTCTACGGCCGCGAGCTCGAGCTCAAGGCCCTGCGGGACGCGCTGGCCGAGGCCATCCGCGCCCGCGAGTCGCGGGCGGTGCTCGTGCTGGGCTCGCCCGGCATGGGCAAGCGCGCCCTGGTCGAGCGCTTCGTCGCATCGCTGCCGCGCACGGCCTGCTGGGTGCTGCGCGCCGCCGGCAGCTGGTCGCGTCGCAACGTGCCGCTGGGGGTGTTCCTCGAGCTGTTGCAGCGCTTCTTGGGCATCGAGCACGACACCTTGCGCGAGCAGATCGCCGCGCGGCTGGCCGAGCACGGCGTGTCCGACGGCGCGCGCCTGGCCGAGGCGCTGGCCTCGGCCCTGGGCCTGCGCGACGCGGTCGACGGCGAGCTCGATCCGTTCACGCGCCGCGACCGGCTGTGGCGGCTGGTGCGGCGGCTCATCACCGCCTTGGCCCAGCGACGGCCGGTGTTGGTCGTGCTCGAGAACATCCACTTCCACGACGAGCAGAGCGCGCTGCTGCTGCGCGAGTGGGTGCAGAGCCGCCACCCGTGGCCGATCCTCGGCATCTCGACCGGGCGGCCCGGACACCTGCGCGTGGAGATGATCCGGCGCGAGGCCAACGTCAGCGTGCTCGAGCTGGGCGAGCTCGACGAGCAGGCGCGGCGCGACCTCATCGTGCGCCGCTTCGAGGACGAGGCCGCGGCGACCGAGCTGGCCGACGCGATCCTCTCGCGCACCGGCGGCAACCCGTTGTTCATCGAGCAGGTGTTGGCGTCGCTGCTCGACCGCGGCGTGATCGCGTGGAACGCCCAGGGCCGGCTGCTGACCCTGCGCCAGCGCGGCGCCGCCATCGAGCTGCCGCCCTCGGTCGAGGCCGCCCTGGCCGAAGGCATCGAGGAGCTCTCGCGCAGCGATCGCGAGGTGCTGCAGGGCGCGGCGCTCTTGGGCCGCGCGTTCCGACCCACCGAGCTCGCCGACCTGCTCGCGCGCAACGTCTCCAAGAGCCTGGAGAACCTGCTCGCGCGCCACTTCCTCGAGCGGGTCGCGACGCAGTCGCCCCACGGCGAGAGCTTCCGCTTCGCGACCGTGAGCCTGCACGAGGTGTGCAAGGCCGGCGTCGCGCCCGACGAGGCGCGGCGGCTGCACGGCCGCGCGGCCGAGCTGCGGCGCGCGCGACCCGACTACGCCCCCGAGCGCGACGACGGCCCCATCGCCGAGCACCTGGTCCAGGCCGATCGCGGCACCGAGGCGATCGAGCCTGCCATGCGCGCGGCCATGCGCGCGTACGAGGTCGCGGGCAACGTCGAGGCGCACTACTTTCTCAGCCAGGCGCTGCGCGCGATGCCGGCCGACGACCCGCGGCGGTGGGACGCGCTGTTGCGTCGCGAGCGGATCCTGCGGGCGTGGGGCCGGCGACGGGCCCAGGGCGCCGACGTGCGACAGCTGCTCAAGACCGCCGAACAGCTGGGTGACCCCGAGAAGCTGGTCATCGCGTCGATCCGGCTGCTGCGCTTCTATCTCGAGGTCGGCCGCGCGGGCCAGGCCGAGCGGCTGATCCCCCGGTTGCGCGAGCGCATCGCCGCGTTGGCGGCGGCCAAGGCCGGCGCGTTCTCGGCGGTGCTGGGTGAGCTCGAGAGCGAGTTGGCCTACACGCGCGGCGAATTCGACGAGGCCGAACGGGTGGCCCGCGAAGCGCTGGCGCACTGCGGCAGCGGCCCCCGCGGCGCGCGGCAACGCTGCCGATTGCTGCGCAGCATCGGCCAGGTCGCCAACAGCCAGGGTCGCTTCGCCGAGGCGCGGCTGGTCTACGGCGAGGCCCTCGACATCGCGCGCGAGCTCGGCAACCCACGGCTCGAGGCCAACCTGCTCAACGCCCTGGGCGAGGTCGCAGGCCGCAGCACGCACTACCAGGAGGCAGTGGACTGCTTCAAGGCCGCGCTCGCGATCGACCGCGATCTCGGCGACCGCTACCTCACCGGCCGCAAGCTCGCGAACCTCGGTGCGACCTATGCCGCGATCGGGTTGTATCGCCGGGCCGAACGCTGCCTGCGCAAGGCGCTCGAGCTGCACGAGGCCGTGGGCCACCCCGGCGAGTTCAACGACGTCATCGTGCAGCTGGGCGAGGTCATGGCGCACCTGGGCGACCTCGAGGCCGCGCGTGCGCTGCTGGTCGACGCCGCGCGCGTGGCGGTCGGGCGCGGCGACGTGCGCATCGAGCTGCGCGCGCGCGTGCGGCTGGCCTACGCGCTCGCGGTCCACGGCCAGGCCCACGACGATCTCGCCAACGCGCGCATCATCGCCGAGCAGGTCTGCGTCACCGCGCAGGCCCACGGCCTGCGGACCGCCCGCTGTCGCGCGCTGCACGTGCTCGCGCGCCTGGCCGACGCGGCCGGCGACACCGACGCCGCCATCGCCCAGGAGCGCGACGCGGTCGCGCTGGTCCGCGCCGGCGCGGCGCCGCTCGACTGCGTGCGCTCGATCCACCACCTGGGCTGCATGCTGGTGCGACGCGGCGACGAGGCCGGCGGGCGCGCGCTGCTGGCCGAGGCCGCCGCGCTGGTGCGCGCGCGCGTCGACGATCTGCGCGACGAGGATCTGCGCCGTGGCTACCTCGACCAGCCCGACGCCCAGCGGATCCTGCGCGACGGCCAGTCCGGCGGGGCTGCCTGAGCGCGCAGCGCTGCTACACTGTGGCGGCGATGCGTGCGGCCGCCGCGGCGCTGACGGCGATGCTGGCCCTGCCCGGCTGCAGTGCCACGGGCGAGCTCGTGGCGCCCAGCGGCGAGCACCGCATGACCGCGCGCGACGACGACTCCGGCGTCACCATCGTGCTCACGACTGGGGTCTGGTCGGGCGAGCCCGCGGATCTCGAGCGCAGCACCACGGTCATCCACGCGCTCGTCGCCAACCTCGGCGCGGCGCCGGTCCTGCTCGCGCCCGGCGACCTCGATCTGCGCGACGCCCGACGCTTCCGCTACGCCCTGCTCGATCCCGGCGCGAGCTTCGAGCGGGTCGACGGCGAGGACGCGCCGGCGGCGTCGGCGGGTTACGACCGCGAGCTGCAGCGCAGCTACGACCCCGGCCGCACCCTGGAGTTCCAGCCGCTGCTCGCCGATGGCGACGTGCCACGGCTGGCGTTGCCGTGGGGTGTGCTCGAGCCGGGCACGCAGATGCGCGGCTTCTTGTACTTCGAGCCGTTCGTGCGCAGCGCCTACGGTGGTGAGCTGCGCTGGCACGTCGGCACGCCGGATCACCAGCCGCTCTTCGATGCGCGCTTCGAGCTCGCCGTCGCGACGCGGTGAACCAGCGGCGCCGCCGTCCTTGGCAGCACCTCCACCCAACGTCCCTCGCTGACCAACCCCGCGCGTGCCCCCACGCGCGGGCTCCTCCACACTACTCGGGGATCAGACACGCACCGACGTCTTCGAGGCCGGGCGGGGCCGCCGCGGCGTCGTACCACTGCACGCACTCCTGGCCCTGGCCGGTGCACTGCGCGTTGCCCTGGCTGAACTCGCAGAAGTTCGTGCAGCAGCCGTTCGAGCCGGCGCAACCGGGCACCGCCGCCGCGTTGGCGCAGAACAGACCCGGGTCACACACGTTGAGGAACTCGCACGGGTCACCGAAGCCACCCATCTCGCCCGAGGCATCGGGGCCGCAGGCGAAGCCGTCGTCGACCGGGTAGCACGCCTGGCCCGGATCGCAGTCCTGCAGCAGCGGATCGCAGGTCGGCAGGCACAACGTCAGCACGCCGTCGTTGGCGATGACGCAGCTCGCGTTGGGGTCCTCGCAGACCGGCGACGCCGGCGTACCGCCACAGAACGCGACGCAGGTGCCCAGCCCCTCCTCGTTGACGTTCCAGCACATCGCCCCGAGCGCGCAGTCGTCGATGCCCGAGACGCCCGAGCCCTCGACGTGGCACTCGTCGCCGGGCTGGCCGGCGTTCTGCGCCACGTCCACGCACTTGAGCGAGTTCCACGAAGAGCCGCCGTCGTTCGCCCACGGCATGCACTTCTGCCCCTCCTGACAGTCTTGCGCCCAGACGTCGCACTCGCCCGGTGGCGTATCGGGGGTGCAGATGAAGTGACAGCCGTCGTCGTCGCCCCCACCGCTGCTGCTGCTCTCGCCGCCCGAGCCCACGGTGGTGCCCGGGGCAGAGGTCATGCCCGGGTCCTCGCCGGTCGAGCTGCCCCCTTCGCCGCCGACGCTGGTCTCGGCGCCACCGCCGTCCCCCTCGGCCATCGGCTCGATGTCCGGCTTGCTCGTCTGCACGCAGCCCGTCAGCGCAACGACCGTGAGTGCCTTCATCCACTGGGTGTTCATGGTTCCGCCCTCCCGACGCCGGGGTGAAAGCAACCACCGAAACCGACGTTCAAAACTTAAATACCTTAACCTCCAAAACTAACAAGAATTATTTAACTGCCTTTCGTGGCGGTCTCGCCGTGCGTGTCCAACACGTTGATTTCACGAGGATCTGTCCCCGAGCTGCGCGTTTTCGCGCCATCGAACCAAAAGAAAACGCGGGGGCCCTCGCGAGCACCCCGCGTTCTGCGCGCCGCACGCAGGCGGCGCTCAGGCGCACCCGATCACATCGGGATGACGCAGGCGCCGACGTTCTCGAGGCCGGGAGGGGCCTGGCCGTCGGCGTACCACGCCGTGCACTCCTCGCCACCGGCGGCGCCGGGGCAGTTCATCGAGGCGTCCGGATCGCTGAGATCGCAGAACGCCGCGCAGCAGCCCGACGAGCCCGCGCAGTCGGGCACGCCCGCCGCGTCGGCGCAGAAGTTACCCGGGTCGCACACGTTGATGAACTCGCACGCGTCGCCGTGCAGACCCATCTCGCCCGAGACGTCCGGCGCGCACGCGAACGCGTCGTCGATCGGGTAGCAGGCCTGGCCCTCGGCGCAGTCCTGCAGCAGCGGGTCACAGCTGGGCAGGCAGAGGATGAGCGTGCCCTCGTTGGCGATGACGCACGAGGTGGAGGGATCCTCGCAGACCGGGGCGGCCTCGCTGCCCATGCACATGGCCACGCAGGTGCCCATGTTGGTCTCGGGGTCCACGTCCCAGCACATCGAGCCGAGATCGCAGTTGTCGATGCCCGACACGCCCGAGCCCTCCACGGTGCACTCGTCACCGGGCTGCGCGGGGTTCGGATCGACCGGCGAGCAGCGGGTGGCGTTCCACGCACCGCCGCCGTCGTTCGCCCACGGCATGCACTTCTCGCCCTCGGGGCAGTCCTGGCTCCACAGGTCGCACTCGATGTTCACGCCGCCGCCATCGGGATCCTGGATGAAGCCGACCGTGGTCATGTTGCCACCGGTGGTCTCCGTGCCCGTGTCGCTGGGGTCGGTCGTGTTGCTGTCCGCACCGGTCGTGTCGGTGTTGTTGGTCGTGTTGGCGCTGGTGGCGTTGGTGCCACCGGAATCGCCGCCGGACGACTCGTCGCTGGTGTCGTTGGTGGTGTTGTTCGTCGCCGAGAAGGCGCCGTCACCCGAGTCGCTCTTCGTCCCGCAACCGACCAGGCCAAGCCCGGCCGTGACACAGAGTCCAATGAGAATCTTGCTGCGCATGGTGCTTGTCGTTCCTTGTGGGGAAGTTTTGGTGTGCCCTCACCCGGACGGCCGCGTCGGAGCGGTCGCCTGGGATCACCGAGTGGAGATCGTTCGATTTCGGTAGCTTTCGCGGCGGGCCCTCCCGAGTGCCGCAACGCTGCCGATGGCTGAGAATCCACCAAAACCCAGAAGCACGCAAGCCCCCCTTAGATAGGAAAGAGGACAAGCCCCCGCGCGCGAGATTTGCTTTGTTCGTGCGGCTTCGGTGCAGTCCGTGCCGTTTTCGCAAAAGCGCGCCCGGGTTCGTGACACTGCGTCCCGCCAGCGATCTCGAAGTGGGTTTGGTCACGGTGCCGTAGGCGCCGCGATGGCGCCTCCGGCGGCCTTGGCGGCCCTCATCGGACCACCGCCATCCTGCAATCTTGGCCCACCGGTTGCACCGTGGGTGAGCTGCCATGACCCCGATGCCCCGCGTGCGGCACCAACCCCTCGGACTCGTGGATTGCCCTCGCCTCGACCGCCGCGGGTGACCCCGTCCCCACCGCGTGCGTGCCCGGGCTGCACCCTCGCCCGAACCGGCACCGTGGGCTTCGGGCTCGAGGCGGGCTACCGCGCCCGCGTCTGCACCGACGACCACGCGCTGCGGCTGGAGGCCGACGACGGCCGCATCGTTGCCGTGCAGGGTTGCGAGCGAGACCGCGTGGTGCGGGGCCGCATCGACGACCTGCTGCAGGCGCTGGCGGCCGCGCGCCAGGGCCGACGGATCCGCGTGCTGCAGATCGGTCTGCGCGACCCCACGCCGGCCGAGGCCATCGAGAAACTGCCGCACGTCAACGTGCTGGCGCTCGAGCCGTGGCAGCCGTGGGCCGCCGCAGCGCGGGCCCGCGGCCTCTCGGTGCAACAGCGTGCGCTCGAGACCATGACCGGCCGCGGTCGCTTCGACCTCGTGGTCGAGCACGACGTGCTGCCGCACTTGCCCGACCCGGTCGCGCACCTGCAGGCGATCGCCGCGCGGCTCGGCAGCGGCGGCGTCGCGGTGATCGAGGTCCCCAACCTGCTGCACGCGATGGGTGCGTCGGGCGAGGAGGTGCTGAGCCCGCTGCGCGCGTGGTCGTTCACGCCGCGCGCGCTCGCGACCGCCTGTCGCCGCGCGGGCCTGCAGCCGTTCTTCATGCACGCCGACCAGCGGCTGCGCGTGCTGTGCCGCCGCGGCGCGCCGCAGCATGCCGCCTTGCCTGGGCCCAGCGCGCGCGAGGTCGCCGAGGCGGTGTGGGGCAACGATCTGCGGCTGCAGCTCAAGCGCGCCCTGGCCCAGGTCGGCGCGACCGCGGCGGCGCTGCGCACCGCAGCGACGATCCACGCCCGCTGCACGATCGCGCCGGTGCGCGCCGACCTGGCGCTCGAGATCGCCAACGCCTACGAGCGCAACTCCGACCTCGACAACACCGCGCACTGGCTCGCGACCTCGCTGCGCGACCGCCCCGACGCCGCGGTCGTGCGCATGCTCGCGCAGGTCGACGCCCTGCGCGAGCGCGTCGCGGCGGTGTGGTCGGCGATGCCCGCGGCCAACGACCCCGGGCCCCCGGGCCAGCAGCTGCGGCTGGCGTGCTGATCCCGCGGCGACGCGGTCACAGGATGTGGCGCGACAGGTCGCGATCCTGCAGCAACGCGTCGACGCGCTCGTGCACGTAGGCCTCGGGTGATCCGGATATCTCGCGCGCGCCCAGCTCGCTGGCCTCGAAGCTCAACTCCTCGAGCACGCGCTCGAGCACGGCGTGCAGCCGCCGCGCGCCGATGTTCTCCAGCGAGCTGTTCGCGCGCCAGGCCGCCTCGGCCATGGCCGTGATCGCGGCGTCGTCGAACACCAGCTGCACGCCCTCGGTCTCGAGCAGCGCGCGGTACTGCTTGAGCAGCGAGTTGTCGGGCTCCTTGAGGATGCGGATGAACTCGCCCACGCCCAGCGAGTCCAGCTCCACGCGGATGGGGAAGCGCCCCTGCAGCTCGGGGATGAGATCGCTGACCTTGGCGAGGTGGAACGCGCCGGCGGCCACGAACAACACGTGATCGGTGCGCACCGGGCCGTACTTGGTCGAGACCGTGCTGCCCTCGACCAACGGCAACAGATCGCGCTGTACACCCTCGCGCGACACGTCCGCACCGCGCACGTTCTCGCGGCTGCAGATCTTGTCGATCTCGTCGAGGAAGACCACGCCGAGCTGCTCGGTACGCCGCACCGCCTCGCGCGTGACCTTGTCCTGGTCGACCAGCTTGCCGGCCTCCTCGCGCGCGAGCAGCTCCTGGGCCTCGCCGACCTTGAGCGTGCGCTTGTGCTTGCGCCGACCGAAGCCGCCGAGCATGTCGCGCAGCTGCTGACCGAGCTGCTGCCCCATCTGCTCGCCCATGGGCAGGCCCGGCAGCAGCTGCAATCCCGGGCCGCCGCTCTCCTCGAGCTCGACCTCGACCTCGCGGTCGTCGAGCTTGCCCGCGCGCAGCAGCTCGCGCAGCTTCTCGCGGGTGGCCGAGGGCTTGGGCGGATCGCCGGGTCGCTCGCCGAAGCCGCGCGGCTCCGCGGTCGGCGGCAGCAGCAGGTCGAGCACGCGCTCCTCGCCACGCACGCGGGCCTCGACCCGCACGTCGCGCTCCATCTCGGCGCGCACGATCTGGACGCCGACCTCGACCAGGTCGCGCACGATCGAGTCGACGTCGCGGCCGACGTAACCGACCTCGGTGAACTTGCTGACCTCGACCTTCACGAACGGCGCACCGGTGAGCTTGGCCAGCCGCCGGGCGATCTCGGTCTTGCCCACGCCGGTGGGCCCGACCATGATGATGTTCTTGGGCGAAATCTCCTCGCGCAGCGACTCGGGCGCCATCTGCCGGCGCCAGCGGTTGCGCATGGCGATGGCGACCGCGCGCTTGGCCTTGTGCTGGCCGATGATGTAGCGGTCGAGCTCCTCGACCACCAGGCGCGGCGTCAGACCCAGGCCCGGCGAGCCCGGCAGGGCGTTGCGGCTGTCGTGGCTCACGGCGACGCTCCCAGCTCCAAGATGGTGTGCTCGAGGTTGGTGAAGACGCAGATCTCGCCGGCGACCCGCAGGGACTCGGCCACCATCGCGCGGGCATCGAGCGCGGTGGCGCGCGAGCGCCCGCGCGGCCGCGAGCGCGAAGTTGCCGCCCGAGCCGATCGCGACGATGCCGTCGTCGGGCTCGATCACGTCGCCGGTGCCCGACAGCAGCAGCGTGCGCTCGCGGTCGGCGACGATCATCAGCGCCTCGAGCCGCCGGTAGCGACGGTCCTGGCGCCAGTCCTTGGCCAGCTCGACTGCCGCGCGCACGAAGTTGCCGCCGACGCTCTCGAGCTTGGCCTCGAGCAGCTCGAACAGCGTGAGCCCGTCCGCGGCCGAGCCCGCGAAGCCGCCGATCAGCCGCCCGCCGGCGAGCGTGCGGACCTTGGCCGCGCGGGCCTTCATGATGGTGTTGCCCATCGAGACCTGCCCGTCTGCGCCCAGCGCGACGTGCCCGCCCTTGCGGACGCAAACCACCGTGGTCGAACGCCAGCGCGTGTCGTCGCCGCCGTGCGAGCCCTCGCCCACCCCCGTGTCGTGCCACGTCTCGGCATGGTCGCCCGAGTATACGCGGCCCTTCCCGCGGCGCGCCGGTTCGGGCCAAGCTCGCGCGGTGTCGACCCCCGCCTCCTCGGCCCCCGACGCGCGCGCGCCCGCGTCACCGCGCCGCCCGCTGCGGCTCGCCGTGCTCGCATCGGGCCGCGGCAGCAACCTCGAGGCGCTGCAGGCGGCGATCGAGCGCGGCGAGTTCGCGGCCACCATCGCGCTGGTCGTGTCGAACAACTCCGGCGCCGGCGCGCTGGCGTTCGCGCGCGCGCGCGGCATCCCCACGGCCCACGTCAGCGCGCGCACCGATCCCGATCCCGGCGCCGCGTTGCTGCAGCGACTGCGCGCCGCCGATGCCGACGTGATCGTGCTGGCGGGATACATGAAGCTGCTCGACGGCCGCGTGGTCGAGGCCTTCCGCGGCCGCGCGGTCAACATCCACCCCGGGCCGCTGCCGCGCTTCGGCGGGCCCGGCATGCACGGCCGCGCGGTGCACGAGGCCGTGCTCGCCGCCGGCGTCGCGCACAGCGGGCCCACGGTCCACCTCGTCAGCGAGGCCTACGACGAGGGCGCCGTGCTCGCGCACACGCCGGTGCCGGTGCTGCCCGACGACACGCCCGACAGCCTCGCCGCGCGGGTGTTGGCGGCCGAGCACGCGCTGTACTGGCGCACGCTCGCGGCGCACTTCGGCGCCGACGTCTGAGCCGCGAGGTCAGCCCGCCGCGGCGGCCTCGGGGCGGGCGCGCACGCGTCGCAGCAGCAGCGCCGCCACGCCCACGACCAACAGCGCGTCGGCGATGTTGAACAGCGGCCAGTGACCGCCCCAGGGGTAGTTCACGCGCACGAAGTCGATCACGCCGGTGCCACCGCCGGGCGCGAGGCGGAACACGCGATCGTAGCCGTTGCCGATGGCGCCGCCGGCGATCGCCGCCAGCGAGACGAGCTCGAAGCGGTCGGGGCGGTTGCGCCACACCATCACGGCGAGCACGACCAGCACCACCAGCGCGAACACGCCGAAGATCCACCGCGCGTCGCCCAGATCGCGCACCAGCGAGAAGCCGGTGCCGCGATTGTACGCCAGCGTGAACTCGAGCCAGTGGCCTGCGACCGAGAGGGTCTGGTCCGGCAGATCCGTCAGGGTGTGCTCGGCCCAGGCCTTGGTCGAGAGATCGCAGCCGCCGCCCAGAAGGCTGGCGAGTCCGAACCAGAACAGGCGCATGCCGTTGCTCGCCGTCGCGCGCGATGCCATCGGGCGGCAGCATAGCGCACCGGCAGCGCACGCGCACGCGCACGCGCGCCGCCCTGGTCGATCGACGCGAGCGGCTCAGCGCCGCGCGATGGCGGACAACGGCGGCAGCATGCGCCGCAGCCAGTCGTCGAGCATGACCAGGCCCGAGATCGTCGGGCCGCTCTCGGCCTGGGCCGCGACCGCGGCGCAGAACTCACCGAGCTTGTAGCTCTCGAGCCTGCCGGCGACGTCGTCGCCTTCGACCATGCGCACGAGCTTGTGCAGGTGGAAGTTGAGCTGGCGGCGCAGGGCCGACACCGCCGGGCCGTCCCACGGACCGGCGTAGGCCATGCGGTCGAGCGCCTGGTACAGGTACAGGAAGTTGACCGCATCGGTCACCTGCAGGCGCAGATACAGCAGCTCGCGGGCCTCGCGACCGAGCTTCTGCGCCATGCGTACCGCGTCGAGCACCGGCGTCAGGTAGCGCAGCTTGACCAGCCGCTCGGTGAGACCGCGCGGGATGCCGGCCTCCTCGAGCTTGCGGATGCGGCCGGCCATGCGGCCCTTGCTGCCCGCGGGCAGCGCCTGATCGACGTTGGCCAGCAGCGCCTTGACCTGCGCGATGGCGCCGGCGTCGAGCGGCGGCAGGTCCATCTGATCGATGAGGTAGAAGGTCGCGTCCTCGAGCGCGGCCTCGATCATCGCCATGGCGTTGTAGACCGCCTCCTGGCGCCGCTCGTCCTCGAGCAGGTACAGGTCGTTGCGGATGCCGTCGGCGTCCGCCGCCTGGGCCGCCTGCAGGTAGGCCACGACGATGTCGCGCACGGGCTTGCCCGAGGCCACCGCGCACTCCGCCAGCAGCGTGCCGCCGGCGTTGTCCACGATGCCGTTGACGATCATCGTGGTCGCGATCTCGCGGCGCAGCAGGTGGTTCGCGACCGCGTCGGCCCCGGCCAGCTCCTGCATCGCGCGCGGGAAGTAGTCGCGCACCGCCGCGGCGACGAACTCGTCGGGCAGCGGCTCGGCCTCGAGCAGCTGGCGGTAGGCCAGCATCTTGGCGTGGGCGCAGACCACCGAGGCCTCGCACTTGTGCAGGCCCTGGCCCTTGCGGCTGCGGTTGCCGAGCTCCTCCTCGCTGGGCAGCGCGAACTTGTCGGGGTTGAACGGCAGCTGCTTGGCCAGGTACGACAGCGCGCGGCTGTAGCGGAACACGTCGTGCCGGCTCTTGCGCACGTCGTAGCTGACCATGCGGCTCTGCGAGCGGTTGTTGTCGAGCACCATCTCGACGACCTCGTTCTCGCACTGCTTGAGCATGGCGTCGCGGGCCTGCCGCGCGACCTTGCCCGCGCGCAGCAGCGGCGAGAACAGGATCTTGATGTTGACCTCGTGGTCGGAGGTGTCGACGCCGCCGGAGTTGTCGAGGAAGGCGTTGTAGTTCTGCCCGCCCAGGCGCGCGAACTCGACGCGACCGCGGTCGGTGATCGCCAGGTTGGCGCCTTCGGCCAGCACGCGGCAGCGCAGCTCGGCCGCGTCGACGCGCGCGCCGTCGTTGGTCTTGTCACCGACCTCGGCGTGGGTCTCGTCGCGCGACTTCACGTAGGTGCCGATGCCGCCCATCCACATGAGGTCGACCTGCATGCGCAAGATGGCGCGCATGACGTCCTCGCCGTTGACCTTGCGGCCCGCAGGCAGCCCCAGCATCGCGCGGGCCTCGGGCGACAGGTCGACCTCCTTGCTCTTGCGCGGGAACACGGCGCCGCCCTTGGACAGCACCGCGGTGTCGTAGTCGGACCACTGCGAGCGCGGCTTCTCGAACAGCCGCTTGCGCTCGAGGAAGCTGCGCTCGGCGTCGGGGTTGGGGTCGACGAAGATGTGCGCGTGGTTGAACGCCGCCAGCAGCTTGATGGTGCGGCTGCGCAGCAGGCCGTTGCCGAACACGTCGCCGCTCATGTCGCCGACGCCGACCGCGGTGATGACGTCGCGCTCGGGATCGGTGCCGAGCTCGCGGAAGCAGCGCTTGGTCGCCTCCCACGCGCCGCGGGCGGTGATGCCGGTGGCCTTGTGGTCGTAGCCCGCGGAACCGCCGGAGGCGAACGCGTCGTCGAGCCAGAAGCCGTGCTCGGCGCTGACGCGGTTGGCGGTGTCGCTCATGTGCGCGGTGCCCTTGTCGGCCGCGACCACGAGGTACGGATCGGTGCCCTCCTTGTACGGCAGGATGCCCTTGGGCGTGACCGCCTGGCCGTCGACGAGGTTGTCGGTGACCGACAGCAGCGCGCGCACGAACTTCTCGTAGTAGAAGTCGCCGGCCGCGCGCAGCTCGTCGCGATCCGCCGGCGGGTGCCGCAGCACGAAGCCGCCCTTGGCGCCCATGGGCACGATCACGACGTTCTTGACCATCTGCGTCGACATCAGCCCGTGGATCTCGGTGCGGAAGTCGTCGGGGCGATCGGAGAAGCGCAGGCCACCGCGCGCGACCCGTCCGCCACGCAGGTGCACGCCCTCGAAGTCGCGGTGGTAGACCCAGATCTCGCGCATGGGCTTGGGCTCGGGCCCGAACGACAGCTCGCCCGAGGCGATCTTGAACGCGAGCGGCTGGCCGCCGGCGACGTCTGCGACCCAGGCGTTGGTGCGCCGGGTCGCGCGCACGGCCTCGGCGACCGCCTGCAAGACGCGGTCGGCGGTGTAGTCGGTGACCTCGCGCAGCGCCGCGTCCAACGCGGTCTCGCTCTCGGCCGCGGCGGCCTCGCTCGCGATCGCGGGGTCGAAGCGCGCCGCGAGCCAGTCGACCAGCTCCTCGGCGACGTCGGGGTACTCGACCAGGGTCTGCCGCACGAGGTCGTCGCTGAACGGCAGCGCGAGCTGGTGTAGGTAGGCCACGAACGCGCGCAGGATCTCGACCTCGTGCGAGTTGAGATCGCTGACCGAGACCAGGCGGTTGAGGTCGTCGTCGCCGCAGCGGCCGGCGAAGACCTCACGCAGCGCCTCGGCGATGCTGGCGCGCCGCGCCATGATCTGGCCGATGCGATCGTCGCGCACGTCGAGGCGGAAGTTGTCCATGTCCACCGCGGGCATGCCCGGCAGGGTCACGTCGCGGCTGTACTCGTCGATGACCTCGAAGCCGAAGTGGCTCAGCACCGGCAGCTCGCGGCTGAGGTTGAGCGCCTGGCGCGAGAAGATGCGCAGGTTGAGGCTGCCGGGGTGCTCGCTGAACTCCGAGACGTACAGGTCGCAGTCGATCTCCGCGCCGGCGCGCAGCGCCTCGAGGCACACGATGTCGCCCTGGATGCGGGCCACGCCGCAGCGGCGCTTGTGCTCGTCGGTGAAGGCGTTCTCGTAGATGTCGAACAGCTCGTCGATGCGCGAGCCCTCGGCCACGCCCGACAGCGCCTCGCGCAGGCGGTCGGTCCACGAGCGCGCGAACGCCAGCACCTTGCCGCGCAGATCCTCGGTGTCGATGGCCCGCAGCGGGCCCACGCCGGTGACGTAGAAGTGGATCACCGCGTTGTCGTAGCGGTCGATGTACACGCCGTAGTCGGCGTAGGAACCCGACAGCGACTCCAGCACGACGTTCTGCACCTGCTGGCGCAGTTCCTCGCTGAACTGCCACCGCGGCAGCGCCACGAACACGAACGCGAAGCGGCCGTTCTCGCCGACGCGGATGTGCACGTCGCTGCCGCCCTCGGCCTCGGCGCGCAGGATGCGATCGGTCAGCTCCCAGATGGCCTCGCGGTCCTCGGAGAGCAGGTACTCGAGCGGCAGCGAGTTGAACGCGTTGGTGATGTTCTTGCCGCGGTCGGAGTCGGTGCCGACCTGGCGCTCGGTCAGCAGCTCGCGCAGCACGGTGTGCGCGACCGGGATCTGCTCCGGCGGGGTGTGCAGCGCCTTGTAGGTGAACAGCGCGTCGATCAGCAGCGTGCCGCAGGGCTTGCCGTCGGCGCCGAAGCGCGTGACGTAGAAGTGACCCGGCTTGCCCGCGCGGTGCACCGGCGATTCCTCGGCGCTGCGCATGAACCGGACCAGCCGCCCCTCGCCCTTGGCCGCGGCGGTCAGCAGCCGGCGGTCGCGCTGGGGCCGGGTCACGCGGCTGGTGCCGTAGACCCCGACGCTCTCGCCGTGGACGTCGTACTCCTCGACCGCGAGCACGACCGAGTTCTCCTCGCACAGCCACCGCAGCAGCGCCTCGGCGTCGCGCAGCTGCGCGGCCTCGTCGCCGCTGCGCTCGTGCGCCGCGGCGAAGTAGCCGTCGGCCTGCTGCTTGACCAGCGACTTCATGGTCGGAAAATCCGACACCATGGCCTGCGCCAGCTTGAGCCGGTGCTCGATGCGGCCCGCGAGGCCCTGGGGCACGCCGCCGCCGTCACGGCCGGCGCTGCCGCCCGACAGCCCGACCTCGATCCGCATGACCGACTCGGCGGCGCCGTTGCCGACGCCCAGCAGTCGCCCGCCGGCGTCGCGCTGCACCTTGACGATGGCGTTGAGGAACCGCCGCACGTCGAGGTGCTCGCTCGCCAGCGCGGCGCGCAGGGTCGAGACCAGGAACGGTTGGTCTTCCACGCAGGTCTCGATCACCAGCGTGTCGCTGCCGTCGTGGTAGCGCAGCCCGACCTTGATCTCGTCGCGCTTGCGCAGCTCGATCACACCCAGCAGACCCTCGAGCTGCGACAGCAGCTCGCTGGGTCCCAGGCCCCGCAGATCGCGGACATCGACCGATGCGAGCACGGCCTTGGCGAGTCCGCTCAGGTGCTCGCGGTCGAGCCCGGCACGCTGGGGCTGGTAGCTCGCGATCGACTGTTGGACCTCGTGGACGAGACGGCTCGTTTGCTGGCGGGCGAACATCTGCGCCGAGCTTTCCAGCATCCCGTGGCGGTCCGCAACCGTCCGCGGCAGCGGCGCGGCAGCGCGTCGGCGTCGCCGCGCCCCGCCGAGCCGGGCTCGTGTTTCGCGGCCCTCGCGATGGCGGCAACGGGGGGGGAGCCCGCTAGATCGACAGCCACGCCATCGCGGACAAGACGATCGCGCCGAAGGGCCCGGCCAGCGGCCAGACGAAGGGCAGCGGTTCGTCGAGGATCGCGAGCTCGTCGTCGGCCATCGTGCACTGCACATCGCCGGCGGCGCGCCTGGCTTTCGGTCCGAAGGGGGACAGTGCGCGCACGCACGCGCGCCACCTTGCGGGCGCAGACGCCCGCCCCCCGGCTCGGGTGCGATGCTCGCCCGATGCTCCGCTCGACCACGCCCGCGTCGGCCTACGCCGCGCGCCGTGCACGGATTGCGGCGCTGCTCGACGGCGGGGCGCTCGTGCTCTACGGCGGCGAGCTGCGCACCCGCAGCAACGACACCGAATTCCGCTTCCGCCCGGACTCGGACTTCCACTACCTCAGCGGCCTGCGCGAGCCCGGCGCGGTGCTGGTGCTGCGCGCCCACGCCGAGCCGCACTTCGTGCTGTTCGTGCGCCCGCGCGACGCCGAGGCCGAGGTGTGGAGCGGCCGTCGCGTGGGCCCCGAGGGCGCGCGCGAGCGCTTCGGCGCCGATGCGGCATGGCCGCTGGGCGAGCTGGCCGAGCGCCTGCCCAAGCTGCTCGACGGCGCGCGCTCGGTGCACATGCCGCTGGGGCGCTGGCGTGCGCTCGATCAGGCTGTGCTGCGTGCGATCGACCAGCTGCGCCGGCGCAACCGCTGGGGCGAGACACCGCCCGAGCTGGTCCGCGACGCGCGCGTGACCCTGGGCGAGGATCGCATGGTCAAGGACGAGCACGCGCTCGCGAGCCTGCGCACCGCGATCGAGATCAGCAGCCACGCCCACCGCGCCGCGATGGCCGCGCTGCGCCCGGGCTTGGGCGAGCACCAGATCGAAGCCCTGCTCGAGTACGAGTTTCGCCGCCGCGGCGCCGACGGCCCTGCCTACGGCACCATCGTCGGCGGAGGCGACAACGCCTGCATCCTGCACTACGTCGACAACGACGACGTGCTGCGCGACGGCGAGCTCATGCTGGTCGACGCCGGCGCCGAGGTCGATCTGTTCGCCGCCGACATCACGCGCACCAGTCCCATCGGCGGCCGCTTCAGCCCGGCGCAGCGCGATCTGTACGACATCGTGCTCGCGGCCAACCGCGCCGGCATCGCGCGCACCGAGGTCGGCGGCGACATCGACACGATCCACCGCACGTGCCTGCGCGTGCTGTGCGAGGGCCTCTCGAGCCTGGGCCTGCTGCCCGAGGGCGTCGACGCGGCGCTCGAGCAGGAGCTGTACAAGCGCTACTACATGCACCGCACCAGCCACTGGCTCGGCGCGGACGTGCACGACGCCGGCCACTACACCCTGCAGCGCACGCCGCGGCCGCTGCAGCCGGGCTTCGTGCTGACGATCGAGCCGGGCCTGTACATCCCCGCGTCCGACGATCGCGCGCCCGCGGGCCTGCGCGGCGTCGGCATCCGCATCGAGGACGACGTGCTCGTGCGCGACGGTGGCCCCGAGGTGTTGACCGCCACCGTGCCCAAGGAACCCGCGGAGCTCGAGGCGCTCGTGGGTCAGTCGCCGCTGCCGTAGACCCGCGCGCGCGGCCGCAGCCGCGCGAGCGTGCGCGGGCCGATGCCGCGCACCGCGAGCAGGGCGTCGACGGTGGCGAACGGCCGCGCCGCGACGATGCGCGCGGCGATCGCCGGGCCCACGCCCGGCAGGCCCGCGAGCTCCTCGGGCGACGCGGTGTCGAGATCGACGGGTTGCTGCAGCGCCTCGATCGCGTCGGCCGGCATGCGGTCGACGCCCGCGCCGGCGCAGGACTGCGCGCGTACCACCGCGTCGCCACCGCGCAACGGCACGTCCGCGCCCGTCGCCACGCCCCCGCACGCGGCCGACAGGGTCTGCGGCGCGGCGTCGTCGCGCGCAGCAGCGCGTCGATCATCACGGCGCGCTCGCAGCTCCACCCGCGGCGCGCGGCGCCGGCCCCGGGCAGCCCCGCCAGGACACCCAGCGCCGCCGCCGACAGCACGCACGGCGTGATCCAGGCTCGCGTCACCGCGGCCCGAGTCGACCCCACGCGGCCCTGCGTTGCCGCGCGACCTCAGCCCTCGCCGTCGCCGTCGCGGAACAGGCCCAGCTGCGCCAGCAGCGACGCGGCATCGCCGGCGCGCGCGGGCCGGCGCCGCTCCTGTTCGAGCAGGATCGCGATGCCGGCGCGGCAGCTGCCGCAGCCGGTGCCGGCCTCCAGCGCTCGCCGACCTCGTCGACCGTGCGCGCCGCCGCGGATGGCCTTGCGCACCTCGGCTTCGTCGACCACCAGGCAGTGGCAGAGCAGGCGCGCCACCTCGGAGATCATGGCACGACTGGCGCCCGCGGGCATCGCCCCCGCGCGAGGGCGTCGGCCGGCCCGCGCGCCGGTGCTCAGGCCTCGCCGAACACGCCGGCGCCGACGCGACGACGCAGCTCGGCGGCCCACGGCGCACGCTGGGGATCGCCCTGCGCGATCGCGGCGGCCGCGGCGTCACGCGCGTCGAGCAGCAGCTGCGACAGCGCGTGGCCCCGCAGCGGCGTGCGCAGGCGGTGGGCGCCGGCCTGACGGGTGCCGAAGACCTCGCCGGGCCCGCGCAGCTCGAGGTCGGCCTCGGCGACCGCGAAGCCGTCGGCGTGGCGCTCGAGCACCGACAGCCGCGCCGCGACCCTCCGAGCCCGGCGTGGTCGCGCTGTGCAGCAGGCACCACGCCGCTTGTCCGCCGCGACCGACGCGGCCGCGCAGCTGGTGCAGCTGCGCCAGGCCGAAGCGCTCGGCGTGCTCGACCAGGATGCGCTCGCGCGCGGCACGTCGACGCCGACCTCGATCACCGTGGTCGCGACCAGCACCGCGATCGTACCGGCCTGGAACTCGCGCATGACCGTGTCCTTCTCGCGGCTGCTCATGCGGCCGTGGACCACGCCGACCGCGTGATCCGGCAGCGCGCTGCGCAACGCCGCCGCCGCGGCTTCGACGTCGCTGACGTCGAGCGACTCGCTGGCCTCGACCAGGGGGCACACCACGAACGCCTGCTCACCTGCACGCACGCGCGCGACCAGCCGCGCGCGCGCACTCGCCAGCGCCCGCGGGCCCAGCAGCACCGCCGTGGTCGGCGGCGATCGACCCGGCGGCAGCTCGTCGATCACGCTGACGTCGAGCTCGCCGTAGGCGACCAGCGCGAGCGAGCGTGGGATCGGGGTCGCGGTCATCACCAGCAGGTGCGGTCGCTCGCCCTTGGCCCGCAGCTGCGCGCGCTGCTCGACGCCGAAACGGTGCTGCTCGTCGATCACGACCAGGCCCAGCCGCGCGAAGCCGACGTCGCTGGTGAGCAGCGCGTGGGTGCCGACCATCACGTCGACGCTGCCGGCGGCGGTGAGCGCGACCAGGCTCTCGCGCGCGCCGCCCTTGCTCGCGCCGGTGACCAGCCCCAGCCGCAGGCCCGCGCGCTCGCACCACGGCGCGAGCGTGCGCGCGTGCTGCTCGGCGAGGATCTCGGTCGGCGCCATGATCGCGCACTGGCCCCCGGCGGCCGCGACCGCCAGCGCCGCGCCGAACGCCACCGCGGTCTTGCCGCTGCCGACGTCGCCTTGCACGAGCCGCAGCATCGGGCGCGCGCCGGCCATGTCCGCGAGGATCTCGTCGAGCACGCGGGTCTGCGCGCCGGTGGGTGCGAACGGCAGCGCCGCGGTCCAGCGCCGCGCGAGCGCGGGCCCGGGCGCGACCGTGACCGCCGTGGGTGCGTCGCGGAAGCGGGCGCGCTCGAGCCCCAGCGACAGCTGCACGTAGAAGAGCTCCTCGAACGCGAGCCGACGGTGCGCGATCGAGGCGCCGCTGCGCAGGGCCGCGAGCGCGTCGTCGTCGAGGCCTGCGTCGGGCTCGTGCAGCGCGGTCCAGGCCGCGAGCAGCTCCGGCAGGCCGAAGCGCTCGCGCAGCGACTCGGGCAACGGATCGTCGACACCGCCCTCGCGCAGCTGCAGCAACGCCGCGCGCACGAGCTTGGCGAAGCTGGCCGCGGGCACGCCCTCGACCGCGGGGTAGCGCACCGCGATGCCCGGCAGCGGCTGGGCCGGGTCGCGCAGCTGCGGGTGCGGCAGCGACCAACGCCCCTGCACCTGCCGCGCCACGCCGACCACGCGCACGCACTCGAGCTTGGCCCACTGCGCGAGCCCGCCGGTGGGCGAGAACCACCGCGCCTGCACCCGCTCGCCGCCGGGATCGATCTCGAGCTCCATGGTCGCGCCGAAGCGCCCGCGCGCGAAGCCCTGCCGCAGCCCTCGCACCCGCGCGAGGAACGTGACCAGCTCGCCGTCTTGCCACTGCGAGGGTGGCACCGTGCGGCGCAGATCGAGGTAGCCCGTGGGCAGCGTCATCGCGAGATCCTCGAGCGTGCCGATGCCGCGCGCGCGCAGCTTGGCCGCGGTCGCCGGGCCCACGCCCGGCAACGTGTCGATCGCGCGCGCGCGCGCGTCGGTCACGGCCGGCGCGTCCACCGGCGCGGCCACCGGCGCCGCGCGGCGCGGACGGCTGGGCGCAACCGCGGCATCGCCGTGCTGCAGCGCCAACCGCATCAGCTGGGCCACGAGCTGGGCGCGATCCTGGCGGCCGCGCGGATCCCAGTCGGCCAGCGCGGCCGCGATCGCAGCGGTGTCGATCGCCCCGCGCAGCTCGGGCGACATCGACTCGACGCAGGCGCTCCACGCCTCGCGCAGCGGCGCGCCGGTGCCGGGCTGCAGCACCGCGGCGAAGCCGTCGGCCGAGAGCCCGCGCAGGGCCTCGCGCAGTCGCGTCCACGGGCTGCGGCGACGCGACGCCGTCACCTTGGGCCCCACGCGCGCGCTCAAGACGGCGGGATGAACGAGAACCGCAGCTCGTGGTCACACAGCCGGTAGACCGTGCCCTCTTGGATGAGGTGGTTGTCCACGCGCTGACCGTTGAACTCGACGCCGTTGGTGCTCTCGAGATCCTTGATGTAGTACTGGCCGTTGCGCCGGACGATCGCGCAGTGGCGGCGCGAGATGTTCGCGTCCTTGATCGGCAAGTCGCTGTACTTCGAGCCGCGGCCGATCACGAACTGGTCCTGGTTGACCTCGTAGACCTGGCCCTCGAAGTACAGGTACAGCGGCCGCGACATCGCCACCGGTGCGGCCGCGGGCGTGGGCGCGCGCGAGCTCGGCGGCGGCAGGCGTCCGGGCGGGGCAGCGGGTCGCGCGGCCGGCGTGGCCGCTGGCGACGGCGCGCGCTGGGGCACCGGCGCGGTGCGTGCGGCGGGTGCCGCGGGCGTGGGCCGCACCGCGGGCACGGCGGCCGGGGTCGGCGCGGTCGGCGACGGCGCGTCGTTGCGCCGCGAGAACAACTGCACCAG
Organism: Nannocystaceae bacterium; assembly: GCA_046351635.1. Lineage (GTDB taxonomy): Bacteria > Myxococcota_A > Polyangia > Nannocystales > Nannocystaceae > Xiheibacterium. The sequence goes on along the minus strand of JAXLYC010000023.1, from coordinate 5,683 downwards.
CGCGGCCTGGATCACGTCGTCCGGGGTCATGCCGCGACGCTGGGCCAGCGCCTCGACGCGATCCCACAGGTCGTCCCGACAGGTGAACTGACGCAACGTACGTCCCATGAAGCGGTGCCTGCGATCGTCGTCCCCGAGATCCGGAGGGCGGGCGACAGGAGAGCATCGTAGGGTCTGCGCCAGCTTGGGGTCAACCCTGCGACGATTGCCAGCACCCGGTCGCCGGCCGAGTCGGCGGGTCTGCACCGGGTCGGCCGCCGCCCCAGCGGCGCGCGGTTGCCGGGCGCCGGCCCGCCGTGGCCGCCACGTGGGCCCAGCGACCAACGGCTGCACGCGCCTTGCCGTTATGCTCCCCGCATGTTCACCCCGGCGCACGCACGCGCGCACGCGGGCGCAGCCTCGGGTCGCGCGCGCGGCCACGTGCCGGCCGGCGCCGCGTCGCGAGCACGCCCGGCGATCGCGGTGGGCCTGTGGCTGGCCGCGGCCGCGTCGGACTGCACCCGGGCACCGCCGAGGCGGTGCCGCGGCCAGCATCCGGCTCGGCGGTATCCGGGCCCAGGGTCCGGCGACGCCGTCGATCACGGCGCTGCACCACAACCCCGCGATGCTGGGAGCGATCCGCGGCACGGCTTTCTCGGTCGCGCTGACCGGCACGCTCGAGCAGCAACGCATCACCCGCGCGAGCATCGATCCCGACAGCGGTGCGCCGGGCTCGGCCCTGGCGGGTCGCGCGGGGCTGGTGCAGCCGGGCTACGGCTGGTTCGTGGGCGGCTCGGTGCACTTCGATCCGGTCACGATCGCCGCGGGCTACTACGACGTCGGCAGCAACGTGCAGCTCGCGAGCGCCCCGAGCCTGCGCTACCACCTCGCGCCCGATCCCGATCGCGCGTGCCTGCGCATCGGTCTGCGCCACTGCCCGCCCAACGGCGGTCAGGTGACCACGCGCCAGGACGCGACGCTCGCGATCGCCTACGACGGCGGCGTGTTCCAGCTCGGCGCCGCGGTCCACCTGCCGCGGCTGCGCGAGCGCTTCGCCTTCGACAACGACACCACGCTCGCGACCAACCCGGACGAAGCCGGCAGCTGCAACGACAAGGAGGACCCGGCCTGCGCCGAGCGCATCGGCTTCAAGGGCTGGACGCAGTGGATCCCGCGCAAGGGCGCACCGCCGGGGTTCGACGCGGCGCTGAGCTTCGGCGTGGCGCTGCAGCTCGCCGGCGACACCGTGCGCCTGGGCGGCCGCTACCGCACCTTCCCGCTGCGGCGGTTGGGCGCGATGGCGCTGGGCGGGGTCTCGCTGGTGTGCCGACCCAATCCCGACGCGCAGAGCACGGGCGTGCCCGCGTGCAGCGCAGCCGAGCCCATCCGCGCGACCTTGACCGAGCGCCTGCCGCAGGAGGTCGCGCTGGGCGGATCGTTCGCGCTGGGTCCCGCGCGCGACTGGCAGCTCGACGTCGGCGTGTACTGGTTGGATCTGTGCCAAGGCGGCCTGCGCCGCGATCGCTGCAACGACGACGGCGAGCAGACGCTGCGCCTGGTCGGGCTCGATCGCCGTGCATTCGTGTTGCCCGAGCTGACGCGCCACCGCGGCTTGCAAGACGTCTACGGCGGCGATGTCTACGTCACCTACCGCGCCCACGCACAGGCCAAGCTGCTGGTCGCGACCCACGCCAACACCGCGCCGGTGCGACGCGACGCGACCACCGCGGCGATGTTCGACGGCGCGCGGCTGGGGCTGTCGGCGGGGGCCGAGTTCCGCGTGCGCACCCGCGGTCGGACGCGGACCACCTTGGTGCTCTCACCGGGATACGGTCTGGACCTCACGCCGCCGCGCCGCGTGGCCGCAGCGCGCGCGGCCTACTCGCCGACCGCGGCCGCCGACTTCGCCGCGGCGGGCCAGGACATCAACGCCGCGGGCGCCGACGCGGTGCTGCAGGGGCTCGCGCGCCCGACCAACGCGGGGCGATACCTGGGGCTGTTGCACACGCTGAGCTTCGCGTTCTCGTGGGGCGACGGCACCGGCGAGTGAGGCGATCGGGTGGGTCCACGCGCGCGCGGCCGCCTCGCGCGTGGCGCTCGGGCTGGTATGCTGGTGGGGTGAGAGCGCTGCTCCGAATCGCGGCCCTGTGTCTGCCCCTGGGCACGGTCGCGACCGCCGGCGGTTGCAAGGCGCAGCGCGGCAGCACGGCGCCGGACGCCGGCGCGACCATCGAGGTGGGCGATCTCGACGACTTCGAGCGCGCGCTCAACCGCTACGCGCTGCTGCCCGAGTCCGGGCCCGCGCGGACCCAGCAGCGGATCGCGCTGCAGGCCTTCCTCGCCGGCTACGTCGAGCGCCAGCTCGCAGGCGGCGACGAGGACGAGGCCTTCTCGGCGCTGCGCTACGCCGCGACGCTGTACACCCCGGCCGAGCTCCGCGACGACCACGTGGTCGCCCCGCCGCTGTCGCAGATGGCCCGCACGCTGTACCGGGTGTCGGCGCGCCGCGGCGCGGAGGCACCGTCGCTGCTGGCGTTGGCGGCGATGCAGCGCTTCGGCGACGAGGCCACCCGCGCCCGCGCGGTCGAGCAGTGGGCGGTGCTGGAGGAGTGGGTCGTGGCCAACGGCCCGTTCGCGGCCGAGCCACTGCTGCGCCACGAGGAGCTGGAGCGCGCGCTGGACCAGGTCGCCGCCGTGCTGCCGACGCCGTTCGTGGTCCGCCGGCTGGCGGATCTCTACCTCGCGCGCTACGACGCCGCGAAGGCCAACCGCGCGACCGATGCCGGCACCGCCGCGCGACGACGCATGGAGGTCACCGGCTACCTGCTGATGCGCCTGTACCTGCGCGCCGACGATGTCGAGGGCGCGCGCGCGGCCATGGCCCGGGTCGAGCTCGATCTGCCGGTCGCGAAGCTGGCCGAGCTGATGGAGGACGCGTTCCGCAGCCGCCGCAGCGCCACCGCCATGCTGGCGTTCGCCGATCAGTTCGCACCCGACGCCGACGCCGACCCCGACGACCCGTACACCCAGCAGGGCTGGGCCATCGTCGACAACCTCTCGCGGCGCTCGCTCGCGGCCCACCCCAAGGACGCCGGCGCGCACCTGCTGCGCGCCCGGACCCTGCGCAATGCCGGCCTGGGCGGCGCCGCGATGGAGCATCTGCGCCGCTGCATCGCCATCAAGGAAGACGTGTTCGTCGCGTGGCAAGAGCTGGCCCAGCTCGAGCAGCGCGACCTCGAGCGCATCGCCGCGCGTGACCCCGCCGCGGCGGCCGAGCGGCTGCCGCGGATCGAAGCGCTGCACACCCGCGCGACCAAGCTGTGGTCGGACCGGCCCATCCGCCCGGGCCTGCCCGAGGCCTTCTACACCGTGGCCGAGGGCCTGTACGAGGCCGGCGAGGCCAAGCACGCCGAGGCGCTGCTGCGCCGCAGCGTCGGCATCGAGCCGGTGCCCAACTCGCTCGATCTGTTGGGCACCATCGCGCTCAAGCAGTCGAAGCTGGCCGAGGCGCAGTCGCGCTACGAGGATCTCGCGAACCTGCCGTACGAGACCGAGCTCGCGCAGCTGCAGTGGGAGGCCCGTGCGCGACAGCAGCTCGGCGAGATCGCGCTGCGACGCGGCGACACCGCCGACTCCACGCGCCACATCCAGGTGGCGCTGCGACACAACAACGAGCTTCTGGCGCGACCGGGCGAGGATCTCAAGACCCGCGCGGCGCGGCTGGTCGAGCGCGGCAAGCTGCTCTTCTACCTCGGCGACACGGAGCTCGCGATGGCGGACTTCGCCCAGGCCGCGGAGCTGCAGCCCGACGACGTGAAGGTCTACGCGGACCCGCTGATCGCGGTGGTCTCGCACGGCTACCTCGAGCAGGCGCGAACGATCTACCGCCGCGCGATGGCGCGGCCGGGGCTGCCGCGCGAGCTCAAGCTGTACTTCTCGCTGTGGCTGGTCGAGCTGGCCAAGCGGCAAGGTCGTGCGGCCGAGCCCGAGGCGGTGCAGTACATCGACGGCTTCGTGGCGGAGCTGGGCGCAACGGCTGGCCCAGCACGCGCGCGGCGACATCAGCTTCGACGAGCTCGTCGGCCGCGCCCACGATCGCGGGCAGAAGGCCGAGGCGTACTTCTATGAAGCCCTGCGCCGCTGGGACGCGGGTCAGCGCGAGCCGGCCAAGGGGCTGCTGCGCAAGGTCATCGACAGCGGCATGATGGGCTTCTTCGAGTACGACATGGCCCAGGCGTACCTCGCATGGGACGACCTGCCCAAGGACGCACGCGAGCCGATGCGCACGCGTGCCCATCGCTGACGCCGCTCGCACGAGCCGGGCGCGCGGCCGCGTCGGCGGATGCATCGCAGAAGCGCCGTGCGTCACCATGCCGGAGCACCCCGCCCGCCTGCGGACCATCGGTCACGCGCGTGCGGGGGAGGCCTGGGCCGGGATCGAACCGGCGAATAGAGGTTTTGCAGACCTCCGCCTTACCACTTGGCTACCAGGCCGGGGCGGCACTACCTACCATGTGCCGACGCGGCCGTGCAAGCGTGGCGGCCACACCGTCGACGGCGCGGCGAGCGAGGGGGCGCGTGCACGCCCCGCTCGCGCCGCGCGCGTGACTCACAGGCCGTCGAGCGGGTTGTCGCCGCCGCCCAGCTTGATCTTCTCCTTGCGACCCGTGGACGGGGGATCGTCGGAGCCCGCCGCGGGCTTGGAGGTGCTGGGACCGGGGCCGCTGCCGCCGCCCTTCTTCTTCTTGGGCTCGCGCTTGACGCCTTCGGCCTCGGCGGTCTGCTCCGCGGCGGCCAGCGCGGCTTCGTTCTCCGCCTGCTTGCGCGCGTTCTCTTCCATCTCGGCGCGGATCTTGGCGCGCTCGGCATCGGTGGTCGCTGCCGCGAGGCGACCGTTGAGCTCCTCGCGATCCTTCTCGAGGCGCTCCTGCTCGCCCTCGAGCACCGCGAAGCGCTCGTTCATCGACGCGATCTCGGCACGGTACTGTTCGTCGCGCTCGGCCGCGGCCTTGCGCTCTTCCTCGGCGCGCACGTGGCTGCGCCACGCGAAGAAGCCGATGCCGCCCAGGCCCACGACGAGCAGCGGCACCACGACCAGTGGCCACTTCGGCTTGGCCTTCTTCTCCGCCAGCTTCATCTGCGCATCGAGGCGCATCTGCTCCTCGCGCAGGCGCGCGTCGTGGTCGGCGCGCGCCCGGACCTCGGCCTCGTGGATCCGGATCCGCTCCTCGCGCTCGCGGGCCTCCTGCTCGGCCTGCTGCCGCGCGAACTCCTCGGCCTGCGCGCGAGCGACCCGGTCGGCCTCCTCGCGGGCGCGACGCTCGGCCTCGTCGCGGGCGCGCTGCTCCGCCATCACGGCGGCTTGGCGCTCGGCCTCCTCGGAGGCGACGCGGTTGGCTTCGAGGTTGCGCAGCTCCGACAGGGCGGTGAGCGCTGAGTTCTCGGAATTCATCGAGGTGGACCTCCTGATTGACGATTGCACGAACGGCGGGGCGGTTCGTTCCCGGGCGAAGGCGACCTTCGTGCTGCGGGCCCTTCCCGCGGCCTGGTCACCCTTGCCCATCGCCGCCCCAAGGCGAAGGGCATCGTCGCTTGGTACATTGCCCGAAAACTTGGGCGCGAGGAAGCCCCCGGCTAGCGTTCGTCCGCAGGGAGCGTGAACTCGATGCCCGATTCGGCACTGCCGCCAGCGCACGGGCTGGTT
>JAXLYC010000022.1:0-97019 GCA_046351635.1 Nannocystaceae bacterium | reverse complement strand
CCGCCACCCAACGTGATGGCGGACAACGGCCCCGACCCGGGCGCAGCCGAGTGCAAGGTCGATCGCTACCAGGTGCACGCGGTCGCCAGCTGCGCCGGCTGTCACAGCCAGATGGATCCGATCGGCTTCGGCCTCGAGAACTACGACCGCGCCGGCCAGTACCGCACGCACGATCTCGACAACGAGGCCTGCGTCATCGACGGTGAGGGCGAGATCTCGGACGTGGGCAGCTTCCGCGGCCCGGCCGAGCTGTCGCAGCTGCTGATCGACAACGACCTGCTCGACGGCTGCGTCACGCAGCAGGCCTATCGCTTCGCGCTGGGCCGCGAGCTGAACGCGGACGACACCAGCTTCGTCGGTCAGCTCGACGAGGCCTTCACCGCCGCGGACACGCGCTTCGACGAGCTACTGATCGCGGTGGTGACCAACCCCGCGTTCGCGTACCGCCGGGAGGATGGCTGAACCATGCGACGCGTACGACTCCCTCGACGCACGTTCCTGCGCGGCCTCGGCGGGACCATGGTCGGTCTGCCGCTGCTCGACGCGATGCTCGACGACCACGGCGTCGCGCTCGCCGGCGGTGGCGCGTTGCCTTCGCGCTACGTGTTGCTGTTCGGCGGCCTCGCGCTGGGCTGCGACTCCGGTCCGCAACCCAACAACGTCGTGCCCGCCGCGACCGGCGCGAACTACCCCCTGGGCGCCGGCATCGCGCCGTTCGGCGACTACGACGACGTGCGCCAGCAGATCACGGTGGTCTCGGGCCTGTCGATCCCGTGCCAGCCGGTGTTCGGTGATCCGATCCCGCCCGGCGGCCGCGGCATCAACTTCCACGCCCACACCAACCCGATCTTCACCGGCACGGCCAACCTCATGCCGATGCCGCTGGAGTCGCACGACTACCGCGTGACCAACTGGAGCTCGGACCAGCTGGTCGCGGACGCGATCGCGGGCGACACCACGTTCAAGTCGCTGCAGTACCGCGCGCAGGCGCTGCTGTACAACTCGGGCGTCGGTCCGTACTACCGCGATCTAATGTCGTGGCGGCTCGACGATCAGGGCCAGCCGGTGCCGCTGTACCCGGTCGCGAGCCCGCGCCAGGCCTACGACACCCTGTTCCTCGGCTTCGTGCCCGACGACCCGGTCGAGGCGGCCAAGAAGGCCTTCGAGCTGAAGAAGCGCCGCAGCGTGCTCGACCTGGTCGATCGCCGCATGAGCGGCATGCTCGACCGGCTCGGCAGCGCCGACAAGATCAAGCTCGAGCAGCACTACGACGCGATCCGCAACATCGAGAACCTGCTCGACAACCTACCGCCGGACCCCGAGGGCGCGTGCATGATGCTCGAGGATCCGGGCGACGATCCGCCGCTGGGCGGTGCCTTCACCGGCGACGACCCCAACGCCTACGACGTCAACGCCGGCTACTCCGGCGAGGAGACCCGCATCCGCGTGCTGACGGACCTGCTGCACATGGCGCTGGTCTGCGATCTGACGCGCGTGGCGACCTTCATGCACACGATGATCCAGTCGTTCATGAACGTCGCGCAGCTCACCGGTCACCAGTACGCCATGCACGACATGAGTCACGGCGGCCAGACCGTGCAGTACAACGACGTCATCGCCTGGCACATGAACCACTTCGCGTACTTCGTCGCGAAGCTGCGCGACACGCCCGAAGGCACCGGCACGCTGCTCGACAACTGCGCGGTGGTGTACATGATGGAGGCCGGCGGCGGTTACGGCTACGAGAGCGGCGCGCCGTGGGCGGTGCACTCGACCGACAACATGTGCTGGTTCGTCGCCGGCGGCGCCGGCGGGCTCGTGCAGGGGCAACACATCGTCGCGCCAGCCAACGCGGACCACACCGCGAACGTGCTCATCTCGGCGATGCGCGCGGTCGGGGTCGACTCCGACCTCGGCGACGTGTCGGGGTACATCCCGGCGCTGTTCGGCTGAGCGCGCGCGGGCCGGCGTCGCCGTCGCGTCGGGGATCGCCGTCGAGCGGCCGCACCGCGGCTGACGACGGCCGCGCCGCGCGATAGGCTCACGCCTGACGTGACGATCGAAGCCGACAGCGTCACTGTCGACGCCGAAGGCTCAGGCCCGCGCGAGGCGGATCCACCCGTCGTTCGCGGCACACAGCTGGGCCGCTATCTCGTGCTCGATCGCATCGGCTCGGGCGGGATGGCGCTGGTCCACGCCGCGTACGATCCCGATCTCGATCGCAAGGTCGCACTGAAGCTGCTGCGCTCGCTGCCGGGCGGAACTTCGGCGGCGCGTGCGCGCACCCGGCTGCTGCGCGAGGCGCAGGCGCTCGCGAAGCTCAGTCACCCGCACGTCGTCGCGATCTACGACGTCGGCACGGTCGGCGAGCAGGTGTGGATCGCGATGGAGTTCGTCGACGGACCCACGCTGGCGGCCTGGGCCACGCAGCGCGATCGCAGCTGGGCCGAGGTCCTGACGGTCATGCTGGCGGCAGCGCGTGGACTCGCGAGCGCTCACGCCCAGGGGATCCTCCACCGCGACCTCAAGCCCGACAACATCATGATCGGCAGCGACGGGCGTGCGCGCGTGACCGACTTCGGACTCGCACGGATCGGTGGGGATCGCGACGAGCCCAGCAGTGACGATCCCGAAGCCAGCGAACGCTCGGCGCGCATGCGCATGGATGTGACCCAGGCTGGCGCAGTGCTCGGCACGCCGGCGTACATGTCGCCCGAACAAGTGCTCGGCAAGAGCGTGGACGCCAAGAGCGATCAGTTCTCGTGGTGCGTGACCTTGTGGGAGCTGCTCTACGGCGAGCGTCCCTTCGCCGGCGACACGCTGATCGAGCGGACGTCGGCGATCGTGCACGGTCAACTGCGCGCACCGCCGACGGACCGGCGGGTCCCCGCGTGGCTGCGTCGCGTGTGCGAACGCGGACTCGCGCTGGCGCCCGAGCGGCGCTTCGACAGCATGGCAGCCCTGATCGCCGCGCTCGAGCATGGGCGCGCGCAGGCGCGCAGACGCCCGTGGCTGCTCGGGCTCGGTACGGTGCTGCTCGCGGGTGCGGGTGTGTTCGCCCAGCGGCGCTGGGCCGACGCCCGGCAGGTCGAGGCCTGCGAGGCCGGCGGCGCGGAGATCGAGTCGCTGTGGAACGACGAAGTGCGCACGCGCCTGCACGACGAGTTGGTCGACACCGGCTTGTCCTTCGCGGCAGCGACGGCAGCACAGGTGGACCTGCGACTCGAGGCGCAAGCGCAGGCGTGGCGCGAGCACGCGACCGCTGCGTGCCTCGACGCAGAGCTCACGCACGTCGTCGACGGCGACACCCACGCGCGCGTCCAGTGGTGTCTGCAAGAGCGCCGGCTCGAGCTCGCCTCGGTGCTCGACCAGCTGCGCGAGATCGATGCGCAGATGGTCCAGCATGCCGTGCCGTTGGTGCTCGCACTCGGCGAGATCTCGCTGTGTCGCGATGCCGCGGTGCTCTCGAGCCAGCCAGCACCGCTGTCGGACGACGAGCGAGGCGCGGTCGCGTCGCTGCGCTCCGAGCTCGCGCAGGTGCGCGCGATGCTGTGGGCCGGCCGTTTCGAGGCTGCTGTCGCACCCGCGCTCGACGTCGCCGCGCGGGCCCAGGCCCTGGGCTCGTCGCGGCTGATCGCGGACGCCGACTTCGCCCAGGCCGAGGCACTGTACGCCGCTGGCCGCTATCCAGAGGCCGAGACCGCCGCGGTCGACGCCTATCGCGTCGCCGCTTCGGCGCAGACGTGGAGCGTGGCCGCGTTGGCTGCAGAACTGCTCATCCGCGTGGTCGGACAGCACGCGGTCCGTCCCGCCGAAGCCCGCGCGTGGGCGCTGCACGCCGAGATCGCCGCCGGCCTCGCCGGCGACCCGCTGCACCAGCACGAGATCACGCGCGCCTCGAGCTTGGGCGTGGTCGAGTTCACCGCCGGCGATCGCGTGCGCGCACGCGAGCTCTTCGAGCGGGCCAACGATCTCACCGAGCAAGTCTACGGACCCGAGCACGCCAGGATGGCCACGAGCCTCAACAACCTCGCAAACTCCCACTATCAGGAGGGCGACCTCGACCGCGCGATCGAGCTCGCACGCGGCGCATTGGCAATCCGCGAGCGCGTGCTGGGCCCCGAGCACCCCGACGTCGCGTCGTCGCTGGCCAACCTCTCGGTGTTCCTCATGCTTGCGCACAGCGACGAGAGCGCGCTGGAGTTGCAGCGCAGGGCGCTGGCGATCCGCCGTGCGGCGTTCGGGCCGCTGCATCCGGAAGTCGCGACGAGCCTCGCGAACCTCGGCGCGCTGCTGCACACGTTCGGTCGCAGCGACGAGGCCGAGCGCATGCTGCAGGAGTCGATCGCGGTCTATGAGGCGACGGTCGGCGGCGCGAACCTGCAGATCGCGACCCCGCTGATGGCGTTGGGTCAGGTCGAGCTCGAGGCCGACAAGCCCGACGCGGCCGCAGTGCACATGCAGCGCGCGCTCGAGCTCCAGCAGCGCCTGCTCGGCCCGGAGCATACCGACGTCGCGCGGACGCTACACCAACTCGGACGACTGGCGACCTCGGTGCGAGAGTACGCGAAGGCGCGAACGCTCCTCGAACACGCGCTCGCGATCGAGGAACACGCGCTGCCCGACAACCACGTCGAGCGCGCAGACACGCACTACGAGCTGGGCCGGGCCCTGATCGGCCTGGGCGACGCGGCTGCAGCCACGGCGCAGTTCGAGCGCGCGATCGAGATCGTCGACGCGAATCCCGGCACGCCGGCGCAAGCCCGCTTCGCTCGCTTCTCGCTGGCACAACTGCTGGCGCCCGCCGATCGTGCGCGCGCGATCGCGTTGGCCGAGCGCGCGCGCGACACGTTCAACCTCCCCGGCGACGACGAGACCCGCGCGGAGATCGACGCGTGGCTCGCCGCCCAGCGCTCGAGCCCTGCCCGGGACCCGCGCCGCGGCCCGCAGTAGCCGCGCGCATCAGAACTCCACGCTCAGGCCGACTCCTCGGAGCATGCGGTCGGCACGTACGAGTCGTCGCACGCGTGGTGGGCTTCGTGCTGCAAAACCGCAATGCGCGAGCATGCTGCCGAGATCGCCCAACACCGGCGGACCGTTGGGCGGCGGCAAACGTCTGTGAATCGCGCGGCGTCAGCCGCAGACCTCACACTGCATCTCGCACGCCATCTCGTCGTCGCACGGCGTCATCTCCTTGCCGGGCGTGTCGCAGGTGCAGACGTCGTTCACGCAGTGGTGATCCGAGTGGCACTCGGTCGACCCGGTCGTCTCTGCGGCCGAGGTGTTGCCCTGCGTGGTGCTGTTCGAGCTGGTCGCGGTCGTGCTGTTCGAGCTGTTGCCGGTGTCGGCGTCGCCGCCGTCGTCGTCGTCGCTGCTGTCGTCCGAAGCGCAAGCGCCAGTGAAACCGAGCGTGAGGGCGAGAACAGTGGAAGCGAAGCGGGCCATCGGCGCGGAGACTAGCATGAGGGCTTGCGGCGCTGTCATTCTGTCACGCGGCGGCGCAGCCACGCGCGCGGGCCTGCGTGGCCGCTCGGGCGACCGGACGAACACGCGCCCGAGCCCCTGCTAGCATCGAGTCATGCGTCCGACCCTCAGCGTCTCGCTGCTCGCGCTCGCAGCTCTCGCGTGTGCACCCCGGCACACCGAGGTGCCCGACGACGCGATCGTGCACACCGACCGCATGGGCTATCACCATGCCTACTGGCATCGACAGATGGTCGCGGCCGATTTCGTCCGCCCGGGCCTGACGCCGTCGGAGATCATCCCCGAAGGCTCGATGGTGGTCGACCTGACGCATCCGTTCGACAACGAGACCTTGTACTGGCCCACCGCCGAGCGTGGCTTCCACCTCGAGCAGGTCGATCACGGCCGCACCAAGGGCGGCTTCTACTACGAGTCCAACAGCTACTCCGCGCCCGAGCACGGCGGCACGCACGTCGACGCGCCGCGTCACTTTGCCCAGGGTGCGCAGGGCGTCGACGCGCTGCCGCTGTCTCGGCTGATGGCGCCGGCGGTCGTGATCGACATCAGCGCCAAGGCGGCGAAGAACCCCGACGCGCAGCTCGAGCGCAGCGACATCGAGGCGTTCGAGACCCGCAACGGCGGCATCGAGGCCGGCACCATCGTGCTGGTCTACACCGGCTGGGGTGCGCGCTGGCCCGATCGCAAGCGCTACTTCGGCGACGATCGCCCCGGCCACACCGACGCGCTGCACTTCCCCGGCATCACCGAGCAGGCCGCCAACGCGCTCGTCTCCCGCAAGGTCGCGGCGGTCGGCATCGACACCGCCAGCATCGACCACGGCCCCTCGCGCAGCTTCGCAGCCCACCGCGCGCTCGCGACCGCTGCGGTGCCAACGTTCGAGAACGTCGCGCAGCTCGACATGCTGCCGGTGCGCGGCGCCGTGGTGGTGGCGCTGCCGATGAAGATCGCTGGCGGCTCCGGTGCGCCGGTGCGCATCGTCGCGTTCGCGCCGCGCCGCCAGCAGCCGTGATCCATCCCATCGAGCGGGCACGTCTCGGTCGGACGTGAACCCTGGCTCAGCGTGGATGCGCGGCCAACCAGGCGTCGATGCGCGCGAGGTCGAGACTCGGCTCGCCGGGTAGCGCCGCACGTGCGGCATCGACGTGCACGAGGGCCGCCTCGAGGCCGAGGCGCCGGAGGTCGAGCTCCGCGAGTCCCAGCCGCGCCGCGACCGTGTCCCGCGCCGAGCCAGCGACCGCAAGCACGCGTTGATAGCCGCGCTCGGCATCGTGGGTCGCACCCGCGGACAGCGCGATGTCGGCCAGCAAGGTCCAGCTGGTACGCATCGCAGCCGGCGGACTCTCGCCGTCACGCTCGAGCAGCGCCACGACGACGCCCGCCTCGTCCAGGGCGCTTTCGGGCTCACGCAGCCGCCGCACCCAGGCGCGCCGCAGGCGGGCGTCGAGCGTCCGCGGGTTGTCGCCGCCCAGACGCTGGCTCGACGCTGCCACCGCGCGGTCGAGCAGCGCAAGCGCACCGTCGAGGTCCCCGAGCTCGGCCAGCACCAGCGCGAGCTGCACCTGGCAATCGGGCACATCGGGGCCGTCCTCCCCGCCCGCGGCGATCGTCGCCGCGAGCGCCGCCTCGTGGACCGCACGGGCGTCCTGGGCTCGCCCGGCGTGGAACAGCGCTTCGCCCAGCACCCCGCGTGCGCCGGCCGTGCGCGTGTTGTCGCGCCCGTAGACCTTCTCGTAGATGGCAATCGCCAGCTCGATCTCGACGAGTGCCTCGCGGGTGCGCCCGCGCTCGACGAGCTGATCCGCGAGTGACACGCGCGAGCTCGCGACATCGACGTGGTCGTCGCCCAGCGCCTTGCGGCGCTGCTCGAGCGCGAGCTCGATGTGCCGGAGCGCCCCGTCCGGATCGCCGAGCAGGCCGAGCACGGTGGCGAGGTTGTGGTGGACGAGCGCGATGTCGGGGTGACCAGGCGGGAATGCCCGCTCGCGTATGGCCAGCGCGCGCAGATAGGCCGTGCGCGCCCCCGCATAGTCGCCGACCTTGCGCTCGAGGTTGCCGAGGTTCACGACCGCGGCCGAGACGTCGGGGTGATCAGGGCCGAGCGCGGCGGCCTGGATCTCGATCGCGAGATCGATCTCTGATCTCGCTTCGTCGTACTTGCCGGCGTGCTGCAGCACGCTACCGAGCAGCGCGTGGGTGGCCCCGACGCCCGGGTGGCTCGCACCGAGCGACGCGATCTCGATCTCGAGCGCACGGCGGGTCGAATGCTCCGCGCCCGCGAGATCGCCGGTTCGGCGTTGCACGATGCCAAGATGGGCCAGCGGCGTCGCGAGCTCGGGATAGTCGGGCCCGTAGCCGTCTTCCCACAACGTGATCGCCTCGCGGAACGCGTCCATCGCCTCGCGATCCTGACCCTTCGCCGCCGCGACGATGCCCAGGTTGTCCACAAGCTCCGCACGATGGCTCGGCCCGGCGTCGACCCGCTGGAGCAGCGCCTGGGCCTGACGCCCCCAAACAAGGCCCTCGTCGTGGCGGCGCTTCTGATAGCCCACGAGGTAGACCAGCTGCGACGCGACGTTGCCGGCCAGCCGATCGGCGCCTGCGGCCATCGCAAGGTCGAACGCCTTGGTGAACTCCCGCTCGGCATCGTCGAGCTCGCCGCGCTTCGACAACAGCCGCGCGCGCTGATAGGCGACGTCGGCCGAGAACGGCGCGTGGTCGAGTTCCTCGGCGCGGGTGGCGAGCTCGTCGGTCAGAGCCAGCGCTTCGTCGTAGCTGCCGCTGTGCTCGAGCACCGCTGCGCGTGCGAGCGGTCCGCCGAGCTCCTCGATCGCGGCGCGAGCCTTCGGATCGTCGGGCGGCGCCACGGCGGCCGCCAGCCACGTTGCGTCCGCGCACGACGCGAGCGGCGGCAGGCTTGCGACGAGTTCGATCGCGTGGGCGACGCTGGCAGCTTCCCCGTGTGCGAGCGCGTCCGCCACCGCCGCGAGCGCGCGACGGCGAGCGACGATGCAGCCGGCCTGGGCTCGACGCAGGACCTCGGGCACGCCGTCGTCGCCCAGGCACGCGTGGCGATCGAGCTCGAGCCACCCATCGGCGTAACCTTGCAGGTCGGCGACCAGTCGTTCGGACGAGGCCGCGACGTAGACGAGCGGCGAGGCCGCGACTCTTTCGCCGATCTCGCTTGCAAGCGCGTCGCTCCAGGCGCCTGCGAACTGCGTGTCGGCCTCGCCACATCGGTCCTGCGCGCCAAACCACCACATCGCGGTCGCGGCTGTGCTCGCGAGCGCGACGCCCGCGACGAGCGCACGCGCGCCCTGCCGCGGACGCACGACCGCTTCCAACTCCGCCAGCAACATCGCCATGCTCGAGAACCGCGCTTCGGCTCGTGCCTCTAGCCCTCGTTCGATGGCCGCTCGCAGCCGGTGGGGAATTGCGGGTGCGCTGCCGCTGGGGCGCATCGGCCCCCGCGCAATCGCTTCGAGCAAGCCTTCGTAGCTGCTCGCGTGGAACGGTCGCGTTCCGTGCAGCGCCTCGAACAGCACCACGCAGAACGAGAACTGATCGGCGGCAGGACCGGTGCGCTCGCCACGGAGCTGTTCGGGTGGCATGTACGCCGGTGTTCCGACCACCGCACCTTCGCGCGTCAGCGGCGTGCCCAGTGCGTCGCGAGTGGGAGCAGTGGTATCCACCGCTGACCCGGCCTCGACCGCACCCGTGCGTCGTCCGTGTTCGGCGAAGGCGAGCCCGAAGTCCAACACGCGCACCCGTCGCTTGTCGTCGAGCATGACATTGTCGGGCTTGAAGTCGCGATGGATGATCCCGAGTTCGTGCGCAGCTTCGAGTCCGCGTCCCGCCTCGAGCAACACGGCGACGAGCTCGCGCCACGCGTGCGTGCCTGCGCGGAGCCATGTCCGCAGCGTCTGCCCACGCACGAATTCCATGGCCATGAACACGCGACCGCGCCACAGCCCCACATCGTGGACCGCGACGACGTTCGGGTGCGAGAGCTGTGCGAGCGCCTGGGCCTCGCGCAGGATGCGGGCCTGCGCGCGACGGTCGGCGTCTCGATGGCGGAGGTCCGCGTGCAGCAGCTTGATCGCCACGCTGCGCCCCAGCTCGGGATCCCGGGCCAACCAGACCTCGCCCATCCCACCGGACCCCAGCGCGCGCACCAGCACGTAGCGACCCAGGCTCGCGCCCTCGTGCAGCGAACCGTGGTCCTGCTCGGGCAGAGCCCGGCCTTCGCCGTCCTGCGTGTCGTCCTCTCCGCTGGCGACCATGTCCTGGCGAGAGCATGATCGCGCCGCGCCGCCGCGTCGTCGAGCAATGGGCTCGCCGGGTACTCCACCCGCGCTCGAACCCACGCCCAATGCCCCGCCCAATGCCGGACCGGCCGCGATCCGTCGATCGACTCCGCGACGATCGCGCCCATGTGGCGCTGCGGCCGATCCGCCTGTGACGTCGCATGAGAATCTCCCGGCCGGCCACGCGCGACCGTGCACGTGACCGCGAGAACGCTGCGGAATCCGGCTGGCGCACTGTCTGCTCCACCGCGCTGCATGACCAAGACGACACGAACCCTGCTGCTCGCGCTCGCCACGTTTGCTGCGATCGAGCAGGACGCCGAGGCGGCCCCCGTCGACGTGACGATCACGCTCGACCAGCTGACGGCGGTGCAAACCACCGAACGGTGGGGCAACAACACGCGCGACGAGGTCTACGTCGCCGTCGCCGGCAAGATCTCGACGGGTGCGGCGCATTTCGCCCGGCTGCCCGCCGACGACGACTACATCGGACTGCACAGCGGGATGAACACGCAGACCTTCGGTTGGCCCAACCTCGCGGGCGGGAACACCGGCACGCCGGTGATCTGGTCGGGCAAGCTCGACAACGGCCAGAGCGCGGCGTTCACCGTGCAGCTCGGCGAACAGGACAACAAGGACGTCGACACGATCAAGGCCATCTCACTCGCGATCGTCGAGCGGCTCGCCGGCTTCATCCCGCTGCCTTACGTCGGCACGGTGCTCTCGACGCTGGCCAGCGTCGCGCAGTCGATCCCCGTCGACGCCCACGACGACATGCTCGGGACCTTCGTGGTCACGGTGAAGAACGACAACGGCACGCTCAGCGCGCTGTTCGACCCGATCAGCACGAAGGACCCCGTGACCACCACGGTGAGGACGGGAACGACCGCGCTCTCCGCGACATTCACCAGCTTCGGAACCGACGCGTCCGCGTATACCTACGCGGTGAAGGTCGCGAAGGCCGCCGCGCCGCCGCGCTACCTCGGCGTCGAGTTCGACCAGTGTGGCGACTCCAATCTCGACGTGCGCGACGCGTCGGGGAACGTCGTGCGCGTGTCGAAGGGCCAGACGAAGACGATGCCGATCGCGCTCGACGGCAACGGCGAGTTCACGTGGTGGTGCGGTGGCAGCCGCGAGGTCACCGCGCCGTCGTGGTCCAACGCAAACTTCCTCGAGGTACGCCGCTCGGGCACCGACCGCCAGATCACCTGGTCGCTGTATCGCCGCTAGTGCTCGCGCTCATCAGCCGCAAAGGAGACCCGACCCATGCGACGCACCACACTCGCACTCGCACTCGCTTGCCTGTGCGCATGCGGATCCCCCTCGCACTTCGGTGCCACGGCCGCGGATCCGGATCCATCCGATGGCGACACGATGATGAGTCCCGATGTGGGCATGGCGAGCGACACGACGCCGACCACGGCCGCGACCGCTGACCCCACCGGCGAGGAGCCGACCACGGGTGCGACCGGCGACACCGACACGGCTTGTGACGACGAAGACGACGGATGCCAGATCGGCGAGGCCTGCGGACCGGACGGTTCCGGCAACGGGCTCGACGACGACTGCGATGGCCACGTCGACGAGGAGTGCGCGTGCACCCCCGGAGACGTGCGGGCATGCTTCGCCGCAGCACCCGGCCGTCGGGGCGTCGGTGCTTGCGAGGACGGCACGATGCGCTGCATGGGCGCCGAGCTGGGAGCTTGGAGCGAGTGTATGGGTGGCATTGCGCCGACGGACGAGGTCTGTGACGGGCTCGACAACGATTGCGACGGCTGCCCCGAGGAGCTCGACGGATGCGAGGCTCCCGGCATGCTCGAGTGCCCAGCGCCCGGCGATCTGCCCGCCGGCAGCCCGTTCGTCGACTACGTGATCGACGGGACGAGCTTCTACGACGGTCCGTTCCAGAGCTGGGCATGGACCGTGACCGGCGGCCCCTGCGACGAGCTGCTCCTCGAGACCTCCGGGGTCACGAGCTACACGCTCAGCGGCGCGGACACTCCGGCGCTCACGCTGCACCCCACGCTCTCGGGCGACTACACCGTCGAGATGGAAGTGACGCTCGCCGACGGGACAGTGCTCTCTTGCAGCTTCGTCGTCCACGTGCGTGCCCCCGGGCTGCGTGTCGAGCTTTGCTGGGACACCACCGGCGACACCGATCTCGATCTACACCTGCACCGTCCGGGCACGACAACCGAGTGGTCGGCCGACAACCCGGACGACTGCGGGTACCACACCTGCAGCGCCTCCGCCAACCTGTACTTCGTACCCGCAGACTGGGACCTGCCCCCGAGCGACCTCGACGCCTGCATCGGCACATACGACGGCGCAGGGTGGAGCGAACTGGGCTACTGCAGCAACCCGCGGCTCGACATCGACAACGTCATGAGCGCAGGAGTCCCCGAGAACATCAACGTCGATGTGCCGCAGGACCGGGGCACGCACCGGATCATGGTGCACTACTTCAGCGGGTCGGTCCCGACGCATCCGATCGTGAACGTCTACTGTGGCGGCACCCTGGTCTCGACCCACGGTGCCGCGCCCGACCCGATCGCCGGCTTCGATGTCGGAGCTGAGACGACCGGAGCACCGCGGTGGCGCGTGGCAGACGTCACCACGACCACAGTCGACGGCGAGACCGTCTGCGACGTACAAGCGCTCCACCCGCCAGGTCGAGAGGACGGCGCGTGGGTCGACCACGGCAACTCCGACTACTGAAGCGACCGCGACGCACGACGACATCGGCCCAGATCTCGAGAGCGCGCGCCACCGGCGGCGCCGTGCAATCGGGATCGCGCCGCCGCAGCCGTGATCGCCCGCTCAGCGCGGGTCCACCACGTGACCGATGAACAGCACCGCGCCGCTGTGCGTGTCGCGGAGCACGAACGCAAACGGATGATCTGCGGTGAAGTCGATCCCGTCCGGCGGCATCGCGGCGCTCTCGGTGCTCATGACCACGGCGGTCGCCGCGGCGGCTTCGGTGCCCTCTTCGTCGAGCGCGACGAAGGTCTTGTGATAGACGTCGTCGATGAAGAACGGCTTGATCGCGGTCGAGATGCCGGTGAAGTCCGCGGCGCCCGAGAACGCGTCGACGGTACCCATCGCCTGCAGCGCGGGCTTGAGCTGCAGCGACCCCTGCATCTCCAGCTTGAACTTCGGCAGCGCGAGATCGACGAACTGCGGCTTCAGCTTCGCGACTGCGGCATCGAACCCGGCGCCGTCGAGCTTGCGCTCGATGCCGTCGAGCCCGTCCTTGGCCCTGGGCAACAGGATGTCGAGCGCGAGGTCCTCGCCGCGGTAGGGCAGCTCGACCAGCTGTGCGTCGCCGAGGTCGGCGTAACCAACGTACGCGGTCTGGTGCATCGTCTTGGCGCTGAGCTTCTGCTTGCCGCCGACGAAGAAGTCCGCCGCGTGGGTCTCGTTGGGTTCGAACGCGTGCAGCCAGTCGCCCTTGAAGTAGACCGCGTTGGTCAGCACCAGGCGCGTGTCGGTGTCGAGGCTGCCGGGCGGCAGCAGATCGCGGATGCGATCCTTGGTGTTGTCCTCGACCCAGCCGTTGATGCGGGCGCGAGCGCCCTCCCAGTTGCCGAGGAAGTCGACCGGCTCGAGCGGCGCGCCCATGCGGTCCTTCATCAGCGTGAGGAAGTCGGGCTCGAAGTGCGCAGTCTGCTCGCCGAAAAGTCGATCGACGACCGCGAGCTCGTAGTCGTCGCGGTGCGCCGGGTCGTTCCACCGCGCCAGCTGCTGGCCCATCGACGCGGTCATCGCGTCGACGTCGTGCATGCGCAGGGCCTTGGACATCTGCGCGGCGGTGTCGCCTCGCGCACCGGCCCAGGTCATGCCCAGCGCGAGCGACACGCTCGCCGGCGCGATCGCGAGGTTGTCCGCCGTGCGCGTGTGCTGCCACAGCTCGAAGCCGAAGGCGTTGTTCGCGGCGGCGTAGTCCTTGACCGCGGCGACGTCGCCCGTGACCGGGATGTCGTGTCGGTCATCGGAGGCGCCGACGATCACGGGACCATCGGGCACGGGCTTTCGATCGGGTGTCGCGGCGCGGTGCGGGTCTACCGCGCCGGCACAGGCGGTCAGGGAGAGAGCAAGGCAGAGCATGCGGCGAGTCATCGGTCCTTCGTCCTGGGGCGCATCCGTCCGCGCCCTCGTGCTCCCAACGCGGCCAGCGTCGTCACGGCTTACACCGCGGAATCGATGACGAAATCGTGTCGCAGCGCTGCGACGACCGAGCCGCGGTGGCGTCGCGAGGCCTGGAAGAACGGTGCGGCCGCGCCGCCCCTTCGTAGCGATTTGCGCAACGACGTGTTGCGCGACGCGGCGTTGCTGTCCCCCGCCGTGGCTCGGCAGACTGCGGCGGACCATGTCGCTGCACTCCCTGTCCCTGTTCGCCGTGCTGGGCCTCGCGCTCGGCGCGTGCAAGCCGCCCGAGACCAAGCCGACCACGCCCGGTGACACCGAGAAGGCCGACGGCGGCACCGAGACCAAGCCGCCGCACGACGCGAGCAAGCCGTTCCACGAGCTCGACGAGGACGGCAAGATGGCGCGCATGACCGAGGTCGTCATGCCGAAGATCGGCGAGATGTTCCGCGGCTACGACGCAACCAAGTACGCCGGTTTCGACTGCGCGACGTGCCACGTCAACCACGCCCATCACCCCAAGGATGGCCTGCCGAAGATCAAGCTCTCCGATGGCGGCTACGAAGCCCTGGCCAAGGAGAAGCCCGAGCTCATGGCGTTCATGGGCCAGCTCGCGCCCGCGATGGCGCAGGTCATGGGCGAGCCGCCCTACGATCCGAAGACCGGCCAGGGCTTCGGCTGCGGCGGCTGCCACACCGTCGAGTGAGGCGCCGTCACTTCGGCGGGTTGGGCACCGGCAGCCCCATCTTGCGCTCGACCGCGGCGAGCAGATCGGCCGCGGCCGTGCGCAGCTCCTCGTCCTCATCCTTGCTCGACAACACCGCGAGCAGCTCGGTTCGCGCGCCCGCCAGATCGCCCAGGTGATCGCGGCAGCGCGCGATGTTCAGCCGCGTGTGGGCCCGCGGTACCAGCAACTGCGACGACTGGAACTCGGTCAGCGCGAGCTCGAAGTCGCGGCGCTCGAAGGCCTGGATGCCGCGCATGAAGTGGTCCTTCGATCGCGCGAGGACCTCGTGCGACACCGCGGGCACGTCGCTCGCATCGGGCTCGGCCGCCGCGGGTGCCCCATCGGTGTCCACGCCCGGCGAGCGCCCCGCTGCACCGTCGGCGTCCGGCGGTGGCGTCGGCGTCGGCGTCGGTTCGGGGTTCGCGGTCGCGTCGTCGGGCCGCCGCGGACCGCAGGCCAGCAACAACAGCAGCAAGGACGTGCCGCGCATCGCGGTGCCGGCGTTCATCCCTTCGCCGCGACCTGGTAGGCGGGGCGTTCACGCAGGCGCTCGAGCCACGCGACCACGCGGGGCTTGTCCGCACCCAGACCCACGCGCGCGGCGAGGTTCACCACCGAGCCGCAGTTGATGTCCGCCGCGGTGAAGCGCTGGCCCACGAGGAACTCGCCGCGCAGGCAGCCCTCGAGCTTGGCCAGCAGCGACTCCGCGCGTGCCGCAGCCTCGTCCGCGATCTCGGGCCGACGCTGGCCCTCGGGCAGCATGTGGCGATGCGCGAGCACCTGCAGCGTCGGCGGCTGCAGGTTGGTGATGCCCCACAGGCTCCACTGCCAGATGAGCGCGCGCTCGGCCACGGTCGCACCCAGCAGCGCGGGCTTGTAGCGCTCCGCGAGGTACATGTTGATCGCGATCGATTCCGCCAGGCGAATCTCGCCGTCGATGATGAACGGCACCGTGCCCAGGGGGTTGAGCTGCAAGAACGCCTCGGCGCGGGTGCCACCGTCGCGCGGATTGGTCACGATGGACTCGTACTCGACGTCGCACTCCTCGAGCATCCAGTGCGTGCGACCGGAACTCGACATCGGGCTGCCGTAGAAGCGGAGCATGCCGCACGCTATCAGGCCCGGCCGCCGCAGGCACGCGCACTCGCCCCCACGTGGCCCGCGAGAGCGCCGGTTCGGCCCCGCGCGCGCGTCTGCGCGCTTCGGCGGGTCCACGGGTTGTCGTGCTCGCCCGGTGCTGCGAGCATTTGGGCATGGTTCGACGACTGCACTTGCTGGCGACCCTGGGCCTGGGCGTGGGCTGCCCCTACGACCCCGAGATGAACGACCCCACCGCGATCACGGGGCTCGACGACAGCTCGGGGACCGCGGGCACCTCCGCCGGCACGGACACCGAACCGACCACCGACGCACCGACCTCGTCGCCCAGCTCGACCGTGAACCCGGACAGCGGCACCGACGCGGGCGCGGTGTGTGGCGACGGCAACGTCGGCGGCAACGAGGTCTGCGACGACGGCACCAACGACGGCAGCTACGGCGGCTGCATGCCCGACTGCAGCGCGCTCGCGGAGCACTGTGGCGATGCCGCGATCAACGGCCCCGAGGTCTGCGACGACGGCACCAACGACGGCGGCTACGACGGCTGCGAGTCGGACTGCAGCGCGTTGGGACCCCACTGCGGTGACGGCACGGTCAACGGCTCCGAGGACTGCGACAACGGCGAAGACAACCAGAACGGCTCGGGTTGCAACCTCGACTGCGTCACCTCGGGCTCGTTGCTCGCGACCTACGACTACGGCCCGGGCAGCTTCTGCGACGGCGTCTTTCTCACACCGATCTCGTTCCGCGACAACGGCAACGTGCTCGTGGGCGCAACCGGCTACTGCAACGACGACTCCGTCGCGTTGGTCGAGCTCGACAGCAACGCCGCGCTGGTGCAGTCGTTCGACACCCTGCTGTTGCCCACGACGCCGGTGCGCGAGGCGACCCTGCGCGGCGACGACTGGCTCTTGTCCGCCAGCGGCTGCAACTACATCATCTCGCCCGACGGCGACCTGACCGCGATCTGCGAGGACGGCCGGCTGTCGGGCTACTACGGCATCGCGGCCGCGGCCGACGACGGTACCTACGCGACGCTCGACTACGAGGCGCTGTCGCTGTTCCCCGCGACCAGCCCGACGCCCGGTGACGCGCCGACGTGGACCGCGACACCGCCGGACAACGCCAGCTTCGACTTCGCCTACTACTCGCTCGAGCGCGGCATCAACGACTCGGTCGTGACCTCGGGCACGCGCCGGACCATCGCCGACAACACGTACACGGCCCACGTCGCGCGATTCACCGAGGCGGGCAACCTCGCGGGCACGTACACGTACCCCGGCATCGAAGCGTTCTACGACATCGCCGCGTCGCCGGTCGATGGCACCATCGTCGCGACCGACAGCTACCCCAACTACCGCGTCATCCGCCTCGACATGGCCTTCGATGTGGCGTGGGTCAACACGCCCGGGTCCGACTCGGAGATCGCACTCGCGATCGACTCGACCGGCTCGGTGGTGATGGCGTTCCACGACTCCGCCACGCAGGAGTCGGTGCTGCGCAAGATGACGCCCGACGGCACCTTGGCGCTGTGGTCGGTCAGCGCCCAGGGCGACCTCGGCTACGTCAAGCGCCTCGGGATCGACGCCCAGGACGCGATCTGGGTCGCCGCGGTGCCCTACCTCGGCGACGGCAACCACCTCACGGTCGCCAAGTTCGCACCGTGAGGGACGCTCACAGGCTCTGCATGCGTCCCCACACCGTGTTGAGGATGGGGGCGTAGGACTCGCTGCAGACCGAGTCGACGAAGCAGTGCGGCTGACCGCGCGCGTCGTCGTCGAGCGCGTGGCACACCTCGAGCAGGCGCAGGTTGGGCACCGCCTGGCCGGTGAACTCGCCCGACATCGTCTGGCCCGTACACGACGGGCCGATGCCGAGCTCGAAGGTCTTGTCCTGCGCGGTCACGCCGGCATCGACGTCGTCGGGCAGGATGTCGCCGCTGGGGTAGGGTCCGTCTCGCCACTGCCGCACGAGCAAGTCGAGTTCGCCGCCGGCGATGGGCGCGTACGGCGGGGTGTCGTCGTAGTCGGTCACCGCCGGCACGCCGTTGATGGCGAAGAACTCGATGGGCTTGTGCTGCACGTCGACGAGCTGACCGCGCAGGTAGTCGGTGTAGCGGCTGACCTCCTCGAGCGGCGTCCCGGTGGCCACCGCGCAGTTGCTGAAGACGCCGTCGGCGTCGGGTCCGTCGCAGCTCACGCCCGCGTTCCAACACAGCGCGGAGCTCGGCGCCGGCAGGCCGGTGCCGGGATTGGTGTTCCACCACGCGGGATCTTCCATGATGGAGAAGTCGTCGATCGAGCAATCCGACTCGTCGGTGAGCACGATGATCACCAGCGCCGCGCTGGGTCGCAGGAACGGGCGGTCGCCGCCGTTCCACGGCGCGTCGGGATTGAGCGCCTGCAGCATCGCCTCGAGCGGAGACTCGTAGCCGCAACCGTCGATGCCTTGCGGCACCAGGCAACCCAGCGCCTGCGCGACCGGTGAGTCGAGCACGCCGTCGCCATCGACATCTGCGTCGGGGACCTCAGGCACGTTGGTGCCGTTGCGACCGAACGCGACGAACGGATCCGCGGGCGTGACGTCGGCCGGGCACACCGCGGTGCAGACCTCGGGCATCTGCAGCGGATCGGGACCGAGACCCACGAAGTCGTCGATGCGGCTGTTGCAGCCCGTGGCCACCGGCGCACCCTCGGCCGGTTCGTAGCCCGGGTGCTGAAACGGTGTGCACACCGGGTTGCCCATGTCCGTGGTCGTGACCATCACCTGGACGTCGTAGTTCTCCTCTTCGACCAGGACCTGACCGACCCAACCGACCATCGCGCGGGCGAGCGCGCGTTGCTCCTCGCCCATGGTGCGGCTGTTGTCGACCACCAGCAGCACGTCGACCTCGCCGCAGTTGCCACAGACGGTGCCGAAGTCCGGCAGTCGACCGAAGTCGCTGTCGATGGGGCCCTCTTCCGCGGTGGGATCGTCGGTCGTCACCGCGGTGGACGATGTCGCGGTCGAGCTCGCGGTGGTGCTCGCCGACATCGAGACCGTGCCGGTGGAGTCACCACCGGACGAACTCGAGCCCTCCGCCACCGACACGGTCGGACCGCACGCGACCGCACCCAACGCCAACGCCACCCAGCCAGCCCCGCGATACCCCATGCACGGACCGTAGCAGCGGATCGCGAGCGCCGCCAGCGACCTCGCGCACGGTCGGCACGCGATCGCGGCCGCTGAGCCGATCGCAGGCCGCGGCGGCGTCTGTTCGATCAGGCCGCGCCTGCGCGGCTACGGCTGCGCGCCGAAGACCTGCATGATCTGCACCGCCGGCCGTCGGCTGCCGTCGGGCCGCACGAAGCTCCACCAGCTCTCGGCCGAGTCGTAGCGCCACGCGAACGCGCCGGAGAAGCACAGCGCCTGCGCGTTGTTGAGAAAGGACGCGGTCGCGTCGAACTGCAGCTGGTCGTCGACCAGCTCGGATGACTGACCGAACTCGCCGAGGTAGATCGGCACGCCGTCTTGGGCCACGCGCTGGCACATCGCGGTCGCGCCGGCGAACACGCCGTCGTCGGAGTAGACATGCAGGTCGTAGAAATCCAGGCCCAGGCCCGAGAACAGGCCGCCGCTGATGTCGTACTGCGCGCCGCCCCAGCCCGCGGTCGAGGTCACGCGCAGCCACGGGCTGTGACCGTGGATGGCCGTGGCCATCGCGGCGATGAACTCGCGCGGGCCTGCGACCGGGTCCGCGAACACGCCGCGCTGGATGGCCGCCTCGATCTCGTTGACGATGTCGAAGCCGAAGAGGTTGTCCTGGTGGTCATCGACGACGTCGAGCACGGGCTCGAGCACGTGGACGACGAACGCGTCGCGCTCACCGCCGCCGTTGGTCAGCACGCGGACGCCCCAGTCGTGCAACGGCTGCAGCTCGCCGCCGAGGTTGGTGATGGTGTTGGCGTCGAGCAGCGTGAGGTAGACCCACAGCCCGCGCACGCGGGCCTGGTGCAGCACCACGTCGAGGTTGCCCAGCAACTCGTCCGAGACGCCCTGGCTCTGCGGCACGGTCTCGCCCAGGGTGACGCCCTGTGGCACCGGCATCAGCCACACGCGCACGAGGTGACCGCCGTCTTCGACGATGCCGTCGAAGACCGACTCGACGTAGGCCTGGTCGAAGTCGCTGGTGAGATCGGTGCCGAACGCGGTGCCGAACCACGCCTCGTTGTAGCCGATGAGAAATTGCTGCTGCACCATCGGCGGTAGCGGCTCGCTGCCGCTGGTGGTGTCGCCGCTGCCGTCGCCGCCGCCGTCCTGCGTGCCGTCGTCGCTCGCGTCGACGCCGGCGGTGGAGCCCTCGTCGCTCGCGTCGCCGGTCGCAGCGGTGGTGTCCGCGTCGCTGCCCGCGGTGGTCTCGAACGCGCCCGAGCCGACGCTGGCCGCACCGGTCGAGCCCGGCGCGCGCGCGGAACCGCAGGCGACGCCGAGCACGCCGACCGCGAGGCACGCGGCGAAGGAGCGGGGTCGCGACGGAGTCACCCGGGGGGCGTTGCCGCACCCACGCCGCAGGTTCCCTTGCACGACGACGACGGACGGTGATCCGGCGTGCCGCTCACGCGCCGCCGGGGCCGCTGCGCCGCACCGGGCGGGCGCGCTCGGCCTCTTCGACGAAGCCCGCGAGCTGCTGCTGCAGTGCGCGCGCCGCCGGGGTCGTCCGCCCTGTCAGATCGGCGAGGGCGTCACGCGCGTGCGTCAGCGCCAGGCCGCGGTCGGCGGGCCACACGACCCGCGCGAGGTCGAAGCGAAGCCGCGCGAGCGCCTCGGGTGCGTGGGCCCTGCGCTGCATCAGCGCGAGCGCGTGGGACAGATCGGCGATGCCGTCGTCGGTCTGGCCCAAGCCGATGCGCGCGCGGCCGCGTTCGGCGAACGCCTGCGCGGCCATGGGATTCTCGCGATCCTCGCGCTGCTCCTGGCGCGTGAGCGCGTGCTCGGCCGAGTCGCGCGCCGCCTCGAGCAGGCCCAGCTCACGCAGGACCACGGCGCGATCGACCCAGATCGACGCGGCCTCGTCGTTGGGCTCGACCCACGTGGCGTCGGCGACCGCGGCAGCGCGCTCGGCGTGGGCCAGGGCCAGCTGCAGCCGGCCCTGCTGCCGGTGGATCCGTCCCAGCGACGCCGCGAGCGTCGCGATCAGGGTGTGATCGTGGCCGAGCTGGTCCTCGATCATGCCCAGGGCCCGGACCGCGTCGGCCTCGGCGCGATCGAGCTGACCCAACGCCGCGAGATCGACCGCACGGTTCCCGAGCGCACGCGCGAGCGCCACGGCCCCGGCGGGGCCCTGGCGGGTGTGAATTGCGATCACGCGATCGTGGTACGCGATGGCGACCTCGTGATCGCCCTCGCTGCTCGCGAGCACGCCCATGCCGCCCAGCGCAGGCGCCAGGCTCGGATGCTCGGGCCCCAGCGCGCCCTCGGTCGCCGCGATCGACTCCGCGTAGGCCGTCCGCGCCCGCACCGCGTCACCGATGGTGGCGTGCAGCATGCCGATGTTGCCCATCATCTTCGCGACCGCCGGGTGCCGCGGCCCATGCACCTCGGTCGCCAGGTCGGCCGCGAGCTGGGTGTGGGCCAGGGCGGCCTCGGCGTGGCCGAGCATGAAGTGCGAGCGCCCCAGAGCGTTGTGGACGATGTACAGCTCCTCGCGATCGACCGGCGTGACCGACTCGACCCGCTCGCGCGCGAGCTCGAGCGACGCGATCGCCTCGGCGAAACGATCGTCGTTGTTGAGCACCATGCCGACGGTGGTGTGCAGCGTCGCGTGCAGCACCGGATCGTCGACCGCGGCCAGCAGCGCGGTCACCTCGGGCACGCGGCGCAGCGCGGCGGTCGGCTGCGCCATGCGGCTGCCGACCATCTCTATGTGGGCGATGAGCCCGCGCGCCGCGATCCGCTCGAGGCCGGCGCCGCGGACCGAGAGCGCGTCGAGGTAGGATCGCTCGTACGCGGTCGCGGCGGCCTCGTACTCGCCCTGCAGCCGCGCGACGTCGCCGGTGCTCATCCACGTCTCGGCCACGATCGCGGTCGCGCCGGCCGCGGTCGCGGCCTCGCGCAGCCGCTCGAGCTGGGCGAGCGCATGATCGAGCCGTCGCGTGCGGATGGCGACGCGGATCTGCGCCAGGCTCTCGCGCATCGCCGAGGTCCCGGCCACCGTCGCCTCGGCGCTGCCGCAGCGCTCGTCGCCGCAGTCGCGCGCCTGGACCTCGCGCACCAGCGGCAGGCCGTCGATCCACGCCAGCGCGACTGCGGCCGCGGCGGCACCGACCAGCAGCAATCGTCGCGGCGTGCGGCGGGGCTGCGTCCACGGGCGCAGGGCCTCGGCGAGCTGCGTCATCGAGTCGAAGCGCGCAGCGGGATCGGGCGCCAACCCGCGCCGGATCACGCGCGCGAGCGCTCGCGGGACCCAACGCGAGCGCGCCCGTCGGCGTCGCAGGCTCCGCCACACCGAGCCGTCGTGCTTGGCGCGGACGAGCGCTGCGACGTCGTCGGCCGAGCGCAGGAACGGGTGGTGCCCATACAGCGCCTCGAACAGCGCCACGCACAGCGCGTACTGGTCCGCGCGACCATCGACCGCTTCGCCGCGATGCTGCTCGGGCGCCATGTACGACGGCGTGCCCAGCACCGTGCCCGAGAGCGTGAGGTCGACCTCGAACGAGAGCGAGCAGGTCACCGCGCCGCGCTCGGATCGGCACGGCGCACTCAGCAGCCGTACCAGCCCGAAGTCGAGCACGCGCACGATCCCGGCGCTGTCGATGAGCGCGTTGCTCGGCTTGAAGTCGCGGTGGACGAAGCCGGCGTCGTGCACCGCCGCGAGCCCCTGCGCAGCCTGCTCGAACGCCGAGACGATCGCGTGCAACGGTCGCGGCCGCGACAGCCACGCGTGCAGGGTCTCGCCGCGCACGTACTCGAGCGCCATGCACAGCGTGCCCTCGACCACGCCGACGTCGTAGACCTGCACGACGTTGGGGTGCCGGACCTGCGCGAGCGCCTGGGCCTCGCGCGCGATGCGTTGACCCGCGTCGAGATCGTCGGGGTCGAGGTGGAGCAGGGTCTTGAGCGCGACGTCGCGACCCAGGGTCCGGTCGCGAGCGAGGTAGACGCGCCCCATGCCGCCACGGCCGAGCTCGCGCAACACCGCGTAGCGACCGACCTCCGCCCCGCGATGCAGGCCGATCGCGATCGGCCGCACCGGGGTCGCGTGGGTCGTGCCGCCCGCCGGGCTGTCGCGCCGATGCATCCGAAGACCATGACGAGCCCGGATCCGCCCGCGCGCGTGGGCACGGTCGCGCCCCGCGTGGACGCGCACAGGTGGCGGGCAAACGGAGTTCCGCCAGCAGCGCACCTGCCGCAGCCGCTCGCGCCGCACCGACGCCGTGGCTCAGCCCGTGCGCGAGGGCGCGCGCGCGAGCTCGGGGACACCCACCCCGATCACGACGCCGCTGTCGTCGGCGCGACGGGCCGACGACAACCGCACCCGCTCGCCGCGCAGGACCGTGAGCGCCACGAGGCCGCGCGCGTCGGCCCGCTGCGCGCGCGGTCCCAGGCTCGCGAGCTCGAGCGTGACGCGTGCGCCGGCGATCGCGGACAGATCCGGCGCGTGCACGAACAGCTCGACGCGCACCTCGTCGGGCACGTCGAGCCACGCGCGCGCGTAGGTGCCGTCGTAGATCGCATCGGCACACGGCGGCGGCTCGTCGCAGCGCACCCGCTCCACGCGGGGTTTGTCCGCACAGGCGAACGCGTCGCGCGCGGCGGCGGTGACGGGCCAGCGCTCGCCGACGCTCTGCGGCGGATCCAGCGACAGCGCGCGCTTGCGCTGCGTCAGCGCGGCAACCTCGATGCCGAGCAGTCGTGCGAGGTCGTCGTCGTAGAGATCGAACAGCGCGGCCCAGTCGTGCGAGCCCAGCGGCAGCGCCGGATCGATGCCCGCATGCGCGCGCAGACCGTCGAGCGCGGCCGCGGTGGCCGGGCCCCAGTCGCCATCGATCGGTCCGGGATCGCACGGAAGCGCGCAGGCGCCCGCCGCCCACGACAACGCCGCCTGCAGCGTCGCGACGTCCGCGTGCGCGAAGGCGTGCGCGGCCCAGCCCTCGCGATCGCCCTGCAGGTACACCCACAGCGAGTGCGCGCGCTCGAGCGCCAGCGCCTCGTTGTCGTCACGCCCGCCGCGGGTGTCGGCGTGACCGATCACGTGCCAGTGCGCCGGCGGTGCGGTGAGCAGGCGCAGCAGCGCGCCGCGGACGGTCGCGACGCCCTGCGCGACCGCGTGCATCGGCCCGGGCACGAGCACGCAGCGCGCCTCGGCCCAGCCGTCGATCGCGATCGTCGTGCAACCCGGGCGCGAGGGCTCGGCGGGCGCCTCGGGTGCAGGGTCCGCGCCGCGCAGCGACGACAGCGGCACCGCGTCGTCCCACGCGAAGACCCCCGCGTCGACCGGCGCGGGGACCGGCACGACCGCCTCGCGCCGTGGCAGCGCCATCACCATCAGCGCGCCGCTGTCGATCGCCCGCGCGACCACCTCGAGTGGCTCGGTGCCCGGGGCCCCGAGCTGCTGCGCCAGCTGCCGCAGCGCGAGCTCGACGCCCTCGTCGCGCGCCATCGCAGCGCCGAGCCAGCGCTGCGCGGCCTCGCGATCCCAGTGCATCACCTCCGCCGCGAGCACCAACGCCAGCGGCCCGAATGCGGTCTCCAGCGTCACGAGCTGCGGCGGCACGCGCACGCCGTCGACCGCGTCGGCGCTCGCGTTTCATGTCGTGGACGCGGCGCGAGCCCGCGGCGCGCTGCGAAGCGACAACGCGACGGCGAGCGACCAACATGCGAACACGCTCGGGCCGCCAAGGTGGTCCGCCAGGCCGAACGCGCTCACGACGACCAGCACCGCGGCGAACCCGTCGAGCCGCCGCGCCCAGCCACTGAGCGCGACGATCACCGCGACCATGGCGGCGAACGTGAACGTGAACGAGCCGCGATCCGGCAAGAGCCACAACATCGGCGCCATCGCGCCGGCGAATGCCAGGTGCAGCGCAAACGGGAGCCGCGTCGGAGCGCGGCCGTCGATCACGGGCTGGAACAGGGGCACGAGCACCCACGAAGACGCCACGAGCACGCGCAGCGCCAAGATCGCACCCACGGCGTCTCGAGAGACGCCTTCGTCGACGACGAAGAAGCCCCACGCGAGCTCGGGGATCATCAGGAGGAGCCCGAGGATCGCGCTGCCGAGCAGGACCCGCCCGATGCCGACCGCGGCCGCAACGCCGCGACCCAGGCGCGGAAGCACCAGCTCGACGAGCGCGCTCACGATCAGCCACGCGCCGACGACCAGGGTGCCCCACGCGAGCTCCCACCACGTGGTAGCACCCGCCACCACTGCGACCACGACGATCGCTGCGCCCGCGACCGCGTCGCGCAGCAGGTGCGGCCGCAGCACGAGCACGAGGCAGCCCGCGAGCAGGAGCGGCCACAGAAAGATCGAGGGCACCGGCGCGAACAACAGCAGCCACCAAGCGAGGCCACGGCGCACGAACCTCGTCGGGTCCGCATCGCGCCAGCGGGAGAGCGCGCGCACGACCCCCAACACTGGCAGGCACAAGAGCGTAGCGGATGCCTGCCGCACCGCGCCCGCCGAGCCCCCACGCGCGATGCCGAGGACCTCGCGCACCGGCGGCAACACGGAGGCGACCGCGAGCACGATCAGCGCAGCACAGCACCCCATCGCCCACGGCGCAATGGCGCGGCGCTCCGGCGCCGGTACGGCAGGGCTCGGGGTCTGCGTCATCGCATCACCCTCGCCGGGGAAAGCGACCGCGGCGCGCCGCGCAGCGACAACGCGACGGCGAGCAGGATCCAGCCCAGCGCGGGCAGGACCCCGAGATCGAACGCCAGCGCGACCGCACCGAAGACCGCGAGCACCGCCGCGAGGCCATCGAGCCGGCGGACGCGGCCGCTCGCAGCGATCACGATGCTCGCGCACGACACGATGATCAGGCACGCCATGCTCTCGTGCATCACGACCGCGGGCAGAGGCGCCAGCGCGAACGCCCATCGCAGGCCCCGTGGCAGCCTCGGGGCGACCGCGGTCGATTCCACGAAGGGACGGTACACCGGCCGCACGATCGCAGCGAACAGGAAGTAGGCCTGGAGCAGGATGCTGAAGATCTGGAACCCCGCCACCCGCAAGGCATCGTCGAGCTGGGAGCCCACCTGCGCTTGACGAGCGACACTCAGCGCCTCGAGGGGCATCCAGAGGCCCCCGACCGCCGACATCGCCACGGGCACGACCATCACCGCCACACCGAGCAACGCATAGCCCACGTCCACCGGCGACGACCCGTGCTTTCCGTCGTCGGTGCTCGAGAACCTCCGCTCGAGCAGCAGCCCGATGACGCCCAGCATGAGCCAAGCGGCGAGCGCCAGCGGCGCGACCGCGAACTGCCACCGCAAGAAGAGCGCCGTCAGCCCGCCGAAGAACGCGACCGCCAATGCGAGCGAGACATCGCGCAACACGTGGGGACGCCCTGCCAGTCCGAGTGCGATCACGGGGAGGACCGTGATGAACACCAGTGGCATGGGAAGCCAAAACATGAACGAGCTGGCGAGCGTCGGGCGCAGCAGCATCAACACCGATACCTCGCGCCAACGCGCCAGACCGCGAATGATGCCCAGCACCGGCATGGCGATCGGGATGAAGAACGCGAACTGCCAGAACCGGGGCCACCAGTAGGTCGTGCCCAGCACCGCGCACGCCATCGAGCTCGTCGATGTGCTCGCGGCGCTGCGGCTGCCACGTCACGGCGTCGCCGATCAGCGTCAGCACGGCGGCCGCGACGAGCAGCACGGCGCAGCTCCACACGGCCCACCGCGCCACGTCACGGGCAGGGGTCTGCGCCGTCGTGCAACTGTGATTCGTCGGATTCATTGCAAACCTTCAAACACTCATCGAGGTCGAAGCCCGAGCGGCGCACCCACTGTCCGTCTTGGCCGATGTACATGACCCGAAAGTAGAAGAGGACCCAGGCATCGACGCCGTCGCCGGGGGAGCGAGGGTCCTCGAACCACGCGTTGTCCCCGAACGCCTCCAGCAGGACCCCGATCTGAACCCTCGCCCAGAGCCCCGGCCAGACGTCGACGGCATAGCCGACGCCGTGGTGGCACAGCACAGTGGCCTCACCGGCGGGGCAGCCCTGCGCGCTCGCGCGATAGCGGAGCGTGTGCTCGTCCGGCAACGACCCGAACACCGTCTGGTTCTCGGGCACCGCGGGGGCACCGGCGCGGGCGAACGGCCGGCCATCGGCCCACCCGAAGGTCATCCTGTGTGAGTCCTCGTTATTGAGAAACGCTGGCCAGCGCACGTGCAGGTGTGTGCAATCGTGCAAGCACATGTTGAGCATCGGCAGGTTGTCGTCGATGACTACCGGGTCGGGGTCGCCGTCGACGAGCAGCCGCATGCGCGGCGCGATGTGGACGTTGTCGAACATTCCCTGCCGGGGCTGCCGCAAGATGTCGGGCTTGGGCGCCTTCGGGAGGTGGTCACGGACCCAGAACGATCGCCGCTCGATCACCCCCTCGATCCGCCGCTCCTGCGTGAACCGAGGATCGGCGAAGGTGAACTCTCCGGTGCGCGCCAAGGGGTGTTCGTTGGGCCCTGGCGCCCGACCGCGGAAGCGTGTGACCGGCTCGGTCTCGTAGTAGTCGTAGAGGTTGTCGGAGAATGGCAGCGGCATCCCGACCCACGACGTGAACCCGTGCTCCTCGTTCGTGTCGGTCACCAGCAGCGGCTTGAACCGCTTGCCCATGATCGACTCGTCGTGACTCATGCCCTCGGGCGGTCGCGCCAGCACGATCGTGCCCTCGATTCGCGCGTTGTCGTCGTTGGACCAGATCATCACGTGAGGATGGATCCGCGCGAACCCGATGAGCCCGGCCGGCACGAAGTCGTTCGCCTCGCGACACAACACCAGCTCGACCGCCACGACGAACCGCAGCGAGCCCACGCACACGCGCGCGGCAGTGTTGTCGCCGGCGATGAAGTCGAGCAACGGCGGCAGCATTCCCGGCACCGGCACGAGCGCGTCCCCCAGCGCCTCGCACTCGGCCAGACTCAGCGGCTGCGCGACGCCACCGTCGAGCTGGTACCCGAAGGCCACCAGGATCGAGGCGTCCGTGCGTGCCTCGAGCTGCCACAGCCCGCGCCCGAACGCGGGTACGAACCCCGTGGGCGACCACCACGCCCCCAGCATGTGCGCGGGGTCGAGCAACAGATCGATCGACTCCCCCGGCCGCTCGACCTTCAGCCCGCGGAACTCGACCCGCTCGTACACCTTCGACGGCATGCCGTAGTCCATGCCCATGCCGCGCGATCGAATGGTCACGTCCCGCACGGTCCCCGGCTCCGCAGGGTCCCAGCGGAAGCGCCAGATCGCGTTGTTGCGCACCGTGACCTCGTCGAGCTCGCCGTCGCGGCCCGCCCGCCGCGGCTTGGGATCGGGCGAGTGGAACTCCGCGTCCAAGGCGATCGGCGTCACGCCGCGCCCGCGCAGCGCCGTGAAGAACATGGTCTGGTCCAGCAGCTGCTGCAGGCTCGGCATCGCGATGGCGCCGCGGCGGATCGCGGGCGCACGGTGCCTCTCGACCGCGGCGGCGGCGACGTTGCAACCGCGGTCAAGCCTGGCGGTGGCTCGCGATCACCCCTTGGCCATGCCGCGCAGCACGTACTGCAGGATCCCGCCGTGCTTGACGTACTCGACCTCGTTGGGCGTGTCGACGCGGCAGACCACCTGGAAGCGCGTCTCGCCGGTCTTGCCCTTGGCGAGCACGTCGAGCTTCTTGCGTGGGCTCAGACCCGCCGCGAGTCCGCGGATCTCGAACACCTCTTCGCCGGTCAGGCCCAGCGAGTCGGCGTCCTGGCCGTCTTCGAAGCACAGCGGCAGCACGCCCATGCCGACCAGGTTGCTGCGGTGGATGCGTTCGAAGCTCTTCGCGATGACGGCCTTCACGCCCAGCAGCATCGTGCCCTTGGCGGCCCAGTCGCGCGAGCTGCCGGTGCCGTACTCGCTACCGGCGAGCACGACCGTGGGCACGCCCGCGGCCTGGTAGGCCTCGGCCGCGTCGAAGATGCTGACCACCGCGCTGGGATCGCTGGCGGTCAGGCAGCGCGTGACGCCGCCCTCGACGCCGGGCACCAGCGCGTTCTTGAGGCGGATGTTGGCGAAGGTGCCGCGGATCATCACCTCGTGGTTGCCGCGGCGCGCACCGTAGCTGTTGAAGTCCTCGGGCTTCACACCGCGCGCGACCAGGTACTTCGCGGCCGGCGAGCTCTTCGAGATGTTGCCCGCGGGCGAGATGTGATCGGTCGTGATCGAATCGCCGAGCTTGGCCAGCACGCGCGCGCCGACGATGTCCTGCAGCGCGTCGGGCTGCGGCTTCATGCCCTCGAAGTACGGTGGGTGCCGCACGTAGGTCGAGTCGCCCTCCCACGCGAACAGCTCACCCTGCGGCACCGCGAGCCCGCGCCAGGCCTCGTCGCCGGCGAACACGTCGGCGTACTGCTCGGCGTACATCGACTGACCGATCACGGTGCGGATGGTGTCGCGGACCTCCTGCGGCGTGGGCCAGATGTCCTTCAGGTAGACGTCCTTGCCGCCGGTGCCCTTGCCCAGCGGCTGGGTCGTCAGATCGATGCCGACGTTGCCGGCCAGCGCGTATGCGACCACCAACGGCGGCGACGCGAGGTAGTTCGCGCGCACCTGCGCGTGCACGCGGCCCTCGAAGTTGCGGTTGCCCGAAAGCACCGCGGAGACCACGAGATCGCCGTCGGTCACCGCCTGCGCGACCTCGGGCGGCAGCGGCCCCGAGTTGCCGATGCAGGTGGTGCAGCCGTAGCCGACCACGCCGAAGCCCAGGGTCTCGAGGTGCGGCAGCAGGCCCGACTTGCCCAGGTATTCGGTCGCGACCTTCGAACCCGGCGCCAGCGAGGTCTTGACCCACGGCTTGCGCGACAGGCCCGCGGCGACGGCGTTGCGCGCGAGCAAGCCCGCGGCGACCAGCACCGAGGGATTGCTGGTGTTGGTGCAGCTGGTGATCGCCGCGATCACGACCGCGCCGTTGTCGAGCGTGGTCTCGTTGCCGTCGATCTCGAGCGGCGTGGCGTTGCCGTGGCGCTCCTTGGCCAAGGTGTCGCCGAACGACGCGCTGACCTTGCCCAGCGCCACGCGATCCTGCGGACGCTTGGGGCCGGCGAGCGAGGGCTCGATGGTGCCGAGGTCCAGCTCGAGCGCGCTGGAGAACACCGGGTCGGGCGTCGTGGCGGTGCGGAACAGGCCCTGCGCCTTGCTGTAGGCCTCGACCAACGCGATGCTCTGCGCCGGGCGATTGGTCAGGCGCAGGTACGCGAGCGTCTCGTCGTCGACCGGGAAGAAGCCGCAGGTCGCACCGTACTCCGGCGCCATGTTGGCGATGGTGGCGCGATCGGGCAGCGACAGGCTCGCGAGGCCCGGGCCGTAGAACTCGACGAACTTGTTGACCACGCCGTGCTTGCGCAGCATCTGCGTCACCGTCAGCACGAGGTCGGTCGCGGTCGCGCCCTCGGGCAGCGTGCCGTGCAGCTTGAAGCCGACGACCTGCGGGATCAGCATCGACATCGGCTGGCCCAGCATCGCGGCCTCGGCCTCGATGCCGCCCACGCCCCAGCCCAGCACCGACAGGCCGTTGACCATGGTCGTGTGCGAGTCGGTGCCCACGACGGTGTCGGGGAACGCCTGCACCACGCCGCCGGGGCCGGCCTTGGTCCAGACCGTGCGCGCGAGGTACTCGAGGTTCACCTGGTGGCAGATGCCGGTGCCCGGCGGCACGGCGCGGAAATTCGACAGCGCATTCTGACCCCAGCGCAAGAACGCGTAGCGCTCGCGGTTGCGCTCGTACTCGAGCCGGGTGTTGAGCGAGAGCGCATCGGGCCGCGCGAAGTGATCGACCTGGACCGAGTGATCGATCACCAGATCGACCGGCGCGAGCGGATTGATGCGCTGGGGATTGCCGCCCATCTTCGCGATCGCCTGCCGCATCGCCGCCAGGTCGACCACGACCGGCACACCCGTGAAGTCCTGCAGCAGCACGCGCGCGGGGTGGAAGCCGATCTCGTGATCGGGCTCGGCCTTGGGGTCCCAGCCGGCCGCGGCCTCGACGTCGGCCGCGGTCACCGCCACGCCGTCCTCGTGACGCAGCAGGTTCTCGACCAACACCTTGAGCGAGAACGGCAGGCGATGCACGTGGCCGATGCCGCCCTGCGCGAGCGCGTCGAGCTGGAAGATCTCGTACGACGTGCCGCCGACCACGAGGGTCTGTCGCGCGCCGAAGGAATCGAGGCAGGTAGCGGTGGGCTGGCTCATGGACGGGCGGATCTTGCCGCGAAGCGACCGCGTTCGTCCATGCGCCCCGCACACGCCCGCAGCCGCCGCCGCGCGGCCGCCGTACGACGCGGCGCGGGCCCGCGGCTCACCCGGGCCAGGTGCACACGGGCGACGCGCACGTCATGCCTGCGGGGCAATCGAGCGTCTCGGTGCACGCGATGAAGCAGCGCAGCGTGGTCTGGCTGGCGTCGGTGAACAGGCACGCGATCGAGGCGGTGTCGCCGTCGCCGCGCGGCGGGCACTCGCTCGCGGGTTGCCCCTCGGTGGTGCACGTGGGCGCGCACATCCGCATCATGCCGTTGGTCACGCACGCGGCGGTGGCGTCGTTGCAATCGCTCGAGACCTCGCACATGCCGTAGGGATCGGTCGCGGGGTCGATGCCGCCCGAGCTCGAGCCGACCGCGGCCGAGCTCGACGCGTCGCCGCTGCCGGAGGAGCCCGCGAGCTCGACGCAGGTGCCCGCGAGATCGTCGCCCACCAGCTCGCCGTAGCGGCGGCCCGATGCGCACTCGAGGTCGGGGAAGCTGCAGAAGCCGCTGGCCTCGCAGGTGCCGGCGGCATCGCCGTCCTTGCAGGCGTCGTCGTCCTCGCAGGCGAACTCGCGCAGCTTGCACGCGACGCCGCCCGATGCGAGCACCGCCAGGACGGCGGCGCTCAGGGCTGCAACGGCCGCATTGTGGGGCCCGCGATGAGCGCGTGGGCGCAAGCCCTCGCATCATGACTGATCGCCGCGCGAACCGGAAGATCGCGGCGCACGGCGGCGGCCGTGGTATGGCTTGGTCGATGAGCGACGCGTACCGCATCGCGCACCAGCCTGGACTCGACCCACAGATGCGCGCGGGCGGTTTCGTCGCCCGCTGGTCCGAGGCCTTGCCGCCCTCGCCGGCCTGGTTGGTCGAGATGCTCCGACCCGGCGCGGGCGCAGCGGCCTCGGGTGTCTCACCGAGCGACGACGCGGTGCGCGCGGCAGTGCGCGCGTTGCTGCGCTTCGGCGGCTACAAGCCCTCGGGTCGGGGCAAGCCCGCCTCGGAGTACCTGCTGGCGGCCGCGGCCGACGGCAGCCTGGGCTCGATCAACCTCGCGGTCGATCTGTGCAACGTGGTGTCGCTGCACACGGGGCTGCCGATCAGCGTGGTCGATCTCGATCGCGCTCGTGCGCCGCTGTCGATCGCGATCCCGCCCGCGGGCACCAGCTACGTCTTCAACGCGTCGGGTCAGGAGATCCGACTCGACGGCCTGCCTTGCCTGCACGACGCCGAGGGCCCCTGCGCCAACGCGGTCAAGGACTCGCAGCGCACCAAGACGCATGCGGGCACGACCACGGTGTTGGCGGTGGTGTGGGGCACCGCAGCGCTGGGCGATCGCACCGCTCGCACGGTCGCGTGGTACCGCGAGCTCAGCGAGCGCTGCGGTGCGCGCTGCGAGCCGTGGTCGGCGGTGGACTAGTCCTGCCGCACCTCGGCGACGCCGGGCAGCAGCGTCGGTAGCTGGTCGAACGCAGCACCGATGTCGCGGCAGTGCAGGGTCTCGTCGAGCACCGCGCTGGTCGCATGATCGACGATGGCCCACGCGTCGGCGTCGGGCAGCAACGCATCGCTGCACTGGAACAGGAAGCCCGCGAACTGGGCCCCGCACACGCCCGCGGCCTCGGCGATCTCGAGCAGGTTCTGGCCCGCATCGTCGTGCAGCGAGCAGATCTCGGAGAACGCGAGGTGACCGGCCTCCGCGAGGCCGACCAGGCGCTTGGGTGCGGGCGACGACGCGTAGCCGGTGAGCTGCTGATCGTAGGCGACGATGCTGTCCGCGGTGCCGCCGAGCACCAGGGTCGAGGCCAGTGCGGCGCCGGCCGTGGTGCCGCCGGCGGCCATCGGGATCAGCACCGCCGCGTCGTCGCCCCGACCCGCGATCGCGCCGCCGCCGGCCGAGTGCCCGGCCATGCCGATGCGCGTGGCGTCGAGGCGATCGCCGAGGAACGCGAGCTCGTCGGTCTCGCCGCGGATCGCCGCGAGCATCGCATCGATGTCGGCCGCGAGATCCTGCGCGACCGTCGGACCGCCGCACACTGACGCCAGCAGATCGGCGAGCTGCAGGCCCGGGTGATCGGCCGCGATTACGACGTAGCCGCGGCTGGCCCAGTGGACCATCTGCGGCAGTGACTGCGTGCGGAAGCTGGCGGTGCCGTGCACGAACACGACCACGGGATAGGGGCCGTAGTCGGGGTCGGGCGCGAGATCGCGGTAGCAGTCGCAGTCCTGCCACGGGTTGTCGGCGTCGGCGATCTTGCCCTGCTCCGAGCGCGGCAGGTGCTCGCGGATGTCGTAGCGGATCGGCTCGATGCCGGCCTCGCTGCCGGGCGCAGCGGGATACCAGAGCTCGACCGTGCGGCCCGCGATCGCGATCGTGCGCGCGCCCACGGTCCACGGCCCGCGCTCGGTGAACGCGTCCGGCAGCCCGCGCAGATCCTGGCCCGCGCACGATTGTGCGCCGCCGGTGGTCTCGCCGGTGGTGGTCGTGTCGGCGCTGCTGGAGGCGTCGCTGGTCGAGGTGCCGGCGCTGCCACTGGTCTCGGTGCCGCCACCGGTCTCGCTCGACGACGACGACGACGCGACCGGCTGGCCGCCGTCGTCACCGCCACAGCCGAGCACCGACGCCGCCATCAGACCCACGATCCATC
Organism: Nannocystaceae bacterium; assembly: GCA_046351635.1. Classification (GTDB taxonomy): domain Bacteria; phylum Myxococcota_A; class Polyangia; order Nannocystales; family Nannocystaceae; genus Xiheibacterium. The sequence continues at coordinate 63,146 of JAXLYC010000022.1, read as the reverse complement.
GCATCGTCGTCACGGGATCCTCCACCGACGCGAGGTCGGCACGTTCGCGTTTCTAGCACCTCGTTTGCGACCGGGCAGCCGCGGGGCGCGGCTTTGTGCGTCGGGAGGATCACGGATCCGAGCGGGCTCGAAGGTTCGACCGCGCCGGCGCACCGCGATGCCACGCGCGCACGTGCTCGGGTGCACCCGCGGGCGGCGTCGCGAGCAACGCCAGTGGCAGCTCGCCGGCCCAGTGCGCCAGCGCGAGATCGGCGGCGTCGTCGAGCGGCCCGCCGCTGCGGATCTTCGCCGAGACCTCGACCAGCGGCAGTCGCAGCACCGCGGTCGCGGCGAGCTCCGCGTCGTCGGGCGCGCGGGTGTGCGCGGCGCGGCCGGGCACCAGCTGCTCGAGCACGCGCGCGAGCGCGGCGCGCTTGGCCTCGGGCTCGGTCACGATCTCACCGCAGCCGAACACCATCACGCAGCGGTAGTTCATCGAGTGGTGCATGGCCGAGCGCGCGAGCACGAGCCCGTCGACCAGCGTCACCGTCAGGCACAGCGGCCGGCCCGCGTGCTGCATCAGCCGCGACGCGGGCGCGCCGTGCAAGAGGATCGCGTCGCCGTCGCGGGCATACGCGGTGGGCAGGACCACAGGTCCGTGCGCGTCGGTGAAGCCGACGTGGCACACCAGGCCCTCGTCGAGGATGGCGTGGACGACGGCGGGTTCGTAGCTGCCGCGTCCGGGTCGGCGGCGCAGACGGGTCCTCGCGGTGGGTTCGAAGCGCTGCATCTCGCCTGCGACCATGGTCTGCGATTGGTCCATCGTCATGGTCCATTTCTGAAAAAACCGCTAGACCATTGCCATGCCCCGCTGGCCGCTGCAGCTGCTGCCCGCACGCACCGAGGGCGTGCCGGTGTTCGCCGCCATCGCGCGTGCCATCGCCCACGAGGTCCAGCGCGGCCGCCTGCGCGCCGGCGATCGCCTGCCGAGCACGCGCGAGCTCGCCGCGCAGCTCGAGCTCCACCGCAACACCGTGGTCGCGGCATACCGCGAGCTGCTGGCCGAGGGCTGGGTCACCGCGGGCGTCGGCCGCGGCACCTTCGTCGCCGAGCGGCTCGCGCAGGCGCCGCGCGCGTCCACGGCCGCGCGCGCGCGCGACCGATCGCGTCGGCTTCGCGTTGCCACCGTCACGGCTGCGGCCGGCGCCACCGGGCTCGCACGAACCGGTGCTCGACCGCCGCGTCATCGGCCTGCACACCGGCCTGCCCGACCCGGCGTCGTTTCCTCGCGAGGCCGTCGCGCGCGCGTACCGTCGCGCGCTGCGTGACGGCAGCCTGCTGGGCTACCGCGATCCCCAGGGCCTGCCGCGCCTGCGCGACGCGTTCGCGCGCATGCTCGCGGGCACCCGCGCGATCGCGTGCACCGCCGACGATCTCGTGATCACGCGCGGCAGCCAGATGGCGATCGACCTGATCGCGCGCGCGCTGGTGCGCCCAGGCAGCGTCGTCGCGGTGGAGGCCCTGGGCTACCGCCCGGCGTGGGACGCGTTCGCGGCCGCGGGCGCGGAGCTGGTGCCGATCGAGGTCGACGCCGACGGCATGCGCACCGATCTGCTCGCGGCCACCGCGGCCCGGCGCAGGCTCGCGGCGGTCTATGTCACGCCGCACCACCAGTTCCCCAGCCTCGCCACGCTCGCGCCGCAGCGGCGCATGGTGCTGCTCGAGCTGGCCGAGCGTCACCGCTTCGCCATCGTCGAGGACGACTACGATCACGAGTTCCACTACCGCGGGCGCCCGGTCGCGCCGCGGGCCAGCGTCGATCGCGATGGCGTGGTGGTCTACGTCGCGACGCTCTCGAAGGTGCTCGCACCCGGCCTGCGCCTGGGCTGCGCGGTCGCGCCGCGACCGCTGCTGCGCGAACTCGTGGCGCTGCGCGAGCTCTGCGACCGCCAGGGCGACGCCGCGCTCGAGGCTGCGCTCGCCGAGCTGCTCGAGGATGGCCTGGTCCAGCGTCACGTGCGTCGCATGCGGCGCGAGCACGCCGAGCGCCGCGAGGTCATGGTCGAGGCCTTGCGCCGCGAGCTCGGCGGTGCGGTCTCGTTCTCCGTGCCCGGCGGCGGCATGGCGCTGTGGCTCGACGTCGACCCGCGCATCGACGTCGACGCCTGGGCCGCGCGCGCGCGCGCGAAGCAGGTGCTGTTCGCGCCCGGCACGGCGTTCGCGTTCGACGGCCGCAGCTGCCCGCACGCGCGCGTGGGTTTCTGCGCCCACGGGCCCGCGCGGCTGGTCGAGGGCGTGCGCCGCATGGCCGCCGCGCTGCCGCGTCGTCGGTAGGCGCGAGTCCGCCGATCAGGGCTCGGGCGGCTCGACCTCGATGTCGGAGACCAGCAGTCGGCGCACGCTGACCTCGAGGTCGCCCTGGACCACGCGCATGATGCTCATGAACTCGCCGCTGGCGACCAGCAGCCGCTGCTTGAGCGCGTCGCGGGCGTGCTGCAGGAGCGCACGCCGGGCCTTCTCGATCCAGCGAAACGCGGTGGTGCGGTGGACGTGGTAGAGCGCGCCGACCTGATCGATGTTGAGCCCGTGCAGCACCTGGTGGCGCAGCAGGTTGCGTTCGCGCGGGGACAGCCGCGAGAACGCGGTCGTCAGCGCCTCTTTGAACTCGGACTTGTAGACCCGCTGGATGTAGTCGAGCTCCGGGTCGTCGCCCGGGGAGGGGATCGAGCCCAGCGCGTCGGCCTCGAGCGAGACCTCGCGATCGCCGGCGTGTTGGCGCACGAGATCGACGATCATCCGCAGCGCCGTGACGCGTACCCAGCTGCGCAGATCACCACGCCCGGCGTAGTCGGCGATCTTGGGCCGGCGCCCGGGCGCGGCGACGAAGAGCTTGTTGCGCACCAGCTGGCGGAACTCGTCCTTGCCCAGGTTGACGTTGCCCGAGCGCGCGATCGCGAGGTCGATGTCGCGACCGAACTCGGCCTCGAACGCCTCGAGCGCGACGGTCTCGCCCGCGGCGCAGCCGTAGGCGAGGTAGAGATCGGCGGCGCGCAGCCGACCGAGCAGCTCGGGCCCCGCGCCCTCGGGCATCAGGCCGCCCAGGTGCGCCGCGAAGCCGCGGTCGGGCGCGGCGAACGATCCCAGCGCGGCCTTGGCCTCCTCGAGGATCGCGGTCAGCCGGGCGCCGAGGTCCTCGTCGCTTTCGAAGGCGGGCCGGACGCCCGCGGGCACGGCGGCGAGGAACTCCTGCACGAGGCCTGCGCCATCGTCCACGGTAACGAAGGTAGCCCAGACGACCGCCAGGGGACAATCCGGGCGCCGCGCGGCCGCGCCGCCATGCGCAGCAGCACCCGCCGTCGGGGCCGCAGCGGGGCGCTTGAATCGAGCTGCGGGACCGCGGGTCTCAGCCTGCCCCGTGCCCAACGCTTCGCTCGCCGCGCGGGACGACCTGCAGACCCTCGCGCTGCCGACCACCGAAGACGCCACGGTGCCGTCGACCGGCGACGAGCCGCTGGCAGGGACGCCGTCGCCGCTGCCGCGCCGCGTCGGCCGCTACGTCGTGCTCGAGCGCATCGGCAGCGGCGGCATGGGCGTGGTGCTGGGCGCCTGGGATGCGCAGCTCGATCGTGCGGTCGCCATCAAGCTGCTGCACCCGCGCGCGCGGGGACTCAACGCCGGTCCGCGATTGCAGCGCGAGGCCCAGGCGCTCGCGCGGCTGTCCCATGCCCACGTCGTGCCGGTCTACGACGTGGGTCAGCACGACGGCCGCTGCTTCGTCGCGATGGAGTGGGTGCGCGGCTGCAGCCTCAGCCAGTGGTTGCGCGACGAGCCGCGCAGCGCCGAAGCGATCCTCGCGATGTTCCTCGGCGCCGCCGCCGGGCTCGCGGCGGCGCACGGCGCCGGCATCGTGCACCGCGACTTCAAGCCCGACAACGTGCTCGTGGGCGACGACGGTCGCGCGCGCGTGGTCGACTTCGGGCTCGCGTTCGCGGACGCCGATCCCCGCGCCGAGCCGAGCGCGCTGCCGTCGTCGAGCGAGCTGACGCAGACCGGCGCATTGCTGGGCACGCCGGCGTACATGGCTCCGGAGCAGTTCCTCGGCGCCGACGTCGACGCGCGCGCCGATCAGTGGGGCCTGGCGGTGACGCTGCACGAGGCGCTCGCGGGGCGGCGGCCGTTCGCGGGGCCCGACCTCGCGGCCACGCGCGCGGCGGTGTTGCACGGCAGCTACGAGCCGCCCGAGGCGCCCGCGGCGGTCCGCGCGGTGCTGCCGCGCCCGCTGCAGCGCGATCCCGCGGCGCGCGTTGCCGACCCGCGCGCGTTCGTCGACGCACTGCGACCGACGCGACGACGCTGGCGCGCACCGCTGCTGCTGTCGGGCCTGGTGGTGATGGTCGCGGGCGCGTTGTGGTGGCAGCGCCCGGCCGCGTACGACGCCTCCGATCCCGCGGCCGCGGTGCAGGTCGGCGAGCTGCACGCGCAGTGGGCCACGCCCAACACGATCCGCTGGGCCTGGAGCGCCCAGGGCGAGGCCGATGCGCTGCGGGACTACGAGCTCGTGGTCGGGCCCAGCGAGCACGACGTGCTGACGCGCAGCGACGCCTGCCGCGTGTTCACGCGCGCGGACAACCCCGAGCTGGGCCACTTCCTGTTGCCGCGCACCGGCGGCGCCGATCCAGTGCGCGCGACCATCACCGACGGTCACGCGCCCGAGCAGGCCGTGTTCGCGCGGCTATGGGCCACCGACACCGCGGGGCGACGTCACGCCAGCAACGTCGCGTCGGTCCACACCGCGCCGCCGCCGGTGGCCGAGGTCGTGGTGTTCGCCGACGCGCGGCCGCACGGCTTCTCGATCCCGGTGCTCGAGGTCGTCGACACCAAGCCCTACGCGGGCACGCACCACCTGCAGTTCACCTCGCGCTGCGATCCGCCGCAGTGCTTCGCCAACCTGCGTTGGCAGGACCTCGGCGTGGATCTGTCGCGCATGACGCCGGGCGACTTCGCCACCACCGCGTACCTCGAGCTCGCGGTCGCGGTCGCCGGCGACGCGACCAGCTGGTGGAGCCAGCTGCGGCTGTGGTACGACGCGGAGCACATCGATCGCGTGGGGCACTTCGCCAGCTTCGCGCTGCGTCACGCTTCGACGCGAGCCCACGCGAGCGGGCGCTGCTTTCGCCAACCCAACCAGATCGGCGCGATGCACTTCCGCGCCGGCGACCACGCCAGCGCCGCGGCGGCCTACGAGGGCGTGGTCGCCGAGCTCGACGGCACCACCGCGCGGGCGAGCGCCAGGAGCTGGCCAACGCCTACAACAACCTCGGCAACGTGCGCGCGCGACAGAACCGCATCGCCGACGCGGCCGCCGCGCTCGAGCGCGCGGTCGCGGTGATGATCGAACAGCTGGGCCCGGAGCATCCCACGGTCGCGACGGTGCTGGTGAACCTCGGCAACGTCGAGTACGACCTGGGCCACTTCGCCGCCGCCGACACCTACCACCGGCGCGCGCGCGAGCTGCTCGAGCGTTCGGTCGGCCGCGAGCACCCGCTGTACGCCGCGGCCCTGACCAACCCTGGCCTCGCGCTGCATCGGCTCGGTCGCACCGACGAGGGCATCGCCGCGCTGCAGCAGATCGATCGAGCTCAAGCGCGCGCGTCTGGGCCCCGAGCACCCCGACCTGGCCTTCAGCCTCAGCAACCTCGGCGAGCTCGAGCGCGAGCGCGGTCAGCTCGAGACCGCGTTGACGCTGCACCGCCGCGCGCTCGCGATCTGGGACCAGGTCGACGGGCGGCATCCCTACGCCGCGTACCCCATCACCAATGTCGCGCTCGATCTACTGGCGCTCGATCGCGTCGACGAGGCCGAGCCGCTGTTGCGCCGCGCCGTCGCGATGGCCGGCGACGGCGTCGTCGATGCCAGCATCGCCGCCGCGGCGCAGTTCAGACTGGCGCAGCTGCTGGCGCGGGCGAACGGCCGGCCCAGGCGGTCGCGTTGGCGACCCGCGCGAGCGCGCGCTACCACGCGCTGGGCGGACGCTACCAGCTCGAGGCCGCACGCATCGACGCCTGGCTGGTCGCGCAGGCCCGCGGCGATCACAGGCACACGACGCAACCCGAGGCCTTCGCTGCAGCCTCGTCGCCGCCCTCGAGATAGCCGCAGCGCATGACCTCGGCGGTGCAGTTGGTCTGCAGCGCCCAGGCCCGCCCTCGCAGTGGAGCGGGAAGTCGCGATCGAGCGAACACGCCTGCGCGCCGGCGGCCTCGCGGGGCTGGTTCAGATCGCCGTAGATCACCAGGTCGTTGACCATCGAGCACGACACCGCGCCGCGCTCGGGCACGTCGTCGCAGGCCTCACCGCTGCCGCACGCGAGTGCTGTCGGTCCAGCTGCCGTGATCGCAGCGCACGATGGTGTCCTGCGCGTCCCGCGGCGTCGCGCGAATGCCGCACCGCAGTAGGCCTTCCTCGCGGCACTCCTCGCCGACCCGCGGCGTCGGCCTCGCCGCCGTCATCGCCGCACGCAGCCAACCATCCAGCAACGACGCCGCACACGCGGCGCGGAGTACCACGCCCCCAGCCCTCGAACACCATCGTGGCACCAGCATGGCGCGTTCGCAGCGCGCGGTCGGTTGGGCGACTTGCCGGCCGCAGCGACTTGCCTGCGGCGGTCCGTGGCACCGTCGGGTGGCCCGCGCATGTACTCCCCGAGGAGAACGTGGTCGTCGACTTCGTGCGCGGCGAAGTCGACGACCGGCTGCGTGTGGCCATCGAGCGACGCCTCGACGGGTGTCCAGCGTGCATGCAGGTGGTCGCCGAGCTCGCGCGCATCTTCCAGCTGCCGGTCGAACCCGACGCCGGCACCTTCGGCAGCGGCCAGACCCTGGTCGAGACCTCGCCGATGAGCAAGGGCTCGCGCCACGACGATGCCTTCGTCGCGGGCCTGGGCGAGGGCGCGAAGCTCGGCCGCTACGTCGTGCTCTCGCGGGTCGGCGCCGGCGGCATAGGCCGTGGTGTTCGCGGCCTACGATCGAGCTCGACCGCAAGGTCGCGATCAAGCTCCTGCGCGGCGCACCCGGGGGCTCGGGGCCCAAGGAGCTCGCCGACCAACGCGCGCGTCTGCTGCGCGAGGCCCAGGCGATGGCCAAGCTGTCGCACGCCAACGTCATCACGGTCCACGACGTCGGTACGATCGACGGTCAGGTCTTCGTCGCGATGGAGTTCATCGACGGCTCGACGCTGTCGGCGTGGTTGCGCGAGCGTCGTCGCAGCTGGCGCGAGGTCATGACGGTGCTGCTTGCGGCTGGTCGCGGGCTCGCGGCCGCGCCGCAACCGGCCTGGTCCACCGCGACTTCAAGCCCGACAACGTGCTGCTGGGCAAGGACGGCCGCGTGCTCGTGACCGACTTCGGCCTCGCGCGCCCGGCCGCCGGCGCCGACGCCTTCGCCGCGGTCAGCACGACCTCGAGCTCGCGCGTGCTGGGCCTGGCGCTGACGCAGACCGGCGCGCTGGTCGGCACGCCGGCGTACATGGCACCCGAAGCAGCTCGCGGGTGAGCGCAGCGACGCGCTCACCGATCAGTTCAGCTACTGCGTCGCGCTGTTCGAGGGCCTGTTCGGCGAGCGCCCGTTCGCCGGCCGCGTGCTGGCCGAGCTCATCGCCAACGTCAGCAAGGGCAACGTGCGGCCCCTCGCCGCGCTCACCGGTGCCGCGGTGGGTACGGCGCGCGTTGCTGCGCGGGCTCGCGGTGAAGCCGGATCGCCACCCGTCGATGGAAGCGCTGCTGCAGGCGCTGGTACGCGATCCGTGGCGCCGCTGGCGGCAGGCCGCGCTCGTGGGGGTCCCCGCGGCGGCAGTCGGCGTCGCGACGCTGGTGTACGAGCGCGAGCAACCCCGGGTTGCGCCGTACTGCCAGGACGTGCGCGAGAAGCTCGTGGGCGTCTGGGACGACGAGCAGCGCGAACGCATCCGTCAACGCTTCGTCGTCACCGGCAAGGCGTGGGCCGACGACGGCCTCGACGCCGTCGCGCGCAAGCTCGACCCCTACGTCGAGCACTGGCTCGCGCTGCAGACCCAGGCGTGCCGGGACGAGGTCGAGGGCGCGCGACCGCAGGCGGTGTTGGCGTTGCAGATGACCTGTCTCGAGCGCCGGCGCGATGCCCTTCGCGCGTTGACCGAGCTACTCGCGGGCGCGGACGAAGCCACGCTCGAGCATGCAGTCGACGCCGCGGATCGCCTGCCGGAGCTCGACGTGTGCTCCGACCTCGAGCGGCTGATGGCGCGCGAGAGCGCGGCCGACGGCCAGGTCGATCCCGAGGCACGGCGCGAGCTCGACCTCGAGCTGGCGCGCGCGCGCGTGCTCGGCGACGCCGCACGGCTGACCGACTCGCGCGAGATCGCGACCTCGCTGGCGGCGCGGGCCAAGGCCGCCGGCTACGGCCGCGGCGAGGCGGTCGCGCGCGAGCTGATCGCGGTTTCGCACGACCTGCAGGGCGATCTGGTGGCGGCCGAGCGCGGCTACCACGAGGCGCTCTCGGCCGCGCTCGCCAGTGGCGACGCGGAGGTGGTCGTGCGCGCGTCGATCGGGCTGATCTGGATCGGCACGGATCCGACGCGACCGATCGTCGAGGCCGATCGCTGGTACGCCCACGGCAAGGGCGCGCTCGAGCGCATGGGCGGCGACGTCGAGCTCGGCGCCGAACTCGAGCGCTCGCTCGGCATCGCGTACCTGCAACACGGCGATCTCGAGCGCGCCGAGCGACACGTTCGTGCCTCGGTCGAGATCCGGCGCGCCGCGGTCGGCGACGACCACGAGAGCCTCGGCGCGGCCTACGGCACCCTGGGCGAGCTGCTCGCGATGCAGGGCCGCACCGCCGACGCGATCGCGGCGCTGCAGCATGCGCTGGCCCTGGTCGAGCGCGAGTACGGCCCGATGCACCCGTCCGCGGCCGCGAGCCACGACAACCTCGGCAGCGCCTTGGCCGAGGCGGGGCGCGACGAGGAGGCGCTCGTGCACATGCGCGCGGCCCTGGCCATCCGCGAGGCCGCGATGGGGACCGACCACCCGCTCAACGCGACATCGCTGCACAACATCGCCGGCGTGCTGCGCGAGCTCGGTCGCACCACCGAGGCGCGCGACGCTGCGCTGCGCCAGCTGGACATCGCGCGCAAGCACTACGGCGAGCGTCACCCCGAGTACGCGACCGCCGTCGCGAACCTGGCGATGTGCGACGACGCGAGCGACGACCTCGAGGCCGCCGCCGCCGGGTTTGCGCAGGCGCTGGCGATCGTCGACACCGCCGTGGGTCGCGACACCCTACCCAGCGCGCAGTCCTCGGGCTCGCTCGCAACCGTGCTGGTGGAGCTCGATCGCGACGCCGAGGCGCTGCCGCTGGCGGAGCACAGCCTCGCGGTGCGCCGCCGCGCCCTGGGCAGTGATCACCCCAAGGTCGGGCTGGCCGAGACACTGATGGCCAACGTGCTGCGCGAGCTCGGCCGCGGCGACGAGGCCGTCGCGCATGCAGAGCTCGCCGTCGCCGCGCTCGGTCGCAGCGACGGCGGTCGCGAGCCGCTCGCCGACGCCCGCTTCGCGCTGGCGCGGGCACTGCTCGCGACCAAGGCGACGCCGCCCGATCGCGAACGCGCGCATCGAGAGGCCGCGGCGGCGGTCGAGATCCTGCGCCAGCTCGCGACCGTCGACGCGGGCGCCATCGAGGAGGTCGAGGCGTGGCGCAAGGCCAATCCCTGACGTGGATCGACGCGTGCGTCGCGGCCACGCCGCGCATCGCCGACGTCGCGACCGCCGCGGTGCTCGATGCCTTCGCCGTGCCCCACCCCCGCGGCGGCCCACCGGCGCCAGCCGAGCGACCGTGGTCGGCGGACTTCGCAGCGCTCGCGCGCGACACGACCATGCCCGCACGCGAGCAGGTCGCGGCCTCGCTGCGCGAGGACGTCGACGCGGCCCAGGCCGAGCTGTTCGTGCGGCGCGTGCTCGCGGTCGACGATTTCCTCGGCGCGCGCGACCAGGTCGAGGCGCGCGTACTGCAGGTCGGCCTGCGCCACCGACTCGCAGGCATCCTCGCGGCCGCGCGGCCCCACGCCTCGCGCGTACGCGCGCTGGCGGACTTCTACTACTCGATCGGCTGCCGCCTGGCCCACCGCCACCTCGCAGGCGCACGCGCGCGTCACGACGCGCTCGCCTCGCTGCGCTGGCACACGATCGGCGACGGGCTCGCCCGCGCCGAGCTCGGCGGCGACTTCCGCGAGGGCCCGACCCACGTCAACCTGCTGCGGGTCGACCCGCGGCGCGTCCGCATCGACGCGGTCGACTGCCGCGAGGACGTCGCGCGCGGACTCGCGTTCGCCGACACCGTCGCGCGCGCTGGCGCGCTCGCGGCGACCTCGGGCGGCTTCTTCCTGTACTCCGAGCCCGACATCGAGCCGCCGTCGCAGCGTCACGATCCCGTGGGCCTCGTGGTCGCCGACGGCGAGGTCGTCACGCCGCCGGTGTTCGGTCGCGGCGCGCTGGTGATCGACGCCGATGGCCGCGCGCGCATCGATCGCGTGACCGCCGTGGGCGCGACGCTCACCGACGCGCGCGGCGTCGTGCACACCGTCGCGACCGTGCACAACCGCGCCCACGGCCGCATCGGTCCCGACCGCGACGCGATCGCGATCGTCGGAGACCGCGTGCTCGCGCGTGGCCGCCACCTGGCGGTGCCGCTGCTGGGCGCGGTCGTCACGACCCGCGAGCCGCTGGCGCTCGAGCCCGGCGACACCGTGCGGTGGCGCCTGCCCGGAGCCGTCCGCACTGCGATGGCCGGCGGCCCGTGCCTGCGGCTCGCGGATCAGCCGCTGCTCGATCTGCGCGCGGAGGACTTCTGGGACAGCGCGCCGCCCATCACCTTCTCGCAGGACGAGACCGGAGATCTCAACCTGCTGCCGCGGCTGGCGGTGGGGCTGTGCGGGGACACGCTGGTGTTCGCTGCGGTCGACGGCCGCAACTTCGAGCGCGCGCTGGGCATGACCTTGAGCGAGGTCGGCGCGCTGCTGGGCGCGCTGGGATGCACCGAGGTAGTGAACCTCGACGGCGGATCATCCAAACGCATGGTCGTGGACGGGCGCACGCTCGATCTCCCGAGCACGGAGATCACGGGCGAAGGACCGGCCGACCCGTCGGTGCGGCCGGTCTACACCGCGCTGTTCATGCACGCGCGCTGACGTCGGTCGCTCAGCCCTCGACGTCGGGGCCAGCTGTGTGGACCGGCACCGCCGGCTCGGGGTCGGGCACCAACGGCGGCTCGAGCTCCACCGCCGACGGTGCGGTCGCGACCGATGTCGCAGGCGCCGGCGCGGGCGCGGGCTCGACCGCCGTCACCGTCGCGGTCGCGGTGGGCGGCTGCGCCGCCTCGACCGTCTGCACCTGCGCGGCCTCGGATCGTTCGCGCTCGCGGTTGCGTACGGACATCACGCCGACGCCCACCGCGACGCCAGTGCCCATGAGCACGGTCAGCGTCAGGAAGGTCTCGACATCGATGCGCATGGTCGTCTCGCTCGCTCCGGGAGCGCTCGGCTCCCGAGTGCAATCGACGGCCGAGCGGCCCGGGGGGTTCGGTCGCGCCGGTAAACCCTCCGTGAAGCGCGAGCCCGCAAAGCGTGCGAGAGCCGGAAGATCGTGCGCGGGCGCGCAACGCGGATCGGCCTGCGGCGGTGGGTTGCGCGTGGCACGACCGGTGCACTGTCAGTCCCGCTCATGTCGAAGCACCGCGCCATCCCCGAGATCCGCAAGTTCATGACGACGTCGCCGCACACGATCGGCTTCGACCAGACCATGGCGCACGCGCACGAGGTCATGCGCAAGTACAGGATCCGCCACCTGCCGGTGCTCAAGGCCGAGACCCTCGTCGGCGTGCTCTCCGACGGCGACCTGCACCTGGTCGAGACCTTGCGCGACGTCGACCCGGCGAAGGTACGGGTCGAGGACGCGATGACCGACAACGTCTACACCGTCACGCCGGAGACCCCGCTCGACGAGGTGGTGAAGGAGATGGCGCGGCACAAGTACGGCTCGGCCATCGTCGTCGACAACCACCGCGTGGTCGGCGTCTTCACCACCGTCGACGCGTGCCAGGCCTTCGCGGAGATGTTGCACACCGTGCTCGGCTGAGGCACGGCCGACACGCTCACGGCGGGTCGGTCAGCAGGTAGCGCAGCACCAGCGCGGCGGTCTCTTCGCACAATGCCTCGTCGCGCAGCGCGTCGGGGCGGTCGAGGATCGCGGCGTGGGTGATCGCCTGCACGCTGTGCACGAGGATGAAGCCTGCGAGCTCGAGGTTCGAGGGTCGCAGCGCCTCGCGGCGACGCTCGAGCTCGCTGCGGATGAGCTCGACGATCATGCGATCGACCTGGCCGATGCGCTCGAACCCGGCAACCCGCGGCACCTGCTCGATGAGCACGCGGTGGAGCTTGGGCTCGACGTTGTGGGCGCGCAGCAGCGTGCGGATGAGTGCCCGCACCGCGTCGCTCAGCGGCAGGCCGCGCATCGCCGCGACCTCGCCGATGATGAGCGCGGTCATCTGCTGCATGTGGCGGTCGCACAGCGCCATCACCAGGGCTTCCTTGTGCGGGAAGTACTGGTACAGCGAGCCGATGCTGACGCCGGCGCGGCGGGCGATCGCGTTGGTCGTCGCAGCCTCGTAGCCCTGCTCGGTCAACACCTCGGCGGTCGCGGTGAGGATCGCCTCGACCGTGGCCTGGGCGCGCGCCTGCTTGGGCTGCTTGCGGACGAGATCGGTCGCGGTGCTCATCGCGGGCTCCGGCGTCAGAAGTGGACCGTCCACGTCAGCGCGCCACCGTGGCGCGTCGGCATCGGCAGCCACGCGCTGCGGCGGCTGGCCTTGCTGCGCCGCTTCGCGCCCACGGCGATCAACACGGCGCCCGTGACCGCGACGACACCGCCGGCCACCGCCGCGCCGATCACGAGCGCATCGCCGCGACGACCGTCGCGCAGGACCTGCTGGCGCTCGCTCTCGTCACCGAGGCTGTCGAGCCCGGGGAGCTTGTCTTCGGCTTTGGACGCCATCGACGCACCCGCCGCCACGCCGCCGGCGAGCGTGCCCGCGCCGAGTACCAGCGCCGTGGCACCGGCGCCGATCAAGCCGCTGCCGGGCTTGCGCCCGCGATCGGTCTGCGTCGGCTGCGGCTTGGGCTTCTGCCCGGCCTTGGTCTTGGCCTCGGCCTCGTCGATCCGCACCTGCAGCTCGCCGATGCGCGTGCGCGCCTCGCCGACGTCGGCGGCGACGGCATCGGGGTCACCGCCGGCCTCGGCGTCCTCGATGTAGCGCTGCAGCAGCGCGATCGCGCGGCGCAGTCGCGCGACGTCGCCGTCTTGTTCGAACGCCCGCTCCTGCGCGCGCGCGATGTTGTAGACCAGCGAGTTGCGCGTGGCGGCGGTCTCGGCCGTGCGCGGCAACATGCCGTAGGCCGCCGTCCACTTCGTGATCGCGGTCGCGTAGTCGAAGGTCTCGTAGCTCGCCAGACCCGCCTCGTACAGCGACTGTGCCTCGGTCATGACGTCGCCCTGCGCAGTGACCTCGGGCGCGGCCGCGGCGGGATCCTGGTGTCGCGCGGCCCCACCCAGCGCGATGGCGACGACGCAGGCTGCGATCACAGGTAGCTCCCTTGCAGGCCGATGACGGTGCCGATGCCCTGCTCGGTGTCCTCGAAGTACAAGAAGATCTCGGGCGGGCGCGCCTCCTGGCCGCTCTGGTCGGTCAGGAACCCGACGTCGGCGATCTCGGGCCCCAGCGGCGCCGGGTTGCCCAGCAGCATGAACGTGTTCGACGCGGTGTTGTAGGCCGCGGCGGCCGCGGTCCGCGTACGCATCGAGTCCAACACGACGGTGTCGAAGTAGAAGTCGGCGTCGAAGTCCGCGAAGCGGAACTCGTTGGGGTTGGCCAGGCCTTCGGCGGTGACGAAGAAGGTGTCGTCACCCAGCAGCGACGCGACCATCGTGCCGTCGGTGGCGAGCAGGCCCCAGCCCATCGGATCGGTCGCGAGGGTCAGCACCGGCGCCAGCGGCAACGACGAAGTGCCCGCGCTCGTGACGGTATCGCCCGGCAAGACGCCGGGGAACAGCTCGACGCCGGCGTCGGTGCCGATCGCGAGCATCGGCAGGGCGGTGTTGAAGTCGTAGTACGGCGCGAGGTCGTGACCGACCACTGCACCCGTGGACGTCGCGCCGGCCTCGATGGGGCCCTGGAACAGCAGCAGGTTGCTCTCGTCGAGCACCGCGACGTCGGCGTAGTCGCCGAACAACGGATAGCCCTGGCCGTCGAGGAAGAACTGGCCCAGCGCGAGGCCGTGCGCGTTGGTCAGCGGCACCGCCGGCATGCTGTCGTCGGCGAGGTTCCACTCGACCAGCGCGTCGCCGTACACCGCGACCACGCGCCCCAGCACGACGCCGGGATCGCCCTGGACGCCCTGGTACCACCGCGCCTGCACGCGCGACAGGCCGGCGAGCTCGTGGCCGATGGCGCGCAGCGGCGGCTCCTCGGCCTGGCCGCTCGAGAAGCGGAAGTGGTCCGCGCCGAACAGCCCTGGCAGCACGACGATGCCGTAGTCGCCGGCCACGATCATGTCGACGGTGAAGTCGCCGGTGACATCCGCGAACATCATCCGCGCGCCCACCGGCAGCGAGGGGTAGACATCGCTGATCGTGTAGCAGTACGGGCCGACGATCAGATCGCAGCTGCCGCCGCCGGTCTCCATGCCGGTGGTGCCCGGCAGCGTCGGATCGCTGGGGTCGACGGTCTCGGCCGAGTCGCCCTGGGTGTTGCTACCCTGCGTCGTCGACATGCCGACGCCGCCGGTGCTGCTGGTCTCGCCACCGGGAGGCGGCGGCGCGACGGTGCGGCGCGCGACACGGACGTCGCCGGTGGCCGCATCGACCGCGACCAGCTCGGCGACGCCGTCGACGTCGAGGTCGGTCACCGCGGCTGCGGCCGCATCGCGGATGCCCAGGCCGCCGCCGTAGATGGGCACGCCGTCGCCGTCGTTGTCGAACAGGTACACGTCGCCGCGGCCCTCGGGTCCACCGGCGATGACGAACTCGCGGTCGCCGTCGTCGTCGAGCGCGGCCGAGGCCAGCATCGCGGGCTGCCAGCCCAGGGCATAGACCCGCTCGGGCCGGGCGGCCTTGGTCAGATCGACGCTCTTGCCGCGGGAGAGCCACACCGTGCCGTCGATGCCGGCGCTGAGCACGTCGGCGTAGTCGTCGTCGGTCACGTCCTCGAGCAGGAAGCGCTGCGGCGGCGTGCCGGTGGGGATCGGCATGCGCTCGCCGAAGTCACCGGTGGGGTTGCGCGCGTAGGTCTTGAGCCGCGCGTCACCGGCCCACGCGACGTAGACCACGTCCATGCTCTGGCCGATCGCGCGGATGTCGGTCGGATCGTCGACGAAGGTGTCTTCGTGCGGCTTGCTGAAGCTGAAGTGATCGGTCTGCTCGCGCACGTCGATGCCGCCGCGCACGAGCACGGCGATGTCGGCCTGACCCGCGATGTCGTCGACGAACGCGCCGACCTGCGGCCGCAGCGGGCCATCGATGCCCTCGGCCACCGCCACCGCTGCGTCGAAGCTGCCGCGCTCGTCGCTGCCCGGTTGCAGCGGCAGCACCCACACGCCACCGGCGGCGGTGGTCGCGACGACCTCGGCCCAGCCCGCGATGTCGACGCGACCCACGGTCAGATCGCGCACCGGCGAGCCCAGCGGCGCCGAGCTCACCGCGGGCAAGAAGCCGCCCTGCCCGTTGTTGAGCAGCAGCGCGACCGTGCCGTCCTGCCGGCCCACGACCACGTCGGGCAGCGAGTCCATGTTGACCGGGCCGACCGCGAGCGAGGTCGGCGAGGCTCCCGCCGCCCACGCATCGTCCATGAGCACGAAGCAGTAGTCGCCCACGCCGGCGCCGGCCTCGCAGCGCTGCGGCCCGCCGCACACGCCGTAGCTGCAGGTCAACGAGCCACAGCTCGCGTCGCTCGAGCACGGTTGCCCGCGCAACGCGTCGTCGGGGCGGAAACACGCCCCTGCCAACACCACAGCGTTCAGCGCCGCAGCGCGTCGTGCCCAACGGAGCATCGGTGCGTCCATGGACATTGTCTCACGTTCGCTTCGCATGACGGTGGTTTCGCGACGCGGCCGACGATCGCTCCCACATCGGCGCCCTGCCGCGCGCACCGCGAACCGTCCCGCCGGTGCACGTGGCGGTCCGCCCCGCACGCCCGTCAGGCGCCCGGCGTCGCCCGCCGCAGGCCCATCGGCAGGCCGCCGCGGGGCCGCAGCGTGATCAGTGGCTCCGGGACCACGGGGTGGCCCGGCACGAGCCACGGCCGGAACCGCTGCAGCACGGTCGCGAGGATGAGCCCGGCCTCCATGGTCGCGAAGCCGTTGCCGATGCACTGCCGCGGGCCACCGCCGAACGGGAAGTACGCGTAGCGCGGCCGCGCGGCCTCGGCCGCGGCCGTGAAGCGCTCGGGATCGAAGCCCTCGGGGTTGGGCCACAGCGCGGGGTGACGGTGCGTGACCCACGGCGACATCAGCAGCATCGTGCCGGCGGGGACGCGGTAGCCCATGATCTCGTCGTCGGCGATGGTGTTGCGATCGACGATCCACGCCGGTGGGTACAGGCGCATCGACTCCTTGATCACCTGCTGCAGGTACGGCATCGCCGCGAGGTCTTCGAGCTGTGGCGGGCGCCCGCCCAGCACCGCCTCGAGCTCCGCACGCACGCGTCGCTCGACGTCGGGGTGGGTCGACAGCAGGTAGAACGTCCACGCGAGCGAGTTGGCGGTGGTCTCGTGGCCCGCGAGGAAGATGGTCATGACCTCGTCGCGCAGCTGCCGGTCGGTCATGGCCTCGCCGGTCTCGGCGTCGCGCGTCTCCATCAGCATGCCCAGCAAATCCTCGGCCTGCTCGCCGGCACGACGGCGCGCGATGATCTCGCCGATGATGCGATCGAGCGTGCGCGCGGCGTCCTTGGCCCGCAGCGTCGACGGCGTGGGGAAGCCGATGGGCAGCAGGCTGTCGAGCGCGCGATCGGCCCACTCGTTGAGCACCGTGACCGCGCCGCCGACCTGGTCGGCCGCGTCGTGCACGTCGGTCGACAGCAGGGTCTTGCCGACGATGCGCAGGGTCAGCGCCATCATCTCGTGGGCCATGTCGATGCTGCGTCCGAGTCCGGCGTCGTCGTCCCAGCGCGCGAGCATGTCGAGCGTGTCGCAGACCATGGTCTGGGCGAACGACGCGATGCGCTTGCGATGGAAGGCCGGCTGCGCGATGCGTCGCTGCCGACGCCAGAAGTCGCCCTCGCTGGTCAGCAGACCGTTGCCGAGGAACTGCCGCAACACATCGTAGGCCCGCGTCTGCTTGTCGTAGTTGTGGTTGTTGTCGACCAGCACGTGCTTGATCGCGTCGGGGTGGCGCAGCAACATCGCGCGCACCGGTCCGATGCGGAATCCGACCACGTCACCGTGTCGCTCGGCCGTCTCGGTCAGAAATCGCAGCGGGTCGGCGCGCAGCGGCGACCATGCGCCCAGCGGATGGCGACCCGGCAGCCGCGGCGCGGTGCGGTTGGGGGATGCGGGGACGACGGGGGTCGCGGACGGGACCTGCACCCCTCGAAATCTGAGCGATCGCTCAGCTTTGTAAACTCGCCTTTCCACGCGGGCCCGCAGCCCGCTCCGGGCGGGTTTCGCAGCGCCATCGGGGCGGTTCCCCGCACCCGAACCCGAGGGTCGGCTCAGCTTTTTGCGGGTCAGCGCGGGACCACGAACACGGGCACGTCGGGCGCGTCCGCGGGGACCTCGTCGTCGCCGATGGTGTCGAGCGTGCCCAGGCCGAGCTCTCCGTCGACGTTGTTGCCCCAACACTTGAGCCGACTGCGCTCGAGGATCGCACAGGTGTGCAGCCCGCCGGCGTCGACATCCGTGACCGAGTCGCTGCCCACGTCGATCGGGCCGACGGCCGAGGGCAGCTCGTCGTCACCGAGGTTCATCGTGTTGCCGAGCCCGAGCTGGCCCTGCAGGTTGAGGCCCCAGCAGCGGATCTCGCCGCTCTCCATGTGCGCGCACGCGTGGTTGTCGCCCACGGTCACGTGTTGTGCCGCGCCGCCGCCGAGATCGATCGCCGGCACGAGCTCGGCGGTCTCGTCGTCGCCGATGGTCGTGAGGCTGCCCTGGCCCAGCTCACCATTGGCGCTGAGGCCCCAGCAACGCACGATCCCGCCCTCGAACAGCGCGCACGTCATCTGGTAGCCGCACGAGACCTCGATCGCGTCCTCTTCGAACGACAGCACCGGCACGCCGTCGGCGGGCTCGTCGTCTCCGACGATCGCGCCGGGGATGCCCAGGCCCAGCTCGCCGTTGTAGCCCGAGCCCCAGCAACGGATGTCGCCGGTCGAGAGCACCGCGCAGGTGTGACCGACACCGGCCGAGACCCAATTCGCCGCCGAGCCCAGCGGCACGTTGCCTGCGGCGCCGGCGTTCTCGTCGTCGCCGATGGATGTCAGGTTGCCGTAGCCCAGCGCGCCGCCACCGGCGGCACCCCAGCAGTGCAGCGTGCCCGACATCAACCGCGTGCACGAGTGCGAGCCGCCGGCCGCGACCTGCACCGGCGCGCTGTCGAAGGTGATCGGCACCAGCACCGAGGGATACTCGTCGTCACCGATGACAGCGGTGGTCGCGATGCCGAGCTGACCGGAGTAGCCCGCGCCCCAGCCGTGCAGGTCGGTGGCCTCGATCATCGACATCACGTGGGAGTCGCCCATCGACAGATCGAGCACCGCTGCCGGCAGCATGATGTCCGGCATGCTCGCGGGGGTCTCGTCGTCGCCGAGGGTGTCGGGGTTGCCTTGCCCGTCCACACCGCTGCCGCCGAAGCCCCAGCAGCGCACGCGGCCCCCCTCGATCAGCACGCAGGTGTTGCGATACGAGGCCTCGACTGCCAGGAGCTCCGTGATGGTGCAGTCCGCGTCGCAGCCGTCACCGTCGGTCTGGTTGCCGTCGTCGCACTGCTCGTCGCCTTCGACCAGGGTGTCGCCGCAGACCAGCGGCTCGCAGCCGTCGTCGCGGCACACGAGCCCGCGACCGCAGGTGTCGTCGGTGATGCAGTAGCAGCCTTGGTAGTCGCACATGCCGCCGTCGCTGCTGCTGCCGCTGTCAGCGACGCTCGTCGCCGCGGCGCTCGAGCTGGCCTCGTCCGAGCTGGCGCTCGTGGTCGTCACCGTGGTCGCGGTGGTGCTGACGCTGCTGTCGGTGCCGGCGTCGCTGCTGCCGTCGCTGCCGGTGACGTCGTCGTCACGGTGCTTGGAGTCGGGGCTGTAGCACGCCGCGAGCGCGGCAGCGGAGCACGCCAGCAGGCGCAGGATCGACGGGCGCAAGGTCATGGCTGGGCAAGGTTCGAGGTCAAGAGTTGCGGCGGATCTCGGCGTCGACGCGGCGCTCGTCCTCTTCGAGCTCGCGCATGCGTCGCTCGAAGTCGCCCGCGCCCAGGGCCTTGCTCTCCTTGCCGGCCTGCAGCTCCTTGGTCTTGCCGAAGGCGCGATAGCCGAGGTAACCGGCGCCGGCGATCATGCCGATGAGCACCAGCGGCTTGAACAGCCACAGACCCAGCGAGACCGCGGTCAGCGCCCCCAGAGCGAGCAGCGCGCCCTTGAGCACGGCGAGCCCCTGGCCGTCGTCTTCGTCCTTCGCCATCGGCCGGCCAGCATAGCACCAGGGCTCGGGGCCGTCACGGGCGAGGCCGCGGTCACGGGATCGAGACCGGGATTTCGACCATGTTGTTGTCGTAGTTGCGCTCGACCAGCGCCGGCACGGCCATGTCCTGTCGCGGGAGGTTCACCTCGACGCGCAGCATGTAGTCGCCCGGTGGCGTGTCGGTGACGTCGATCCACTGGCAGTCGAGCTCGGCGTAGTACTCGTCGTACCAGCCCACCTGCACGCCCTGGTTGAAGCACGAGTAGACCGTGTCGCTGCCGCTGCCGGTGTCCCAGCCCTGCAGCTGCGGCCACGCCCAGCTGCCACCGTCCCACAGACAGAACGCCTGCTTGTGTCCCGGCGCGATGACCTCACCGGCGTCGTCGACCAGCGCGTAGCGAGCGTAGCCGTCGAAGTGGTAGTGCTCGTGGCACGCGCTGTAGTGGTAGAGATCGAGATGGTTGCTGGGCACGCCGAGTTCGAGGTCCTTCGAGCCGGCGTTGACGGTGTACATGTCGAAGCGCAACAGCTGGCGGATGCCGGTGCCGCCGACGCACATCTCGAGCAGCGTGCACTCGTTGTCACCGACGTTGACGGTGTCGAAGTACATCTGCATCTTCGTGGTGTCGATCGCGAGGTCGGGCGCGTCGCAGCCCATGGGGCCGGACAGCGGTGCACCGGGCTCGCCGGGGTTGGCGGGATCGATCGCCGGCACCGGCGGCGCGCAGCGGAAGATGCCCTCGTTGAGCACGCCCTGGGCGCAGCACAGCAGGCCGTCGTCGCAGATCGGGCTCGCGGGATTGCACAGCGCGCCGACGCCGGTCTGGCAGTCGTCGGTGACGCGGTGGCCGGTGACCACGACGTTGTCGAGCGCGGCCTCGACCACGTCGACGACCTCGTCCGGCAGACCCTCGGGGTTGGTCGCGGACACGCGCAGGCGCGTGCCCGGCACGTAGGGCACGTCGCAGGCGCTGTAGGCCACCGGGGTCCACACCGCGGCCGACTGCGCCGCGGCGTCGTTGTCGAGCTTCTCGAGCACGTGCGCGACCTCGCCGCCCTCGGCGGTGTCGTCGGGCACCAGCAGCTCGACCTTGAACTCCGCGCCGGTCTGGTCGTAGTCGCTGCGATAGAACCATCGCGCGAAGCTGACGGTCACGCTCTTGCTGCCGCTGGGATCGAACGGCGGCGAGGTGATCGCGACGGTGCCGCCGTCGACGTCGTCGGCCTCGGCGTCGGCGTCTTGGTTCTGCGCCGTGAACATGCAGTCGTTGCCGCCGAAGCAATCGCCGGGTTGCGCCGGCGCGCCGCCGTACTCGGTCGGCACCGGGTTGCCGCGCTCCCACGCGCCGCCGTCGGACTTGCCGGTCAGCGTCCAGCCCTTGTCGCTCGAGAAGTCGTCCTCGAACAGCACCTTGCTGTCGCCGTCCCACCGCGTGTGGAAGCCCCACAGATCGCTCATCGGCGACGCGAGATCGGGGTTGCTCGGTCGGAACGCGAGCACGCTCCACGTGTAGCCGCGGTCGAATTCCAGCGCCAGCGGACCGGTGCAGGTCTCGCCGAACCCATCCTCGCCGATCTTGCCCTGGGTGAGCTCGATGCCGTCGACGTAGACGCGGTAGCGGACGTTGCCGGGCTGGTCGACCGCGGTCCAGCACAGCTCGGTGTCGACCGACACATCCTCCGCGTCCATCGACGGCATCGACAACACCGGTGTCTGCGGCACCGTCGTGGGCTCACCGGTCTCGCTGGTGCCCGCGGTGGTGTCCCCGCCGGTCGTGCTCCCACCGCTGGCGGCGGGATCGCGATCGCGACAGCCGGTCGCGAGCACCACCAGCAGGGGCAACGAGGACGACAGGGCGCGGGCGGGCAGGGTCGAAGGCATGGGCAGTCCTATCGATATCCACCTGCGGCGACTTCGGGTTGGCCGGCGCGGCGGTCGAAGCATTGTCGTGCGAGAGCCTGCCACGTGCAAACCCGCCCGGACGTTCCCGGCATGGTCGCGATCCGAACGCCGCGGGGGAATCACCCGTAGGTTCCCTCGTCCGTTCACCCGCGGCCGGGTCGACCGGCGCGGATGCGTGCGACCCACTGCTCGATCTCCTCGATGCTCCCCGCCCCGAGGCCGCCGCCCTGCGTCGCCATCGCCAGCGCATTGCGCAGCTCCTCGCGCGCGCGGAACAGCCGGCTCTTCACCGTGCCGCGCGCGACGCCGAGGATCTCGCCGATGTCCTCGGTCGACAGCTCCTCCCAGTAGTGCAGCTCGAGCAGCATCTGCTGATCGAGCGACAGCGATCGCAGCGCGCGGATCACCAGGCGCTCCTGCTCGCTGCCGGCCAGCGCCGAGTCGGGTGACGGCAGCATCGCCTCGATCGCGCTCGACATCAGCTCCGCGTCGACGCCGTGGCGGCCGCGCGAGCGCAGGTGCATGAGAAGCTCGTTGCGCGCGACCGTCAGCAGGTACGCGCGGAACTTGCTGCCCTCGCGCACGCGATCGCGGTGCTGTACCACCGCCTCGAAGGTGCGCTGCGTGAGATCGGCGGCCGCGACGTCGCCGAGCTTGGCCGCGAAGAAGCGGAACACCGACACGAAGTGGCGCTCGAACAGCGCGCTGCCGGCTTCGCGGTCGCCGGCACGCCAGGCGTCGAGCAGGGCTGCGTCGGAGGGCTCGCTCATCGCGACGGGACGGCCTTCACTGTACGCGAGCGCGCGGCGGCGGTGGACCCCCGCCGCGCACTACGGCTTGGGTCGCTGCAGCACCCGGTCCTTCGTGATCCAGTAGACCGCCGCCCGGTCGACCGCGATCGAGCGCGCCGCGTTCTGCATCGTCGCCAGCACCTGCGGCTCTCCGCCGGCGTGCGGCACCGTCTTCACCTCGGTCGAGTCGGTCCAGTACACCGCGGCCTGGTCGGCGGCGACCCCCCACGGCGCCGTCTGATCCGCGGCGATGGCGTTCGCGCTCTGCCCGGCCGCGGCCAGGGCCATCACCGTGTTCGCGTGGTTGTCGCTCGCGCCGTCGCCGTCGGCCCAGAAGAACGCGTCGCCGACCTTGGCGAGGCCCCACGGCTGCGCCAGCCCCAACGCCAGCAGCTGCGTGGCCATCCCGTCGGGATCGCCCGCCAGCGGCACCGACACCAGGGCACCGACGGCGGGCTCGCGCGGCGGCGGCTCGATGAAGGTCACGCCGCCCATGGTGGGATCCGGATCGTGCGAGGTGACGTAGACGTTGTCGGCGTCGAGCACGATCTCGGCGATACCGGCCGTGGCTCCGAGCAGCTGCTGCGGCGCGCCGCCCGACAACGCAGCTCGCCAGACCCCGCCGCTGTCCGAGCCGAACGTGGTCCAGTACACGTGGGTCGCATCGACCGCGAGCGCGCGCGGATGATCGCCGGCATCCTCGAACAGCTCCACCGCGCCGCCGGCCGCGGGCGCACGCGCGACCACGCCGCCCGCGACGAACTCGGTCCAGTACACCCACGCGCCGTCAGCCGCGACGTCGTAAGGCGTGTCCCGTCCGGTCGCGAGCACCTCGATCGCGCCGCCACCTGTGGGCACACGTGCGATCGTGCCGGCGCCCGAATCGGTGTAGTAGACGTGGGTCGCGTCGACCGCGATGCCGCGCCCGTCGTCGAGGTCGTCGACCAACACGATGCACTCGGGACACCCGGGATCGACCGGGGTTCCACCGGTGCTGCCGCCATCGCTCGACGAGCTGCCCGCGCCCGAGCTCTCCGAGGTCGCACTGCCGACGGCCGACGTGCTGCTGTCGGCATGGGTCGAGCTCGAATCGCCCGGGCTCGCGGTCGAAGAGCCGGCGGTGTCCTCCGCGGTGCCCTCGACACCAGTCCCGCCACCGGCGGGCGATCCACCGCACGCGAGCACGAGTGCACCACAAGCCACCTTCGCGCCGAACATCCAGCTGCTGCAGTCCATGACGGACAGTGTGCCCCGAATCGCCGACGGGAGGGCGGCGGCACCGCGAATCGTCGTGCTTCACTGCCCCGCGTCGCGCTGCAGCGCCGCGAGCTCGGCGAGCTGGGCCGCGTCGAGCGAGGCCTGCCCCCGCGCCGCGATCGCGACGGCGTCGGCGGCGCCCGATCGATCGCCAGCGGCCACGCGGTTGCGTGCGGTCGCCAGGGCCACGCCCGCGAGATCGGAATCGTCGCGCCCGATCGCGACCAGCCCCGCGAGCGCGTCGCCGTAGGCGGCCGCGGCCGCGCGCGCGTCGCCGCGGGCCTCGGCCACGCGACCCTCGATCTCGGCCAGGTCCTGACCGATGGGATGATCGAGCCCGAAGCTCGACGCGATCGCGTCGCGGTGGGACGCCAACATCGCGGCCGCGCCCGCGACGTCGCCACCGTCGAGCATCAGCTCGATCCCGTGCAAGATGCCATCGGCCCGCTCGGGGTGATCGGTGGGCAGGAACCGCGCGCGCAGCTCGTTGGCCTGCGCCAGCCGGGCCAGCGCCGCGACCACGTCGCCGGCGGCCGCGTCGATGTCGGCCAGCTGGCTCAGCACCCGCGCGTTCTCGACCGATTCGGCGCCGAAGGCCCCGTCGCGCAGCTGCAACACCTGCTCGAAGTTCGCGCGCGCAGCCTCGCGTTCGCCGAATCGCAGCTGTGCGGTCGCGAGATTCGAACGGATCCGCACCGCGCTGGGATGGGCCTCGCCGTAGACCTCGATGGTCTCCTCCAGCAGTCGCGCGAAATCCTCGAGCGCCGCGCGATCACCCATCAGCGCGCGCGTGGTCGCGAGGTTCTCTCGCAGCGCCCGCGTGCGCGCCGGCGGCAGCCCGGCGGCGTCCGCGAGCCCCCGCGCGAGCACCTCGCGCGCCTCGACGTGGTGACCACTGACGAATCGCACCGAGCCCTCGACGTTGGCGAGATCCGCGAGCACGGCCGCGGGCAGCTGCCCACGCTCGGCGTGGCTGCGCCCGTGTCGGACCCAGCGCTGGCCCTCCTTGTGCTGGTGGCCGTGCACGCCGTGGATCATCGCGAGCCCGATCGCCGCGCGCGCGGCCGCGAGATCGTCGCCCGCGCCGTCGGCCGCCTGCCACACCGCGTCGAAGGCCGCGCCGGCCTCGTCGTAGCGACCCAGGGCGCGCAGCAGGCCGCCGCGCGTGATGCCGACGTCGTACGCCACCGGCCCGATCGTCGCGGGGTCCAGCGCGCTCAGCCGCGCGAGCGCAGCCGCAGGATCGCCGGCGTCGTCGAGCGCCCGCGCCGCGACCAGCTCGGCCCACGCGTCGAGCGCCGCGCGATCGTCGAGCGCGATCGCAGGCCCCTCGAGCGAGGGATCGGCGTCACCGCGCGCGCACGCGTGCGGATCGGGCAAGCGTGCCAGCACCGCGAGCACACGCCGGCGATCGTCGAGCTCGTCGGCGAGCACGTGGGCAATCGCGCGGGTCGAGCCGTCGACCTTGGCCAGACACGCCGTCACGGCCGTCGAGGTCGCCGCGCACGCGTGCTCGTGGGCCGCGACCACCGCGGCATCGTGGGCGCGCATGCGCGTGAGCACGCGATCGGCCACACCCGGCACACCCTCGTCGATCAGCGCCGCACCGACGTCGCGCTGCAGCGGGCTGCCCAGCAACGCCGGCTCGGGCACCGGGCACGTGCGCTGGCCACCCAGACCCACCGCCGCGAGCACGAGCGACGACGCGGCGACCAGGGCCCAGCGCGTGCGCGTGCGACCGCGGGCGCGATCGATCGCGTCGATCAGCGCGCGCGGGTTGCCGTGTCGCCCCTGGGGATTGCCCGCGAGCGATCGCGCCAGCGCGCGGTAGGCCGCGGCCGACAGCGTCGCGCCGGGCTGTGGCGGCGCGCCCTGCAGCTTGGCCGCGAGCCACGCGTCGACGCTGCGGCCGCCGTGGGGCCCGTGGCCGTACAGCGCCTCGAACAGCGTCGCCGCGAACGCGAACTCGTCCGCGCGCGCGTCCACTCGCGCGCCCGACATCTGCTCGGGTGCCATGTAGCGCAGGGTCCCGCCGCCGGGACCGCTGGTGGTCGCACCCTCGTCGCTCGCCGCCAACGTCGAGGCATCGACCGCGACGTCGACGTGCTCGAGCGCGGCGGCCATGCGCCGCGCAGCGTGGGCGAGGCCGAAGTCAGCCAGCTTCACGCGCGTGCCCGCGACGAGGATGTTGCTGGGCTTGACGTCGCAGTGCACCAGACCGGCCGCGTGCACCGCCGCGAGCGCGTCCGCGACCGCGCGCATCACGGCGAGGATCTCGTCGGCGCTGCGGTGCGCGGCCGCGAGCCAACCCGCGAGCGTGTCGCCCTCGACCAGCTCCATCACGCAGTACATCGCGACGCGCTCGTCGTCCGCGCCGAAGTACACGCTCGGGCACACGCCCAGGTCGTAGACCGCGACGATGCCTGGATGCGTGAGCCGACCCAGCGTCCGCGCTTCGCGGCGCAGCCACACCTGCGCGCGCGGGCTCGCCGCGGCCAGGTGCACGGTCTTGATCGCGACCGCCCGCGCGAGCTGCAGATCGTACGCGCGCCACACCGAGCCCTGCCCGCCGACCCCGAGCTGGGCCTCGAGGCGATAGCGCTCCGCGATCACGACCACGGGCGCGGCGGTGCCGAACAGCCGGCTGGCGATGGCGCCCTGCGCCACGCGGGCGGCGCGGTCGAAGCCGTCGGCCGCCCTGGCCAGCCCGTCGCGGGCCGTCGTCTCTGCGCTGGTCTCGGTCGTCACGCCGTGCGCGAACGATGGTGCGCCAGCGTGTCTTACGGTTCAAGCCGGGCGACGATTCCTCCCGCCGCTGGAGCTACTGACAGCTGACCTCGGGGTACTCCATCGTCACCGCGAGCCGCGCGGGCGCGTTGTCGAGGTACGCGAGCTTGTACGCGATCGGCACGCCGGGCGACTCGGCCGAGTAGTTGCCGCCGGCAGTGATGAACTCGAGCAGCTGCTCGATGCCCAGCACGGTCTTGACCGCACCGTCGCCGTCACCGCCCAGCACCGTCGCGGTGATCTTCGAGCCGCTCAGCGCGTCCATGTCCGCGACGTCGACGTCGACGTCGAGCACGGTCGCGACCGCGGCATCGACCGCGGCGGTGACCTGCTCGAGCGACTCGTTGGTCTCGAGCCCGAACAGCACCCGGCGGCCGTAGGAGATCGACTGCACGTACATCGGCGGGTTGCCCTCGCCCATGTAGATCGCGGCGTCCGCGACCGTGGTGCTGGCGTCGAACAGGCCCGCGGGCCGCAGCGGCGTGTCGAGATCCACGGTGTAGTAGGTCTGGGTGAAGTCGAACAGGTACTTGTTCTCGAGCCCGGAGTCGCCCCACTGGAACAACGAGTCGAGATCGATCACGCCGGTCCAGTCCACGCCGGCGCCGACCGAGACGTCCAGCTGCGAGCTGCTCTTGATGGTCTCGATGTCGTAGCTGATCTGCGCCGGCGTGGCGCCGGTCGTGCCCTGCGCGAGGATCTGGTTGCGAATCTCGCGGAAGCTCGACAACGACGGCTGCTCCATCATGCCGACCGGCGAGCCGCCGAGGTTCTCGAGCGAGACGCTGAAGGTCGCGGGCGCGCGCAGCAGGCCCACCGGCGCGAGGAACCCCGCCGCGACCTCGCCACCGCGCACGATCGAGCCCGGCCACAGCGCAGGCGAATTGGGCTGCAGCGCGATGAAGGTGTCGAAGTGCACGGTCTGCGCGAGGTAGCCCTCGGTGCAGGTCTGCTCGCCCTCTTGCCACATGGCGCAGACGCCGGGACACGCGATCGGGTGCTCGTCGGCGATGGGATCGATCGCGAGCTGGCCCAGACCCAGGATGTACGCGTCGAGCGCGTCGGGATCGCCCGGGGGCGCGTCCGCATCACCACTGCTGCTGCCGGGTTCGGGATCGCCGCTGCTGCTGCCGTCGTCCTGGTCGTCGGGATCGTACGCCGGCGTGGTGCTGCCGACACTGCCGGCGTCGCCGGCCTCGACCGGGGTGTCGGCGCTGGCGCAGGCGGCCAGCATCGCGGGCAGCAGGGACGACAGCGAGGCGATGATTCGTGGGGACATGGTGCGATTCCTCGGGTCTTGCGATTCAGTCGATCGCGATGCGAATGGTGGCGACGACGGTGCCGTCCTGGGCGAACTCCATGCTGTGGTCGCCGGCCCAGCCCTGGTCGAGCGGGATCGGGCCCAGCGACGCGAGACCGTATTCGTCGTCGCCGCAGAATCCCCAACAGCTGTCGTTCTCGCGCAGATCGCCCTTGAAGCACAGCATCGGCAGGGGTCCGTCGGGCGGGACCTCGACGTCGTAGACGGTCGCGGGGATGGGATTGCTGGGGACCCACAATCCGTACACCTCCTGGGCCGCGTCGTCGTTGCGGTCGAAGACGATGTTCCACGCGGCGTCGGCGCGGCAGGGGTCGGGGTCACCGGCCGGCGCCACGCGGAACATCAAATTGCCGTACAGCTGGATGCCGGTACCGTCGTTGCCGCCGAGATCCTCGATCTGCGCCAGCATGCCGGTCACGTCGATGTGGCTGTCGTAGCACTGGCGCTCGGAGTACTCGGTCGTGAACGCCAGCTCGACGCCGGAGCTGTCGAGGTACGCCAGCTTGTACGCGATCGGTGCACCGGGCGAGTCCTTGCTGAAGTCGCCGCCGGCGAGCAGGTACTCGACCAGGCCGTCGAAGCCGGTCACGCTCTTGACCGCGTCGGCACCGGAACCACCGATCACCAGGGCCGAGATGCTGCTCTGCTCGAGCACGTCGCGGTGTTGCACGTCGACCTCGACGCTGCCGCCGGCCAGCAACGCGTCGAAGCTGGCGTCGAGCGCGAAGCGGACCTCCTCCTCGGTACGCGAGCTCTCCAGCGCGAAGATCACCCGGCGGCCGTAGGTCACCGATTGCACGTACATCGGCGGGTAGTCGGGGCCGGCGAACAGCTCGAGCTGCTCGACCGTCACGTCGTCGGTGAAGAACTGCGACGGCAGCCCCGGCGTGTCGACGTCGATGGTGTAGTAGGCCTGGGTGAAGTCGACCAGGATCTTGGTCGACTGCTGCTTGTCGGTGAAGTCGAACATGGTCGAGAACGAACCGCTGAACCAATCCAGCGACCCGCCGACCGAGACCGCGACCTGCGACTCGGAGAAGACCCGCTCGATCTCGAAGGCGATCTGCGCCGGCACGCTGCCGTCGGTGCCCTGCGCGAGGATGCGGTTGCGCTCGTCGCGGAACGCCGACAGCGACGGCGTGTCCATGGTGCCGACCGGGCTGCCGCCGAGGTTGTCGAGCGAGACCGAGAACGTCATCGGCGCCCGGCCCACACCGACGGGCGTGAGGATGCCGCGCTGGGCATCGTCGCCGCGCACGACGTTGCCGGGCCACAGCGTGGCCGAGTTGGGCTGGAAGGCCACGAACTCGTGCGCGTGCGTGGTCTCGTCGTAGTCGACGTACACGCAGTATTCGTCGCCCTCGGGGCCGTCGACCGGGCAGTCGAGCCCGACGCACTCGTGCTCGCTCTTGGGCTGGTACGGCGCGATGTCGAGGTGACCCAGGCCGAACACGAACTCGGACACCTCGTCGAGCTCGCCGGTGCTGCTCTCGCCGCCATCGCCGCTGGTGCTGGACTCGCCGTCGGAGTCGTCGTCGTCCGCGCCACCGACGCTGCCGGCCTGGGCGAAGTGCCGCGCCGGCGGCTCCACGGTGCAGGCGGCGGGGGCCAGCGCGAAGGCGGTGACGAGGAGGCGCGACGCCGTGGGCTCGGGCTTCACGCCCATCCTCGATGCCCCGGCGCGGGCGCGGTTCATGGGGCGAACGCGATTGCACCGGCAAGACGCGATCGCCGGGGCGAGCGTGAACCGCCACCGACCCGTGGGCATCGAGGGCGACAGATGTCCGCCCCCCGTCCCCTCGTCCTCGCCATGCTCGCCTCGCTCGCGCTGGTGCCCGCCTGCGATCCCACCGGCAGCGATCGTGGTACGCCGCCAGCGGCGGCCGATCCCGCCGACCTCGAGCCGGTCGACAGCGAGAAGCTCGACGGCCCGCTGGCGCGCTTCGATCGCAACCTACTGCTCGACGACGCCCTCTTCACCGACGCCGGCGCGCTCGATGCCGCCGCGGTGCAGGCGTTCCTCGAGCAGACCCCCTACGGCCGCCGCAGCTTCCTCGCCGACGAGCAGGTCGACGGCGTGCCGTTCTCGCAGGTGCTGGTCGAGACCGCGGCGGCCTACGAGATCAACCCGGTGCTCTTGCTGGTGCGGCTGCAGGTCGAGCACTCGCTGGTGTCGAAGTCGTCGCGGCCGGCCGACGACGTCGTCGACTTCGCGCTGGGTTGCGGTTGCCCCGACGGCACGTCCTGCGATCCTGCGCGCGCGGGCATGGCGGCGCAGCTCGACTGCGGCGCGGCGACCCTGCGCACGCACTACGACGGCTCGCTGGACGGCAGCGGCGCGTGGCGTCGCGGCAACGCCAAGCGCACCCAGGATCGCATCACCGTGACGCCGGGCAGCCACGCGACCGCGTCGCTGTATGCCTACACGCCGTGGGTCTTGGAGAACACCGGCGGCAACTGGCTGGTGTGGAACGTGACGCGCAAGTACGTCTCGTCCCTGGTCGAGCGCGGGCTGTGGCACGACGACGGCGGCGGCGAGGACGGCGGCGAGACCATGCCGGCGGCCGGTTCGTGCGCGGGCCACTGCGGCTCGGGCAGCGCGGTCTCGCAGGGCGACGGCCACTCGTGCTTCTGCGACGAGGCCTGCGGCGCCAACGGCGATTGCTGCGACGACTACGCCGCGGCGTGCGAAGGCGGCGGCGGCGAGATGTGCAGCTTCGAGGCCGATCCCGGCACTGCCGCGCGCGTGCACGTGGTCTACCTGGTGCCCAGCGATCGCGAGGTCCGCGAGGACTACCGCGCATCGCTGGTCCGGGCCACGCGCGATCTGCAGCTGTGGTACGCGAGTCAGATGCCCGACGGCAGCACGTTCAGCGTGCACGAGGACGTCGTCGACGTGCTGCACACCGAGCATCCCGCGTCGTGGTACTCGACCCACGAAAGCGGCGACGCGGAGCTGTGGTTCTGGAACAACGTGCTCGCGGACGGCTTCCCCCTGACGGGCGCCGATTTCAACCAGGAGTTCGACGTGTGGGCGTTCTACATCGACGCCGACGGAGCTTGCGGTCAGATCGCGGGCTCGGGCACCTCGGGCGTGTCGGTGATGCCGGCCAACGATCTGCGCGGACTGGTCGGCGAGGGCAACATCCCGCCGTGTCCGCAGGACGCACCCGACGACGGCGGACGCTGCCGCTGGGTCGGCGGGCTCGGTCACGAGCTCGGCCACGCGTTCGGTCGACCGCACCCACAGGGCTGCGACGCGCCGGTCTCGGGCGTGCAGTGCGACACCTCGGCGCTGCTGTGGCTGGGCTACGCCAGCTATCCCGACGCGCACCTGACCGCGGCCGATCGCAGCGCACTGGGCAGCAGCCGCTTCTTCGAGACCATCGATCTGCCCAGCTGCTCGATCGACTGCAGCGTGCCGTGATCCTGCGCGCTCACGGCAGCGTGTAGGTCACGAGTTCCTCGTCGACGTCCGCTTCCTCGGTCAGCACCAGGCCTACGCCGGGGCAGAAGGTCTTGTACTCGAGTACGGTCAGATCGAGCGTCGAGGTCTCCTCGGTTTTCACGCAGCCATCGAACGACCCCGCAGCCACGTCGACGTGCACGTCGACGCCGATGACCTCACCGGCATCTTCGGCCTCTCCGACGAGGTACTCCTCGTAGTAGGGCTTGCCGTCGACGGCGGGTTGCGCCGGCATGACGATGCCCGGCAGTGCGCCGTCGACCCCCCACTTCCACGTGCCGTGGTGATCGACGCAGGTGCCGTCCTCGAACTCGCACGTGTCCTCGCCCAGGTACCAGACGTTGCCGTCCACGTCCTGCGCGAACCAGTCCCAGGTGTCTTCGATGACCACGCCGTCCAGCGTCGCGGTGTCGCGCACGACCACCGCGACCACGCCCTCGATGGTCTCGGTGTCCATCGTCACGGTCACGACCACGTGCTCGGTGCCCTCCTCGGTGACGGCGTCGTACTCCCACGATGCGCCCACCGGCAGTGGCAGGAACGGGTTGTCGATGACGTCGACGAATTCGACCCCGTCGATCGGCGGCAGCGTCGGCGGGGCCGACGGTCCACCGGTGGTGTCGCCGCCGCCGCTGCTGCCGGCCTCGCCGCTGCTCGCGTCGTCCTCGTCGGCATCCGCAGCCGTGCACGCCGACGTGAGCACACCGATCACCAGCACCGTCATCGTCATCGTCATCGTTCGAGTCATGATTGCCTGTCCCCTTCGTCGATCGATACCAGTCCAAGCTGAGCTGAAGCTGAAGCACGGCCGCCGCTCAGCTGCAGGCCTCGCACGCACACGCGTCGCCGCACTCGACGTCGGCCTTGGAATCGCCGGCGCAGCTGGCCGCGCAGGATCCGGTGCCGCACTGCAGCACCGCGCCGATACACACCGTGGGCGCGTCCGCGCAGGCGATGTCGCAGCTCGACGCGCCGCCGCACTCCACGACCATGTCGCCGCAGGCGTCGGTGCCCTGCACGCAGGTGATCGTGCAGGCGTAGCCGTCGGGGCACTGCACGGTGCTGCTGTCGCAGGCGTCGCCGCCGTCGCACACCAGTGCGCAGGCGAAGTCGGGCGGGCACGCGATCGTGCGGTCGTTGCACGCGGCAGTGTCCTCGCACGCGATCGTGCAGGTGCCAGCATCGCAGCCACCGGTGCACACCGCGGGACAGCTCGCGTCGCCCGGCGGCGTAGGATCGACGCCGCAGGCACCGCCCGCGTCGGAGCCACTGTCCGCATCCCCGGCGCCGCCGCTCGACGCCGCGCAACCGAGGAGCGCACCCAGCAGCAGCACGAGGATCCTGCGCATGCCATCACGGTCGCCGACCCAGCTGAAGGCAGCCTGAAGGCCGGGTTCAGGCCCGCTTCAGGCCCGCGCGCGACCGTGGGGAGGCGGAGGCGGGACCATGGGCAGGGCGTGGGTACGAGGCATCGTGGTGGCGGCATCGATCGCGGCTTGCGGCGGCGACGGTCGCGAGGCCGGCTCGCTGGGCGCAGGCTCCTCGAGTACGACGGGAGGCGACGGCTCCGACACGACGGGCGAAGCCGACGGCACCGCGAGCGGGACGACCCACGGGAACACCGAGCCATCGAGCAGCAGCGGTGCGGACACCAGTGCTGGCAGCGGGACCGACAGCGGCGACGTCGTCGAGGCACCCAGCTGCGACGCGCTGCCGGCGTTTCTCGCCGCGTTCAAGGCGTCGCACCCCGACGGCTGGGACATCAACGCGATGACGCCAGCCGAGATCGCGGCCGACGCCGACGCGCAGGCGCTGCTTTCCCTGTGCGGCGACGACCAGCGCCCGGTGATCCCGCAGCTCGCGTGGGAGTACGGTGGCGGCGATCATCCCTGGATCGCACCGGAGGCCTCGGCGCTGTTCTACTGCGTGTCTACGCCGGTGGATCCCGGCACCGAGCACTGGTCGTTCGACGCGGCGATGCAGCTCGTCACGGCCGACGTCGTGATCGGCTGTCCGCAGCAGAACCCCTGCGACGGCATGGCCGGCGCGGACTCTGTGCTGATGTGCCTGGGCGATTCAAGCAACATCGAGATCGTCGTGGACACCGCGAGCCTCGACGACGGCCACGGCGCCGGGCTCGAGCTCGCGGAGGCGTCCACCGACCTGTACCTCTTGCAGGAGGACGGCACGCGCGTGCTGCTGTGGCACGACGCGTGAGACCGAGCCGTGACGTCGCTGCGCCGGCGCAGCGAGACCCGGCGCCCGTGCACGGGTGACGCTGGCATTGCACGCGCACGTGCGGGACAGCACGCCCACGCATGCGATCGCGCGGCGCCAGGCCGTGCGATGGTCCGCGTCATGACGCTCGGCCGCGCGCTCGCGGTGGCTTTGCTGCTCGCGGCCTGCACCGCGAACGACCGCGTCGCGTCCGCCGGCGGCAGCAGCACCACCGCTGCCATCGCCACCACCACCGGCGCCGCCGACACGAGCAGCAGCAACGCCGACGCGGCTTCGTCGAGCGACGCGGGCACCGTCGCGGCATCGAGCTCGGGCAGCGACGCCGACGGATCGAGCAGCAGCAGCGGCGGCGAGCCGACGCTACCCGAGGGCTTCGAGCCCTTCGCGTGCGCGAGCTCGCCTCCGGACGTGCTGCGCGAGCGCCTGTGCGACGAGGCGGCCGACCCCGAGCACGCGCCGGACGAAGTCTTCATCCACTGCCGCAACGAGGGCGGTTGCCTCGCGCCCGCATATCCCGAGCCAGGCGACAGCCTGCGGGTGATGACGTGGAACATCGAGCGCGGCATGGATCTCGACGCGCAGATCGCCGCGTTCGTCGACGGCACGCTGCCCACGCCCGACGTGCTGTTGCTGGGCGAGGTCGATCGCGGCTGTGCCCGCAGCGGCGAGCGCAACGTCGCGTGGGAGCTCGCCGCCGCGCTGGGCATGGACTTCGTCTACGGCGTCGAGTTCATCGAGCTGCCGCGCCCCGGCGACGCGATCACGGCGATCTGCGAGCACGGCAACGCGATCTTGTCGCGCCATCGCATCGGCAACGTCGTGCTGCTGCGGCACACCGTCAACGAGAGCTGGTACGACACCGACGAGCCGCGACTGGGCGGTCGCATGGCGCTCATGGCCGACCTCGCGATCGGCGATCGCATGGTTCGGGTCGCCGCGCTGCACTTCGAGTCCGGCGCCGAGGACGGGCGCAAGCGCGAAGCCCAGGCCGCAGAGCTCGGCGACGCGCTGCTGGCTCAACCCAATCCTGCGATCGCCGCGGGTGACACCAACGCCGGCCTGTACGCCATCGACCTCGCGCTGGGCACCCACAACGAAGCCACCACCGAGGCGTTCTTCACCCGCGGCTTCGCCGATGCGCACCTGAGCCTGCCGCAGGCCGGCCGCGTGACCCACCCGCCGGTGTTGATCCTCGATCTCGTGCTGCTGCACGGGCCCACGCCCAGCGACCCGAGCGTGTGCCCGGCCGCGATCTGCGATGCGCTGTCGGATCACCGCGCAGTCTGGGTCGACGTCACGCTGCCATGATCGCCCGCGCGCGGCCGCGCGGACCCGGTTTGCCAGCGAGCGCAGCCCAGGTCATCCTGACCACGGAGGCGCGCGTCCCATGGAATGCCAAGACTGCGGCGAGGAGTCCGACGAGCTGGTGAAGGTGACCGTCGAGCGCAAGGTGCGGAAGATCTGCCCGGACTGTCACGAGCTGCTCGTGGAGAAGCAGGAGATCGAGGCGGAGGCCGGCTCGGCGATGCGCGGGATGATGGAGTACAAGGGCCGCTAGTCCGGCCTGTCGACATCCGCCGCGCCTTCGGCTTCGCGCGCGCTCGCGGCGAGGAACTCGCTCAACACCGGCGGGAGCCCGCCGAGCACGTCGCGCCAGGTCTGCTCCACCAGGCCGCCCACGACCCGCCCGCCGCGAGGCGCGAGATCCCATCCGAGCTCGAGCGCCGCACGGTCGGCGTCCTGCACGGTGGGGCGGCCACGCAAGCGCACGATCGGACGCGAATTCTTCGCGCAGATCTTCAGTGGCAGCGTCCACTCCGAGTCACCTGCCGAGCGCTGCATCAACACGACGCTGGAGCGTCCCCATCGACCACCGCGGTGCGCGACCAGGACGAGCACGTCGTCGACCGGCGTGCCCGGGCCGCGGTCACGAGCGCTCCACGCGAGGATCCACGCCGGCGCGCCGGGCCGCGCGCGGACGTATCGCCGGGCGCTCCGGAGCACCGCGTCGAGGTCCCACCGCGGTAGGGCGTTCGAGCCACGCTGCGCCGCCGTGGCCGACGACCCAGCGGACCGCACCGTCGCTGCGTGACCCGTCGCGCAGCCGAGCGATGCCAGCGCGGCCGCGGCAGCCGCGGCACGCACCAGGCTCCCCACGCGCGGAAGCGTTCGCCTGCGGTGCGTCGTCGTGGGTGCTTCGGTCGGCGACGGCATGCGCTCACTCGACACGTGCGCGAAGCGCCTCGGTGGTTGCATCGGGCCGACCGGAGCAGACGCCCATGCCCGACCGTCGGTTCTCGGCCGCAGCGCACGACGCCTTCGGTCGCGCGCGCGCCGCCGTGATCGCAGGCCACATCATCGGGGGCGCCGAGGGCCTCGTGCACGCGATCCACGGATGCGCGGCAGCCCGGCACCCACGGAAATTTCTCCGTCACACCGGCAGCGAGCGGGCTCCGTAGGCCATGCGCTCCCTGCTCGCACTTCCCCTGCTCGTCGCCGCGTGTGCCGAGCCCACCGAGGACGACGTCGACGACGACGCGCTGCGGATCAACGGCGACTGGTCGAACCCGACGCAGGCCCAGATCGATCGCGCGGCGTGGCTCACGACGCCACCCGGTATGGCGTGCACCGCCACGCGCATCGCCCATCGATGGGCGATCACGGCCGCTCACTGCAAGGTGCGTCAGGGCGGGACGGTCACGTTCTACGACGCCGCGTCGGGGCCGTCGGGCCGCCATGCAGCGGTGGTCGAGGCGATCTTCCCGCCCGGGACGCCGGTGGCCGACTGCGAGAACGACGACGGCTGCGACGACGCGAACGGAGACCTCGCCGATCTCGCGTTGCTACGACTGCAGGGCGACGACGAGGACATGTCCGGTCCGCCCGCGGTGCTCGCGTGGACGTTCCCCGGCCAGGTGACCGGCTGGCAGGTCGGCGCGGGCGCCCACGGCGGCAACCTCGATCTGGTCGGCAAGCTCCGGCGTGTGCAAGGGGAGATCGACGTCGACTCCGACTCGGACGGCGAATTCACGACCGTCGACGACGACGTCGACGAGGGCGACTCGGGCGGTCCGTTCTACGTCGGCGGCAGGATCGTCGGGGTCCTGCGGGCCGAGGCGTGGTCCCCGTTCGATCACTACGCGATCTACACCTCGGTGCCCCACCGCCTCAACTGGATCCTCGGCGAGATCGACTACTTCTGGCTCGGCGCGCCGGCGCGCGCGGATCACATGTACACCGGCACCCAGATCGACGTGATCCTCGGCGCGAGCCACCGGACCTGCCAGTACGCCTGCGCGAACACCTCGGACTGCGAGGCGTACAACTACAACAACCAACTCGACCTGTGTTCCCTCGTCGCCGACGTCACCAACTCGACCACGACCAATGCCACGAATTGGTACAGCGCGCTCAAGCACGCCGGCCCGACGGGCTTCGCCGGGGACGTGGTCGGCTATGTCCGCGATGACAACCGCAACGTGGTCGTGCACGCGAAGCACGAGAACGGCGCGACCTCCGACAACCGCATCCGCGAGCTTTCGCAGGTGAACGGCCCGCCGTATTGGCAGAGCTACGACATCACACAGGCCGCGCCCGCGCCCGCGGCCGGCGCGAAGGTGTCGGCGTATCGCCGATCCGACAACGCCGACGCGGTCGTCTATCGCAGCGGTGACGACAACGCGATCGTCCAGCTCAAACGCACTGCGAACGGGTGGGTGTGGGCGACGCTGCCCGATGGCGCGGGTACGCCGACGGGCTCGCCGGTCGGCATGGTGCGGGCCGACGGTGTGAACGCGGTGTACTTCAACACGCTGAGTGGGCACGTGCGCGAGCTGAGCCTGCGCAGCAACGGCGAGTGGGAGGCCATCGACCTCACCGACGAGACCGGCGCACCGCTCGCGTCCGGTGACGTCTCCGCGTACCGTCGCTCGGACGGCTACACCTCCGTGCTCTACCGCACCGCGACCGGCGCGATCGTCGAGCTGTTCATGCGCCCTGGCGATCCCTGGGGTCAGGCCACGCTCTCGAACACGGTCAACGGCCAGGCCCCGGCCGCCGCCAGCCGCCCACACGGCTACGTGCACGCCGACGGCTACAACGCGCTGGTCTATCGCTCCACCGACGATCGGCTCGTCGAGCTGTGGCTCGCGGGCGACGGCTGGCACCACTTCATCCTCCCCTCGGCCACCAACCCGCACGGCGACCCCTTCGCCTACGTGCGCGCCGACGCGAAGGAGGCCGTGGTCTCGCGCCGCGCCTCCGGTCACCTCATGCAGACCCTCAACGGCAGCAACGGCTGGGTGTGGTCGGACCTCTCGGACATCGGCAACCCAAACCTCTACAACGCGCCCACGGCCTACCTCAGAAACGACGGCTACAACAGCGTCGTCTACGAGGACTCGTACCTCGACGACGTGATCGAGGTGTTCCTGCGCAAGGGCATGACGAACTGGGGCTATGGCAACCTCTCGGGTACCGAGTGAGCGGCGCGCGGGCAGGATCCGCGCCCGCGCGCGCGATGTGCTAGCCTGCGCGCATGGTGGCTTGGCAACGATGGACCTTGGGATTGGCTTGCGCAGCCGCGTGTGCGGATCGCACCGCGGCCGATGGCGGCGATGGCACGGGCAGCGGCACCAGCACCAGCAGCGCCGACGCGAGCAGCTCGAGCGGCGAGGTGCCCGAGCCGACGATGCTGCTGCACGCGGTGCAGCTGGCGATCGGCGTCGAGCACAGCTGTGCGCGGCTCGACGACGGCACGGTCGCGTGCTGGGGTAGCGGCGGCGTGGGCGAGCTCGGCGACGGTCAGTCCGGGCCGATGTACGATCGATGGCTGCCCGAGCGCGTGCCGGGGCTCGAGCAGGTGGTCGAGCTGGAGGCTTCGTGGCGGCACACCTGCGCGCGCCTGGGCGACGGCACCGTGCGGTGTTGGGGTGACAACACGCTCGGTCAGCTCGGCAACGGCAGCTCGGGCCAGGACGCGCACGAGCCCACGCCGGTGGTCGTCAGCGAGCTCGACGACGCGATCGACATCGGCGTGGGGCCGTCGAACGCGTGCGCGGTGCGACAGAGCGGCGACGTGGTCTGCTGGGGCGCGGCCGACGCGGACAAGCTCGGCTTCGCGGCGCCCGAGTGCGGCCCGTTCGTGGTGATGCGCGACGTGCCGATGGAGTACACCACGCCGTGCCAGGCCACGCCTGCCGTGGTGCCGGGCCTGCAGGGCGCGGTCCAGGTCAGCGTGGGGGCCAACACCGTGTGCGCGCGCGCGGGCGACGGCACGGTGCAGTGCATCGGCGCGACCAACCAGGTCGGTCAGCTCGGCAACGGCACCACCGATCCGCCCGCGATGCCGCCTGTGCCCACTGCGGTCGCGGGCGCGGCCGACATCGTCGCGGTCGGGGTGGGCAACGCGGGCGGCTGCATGCTGCAACCCGACGCGACCGTCGCGTGCTGGGGCGGCAAC
Organism: Nannocystaceae bacterium; assembly: GCA_046351635.1. Taxonomy (GTDB): domain Bacteria; phylum Myxococcota_A; class Polyangia; order Nannocystales; family Nannocystaceae; genus Xiheibacterium. The sequence goes on along the minus strand of JAXLYC010000022.1, from coordinate 24,207 downwards.
AGCTACGGCGAGCTCGGCCGCGACCTCGAATACGACGACTTCGCGCCGACACCCACGAGCATCGCATCGCTCACCGGCGTCGACGCGCTGGTCGTCGCGGGGCAGACGATCTGCGTGCTCGCGGCCGGCCAGCCCTCGTGCTGGGGCGACGTGAACTACATCTTCGAGGTCGAACCCGAGCCCGGCAGCGCCGCGGTCGGCCACCCCAGCGCCCTGCCGCAACCCCACGACGTCGTCGAGCTGGACACCACCGGCTTCCACGCCTGCGCCCGCTTCGCCGACGACACCGTCACCTGCTGGGGCCCCAGCGATCGCGGTCAGCTGGGCGTGCGACCCGACGACGTGCTGCAGTACGAATTCGCGCCGGTGCGCTGGAACGGCTGAGCAACCCGCGCCCCCCGCCGGCGATCGGCGTGTCGATTGCGATGAAGCGCGGGCCCGTGGCACGCATGCACGCGGACATGAAGCGTCTCGTCGCCGCGTGGCCGCTCTCGCTGCTGGCTTGCGTGCCCCCTGCTGCCGACGTCGGCGAGCTCTCGGGCACGGTCGGGACCACCGGCGTGGCCGCGTCGTCGGAGTCGGGCACCGAGGCGCTGCACAGTTCCGGTGCCGTGGAGTCGTCGTCCACCGGCGCAGCCCAGACCAGCGCCGAGCCCGGCAGCTCCTCGGGCGCCGACGGTCCGGTGCTCGACGTCGGCGCGGGCGAGACCGGCGGCGAACCGGTCGAGTGCGACGAGCAGGCGCCCTCGACGATCCACGTGCTCAACGCGGACCACGAGATCTGGTCCTACGCGCCCGAGCTCGAGACGTGGGAGCTCGTGACCGGCATCCCCTGCGCGCAGATCATGGGCTCGCCCACCGGCTTCGCCATCGAGCGCAGCGGTCGCGTGCTGTTGCTGACCGCGGAGCCCTTCGACCCGCAGTTCGGCGGCGATCCAGCCTTGATGCTGACCGCGTTCATGCCCGGCGCGGCGGTGTGCGAGACGCTCTACTACGGCGCGCTGGGATCCGGCATCGATTGTGCCGACCTCGCGACCGTCAGCGATCCCGCAGACCCTACCCACGATCTGACCTGGGCGCACTCGTGTACCGGCGGCGGCTTCACGCTCGCGACCGTGCCGCAAGGAGGCGTGGCGCGGCTCGACACCGCGGACGACGAGCCGAGCTTCTCGCTGCTGGCCCAGGACCTGTACACCTCGGTCGCGCTCGCCGGCACCGGCGACGCGCGCCTGTTCGGCATCAGCGGCGATCAAGAGCAACCCGGCTCGACCGTGATCCTCGAGTTCGACCACGACACCGGCATGATCGCTGCGACCACGCCGCTGCCCGAGGTCGAGATCGGCGCCTACGGCTTCTACTTCGCACTGGCGTTCTACGGCGGCGATCTCTACACCTTCGGCCGCGATGCGGCGGGCACCAAGGTCTACCGCGTCGACTGGGACGACACCGAGGACGAACACGTCGTCGAAGTACCCGCGGCGCAGGCCCACCCGTTCGCCGCGGGCATCGTCGCCGCGGCTTCGCCGACCTGCATCCCGCTGACGCCCGCGGGCTGAGATCGACCCGCGGCCTCGGCAGCGCGAGCACCGGCGGCGGGCTCGACAGTCGACCGGACCGCAGGCACGCTGCAAGACGGTGCAGGCGCTGTGGCTCGCGTGGTCGCTCGCTGCGGATCCGCCCGCGCTCATCATCCACGACGACCACGGCTGCCTGCAGCCGCAGTCCCTGCTCGATCGCATGGCCGCGTGGTCGGGCGTCGGCGCGCGCACGTGGCCCACCGGCGCGACGGTCGTGGTCGAACACCGAGACGGCAGCCTGCGCATCGTCGCGCAACGCGGCGCGGCGACGCCGATCGAGCGCACGTTCCACGCCCCGCCGACGCAGTGCGCCGACCTCGAGCTCGCCGCCGCCGTCGCCATCGCCATGGCGCTCGACGGCCTCCCGGATCCGATACCCGCGTCGTCCGCGACCGCACCCGCGACCGCGACCGCGACCGCACCCGCACCCGCACCCGCACCCGCACCCGCTGCGGCGCCCACCCGCGATCGCAACCGCCCACCACAGTGGTCCGCCAGCGCCACGGCCTCCGCGGGCGTCGCCGCGCTCCCGTTCACCACCGGCGGCGCCGCGCTGGCCCTCACCGCCAGCTGGCGCCGCGTCGCCGCGATCGCCGAGCTCGGCGTGCACGCCCGCGTGGTCGCGCGCGCCGGCGGCACCACCGGCAGCTTGCACCTCGCCCACCCGTCGCTGGCCCTGGGCGCCTGCGCGCCGCGTAGCACCCGGCGCTCGGTGTTGCAGCTGTGCGGCCTCGTGCTGGGCGGGCCGCTGTGGGTCGCCGCGCGCGACACCGCGGCCGGACGCGCCGACGCGGTCGCGCAGCTCGCCGCGGTGCTGCGCACCCAGGCAATGTGGTCGGTCTCGCCGCGATGGTCCTTGGGCTTGGGCAGCGACGTGGTCTTCACGCTGGTCCGGCCGAGCATCGCCGCGAGCCGCGCAGGGACGCCCTTGCGCTGGCGCACGCCGCCGGTGGGCTGGCGCGGCGGCCTCGTGATCGGGGTTCGACTCGGCGCGATGAAGCGAGGGGCCGCGGCGCGCATGCAAGGACGGACGTGAGCGACGCCGACCAGGGCCTCGTCGGGGCGACCGAGCTGTTCCGACGGCACGCGCGCTTCGTCGCGCGCTTCGTGGTCCGCTACGGCGTCGCGCTCGAGGACGTCGACGACGTGGTCCAGGAGGTCTTCCTGGTCGCGCACGCGCACGGCGGCTACCGCCCCGGTCCGGCCAAGCCGACCAGCTGGTTGGCCGAGATCGCCGTGCGCATCGCGTCGTCGCACCGTCGGCGGCTGCGCGCGCGGGCGTTCGCGCGCGGCGACGGCGAGCAGATCGCCGACGCCCGCAGCGACGCGCCGACGCCCGAGACCCGCGCCATCGTGGATCGCGATCTCGCGGTGCTGCACGAGGCGTTGCAGAGCCTCGCGCCGCCGCACCGACTCGCGTTCATCCTGTTCGAGCTGGAGGACGAGCCCTGCAGCTCCATTGCCGCGGCCACGGGCGTGCCGGTGGGCACGGTGCACTCGCGGCTGCACGTCGCGCGCAAGCGCCTGCGCGAGGCGCTCGACTCCGGCCGCGCCGGGCGGACCGGCGGCGCGACCGCCCGCGCGCAGGAGGCACCATGGACGAGATGAAGCCGCTGCATCGCGCCGACGCCGGCGATCCGCTGGCGCGCCTGCTCGCGCATGGGCGCGGGTTCGCGGTGGACTACGACGTGGACGCCGGACTCGCGCGGCACGAGCAGCTCGTCGCGCAGGGCGTGCCGCCGCCGACGACCGCGCCGCTGGAGTCCGCGGGCAGCGGCAAGGGCTGGCTCGGGCTCGGCCGAGGATGGTTGGGTGTGGGCGGAGCGATCGCGAGCGCGGCGATCGTCTTCGCGATCACCAGCGCGCCGACGCGTCCGGTCGAGTCGACGATCACCGCGCGCGCACCGGCGTTCGCTGCCGCGGTGCCGCCACCGGCGGCGATGACCGAGCCCGATCGCGGCAGCGCAGCCGCCGAGCTCGCGCGAGCCAGCCGCTGCGTTGCCAGCGGCGACGCGCGCCCGTCCACGATCGTCTCGCCGCAGTCCGGACCCGCCGCCGGCTCCGCCCGCCGCGGTGCCGCGCGAGTCCACGGCCAACCCCGCAGCCACGGACGCGCTGCAGCGCGAGGCGGCGCAGATCCGTCAGATCCGTACGCAGCTCGACACGAGCCCCGAGCGCGCGCTGGCGGCCTGCGACGCGGGCGATCGCGAGTTCCGCGACGGCGTGTTCGCGATCGAGCGCACCGGCCTGCGCGCGCTGGCGCTGTTCGCCCTGGGCCGCGACGACCAGGCCGCGATCGCGGCCGCGCGGTACCTCGACGCGCAGCCACGCGGTGCGCTCGCGGCCCGCCTGCATGCCGCGCGCGGCGACTGATCACGCCTCGATGCGCTCGTACATCGGCGCGAGCAGATCGACGCCGCAGCGCAGGGTCTCGCACCAGTCGAGGAAGCGGCCGACCATCTCCTTGCCGCGGAACAACGCGCCGTGCTGCGGCGCGATGAGCTCGATGTCGAACTTCCGGATCATCTTCACCCACGCGCGCATGGCCTCCTGCGAGGCCATGTAGCGCTGGTGGAAGCCGGCCATGTACTGCAGGTGTGCGTCGAAGTCGGGCACCTCGACGTAGTCCATGCCCAGCGACGCGCCCAGGTCCCCCGAGTACAGGATCTTCGAGACCGGGTCGTAGACGTGGAAGTTGCCGCACGAGTGGAGGAAGTGCGCCGGCAGGATCCGCAGCGAACAGCCGTCGAGCTCGAGCCGCATGCCCTCGTCCGGGATGCCCTTGAGCCGCGACTCGACCAGGCGATCGAGCCCGAAGTGCGGCACGAAACGGGTCCACAGCGCCGAGCACCACGCCTCGGCGTCCGTGGTCATGAGCCAGCCGTTGGTCGCGGCGACGATGTCGGGATCCTGGTGCGAGAGGAACAGGTACTGCAGCTTCGCCTGGCTGCCCAGCAGCTGCATGGTCTCCGACAGCACCTTGTTGTAGACCTTGTGGCCACCGGGATCGAGGATCATCGCGGCTTTGCCGTGGATGATGAGGTGCTGATTGGCCTGCACCGCGAGTCCGTGGCCGAAGTCCTCGATGAGAACGTTGCGGTGTGATCCTTGGCTGTACAGCACGGTATTGGGCATCGGTTCCTCCTCGGAGATTGCTTCGTACGGCCGCGGACCGTCCGCGGCCGCACCCCGATGCCCGCAGTTGTTGCGCCGCGCGGTCGACCCGGGCGATCGATCGGCATCGGCCGAGTGATCCAACGGCCATCGCTGGCACGATGGCCCAGGCCGATGCGACGGCGGCTTCGTGACCGCCGTCGTCCCGCGGTGCACCGCCACGCGCCGTGATCGCGGTGCACGACCGCGCGATGCGATCACGCCATCGCGATCACGCGATGCGATCACGCGTCCACTCGACGCGAGGATCGGATCGTCGATCGCGGTCGTCACCCGCGCGACGAGAGCTCGACGCACGGTCCGCGCGACCGCATCGATCACACCACGCGCACGCGCGCCCCTCGCTCGGTCCCACGGGCACGACGCCGGGGACCGCGCTCGGCCGAACCGATCGCAGCGTGATCGGACGGTCGCGCAAGTCACCGCGCGCACCGGCGGTGGCGTTCGTCGCCGACGCATTCCCACGAGCGGACCCCGCCTCGCGTTCCCGACGTCGACAACTCACGCACGCCGGCGCAGGCACCGGCGTGCGTCGGCCGTGCGACACAGCCGAAAGCGCTAGTCTCCCGGACGTCAACACCATGCGGCGAGCCACGATCTCGATTCCCCTCGCGTTGTTCCTCGGTGCCTGCGTCGTCCGCGTCGAGGGCGGCACGACCAAGCCGGAGGCGGGCAAGACCACCGACACCGGCGCGACCGACAAGCCCATCGCGAAGGACGATTCGCCGGCGCTGCCGACCGATTCGGCGCTGGTCACCGGCACGCTGCCCAACGGTCTGACCTACTACATCCGCAAGCACCCCAAGCCCGAGAAGCGGGTGTACCTGTGGCTGGCGGTGAACGCCGGCAGCGTGCTCGAGGACGACGACCAGAAGGGCTTGGCGCACTTCGTCGAGCACATGGCGTTCAACGGCACCAAGCGCTTCGAGAAGAACACGCTCATCGACTTCCTCGAGAAGGCGGGCATGGATTTCGGCGCGGACCTCAACGCGTTCACCTCGTTCGACGAGACCGTCTACCAGCTCAAGGTCCCGACCGACGACCCCGCGCTGGTGACCAAGGGGCTCGACATCCTCGAGGACTGGTCGAGCGCGCTGAGCTTCGACCCCAAGGAGGTCGACAAGGAGCGCGGCGTGGTCGTCGAGGAGTGGCGCCTGGGTCGCGGCGCCGGCCAGCGCATCTTCGACAAGCAGTGGCCGATCTTCCTCGAGGGCAGCAAGTACGCCGACCGCAAGCCGATCGGTGAGAAGGAGATCCTGGAGAAGGCCCCGGTCGCGACGCTGAAGCGCTTCTACGACGACTGGTACCGCCCGGATCTCATGGCCATCGTCATCGTCGGCGACGTCGATCCCGCGACGATGAAGAAGGAGATCGAGACCCGCTTCGGCAAGCTGAAGAACCCGGCCAAGCCGCGCAAGCGCCCCGACGTGCCGGTGCCGCTGCTCGACAAGACCCGCGCCGCGGTCATCACCGACCCCGAGGCCAACTTCACCAGCGTGACGCTGGCGATCAAGGGCGAGGTCTCGCACGTGCGCACCGAGAAGGAGTTCCGCGCCAACCTGGTCGAGAACCTGTTCCACGGCATGCTGCGCGCGCGACTCGACGAGATCCGGCAGCAGGCCGACGCGCCGTTCGTGTTCGCGTTCTCCAACACCAGCAACATGGGCCGCGCGGTCGATGTGTTCGACCTGACCGCCGGCGCCAAGGCCGGACGCGTGGAAGAGGCGCTGAAGACCCTGGTGGTCGAGGTCGAGCGGGTCAAGCAGCACGGCTTCCTCGAGACCGAGCTCGAGCGCGAGCGCGCGCGGACCCTGCGTCGTTTCGAGCGCAACGTGACCGAGAAGGACACCGTCGACGGCCGCAGCTACGCGTTCGAGACCGTGTTCCGCTTCCTCGAGAAGGACGCGATGCCCAGCCGCGAGACCCAGCTGGCGCTGGCGAAGAAGTACCTCGCGGAGATCTCGCTCGCGGACGTCAACGCCCTGGCCGCGCAGTGGACCGCGCGCAAGGACCGGGTCGTGATGGCCAGCGGTGCCGCGCGCGACAAGATGCCGAGCGACAAGGAGCTGCTCGCGGTCGCGGACTCGGTCGCGGGCACCAAGCTCGCCGCCTACGAGGACAAGGCCGTGGGCGAGCTGATGAAGGCCAAACCCACCCCGGGCAAGGTCACCAAGACCGAGACCATCGCGGAGCTGGGCCTGACGGTGTGGACGCTGTCCAACGGCGCGCGCGTCGTGGTCAAGCCGACCGACTTCAAGAAGGACGAGGTGTTGTTCGAGGCCATCAGCCCCGGCGGCACCTCGCGCGTCGGCCCGCGGCAGTTCGACTCCGCGCAGAATGCCGCCGCCATCGTCGCGCGCTCGGGTCTGGGCGAACTCGACGCGGTCGCGGTGCGCAACCTACTCGCGGGCAAGGTCGCGATGTCGTCGCCGTTCATCGGCGAGCTCGAGGAGGGTTTCCGCGGCAACGCCTCGCCGCAGGACCTCGAGCTGATGCTGCAGATGACCTACCTCGCCGGGACCGCGCCGCGCAAGGACCCCGACGCGTTCCAGTCGTGGAAGTCCAGCACCGCGGAGTTCGTGAAGAACCGCGACCTCAACCCGCAGCAGGTCTTCTTCGAGCAGTTCACGGCGTTCCGCTGGAACAACCACCCCCGGCGCATGCCGACCACGCTCGAGACGCTCGACCGCGTCGACCACGACACCGCGCTGGGCGTCTACAAGGATCGCTTCGGCGATTTCGGCGACTTCACGTTCCTGTTCGTGGGCAACGTCGATCCCGCGACGCTGCAGCCCCTGGTCGAGACCTACCTCGCGAGCCTGCCGTCGAAGAAGCGCAAGGAGTCGTGGAAGGACGTCGGCGCGCGGCAGCCCAGCGGCGTGAAGAAGTTCAAGGTCGAGAAGGGCGTGGACCCCAAGAGCTTCGTCATGCTCGAGTTCCACGGCCGCGAGCGCTGGAGCCCGACCAACGAGGACGACATCGAGATCCTCGCGGACGTCATGGACATCCGCCTGCGCGAGGTCCTGCGCGAGGACATGTCCGGGGTCTACGGCGCGTTCAGCAACGGCCGCATCGCCCGGCGCCCCAACCAGACGTACTCGTACACCATCGGCTTCGGCTGCGCGCCCGAGAACGCGGCCAAGCTGCAGCAGGCGGTGTTCGACATCGCCAAGTCGCTGCGCACCGAGGGCATCGGCGAGGACTACCTCGACAAGATCCGCGAGAAGCGGCGGCGCACGCTCGAGACCTCCATGCGCGAGAACCGTTTCTGGTCCGCGCAGCTGCTCGAGCACTACCGCTACGGCACCGACCCGCGGAAGATCCTCGAGCTGGCCAAGAGCATCGAGCGCGTCACCAGCGACAACGTGAAGAAGGCCGCCGCGAAGTACCTCGGCGAGCGCAACGTGTTCGAGGGTCTGCTCGTACCCGCCACCGGCGAGGTCAAGCCCGGCACCGGCCTGGCGCCGGCCAAGCCCGACGCGGGCAAGGCCTCGGGCAAGGCCGCACCCACCGCGGGCTGAGGCGCGGCGCGGCCCCGCGCGCGGCCGTGCTTTGACCGCGGCGCAGCTTTGTCCGAAGCTGCGCCGCATCGTCGCCGGCCCGATGGACGACAGCGAGGCACCCAGCGAACCGTCGCTGCGATCGAGCGTGCTACCGCCCTCGGACCGTCCGGGCGAGGAGGGCGTCGACACGCAGCTGCTGCGCGCGCGGCTGCAGGCGCGCTTGTTCGACGATGCGCCCGCGCCCGTGCGCATCGATCGCTTCGAGGTGCTGCAGCGCCTGGGCGAAGGCGGCATGGGCGTGGTCTATGCCGTGCACGATCCGCGGCTCGATCGTCGCGTGGCGGTGAAGCTGTTGCACCCCGGCGCCGGCGTGCCGACCGCGACGCTGCTCGACGAGGCCCGCGCGCTGGCGAAGCTGTCGCATCCCCACGTCGTGACCGTGTACGAGGTCGGCACCGTCGAGGGCGCGGTCTTCCTCGCGATGGAGTACCTCGACGGCGGGACGCTGGCGGACTGGCTGCGCGCCCATCCGGTCGTCCGCCGCGGCGACATCGCGCGCGTGCAGGGCCCGGTGATCGCGGCGGGCCGCGGCCTCGCGGCCGCCCACGCCGCGGGCCTGGTGCACCGCGACTTCAAACCCAGCAACGTGCTGCGTGGCCTCGACGGTCGCCTCAAGGTCGCCGACTTCGGCCTCGCGCGCGCGCGCGTGGGCAACGAGAGCGGCGGCGGCGATGCCACCGGCGTCGGCGGCACGCCGGCGTACATGGCCCCGGAGCAGTTCGACGGCCGCGCCGATGCCCGCGCGGACCAGTTCGCGTTCTGTGTCTGCGCGTGGGAGGCGTTGTTCGGCGTGCGACCGCACGCCGGCACCGCGGCGCTGCGCGGCGACGTCGTGGCGCCGCCGCGGGGCAGCGCTGTGGTGCCGCGCGGGCTGTGGCTCGCGCTGCGGCGCGGGCTCGCGACGCAGCCCGAGGATCGCTGGCCCACGCTCGACGCGCTGCTCGATGCGCTGCAGCGCGCACAGGACCGCGATCGTCGGCGCCGCCGCGCGGCGATCGTGGCGCTGGCCGCGGCGACCGGGTTGGCGGCGTGGCAGCCGTGGCGCGCGGCGGCCCATTGCGACAGCGATCCCGCAGCGCTCGCGGGCGCGTGGGATTCGCAGCAGCGCGCGCGGCTCGACGACGCCTTCGCGCGATCGCAGCGCGCGTACCTCGACGAGGCCCGTGGGCGCGTGGTCGCAGCGCTCGACGACTTCGCGGCGCGGTGGCAGGACGCGCGGCAGCAGGCCTGCGAGGCCACGCGCGTGCACCACGAGCGATCCGACGCTGCGTTCGACGCGAGCATGCGATGCCTCGAGCGGCGTCGCGATGCGCTCGCGGCGGTGGTGCAGGCCGCGATCGCGGCGACCGACGAGCGCGCGGCGCAGGTGCTCGACGCGGCCATGGGCCTGCCCGCGCCCGAGGGCTGCCACGACGGCCTCGACGAGACCGCGCAGTGGCCCAGCGATCCCGAGCGCCGCGCGAAGGTCGAGTCGCTGGCGCGCGGGCTCGACGAGACCGAGGCCGCGTTCATGCTGGTCGAGGCCGATGACGCGCTGCAGCGACTGCCGGCGATCATCGACGAGCTGGCGTTCCTGCAGCAGCCGCGCCTGGTCGCGCGCGCGCAGCTGCTGGCGTGCCGCTTCGCGCAACGGCTCGACGAGAACACCCTCGCGGAGTCCCACTGCCGCGAGGCCCTGATCGCGGCGGCGCAGGCCGGCGACGATGCGCTCGCACCCCACGCGTGGAGTCAGCTGATGCGCGTCGCCGACGATGCCACCGGCGACGGCGCGCTGCGGCTGCGCCTGGCGGCCGAGGCCGCGATCGCACGGGCCGGCGCGACCGCGGCGCGCCAGGCGGAGCTCGAGCAGGCGGTCGGCGACGTGCTCGGGCGCGCGGGTCGAGCGACCGAGGCGGTCGCAGCCTACGAGGGTGCGCTCGCGTGGCTTTCGCGCGACGGCAACGACGACGGCGCCATCGCGCTGGCGATCCGCAACAGCATCGGTGCGGCGCGAGCGACCCAGGGCGACTTCGCCGGCGCGCGCGCGGCGTTCGAGGACGTGCTCGCGCGGCAGACCACGCTGTACGGCCCGCGCCACCCCGAGGTCGCGCGCACGCGCATGAACCTGGCCGGCGCGCTCAGCCGCCTGGGCGAGCTCGATCGCGCGATCGAAGAGCTCGAGCTCGCGAGCATCGATCTCGAGGCCGCCTACGGCGTGACGCATCGCCTCGCCGGCGACGCCTGGACCGCGCTGGGCTCCACGCTCGCGACCGCGGGTGAACCCGAGGCCGGGCGCGCGGAGATCGAGCAGGCGCTGGCGCTGTTCGAGCGCATCGGCCACGACCGCGATCGCGGCTACTACTACGCGCTCGCACAGCTGGGCTACGTGCTGGCACGCCTGGGCGAGGACGAGGCTGCGGCGCAGGTGCACGAGCGCGTGGTCGCGGGCTTCGACGACCACCACGATCGCAGCCTGCTGGCGCAGGCGCTGACCAACGCCGGCTCGATGCGACGGGTGCTCGGCGAGCTCGACGCCGCGCGCGCGCACCTGCAGCGCGCGGTCGAGGTGCTCGAGCAGGCCGCCGGCGCGGATGCACCGGCGCTGTGGCAGCCGCGGTTCCGGCTGGGCCAGGTCGAGCTCGCGTCGGAGCGCTTCGCCGACGCGACCGCGCAGCTCGACCGCGCCGCGGCGATCCTGGCGCAGCATCCGGTGCGGCCGGGTGTGATGGCCGAGGTCGAGCTCGATCGCGCGGCGGCGTGGCTGGGCCGTGGGGACGCGGCCGCCGCGCGGCCGATCCTGGCGCGAGCCCGCGCGCTCGCGAACGAGGCCGACAACGCGTCGCTGCTCGAGGAGATCGACGCGCTCGCGGCCCGCATCGATCGCGCGGCACGCTGACGACCGCGCCGCCACCGTGCTAGCGTGGGCGTGCGCGTGGGCGACGACGTCGAGCTTCTGCGACGCTGGCACGGCGGCGACAAGACCGCCGGCAACGAGCTGTTCGCGCGTCACTTCCCCGCGCTGCGCCGGTTCTTCCGCAACAAGGTCGGCCACGAAGAAGCCGAGGATCTGATCCAGCGCACGATGCTCGAGACGGTCCGCTCCGCGCCGAGCTTCCGCGGCGAGGCCAGCTTCCGCACCTTCATCTTCACGATCGCGCGGCGCGAGCTGTGCCACCACATCCGCCGCAAGCACCGCAAGGGCGGCGAGGCGGACCTCGACTTCTCGGTTTCCTCGCTCGAGGCGCTGGGCACCTCGCCCAGCGGCTTGGCGGCGCAGCGGCAGGATCACCAGCGCATCCTCGCGGCGCTGCGGGCCATCCCGCTCGACTTCCAGATCACGCTCGAGCTGCACTACTGGGAGCAGCTCGAGGCCAAGGAGCTGGCCGAGGTCCTGGGCATCGCCCGGGCACGGTGCGCTCGCGGCTGCACCGCGCGCGCGCAGCCCTGCGCGAGCTGTCGAGTCCCGCGAGGCGCGCCGCCGACCGAGGACCTCGAGTCGTCGATCACGGCTGCGCGCCCGGGCGAGCCGGCCGGGAACGCTCCGGCGGGGTAGCGCCACCCTGACGGGCGGCCGCCCGCGTCCGCGGCCGCGCATTGTCCGCGGATCCGGGCAAAAAGATCGCCCGCCCGCGTCATCGGCCGGCGCGTCGCTCACCATGGGTCGAGCGACGCGCCGGACTCGGCCCCACGGGGCCGACGCGAGGAGCATACCGATGGCAATCGTTCGCAACGTGGGTTGGGCGCTGGTGGCGATGGCGGTGGGCGGCTGCGTGGCCGAGTCCGAGGACGACGCGCCCGCAGACGACGTGCTGCGCGTGGGCGAGCCGGTGCTCGCGGTCGAGGACGACGTCTGCGTCGACTGGCGGCAGGTGGTCCGGCGCACGACCGAGGGCACCTGCGGCACCGTCACGCGGCCGGGCAGCGCCGGGAGCTGGCAGGGCACCAAGCTGTTTCCGGCGTGGAGCGGCGCGAACGCGAAGTACGGCGCGTACTGCGTGTACCAGTTCTCGAACCCGACTGCGGTCACGGGCGAAGACGTGAACTACCTCGCCGCGCGGTCGTTCGTGGCGGAGATCGGCGCCGACTGTGTCGTCACCACGCCGGCGACGGACGTGCCGCAGCTCGAGCAGGAGCTCAACCCCGCGCTCGACGCTCTGGCCGACGATCGCATCGACCTGATGACCGACGCGGAGCTGGGTCTGCCCACGACCGACGCGAACCGCACGCCCGTGCGCGTCGCGGTGCTCGACACCGTGCCCGCGGTGTGGAACTCGCCGCGCGACAACCATGGCGTCGTGGTCGCGGATCTCGTCGCGGAGATCGCCCACGCGTGCCTGCCGTACGCGCCCGGCTGCAAGGCCTGGGTCGAGAACGTGCTGGCGCTGCCGCGCTACGGTCTCGCGCCGGGTGACAAGGACCTGATCCACGGCGGCATGCGGGCGTTCCAGAGCGAGGTCGCCGGCGCGCTGTACACCACGATCCGCAGCTGGGAGACCGGCTCGCCCGCGAAGCTGGTGATGAACATGAGCATCGGCTGGCTCGCGGCGTTCGGCGAGGATCCGTCGACCTCGTCGCCGGCGGTCGATGCGGTGCTGTTGGCCCTGCGTCGCGCCAGCTGCGAGGGCGCGCTGACGATCGCGGCCGCCGGCAACGAACAGAACGACTGCACGCCAGGCCCGGTGCTGCCGGCGGCGTGGGAGGAGCTGCCCGCGCCCACGCCGCAGCAGTGCACCTCGCAGCTCGACATCACCACCCCGGTGGCGAGCAGCGGTCAGTACCGTCCGCTCGTGCACGCGGTCGGCGGGCTGACCTGGGACGACGGACCCATCGCCAACGCGCGCGTGCTCGGTCGGCCGCGGCTGGGCGCCATCGCGGATCACGTACCCCGCATCGGGCGCGAGGCACCGGCGCGCACCGGCAGCTCGATCTCCGCCGCGGTCGTCTCCGGCGTCGCCGCACTGGTGTGGTCCTACAACGGCACGCTCGACGCCCACAGCGTGATGGATCAGCTCTACGCCGCGGGTGTCCCGACCGGCGACGACGCGGAGTTCGGCCTGAGCTCGACCCATCCCATCCGGCGCATCACCGCGTGCTCGGCCCTGGCGCAGGCGTGCGCGACCACCGGCACCTGTCCGACCGCAGTGCAACCGGCGTGCAGCACGACCTGGCTCGGCCCCGAGCAGCTCGCGCTCGCGATCGAGGGCGCCGACCCCGGCACCGAGACCACGCCGGCGCTGACGAGCGTGGGTGCGTGCGCGGGCTTCTGCAGCAGCAGCTACGAGCTGTACACCGCGACCGGTGTGCCCGCGTCGTGCCCGTCACTGGGCTCCGGCGCCGATCCCGAGCTGCTGACCAGTCCGCAGCCGACGAACCCGGCCTGCCCGACCTGTACCTGGACCAGCACGGGCTCCCCGACGAACAACGACTATCGGGTCTCCATCGTCGCAGCGCTCGACGCCGGCTGGGGCGCGCGCACGGACACCTCGATGTCGGTGTCGCTCAAGCTCGAGAATGGCTCGACCGTCACCTACGTGCTGGGCGATCAAAACCTCACGACCACCACCACGACGATCTCGCTGACGACCATCCCGCAGTCGCGCGTCGTCAGCGGCACGGTCCGCATCGGCTTCGTCGGCAACGGCGTCACGACCGACTGGACCAACGGGGATCTGGTCACGCCACCGACGACGCTGTCGTTCTGACGCGGCCGGCTCAGCGCACCACCACGCGGAACGCGGACCAACGGGCCGCGCGGTCGGGCTCGACCGCGCGGCCGAGTGCATGGCGCAGCGCCGCGACCGGCTCGAACCCGCCGGTCGCGGCCTGCTCGTACAACGCCTGCGCCAACGCCCGCGCGTCGTCGTCCCGGATGACGCCGTCACCGACGATGACCGCCTCGGCGCCCGCGAGCAGGAACGCGCGGCCGAGGTTCATGCCGCCGTCGACCAAGCCGTGCTGCACCAGCCCGGTCTGACACCCCGCGAGCACGACGATGCGCGGCACCGCGGGCGCGGCGAGCACGTCGACGACCTCGATGGTCTGGCCGCCGTCGAGCAGCAGCGCGGCCTCCCAGCCGTCGTCCCGCTGCACGCCGTGGCCGGCGTAGTGCAGCAGGTCGACCTCGCCCAGCGCCGTCAGCACCGCGGTCCGCTGCGCCGATGCGCCCGTGCGCAGCTGTACGCGCCAGCCCGCAGCGCGCAGCGCGGTCGCGACGTCCTCACCCTCCGCGCGCGCCAGCGCGAGATCGTCGCGCGGGTCGGCGACCACCAGTGCGCGCGCGTCCGCCTCGGGCTCGCTGCGCGCACCCAGCGGGAGGTCGAGCGCGTAGGCCACTGCGACCCGCTCGCGCAGCGCAGCGCCGTCGAGCCGGCCCGCGTGGATCGGCAGCGCCCACGCGCGGCCGACCGGCAACGCGCGCAGCGTCGCGACGCCCTGCAGATCCGTCGCGAACCGCTCCAGCATCGCGTCGACCCACGCCGCGCTGTGGGCCTCGTCGGGGATCGCGGGCAATCGATGCACGCGCGTGCCGCTTCGTGACGCGAGCACCGCGAGCGTACCGTCCTGCACGGGTTGGATTGCGAGCAACGCCTCGTCCGCGCGACGCGGCGGCAGCAGCGAGCACGCGGGATCGGCGTCGGTCCGGACCTCGGTCTGGGCTCGGATCGCCTCGAGCGCCTGCTCGCGCCGCTGTTCACGGCGCGCCCGTCGGCGCGCGAGCTCGTCGGCGGGCAGCGACCAGTCCTCGGCGGCCTCGGCCTCGAGCTCGGCCCGCAGCGCGACCAGCCCGTCGAAGCGCGCCAGCTCGGGCCGCGCCGCCGTGCGCCCGCGACGATCGGCGGCCCGCACCGCGCGGCCGCGCGCGAGACGAATGCGACACAGCGCCTCCTGCGAGGCCCCGATCCGCACCAGGGCTTCGACCAGACCCTCGGCGCTGGTGCGTCGCGCGGTCAGGAACGACTCGCGTCCGCCCGCGACGGCGATCCGCGCGATCTCGAGATCGAGCAGCGACTCGGCCTCGCGCCAGCGCTCGAGCGCGGCCAGCTCGAGCCCGAAGCGCTCGAGCACCTGCGCCTGTTGCACGAGTCCGCGCCAGCGCAGCCGCGGCTCGACCGTGGTCGCCGTGGCGGCCAGCAGCGGCAGCGACACGTCCTGCCACAGGTTGGTCGACAGCGCGACGTCGACGCGGAGCTGGTCGAGGTCGGCCTGCAGATCGCCGAGATCGGGTGGCAAGCCGTGTGCGAACAGGGTCGACAGCCACCGCTGGGCCTCGTCGAGATCACCGACGTCGCGCAGGGCCGCGGCCAGGTTCAGCAGCGCGATCGTCCGCGCACGGGCGTCGTCGCACTCGCCGCGCGCGAAGATCTCGGCCTGCTCGAGCAGCCACTCGACCGGCGGCTCTTCGATCAGGCCAGCCTCGGCCAGCCGCTGCAGCGGCCACGCGGCGTTGTTGATGACCCGCGCGCGACCGCAGCCGTCGGCCTGGTCCGCGCGCGCGGCGTACATCTGCTGCGCCGCAGCGAGCGCTTCACCGACGCGCCCGAGCTCGCCCAGCATCGTCGCGCGCTGCTCGTAGGCGGCGTCGCGTTCCGCCTCCATGCCCAGCCGCCGGGCCCACCGCTCGGCGCTCGAGTAGGCCGCGAGCGCACCGGAGAGGTCGTCGGTCGCCGCGTCGAGCTGGCCCCGGGCGTAGTCGCGCCACACCGCGAGCTCGGGCGGCAAGCTCTCGGGCATGCGCGCGAGCCCACCGCGCGCGCAGTCCATGTCGTGCACCGGACCCACGCACATCGCGACGATCGTTGCGGCGGCGCCGACCAGCGCCCGCGGCAAGCCGTGCGCGGCGGCGATCTCCGCGGCCTCGGTCTCGTGCGGCACGACCTCGCGCAGGTCGGTGCGCGAGCCACAACCGAAGCGCAGCTTGGCCAGCTGGATCCGGTCGAGCGGATCCAGCTGCGCGCCGGCCTCGGACATCGCGGTGCACATCGCGTCGAGCTCGCCGCGCTGCTGCGCTGCGATCGCGCGCGCGACCGCGGGGTCGCGACGACGCCAGCGCAGCGCGAGCTCGCCGGCGGCGGCTCCACCCAGCCGCACCTGTCGCGACGCCGGCGGCACGCTGATGACCACGCGGGTGCCACCGTCGACCGCGATCGACTCGGTCGCGGCCGCGCGACCGTCGACCTCGACCGTGACGCCGCTGCTGATCGGCACGTCGACCCACGCGCGCAGCACCACCGGCGCGCCGTCGTCGACCAGGGCGCAGTCGTGCTCGACATAGTCCTCGCACCCGGCCCACGCCGCGGGCGCACCCGCGGGAACCGGCGCCGACACCGGCTCCGGCGCGCCCGACGAGCCGCATGCGATCAACACCGCTGCCGCGATCAGGCCTGGGCCTCGACTCATCCGTCGGGCGAGATTCTCACCCGAAACGACGCGCGCCGCAGCTGCGCGTCCTGCTGTGCCGCCTCGGCGTCCGCTGGCGCCCGATCGGCAGGACCGACCACGACGTCGATCGTCCACTCGCCCGGGGCCAGCTTCAGCCAGCGATCGAGCGCGCCCTCGAGCTTCACCGCACCACTGGGGGCGACGGTCGCGTCGACCCGCACGAGCTGCGACGGCCCACCGCCGCGTGCGAGCAGCCACACCGCGACCGCGGCGGTCGCCGGGCGATCCGGCGTCACGACCAGCGAGATTCGATCGCCTGTGCGCAGCACCACGGTGCGATCGACCGCGCGAGGATCGGAGCGCACGTCGGCGGCCCCGCCGTCGAGCACGGTGATGGCGTAGCCGGGCAACTGCACACCGGCGTCGCGGCGGCCGATCCACAGCACCAACGCCGCGGCGATCGCCAGCGCGACCATGGCCACGCCGACCCAGCGTGTCCTGTTGCGCTCGCGCGCGGCGGACAGCGGCACGACGGCGGGCGGTGGCGCCGACGCGGCGGTCGTGCCCCCGTCGCGCTCGAGCCGCTGCAACAAGCCGTCGAGCACTTGCGCGCGCTCCTGCGCGTCGAGCGGTCGATGCAGCGGTCCTGCCGTGGCTGGTTCACCCGTGCTCATCCCGTCCTCGTCTCGCTGCGCCCGCCCGAGGGGACCGAGGATCTCGTCATCCACGCCCCACCTCCTCCTTGGGCGGCGCGCCCGCCGACGATGACGCGGCCGTGGCGGCCCGATCCGTGCCGGCCGCGTTCGTCAGCGCACGGACCAGTTTGCGCGTGCGATAGACCCACGCGTTGATGGCGCCCCGGGTCGAGCCCAGCAGCGACGCGACCTCTGCCGGATCGCGCTCTTGCACGAACAGCAGGTCGAACAGCTCGTGATCGCGCTCGTCCATCTGGGCGTACAGCGCCTGCAGCACCTGGTCGAGTAGGTCGCGCTGCTCGAGCTGCAGCAGCGGTCCGGCCTCCTCCGCCCCGCCCTCGTCGATGGCGTCGGCCACGAGCACCAGCGCATAGGGGTTGCCGCGTCGTTGGCTCAGCACGCGAGCGACCCGACGCCGCGCGAGCAACCGGACGTAGCTGTGCAGGTTGCGGCCGCGGCTGGGATCCCATCGCCGCAACTCGCGCGCGTCGTGTTCGAACAACAGCACGAGCACATCCTGGACCAGGTCGAGCACCTCTTGGCGGGGGTCGACGCCCGTGCCCTGCGTCGCGCGCCCCAGGGCCATGGCGACCTCGCGATGGATCGGAGTGATCAAACGATCGGCGAGCTCGCGCTGGGCGGCGCGCTCCCCCGCGAGCGCGCGGGCGAGCAGCTCGTCGGCCTCCCCGGGGGTCACCGCGAGGGGAAACCTACCAGGTTCACCGAGCGGGGACCAAACGCCTCGGCCCCGTCGACGCGCGAGCGACGGGATCCGCGTCCCGATCCGGAGGCGCACGACCTGCTCCCTGGACACCGGCCCGCCCGCGGATGACGCGGCCGGTGCGAAACCGGCGCAGATCGGCCGTGCGTGGCCTTGCACCGCAGCTCTCGCGGCAACGGCAATCGCCGCGGCCGGCTGCGGATCGACCCGGGCATGACCCGCCTCCGCCTTTGTGTGTCGTGCTCCGCCGCGCTGTTGCTCGCGTGCGGCCGCGACGATCACGACGACCGAATCGACCTCGACGCGGCCACGCAGCGCGTGCTCGACGAGCTGGTGCAGGACGACGGCGACATCGTCGTGCTCGCGCAGCCCCAACCCTTCGCCGCGGGCGACACCATCGAGACCTACGCGCCCGCGACCGCACCCGAGATGATCGCGCGGCTCGAGCTCGACGAAGACAGCTGGTTCTTCTGGATCGACGACGTGCCCAGCGGCGAGTTCTCGCACCCGTCGCGACTGGTCGCGGTCGGCCGCGACAGCGGCGAGATCACGGTGGTCGACGCGACGTGGTGGCCGGTGCGCGACGGCATGCCGATGTGGAGCGACGATGCGTACTGGAGCGGCGACGACTGGGCCTTCGCGTCGCCGGGCCTGACCGCACCCACGCCGCGCCGTGCGTTGCTCGACGTCGACGCACCCGTGCTCGACTGCACCGCGCCCCGCGGCGCCGCGGTCGTGATCGACGAGTGGAAGCCTGAAGAGAACGGGCAACGCAACTTCGAGGTCGGCAGCGCCAACATGAACGACGCGTTCGAGCTCGCCGGGCTCGACACGACCCACTTCGGCCCCGCGGGCGCCGAGACCGTCGACGTCGCTTCGGACTTCGCGAAGCTCGACGAGTGGTTCCGCACCAAGGCCAAGGAGCTGAAGCCTGGCGACCCGCTGGTGGTGTTCCTCAACGGCCACGGGTGGGTCAACGACGCGGACGCGGCCTACAAGCCTGGCGAGGCCTCGATCGGCGACATCTACGAGTCCGACCTCGAGCGCTGGCTCGGGGCCTTCGACCCCGGCGTGAACATCGTCGTGGTGATCAACGGCTGCTACTCCGGCGCGATGCTCGACAGCCTCAGCTGCGTCGCCGATGCGGCGTACTCGGCCACCAACGACGTGCTGCCGTCGCTGGGCGACACCGACCCCAGCGAGGATCCCAACCCCAACGACGCCGGCAGCGAGTGGGTCAGCAGCATCCAGGTGCCGATGTTCGAGATCCTCACGACGCCCAGCGAGATTACGCGGATCCGCGACAAGGCCGCGGCGCTGGGCAGCAACTTCTTCCGCGTGCTGATGGCCGAGTGCTTCGAGGGCGCGCGGCAGTACGACGCCGGCTACATCACCGGGCGCACCGACCCGCAGGCGCGCGCGGGTGCGGCCAAGACCACGCCGCCGCAGACCGATCCGGGCGCGCCGATGTGCGACGGCGTGACCGACCCGCCGCCACCCTCGACGGCGTGCGAGGACGAGGATCTGCACGATCTCGGCGTCGTGCTCGGCGCGCTTCTGGGCGACGACGCCGCGGCCGCGGCGTGCAGCGATGCGTCGCCGCAACCCGCCGGCAACACCACCGTGCACTCCAACGGCGTCGACACCAGCACCGCCTCGGGCGCGGTCGACATCTTGCTCACCGGCGTGCACCTGGGCGCCGGCATCGACCTGTCGCGGTTCCCCTGCGGCGAGGGCGAGCTCGGCACGACGTACTGCAGCGGCAGCGAGCCCATCGACGGCGACGCGGTGGTGCTGTTCGCCGATCTCGCCGCGGGGCTGCCGATGCCGCCGTCCTCGTACTACCAGTACGGCTTCGTGCTCGACAGCGACGGCGATCCCAGCAACGACTTCGTGCCGGTGCCGCAGTTTCCGCGGACTTCTTCTCCAGCGCCGATCGCTGGTACCAGCTCGGCGGCGCTCCGACCGGCTGGGACTTCTCGGTCGACGACGTCGTCGACAACGCGCCGGTGCCCGCCGACTCGAACGCGCGCCTGGTGATTGCGGGCACCGCGATCGTGCTGGTGCTGCCGGCCGACGAGATCGATCCCGCGGTCGCGGCGTGGCGGCTGTCCGCGTTCGAGCACGACGGCAGCTACGGCCAGGCCGGGCCGTGGTCGGGCGACGTCGTGCCCACGGTCGCCGACGGGCTCGCGCCGCTGCAGTGAGCGGGCGCGGAGCCACGCACGCCGTGCGCGGGCGCGCCCGCGCCGCGCGCCGCCGCGGCCGTGCGCGCACACGCACGAGCGCGATCGCCCCGCCGCGACGCCAGCCGTGCTAACAGAGCGCCGCCATGTGCGGCTTCGTCGGCATCGTCTCGTCCACTGCGGTCGCGCCCGAGATCCACATCGCACTGCAGGCGCTGCAGCATCGCGGTCAGGACTGTGCCGGCATCGCGACCATGCGCGCGGACGGGCAGGAGTTCTTCGCGCACCGCCAGCTCGGTCAGGTCGCGCACGCGATCCCGGCCGACGCGCTCGCGACGCTCGAGGGCCCGGTCGGCCTGGGTCACGTCCGCTACCCCACGATCGGGCGCGGGCTGCTGCGCGACGCCCAGCCGTTCTTCTTCCGCCAGCCCGGCGTGTTGATGGCGCACAACGGCAACATCACCAACTACCGCGAGCTGCGCGACTCGTTGCTGCAGCGCTCGATCCACCTGCTGTCGCAGTGTGACGTCGAGCCGGTGATGTGCGAGTTCGCCGACGCGCTCAACCTCGCGCGGCGGGCCGACCACACCATCGACGACGCCATGGTCGCGCTGGCCGAGGTCCGCAAGCGCGTGCGCGGCAGCTACTCGATCGTGTGCGCGCTGATGCTCGACGGCAAGCCCACGCTGCTGGTGTTCCGCGATCCCAACGGCATCCGGCCCGCGGTGCTCGGGCGCCGCGGCAGCGGCTCCGAGCTGGCGTGGATCTGCGCCAGCGAGACCGTCGCGCTCGACGTGCTGGGCTTCGAGCGGCTCGAGGAGCCCAACCCCGGCGAGGCATTGTTCCTGCGCGCCGGCGCCGAGCCGATCCGACGCGCGCTGCCGCTGGCCGAGCGGGCGCCGTGCGTGTTCGAGCACATCTACTTCGCGCGGCCGGACTCGACCATCGACGAGCGCGGCGTCTACCAGTCGCGCCTGGCGCTCGGGCGCGCGCTGGCGCAGCGCATCGCGGACAAGCGTGTCGCCGCCGACGTCGTCGTGCCGGTGCCCGACACCGCGCGACCGGCCGCGGCCGCGCTGGCGGAGACCCTGGGCCTGCCGCTGCGCGAGGGCTTCATCAAGAACCGCTACAGCGGGCGCACGTTCATCATGCCCGACGCGCTCACGCGGATCTCGGCGTTGCGGCTCAAGCTCAACCCGCTGCGCTCGGAGATCGCCGGCCGCCGCGTGCTCCTGGTCGACGACTCGATCGTCCGCGGCACCACGCTCGGCCGCGTCAACGCGCTGCTGCGCGAGGCCGGCGCCGCCGAGGTCCACCTGGCGATCCACGCGCCGCCGGTGCTGCATCCCTGCTACTTCGGCATCGACATGTCGACCGAGGAGGAGCTGTTCGCGCGGCGCTTCCCCGCGGATCTCGACACGCTCGAGCGCGAGGCCGCGGCCGCGCTGGAGGTCGAGTCGCTGACCTACCTGCCGCTCGAGGCGATGAACCAGGCGCTGCCGGGCCCGCGCTGCGCCGCGTGCTTCGACGGCAAGTACCCACAGCGGATCGATGCCGTCGATCGCAGCAGCATCGTCGCCGACCGTCGCGGCCGCGACGTCGCTTGAGCGATCCCGCGCGAATCCTGCGCCACCACGCGTGATCGCGGGGGCCACGACCCCCGCGCGCAACAGCGGCACCGGCCACACACGCGCCTACCGAATCGCGCGCCCAGGTTGCAGCGGCGCGGCCCGAGCAGGTAGCGTGCGAGCTGGAGGTCTCCCCCCATGCTTCGAACTTGGACTTGCTGTGGTGCGCTGGTGTTGTCTTCGATGATCGTCGCGTGCGGCCTCGACAGCAGCGGCGGCGGCGGCAGCTCGGACAGCTCCGGATCGACCACGGGCGACAGCGCGAGCACGACCGCGAGCACGACCGCGAGCACGACCGCATCCACGACGGACTCCACGACCGCGTCGACCACCGCCTCGACCACCGCGAGCACGACGGCGGCCGACTCCGGCAGCGAGACCAGCGCGACCACCAGCGACACCACGGGCACCGGCACCACCGACGCGACGAGCACGGGCACCGACACCGGCGGCTCGAGCGGCGGCAGCTCGAGCGGCGGCATGCCGGCGATCGAGTACCCACCGTGCATGGCCGACGACGACTGCTCCGACCCCTACAGCCTGTGCTGGCCGCCGATGCAGTTCGGCGATCCCGCCTTCTGCACCTTGCCGTGCGGCAACGCCGACGAGTGCCCGCTGGCGCCCACCGGCGGCGCGCTGCCGGTGTGCGAGGGCCCGCCGGATCAGAACATCTGCGTGCTCGACTGCACCGACGCCGACTGCCCCGACGGCATGACGTGCATCGATGTCTTCGGCGACGGCAACTTCATGCGCTGCACCTGGGTGTGAGCGCGGCGGCGCCTCGCGAACGACTTCGCCTCGAGGCGCCCAGGGCGCGGCGACGATGTCGCCGCCCTCCGTAGCTTGCTCGCCCCGGGGAGAGTACGGCGTCGATCGTCGATCCCCACGCGTACGTCTCGCGGCCCGCCGCGGAACGAGAGAACGCCCATCTCCCTCACTCGGCGTTGGCCTTCACGACCAGCCGAGGGGCTGTACTCGGAATGGAAATCGAACCCGACCCATCCCCGTACTCGAATACCCAGACGCCGTCGCCCAGATTGATCTCTCCGCAAGAGACCTCCGCTGGAAGACGCTCCCCCTTGCATCGGACAAGACGCGATCCGCGGTGCACCTCGACGACCGATGAGACAACCACCGCGTTGCCCTCGATCTCCACCGAGCAATCGACGCGTTCCGCGTCGTCGCACGGACCTAGCAACGGGCCACTCACATCGAGTTCGAGCGGAGTCGACGAGGAGAAGAGAAACGCGTCCATGGACGGGGCGAGCTCCGCCGACGAAACGTGCAGCTCGCCTGGATCACGAAGAGCCTCCGAACCGCACGCCGCCAGGGCGCTCGCGATCAGGCCCGCGGTCGCTCCGCGCCTCACGGCAGTTCTCCAACCAGTGCCCAGCGCTTGCATGAGGATTCAATCGGTCTCGCATTCGATGAGATCTGGTGGCGCTCCGTCGGGCACCAGCGAAATCCAAAGACTGACGGGCGAGGGGAGAGCGATGATGTAGTCTGCCTCGTCCCCGTTGAGCCCAACCTCGCGCATGAGAAAAGGCACACCGGGCGAGGGCATCCCATCCTCGTCCACCACTTCGACATCTGGTCCGGCGAGTGACCCGCCGCGAATATTCACAGAGGCGAACCCAGCGCTCATCTCCTCACGGCAGCCTGAGACGATCGCCTCGAGAGGCAGAGCGATGGCGCCGCATTTTCTCGCGCGCCCCTGGGAACAAAGCCCCCGCGACGGGTGTGCAATGCCCGCTTCATGCCGACCGTGCACCCGACGGCCGCTTGGCCACGCGACGAGTCCGAGACCGTCGCGGCCGCGTGCGCAGGGGATCGGGGCGCGGCGCGGGCCCTGGTGAAGCGGTACGAGCGGGCAGTGTTCGGCCAGCTGCGCGGGATCCTGGTCGCCGCGGGGCGCGCGTCGGTGGTCGAGGACCTGGCGCAGGAGACGTTCCTGCGCGCCTTCCGGGCGCTGCCGCGCTACACCCACGACGGCCGCGCGAAGTTCTCGACCTGGCTGCTGACCATCGCGACCCGGCTCGCGCTCAACGAGCTGCGGCGGCGCCCCGGATCGATCAGCACCGACGCGATCGACGCGTGGCCCGGTGACGACGACCCCAGCGAGCAGGCCGAGGTCGTGGGCAAGGGCGTGCAGGCCGCGATCGAGTCGCTGTCGCCGCCGCTGCGCGCCGAGTTCCTGCTGCGCGAGCTGCATGGGTTCGACTACGCCGAGGTCGCCGAAGCGCTCGATGTCGATCTCGGCACGGTGAAGTCGCGCCTGTCGCGGGCGCGCGCCAGGTTGCGTGAG
>JAXLYC010000021.1:0-97109 GCA_046351635.1 Nannocystaceae bacterium | reverse complement strand
AACTGGAAGCCGCCGCAGCCACCGATGGTGCACTGCCCGTCCTCACACATGAAGCCGCCCTCGCAGTCGCCGGGCAGCATGCACGCGTCGGGCGGCAGGCACACGCCCGAGACCGGCGCGCAGCGCTGGCCCTGCGGGCACTCGTCGTCGCTCGCACACGGCGTGGTCTCGCCGGTCGCGTCGGCGGTGCCGTCCGCACTGCCGCCCGTGCCCGCGGTGCCGCTGCCGCCGTCGGTCGCCGAGGCCGAGATCGAGCCGATCGAGACCGAGCCGATCGTTGCGCTGGCGCTGGCGTCGGCACGTCCGCCGTCGTCGCCGCAGCCGTGTGCCAAGGCGGCCGCGATCATGGACCCTGCGAGCTTGCGCATGACGTTGCTCCGACCCCATCGTCGCACGGCCGCGGCCGCCGGCGTGTGCGGCCTCGTCGAGATCACGTAGCGCCGCGCGCAGCGGCGTTTACGGGCGACCCGGCGCTGCCGTACGGTGGGGCATGACCGTGTGCCGTCGCCGTCCTCGCCGCTCGCCCCCGACGATGCTCGCCGCCCTGGTCGCGATCGCCTGCGGCGGCGACGACGGCCGCGGTGGTGGCACCGTCGCCTTTTCCGCCTCGACCACCGCGGGCAGCGACGGCGGCAGCGACGGCGGCGCCTCGTCGGGGAGCAGCGACTGATGCGGCCGTGCGCGCGCCCCAGCGCCACGCCGCCGGCCGGCCGGGGATCCGCGTCGGCGGACCTCGATGTGCGCTGGCCAACATCCGGCCGACGCCGACCGCGGGGTCCGCGGGCACCGGGGGCCACGACCACGACGGAGCGGGCTGCGGCGCCGCCTCGGCCCCGGCCCGGCCCGCAGCCGGCGGACCGGCCCGGCCGCCGGCCCGGACAATCGGTCCCTGCGGCCTTGGCTCGACCGCTCGGGTCGGGTTACCTGAAACGACTTCCTGGCGTAGTCTCACCGCCGATTCCACCCGGCCCCTGGCCTCCCGCGCGCGGACGTTCGGCCCGCGCGCGCGCGCAAGACGGACGAACTGTTCCATGAGCATCTCGAAGTCGACGACGATTGCGAATCCTGCGTCTGCACGCCGCCGTGGCCTGCAAGGCGTGCTCGCGCTCGGCACCTTGGGTGTCGTCGCGTTCGCGGACACCGGCTGCATCCGCGACACCGATTGCGGCATCTGCGACCCCGACAAGCTGGTCCTCGAGAGCATCTCGGGCGTCAACTACGCCTCGAAGAAGGTCCACGTCCTGGGGCCCACGTGCAAGGGCGACAACTGCCCCGGCGCGGTCAAGAGCGGCTCGTACTTCGTCGAGGACATCGGTCCCTGCGAGGACAGCGAGGACGCGAAGGCGTCGCCGCGCGGCCCCGAGGAGTACTGCAAGATCTCGCCGCTGGTCGTCGCGTTCGGCATCGAGTTCGTGTTCAACAACCTGCTCGAGCCCACCTCGGTCGAGCTGGTGCGCAAGCGCCCCGATCAGCCCAAGCTGTTCGAGGTCTACGACTGGAAGACGAGCATCCTCGACATCGTCGGCCCGACCAGCCGCTACAACGGCGACTTCGTCAAGGGCACCGGCGACGAGCCCGATCGCGTCACGCGGCTGGTCAACCTGTCGTGCATCGACAACCTCGCCGACGAGGGCACGCCGTTCGACCACACCAACTACGAGGACCCGCGCACCAACCCGTGCAACGGCACCCACCAGGTCGACGGCGAGCTGCTGCCGTACAAGATGCGCATCGGCACGCCCGACGCGAAGCTGCAGTCGTACCGCGGCCTGTGGACCGCCGGCAGCAACAGCTGCGACACGCCGCAGGAGGGCTACGACAGCTGCTGCAGCGAGTGCGACTTCCTGCTCAGCACCCGCGTGGCCAAGTACGGCCTCAACGCCAACGGTGATCCGCGCAAGCCCATCGTCGGCGCCAATCCGCTGGGCGCCGATCCGAACGGCGCGATCACCTGCGACGCCATGGCCGGCGATCCGCTGGTCGAGTGCAAGGACTTCATCGTCGGCGTCGACCGCAGCGACGAGGACTTCAAGTACACCTACTACTGGTCGTGCGAGCCGGGCTCGCCGGGCTGCGAGCCCGAGACCTTCAGCGTGCCGTGGTCGGACAAGGTCCGCGAGACCCACCCGGACCAGCGCCCCGCCCACCTCGAGAACCTCACCTCGAAGTGCAGCACGACGCAGGAGTGCCGCGACGTCCACGACCTCGACGGCACCGTGTGCATGGGCGAAAAGGACGGCGCCGCCTGTGTGATGGGCGTCGATCCGGACTGCGCCGAGGGCGTTTGCCGCTCGCAGTGGTTCGTCACCTGCGTCGCCAACCCCGACACCACCGGCGGCACCATCGGCTACTGCGTCGACCGCCGCTTCTCGGACACCGGCGCGGGCGCGTGCCTGTTCACCGAGTCGAGCTTCGAAGGTCAGTGCAACGACGAGGGCGAGAGCTGCAAGGGCTTCGACGGCCGCACGCAGATCGCCGCGTGCGACAGCGAGGCCAACGACGCGGTGCTCAGCGCGACCGAGTGCTGCCAGGACAGCCTGGGCGCGGTCGACACCGACCCCGACACCGAGGGCACGCAGTGCGATCCGCTCGCGCTCGACAGCCTGCGCCCGGTGCCGCGCTACGGCCGTAGCGACAAGCTGCCCGAGAACACCCGCAACTGCATCTGCGAGGACAACCCCGACGACGTCTGCGTCGACGTGGTCAACGCGGCCTGCCGCGACGAAAACGGCAAGATCCGCCCCGACCGCGCCGGCGAGTACGCGGTCATGTTCATCGAGCGCCGCGGCGGCGTGGTCTACGACCCCGCCATCAAGGGCGTCGAGTGGCGCCCCGCGGACCTGGGCGGCATCCCGCGCGCGGACATCGAGTCCTGCGCCGAGGGTCGCGGTCTGGTCGGCCTGCGCAACCGCCACGAGGGCTGGCGCGAGAACGACGCGTTCTTGGGCGAGAGCTTCGAGGACTTCGACCGCGCGATGTGTTCGGGCTCGGAGTACACCGTGACCTTCGCGACGCCCGGCGATCGCGAGTACCTCGTCGACAAGGTCGGCAACACGCTCGAGGGCAAGAACGAGTACACGTTCACGACCGCCGAGTTCCACGTCGTGCCCGACAGCGGCTTCCCGACCGACAACCTGCGCATCGGCGCGTGCGACTCGTTCGGGCTGCGCTTCTCGAACAAGTACGACATGAGCCCGGAGAACCTGACCAAGGTTCAGGTCGTGGCGGTCGACACCAAGGGCACGATGGACACGGCCGATGACGAGGTCATCACCGCGCCCGGCTGCGCCCAGGACAACGTGCCGGTCGCTGGCGGCCCCAACTGCGTCGCGACCGACGACGAGCGCGACCCCGACGGCGACGGCGAGCCCGACCCGTGCATCCCGCCGTGCCTGACGGTCAACGTCGCCGACCAGGGCACCGGTGGCGTCTCGGTCGGCGTCGACCCGGCCGAGTTCGGCCCGGTGCTCGACGTCGAGCAGACCTACCGCGTGCTGGTGCCCGGCCTGGGCAAGCGCTCGGACATGTCCAACGCCGATGCCTACCGCGCGGCGTTCTGGGACGCGTGCGGCATGCCGCTGGTGCTCGGCGGCGCCGACAGCCCCGACTACCTGTACCAGTTCACGATCGACGTCCCCAAGTGCAAGGAGGACGAGGATCAGGACACGGTGCAGCTGTCGTGTGACAACGCGCCGGACTACTTCAACCCCCACCAGGAAGACCTCGACGGCG
Source organism: Nannocystaceae bacterium (assembly GCA_046351635.1). Taxonomy (GTDB): domain Bacteria; phylum Myxococcota_A; class Polyangia; order Nannocystales; family Nannocystaceae; genus Xiheibacterium. Next base: position 93,377 of record JAXLYC010000021.1, on the reverse strand, counting down.
ATGGCATCGGCGACGTCGTCGACCTCTGCCCGACGGTGCCGGGCCCGGCCAGCAACTCGGCCGACTCGGACAAGGACGGCGTCGGCAACGAGTGCGACAGCTGCCGCCAGACGCTGAACCAGTACAACGACGTCGAGGGCGTCTCGATCGACCCGGAGTTCCTGGTCCGCAACATCCCGCTGCAGACCGACACCGACGAGGACGGCATCGGCGACGCCTGCGACAACTGCGTCGTGCTGGCCAACTGCGAGGACTACGGCCTGGCGAGCTTCGGCGCGCCGACCGACAACCCCTACGAGGTCGGCGACCCGATCCTCTACGACGACCCCAACAAGTGCCAGCGCGACGACGACAGCGACCTCGTCGGCGACGCCTGTGACGGCATGATGCTCGTCGACACCGCCGGTGGCCCGGTCGGCCTGGGCGGTCAGGACGACTTCGACCAGGACGGGCTGATCAACATGATCGACGCTTGCCCGCGCCAGCCGGTGGACGCCATCCCGTGCACCGACGACGGGGTCTGCGGTCCCGGCCGCATCTGCGAGTCCGCCGCGGGCATCTGCAACCACCTCGACAGCGACGGCGACGCGGTCGGCGATGTCTGCGACACCTGTCCGTTCGCGGCCAACGGCGAGCAGATCACCGACGGCGGCATGCAGGACGACGACGACGACGGCGACTTCGTCGGCAAGGTCTGCGAGACCAACGCCGACTGCGCCATCCGCCAGGACGCGCGGCCGTTCTCGTTCTACGAGGTCGCGGCGAACGGCAACTGCTGCACCGTGCAGCTGCTCGAGGATCCGATGACCGGCGATCTGGTCAACGCGATCACCGGCCTGCCGCTCGAGGATCCGGATGGTCTGCCGGTCCGGCGCAACTGCGACGAGGGTCCGGACCCCGCTGCCCGCATGTGCCGCAAGCTGCCAGACGCCGTCGCGCAGATGCCGGGCGTGCTGACGCCGGCCCCGGGCTGCGAAGCCGCCCTGGCCGACGCGGGCATCACCGCCGCCGAGAACCCGCGGCTGACGCTGACCGACGTGGGTAGCGTCGACGCGCTGTGGAACCGGATCTGCTTCCTGCCGCAGTTCGATCAGGACTACGACGGCTACGGTGATCCCTGCGACCTGTGCGCGTTCGACTTCGACCCGGAGAACAGCGTGTACATCGACGCGAACGGACGCGTGTGGCCGACCGACGGCAAGTACTGCAACGGCGACTACAGCATCGAGAACAAGTGCAAGGCCGAGGATACCGGCGGCAGCAGCGGGGGCAGCGACAGCGGCTCCGGCGGTTCGTCGGGCACCGGCGACGCCAGCACCGGCGGCTGAGCCCGCCCGGCACCCCGTGCCCACGACGAGGGCTCCCGCGATCGCGGGGGCCCTCGTGTCGTGTGTGGCCCCTGCGACCGCGGCCTCACGCCGGGGCAGGAGTCCGTCAGAGCAGCCCGGCGTCGGCGCGGACGAGCTCCATGCCGTCGATGCCCGAGCGCACGCTGCCGGAGAAGACCAGACCCAGGCGGTGATCGCCGGGCAGCGACCAGACCACGCGGGCGCCGAACACCACCACCGGATCCTCGGCGTCGTTCTCGAGGTCGACCACCAACCAGCAGTTCTCCGCGGTCGGCAGCGTATCGGTCATCCGCACCTGGGCCCCGCCGGCGCTGATGTCCTCGAGCGCGATGGGCACGGTGCCGATGCGGCGCCCGTCGAAGCGAGCGATCCAACCCGGCACCGCGCAGCCGAAGCGGCGGTAGCGACGGTGGCCGCCATCGGTGGCGGTGGCGCTCAGACCGTGTTGCAGCTGGTTCTCGAGCTCGTCCATGCGCGCGAGCTCGACGTGGTCGAGCATCTCGCCGCGCAGCTGCTGCAGCCGCAGCCAGCGGTAGTCGAACACCGCGCGCACCAGCGTCATCGCCTCGGCGCGGATGATCATGGGATCGACCGGGACACCGCGGGCCGCAACCGCGGGGTTGGTCTGTTCGTCGAGTCGCGCCGCCGCGGCCGGGGCCCCCGGCGCGCTGGGGTCGAGCTCGGCCCGAGGCGCACGCGGGATCGTGGACGTGGCCATGCGCGGCACCTGCGGCACCACGATGCGGGCCGTGTCCTCGCGCGGCACCAGCTGCGGCCGCGCGGTCGCAGCGCGAGCCGGCGCGGTGGGCCGGGCCGGCGGCGGCGTGGGTGCGACGGGGCTGCGCTCCGTCACCGGCGCCGCGGGGGTGACGCTGGGGTGGGTGCCCGGCTCGAAGCGCGTGGTCTGGCGCAGCACCTCCATGCCGCGCTTGGCCGGCGGGCGGCGCTCGGTGACGTCGTCCGCGACCTCTTCGTAGACCAGGCGGAAGCGACCGATCTCGATCTCGTCGCCGGAGCACAGCGTGTGGCGGCTGATGCGTTCGCCACCCCACGAAGGTGCCCGTGGTGCTCGCGGGGTCGATCAGCAGCACCTCGCGCCGTCGAGCCCGACCTCGACCTTGGCGTGGCGCCGCGAGACCTCGGGATCGCTGAGCTGCAGGTCGGTGTCCCGGGCACGGCCGATGGTCACGCGGCGCTCGACGATCACCGTCGTGTCGTGCGGCAAGCCCGCGATCGCCAGGCACCCGACGCATCGTCAACGAGGTCAATCTAGCAGGGTCGGCAGCCGCGGGCCGCGGCCGCGCCGCGAGCCCGCGGGCCACAGCACGGCGCCGCATCCGACGTGGTCGTGGCCACAGCGTGGACGCGAGCGCCGAGCTCAGCGCGCGCGCCACTGGTCCCCGCTCGGGGCACCCGCGAACAGCAGGCCCAGGCGTCCAGCCTCGGAGCTGACCACGCGCGCGGTGAAGACGATCGTGCGCGGGCGCTTGCCCACCACCAGATCGATCACCAGCCACGAGGTTGCCGACGACGAGATCGGGGATCTGCGCCGTGACGGCGGCTCCCACCCGCGCCGAGGTCGTAGACGGTGACCCGCGCGGTGCGATCACCGAAGTGGTCGCCGTAGCGCAGCCGCGCCGGAAGCCACCAGCAGGCGGCGAAGCGGCGCCCCGACGCTGCCGAGGTCCGGATCGCCCGGCGGCTGGTGCAGCGCGCCCTGCAGCGCACCGAAGCGGCGCACCTCGGCCTCGCTCATGGGATCGCCGCGCAGCGATCGCAGCCGCAGCGCGCGATAGTCGAGGATGTCGCCGATGATGTCGCCGGAGTAGTTGCTGCCGTCGGGCAGGCACGCGACCACGCGGTGGCGGTCGGCGCCGGGCTCGACCACGAGCGAGCCCGACGACGGCGTGCGCTCGCGCGGCGCCGGTAGATCGAGCGACCAGTGATCGACGGTGCGCCGGTGGGTCTCGATCGCGTTGGACTTCACCGCGAACACGGCGGCCGAGTCCGGATCGGGCGCCTCGTCCTCGACCTGCTCGAACACGAAGCGCGCGCGCATGATCCGGATCTCGTCGCCCGGCACCAGCCGGTGGCGGACCACCCGCCGCTCGCCGACGAAGGTGCCGTTGTTGCTCGCGAGATCCATCAGCACTGCGTTGCCGGCTCCGTCCTCGATCACCTGCGCGTGCTGACGCGACACGCCATCGTGGAGGATCTGGATGTCCGAGTCGCTCGAACGGCCGATGCGCGTGCGCCCCCGAACCACGAACACCGCGCCCGCGAGGGCGCCTTCGATGGCTCGGAGTTGACGACGCATGTGCACCCGCGAGTGTAAACCCAAAGCCGGGCAACGCGACCGCTACTGCAGGCCGGGAAACCGCGACGGATAGGGTAGGCCCAGGTGCACCGCACCCGCGACGACCTGCCGCTGGCGCTCGCGCCAGAACTCGGGCGTGAACAGGTCGGCGTGGTGCGCGAGGAAGGCCTCGCGCAGCGCCGCGGGTTCGCGCGGCACGAGGAAGGGTGCCCCCTCGGCCGGAAACACGTCGGCATCGGCGACCGCGTAGTAGGGCTGGTCCGACATCTCATCCTCCCAGCTGCGCGGAGCGGGGATCGCCCGGAAGTTGCAATCCAACAGCGGACAGATTTCGTCGTAGTCGTACAGCACCAGCCGACCGTGGTGGGTCACGCCGAAGTTCTTCCACAGCAGATCGCCGGCGAAGACGTTGTGCCCGGCGAGTTCCTTGATGGCGGCGCCGTAGTCGATGATGGCCGCGATCGCCTGGTCGAGCCCGACCTGCATGAGGTACAGGTTCAGCGGTGTCATCTTCTCCTCGATGTACAGGTGCGTGACCACGACCTGTTCACCCTCGATGCGCACGCTGTTACCAGCCTTGGCCCGCAGCTCGGCCAGGCACTCGGGCGCGAAGCGGCGGCGCTCGAAGGCGAGGTACTCGAACTCCTGGGTGTCGGCCAGTCGGCCGACGCGGCGACCGCGGAAGACCTCGCGATAGCAGCGCAGGATGCCCTCGCGGGTCGCGGTGGGCTTGTCGAAGCGGTCGCGGATGATCTTGAACACGTTGCGGTACGACGGCAGCGTGAACACGGTCATGACCAGACCCGCGATGCCCGGCGCCATGACGAAGCAGTCGTCGGACGCGCGCAGGTGCTCGACCAGCTCGCGGTGGATCAGGGTCTTGCCATGCCGGTGGTGCGCGATCGCGATGTACAGCTCCGACTCGGTCAAGCTGGGCATCAGCGTGGCGAGGAACGCGACCACGTCGGCGGGCTTGACCACGTCGACGAAGAAGTAGGCCCGCGTGGAGCTGAACACCTGCAGCGCGGCGTCGACCGTGAACAGCGCGCCGTCCACGACCATGCCGGCGCCGGTCGGCTGCACCGGCACCAGCAGCGGACAGGTGCCGTCGGGGCCGTGGATCCGCGCGACGACGTAGCCCTCGCGCGCGCGGAAGAACAGCGGCTTGAGCACCTCGATCGCGACGATGTGGGGCGAGCGGCCATGCTCGGCGCAGTGGCGCGCGTGCTCCGCCCGCAGCCATCGCGCGTCGCGCTCGGCGTCGCACCACTGCAGCGCTGGCCGTACCTGCTGCAGCACCAGCCCGAACAGCGCGTCGGGTTCGTCCGCGACCACACGGCGGATCTGGCCCGGTACCGGATCGTCGTGGGCGGTGTCGAGATCGCGATCGAGGAACTCGATCTCCGCGTTCACACCCACGGTGCGGAAGGTCTTGCGCGTGATGGCGTTGAAGAACGTCTGCGCGACCTCGCGGTCGACGCGCTCGCGGATCAGCTGCGCGTAGCGGCTGTGGGCCTCGCGCCAGACCGCGACGTCCTCGGCGTGGATCCGCGTCAGCGGCCGCAGGCTCGCCAGGGTGCGCACGACATAGCGCTGGTACAGGTCGATGCGCTCGTGGTGAAGGTCGTCGACCCGCGACCAGTCGCGCACGTCGAACCACCGCCGGGCCTCGCGGGTGATGCGGTGGAACTCGGCGTAGAAGCTGTCGAAGCCCGCGTGGACCAACCGCGCGATCGCTGCGCCGGGCTCGTGGCTCATGCGCCGGCCGCCGCGGGCACCGCCGTGACCACCTTGGCGAGGTAGGCCGGCGCCACGTCCGTCACCCGCAGGCCCTGCTCGCCCAGGCCCTGCGCGAGGTCGTCGCCGAGGTAGTCGCGATAGAACGGCTCGTGCATCTCGCGGCTGAAGCGATCGACGAAGTACGCGATCTCGGCGCTGTCGCTGCGCTGGACCGAGTCGACCACGACGGCGATGCCGTCGGGCCGCAGTACCCGCGCGAGCTCGCGCCAGACGTTGCGCCGGGCGTTGCGCGGCAGCTCGTGGAACAGGAACACGCTCACGACCGCGTCGACGCTGGCGTCCGGCAGCGCGATGGCCTCGCCGTTGCCCTCGATGCACTGCAGCCGACCGCCGGCGCGCTCGACCTCCTGCTGCGCGACCTCGAGGTAGAAGCGGCTGAGGTCGAGCCCGACCAGGCTGGCGTCGGGCATGGCGCGGCACAGCTGCGCGAGCGTGCGCCCGGTGCCGCAGCCGACGTCGAGCACGCGCAACGGCCGACCCAGGCGGCGGCGCAGCGCCGCCAGCGGCACCAGGGCCTGGCGCCGCATGACGTCGGCAGTGCCGCCGAAGAGGAACTCGACCGAAACGTCGTACAGCTCCGCCGACCGCCGGCTGAGGTACCCGTCGGTCTGCCAGTGGAACGTGCGCCGGTAGTACGGCGGGTACTCGCGCACCGCGACGTCGCTGGGCAGCTCGCGCCAGCCGCCGCGCTTGCGCCGCTGCACCATCGCGGGCACGTCGCGCACGAGCCCCGGCAGCGCCCGCGCGTAGCGTTGCCACGGCATGCCGAACAGCAGCGCGCGGGGTAGACACCGGCGGCGACGTTGTCGAGGTCGCGCTGCAGCAGCGCGTGCCAGCGATGCTGCAGCGCGACCAGCTCGGCGCGGCTGAAGGCCTCGCGCTCGCGCAGCAACACCCGGCGCGCGGTCCGTTGCGTGAGCCCGCACAGGCGCACCAGCAGGTGCTGTTGGGCCTGGTATGCGAGCGACGACCCCGATGCGAGCAGCGGCTGCAACACGGCGTCCGCGAGTCTAGCAGAGCCTTTCGTCAGCGTTGCGGACGCAGGCCGCTGCACGCGGGACCCGAGCCCAGCGCCGCCAGCGCGCGATCGATCTCGCTGCGCATCGGATCGTCGGGCCACCGCGCGACGAAAGCCTGGTATGCGCAGCGCGCTCGGTCGGGCTTGCCGGTGTCGCGCAGCAATCGGCCGAGATCGAGCAGCGCCGTGCGGGCAGCGGCGTGATCGGGGAAGCGACGAACCAACGTCTCGAGCAGCGTGATCGCGTCGCGTCGGCGCCGGTCCGCCATCGCAGCTTCGGCCTGCCGCGACAGCTCCGCGGCCGAGAGCTCGCGGGGCGCGGGCGCGCCGGGCTTGGGCGTCGGCGTCGGCGCAGGCGTGACGCCGGGGGGGCTCACCTCGTGGGGCGCGGCGCCGGGCGACGGCGCCACGGGAGTGACATCGTCCCGCGGCGGTGCGGCCTCGATCACCGGCGGTGGGCTGGGCGCAGCGTCGCCGTCCTCGCGCGCGCGGGCACGACCCCCGCGTTCGGCCGGCATCGCCGCGCCGCCGGTGTCACCGGGCTGCACCGCGTGCTGGGCCTGCTCGTGGCCTCCGCGGGTCTCGCTCGCGCTGCGGCGGTCGAGGCCGATCCACAGCACCGCGATCGATGCCGCGACCGCGAGCACCGCGATCGCGACGGTCCGCGTCCGCGCCGCGCGACGGGCCGCGACCGCGGCCGAGAGCGTCGCGACGTCGAGTCGCGACGGTGCGGGTCGCTGCGCCCGGGCGAGCTCGACCAACATCGCGAGCGCGGGCTGGTGCACGAACACGGAGTCTTCGTGTGGACTCGGCGACATCACGGCGTGCCCTCCGACTCGCGGGCGAAGGGCGCCGGCAGTCCCAGTGCTTCGCACAACAGTTCTTCGGCGCGCCGCGTCCGGTACGACACCGTCGAGACCGGCACGCCCAGGACGCCCGCGGCCTCCTGCAGGCTCATGTGTTCGAGCGCCCGCGCGGTGAAGGCCTCGCGCAGCTTGTCGGGCAGGCTGCCGAGCGCGGCGTAGAAGCGACCGAGGTGCTCGCTGCTCTCGAGCCCGTCCTCCGGCGTGGCCACGGCCTCGCGCTCGACCCGCGCGGCGTGCTGCTCCCGCACCTGCCGGCGGCGCTGCGCGTCCACCAGTTGCGCACCTTGTTCGTCGCGATGGTGTACAGCCAGGTCTCGAGCTGCGCGTCGCTGCGGAAGCTCGCGAGCGAGGTGAACGCCGCGATGAACACCTCCTGCACGAGGTCGTCGACACTCGCGGCGTCGCCGGTCATGCGCAGCACCTGCCGCGCGATGCGACCGCGGTGGGCCTCGAACAGCTCGGCCTGCGCGGCCGCGTCACCGCGTTGCGCGGCTGCGATCACGGCTTGGCCGGTGAGCGGCTACGAGCGCCCCACTGCGCTGACCATGGTAACCGACACGGCTCGTGGACTTGGACCGCCCCCGAGCCTGGCAATCAAACCGCGCGGGTGCGGCTCAGCGAGGCGGCCGCGTGCGGGAACGTGGGGGCAGCCGCAGGCCCAGCTCGACCCCTGCGAGGAAGCGCAGCGTGCCCAGGCGCAGCGCATCGCCCTCGCCCGCCGCGCGCACCGGCGGCGCGGTCAGCTCGACGCCGGCCCGCAGCGCGACCATCAGGCCGCGGTGCTCCACGGTGGCGAGGCCGGCCAACTCGGTGACCGAGGAGACGCCGCGATCGCGTCCACGGTCCCGTGCGACCAGCCACTGCAGGTGCGGCACGACGTCGCCGCCCAGCCACCATCGTCCCAGCGGAGCGCCGAACGCCGCGCCCGCGCCCAGGCGGAAGCCGTCGATCGCGAGATCACCACGGCGCGCGTGCACGGTCGCGAGCGAACCGAGCACCTGCACGTGGCGCCACGCGACGCCTCCGCGCACGCTGGGCCCGCCGGTCACGTGCGCCGGCCGGCCCGCCGCCATGCGCAGCCCGATCGTCAGCCAGCCCTGGGAGCGCCGCGGCGCGGGCGGGGGCCGCGGCGGCGGCGGCCGCTCGACCGGCGGCTGCTGATCGATCACCAGCGCGAGCGCGGCCGCGAAGCTCGCGGCTGCGCTCCTCGGTGGTGCCCGATGCGAGCGCGAAGCTGCGGGTGACCTCGCGGCCGTGCTCGTGCCGCAGCAGCGCGCGCACCTCCCCGCCGCCCTCGGCGTCGCTGATCTCGACCGACCAGGGCTCGGCGGTCTTGCCGGCGCGCAGCGTCAACGCGCGCGAGACCGTGGCGGCGTCGACCTGCGCGCTGCTCGATCGGACCTCGCCGAGCAGGAGCAGCAGCGCGAGCCAGGCATGCACCGGGCCACGGTTTTGCCACGGAGGCCCGCGCGCGCGCAACCGCGCCGGCGTGCACGCGCGGCGTCAGCCCGGCGGCGGCGGGTAGCAGCAACCGAGGTAGCAGAAGAAGTCGGTCGGGCAGTCCGCGGTCTGATCGCAGGGGTCGCCGGCCGGGCACGTGTTGTCGCCGCAGCCCTCGGGCGGCTCGACCTCGCCGAAGCAGACCTGGCACTCCTCGGGCACGCACGGCACGCCGCAGTCGTCGATCTGATAGGTGCACGGTTGGCACGCGTCGAGGTTGTCGAGCGAGCAATCGGGGCCCGAGTTCAAGAAGATGTGCACCGGGCCGTCGGGCGTCTGGACCTCGCAGCAGCCGAAGCAGTCGCAGCCCGGCGGCACGTACTGCTCGCAGAACATGACGCACTCGGGATCCTGGTTCGGCGGCATGTTGTTGCAGTTGTTGCCGCCGGTGTACTCGCAGCCGATGTTGGCGCCGGGGTTCTCGGGATCGCACTTGAGATCCCAGATGCAGCCGTCGTCGCCTTGACCGCTGTTGCCGTCGAAGAAGCAGTCCTGCTTGCAGTCCATGTTGTCGCCGGGCAGGCCGGTCTGGAACGAGGACTCGTCGTCGTCGCACGGACCGGTGCACTCGGGATCCATCAGGTCGATGAAGCCGTCGCTGTCGTTGTCCATGCCGTCGCCGCAGGCATACTGCGCGCCGCCGCAGTCGAGCGGATCGCCGGGGTCGTTGCCGGTGGTGCCGCTGCTGCTGCCCGAGCCATCGCCCGACGAACCCGAGGCGGTCGCGTCCGTGGCGGTCGCGGTCGTGTCGGTGGTGGTGCCGCTGCCGTCGCTCTGCGTGGTCGAGGCGGTGGTGCTCGCAGTCGTCGCGCTGGTGCTCGCGGAGGTGTTGGTGCCGATCCCGGTGGTGCCGCTGCTGCCGGAGTCGGCGCCCTCGCCGGTGTCGCTCTTGGGGCAGGCCGCGAGCAGCGCCCCGAGGACGACGAGGGATGCGCGCGAGGAGACGGCGACGCGATCGCGGGAGTACGGCATCGAGGCTGAGACCACGCGCACACCCAAGCTTTCCAACCCGGAGCAAGAAATCCACAGCACGCGACGCGCGAGCGCGGCCCGGCCCGGGCCGCGCTCGGCTTGGAACCGAGCGGGCTCGTCCGGTCTACCGCCGCGATGGCGACCACACGCACCAATTCTTCGTCGTCTGGGCGCCGCGGTGCGCTCGAGCTCGTCGCGATGTGGCTGGTGCTCGCACCGGCATGCAAGGACGAGGAGCTCGATGCCTCGGAGAAGCCCGGGGCCAATGAGGCCTGCGAGCCCCCTGCGACCGCCGACGCCGACAACCCCTGCGCAGACGGCTTGGTGTGCGAGCCGACGGCGGACGGCTACCTGTGCGCGGCGCCGATCGAGCTGCACGGTCAGGTCATCGACGCGCAGACGCAGGCCCCGATCGAGGGCGCGCTCGTGACCGCGTTGGACGAGACAGGGATGCCCGTCGCCGACGCAGCGCGCACCGACGCCGACGGCCACTACGAGCTGTCGGTCCGGGCGCGACGCGATCCCCAAGGCGAGCTCGCCAGCGACGTGCGCTGGACGTTGTTCTCGGCCGCGCAGGACTACGCGCCCTTCCCTGGCGGCGTGCGCTCGCCGCTGCCGGTCGACGCGAGCGCGCCGACCGACGTGCAGGGCGATCACGACGAGACCATCCACGTCATCGACAACCCGACGACCGTGGTCGCGCTGCTGCCGTTGCCCAGCGCAGGCGGTGCCATCGTGAGCGGCCGCGTCGACGCCGATCTCCCCGGTGGAACCCTCGTCGTCGCAGAGGGTGGACCGGCGCCGTCGCCCTACACCATCGCCGACGCCTCGGGCGCGTTCGTGATCTTCAACGTGCCCGCGGGCGCGACCACGATCCGCGGCTACCGTCGCGGGCTCGCGCTGCAGACCGCGACCGTCGCCGGTGAGGCCGACGACGTCGTGCTCACCGCGACGGTCGAGGACGAGGCCGCGCTCGCGGCGGTCAGCGGCTCGATCAACATCGTCAACGCCGCCGGTGGGCTCGCGAGCAGCGTCGTGTTGGTGCCCACGAGTGTGTTCGATCCGGCGCTCGAGCGCGGCCCGGTGCCCGCGGGCCTGCGTGCGCCCTCGCCACCGGAGGCGCCCAGCGTCTCGGGCGCGTTCACGATCCCGGGCGTGCCGCAAGGCGAGTATCAGGTGCTCGCCGCGTTCGAGAACGACAGCCTCGTGCGGGATCCCGACACCGGCATCTCGGGCACGGATCTGCAGCAGGTCACGGTGCCGGAGTCGGGCACGGCGCAGGTGGCGGAGTCGTTCAAGGTCACCGAAGCCCTCGCGGTGCTCGGTCCCGGCGCGGATCTGCCCGAGGCCGTCGCGACCCCGCCGACGCTGCGCTGGGCCGACGACTCGAGCGAGGATCGCTACGAGCTGCGCGTGCTCGATGCCTTCGGCACGGTCGTGTGGGAGGTGCTCGACGTGCCCGGTGTGAGCGGCTCCGACGCGGTCGAGGTCGCGTATGCCGGTCCGGCGCTCGAGCCCGGGATGTACTACCAGTTCCGCGCGACCTCGATCCGCGAGACGCCGAACAAGACCAGCCCGATCTCGCGCACCGAGGACCTGCGCGGCGTGTTCGTGTTCCAGCCGTGAGCGCGGCCGGCCCGCGCGCAGCGTGGGACTGGAGGTCCGCATCGGTCGCGCCCATGTGCCCCGCGGCCCCATGCGAATCCCGTACGCCCCACGTGTGTCCCTGATCCTCGCGCTCGCGGCCGCGGGCTGCGCCCTCGAGTCCGAGCCCGACGAGGAGCTCGAGTTCCGCTGCCTGTCCGGGTTGCCCTCGGGCCTGATCGGCCTCGACCTGGTCGACATCGGCGGCACGCCCGACATCCACCGGCACGTACGCGAACGTCTTCAGCAACCAACGGGTCGCGTTGGCCGGCAACTACACGCTGGCCGGCAGCGCCATCAGCGGTGGCAGCGTCGCGATCTCCGGGACCCGGCGTCCGGGTGGATCGGTCATCGAGAACGCGACCGGCATCACCGTCAGCGATCCCACCGCCGACGTGGCCGCGCACCGAACCAAGAACGACAACGCCCGCATCCCCTGCATCACCAAGGGCAACAAGTGCACGTCGCCCGTGGTCAACGGCGTGCTCACGCTCGCCAGCCAGCAGCGCATCACGCTGCCCGCCGGCAACTACTACTTCACCGGCATCAGCATCAGCGGCCAGGCTCAGCTCGAGGCCAGCGGCAACGTCGTCGTGTGGCTCGAGGGCCGCGCGACCTACAATGGCGGCTCGGGCTGCCATGCGACCAACGACACGCTGACGCTCATCTCGAGCTCGACCTCGGAGGTCAAGATCAACGGTGGCAGCACCGCCGCGATCAAGATCTACGCACCGTTTGCGACGGTGCGGTTCGCGGGTACCACGGGATTTCGCGGCTCGGCGCTGGGCAAGCAGCTCGTCATCAGCGGCACCGCCGAGCTCGAAGCCGTCGCCGACGTCGCCGGTGGGGGTGGCTACGTCGGCTGCCCGGCCGACGGGCCTTCGGACATCCCGCCGCACGGGGGTCAGTGATCAAGCGCGGCCTTCGACACCTCGCGCGGCCCTGGGCCGCGCTGCTGCTCGCGAGCGCGCCGGCGTGCGACGACGGCCACGCCGGCGCCGCGCCGGTCGGCTTGGGCGCCCCGACCGACGGCGATGACGATGGTGATGGCGACGGTGATGGCGACGGCGCGCAAGGTGAGGTCCCGTCGCAGACGCCCTGCGCCGACGGTCTCGACGCGGACGGCCGCTGCAGCCGCGGTGCGGTCGACGAGTGCGCGACGCAGTGCGGCGATCGATCGTGCGAGGTCGATTGCGAGCAACACCGCCAGCTGCGAGATGGGCTGCGAGTCGGGCGCGACCTGCGAGCTCGCCTGCCGCGACAGCGCTGGCTGCAGTCTCGGCTGCGGCGGCACCGGCGAATGCGAGCCCCGCTGCGACGGCTCGCCCGCGTGCACGCTCGACTGCGCCGACACCGGACACTGCGACGTCGCGTGCCTCGACAGCGCGCAGTGCCTCACCGCGTGCGCCGACGCCGACGATTGCTCGCAGACCTGCACCGGCTCGGCCGCGTGCACGCTGTCGTGTGACGACGCGACCGCGTGCGCGCTGACGTGCTCGCAGAGCGCCCAGTGCGACCTCGCGTGCACCGCTGCTCGGCCGTGCTCGCTCGCGTGCGACGACACGGCGATCTGTCGCTGCACCGGGCCGGGGTGCTCGCTGAGCTGTGGCGGCCGCGAGCCGGTCGCGTGCCCGTCGCCGCACGCCGACGTGCAGGCCTGCGACCTCGCGGACTGCCCGGCCTGAGGTTCGGTTTCGCGCCGGGCCGCGGGGCCCGGCCGCGGACCGCGGTCGGCGAGCGGACGGGTCGCCACGCTGGACTGGCGGCAGCGGGGCCGAAAACCCCGACCTGGCGCTTGCCGAGTTGCCTACCGAGTGGTAGAGAGACGGCTGTCCGCGGGGTAGGCTAGGCTCTGCCCGCCCGTCCTCACCATGCCGCCCTTGGAACGCAACAAGCGGGACGTCGCCCAGCGCATCCTCGACCACGCGACCAAGCTGTTCGCGCGCCACGGCTTCGTCGGCGCGTCGCTGCGCGACATCGCGAAGGCCGTCGGCATCCGCAAGCCGTCGCTGCTCTACCACTTCCCCTCGAAGGACGATCTGCGCCGCGGCGTGCTCGAGCAGATGCTCGCGCACTGGAACCATGCGGTGCCGCGGATCCTCCGCGCCGCGACCGCGGGGCCCGAGCAGTTCGACGCCATCGCGACCGAGGCGCTGACGTTCTTCCGCGAGGACCCCGACCGCGCGCGCCTGCTGCTGCGTGAGCTGCTCGACCGCCCCGAGGAGGTCGCGCCGCTCGTGGCCATGCGCGTACAGCCGTGGTCGAAGATCGTCTGCGACTACATCCGCAAGGGTCAGGAACAGGGCCGCGTGCGCGCCGATGTCGACCCCGAAGCCTACGTCGCCCAGGTGATCAACCTGGTGCTGTGCGGCTTCGCGACCCACATCAGCATCTCGCGCGTGCTCGCGCAGGCACCCGAGGAACACGACCCCAGCGAACGACTTCTGCGCGAGATGTTGCGCGTGGCCAAGTCGAGCCTGTTCGAGACCGGGCCCGCACCGGCGCCCGCACGCGCACGGCCGGCCATCGCCGGCGGCGCCTGATCGATCCACGTTTTCGCCCGCGGCCGGCCGGCCGCCCCACCAACGAGGACCCCGTGGCCAACTACTTCGACGACAACGACGACCTCCAGTACTACTTCGACAAGGGCATCGACTGGGGGCCGCTGGTCCGCGCGACCGAGCGCGATCTCGCGGCCGGCGAGGCCGGTGCCGACAACGTGGCCGAGACCGTGGACGGCTACCGCCAGATGGCACAGATGGTCGGCACCTTCGTCGCCGAGGAAGTCGCGCCCGCCGGCCTCGTGGTCGACCGCGAGGGCATCCACCTCGACAAGGGCGAGGCGGTGGTGCCCAAGCGCATGCAGGCGATCTTCGATCAGATCAAGGCGCTCGACCTGCACTGGCTGTGCGTACCGCGCGAGCTCGGCGGCATGAACTCGCCGCTGCTGCTGTACTTCATCAACACCGAGCTGTTCTCGCGCGCGGACGTGTCGATCACGGCGCACCACAGCTTCCACGGCGGCATCGCGCTGGCGCTGCTGATCTTCTCGATCCGCGAGGGCTCGACCGAGTTCGACGGCGCGACCATCACCAAGACCCGCTTCCGCGACGCCATCGAGGAGGTCGCCCGCGGCGACGCATGGGGCACGATGTGCATCACCGAGCCGGACGCCGGCAGCGACATGGCCGCGCTGCGCACCGTCGGCGAGCAGGACGAGCACGGCAACTGGTTCGTGACCGGGCAGAAGATCTTCATCACCTCGGGCCACGGCAAGTACCACTTCGTCATCGCGCGGACCGAGCCGGCCGTGGGTCACGGCGGCGACGATCCGCTCGCGGGCCTCGGCGGGCTGTCGTTCTTCCTGGTGCCGGCATGGCACGAGGACGAGCACGGCCGCCGGCATCGCACGGTGACCATCGATCGCATCGAGGAGAAGCTGGGTCACCACGGCTCGTGCACCACCGCGCTGACCTTCGATCGCTCGCCCGCGTTCCTGCTGGGCCAGCGCGGCGAGGGCTTCAAGTACATGCTCACGCTCATGAACAACGCGCGGCTCGGCGTGGGCTTCGAGTCGCTGGGCGTGTGCGAGGCGGCCTACCGCATGGCCCGCGACTACGCCGCACAGCGCCCGTCGATGGGCAAGACCATCGATCGCCACGAGATGATCGCGGACCTGCTCGACGAGATGCGCACCGACATCCAGGCCATCCGCGCCCTGGCGATGTACGGCGCCTACCACGAGGAACTCGCGACCAAGTACGAGCTGTTCGCCAGCCGCATCGGCGGCAAGGGCGAGCTCGAGACCAAGAAGCTCGAGCGCCGGGCCAAGCAGCACAAGGCCAACGCCCGCCGCGTCACGCCGCTGCTCAAGTACCTCGCGGCCGAGAAGGCGGTCGAGATGGCGCGCCGCAACATGCAGATCCACGGCGGCAACGGCTACATGCAGGAGTACGGCGCGGAGAAGCTGCTGCGCGACGCCCTGGTCATGCCGGTGTACGAGGGCACCAGCCAGATCCAGTCGCTGATGGCGATGAAGGACGCCCTGGGCGCGATCATGAAGGCGCCGCAGGAGTTCGTGAAGCGGCTGGCGCAGGCGCGCTGGCGCAGCCTCTCGGCCCGCGACCCGCTCGAACGGCGCGTGGCCAAGCTGCAGCACCTCGCACTCGACGCCCAGCAGTTCCTGGTGCGCAAGACCGCGACCGACAAGTTCCGTTCGCTGTCCGACAAGCCGCTTTCGCAGTGGCGTCACGCGTTCCTCGAGGACTGGAACCCCAAGCGCGACTTCGCCTACGCCATGCTCCACGCCGAGCGACTCACGCGCATGCTGACCGACGTGGCAGTGTGCGAGATCCTGCTCGAGCAGAGCCGCAAGCACCCCGAGCGCGCCGACGTGCTGCGTCGCTACCTCGTGCGCGCCGAGCCGCGCTGCCGCCACCTGCTCGACGAGATCCAGACCACCGGCGCCGAGCTGCTGGCCAAGCTGCAAGAGGATCGACCCGCCGCCAACGCGGCCGAGTGAGGACTGCCATGGCCGTCGCCAACAAACACGTCCTGCAACAGGGGCCCGTGCTCGCCACGCTCGCGCACGCGGCCTGGACCGCGATGCGGCAGCAGCTCGACGCGCGCCTGGGCCACAGTGCGCCCAGCACCATGCCGCCGCTGCCATCGCCCGAGGTGGCCGAGATCCTGCCGCCACGGGCGGCCGATCTCGTGCGCGACTACATCCGCAACACCGGCGGCGATCCGTCGGCGTACCGCGGCACCGTGCCCGCGCACATGTTCCCGCAGTGGGGCTTTCCGCTGTCGGCGCGCACGCTCGAGGGCATCCCCTACCCGCTCGTTCGCGTGCTCAACGGCGGCTGCCGGCTGCAGATGAACGCGCCGCTGCCGGCCGACGCGCCGCTGCACGTGCGCGCGCGACTCGAGGACATCGACGACAACGGCCGCCGCGCGGTGCTGCACCAGCGCGTGATCACCGGCACCGAGGAGCACCCCGAGGCCGTGATCGCCGACCTGTTCGCGATCGTGCCGCTGGCGAAGAAGGACGGCGGCAACGGGGCTCCGCGCGAGGAGAAGAAGCCGGTCGTGCGCGTACCCGAGGGCGCCGAGGAGCTGGCGCGGTGGAAGCTCGCGCCGGGCGCGGGCCTCGACTTCGCCAAGCTCACCGGCGACTTCAACCCGGTGCACTGGATCCGGCCGTACGCGCGCGCGGCCGGCTTCCGCTCGACCATCCTGCACGGCTTCGCGACGCTGGCCCGCACCATCGAGGGCCTGCAGCGCACGATGTTCGCCGGCTCGGTCCACGCCCTGGCCGAGATCGACGTGAAGTTCACCAAGCCGCTCGTGCTGCCGGCCAAGGTCGGCCTGTACGTCCGCGGCGACGAGGTCTGGGTCGGCGATGCGCCAGGTGGCCCGGCCTACCTCGCGGGCAAGTTCGTGCGCACCTCCGGAGCTTCGACATGAGCGACTTCCTCCTCGAGAACGAGGCCGCGCGGCGGCTGATCCAGACCCTCGGACTGCCGGTGCCGGTACCCACGCGACTGCGCCGGGCCAAGGCGCCGCAGGACGATCGCCCGCTGCACGACGACGACATCGCCGTCGGTGCGGTGCCCGGCGCGGCCATGGCCGCCGTGCTCGCGCAGACGCTGACGGTCGCGGGCGCCTCGCCGTGGGTCACCCGCGCCGATCTGCTGCCCGCGTTCGCAGAGCCGGGCGAGGCCTTCGGTCGACCGGCCAAGCCGCTCGATCTCGGCGCGCTGCCCGACGGGCTCAAGCTGCGCGGCCTGGTGTTCGACGCGACCAACCTCGGCGATCCCACCGAGCTGCGTGCGCTGTACGACTTCTTCCACCCGCTGGTCACGCGGCTGGGCGGTTGCGGCCGCGCGATCGTGATCGGTCGCCCGCCGGGCTCGTTCGAGTCGGCCCAGGTCGCGGCCTCGCACGCGGCGCTCGAGGGCTTCGCGCGCAGCCTCGCGAAGGAGGTCGGCAAGCGCGGCTCGACCGCGCACGTGCTGTACGTCGAGCGCGGCGCCGAGGCCCGCGCCGAGGGCGTGCTGCGGTTTCTGCTGTCGGCCCGCTCGGCGTTCGTGTCGGGTCAGCCGCTGACGGTGACCGCGGAGGTCCGCGCGCCGCAGTCGTGGCGCTGGACCCGGGGCCTCGCCGGCAAGGTCGCGCTCGTCACCGGTGCCGCGCGCGGCATCGGTGAGGCCACCGCAGAGCTGCTCGCGGCCGAGGGCTTCCACGTGGTCTGCCTCGACCGCCTGCAGGACGACGCGCTGGTCGCCCAGGTCGCCCGGCGCATCGGCGGCTCGGTGCTGCTCGCGGATCTCGGTACGCCCGAGGTCGCGCGCACCATCGTCGATCACTTCCGCGGCCAGCACGGCGGCGTCGACATCGTGGTGCACAACGCCATCACCGCGACAAGACCCTGGCGAAGATGAAGCCCGAGGCGTGATGGCCATCGATGCGAACCTGGTCTCGGTCGCGCGCGTGACCGCGGCCCTGCTCGAGGGCACCCTGCGCGACCACGGCCGCATCATCTGCCTTTCGTCGGTCGCGGGCATCGCCGGCAACATGGGCCAGACCAACTACGCCGCCAGCAAGGCCGGCATCTTGGGTTATGTCGCCAAGCTCGGGCACCACACCGCGTCGCGCGGCATCACCGTGAACGCGATCGCGCCGGGCTTCATCGAGACGCGCCTGACCGCCGCGATCCCCGTGATGATCCGCGAGGCCGGCCGTCGGCTGTCCAACTTGGGCCAAGGCGGCCTGCCACGCGACGTCGGCGAGGCCATCACGTTCCTCGCGGGCCCCGCGGCCCACGGCATCAACGCCCAGGTGCTGCGCGTGTGCGGCGGCGCCCTCATCGGCCGCTGACGCCGAGCTTCCATTCGTCCGCCAAGGAGATTGTCGTCATGTCCGAGTCCTGCGCCCCCGTCATGGTCCAACCGCCCAAGGGTCGCCGCGCCGTCGTCGTCGCGGGCCTGCGTTCGCCGTTCGTCAAGGCGTTCGCGGAGTTCCTCAAGCTCGACACCATCGCGCTGGGTGACGCGGTAGAAGTCACTGCTCGACGAAGACCCAGCTCGATCGCGGGGCCATCGACGGATCGTGTGGGGCGGCGTGATCCTGCCCGGGCTCGCGCCCAACGTCGCGCGGGAGATCGCGCCTGATCTGCGCCTGCCGGCCGCGCGCGTCGAGGGCCACACGGTCACGCGGGCGTGCGCGTCGGGGCTGCAGGCGGTGACCACCGCGGCCGCCGCGATCGAGCGCGGCGAGTACGACGTCGCGATCGCCGGCGGCTCGGACTCGACCAGCAACGCCGAGCTCAAGCTGCCGCAGAAGGTCGTGCACGCGCTCGCGCCGCTCGCGTTCGGCAAGGCCACGCCCAAGGACTACCTCGGCGTGCTCGCTCAGCTCATGCCGCTGTCCGAGGTCCTGCCCAAGATGCCCAAGATCGCGGAGCGCACGACCGGGCAGGTCATGGGCGAATCCGCCGAGATCATGGCCGAGCGCAACGAGATCAGCCGCGAAGCGCAGGACGAGTTCGCGGCACGCTCGCACCACCGCGCCGCCGCCGGCATCGCCTCGGGGCGCCTGCGCCGCGAGATCGCGAAGATCGAGACGCCCGACGGCAAGACCGTCACGGCCGACACCATCGTCCGCGCCGACACCAGCCTCGACAAGCTGGCCAAGCTGCGACCGGCGTTCGCGAAGAACGGCACGCTGACCGCCGGCAACTCCAGCGCGCTGACCGACGGCGCCGCCGCGGTGCTGCTCATGAGCGAGGATCGGGCGCGCGCCCTGGGCTACACGCCGCTGGCGTACTTCCGCAGCTGGGCCTACCGCGGCGTCGACCCGGCCGACCAGCTGCTGATGGGTCCGGCGCTGGCGATGCCCGCCGCGCTCGAGCGCGCGGGCCTGTCGCTCGCGGACATGGATCTGGTCGACATGCACGAGGCCTTCGCCGCGCAGGTGCTGTCGGTGCTCAAGATGCTCGGCAGCGACGCGTTCGCGCGCGCGCGGCTGGGCCGCGACAAGGCCGTGGGCGAGGTCGATCCCGCGCGGCTCAACGTCTACGGCGGGTCGATCGCGCTGGGCCATCCCTTCGGGGCCACCGGCGCCCGCATGGTCACCACCATGGCCAACGAGCTGCACGAGAGCCGCAAGCGCTTCGCGCTGCTGGGCATCTGTGCCGCCGGCGGCCTCGGGGCCGCGGCGGTGCTCGAGCGCGCGGACAGCTGATCGCGGACGCGACGCGGCGAGCTCGCGGGACCGCCGCGCTGACCCAGCGGCTGGTCGGTCACCGACGCGGTCGCGAAGCACCCCGGCCGCCGTGGCGCTCAAGGTCGATTCGTGCGTCGCCACGCGGGCGCGAACAGAACCCCGCGCGGTGCGTTGCTGCCTTCGTGCCCGACCAGCCCGGCGTGCGCCCGCGACGACGACAGTTCCTCGCCTGCCGCGGCGGCGCCCTCTCGGCACCGCGTGCGCGGCGGCGACACCTCCGCGGCGCTCGAGCCGGTGCTCCGCGGCCATCGCCGCACCGACGCGCTGCTGGGCCGCGCGCGCGCCCCGGGGGCCCAGACCGCGGCGATCGCCGCGAGCCTGCGACACCGTTCGCGCGACGGCGTGGCCTCGGGCGATCCGTTGCCCCCAGAGCGTGATCCTGTGGACCCGCGTCAGCGTGGCCGCGGACGCCACGCCCATGGTGCACTGGCTCGTCGCCGAGGACGAGCAGCTCTCGCGCGTGGTCGCACGCGGTCGCCTGCGCACCAGCGCCGCGCGCGACCACACCGTCAAGGTCGACGCGCCCGGGCTCGAGCCCGGCACGACGTACTACTACGCGTTCGAGTGCGACGGCACGCGCTCGCCGGTCGGTCGCACCCGCACCACCCCCACCGGCGCCACCGAGCGCGTGCGCCTGGCCGCAGTGTCGTGCGCGAACTACCCCGCGGGCTACTTCAATGTCTACGCCGCGCTGGCGCAGCGCGACGACCTCGACGCGATCGTCCATTTGGGCGACTACATCTACGAGTACGCTCGCGGCACCGGTGGCGAGCAGCCTGCGCTGCACGCGCGCACGACCCTCGAGCACGAGTGCATCACGCTGGCGGACTATCGGCGCCGTCACGCGCAGTACAAGACCGATCCCGATCTGCAGGCGCTGCACGCCCGTCATCCCTTCATCGCGCTGTGGGACGATCACGAGACCGCCAACAATGCCTGGCGTGGCGGCGCGCAGAACCACCAGCACGGCGAGGCGCGCCTGGCCCAGCGGGTCGGCGATGCGATCCAGGCCTGGCGCGAGTGGCTGCCCGTGCGCGACCTGCTGCCGGCCGAGGATCTCCGCAGCGCCTGTCGCAGCCTGCGCTTCGGTGATCTGGTCGAGCTGGTGCTGGTCGACGCGCGCTTGAGCGGTCGCTCGGCCCAGGTCGCGGCCGACGACACCGATGCGCTCGCCGATCCACGGCGCGAGTTGCTCGCGCCGTCGGGACGAGCGCTGGTTGCTCGACATACCGCGAGGCCTGCAGCGAGCCGGCGTCGCCTGGCGCGCGTGCTCGGGCAGCAGGTGCGTATGGGCGCCCCGCAGACGAGCTCGGCCGCCCCCACGACACCGACGCATGGGACGGCTACCCCGCGGCGCGCGATCGCTTGCTGCGCGGGCCTCGAGCGCCGCGGCATCACCGACCTGGTCGTGCTCACCGGCGACGCGCACCAGAGCTTCGCCTTCGAGCTGCACCGCGATCCCTTCGCGAGCCCACCCACGGGCGCGCTCGCGGTCGAGCTGGTCACGCCCGCGGTCAGCTCTCCGCCGCCGGCGAGCCCACGGCAGCTCGCGAGCCTGCGCGCGAGCCATCCCCACCTGCGCTGGGCCGACCTCGTGCACCGTGGCTGGCTCGAGCTCGCGCTCGACCGCGTGCGCGCGGTCGCGCGGTGGTATCGCGTCGACGACGTCACCGCGCCCGACGATCGCAGCGCGCTCTCGACCGCCATGACCATCGCGCGCGGACGCGCGGCGCTGATCGAAGGCGAGCCCGAGGGCGCGGCGCCGCTGCTGGCCATGCGCGGCCCCGAACCCGCTTCGAGTGCACCGCCCGCGCGATGACGTCGAGCATGGCGTCGCACCGCGCCACCATGGCTTCGTTGCGCCGCCTCGCAGGACGCCCTAGCGCGCGCTGACGCGGTCGCCGCCCGCCGGCAACGCCGCGAGACCGCGGACGATCACGGTGCGCAGCGCCGGCTCGGTCAGCGGATCGTCTGCGATCGCACGCAGGGCCGCGCGAGCCTCGGCGCCCTCGCGCGAGCCGGCGGCGGCGAAGCGCAGCACGATGGTCGCGGCGGCCTGGACCGCGCGCGACTCGGTCGCGACGACCGCGTCGGCGTGGTAGCGCTGCACGAAGGTCGTCAGGGCCGCGAGCGCGGCGACGTCGTCGATGGCCCCGAGCGCGTCGACGATCCCGACCAACGCGTCGGTCGAGGTCCCGGGGTGCAGCAGCAGCGCGGACAGTTCCGCGGTGACCTCGGGCTGGGCCGAGCGCACGGTCTGCTGCACCAGCGGCGCGAAGTCGTCGTCGACGCGGCCGAACGCCGGCCGCCGCCGCAGCTGCGCGAGCGAGGCCGCGAGCTCCTCGCGCGAGCCGCTGCCCCAGCGCGTGGCGATCAGCCGCCGGGCGTGGGCTGCCAGGGTGCCGGCCGCGTCGCTGTCGGCGGCGTGCGGCCCGGCCTGCCCGCGCGCCAGCGCCAGCACCGTACGGCGAACCTCGACATCGTCGTCGCGCCACAACAGGTCGGCGGCGACACGCTGCACCGGCAACAGCCGCGGGTCGGGATCCTGCAGCAGGCGATGCAGATCCGCGATCACCCGCGGCGAGTCGCCCAGCCGTGGGTTACGGCGGATCTTCGGCGGCGCGCCGAGCACGAGCGCGCCACGGATGGGCTCGCCGCCACCGATGCGCCGGACCACGCGCCCGTCGCTGTCGTCGAGCACGACGATGGCACCGTCCTCGCGCGCGAGCACGACGCGATCGCCGAGCACCTCCATCGCGACGATCTCTTCGTCCTCGGTGTGGACCCAACGGCCGCGCAGGGGCTGGCCCTGACCGTCGAGCCGCATCGCGACCACGGCCCGCCGCGCGAGCACCATCGCGTCGCGCGGAGTCGCGTCGACGTCGGACCAGCGCAGCCACAGGCGCAGCCGCTCGTCGTCGCTGTGCCCGGCGTCGATGCGCCCGGTCGCGTGGAACACGTCGTCGTGACCCGCGAGCAGCTCGTGACTCGCGTCGGTCCGTCCGCCGAGATCGACCCACCGCGTGCCCGCGCCGGCGAACCACGCGCCGCGGCGGTGGGCCACGCGCTCGAGCGCGAGCCCGTGCGTGCCCGCGGCTTCCACGTCGAGGGCGCGAGCTCGCGACCGCTGCGCAGCCGCAGCGCCACGACCTGCTCACCCGCAGGCACCACCGCGACGTCGCCTGCGACCTCGGGCACGCCCAGCGGCGCGGCGGTCTCGCGCCGCCACAGTCGGTCGCCGTCCTCGGTCGAAAACGCGAGGATCTGCCCGCGCACGCCCGGACGATCCTCGAGCACGGTCGCGACGATCCACGGCTCGGCCACCGCCACACCGGTGAGCGCCTCGCCCGGCAGCACCAAGGTGCGCTCGATGCTGCCGCTGGCGCGCTCGACCACCACCAGCTGCTGCCCGCGCACCGGCAGGATGACCCGGTGGGCGCTCGCCACCGGGTGGCCCGTGACCACCAGCGGCAGCGTCCAGCGCGTGCGACCATGGATCGGATCGACCGCGACCACGCGATCGCGCTCGACCATCACCACCAGCGGCAGCGCGGCCGCCGGCGCGTCGACATCGGCGTCGGCGACGACGGCCTCGGCGCGCAGGCTGCCGTGGGCCGGCGCCTGCGCGGGCAGCACGCGGGCGCATGCGCCGGTGCCCAGCAAGAGCGCCAGCGTCGTCGCGGCGCGCAGCGTCACGGCTCGGACTCCAGCACGATGATCTCGTCGTCGAGCGCGGCTTCGTCGAGCGCAGCGGTCGCGTCCTGCAGTGCCGCCGCTTCGGCCGCGAGCTCGGGATCGTGCGCCAGCATCTCGCGCACGTGGACCTGGGCCGCAGCGCTCGGGTGTCGCTGCGACAAGGCCACGGCGAGCCGACGGATCGACGGCGCCATGTCGGTGGCGGCGGCCGCGACCGCGCGATCGGAGTGCATCGGGCCCGACGCGGCCCACGCCACCAACGCGCGCGCACGCACGTCGACGCGGCGATAGCTCGCGAGCTGTTGCACGACGTCGAGCAGCTCGAGTCGCGGCGCCCGCTGGTACGCGTCGAGCATCGCGACGAGGGCGGCCGGCGGCGCACCGCGACGCACCCGCTCGCGCAGGGCATCGGCGCTGGCCGAGCCTGGCTCCTGCAGCCACGCGACCAGGTGCGCCGACACGGCCGCGACCTCGGTCTCGGGCCGCACCGGCACCGCACGGTCGTGACCCGACGCGGCCGCACCGAGCACGAACGCCAGGCAGATTGCTTCGGGGGTCACGCGAGCCTCTCGCGGGCGTGCGCCGTCGCGGGCAGGCCCTGGCGGTTAATGCGACAAGCCGATCCGGCCTTCAACTTTCGCGCGGGCCCACGGGTGAGCGACGCGCCCCCAACGCCGGCCCGGCGGCCGCGGGGATCGGCCGCGCAGCCGGCCGCGGCGTCGCGGACGTCGTGGCGCGGACCTGCAGCCGGCGGCAGCGGGGTCATCCTCGAGTGGGTATGGTCGCGCGCGCGCCGATCCGTGCGACCGGCGCTCGCGCGCGCGCGTGACCTCGCGGGGCGCGAGTCTGCGCCAGGTCGCGGTGACGCTCTGCCGTCAGGACCCTGGCGCGAGGCCGTCGGCGCGACACCGCGATCATGGACCCGCGGGCGGGATGCAACGGCGTTGACCCCAGCGTGGGCCGCCGTACCGGCCGCGCGCCAGGGTTCTCGCGTGTCAGCCGGCACTGGCATCCGCGTTGCTTGGATGACACCCATGGCCCGCTCCGATCGCACTGCCCGCGATGGTTCGCCCAACGACGACGACGTGCTCGACGCGCTGTCCTCGGAGCTGTCTGGGGTCGAGTGGTTGGGGCAGCGGCTGCGCCGGGACCGCGACAAGGCGCGGCGCGGTCGGCTCGACGAGCCGTCCCTGTGGACGCGGCTGCTGGCCTGGACGCAGTGATCCTCGCACCCGGTGCGGCCCCATCCCGGCCGTTCGCGCGCCGAGACGGAGCTAGCCCCGCGACCCGGCGCCCGCGGCGTCGCAAGCTCGACGTCGCCGGGCCAAGAGCTCGGGAACGAGCGCAGCGCGAGCTCGTCCTCCGCCAGTCCCGCGCGATGCAGCGCCGCCTCGTCGATGGCGCCGCTCTGCCGCGCGCGCAGCAAGAATCCCAGCAGCGCCTGACCGGTGGCGGCGTCGTCGAGCACCGGTGGCGCCATCGGTCGCCGCGGTCGCGCGCTCGAGGTAGCTGCGCAACCGTGCGCTCGCGGCCGGCAGCGCCTCGAGGAAGAAGCGATAGTTCGCGGCCCAGCGCACCGGCACCTGGGCCGGGTGCAGATCCCAGCCCTGCACGTAGCCGCCCACGAGCGAGCGCCGCACGTGATCGTGCATGAGCCGCCACGCCCGCCACCGCCTCGCGGTTGGCCCGCGTGCGCTCGTCACCGCCGCGCGGGTGCGGCTCGACCGGCAACACGTTGGTCGAGCCGTCGCAGATCTCGACCGGCGTCCCGGCACAGGCCAGCGTCATGAAGCCGCGCGCCACGTCGCACATCGGATGATCGATCGACTGCCACGCTGCCGTGATGCCACACGACGCGGTGAAGTCGTAGACCCCCAGCGCGACCGCGAGCAGGCGATCGCCGCCGGCGCGGATGCACGCGGGCAGCTGGAAGTGGCCGTAGCGGTCGAACACGACCTGCGAGACCTCGACCATGAACTCGAACTGCAGCGCGCCCTCGGGCAGACCCAGGCGCCGCTCGCATCGCGCGAGCAGCTCGACCATGACCTCGACGTGGTCGACGTGCTGGACCTTGGGCAAGGTGATGCGGAATCCCGCCGGGACGCTGCCGGTGCGCTCGACCAGGGCGCCGACGAAGCGATCGAGCGTCGCGACCGAGCGGCGCGCGCACGCACTGGTCAGGGGTTTGATGCGGATGCCGGTGCAGCGGCTGACGCTGCCGTCGGCGATCGCGTCGGCCAGCGCGCGCGCGCACGCAGAGGCGTCGGCGTCCTCCTCGGCGTCGGCGCGGATGCCATAGCCGTCCTCGAAGTCGATGCGCAGATCCTCGATCGGCGCACACGCGAGCCGCTCGCGCACGCGGGTGTGGACCGCCCACGCCAGCGCGGCCTCGGGCAGCTCGGCTGCGAAGCCCTCGGGATCGTCGGCAAAGCGCTGCGAGCACGCATCGACGCCCTGGCGATCGCGCGGCAGCGAGTCGGCGCCGGGGAAGCCCAGCGCTCGGGCCAGCTGCGGCGGATCCTCCGCCCAGGTCGCGAAGGCATCGCGGGCGGCGTCGGCGAGCCGCCGCCAGCTGTCGGGCCGCAGCAGGTGCGCACCCCAGTACAGCGTGTGCACCGGCTGCACCCGCGTCGCCGCGCCGCGATAGTGGCGCTCGAAGGCATCGTTGGTCCGCTGCAGGCGGTCCATCAGCTGCGCGAGCGGATCGAGCCCGTCGACCGCCATCACGAACCTCGGTAGGTCGAGTAGCCGAACGGGCTGAGCAGCAGCGGCACGTGGTGGTGCTCGCCCGGCTGCGTGACCTCGAACTCGATCACGACCTCGGGATAGAAGCAGCGTCGACCGTCGGCCTCGAAGTACGCCGCGGTCGCGAAGTGCAGGCGATAGATGCCCGCGACCAGGCCGCCGGCGGGCAACAGCTCGGGCGCACGACCATCGGCGTTGGTCGCGGTGCGGGCCAGCTCGCGCAGCGCGTTGCCCTCGCGCCGCTCGAGCACGATCGCGACCCCGCGCGCGGGGCGGCCGATGGAGACGTCGAGCACGTGGGTGGTCAGCGGGCTGCTCATGGCGGTGCGGTGAGCTTGGCGAGGCGCAGTCGCGTGATCTGGGCCTGCTCGGCCGCCGCGATCGCGAGCTCGCGATCGGGCGGGTTGTCGAGGCGTTGCCGCAGCAGCGCCAGCATCTGCGCGGCCGACTTGCCGGTCGCGCAGACCACAAAGGTGTAGCCGAAGCGCTCGCGGTACGCGACGTTGCCGTCGCGCAGGGCTGCGAGCGTGGTCTCGTCGGCGCCGCCGACCCCGGCCTGCTCGCTGCTGGCCCAGCCCGAGGTGCTGGCGAAGCGCTCGCGCAGCCGCGCGAGGTCCTCGCCGATGGCCGGGTGATGCCAGCCACCTCGAGCGTCGGCGGCGCTGGCCTGGGCCAGACCGCGTCGGCTGCGGCGAGCACCGCGTCGTCGTCGGCGAACGGATCGCGCGAGCATGCCGTCGACCCAGCGGGCCGCGCCGCAACAGCGCTGCAGCGCCGCGCGCGAGCGTCGTCGGGCGCGAGCGAGTCGAAGTGGGCTGCCAGCGCCCGCGCGCTTCTCCACGCCGGCTCGCCCTCGCTGCGTGCCGAACACGCGCAGCCGACTCCTTGCCGCCGTCGGGATAGATCGACAGCCGTACGTGCGTGAACGGCCCGCGCTGCACGGCGATCTCGTCGCGGAACTCGTGGCGCGTGTGCGGCGTCAGCAGTGCTCCGGCAGCACGCCGCGCCACGCCGCGGACGGATCGACCAGCTCGGTCAGCGCCGCGCGCGGGGCGCTGGAGTAGACCTCGAGCAGGCGGCAGTCGGGGCAGTTGCCCGCTTGAAGAGATTAGTGCTCGACCTCGATCGGCAACGCTGCCGGGCCCAGCCGCACGATGATCGTCGAAGCCGGGTCCCGCGACGCTCGCGTCTCCAGCCACCCGCCCATGTTTACCGCGCGCAGGCAGGATAGGGTTGTTCATCAGGCCGAAGAACATGTCCGAGCACGCCAGCGCGAGCCCGCCGTGGCGCACCGCGGCAGGATCGACCTCGCCGTCGCGCAGCTTCGGTGCGACCCACGGTCGACGTCGCCGAGCCCAGTCGGGCTCGACGTCGCCGTGGGCGCGGAAACAGGCGACGCCGCCATCGAGGTAGATGTTGAGCCGCGGGTGGGTCCACGCCCGCGGCCACGACTCGGCGTGGCTGATGGGGAAGATGTTCTGTGAGCCGGGCCGGATCGGTGACTGCGGCAGCAGCTCAGCCCACTCGCCGCGCGCACGGCGCCTCGAGTTCGGCGTCAGGCGTCGCCGCGATCGCATCGACCGAGGCGTGCAGCGGGCTGTTGCCGAGGAAGTGGTTGGTGTCGATGTCGAGCACGCGCGACCCGCGGGTGCCGAGCTTGAGCACGCACCAGTCGTGGCCGGGCCCGCGGCGACGCGGGTCTCCCAGCCGTCCATGAGCTTGCCGCGATCGGTGTACTCGTCGGGCAGGAACACGCCGCGTCCGGGCCACAGCAGGTTCTCCTTAGGCGCGAAGAACTCGTCGTTCGCGAGCAGCGCGCGCGCGCCGAGGAACTCGTCGGCGAGGTTGACCAGGCCGGTGAGTCGCGGCGGTGAAGGTCCTTGGCGCTCATGTCGGTGGTCCCGGGTTCGAGGGTGCGCTCGCGGTGCAGCAGGCCAGCCGGGTCGCTCGCGACAGCGGCCCCATCGACACGATGGTGCCGCGCAGTACATGCAGCGCGCCCGGCCGTGGCGTGCAGCGTACAGCGAGGCGTAGCGGAACTGCAGCTGCGCCGGCGTCACGACCTCGGCGGCATCGGGATCCACCACGAGGTCCGCGTCGCAGCCCGCGGCGATACGGCCCGCGGTCGCCCAGGCCTGCGAACACCGCGGGCCGCGGGCGAGCCATGCGAACAGCTGCGGGATCGACACGCCGCCAGCTGCGCGCCTCGGTCCACACCGCCGACGCAGCCCCAGCTGCAACGACGCGATGCCGCCCCCACGCCGCCGCGAAGTCGCCACAGTCGCGCCGCTTGGTCCAGGCGTGCACGGCGAGTGGTCGGTCACGACGAAGTCGATCAGGCCCTCGCGCAGGCCCTGCCACAGCGCCTCGCGATTGCCGGCGTCGCGGATCGGCGGCGCGCACTGCCCAGTGGGTCTCGCCGTCGTGGATGTCCTCGGCGCGCAGACACAGGTAGTGCGCGCAGGTCTCGACCGACAGCGGCAGCCCCTCGCGCTTGGCCGCGGCGATCTGCGGCAGCGATCCGGCCGACGACAGGTGGACCACGTGCACGGCGCAGCCGGTCTCGCGGCACAGACGGATGAGCAGCGCGATCGCGGCGTCCTCCATCGCCACGCCGACGCGAAGGCCAGGTAGGTCGCGTAACGGCGCGGGTCACCGGACGGTGTCCCCGCGTGCGGCAGATCGAGCTCGGCGTGGGCCAGCAGCGGCAACCCGGCCGCGCGCAGACGGAGCATCGCCGCGCGCAGGCCGGCCTCGTCGGTCGCGGGGAACTCGTCGATGCCGGAGTGGACCATGAAGGCCTTGCAGCCCAGGGCACCTGCGGCCGCGAGCCCGGCGAGGGCCTCGGCGTTGTGCGGTACCACGCCGCCCCAGAAGCCCACGTCGACGAACAACTGCGGCGCGGCCGCGGCGAGCTTCACCGCCAGGGCCTCGGCGTCGATCGTCACCGGGATGCAGTTGAGCGGCATGTCGACCAGCGTCGTCACGCCGCCGGTCGCGGCCGCGCGCGTGGCGGTGGCGAAGCCCTCCCAGTCGGTACGGCCGGGCTCGTTGATGTGCACGTGGGTATCGACCACGCCGGGCGCGAGCACCCACGGATCGAGCGCGACGGCGTGCTCGCCGTCGCGGACGTCGTGGCCCGGCCGCACCTCGCGGATGCGCTCGCCCTGCACCACCACCGTGGCGGGTGCGAGCCGATCGTCGAGCACGGTGCGGGAGCAGGTCAGCGCCAGCGCGGTCACGGTGCCCCAGAGTGCCGAGCGGCCGCGACCGGGCGCAAGCGCGACCGCGCCGGACCGGCGGCCGCCGCTGCAGCGGCGCGCGCGGCCGGCCTCGCCGCCTCGGCGACGCGTCAGCGCCGAGGCTTGCGGCGGCTGCACATGCGCTCGACCTGCGATCGCAGCGCGCGCGGGCTCGGGTCCTCGACCACCTGGCCACCGCGCCCGGTCACGAACTTGGACAGCGTCGCGGTCGCGGAACCGCCGACGATCCACGGCACGTCTCCGATCGCGTCGGCGTACCCGTCGACCAGCTCGCGCGCGCGGTGGGCCGCCGGCGCGATCGTACACGACAGGCCCACCCGCGCCGGCTGCAGCTCCGCGACCGCCTGGCGCAGCGCCGGCGGTGGCGTGCGTACGCCCAGCTGCACCACCCGCAGGCCCCAGCTGGCCAGGTGCACCGCGAGCACCTGCAGCGGAAACTCGTGCTCTTCGTCGGCGAAGCCCGCGAGCAGGACCACGCGCGCGTCGCCCTCGGGTTGCACCTGCGTGAGCATGCGGCGCAGCACCGTGCCGATCGCCTCGCTCGCGAGGTGCTCCTGCGCCACGGTGACGCGGCCGGTGTGCCAGCGCTCGCCGACCTCGAGCAGCACGCGGCGCAGCACCTCCTCGGCCACGGTCGCCGCCGGCCCCGAGGCCGCGGCGCGGTCGAGCTCGCGCTCGAGTCGCCGCGGATCGAAGGCCTCGATCGCCGACAAGATCGACTCGCGCAGCGGCGCGAAGGGATCCCCGGGCTCGACCGGCGTGTGCGCCTGCGGGACGTGCTCCTCGAGCGCGACGCGGGCGGCTTCCGACGGCGCAAGCCCGCCTTCGCACAGCTCGACCACGCGCCGGATCAGCGCGATGTCGGCGTCGGAGTAGACGCGGTACGCGGACGACGTGCGCGCCGGCACCGGCACGCCGTAGCGGCGCTCCCATGCCCGAAGCGTCGCCGCGGGCACGCCGGTCATCTCCGCGACGGTGTGGATGCGGTACTTGCCGCGGTGGAGACTCGCGCTCGCGGTGGCGTTCAAGACCGGCTCCCATCCGCGAGCCTAGGCGCGGATCCGCAGATTGTCAAAGGTTGGTCCAATGATAGGTTGTGATTGTGCAACACGCTCCGGACCGCAGCGATCCGCGTCTCGTCTCGGCCAACGATCGCCCGGTGCGGGGCGACGGCCGCTACGTGCTGTACTGGATGCGCGCGAACCGACGCACGGTCGACAACTTCGCGCTCGACCGCGCCATCGCGCGTTGCCGCGAGCTGGGACGCCCGCTGCTGGTGTTCGAGGCGCTGCGGTGCGACTACCGCTGGGCGGCAGATCGCCACCACGCGTTCGTGCTCGCGGGCATGCGCGACAACCAGCAGGCCTGCCACGACGCCGGGATCACCTACCACGGCCACGTCGCGCGCGAGCCGGGCGCCGACCGCGGTCTGCTGCGGGCGCTGGCGGATCACGCGTGCGTGGTCGTGACCGATCTCCACCCTGGCTTCCACTACCCGCGCATGCTCGCGGCCGCGGCGCGCGAGCTGCCGGTGCGGCTCGAGGCGGTCGACGCGTGCGGGCTCGTGCCGCTGTCGGCGGTGCCCGGCGCGGCACCGACGGCGTACGCCTTCCGTCGCGCGCTGCAGCGGCTGTTGCCAGAGGCGCTCGCACGCATGCCCGCGGCGGCGCCGTTGCGCGGCCGCGGCCTGGCCGGCGCGGGAGATCCCCGCGGCGGTCGCGTCGCGCTGGCCTGCGGTCGACGACGCGCTGCTGCGCGGCGACCCGGCCGCGCTGGCGCGGCTGCCGATCGATCACGGCCCCGGCGTCTGTCGCGCTGCGCGGCGGGGCGATGTGGCCGGGCCTGCGCGCCTGCGCGCCTTCGAGCAGCGCCTGGGCGACTACGCCCAGGCGCGCAACCACCCTGACCACGACGCGCCGGCAGCGGCCTGTCGCCCTACCTGCACTTCGGCCACGTCTCGCCGCACGGTGCTGCGGGCGATCGCGCGGCGCTTCGAGTGGTCGCCCGCCGATCTCACGGCCTTGCGCAGCGGCGCGCGCGAGGGCTTTGGGGCTTGCCAGCTGCGGCCGAGGCTTTCCTCGATCAGCTGGTGACGTGGCGCGAGCTCGGCCACAACTTCGCCGCCCATCGCGACGACATCGATCGCTACGAGTCGCTGCCGAGCTGGGCCCAGGCCACGCTCGCCCACCACGCCGGTGATCCGCGGCCGTGGTGCTACGAGCTCGAGGCGCTGACGCAGGCTCGCACCCACGACCCGCTGTGGAACGCGGCCCAGACCGAGCTGGTCGAGAGCGGCGTGATGCACAACTACCTGCGGATGCTGTGGGGCAAGCTGGTGCTGCAGTGGAGCGCGACGCCGCGTGAGGCGCTGGCATCGCTGGTCGAGCTCAACAACCGCTGGGCACTCGACGGCCGCGATCCGAACTCGTACAGCGGCATCTTGTGGATCTTCGGCCGCTACGATCGTCCGTGGGGCCCCGAGCGGCCGGTGTTCGGCACGGTGCGCTGCATGACCAGCGACTCGGCGCGACGCAAGCTCGACCTGACGCGCTACCTCGCGCGCTGGGGCGCGCAGCGATCGCTGGTGCCGGCGGGGGTTGAGCAGCCTTCCCGCGCTCAGTCCTGCGCGCCCTGCAGGTCCTCGCGCACGAAGCCCTCGCGCTCGAAGCGCCGAACGCAGCCGCTGCAGCGCGCCGTGGCCTGCAGCTGGCGGATGCGCCTGCGCGACAGCGAGTAGGCCTCACCGACCTCGGCGCGGGTCGCGGGCTCGTCACCGTCGAGACCGAAGCGCCGCCGCAGGATGTCGCGCGCACCGTCGTCGAGCTGGGCCAGCGCCTGCTCGAGCACGGACTGCAGCCGCACGTCGTGCAGCGTGTCGCCGGCGTCGGGGTCGTCGGCAACGAGCACGGCACCGGCTGCGACCTCTCGTCGTCGTCGCGCAAGGTCAAGCCGCGCGTCGTCGCGCGGCACCAGCTCGAAGCTTGGCCAGCTTCGCCTCGGCCAGGCCGACCAGGGCCGCGAGCTCGCCTTAGCTCGGGCGCGCGGCCGTGCTCGCGCTCGAACCCGCGGCGGACCCTTGGCCACGCGGCACTGCAGGTCGATGACGTGCACCGGCAACCGCACGGTGCGGCCCGTGTCGGACAGCGCGCGGCTGATCGCGCGCCGGATCCACCAGCTGCCGTAGGTGGAGAAGCGGAAGCCGCGGCGGGGATCGAAGCGATCGACCGCGGTCAGCAGACGTGCTGCTCCCGGATCAGGTCCAGGTCAGCGGCAGGCGGGCGTTGGCCTGGGTAGCGTGCGCGAGCGTCACCACCAGCCGCAGGTTGGCGCGCGCGAACGCGTCGCGGGCGGCGGTGATGGCCGCGCGGCAGCCGTGCAGGCCTGCAGCAGCCGGGCGCGAGCGCGGCGGCATCGACCGCGCCGCGCGGGTGATCGTCGCAGCAGCGGCCACCGGCCGCGAGCGCGTGCACGTCGGCGGCGAGGCGATCGGCGAGCTCGCAGCTGCAGTCGGCGAAGGCCGTTGCTCGAGCACCGCCTCGTAGCTCCACCGGGGTCGACGACGGCGTGCCGGCGCGCCCACGCACGCAGCGGCGCGAGCGCGACCTCGCCGCGCAGACGCGCCTGCGCCGCGGTGATGGCCTCGACCATCGCTGCGCGCAGCGGCAGCGGCGCGAGCAACCGCCGCCAGTACTGTTGCCGCAGCGCCACCAGCTGCATCGCCGCCGCGGTCTCGCGCTCGCCCGGCAGCAGCGACTCGGCATCGAGCGCGCCGGTGCAGCGCGACAGGTTCTCGTCGTCGTGCGTCCGCATGTGGATCGCCCCCGGTCGGCGGTCGACGAGCTGGTGGGCGCTGGGCATGGTGGGCCTCGCTGCTCACCATGGCACCTTGCCCGCTGGTCAAGGTCTTTGTTCAATGTTTGACCACGTCACAGGGTCGGGTCCCCCGCGGTCCCGCCGCGGCGGCTCAGCCGACCGGCAGACACGCGTAGTCGGCCGTGAGCGTGCCGGCCTGGACGAACGCATCGCAGGCCGCACCGCACAGCTCGATGCTGTCGGGCCCGGCGGCGCGCCAGCCGTTGGCGCCGTCGCACTGGCCCACGCGCTCCACCTGCGCGCCGTCGATGCGCACGCGCACCGCCTCGGGCGCGGGTGCATGCCCGCGAGCGTCACCGTGCACGAGACCCGCGCTGCGATCTCGTCGAGCGCGGCTCGCAGCGACAGCCCATCGGCGGTCTCGTAGTACGCGTG
The DNA here is from genome assembly GCA_046351635.1 of Nannocystaceae bacterium. Lineage (GTDB taxonomy): Bacteria > Myxococcota_A > Polyangia > Nannocystales > Nannocystaceae > Xiheibacterium. Next base: position 59,673 of record JAXLYC010000021.1, on the reverse strand, counting down.
CGCTCCGTTCGAGGCCGCGCCGCCGGCCTGGGCCACGCGGTCGAGATCCGCACGCACGTCGCGGCCGGTGTTGCCCGGGCGCCGCGCCGATGTCCACGCCGATCGACGCAGGGTCCTCCGACGCCGAGCTTGCGCGCGGGCGGCCGCCGAACGCCGAGAGCTCGAGCTCGTCGTCGTACTCGCCGTAGAACGGTTCGACCCCCGGGCACGCAGTTGGCCGCGCTGTCGGTCACGAGCACCATCGCCTGGGTCGGTCCGACGCGAGGCCCGACAGCGCCTCGATCGCATTGAGCACACCGCCGCGCGCCGGGGTCCCGCCGCCGACCTGGGCGTCGGCACCCGGCAGCAGCGCGCGCACGCGGGCGTCGCTGAAAGGCGCGGGCGCGACCTCGGCGTCGTCGGCGACGGCGCACGCGGTCTGGTCGTGGTGATCGGCCTCGATCGCAGGGAACAGCGCGAGTCCGAAGCGCATCGCGGAAGCCCGCGCGTCGAGCAGGTCGGTGACGATGCCGTGCAGGCTGTGCCAGCGCGTGACCTCGGGCGTGCTCGCGTCGGCGTCGTCGTCCCAGGTGAACTCGGCCATGCTGCCGGACTTGTCGAGCACGAGCATGACCGCCGGCCGCGGCCGCGCATCCTCGACCACGATCACGCCGCCGCAGTCGAGCGTGCCCAGTCCGCCGTCGTCGCTGCCACCGCTGCCGTCGGCGCCCTCGCCCTCGTCACCCGCGGCGTCGGTGTCCCCGCCGTCGCTGCTGCTGTCGTCCTGCGCCACGATCCCACCGTCGCTGCTGCCGCCCTCGTCGCTGCCCGGCGGGGCGCCATTGCAGGCCGAGGTGGCGAGGGTCGCGGTGAGGGCGAAGCAGCCGAACGTGGACTTGGTCATCGTCGCGGTTGCAGAGCAGCGACCGCGCCAGCGCCACGGCGCGCAGAATCACGGAGTTTTTCCCGCCTACATCGTGGGTGCGGGTGAACGCGTGCGATGGCTGCTGTCGTCGACTCCGCCCGGCCACGGCAGTGGTCACTGCGAGGGCGCATCGGCGTCGAGTGCCGCGAGCTCGCGCGCGATCGCCTGCTCGAACTCGGGCCCGGTCACGACGCCCGCGAGCGCAGCGCGAGCCTCGCCATACGCGGCGCGGGCCTGCGCCACGTCGTGCTCGGCCGCCCACGAGCGGGCCTCGCCGATCCACAGCTCCGCGAGCACCGCGGGGTTGTCACCCGAGGCCGCGATGGCCTCGCGACCGCGACGGTAGTGGGCGCGCGCCTGGGCGCCCGCACCCGCCAGGCGCGAGGCTTCGCCGAGCCCGAACAACAGGTACGCGCGATCGGGCTGGTCGATCGCGAGGATGAGCGCGGCCTCGAACGCCGCGCCCGCGCCGGCAAAGTCGCCGCGGGCGAGCGCGACCTCGCCGGCGACCACCAGCGGCAGCACGTGATCGGGATGCCGCGGCCCCAACGTGCGACGAGAAGCCAGCGCGACGATCGACGTGGGCCTGGGCCTCGTCGTAGCGCGAGCTCGGCGGCGAGCCGCGCCAGCTGGCAGTGGGCCTGCCTGACCTGACGCTCGGCGCCGGCGCGCTCGAGCAGCACCACGCCCTTGCGCAGGGCAGAGATGGCGCGCTCGGTCTCGCCGAGATCGACCCACGCCGAGCCCAGTCCGGCCCACGCCTGGCCGATGTCCTGGTGATCGGGCGGCAGCAGGCGAGTGGCGACGCTCACCGCGGCCAGGTGCTGCGCGACTCCGCCGGGGCGTCGGCGCGGTTGCGCAGCCAGATCGCGAGCAGATAGTAGACGCGCAGCTGCAACAACGCATCGTCCGCGAGCGCGTCGTCGTCGATGTGCAACAGTTGCGCGCGAGACCCTCACGGTCTCGCGATCTCCGAAGTAGCTCGGCTGCGCGCGCGATGGCTCGAGCGCGCGCACGCGCAACGCCGTGGGCTCGCCCGCGCGCCGCAGGTGCCACAGCAAGGCCCACGCCAGCGCATGGCCTCGTCGCGTTCACCCAGCCCGGTGGCGTGCACGCGCAGCACCAGGATCGCAGCCTCGGTCGCGCCGACGTCGTCGCCGGCGACCACTGGTGGCGAAGTACGACTTGCTCCACGCGCTCGCGCGCTTCTTGCAGCGCCGCGGTCGAGAGCAGCGCCCGGCCGAGCACAAGTGCGCTGGGAGCCAACTCAGGCGGGCTCGTCGAGCCGCCGGGCTCGGACCAGACCTCGCGCGCGACCTCGGCGGCGCGGCTCGGATCGCCCAGGCGTTGCAGCGCCTCGGCCAGCAGGATGCGCTCGCGCAGCGCCGCGCGCTCGGGGTTGCAGCGCACTCGCATCGCCCTCGCAGGCCTCGCCGTCCTCGATCGACTCCGCCACGGCTTCACCGCGCACGGCTTCGCTGGCGTAGCCGCGTCGAGCGCGTCGAGCAGCGCGCCCAGCTGCAGGCCACCGCGCGAGGCAGCCCGCGCAGCTGCTCGCGCTCGCGCGGATCGACGGCAAGGCATCGCGCGATCGCGCAGCGCGTGCCAGCGCGCCGGCCGGCGCGCCTTGCGCCGCGCGAGCGTGTGCCAGCCGCATCTCCAGCGCCGGCCTCGCCCCAGCCGCGCAGTTGCGCCTGGGCGCGCGCCGGCGCCGTGGTCGACCATCCCGGATCGAGCGCAGATCGGCGCACAGGCCCCCGCCGGGTTCGGCGCGCGCCAGCGTCGCGAACACGGCCACCGCCAGCGCGCCGCCGGATGGCGAGCAGCGCCGGCGGACGTCGACCCCGCGGCGCGCGGGCGACGCAAGAGCGCCTGCCGTCACCACGGCGCGGACGCGCGCGTGCCGGGGTCCGGGTGACGCCTGCGCTCGAGCGCCCGCGCCAACCGCCGCGGCCAGCGACATCGATGCCGGCGTCGACGCGCAGCTGCTCCGCCGCGACGCACAGCGCATAGACATCGGTGCCGGCTCGACGCTGCCGCGCCGGCGCGCAGCTCGGGCGCGAGGAATCCCGCGGTGCCGCCTCCCCCGCGCGACCCGATCGTCGCCCTCGATGACGACGGCCATGCCGAAGTCGACCACGCGCACGCGGCCGTCGTCGCCCAGCAGCAGGTTCTCGGGTTCGACGTCGCCCGTGCACGATGCCCGCGCGGATGGGCTGGCGGCGAGGCCGTCGGCGGCCTGGGCCAGCCACCGCGCCAGCTCGGCCGCGGTCGGCGACTTCGTCGTCGCGCGCGGCCTTGCGCGGATCGGCACCGGCGACGAACTCCATCGCGATCCAAGCCTCGCCATCGTCGCTGCGCCCGGTGTCGAACACCGCGACCACGTGCGGATCGGCGAGCCGGGCCAGTGCGCGGGCCTCGTGCAACACCGAGTCCTGGCGCGCGCGCGCGTGCCCACGGTGCAACACTTTGAGCGCGACGCGACGCTGCAGCCGGTCGTCCCACGCCAGGAACACGGTGCCGAGCCCACCGCTGCCGACCCGCTCGATCACGGTGTACGGCCCCACGTGCACCAGCGTCGTCGGCGCGGGCCCGAACAACGCCGCGTGCACCTGCGCGAACAGCTGCTCCTGCACGAGGTCGGCCTCGGGCCGCACGTCGGCCACGCGCAGGGACTGCTCCGTGGGTGGCGCCTCCACGTTCGCGATCGCGATGGTAGCATCGGGACCGTGGACGACGACGAGCCGCTGCTGCAAGCCTGGCGCGATGGCGATCGCACCGCCGGCCAGCAGCTGTTGCAGCGCCACTTCGAGGCCATCGCCCGCTTCTTCCGCAGCAAGCTCGGCGATGACGTGCAGGATCTGGTGCAGCGCACCTTCCTCGACTGCGTCGAGAGCCGCGACCGCATGGCCGGTGCCAGCGTGCGGGCCTACCTCTTCGCGATCGCGCGGCATCGGCTGGTCGACCACCTGCGCGCGCGATCCCTGCGCGAGGTCGATCCCGAGGTCACGTCGATCGCCGAGCTGGCGACCTCGGCCTCGGGCCAGCTCGCGCGCGACGATCGCCAGCGGCTGTTGGCGCTGGCGTTGCGGCGCCTGCCCCTGGACCAGCAGTGCGCGCTGGAGCTGGCCTACTGGGAGGGTCTGAGCGCGCCCGAGATCGCGATGGTGCTGGGCGTGCCGGCCACGACCGTGCGCAGCCGCATCACGCGGGCGCGCGACCGGCTGCGCGACCTGCTCGCCGAGCTCGAGGCCGACGGCGGTGCGCTCGGCCGCGCGCGCGACGACCTCGAGCAGCGGAGCCGTGAGTTCGACCACGCCGGTTGAGCGCAGCGGTGTGCGTCGATTCCCGCGCTCGGCCGCCGTGATCGGCATGAGCCAGGCGAACGCGATGCCGCTGACCTTGAAGATCCTGTTGGCCCTGTTCGGCGTGGGGCTGTGCTTCGACGCCTACCTGCTGTCGGCCGTGGGCGGCAGCACTGCGCTGTACTTGCGCATGGCGCTGACCCTGGGCGCCGTCGTCGGGCTGCTGCGGGGCAGCGAGTCGGTGCGCGCGCTGCTGCGGGCGCTCGCGGTCGTCGGCTTCGCGGCGGCCGCGTTCACGCTGGTGCGCATGGTCCCGGTGCTGCAGATCTCGCCGTCGCTCGCGATGCTCGGCGTGATCGCCGGCGCGATCATGCTGGTGCATGCGGGCTTCATGTTCTGGACCCTCGGGCGCGAGGACGTCGAGATGTGGCTGGCGCGCCGATCCTTCGGCGGCGCGTGAGCGTGGCCTGCTAGATCGCGCACGCGGCGTCGGCCATGCACAGATCGCTGCAGGCGGCTTGGATGCACGCGGCGGCCGAGTTCACGTCGCCGCAGATCATGTGCTCGGCGCAGTTGAGGCAGCAGTGATCGAAGCACTCCTGCGTCAGGCCGTCGGCCGGGCACATGTAGTCGATGCACGCGATCGATCCGGCGCAGTCGGGGTTGGCCGCGCACTGGTCATAGGCCGGCTTGCACTCGCCGAAGCGCGCGCACTGCCAGCAGGTCGCGCAGTCGGTCGGCGCGTCGCACTCGGGGTTGCCGGTGGTGGTGCTCGACATGCTCGCGCCCGCGGAGCTCGACGAGCCGTCGGCGGCGGTGGTGCTGGTGCTCGAGCTGGTCGAGCTGCCGCCACCGCCGTCGCCGTCGTCGCCGCACGCGACGGTCAGGGCCAGGCACAGCGACGAGATCACGGCCCCGGGACGCGGCATCGTGCCGGCAACTCTATCAGAAGCCGTCGAAGGCCATGTTCACGTCGTTGAGCTCGAGCGCGGCCGCGCGGGCGCGCGTCGCCTTGGTCGCCACGGGCGCGGCCTTGGCTTCGGCGACCTTCTTGCGCGCGCGCCCGATCTGGCCCGCGCCCGAGAGCATCTGCTTGCGCTGCGTAGGGTCTGCCACCTTGTCGGCGCGCTGCTCGAGGTTGCGCTGCGCCCGCTCGAGCTCGGCGTCGGCGAGCAGCAGCTCCCCGCGACCGGCGGCCACCGCGGCGCTGGCCGCCAACAGCGAGGCCTCGCGCAGGGCGATGATGGCCTGCGCGCGATCGTGCTCGTGGCGCGCGACCAGGGTCGGGTCGTCGGTGATGGTCGCCCGCACCAGCGACTCGTGCACCCGCTCGATGCCGTCGTCGGCGGGATCCTGATAGCGCAGCCGCACGCTCGCGAGCGCGTGGCGGCCCAGGTTCGCAGGGCGATCCATCCGCAGCCGCACCAGCAGCTCGCGGTGTTGGCCCGCGTGCATCACCCCGAGGGGAATCGCGGTGCTGCGCCCGTTCTGCCGGCTGGCGACCGCGTCGACCGCGGTGATGCTGACGCCGGGTGCGGGCACCAGCTCGAGCTGCGCCTGCGCGGCGGTGCTGCGTGCGAGCAGATCCATCTCCCCGCGCACGATCTCGGGCATCTCCTTGGAGTGCTCGAGGTGGTACAGCCGCCCGCTCGAGCGCACCGCGAAGGCATCGAGGGTCTTCTCGTCGTACTCGAGCCCCACGCCCAGCGACGTGACCTGGATGCCGTGCTGCATGCCGACCTCCGCGAGGTTGCCCATGGCGGTGGGGTTGGTCTCGCCCACGGTGGCCTGACCGTCGGAGATCACGATCACGCGGCGCACGAGGTACTCCGCGGGCGCGTGCAGCAGGGTGAACTCCGCCTGCTTCACGCCGTCGTGCAGCGCGGTGCCCCCGTGGGCCTCGAGCTCGCCGATGCGCGCCTGCAGGCGCTTGCGCGACTGCGGGCCCAGCACCACCGGCTCGACCACCGTGACGGCGGCATTGTCGAACGTGACCATCGCGACGAGATCGCCGTCGACCAGGGAGTCGACCACCAGCGCGGCCGCGCGCGCGTCCTTGATCGGATCGCCGCCCATCGAGCCGGAGGTGTCGATCGCCAACGCCACCGCCAGCGGCACCTGGCGGCGGCGCCGTCGCGGGCACGTCGACCCACACGCCGACGAGCTGCTCGCCGGCCCCCTGCAACACGAAGTCGTTGCTCGCGGCGCTGCCGACCCACGGTCCGGGGTTTCCGCCACGGTGACCGGTCGCGCATCCGGCTCGGCTGCGTCGTCACGGTCGTCGGTTATGCCGGCTGCGGCCGCGGGTGGGGCCTCGGCGGCGCTGGGCCGGTCGGCGGCGATGGGTGCGACGGCGTGCGCGCTGGCACAACTGCACGTGATCGCCAGCCCGGCGATCGCGACGATGCGACGAGTCATGGAAGGCCCCTCGAGTGACGCCACGGCAGCCCGTCGCCGCGGCGGGTCCACCAACGCGCTGCCGCGGCGATCGGTCTGTCGCCCGCGGCCGGATCGAGCGATCCCTACGGGCGCCGCGGGAACCTGGTCGTCGCCGCGTCAACTCCCCGCCCCGCAGCGGTCCGCGTGGACCCGCAGCGAGTCGACCATGCGACGCCCCAGCTCCTGACGACGCCCTGCCGACCCTGGCCTGCTGCACGTCCGTGGGCCCTGTGCGCGGTTGCGCCTGGCTGCGGCGATGCCAGCAACTCCTTCGACTCGGGCACCGCCGGCGACTCGACCGGCACCGGCGGGCCTGGCACGACCGCGACGGACTACCGCGGTCGCGACACGACCAGCAGCAGCGACGGCGGCAACGGTCCCTCGCTCGACGTCGGCTTCCGCGAGGACATGGGCGGTGGGTCCAAGGTCTGCACGATGGAGACGCCCGCGGACATCGACCCGCGCGGCGCGGTGCCGTGCAACGATCAGGCGCCGCCCAACTCGTTCGACGCCGAGGTGCAGTGGAGCTGGGACGGCGGCGAGTCGTACCACACGCCGCTGGTCATCAACCTCACCGACGACAACGGCAACGGCGAGATCGACGTCTGCGACACGCCCGACGTCATCCTGCACGTCGGGACTGCGGCAGGCAAGATCCACATCCTCGACGGCGCGACCGGGGCCGAGCACTTCCAGCTGCCGGGCAACTTCGATCCCAACACCACGCCGGCGGTCGGCGACATCGACGACGACGGTCTGCCCGAGATCGTCGCGAGCGCGGGGCTGCCGTTCGCCGCCACCATGGTCGCGTTCGAGCACGACGGCACACCGAAGTGGACCAGCACCGCGCCGTTCTCGGCCATGGCCGGATCCGCCATCGGCATCGCCAACCTCGACAACGACGGCGCCGCCGAGGTCTACGTCGCGGGCGTGGTCGTGCGCGGCGACACCGGCGAAGCCATCTTCACCGCGCCGCCGCAGGCCGGCCTGCTCGCGGGCACGCTGACGGCCCCGACCGCGGCCGACCTCGACGGCGACGGCACGCTCGAGTTCATCCGCGGCCAGGACGCGTACCACCCCGACGGCACGGTCTACTACGACGACGACATGGTCGCGCCGGGCTTCCCGCAGATCGCCAACCTCGACGACGAGGAGGACCCCGAGGTGCTCATGATCAGCACCGAGGGCATCACGGTACTCGAGCACGACGGCACCACCAAGTACGCCAACGAGCGACCCAGCGGCGACCCCAACGGCTTCTCGTGGTTCCGCCCCGCGACCGTGCACGACTTCGACGGCGACGGCATCTCCGAGTACGCGGTCAGCTCCGCGTCGCACTACGCCGCCTACCACCGCGATGCCACCGTCATGTGGATCGCCGACGTGCAGGATCCCAGCGGCGTGGCCGCCGGCACCGCGTTCGACTTCCTCGGCGACGGCACCGCCGAGGCGATGTTCGCCGACGAGTACCACCTGTTCGCGTTCGACGTCGACGGCAGCGCGGTCATGACCGTGGACCGCAGCTCGGGCACGCTGATCGAGTACCCCATCGTCGCCGACGTCGACAACGACGGCGCCGCCGAGGTACTGGTGGTGTCCAACCGCAACTTCGAGGGCGAGCAGCTGACGCCGACGCTGCAGGTGATCAAGGACTCGCAGGATCGGTGGATCCAGGCGCGCCGCATCTGGAACCAGCACACGTATCACGTGACCAACGTGAACGAGGACGGCACCATCCCGGACTTCGAGCCGCCGCACTGGAAGCTGCTCAACACATTCCGCACCAACGCGCAGATCGAGGGCGGCACCGTGTGTGTGCCGCCGGCGGGCTGAGCCGCGCGCTCACGCCAGGCGGAAGCCGCAGTACTGGCACAGCGACACCGACGACGCGGTGACGATGACCACAGAGGTGCCGCCGCAGCTGCGGCAGGTCATGGTCAGCTGTTGCACGCCGCCGTGGGTCGAGCCCGACACGAACGCGCCCTTGTCGAGATCGAGCCGTCCGACGATGCGCCCGGCCGAGATGGCCTCGAGCAACAGCTTGCGCGCCTCGGTCTCGCTGCAGCCCAGATCCACCGCGAGCTGCGCGAACGGCAGGCGCTGAGCGGCGCTGGCCAACGCGACGATGGTGTCGAGCTGACGCCCGCGCCGCGCCTGCCGCCGCCCCATCGTGACGAGGATGATGCCCGGAACCATCATCGCGACGACGCTGACGACGATCCAGAAGATGCCCGCGCTGGGATCGCCCTCGCGCTTGGGCGAGACCGTCAGGCGGATGCCGATGGCGTTGCAGGTGGCGCCCAGGGCGATCAAGACGACGCCGGGGAGCACGCGGGAGGTCTTGGCGGCGGGCACGGGCGCGTCCATCGTCGGGCGACGTCGGCGGCGACGTCAAGCGCGGGGCCGGCCCGCTCACGCCGCGGGTGTCAGGGCGCGTCGGCGGTGGCGGTGAGCCCGGCGTCGATGCGCGCGCGCAGGGCCGCCGGCGCGGCGGCACCGGCGAGCGTCTGCGCCTGCAGGTAGGCCTCGCGCGCGCCGGCGCGGTCGCTGCAGCTGCGTCGCGCGTCGCCGAGGTTGACCAGGTGGCGGGCACGGGTCGCGTGATCCTCGGGTGCGCTCGCCTCGACGATCGCGAGCGCGCGTCGCAACGCCCCGGTCGCGGTCTCGCACTCGCCGCGGGCCTTGGCGACCTGGGCGAGGTTGGCCAAGGTGTCGGCGACCGCCGGGTGTTCGGGGCCGAAGGCGGCCTCGCGGATCTGCAACGCGCGTGTGAAGCGGGCCTGGGCCTCGTCGAAGTTGCAGCCGCGAGCTCGACGTAGCCCAGGCCCGACAGTGCGGTGGCGAGATCGGGGTGGCCGGGTCGAGCGTGCGCTCGCGCAGTGCCAGCGAGCGCAGGTGGTAGCGGCGCGCGTCGTCGAGCCGCCGCAGCTCGAAGCACGCGAGCCCGAGGTTGTTGAGCACCGGGGCGAGCTCGGGGTGATCGGGTCCCAGCGCGCGCTCGAGGATCGCGAGCGCGTGCTCGTTGGTGGCGAGCGACTCGGCGTGGGCGCCGGCGCGGCCCTGCAGGCTGCCGATCGCGAGCTCGGCCCGCGCCACCGACGGGTGCTCGGGCCCGAAGATCGCGCGGCGAGCTGCGCGGCCGAGTTCGCCAGCTCGAGCGCGTGCGGCAGCTCGCCGCGACGGCCCAGCACGTTGGCGGTGACGAGCTCGAGCTGCGCCCGCGCCTCGCCGTCGTCGGCGCGCTCGCCCTGCAATACCGCCTCGGCGTGGCGGACCCAGGCCATGGCGTCGTCGAAGCGCGCCAGCTTCTGCCCCAGCACCGCCGCGAGCTCGGTCGCGATTGGGACCGCGAGTGCGTCGTCGGCGGCCTCGCGGGCCTGGTGGAACGCGCGCTCGAGCGGCGTCAGCACCCGCTGGTAGGCGCCGTCCTCGATGTCGATCTTCGCCTGCGTCAGCGCGATGCGGGCCAGCAGCGGCGGCCACGTCGGCGCGGCCTGCTGCGCCGACGCCAGCCGGCGGCGGGCCTCGTCCACGCGCCCCGCGGCCGCGAGCTCCTCGACCACCAGCAGATCGCGCTCGCGCGCGCGGATGGTCGCGAGCAACGCGGCGTCGTCCGGCCGCGGCCGTCGCCGTAGCAGCGACGCCTCGTCGTCGCAGCGCGCCACCGGCGGCAGGTCGGCGGCCGCGAGCACGGCTCGGCGCACCACGCCGACGTCGGGATCGTGCAGCACCTCGACCAACGCCGAGGCCTGCATGCGATCGTCGTCGAAGCAGGCCGCGCGGGCGTCGTCGAGCGGCGCGGGCGTGGCCGCGACTGCAGCCCGCTCGCAGGTCTGCAGCCGCAGCTGCGCCCATGCCTGCGCGTGATCGTCGAGCAGCGCGCGCACGCGATCGGCAGTGTCGGCGCCCAGCACCGGATCGACCTCGGCCATCACCGCGGCCAGCGCGGGGCCGTGTTCGGGCGCCCAGACCTCGGCGAAGCCCGCGGCCTGCGTGCGGCAGTCCTCGCGCAGGCGCTCGACCGCGCGGCGTCGCTGCAGCGCCTCGACCACGACCACGCTCGTCGCGAGCGCCGCGAGCGACAGCGCCGCGATGGCAGCCCCGGCGAACACGCGGCGCCGTCGCAGGCCGTGCAGCAACCGCCGCAGCGCCTCGCCGACCTCGGTCATCGAACCGAAGCGTCGCTCGGGCTGCGGATCGAGCCCGCGCGCGATCACGTCGACCAACGGCTTGGGCGCGCGTCCTCGCAGCAGTCGCAGGTCGGGTCCCTCGCACATCGTCTGGTACAGCTGCGTCAGGGTCCGCGCGCTGCCGAAGGGCCGCACGCCCGCGATCGCCTCGTACAGCGTCACGAAGAACGCGTACTGATCGGCGCTGGCGCGGCGACTGCGACTCGACCAACACTCGGGCGCGAGGTAGGCCGGCGAGCCGAACAGCGCGCCGCCCGAGTGCGCGTCGTCGGCAACTACCCTGCCGGGATCGGTGGCCGTGGGCCCGTCTCCGATCGCGCGCGCGAGCCCGAAGTCGACCACGCGCGGCCGTCCGTCGTCACCGACCAGCACGTTGTCGGGCTTGAAGTCTCCGTGCACGATGCCGACCGCATGCGCCGCCGCCAACGCCGAGGCCGTGGGCAGCAGCAGCGCCACGGCCTCGCGCCATGCCAACGCCTGCGACTGCAGCCGTGCGCGCAGCGACTGCCCCGCGACCAACGCCATCGCGATGAACACGCCGCCCTCGATGGGACCGACGTCGAACACCTCGACGATGTTGGGATGGGCGACGCTGGCGAGCGCGCGGGCCTCGGCCAACAGCTGGGTGTCGGGCGCGACGAGTTCGTCGCCGACGAGCGAGTCGTCGCGCCGGGTCGTCACGCTGGGCACGAACTGGCTGCGCGCGCCGTCGGTCGACGTCAGCGCGCCGCCGGGGGCCGCGACCATGACCAGCTTGACCGCGACGTCGCGCCCCAGCTCGGGATCGTGCGCCCGCCGCACGATCCCGCCCGCACCGCGCCCCAGCGCGGGCCCCAACACGTAACGGCCCGCGCGCGCCCCTGCGGGCGTCCCGGGCGACGCGGACGCCGGGGGCGCGCCGGCGTCGGTCGGGGTCAGGGCCTGCACGACACCGCATGGTACCGCGTCGGCGCGCCACAGGCCGAGCGCGGGCGCGTTTGCACGCACCCGGATCGCGACGATACTCGGACCACGCCGGGCTCCCGCCGTGCTCGCGCGCTGCCGTACCGTGAGCGATCCGAAGGACTTCGCTGCGACGCGACCGACCGACCCCACCGCCACCGGTGGACCCTGCGTCGTCGTGCTCGGCTCCGGCGCGGTGCGTCAGGTGCCGCTGCCCGAGCGCGGCGAGCTCCGCATCGGTCGCGGCGAGGGCTGCGAGATCCACATCGAGGGCGAGTCGGTCTCGCGCCGTCACGCGGTGCTGCGCGTGGGCCCACCCATGACGATCGAAGACCTCGGCAGCAGCAACGGCACCCGCGTCGCGGGCGTGGCGCTGCCGGCCAACGTGCCGACGCCGGTGGCCGGCGGCGACGTGATCACCATCGGCGAGGTGACGCTGTTGCTGCAGCTGCCGCGGCGCCCCGGCGGCAACGCGGTACGCATCGCCGGCGCCGACAGCATCGCCGACGCCGAGGTCATGCGCCGCATCGCCACCAGCGACATCAACGTGCTGGTGTGCGGCGAGACCGGCGTGGGCAAGGAGGTCATGGCCAAGCGCCTGCACGAGCTGTCGGCGCGCGCCCACGGTCCGCTGGTCGCGATCAACTGCGGCGCCGTGCCCGACACCCTGCTCGAGAGCGAGCTGTTCGGGCACGAGGCCGGCGCCTTCACCGGTGCGAGCACGGCCAAGCCCGGCCTGCTCGAGTCCGCCGCCGGCGGCACGGTGTTCCTCGACGAGGTCGGCGAGCTGCCACCCGCGGCGCAGGTCAAGCTGCTGCGCGTGCTCGAGGATCGTCGCCTGGTCCGCGTGGGCGGCGTGACCCCGCGCAACCTCGACGTGCGCTTCGTCGCCGCGACCCACCGCGATCTCCGGGCCGACGTCGCCGCGGGCCGCTTCCGCGAGGACCTGTACTACCGGCTGTCGGGCATCACGTTGGCGATCCCGCCGCTGCGCGAGCGTCTGGGCGAGCTGCCGATGTTGCTCGAGGGCTTCGTGGCCCAGGCCGCCGCCCGCAGCGGTCGCGCAGTGCCTTCGATCGCGCCGGCGACGGTCGCGCGGCTGCGCGCCCACGAGTGGCCGGGCAACATCCGCGAGCTCCGCAACGTGGTCGATCGCGCGATGGTGCTGTGCGGCGGCGACGTGCTGTTGCCCGAGCACGTCGTGCTCGACGCAGCCCTGTCACCGCCGCGCGCCCACGGCGACGACGACGAACGCAGCCGCATCCTCGCGGCTCTGGCGGCCTGCGCCGGCAACCAGACCCGCGCGGCCGAGCGCCTGGGTATCGCGCGCAAGACCCTGGGTCTGCGCATGGACGCCCTGGGCATCCCGCGGCCGCAGAAGTCCCGCTGACGGCGCGACCGCGCCTCGGTCGGTGAAGCGGAAGCGCCGCTTCCTCTTCCCGCGCCGGCAGAGCCGCCTTCGGGTCCTTTCTCCTTCCGGACGCTCTCAGTGCGCGGCGTACCACGCAGCGACCGCGGGATGCTTGCCGACCGCCTCCCACACGCCGATGACCTTGGGGCTGTCGTCGAGCACGGTGGTGGGCACGTGGTCGAGCGCGCCGCTCTTGATCCACTTCACCAGCGTGAAGATCTTGAGATCGCCGACGCCGATGCGCTCACCCGCCACGAACGGACCCGCGCCCAGCAGCCGCTGCATGCTCGCGCCCCACGCGGGGATCGTGGTCTGCGCGAGGGCCTCGCGCTTGGCCTGCTTCTCCGCCGCGTCGGTGATGCGCAAGGTCGCGCTGATGGCATGGCGCAGCTCCTCGCCCGCCGCGAGCACCTCGTCCTGCTTGGCCGCGGCCCATGCGTCGTCGGGCGTGAGGCCGTAGGTGCGGCCGACGTAGGAGAGGATCGCGTTGCACTGCGACAGCCGGCCCTTGCCCGCGATGTCCAGCACCGGCAGCGCGCCGAAGGGCATCGTCGACTTGAGCGCGGGCCAGTCGGGTCCCTTGACGCGCTTGTCGTCGAAGGGCACGCCCGCGATCGCGAGCGCGAGGCGGCACTCGTCGCCGCGTGAACCATTGAAGTCGAAGTACGTGAGTTCGAGGTCGGCCATGGCGGTGGACTGTAGCCGGACTCGACGGCGCCGCCGACCGCCAAGTTACGCCCGTGCGATCAGTCGACGCACTCCCAGTCGGACTGGCACATGCCGGCGGTCTCGCAGGTGCACAGGCCCGAGACCGGGTCGCAGGCCTGGTTGCCGCAGAAGACGCCCGCGGCGTCGCAGCGCTCGAAACAGATCGCGCTGCCGTCGTCGGCCACGCCGGTGCAGGTGTAGCTGGCACCGAGGCCAGCGCAGTCGCCATCGGCCGCGCACGCGGTCACGCAGGTCCGCAGCCCGCCGACCAGCACGCAGGCCTGGGTCGGATCGAGCGCGGTGCAGGAGTCGTCGTCGTCGCACTGCGCCGGCACGCACAGGCCGTCCTGGCAGTCGAAGTTGTAGGGGTAGGCGCCCGGGCACGGCGTGCTCGGCAAGCAGCAGTCCGACGGCACGCCGCAGCTCTGCACGCACTGCAAGATGCCGTCGCCGACCGGGCCACCGCTCGAGCTGTCGGCGGCGGCGGTGCTCTCGCTCGAGCTGCTGCTGGTGCTCGTGCCGGCGCCGGTGCTGCTGCTGCCCGACGAACCCCCGTCGTCGTCGGCCGACTCGGCCGTGCACGCGAAGAGCCCTGCGGCGACCACGAGCGAAACGATGCGCATCACCGCGCCAGGGTATCAGCGTCCGGCGGCGGGCGGGGCCGGCTCGCGCCACGCGAACGCGGCGATCGCCGCGAGCACCAGAGCCAGCGCCAACACCAACGCGACGGTCGCCTGCCGCGGCTGCGGCACCTGCAGCGTGTCGAGCAGCACCGCGGACACGTGACTCGGCGCGGCGCCGCCGAGATCGACCAAGGTCTGCGCGAGCTCGGGCGCGAGCGGTTCGGTGTGGCCTCGCAGCACCACGCGCCCGGGCCCGCGGGCCGCATCCGCACGCACGCGCGCGACGACGATCGCCCCTTGCAGCGTCACGACCTCGACGTCGGCGCCGGTCATCGGGACGAGCACCGCCTCGGCCGGCCGCGACTGGTCGGGCACCTGCCCCGGCCCCGGCGGATACTCGCCCAAGACCCAACCATCGCGGAGCACGCCCGCGACCTCGAGCCACACCGGCGGCTGCGATGGCATCGCGTCGGTCGCCAGATCGATCCGCGGCCACGCGTCGCGCCACGCAACGTCGGCGAGGCCGCGCGCGCGCGCCGACGCGAGCGCGCCTGCAGCCGCGAGCACCAGCCCGACGACGGCCTGGGCGCGCCCCGGCTGCGCCCACGCGCGCACCAGCCACGCCGCCGGCAGCAAGCACGGCAGCGACCACCACATCCACGCCGGTCCGGGCGCCAGCGCAGCCGCGATCGCAGCCGGCACGACCGCGGCCACCAGCGCGCGCATCAGCGGCCGTGCCATGGACCGCGAGCATAGCCAAGCGCGGCCGCGGCTGCCCAAGCGCCGGGCCGGCCGTGGTAGCGTCGGCGGCCGGGAACATGGCTGCGAGACCACGCGGATCTGCGCGCGCGCGCTGCCTGGCGGCGATGGTCGTGGTCGCGGCGTGCGGCCGCGAGGGCGACCCGCGGGCGTGGATCGGCGAGCGCGCGGCGGTGGTCCGCTGCGGCGCGTCGGGTCGCAACCCGCCGCCACCGATCTTGGCCGGGATCCCGGCCCCGACGCCGCCCACGGGCCTGCTCGCGCGCCAGCTCGATCCGCTCGCGCTCGATGCGATGGGCTACCGCCGCGACGCGACGGTGTGCGCGGTGCTCGAGGCCCCCGCCGGCGCGACCATCGACGTCGCCCGCACCGCGCTGCCGTCGGTGCTCACGCTGCACGATCGAGCCGATCGCGAGGCCACGCGCATCGGCGGCCGCTGCACCTGCGAGATCGCGCGCGGGCTGGGCCTGCGCGACCTCGTGGCCTCGTGCGCGCAGACGCCGACGGTCGCCGGTTGCGACACCACCGCGCGCGCCGACGAGCTCGCGGCCGCGCTCGCACCGCTGCAGGAGGCGCTCGTCGCGGTCGAGCTGCCGTGGCAGCACTGGCGCCTGGTCGGCGCGACCGATCGCCCGGGATGGTTCGCCGAGCACGTCGACGAGCTGGTCGCGAACCACCAGGGCGGCACGGTCGTGTTCCGCCCGGGGCAACCGCTGCCATCGCGGGTCGATCCGGCGGTGCGATCGCTGCTGGCGCTCGAGCACGCAGTCGCGGTGTTGCGGCAGGACTCCGGCCGCGCGCTGGTGCTCGCGCGCGAGCGCGACGGACTGCTCGTGCTCGACCACTTCGCGCAGCCGCAGGCCTCGCCCGAGCGCGCGCCGCTGCTCGAGCGCATCCGCGAGGCCCAGGTCACCGCGCTGGTGTCGCGGCTGGCCCCGCCGGCGCAGCCACGCGAGACCATGGCCGCGCCGCAGCAGGGAACCATGATCGAGATCGACAGGCCCATGCTCGAGGAGATCGATCGCGCCGTGATCGCGACCTCGGTGCTGCTCGAGCAGGTCGCGCCCGAACCGACGCGCGCGACCCCGCCGGCGCTGTTCGATCGCGTGTCGTTCCAGGCGCCGTTCGGCGAACAGGGCGCGGTGCTGCGCATCGAACACGCGCTCAGCGTCGAGGGGCTCGCGTGGGCGCAGACGCTGTCGGACGCGGCGCTGGTGGGCAACTTCGACGGCCTCGGCCTCGCCGACACCTCGCCGCCGCCGCCCGAGCTGCCCCCGGGCCTGCGCATGGTGCTGCGCGGTAGCGCAACCGAGCGCTACGCCGTGCACGGCGTGCAGCGGCTGCCGTCGCTGCTGCGCACGCTCGAGCTCGCGGCCCCCGGTGCGATCGGGGGCACGCTCGCGTCGTGGCGCGTCGACTGGCCCGGTGGGCCGATCGCCGCGCCCGACGATGCGCCCGATCTCTTCGCGGGGCTGCGCTCGCTCGCGCAGCGACGCTATCGCCTGAGCGCGGGGTTCGATCCCGCGCGGACCAAGCTCGTGGTCGACGTCGCGCCGCGTTGACGCGGGCGCGACCCGCCGCGCGGGCGGCTCACGAGCCCTCGGCCGGCGCCGGCTTGGGCTCGCTGGCGAGTTGCGTCGCGGTGGCGGCGGGCGCCGGCGCGACCAGCCGCTTGGGCTGCTCGCCGTGGCAGATCGGCGTCCACGACTTGCAGCCGCGCACGACCGTATCGTGGGCGATGTCGTCGAGCTTCGCGAGGTGGAGCTTGGCCTTGTCGTCGTCGCCCGCGAGCTGCAGCGCGAACACATGGCGATCGCTGACGAACAGCACGACCGAGTAGAACTTCTGCTCCTCGCTGCCGGGCGGAACGTAGCCGAAGTCGAAGCGGGTCCCCGCCACGCCGTTGCGACTCTTGGCCGGCTTCTGCTCGAGCAGGGTGTAGCCGCGGCGGGCGAGCTTCTTGATCAGGTCCTCGGACCAGAACACCAAGGTGCCGCCGTCGACGTTGTCGAACACCGCGAGGTTGAGGCCGACGTCGTCGCCCGCCTTCATCCGCGCGCCCGAGTCGTCGGCGTTGACCTCGGCGTAGCCGCTGGGCGGCTCGAGCTTGTACGGTGCGCACGCGCTCGTGAGCGCAGCGGTGAGGGCGAACAGTGCGAAGCTGATGGTCGTCTTCATGGTCACTTCCACTCCGTCGCCTCGACCCCGAGCGAATCCACCCACGGGAACGGGTCGTTGCTGCTGGGGACCGGCGTGTTGGGCCCGCGCTCGTACATCGAGAGCGTGAGCGTCGAGAACGCGATGAGGCTGTCGAGCTGCCGCATGCGGCCCTTGAGCACCTCGAGCTCGCCGGTGACCTGATCGAGCGCCGCACGCACGTGCAGTGCCTCGTCGACGGTGCGAGCCTTGGACAGCAGCTCGAGCAGTTGCTTGTGCGTGCTCTCGAGCGCGCGGATGCGCGACTGCATGTCGACGTACTCGGCGCCGACGTCCTGGGTGCTCAGCGAGCGCTGCTCGACCACGCCGTAGTCGGCCAGCTCCTTCATCGCCTCGCGCAGGCGCCGGGCCGGATCTTGAGCACGATCTCGCCGCTGGCCATCGAGTGGACGTAGCCACCGAAGCGCTCGGGCAGGGCCTCGGCGTTGTCCATGGCCTCGTCGAGGTTGAACACCGCGACCCGCATCGCGGCGGTATAGATGATGAGGCGGCCGCCGGGATCGTTGCGCGGCTCCTCGACCGCGGGCTCGCCCCGCGAGACCCCGGGGCCGGCGGTCGGCGTCGTGGTCACCGGGCTGGCCGGGGCCGCGAGCGCGCCCAGCGGCGGCTCCGACATCGGCGCGGCGCCGCCGAAGTCCTCGTCCATGCTGTCGTAGTCCGCGGCGGCGCCGGCCGACTTCGCGTACTCGCCGTCGGCCATCTCGCGCTCCATCGGCGCCATGGTGGCGTGCGCGGGCGAGAGGTTCTTCATGCACCCCGGCGCGAACAGGCCCAGCACCACCAGCCATCGCAGTCGCGTTCGCAGTCGTCGCATCGTGTTGCCCTCGTGGTCGGCCTCGCCGTCCGCCCGCAGAACGACGCCCGCGGCGGGCGACTTACAACCCCTGGACCGGACTTGCCCGCGGCGCGGCGACCCGCGAAGCTTTGGCCGCCCATGCGTGCCCGCCTCGCCGTCCTCGCCCTCGCCGCCGTTGCCTCCAGCGCGTGCTCGAAGCAGCGCACGCCCCCGCCCGCGATCCCGCCGGGCGCGCCGACCGAGCTGACCGAGCCCGATGTCGACGAGGACGGCATCGACGACGATGTCGAGCCGGTGCCGGGGCAGGCCACGCCCGGCGCCGCGCCCGACGCTGGCGGTGACGACGACGACGGCTTCGGTCCCGCGCCGACCGCGACGCCGAAGTGGGCCGCGCAGGCGGCGAGCAAGCTGACCGCGCACGTCAAGGGCAAGCGCCGCGCGTGGGATCGGCTCGCGACCATGGTCGATCGCTTCGGGCCCCGACCCAGCGGCAGCAAGGCGCTCGAGCAGGCCATCGACTGGTCGGTCGAGACCATGCGCGCCGACGGCTTCGACACCGCGCGACGCGAGAAGGTGATGGTGCCGCACTGGCAGCGCGGCCGCGAGTCGCTGCAGATCACCGCGCCCACGCGCCGCGATCTCACCGTGCTGGGTCTGGGCGGCACGGTCGGCACCAAGGGCACGCTGCGCGCAGAGCTGATGGTGGTGGCGGATCTCGACGAGCTGGATCGTCGCGGCGCCGAGGCCAAGGGCAAGATCGTGCTGGTCAACCTCGCGATGCCGCCGTACGACCACGAGAACGAGGAGTCGGGCTACGGCACCGCGGTGCGCCCGCGCTCCGAGGGGGCGTCGCGCGCGGCCAAGCACGGCGCGGCCGCGTTGCTCATCCGCTCGGTCACCGCCGTCAGCCTCGACAATCCCCACACCGGCGCGATGCGCTACGAGGACGGCGTGCCGAAGATCCCCGCGGCCGCGGTCACGATCGAGGGCGCGGAGTTTCTCGCGCGCTCGGCCGCGCGCGGCAAGGTCACGCTGCAGCTGTCGCTGGGCGCGCGCCGTCTGCCCGATGCCGCCAGCGCCAACGCCGTCGCCGAGCTGCGCGGCCGCGAGCTGCCCGAGGAAGTGGTCGTGATCGGCGGCCACATCGACTCGTGGGATGTCGGCGACGGCGCCAGCGACGACGGGGCCGGCTGCGTGATGGCGATGGAGGCCGCGCTGCTGCTCAAGGAGCTGGGCCTGGTGCCGCGCCGGACCGTGCGCGTGGTGCTGTTCACCAACGAGGAGTTCGGCCTGCGCGGCGGCAAGGCCTACTTCGAGGCCCACGGCAAGGAGCTCCACGTGGCCGCGATCGAGTCGGACTCCGGCGCGGGTGCGCCCAAGGGCTTCGGTGTCGCGGGCAAGGACGAGGACAAGGTCGCGGCGCTGCAGCGCTTCGCGCCGCTGTTCGCGGGCCTGGGCGCCAGCGACATCCAGCAGGGATGGGGCGGCGCCGACATCTCGCCGCTGACCGACGCGGGTGTGCTGTCGCTGTCGCTGCGACCCGACGGCAGCCGCTACTTCGATCTCCACCACTCGCCGGCGGACACGGTCGACAAGATCGACCCCGATCACATCGAGCGCAACGCCGCCGCGCTGGCGTTGATGGCCTACATCCTGGCCGAGCGTTGATCCCGATGGCGCCTCAGCGCGCGGCGCCGCGGACCTGCACGATGCGGTCCTCGTCCTGGCACCACGCCGTGAGCGCGCCGCCGTAGACGCAGCCCGAGTCGAGGCCCATCACCTTCGCGGTGCGGTAGTGGCCGCGCCAGGCCCAGTGGCCGTGCACGACCAGGGTCGCGCCGGCGTAGAACTCGTCCCACGGGCGAAACGGCGGCGGGCAGTCGGCCGGGCCGCGGTCGAACTTGCTGCGCACGCCGTCGGCCGAGCAGCAGCGCACGCGCGTGGCGAAGCTGACCGGCTCGCTCTGCAGCCAGGCGTCGTCGTGCTCACCGCGGTCGAGTGCGGCCGCGACCGAGGCCAGGTTGGTCCAGTGCGGATGCACGCCCGCGTGCACCAGCCACGCGTCGGGGCCACGGCCGCGCGAGCGCAGCAGCACCAGCACCGGCAGCGCCCGCAGCGACGCGAGCAGCGCATCGGCGTCGGGCGCTGTGAACAGTGGCTCGAGCGTGTCGCGCTTGCGCGGCCACGCACCGCTGCGGGCGCACAGCGCATAGACCTCGTGGTTGCCGATCACGCCGCGGCCGCCGACGTCACGCCACAGCCGCGCCGCCGCGAGCGTGTCGGGGCCGCGGTTGACCACGTCGCCCGCGGCCCACAGCTCGTCGCGCCCGGGATCGAAGCGGATCTCGTGCAACAGGCGCTCGAGCTCCCGCGCGCAGCCTTGGATGTCGCCGACGATCCAGCGCATGACGACCGCCCGGCAGTGTAGCGTCGCCGTGGGCTCGCGTCTGCCCGCAGCTTTGGTCATGCTGCACGGCGTGCCGCTCGATCTCGCGGGGCCTGCGGGCCTGGGCTTGCTGGTGCTCGCGGGCACCGCGGCCAGCATCGTCAACACCATGGCCGGCGGCGGCGGCCTGTTGGTGCTGCCGACCCTGCTCGCGCTCGGGGTCCCGCCCAGCGCCGCGAACGGCACGATGCGCGTCGGCGTGTTGGCGCAGAACGTGACCTCGGTGCTGGCGTTCTCGCGCAGTGGCCTGGGCGAGCTCTCGCTGGTGCTGCGGCTGTTGCCGGCGATGGCGCTGGGCGCCTTCGGCGGGGCCTGGGCCGCGACGCGGCTGTCGGACGCGTTGCTGCGGCCGCTGTTCGGCGCCGTGCTGCTGCTGTGGGCCTGCGCGCTGCTCGTGCGACCCGGCCGCTTCTTCGAGCCGCCCAGCGAGCCGCGCCCCGCCGGTTGGGGCAGCCAGCTCGCCGCGGTCGCGATCGGCGTGTACGGCGGCTTCCTGCAGGTCGGCGTGGGCTTCCCCCTGCTCGCGCTGCTGGTCTCGGGCCTGGGCCATCCGCCGGTCCGGGCCAACGCGATCAAGGTCGCGCTGGTGTTGGGCTTCACGCTGGTGTCGCTGCCGACCTTCGCGGCCGCAGGTCAGGTGCTGTGGCGCGAGGGCGCAGCGCTGGCCGTCGGCGGGGTGCTCGGAGGGTGGATCGGCGCGACCTGGCAGCTACGCGCCGGCGCGACCGTGGTGCGGTGGTTCGTGATCGTCGCGGTCGCGACCAGCGGCGTGCTCATGGCGCTGCACGGCTGACGGGCGGCCCCACCTTGCGGTGGGCTCGGGCATCATGCGGATCGCGCCGATGTCCGAGCCCGACGCGTCCCACCCGAGCCTGCCTGCGACCGCCCGCGACACCCTCGCGGACACGACCGCGCGCGGCGTGACGCTCGAGCAGGCCGCGCCGTCGCCGTCGCCGCGCAGGCAACAGATCGGCGCGGCGTTGTCGTGGCTCGGTGCCGCGGCGGTGCCGCTCGCACCGGGCGCCGCGCTGGGCTTCTACGCCGCCGACGCGGGCATGCGGTGCTTGCCGACCATGCTCGGGCTGCTGCTCGCGGTGGTGGTGCTCGCGCTGGCCGCGATGATCGCCGGCCGCGTGCTGCAGGGCACCGCCGTGCACGAGACCCCACGCGGGCGTCGCGTGCGTCGCCGCGTGATCGCCCTGGGTGGGCTGGCCGCGATCGCGATCGCGGCGCGGCTGCTGCTGTTCTGGGTCGCGCGTCCGACCCCGCTCACGACGCTGGCGCCCGAGCAGTTCAACCGCGCGTTCGCGGCCGACGCGACCTCGTACCGCGAGTACGACGAGACCCTGCGTGGCCTGGTCGACGCGCTGGCCCAGCGCGGGCGCCTGTTCGAACCCGACGCCGTGCTCGGCGCCGACGACGAGCGGGCGCTGCGCGAGGCGTGGTTGGCGCTGCACGATGCCGCGTTCGCGCTGGATCAGATCCGCATCTTCTACGAGGACTGGTGGCACTTCGATCCCTCGCGCGCCGAGCGGGATCGACACCTGCGCGCGTTCCTGCTGACGTTCGCGGCCGAGCTCGCGCTGTACGAGAAGGCCGCGCGCTTCGTCGCGCTGGTCGAGCGCAACCGCAACGCGGTCAAGTTCCTCGACGCGCCGCACGAGGCCGCGGGGCTGCCGGCGGGCACGTTGTCGCGGCTCAAGCAGGATCTGCTGGGCGTGCGCGACCACGCCCGCGTCGTCGCCGGCGAACAGTACCTGCAGTGGTTGGCCTCGGGCCTGGACGGCCGCGGCCAGGCCGACGCGTTGGGTGTGGCGTGGTTGTGGCGCCGCATCGAGGGCCACCTCGCCGCGGTCGGCGAGCTGGGCCTGGTCACGCGCACGGACCTGCAGGTCGCCGCCGACCTCGAGGTCTTCCGCCGCGCGGTGCGGCGGGCGTGGTACCCGGCGCAGAGCAAGGTCGCGGAGTGGATGGGCGACACCCGCGTGCGCCGGGCCGGCTGGTACCTCATCGACGAGGCACAGCAGGAACAGATGGACGCGGCCGCGATCCCCGGCGACATCATGCTGTCGCGCAAGAACTGGTACGTCAGCAACGTCGGACTGCCCGGCTTCTGGCCCCACGCGATCCTCTACCTCGGCGCGCCCGACAAGCTCGCGGCCTACTTCGACGATCCCGACGTGCGCGCGTGGGTGCGCCAGCGCAGTGGTCGCGACGAGGGCCTGACCGACTACCTCGCGCGTACGCATCCGTCGGTGTGGCTGCGCTACACCGCGGGCACGCCCGAGGGGCCCTACCGCGTGATCGAGGCCATCTCCGAGGGCGTCAGCCTCAACACACTCGCGCACGCGTCGGGTGACTACCTCGCGGTGCTGCGACCGCGGCTGGACAAGCGCGCCAAGGCCCAGGCCATCGTCGAGGCCTTCGGCCACGCCGACAAGCCCTACGACTACGACTTCGACTTCGCCACCGATCACGCGCTGGTGTGCACCGAGCTGGTGTGGCGCTCGTACCGGCCGGCCCACGACAAGGCCGGGCTCGAGATCCCCCTGGTCGAGATGGCCGGGCGCATGACCCTGCCGGCCAACGCCATCGCGGGGCTGTACGCGCGCGAGCGTGGCGACGAGCGACGCCAGCTCGACTTCGTGTGGTTCTACGACGCGGTCGAGCACGAGCAGCGCGCGTTCACGGCCGACGAAGCCGCGTTCGCGCGCTCGTTCGAGCGCGTGAAGTGGGACCTGGCGCTGCAGTGACGCCGCCGCGGCCGTCCGCGGTTGACAGGCGCGCGCCCGTGCGCCTCGATCGCAGCATGCCCCGCACTGCCCTGCTGGCCTCGTCCCTGTGTCTCGGATGGTCCGCGCCCGTGCTCGCGGCGCCGGTGTGGATCGGCGACTTCGAGACCGGCGATCTGTCGCAGTACGAAGGCACGCTCAACCAGACCATCAACGGCGTCGACTACATCACGGTCGTGCAGGACGTGGTCGCGCAAGGGCAGTACGCCGCGCGCATCGAGCTGCACGACGACGCGGAGTGGGGCAACGGCCTGCGCCGCGTCGAGCTGCACCACAGCCCCGCCGACGGCCGCACGGCCGAGGGCGCGCACACGTGGTTCGCGTGGAGCCTGTATCTGCCCCAGACCCTGCCGGTCGATCCGGCCCAGGGCATCGGCTACTGGGAGAGCGACCAGAGCTACCAGTCGCTGATGGTGTGGGATCTGGCCGGCGAGACCATCACGTTCTCGACCCGCCATCCCGAGTACGTGCAACAGTGGCAAGCGGACGTCGCGACCGCCCGGCAGTGGCACCGCATCGCCGTGCACGTGCTGTGGTCGACCGATCCCGCTCTCGGTCGCGTCGACGTGTGGTGGGACGGTGAGCAGGTCGTGACCGACGCGGCCGCCGCGACCCTGGTCGACGGCAACCCCGCGTTCACGCAGTTCGGGCTCATCCGCGGCGACATGGACTTCGCCGACGTGCCCGTGATCTACATCGACGACGCGGTCGAGGGCGACAGCCTCGACGACGTGCACCCGTCGCTGGAACCGGGCGGCGGCGACACCAGCACCGGCGGCAGCAGCGACGGCGGCAGCGCGACCACCGGCGACGGGAGCTCGAGCGGCGGCGGTGCGAGCGGTGCAGACACCACCGCCGCGGGCGGCAGCAGCGACGGCGGCGTGGACGACACCGCGACCGCGGGCACCGGCGCGGGCAGCAGCGGCGGCGAGAGCACGGGCGCCGCCGACGACGACGCGAGCGGCGGCTGCGGCTGCGTCACCGCGCGCGATCGCGGCGGCTGGGCCCTGCTCGTGCTGGTGACCCTCTCGTCTGTCCGCCGTCGACGCGCGGCGTGACAACCGGGCCGCAGAAAGCCGTGCGGCAGCGCGGCGGCACCGCGGCAGGGTTCGCGCCAGCGCTGGCGTTGCTGCGCCGGCGAATCGGGCTCATCTGTGACACATGGACCGTCGCAGAGGTGCTCGCATCGCGTTGGCCTCGCTGCCGCTCATCGGCGCGGGCGGCTGCACGCAGGTGTTCCCGCTGAGCCCGGTCGACGGCGCGTGCATCCCCGCGACGGTGCAGGCGGCGTTCGATCGCAGCTGTGCGACCGGTGGCTGCCACGACGCGACCGCGGCCGCGGGCCTGCGGTTGGACAGAAGCGGCAGCGCCTCGGTGCTCGAGCGCGACGCGACCCAGGTGGCGATGCCGCTGGTCGTGATCGGGGACAGCGCGCAGAGCTACCTCGCGCTCAAGCTCATGGCCGACCCGCCCGAGCCCATCGTCGGCGCGCGCATGCCCGCGGGCACGATCGACGCCGATCGCCGCGCCGACATGGCCACCATCCTCGCGTGGGTCGGTGGCGCACCCGCGATGGGCTGCGGCGACGGCGGCACCTCGGGCGGCACCAGTGGCGGCGACGGCGGCACGCCCACCGATCTGCCGTGCGAGATCGAAGACCTGTTGGCCGCGCGCTGTCGCAGCTGCCACGGCGATCCGCCCGTGGGCGCACCGATGGCGATCCTGGGCCACGACGATCTCGTCGCCGGCACGCCGACCGATCCCCAGGTCTCGGTCGCGCAGCGCTCGCTCGAGCGCATGATGGACACGACGTCACCGATGCCGCCGTTGCCCGCGGCGCCGGCCACCGCCGACGAGATCGCGGCGCTGGGCGCATGGATCGACGCCGGCATGCCGGTGGGCAGCTGCGAGTCCACCGACCCGTTCGCGGTCGATCCGGTGTGCACCAGCGGCAAGATGTGGTCGGGCGAGGAGGGCCCGCGCATGGCCCCCGGCCGCGACTGCATCGCGTGCCACGCGAGCACCGGCGAAGAGGAGGCGCCCGACTACATCGTCGCGGGCACGATCTACCCCACCGGGCACGAACCCGACGCATGCAACGGGCTCGAGGCCGCGGATCTGCGCGTGGTCGTGCGCAGCATCGACAGCGGCGCCGAGGTCTCGCTCGCGCTCGCGGGCGCGGGCAACTTCGGACTGCGGCGCAGCCAGGCCCCGGCGGGCTTCAGCGCGCCGTTCTCGGTCGCGGTGCAGTGGCAGGGGCGCGAGCGACTCATGTCCGGGCCCGCGCCGAGCGGCGCGTGCAATGCCTGCCACACCCAGGACGGCGCCAACGAGGCGCCCGGTCGCGTGGTGGCGCCGTAGCCTCGGGCGGGCCCGCGCGGACGCGGCGCGCGCGACCACGACGCGCGGCGATCACAGCATGACGAAGCCGCGCTGCAGCGCGCGCACGACCGCCTCGGTCCGCGTGCTCGCGTCGAGCTTGCCGAGCACCGCGTTGACGTGGAACTTCGCGGTGTGGGCGGAGATGCCCAGCCGATCGCCGATCTGCTTGTTCGACAGACCCTCGGCCATCAGCTGCACCACCTCCTGCTCGCGCGCGGTCAGGTGATCGTGCTCGCGACTGGGCAGCGGCGGCGTGCGGTCGGGCGGCGCCTCGACGTCGAGCTCGTCCGCCAGCGCGCCGTCGCTCACCCGCAGCCCGTGCAGCACGCTGCCCAGCGCGCTGCCCAGCGCCGCCGCCGGCGTCTCGCGACCCACGACCCCCGCGACGCCGGCACCGAGCAGATCGCGTCGGCGCACCGACGCAGGCGCCAACGCCACCACCGGCACCGGCAACCGCGACACCGCCGCGGTCACGTCGCGCTCGGCGTCCCCGCCCGGGCCGAGATCCCACAGCACCACGTTCGCGCCCACGCGGAGCACCGCTTCGGCGAGGTCCTCGGTCGGCTGGGGTTCACCGGCGGACGCGAGGCCCAACCGCATCGCCAGGCCCGCGCGCACCAGCGGATCTTCAGCGACCACGAGGGCACGGGCGGAGTCAACGGCGAGGACGTCGATGGTGGTGTCGAGGCGGTTCATGGTGGGTCGACGCAGGACCCGAGCCGGTCCCGACCGCACAAGCTTGAGGCCACCGACGGGCCCGTCAACCGGGCGGGTGCACTCCACCGCTGCAGTTGCGATGCGCTGGCCGATCACCCGGGCTCGCTTCCGTCCGTTCGGGCGATTGGCGCGCCCGCGGTGCGTCGCAACCTTGCAGACAACCGCCGAGACGCCAGCGCGCGCCGCGGCCCTTCGCCCCACCGACGCGAGCCTGGAGACCCCACGATGAGCGAAACCCCGACCCCGTCCGCCCCCACCGATGCGTTCGCGCTCGCGACCGCCCTGCCGAACCTCGCGAGCGAAGCCGCAGAGGAACTCGTGCGCGTGCAGGGCCACCGCCACCGCGGCGCGACCGGCGTGCGCTGGCCCGGCCGCGACGACCTCGTCGTGACCGCACTGCACGGCCTCGAGCGCGAGGACACCGTCGACGTAACAACCGCTGCGGGCGCGACGTCCCGCGCCGAACTCATCGGCCGCGATCCCGCGCTGGATCTCGCGCTGCTCAAGCTCGAGGCGACCGCGCCCGCGTCGACCCGACGCTGGCGCACCGGCGAGAGCCTGCGCGTCGCCGAGCCGGTGCTGACGCTGGCGCGACCGGGCGAGAGCGTGCGAGCGGCGCTCGCGGTGCTGGGCGTGGTCGGCGGCCCGGTGCGACTGGGCCACGGCGGCTCGCTCGATCGCTACCTCGAGCTCGACCGCGATCTGCCGCGCGGCTTCTCCGGCGGCCTGGTGCTCGACCTCGCCGGGCAGGCCGTGGGCCTGGCCATGCGCGGCGTCGTCCGCGGCGCGTCGGTGGTGGTGGGCACGACCACGCTGCAGCGGGTGGTGCCGCTGCTCGAGACCCACGGCCATTTGCCGCGCGGCTACATCGGCGTCGGCGTGTACCCGGCGCGGCTGCCGGCCGAGCACGCCCTGCGGCTGCAGCGACGCGGCGCGGTCGTGGTGGTCGCGCTGCAAGACGACGGTCCGGCGCAAAAGGCCGGCGTGCGCATCGGTGACATCGTCATCGCGGTCGACGACGAAGCGGTGATGTCACCGAACGACCTGCGTGCGGCGTTGGAGGATCGCGCGGGACGTCGCGTGACCCTGAGTGTGATCCGCGGCACCGAGACGGTCCGCATCGACGTGGAAGCAACCCAAGCGGCCTGAGGGCCAAGCGAGCGAGTGAAGACCATGACCAGCCCCCGTTTCCCCTCCGAAGTGCCGCTCATCCCCCTGCGCAGCGGCGTGCTGTTGCCCGGCTCCTCGATGAGCATGCCGGTGGGTCGGCAGCGATCCATCGCAGTGATCGAGCGGCTCGAACCCGGTGCCATCCTCGGCGTCGCGGTCCAGCGTGACCCCGACGTCGACGACCCCGGCCTGGTCGATCTCTACGACATGGGCGTGTTCGCCCGGGTCGTGCGGGTCCAGCGGGTGCGCGAGGGCAACACCTACCGCGTGTTGCTCGAGGGCCTGGGTCGATTCCACATCGACGGGCTGCAGCACGCCAACCCGTTCCTGCTGGCGCGCGTGACCCCGCAGCCCGACGTCGTGCCCGATGCGACCGAGGCGGCGCTGCTGGCCGACGAGCTGCGCGTCCACATCAAGGAGCTGGCCGCGGCCGCGAACCCGCAGCTGGCCGAGGCGCTCGACGCGGCCAAGGAACCGGGCCTGCTGGCCGACCGCGTCGTGGCCGGGCTCGACGTCGACCGCGCCCGCGAGGTCGAGGCGCTGCACACCGTCGACGTCGCCGCGCGACTGCGGCTGTGCGCGACTTTGATCGCCGAGGCCCGTGCGCGCTTCGAGCTCAAGCAGAAGATCGGCGACGAGGTCCGCCGCGAGCTGGGCAAGGAGCAGCGCGAGGCGATGCTGCGCCAGCAACTGCGTGCGATCCAGAAGGAGCTCGGCGACAAGGACGACGGCGCCAGCGACAACGACGTGCTGCGCAAGAAGCTCGACGACGCGCACCTGCCCGAGGAGGCGCAGAAGCTGGTCGACCGCGAGCTGCGGCGGCTGGAGTCGCTCAACCCCGCTGCGCCCGACGCCCAGGTCACGCGCAACTACCTCGAGTGGATCGCCGATCTGCCGTGGGACAAGCGCGCCGAGACCACGCTCGACATCGACGCGGTCGCGGCCAAGCTCGACGCCGATCACCACGGCCTCGAGAAGGTGAAGCAGCGCATCCTCGAGCACCTCGCCGTGCTCAAGCTGTCGGGCAACACCCGCGGCACCATCTTGTGCCTCGCGGGCCCGCCCGGGGTCGGCAAGACCTCCCTGGGCCAGTCCATCGCCGACGCGACCGGCCGCCCGTTCGTGCGCGTGGCCCTGGGCGGCGTGCGCGACGAGGCCGAGATCCGCGGCCATCGCCGCACCTACGTCGGCGCGCTGCCGGGCCGGCTCATCAGCGCCCTGCGCAAGGTCAAGGTCAAGAACCCCATCATCTTGCTCGACGAGGTCGACAAGCTGACCCAGGGGTGGATGGGCTCGCCCGAGGCCGCGCTGCTCGAGCTGCTCGACCCCGAGCAGAACAAGAGCTTCACCGATCACTACCTCGAGCTGCCGTTCGACATGTCCGAGGTCATGTTCATCGCCACCGCCAACAGCCTCGAGCCGCTGTCGGCGCCCCTGCGCGACCGCCTCGAGATCATCGAGCTCTCGGGCTACACCAGCGAGGAGAAGCGCCACATCGCGCGCAACCACCTCGTGCCGCGCAAGCTCGCCGAGCACGCGCTCGACGAGGAATCGCTGCGCCTGACCGACGCCGCGCTCGAGACCATCGTGCGCGAGTACACCCGCGAGGCCGGCGTGCGGCAGTTGACCCGCGAGATCACCAAGCTGTGCCGCGCGCTGGCGCTGCAGAGCGTGCGTGGCACCGCGGGCAAGACGCCGCAGCTGGTCGTCGATGCCGCGGACGTCGCCAAGTACCTGGGCAAGCCGCGCTTCTTCAACGAGGTCGCCGAGCGCACCGCGGTCGCCGGCGTGGCCACCGGCCTGGCGTGGACCCCGGTCGGCGGCGACATCCTCTTCATCGAGACCTCGAAGATGCCGGGCAAGGGCGGGCTGCAGATCACCAGGGCAGCTGGGCGAGGTCATGCAGGAGTCGGCCAAGGCCGCGCTGACGTTCGTGCGCAGCAACGCCGACGTACTCGCGGTGGACCCCGCGGTGATCGAGCGCCACGACGTGCACATCCACGTGCCCGCGGGCGCGGTGCCCAAGGACGGACCCTCGGCGGGCGTGACCATGTTCACCGCGCTGACCTCGCTGTTCACGGGTCGCCGCGTACGCCCCGACACCGCCATGACCGGCGAGGTGACCCTGCGCGGCCGCGTGCTGCCGGTCGGCGGCATCAAGGAGAAGGTGATCGCAGCCCACCGCGCCGGCATCACGCGCGTGATCCTGCCGAGCAAGAACCAGCGCGACGTCGACGACATCCCGCCCGCCGTCCGCGAAGCGCTGGAGATCCTGTTCGCGGACGACATGCTCGAGGTGTTGCAGGCGGCACTCGAACCGGTCGGCAGCGCGCCGCCGGTCGGCGCGGGCGGGCACACGGCCGCGTCGGCCTGAGCCGGCACCGACGCCGCCCTTGAGGGCCGCGCGTGCGCAGCGGGTCGAGTGACCCCGCCGCTGCGCACGCGCGCACGGGCCCGCCGCGAGCACGCGCGGCGCTATCGTGATGCGATGACGCGCAGGTGGTGGGCTGCATCGCTCGTGGCACTTCTGCTCTGGCTGCGCCGACGCGGGCGACGACGACGGCGGTGATGGCAGCAGCTCGGGCGCCGCCGAAGGCAGCGACGGCGACGCGAGCACGGCGACGACCGCGGGCACCGCCACGACCGCGGGTACCGCCACGACCGCGAGCAGCACGTCGAGCGAGGAGACGACGTCGGGCTCGGGTGACGACGCCGGTAGCTCGACCGCGACCAGCAGCGGCGAGGCCAGCACCGGCGACACCACCGGCGGCGCCGCGCTGTCGTTCGAGCTCGACGTGTGGCCGCTGCTGGTCGAGGTCCGCGACCCGCCGCTGTCGGGCGAGACCGACAGCTGCAACGGCTGCCACGGCGGCGGCGCCGGTGGCCTCGCCACGCCCGACGTCGCGGCCGCCTACGCGACCTTGCTCGAGGACCCCGGCAGCTCGGCCCTGTGCGCGGGGCTGCAGCGGGTGGTGCCCGGTGAGCCCGACCAGAGCTGCTTCGTGGTCTTCTACGAGATGCGCCTGCGCGACTCGCTGGGCTGGGTCGACGCGCAGGAGACCGGCTTGTGCGCGCGTGGGTCGAGCAGGGCGCCGCGCCCTGACGCTCGCGGCGGGATGAAGCCGCCAGCGGACGCGGTAGCCTGCTGGTGGTGGACCCGTCGCAGCCGCCCTCGCCCCTGCCGGCCGCGCTCGCGGTGCCCGGCGCCGACGCGCACGCGCTCGAGCTGCGCGCGCACCTGGGCGAGGGCGCAGCCGCGATCACGATCGCGGACGCGGCCGCGCGCTCGGGGCTCTCGCTCGCGGATGCCGAGCCGCGCTGCATCGGCTCAGCCGCCGCCATGGCGGCCATCTCGCGGTCACCGACCGCGGCGAGCTGCTGTTTCGCTTCCCCGAGGGCTTCGTGCACGACCGCGAGCGTCGCGATGCGCGACGCGAGGCGCTGGCCCGCGTCGGTCGCGGCGCGCTGACGCTGGCGAGCTGGAGCGCCCGGCTCGCGCTGACGGTGTTCCTGGTCGGCTACTCGCTGGTGTTCGCCCTGGGCATCCTCGTGGCCAGCGTCGCGCTCGCGTTCGTCGCCGAGGACGACGCGCCCATCAGCGGCGCCGGGCTGCTGCTGTGGGGCCTGCTCGAGGTCGTGATGGAGGGGCTGTTCTGGAGCACCCATCCGCGCTCGCGGGCGACGGCCAGGCGCGCGCGCTGCGGGACCAGCACACGCGTTCGCACCTGTACGAGCGCATCAACCGGGTGTTCTTCGGCCCGCCACAACCGCCGCAGGATCGGCTGGCGCTGCGGCGGCTCGCGGCGCAGGAGATCCGCCGCGCGCGGGTCGAGTCGGTCGCAGCGACATCGAGCGCGTGACCGCGCTGCCACCGGCGCAGGCCGACGCCCTGCTCACCGAGCTGTTGGTCGACTACGACGGCAACGTCGAGGTCACGCCGCAGGGCGCCATCGTCCACGTGTTCCCGGCGCTGCGCCCACCGCGGCGACACAGGCCGAGGCCAGTGCGCCGCCGGCGTGGTCGTTCGTGCGCGCGCTGCCGCAGTTCGTCGGCAACCCCCCGGGCTCGACCGCCGGCATCGTCGCCGCGTGGAGCTTCGTGACCGCGATGGCCGGCGTGGGCGTCGCGCTCGATCTGCCGTGATACCTGGGCAGCTTGCCGCTGGGCTTCGCGCTCGCGCTCGCGACCATCCCGTTGGTGCGGCTGCCGGCCCACCGTCGCCGCCTCCGGGCCGCGCGCGACGACAACGGCTGGCGCGCGCTGCTGCGGCTGGTGCACGCCGCCGCCGACGCGCGTCGCGGGCTCGACGAGGCCGCGGTCGACCAGGCCTGGCGCGACGCGACCCGCGAGACGTTGTCACCGCAGCGACGGACGCAGCTGCTGCTCGAGGCGGGCGGCGATCTCGAGATCGCCGCCGATGGCAGCACCGCCTGGCGCTTCGCCGCGCTCGAGCGCGAGCAGCAGGCGCTCGCGGCCGCGCGGGCGTCGACGACGACGAGCGTGCCGTCGGCGAGGTCGTGTTCCGCAGCGACGCGTGAGCGCAGCGTTCACGCCGGCTTGACGCGCACCTCGGGCGGCAGCTCGGTGGCGCGCCACATGTACCAGCTGGCGATCGAGCGATAGGGCCGCCACCGCTGCGCGCGGCGCTCGAGCGCCGCCGGCGGCAGCGGTTCGCGTCGCCCCAGCAGTCGTGCGAAACCCTTGCGCACGCCGTAGTCGTCGACCGGCAGCACATCGAGACGACCGAGTCGGAAGATGAGCAGCATCTGCGCGCTCCAGCGGCCGATGCCGCGCACGCGCGTGAGCACCTCGATGATGTCCTCGTCGGGCATGCGCTGCAGCCGCGCCAGGGTGGGAACCTCACCGGCCTCGGTCCGCGCGGCGAGGTCGCGCAGCGCCAGCATCTTGCTGCGCGACAGGCCCGCGCCACGCAGGCTCGCGTCGTCGAGCGACGCCAGCTGCGTCGGCGTGAACGAACGATCGCTGCGCCCCGCCGCGGCCGCGCACACGCGGCCGTAGATCGTCGCCGCGGCCTTGCCGGTGAGCTGTTGGTACACGATGGCCTTGCTCAGCGCCGCGAAGGTGTTGCGCTCGGCCGCGACCTCGAGTCGACAGGGACCGACGATCTCGATCAGCGTGGACAGCCGCGCGTCGGCCTCTCGCAGGTGGCGACACACGCGAGCCAGATCCGGTGGTGGGGCGTCGAGCAGCGAAGGACCGATCTCCGTCATCGCGGGTCCCAGCATAGCCGCGCAGCCTCGGCGCCGGGCTTGGAGAATCTTGCGGTCGGGCGACGAACGGCCGTTCCACCCACCATCACGCGAGATTCGGCCGACCGGCCACCGCCGCGGCTGCGAGCCCGACACCCGCGATCGCGCCGGGGCCTCGCAACGACGGCGGGATACCATCGCTCCCGCGCGACGTGCCGCGCTCGGCCCCGCACCGAATCGCTGCGGGAGTGCAGGAGCATTCCATGAGACCGATCGTCCCGACCGAAGCCCGGACCGTGCGCACCGCCGCCAGCCCCAGCGTCGCCGTGCGCCCCGCGGTCAACTCGCGGCTGCGCATCATGCTCGCGACCGACAAGGAGATGGCCAAGGCGCTCGCCGAGCTGCCGTCGCTGCCCGGCGGCGAGGGCTTCGGGGTCACGCCCGCGACCGCACGCGCGCTGGTGCTGGCGACGCCGCGCCCGGGCGCGCGCACCGACGAGGGCGTCGAGCCGCCGGGCGGTTACATCGCAGAAGCCATCGTGCTCGACCACGCGCGGCCGTCGCTGCTGGTCCGCAACGGACGCATCGCGATGCCGACCTCGGCGCTGTGGCGCGATCGCCTGCGCCCGCACAGCTTCGAGCTGGAGCAGAGCGTGTCGTCGGTCGGCCGCATCGAGCTGCTCCACCACGACTCGCTCGACTGGATCGGCACCGGCTGGTGCGTCGGCGACCGCGCCATCGTGACCAACCGCCACGTCGCGCTGCAGTTCGCGCGCAAGAAGGGGCGCGGCTTCGCCTTCACCACCAACGCCCGCGGCAAGACCATCGGCGCACGGGTCGACTTCCGCGAGGAGCACCGCACGCGCAAGGTCGCCGAGGTCGGGGTCGAGAAGATCCGCTGGATCACCGAGGACAGCAACAAGCAGCCCGACCTCGCGCTGCTGTGGTTGTCGAACTCGAACCACCTGCCCGACCCCATCGCGCTGTGCAGCAACAAGCCCAAGAAGGGCTCCTACGTCGGCGTGGTCGGCTACCCCGCCCGCGACAGCCGCAACGACTCCGATCTGATGTCGGAGATCTTCGGCGACATCTACGGCGTGAAGCGCTTCGCGCCGGGGATGATCACGTCGGTGTCGAAGGGCTTCTGGTTCGGCCACGACGCCTCGACCCTGGGCGGCAACTCCGGCTCGGTCGTGCTCGACCTCGAGAGCGGCAAGGCCCTGGGCGTGCACTTCGGCGGCAAGTTCCACGAGGAGAACTATGCCGTGAAGGCCGACACGCTCAAGCGCGTGATGACCAAGGCCAAGGTCACGAGCAAGGCCAAGGCGCCCAAGGCCGAGGAGGAGGCGGTCAAGGACAAGCCGCGCGAGATGGAGTGGTTCGAGGGTGGCCGCGACGGCTACGACCCCAAGTTCCTCGGCAAGACCGCGGCGCACCGTGTGCCGCTGCCCAAGCTGGGGCGCAAGTGGTCGAGCAAGGTCGTCAAGCGCATCGGAGCCCGGGGCGCCAACGCCCACGTGATCCCCTACACCCACTTCTCGGTGGTGCTGTGCCGCCCGCGCAAGCTGCCGCTGTTCGCCGCGGTCAACATCGACGGCAACGAGCTGGTCGCGATCGTGCGCAAGAACGATCGCTGGTACTTCGACCCGCGCGTGCCGCTCAAGTTCCAGACCGGCAACGAGGCCTACAGCAACAACGCGTTCGACCGCGGCCACATGGTCCGGCGCCAGGATCCGCTGTGGGGCCCCCGCGCGACCGCGACGGTCGCCAACGGCGACACGTTCCACTACACCAACGCCGCGCCGCAGCACGAGTCGATGAACCAGGAGACCTGGCTGTCGCTCGAGGACTACGTGCTCGAGAACGCCTCGGCCCACGGCCTGCGCGTGAGCGTGTTCAACGGCCCGGTCTTCGCCGACGACGACCCCGAGTACCGCAACATCCGGCTGCCGCAGCGCTTCTGGAAGATCGCTGTGTTGGTCGACGAGGACACCGGCCGACTCTCGGCCACCGGCTACATGCTGTCGCAGGTCGACGAGGTCGCCGACACCACCGACGAGTTCGTCTACGGCCAGCATCGCACCTACCAGGTCCCGATCGCCCACATCGAGAACCTGACCGGCCTCGACTTCGGCAAGCTGTCGGACCACGACCCGCTGCGCGAGGTCGAGATCGTCGAGGGCCGCGAGGCCGCGACGATGCGACTGATCGAGCGCGGCGAAGACATCGTGTTCTGAGCCCGCGGTCCGGACTGCCCGCGGCGGGCCGCACCGCCCGCGCATGACCCCGCCCCGGCCCCCGCTCGCGGCGCCCGGGCGGGGTCGCTTGCATCCCGCCAGGCGGTGCCGGTATGCTGGTCGCGGCCGTGGTCGATGGACCGACCACGGAGATGGATGGTTGGGTCATGTCGATGAAGCGTGTGGTTCCTTCCCTGCTCGTACTCACTGCCACCGCGCTCGCGCTGCAGCCACGAGACGCCGATGCCTGCGGCGGCACGTTCTGCGACAGCGCGGGCAACCCGATGGAGATGCCGGTCAACCAGACCGGCGAGAACATCTTCTTCGTGGTCGCCGACGGCGAAGTCGAAGCCCACATCCAGATCCAGTACGACCCCACCACCGCGGCGGCGCAGTTCGCCTGGATCGTGCCCGTGCTCGGCACGCCGACGTTCGAGGTCGGCTCGCAGCAGCTGTTCATCAACCTCGCCAACGGCACCGTGCCCAGCTACGGCTGGATCGGCCAGGACGCGAGCGACTGCTTCTCCGACGACGGCGGCTTCGACGGTGGCTTCGATTCCTGTGACGCGACCGCGGCGGGCGAGGCCGGGGGCGGCGACTCCGGCGGCGGTGGCACCGACGGCGGCACCACCGGTGGCGGCACCGAGGTGGTGCTGCAGGACACCGTCGGCGCGTTCACGGCGGTGGTGCTGCAGAGCACCTCGTCGGACGAGCTGCTGACGTGGCTGGGTGACAACGGCTACTACGCCGATCCGAACTCTGCACCGATCCTGCAGCAGTACATCGACGAAGGCGCCCAGTTCGCGGCGTTCCGCCTGACCCAGGGCGCCGACGTCGGCGAGATCCACCCGGTCGTGATCCGCTACGCCGGCGACGAGCCGTGCATCCCGATCCGCCTGACCGCGATCGCGGCGGAGGAGGACATGGACATCCGCGCGTTCTTCCTCGGCGACGCGCGCGTGGTGCCGACCAACTACCGCCACGTCGAGCTCAACCCCGTGAAGCTCGACTGGGTGCAGCTGGGCGCCAACTACCAGGAGGTGGTGACCATGGCAGTCGACACCCCGATGGCCGATGGTCACGCCTTCGTCACCGAGTTCGCCGGCAGCTCGAGCGTCGTCGCGCGCGAGGGCGTGTTCTCCGACAGCTGGGACGCGAGCGCGTTCGCGGCCATCGATCCGACCTCGGTGGTGACGACGTTGCAGGCGCAGGGCTTGGTCGGAGACTGCACGGCCGCGAGCTGTGAGTTCATCCACCCACTCGTGCGAGGGCTGCTGCTGGCGTGGCTGCCCCCGCCCGACGGCGTGCAGGAAGGCGAGTTCTGGGGCGACCTCGTCAGCCACGCCGACGACATCGATCTCGCGGTGTGGGACGCCGCCGAGTTCTCGGCCGCGGTGCAGGAGCGCATCGTCGCCCCGGGTGCGCACGCGATCGAGCTGCTCGACGCGTACCCGACCCTCACGCGACTGTACACCACGCTGTCGCCCCACGAGATGACCGAGGACCCGCTGTTCCACGTGAACGAGGAGGTGCCGCTGGTCGACAACACCGCGCGCGTGGCGACCTTCTTCGCCGACTGCGACGGCAGCACGCAGATGCAGGGCATCGGCATCACCCCGGCGGTCGAGACCCAGGGGATCACCGCGTGGCCCGACATCTATCCCGACCAGATGCCGTGGGCGCTGCGGATCGAGACCGTGCCGACGGCCGGCGCGCCGATGGTCCTGGTCGACAACACCGACACGATCGAGATGTTGGTGACGCAGTGGAACTCCGCAAACGCGCCGGTGCCACCGCAGACTGCCTGCGGCGACACCACCGGCGGCGATGCGTCGGCCGGCGGCACCGACAGCGCGGGCTCGGGCTCGGGCGGCGCGACCGCGGGCGCCGGCGCCGACGGGGGCGACGGCAGCGGCGGCGCCCGCGGCTGTGGCTGCACCACGCGCGAACCCTCGCCGTGGGGCTGGCTCGGCCTGGTGTTGCTGCTGCGCTTGCGCCGACGTCGATGACCTGCGCCGCGCCGTCGCGTCCGGTGGTGGCGCTGTCGACGTGGCGGACTCGCCCCGCGTCGCACGGGCGCAGCGGCGGCGCCATGCCGTATCATCGCGAGCATGAGCGCGACGCTCCTGGCCCGCAGCGCGTCGGTCGCGGTGCTCGAGTATCGCTGCAGCCAAGGCCCCCACCAGCGGCCGTTCACCGAGGTCCACCACGCGTGCGTGCTCGCGTTCGTGCGCCGCGGCAGCTTCGGTTACCGCGCGCGCGGGCATGCGTTCGAGCTGGTGCCGGGATCGGTGATGGTCGGCTGGGCCGGCGACGAGTACATGTGCACGCACGAGCACGTCTGCGGTGACGAGTGCCTCGCGTTCTGCCTCACGCCGCAGGCCGCGGACGAGATCGGCAGCGATGCCGCGCTGTGGCGCTGCGGCGGGCTGCCACCGCTGGCGCCGCTGGGCGGGCTCGCGGCCCGGGCCGACGCCACGCTCGATCCGGCGGCGCTCGAGGAGCTCGCGCTGCAGTTCGCAGCGCGTTTCGTCGCGCTCGCACGCGGCCGCGCACCCGGCCGTGCGCGCGTGCAACCCAGCGAGCGACGTCGCGCGGTCGCAGCGGCGCAGTGGATCGAGGCCCACGCCCACGAGGACCTCGGCCTCGACGCGATGGCGGCAGCCGCGGGTTGCTCGCCGTTCCACTTCCTGCGCAGCTTCGGCCGCGTGCTCGGCGTGACGCCACACCAGTACCTCGTGCGCACGCGGCTGCGCCACGCCGCGGCCCTGCTGGCCCAGGGCGAGCTCCCGGTCACGACGATCGCGCTGCAGTCGGGCTTCGGCGACGTGTCCAACTTCGTGCGCAGCTTCGGCCGTGCGACCGGGCTGTCGCCGACCGCGTTCCGCAGCGCCGCGCGCGGTGATCGCAAGATTCTCCAAGCCCGGATCGACCCTGCGATCGCACACTGACCCCCGAGACGGAGGTCTTCGTGTTCGATCACATCGGTCTGAAGATTCGCGACATGGATGCGGCGGTGCGCTTCTGGGAGGCCGTGCTCGCGCCGTTGGGCCTGGGGCTGTGCTCCCGCGACGACGACAGCGCCAGCTTCGGCCCCCACGGTATGCCCGCGCTGTGGCTGTACGCCGGCGGCACCGACGGGCCCGGCACGCACGTGGCCCTGCGGGCGCGGCACCGCAGCGCGGTCGATCGCTTCCACGCCGCGGCGCTGGCCGCCGGCGGCCGCGACCACGGCGGACCCGGTGTCCGCGAGGCGTACGACCCGCGCTACTACGCCGCGTTCGTGCTCGACCCCGACGGCAACAACGTCGAGGCCGTGTGCCTGGGCTGAGCCGCGATCAAGGCTCTTCGTCGAAGGTCGCGATGCGCACGAGCACGAACTCGCCGCCGACCTTATCGAAGATGAAGTCGATCCAGAACTGACCGCTGGGGCGGTACTCGACGGTGGCCTTGTCCTCGACGGCGGTGAGCTGGCTCGGCTCGACGCGGTCGGTGGTCAGGGCCGCGACGTACTGCGCCGGCGTCCACGGCTCGCGCTCGCCGAACATGGCGACGAAGGCCTTGGCGTCGGGGGTGCGGCCCTTGGTCCGTCGCACGCGTTGCCGCTCGTGCTGGTGCGCGTGCTCGATGCGCCCGTCTGCGCCGACCAGGGCTGCGAGACGACCGAGATCGTGCGACGCGGAGATCTCGAGCAGCGCATCGCGGGCCTGCGCCATCGTCGTGGGGCGGCCCGGTGGCGACGCCGGTGCGCTCGGCGGCGACGCCGGCGTGCTCGGCGGTGATCCCGGGCTCGCGGTGGCCGGTGGCGACGCGAGCGGCACGGCCGGCCGAGCCACGGTGGCGGACGCGCTGGCGCGGTCGTCCGCCGACGCCGACGCCCCCGTCGCCGGCGCGGGCGCGGGCGTCGAGGGCTGCGTCGGCGCCGGCGTCGTGGGCTGCGCCGGCGCGGGCTCGCAGCCTGGGGATCCGAGCAAGACGAGCGCGAGGATGCGCGGGTGGCAACGCATGGGCCTTCGTACAGATGCCCGAGCCGCGGCTCGGTTCCCGCACTCGCGCAGTTCAGCCGGCACGCGCGCGCAGCCGCAGCGTCAGCGCCGAGGGCATGACGGTGAAAGCGTAGACCTCGCGGACCTCGTCGGCTGCGGTGACGCGCTCGACGTCGAAGCTCTTGTACAGCGTCGCCAGCAGCACCCGCATCTCCAGCAGCGCCAGCGAACGACCGGGGCAGATGCGCGGGCCCGAACCGAACGGCATCGACGCGCCGGGGTCGTGGGCGCGCTCGCTCTTCTCCAGCCAACGCGCCGGCCAGAAGCGCTCGGGCTCGCCGAAGTACTGCGCGTCGGTCGCGGCAATGCGCCCAAGGAGCACGACCGGGGTGTCCTTGGGGATGTGGAGGTCGCCAAGCACCGTGTCGCAGTTGGCCTGCACGAAGTTGAGCGGCGCGACCGGCTTGAGCCGCATCGCCTCGTTGGCGATGGCGGTGGCGCGATCCAACGCATTGGCGACCTCCAGGTCCGCCGGCACCACATCCGCGCCCATGCGCCCGTCGAGCTGCGCGCGCAGGGCCTCGACCTCCTCGGGATGCTCGCACAGAAGGTGCACCGCCCACGCGACGCTGTTGGCGGTGGTGTCCTCACCGGCGAGCAGCATCGTCATCGCGTTGCCGAAGAGCACCTCGTCGTCGAACGGCCGCCCTTGCTCGTCGCGGCCCGCGACCATCGACTCGAGGAAGTTCTCGGGCTTGCGCGTGGGATCGGCCTCGTGCTTGCGCCGCGCCTGCGCGACGAGCTCCGCGATCCACACGCGCAGGGTCGCGATGGCCTCGTCGACCCGGCGATCGGGCGCGAGGCGGAACCACCGCCAGTACGGCACCATGGCGTTGAGCCGGCGCGCGAAGGTCGGGAACACCAGGCTGAGCTCGCGCTGGATGACGTCCTCACCGCCCTCGATGGTGTTGAGGTCGCAGCCGAACGCCAGCGAGGTCGTGACGTCGACGGTGAAGCGCATGAGATCGTCGGGCAGATCGACCGGCTCACCGCGCGCGGCCGCGGCCGCCCAGCGCGCGTGCAGGCGCGCGGCGACCTTGGCCAAGGTGGCGTAGAAGTCGCGGAGGTGGCGCTGCGCCAGCGCGTCCATGGCCAGGCGCCGCTGCGGTCGCCACTTGGCACCTTCGACGCTGAACACACCGGCGACGCCGAGCTCGGCGAACACCGGCTCGACGCGCTTGTCGCGACGGAACGTCTCCGGACGCGCGCGCAGGGCCTGGTGGATGAGCTCGGGGTCGGAGGTCACGACGAACGTGCGCATGCCGGCGCTGAACCTGAACAGCGGGCCGTACTCCCGGGCCCAGCGCTCGAGCGTCAGGTGCAGCTCGTCGACCGGCAGATCGAGCGCCACCCCGAGGATCGGCCAGCCCCTGGGCCCTGGCAGCGTCGAGATCGCGCGGGTGGCCTTCGCGTCGGCGCCGGCCCGCAGCGCGCGGGTGTCGACGAACAGCGCGTCGCCGCGCTGCTGCGATGGACAAGCGCGCAGGCACTGCGGCCCGCCGTCGCGCCGGCCCGAGCTCGCATCGAAGCGCCAGCGATGGTTGCGGCACACCAGCGCAGTGCCGTCGAGCTCGCCTTCGCCCAGCAGCGCGCCCTGGTGCGGGCACCGCCCCTCGAACACGCGCAGGCCCGCGCCCGTGCGCACCGCGACCAGATCGACGCCATCGGCCGACAACGCGAACGGACCGTCGCCCTCGAGCGAGCCGCCGTGCTGCACCCGCGTCCACTGCACGTCGCGATCGTCGTCGGCCACCGGCGCGGATGGTAGCACGCGTGGCCGCGCTAGCCGCTGCGGATCACGTTGTGCAGCGGCTGGATGTTCGGTGGGCCGATGTGCACGCCCAGCTCGGCGAGGATCGGCATCAGCTGCTCGCCGAAACGCCCGAAGCTCTCCGGCGTGTCCCAGATGTCGACGACGTGCAGCGCGGCGGCGTCGCCGTAGCTGGCGTGGTGGATGCGCCCCGGCGGCGTGCCCATGCCGCGGGTCTCGAGGCGCCGCAGCACCTCCGCGTAGGTCTTGGCGTCCATGTTGGTGGGTTCGAAACGTACGAGCATCGCCATGGTGCCGCCCGTGCGCGCGCCGTGACCCAGTTCGTGCTCGAGGTGATGCGCGCCAACGAGGGCGTGTTGCTGGGCCACGACGACGCTCACCCATCCGCGGCGCGCGACGACGACGGCGAGCCGCCCACCGCGGGCTGAAGGCCCCGGCCCGGCCTGCCGCTTCGCGCCGTTGCGGCTCGCACCGGCGCACCCGATGGGCAGCCGGCGCGGTCGCGGCTATGCTCGCGGCGCATGCGGATGGCGCAGTGGGTCGCGTGGGTGGTGCTGGTCGGCGGGGTCGGCGGCTGTTTCTCGCCGACGCAGACCAACGGTGGCAGCGAGACCGGTGGCAGCAGCGATGGCAGCGGCACCGGCTCGGGCACCGTCGGCACCACCGCGAGCACGATCACCGCGACGAGCTCGGATCCCACCGGCGATCCCACCACGGTCGCCGACAGCGGCACGAGCAGCGCGACGGGAGCTCGGATCCCACCGGCGATCCCACCACGGTCGCCGACAGCGGCAGCGCAGGCAGCAGCGGCGACACCTCGAGCCCCGGCTGCGACGCGCCCAATCGCTGCGTCGATCCGGCGCCCGCGGGCTGGTCCGGCCCCGGCGCGAGCTTCCTGGGCGACATCGACGCCGCGACCCCGCCGTGCGCGTCGCCCTACCCGCTGCCGGCGCTGGAGACCGAAGGCGGCCTCGACGTGCCCGCGGCGTCGTGCGACTGCGACTGCACGCCGCCCGGCGATGCGTACTGCGACGGCGGCACCGTCACCTACAACCAAAACAGCGCCACCTGCGATCTGCCGGCCACCAGCTACGCCATCTCGGACGGTTGTGCGAACTTCGGCGCGGAGTACTTCTCCACGCGCTACTTCGAATTCGACGCCACCGGCGTGCAGGTCTTCGGCAGCAACTGCACCGCGGTGTCGAACTTCGACATCCCCGCGCCGAGCCACCAGATCGCGGTCGTGACCTGCGACGGCGGCGACACCGTCGGCAGCTGCGACGGCGACGCGTTGTGCATGCCGGTGCCCGCGGATCCGTTCCAGGATCGGCTGTGCATCTGGCAAGACGGCGACCTCGAGTGCCCCGCCGACACGGTCTACACCGTCAAGGAGCTGTACTTCGACGGCGTCAGCGACGATCGCGAGTGCAGCCCGTGCAGCTGCGGTGCGCTCGCTGGCACCTGCACCAACGCCTCGGTGACGCTGCGGGCGGACAATGCCTGTGTCGGCGCGTCCGGCAACGCCATCGCCGCCGGCGGCTGCGGCAACGGTGGCACCGTCGCACCCAACTCCGCCTCGCTCACGGCCACGCCCAACCCCAGCTGCACGCCCGGCGGCGGCAACCTCGGCGGCGACGTGGTCGAGCAGGGCCCGCACACGCTCTGCTGCACGCGCTGAGCTGGCGCGGCGTCACGGCACCTCGCCACCGCGCTCGAGCGCCCGCTGCAGCGCCGGGCGCTCGTGCATGCGCGCATCGGGATGCAGCTCACCGGCGATGGGCTCGCGAACGCGGTCCACCCAGCCCGGATGCGTCGACGCGGCGGGTGGCGCCGGATGGATCGTCATACCTCGATCGGCGTGACTTCGCAGCTGCGGAAGACCCACTCTGTCTCGCCGTGGTTCACGATCCACTGTCCCCGCCAGGAGTCGCCCGCGGTGGGCGAGAGCAGGAAGTAGACATGATTGCCGTCGACGTCCTGGGTCACCGGCGAGTGATCGACGTCGGTCCCGGTCTTCTCGTCGTGGTCCCACGCGACGAGGTCGATGCGCGTCGCGCCGCCGACGATGCAGTCGAGCATGTACGCACGACCGGCTACGGACGGGAAGCCGAGAAAGACCGTGCTCGAGCCCTGGAGATACGCAAGACCGGAGAGCCCTCCGACGTATGCAGGCCCGATCTCGAGATAGGTGTCCTCGTCGATCGCGGGCTTGTGGACCGTGAGGCGAAACGAGAGCTGGAGCTGCTTGGCCTTGGTCTTCTTGCCCAGGAGCTTGCGGACGTGCTCGAGCCGCGTCGCGCCGTCGCTGTCCTTGGCTTTGTCCGCACCACCGGCCTTGCGCACGAAGATCCTGGGCTTGGCCGTGATCGACGGCGCCGCAAGGACCGGGGCTGGGACGGTGAGCAGGACGGCGAGGGTGGACGAGATCAGCGTTTCGCGCATGACCAAGGAGAAGACGAACGCCCTCGGCGACTGTGACGAGGGAACACCGCCAGCCTCGGCCGGGCCGGCAGGGGTCGTCACAGCATCTCGCCACCGCGCTGCAGCGCCCGCTGGAACGCCGGGCGCCCGCGCATGCGCGCGGCGTGCTCGCGCAGGCGCTCGAGCGGGCCCATGCCGGCCGCACGATCGATCAGCGCGGTCACGGGGTAGCTCATCTGCACGTCGGCAGCGCTGAGCTCGGCGCCACCGAAGTACGGCGCCTTGGCCAGCTCGCCGTCGAGGAACGCGACGTGGCGCTGCAGGTTCGGATCGACGAGCGTGGCGCCCACGCCATCGGCGATGCGCCGCGCGATGGGCTTGACGAAGAACGGCAGCGGTGCCGACTTCACGCGCGCGCACACCAGCTTCATCAGCAGGTACGGCATCAGCGAGCCTTCGGCGTAGTGCATGAAGTAGCGGTGGCGC
The DNA here is from genome assembly GCA_046351635.1 of Nannocystaceae bacterium. Lineage (GTDB taxonomy): Bacteria > Myxococcota_A > Polyangia > Nannocystales > Nannocystaceae > Xiheibacterium. The sequence goes on along the minus strand of JAXLYC010000021.1, from coordinate 15,701 downwards.
ACGCGGTCGTCGCTGCCCGCCGGCGGCACGAAGCGACCGTCGCCGTAGCGCTCGACCAGGTGCTCGAGGATCGCGCCCGACTCCGCGAGCACGCGGCCGTCGTCGGTCACCGTCGGCGATTTTCCCAGCGGATGGATCTCGCGCAGGCTGGCTGGCCCCAGCAAGGTCTTCGGATCGCGGGCGTAGCGGACGATCTCGTAGGGCACGCCGAGCTCTTCGAGCATCCACAGCACGCGGTGCGACCGCGATTTCTCGAGGTGGTGGACGGTGATCACCGCCGCTTGCGTACCACGCTCGCCTCCGCGTGCCGGGCGGCGGCCACCCCCGGGGAATCACCCCACAGCTCAGGGCCGCCGTGACCTATGTTGCCTTGCCTCGTCAGCTATGCGAGCTTTCGCCCGCCATGACGCGGGTCTCGATCTTCGCTCTCGCCCTGCTCGCCCCCCTGCCCGCGCTCGCGGTCGAGGACCTCGCGGTGCCGATGCCGACGCCGCAGATCTACGGCGGCCACGAGACCGAGCAGTGCGGCTGGCCGCAGGTCGCGTACCTCAGCACCAACACCGGTGCGTGTACGGCCACGCTCGTGCATCCGCAGATCGTGCTCACCGCGGCGCACTGCGTCCCCAACGACGAGACCGCGACCATCCGCTTCGGCGAGCGGGCCGAAGCCGCGGTGCAGCTGGCGCAGACCGAGTACTGCAAGGCCAACCCGCAGTGGAACGACACCGGGGAGGGCAACGACTACGCGTTCTGCAAGCTGGCCACGCCGATCACGAGCATCCCGGTCACCCCGATCGCGTTCGGTTGCGAGGAGGGCATCCTCGGCGCCGGCACGCAGGTGACCCACGTCGGCTACGGCAACGACGAGAACGGCGACTCCGGTCGCAAGAAGTACGTGCAGCTGACGGTGCAGTCGATCTCGAACGTCGGCGAGATCATCACCGGCAGCAACGGCAACGGCATCTGCAGCGGTGACTCGGGCGGGCCAGTCATGGTCAAGCTCAAGGCCAACCTCGGCGGCGACGACACCTGGCGCGTGATCGGCATCCACTCGTGGGCGCAGATGTCGGAGCCGGGCGTGTGCGGCGGCTCGGCTGGCAGCACCATCGCCTCGTCGGCGGTGGACTTCATCGAGTCGCAGTCGGGCATCGACGTCACGCCGTGCTTCGACGGCAACGGCAACTGGTCGCCGACCTGGGGCTGCCAGGGCTTCCCCATCGACCCGCAGACCGGCGGCGAGGGCAGCTACAACGCCGGCTGCGAGACCGGTCCGCTCGACGACTTCTCGTCGGTGTGCGGCAACCCGCTGACCGACTATCCCGATCACGACGCGCCCAGCCTCGAGGTGGTCTCGCCGACCGGCAACCAGATGTTCGAGGTCGACGCCGGCGGCACCGCCGAGCTGCACATCGAGGCCAACGCCGACGACGGCGACGGCTGGGGCATCGCGAGCGTGGAGCTCGTGGTCGTGCCCGAGGACGGCGAGATGGTCTCGCAGATGCTCGAGCTGGCGCCGTACCGCTGGAACACCACGTTTCCCGCGGGCGGCTACAACCTCAAGCTCATCGCGACCGACCACGCGGGCAACCAGGCCGACAGCGGGTGGATCGCCGTGGGCGTCGGCACGGAGGCGCCCGACAATCCCCCGGGCGGCGACACGACCGGCGGCAGCAGCGGTGATGCGGGCGACGCAACCGGCGACGGCGGAACCGACGGCGGCGACACCGGCGGCAGCGGTGACGGCCAGGGCGGCGACGAGGGCGAGGACCAAGGCGGCGACGGCACCGCAGGCGAGGCGCCGCGCGGCGAGGGCGATGCGCCCGGCTGCGGTTGTGCAACTCGCCCAAGCGGACGCGGCCGCGACGACGCGGGAACCTTCGCGCTGGTGGTGATCGCGGCAGCGATCGCAAGGCGGCGCGCTCGCGCGCGATCGCTGCATTGACGGGCGCCCGGCCGCGCGACCATCATCGAATTCACGATGATGCGACCGCGGTTCCCATCCGCGCTCGGCCTCGTCGCGTTCGCGGCCGCCTGCGGCACCGACGAGCGTGCCGAGGGCGATGCGACCGCCTCGATGACCGGGCTGAGCCTCTCGGCCAGCGGCGCGCAGACCGGCATCGACGCCGACGCGGGCGACGACGGCGACAAGCTCGACGTACTCGGCGGTGACGGCGGCGCGAGCATGGGCGGCGACAGCAGCACCGACGCGGGCTGCAAGAAGGTCGACCTGCTGTTCGTCATCGACAACTCCGGCAGCATGGCCGACGAGCAGGCCAACCTCGCCGCGAGCTTCCCGGCCTTCATCAGCGGCATCCGCAGCGAGCTCGCCGACACCAACGGTTACAACGTCGGCGTCATCTCGACCGACTCGTACATCGGCGATCTGACCTGCCCGCCGTTGCAGGACGGCACGCTCATCACGCGCACCGCCGGCATCGACGCCAGCAACATGGTCTGCGACCCGTTCGACTCGGGCGCGCGCTACATGATCGAGACCGACGATCTCGAGACCAAGTTCGGCTGCGTCGCGAAGATCGGCACCTCCGGCGACGGCAACGAGCGCACCATGGGCGCGCTGTCGGCCGCGCTGTCGCCCAACCTCACGGGCGCGGGCAAGTGCAACGAGGGCTTCATCCGCGACGATGCGCTGCTGGTGGTGGTCATCATCACCGACGAAGAAGACGACCACGAGGTCGACGGCTGCATGCAGGACCCGCAGCCGGGCTCGCCGATGACCCGCGGGATGGTTCCAGGCCGTGATCGCGGCCAAGGGCGGCGACGAGTCCAAGGTCGTGGTGCTCTCCCTGGTGGGCCCGGCCGAGCAGCCGCGGTACCCCGCGCTCGACAAGTGCAACGGCGGCATCGACCGGCGCCGAGATCGCGACCCGCATCATCGAGTTCACCAACATGTTCACCTACGACTTCGTCGGGCCCATCTGCGAGCCCTACGGACCGTTTTCCTCGAGGCCATCGGTGTCATCAAGAGCGCATGTGACGAGTTCAACCACCGCTTCCGGCTGAGGCCACGCTCGCCGCGGCGCTGACGCTCGCGCTCGCGCCGGGCTGCGGCACCACGGCGCCCGCGGGCGACGACGGCAGCAGCTCCGGCACCGCGAGCACCGGCGGCGAGGCCAGCACGACCGCAGCGGCGAGCGACAGCGGCGGCGACGGCAGCAGCTCCGGCGGCGATGCCACCGCGGGCACGAGCGACGAGGGCGGCAGCTCGGGCGGCGTCACGCCCACGCCCGACGACTGCATCACCGACGTGACCGCCGGCCACCACGCGTTTGTGTGCGACGGCATCACCTACGACGTCGAGGTGCCGCAGGCGTGCCTGGCTGAACCGTGCGGCATGATCGTGGACGTCCACGGCCTGACCATGAGCGCGCAGATGCAAGACGCCAACACCAACATGCGCGCGCGTGGGCCAGCGCTACGGCTACATCGTGGTGCAGCCCAACGCCAACCCCGCGCCGCCGGCGGCGAGCTGGAACCCCGCGGTCGACGACGACAAGATCTTCGACTTCATGCAGCGGGTCGCGGCCGCGTGGGACGTCGACGCCGATCGCTGGCACTTCACCGGCTTCTCCCAGGGCGGCTACATGAGCTGGCGCTTCGCCTGCGACCACGCGGACGTGCTGGCCTCGGTCGCACCGGGTGCCGCCTGCGGCGAGGACGCGATCTACCCCGACTGCCAGTTCACGCCCGAGCGTGCACCGAGCGAGCCGCTCGACATCATCTACCTGCACGGCACCCAGGACGCCCTGGTCGGCATCGCGTGCGCGCAGCCCGCGTCGACGCGGTGGTCGAGCACTTCGGCCTGGGCGCAGCCGAGGCGGTCGAGAGCAGCGACGGCCACCGCTGGATCCGCCACAGCGGCGACGCGATGGTGCTCGAGTACGTCGAGCACGACTACGGGCACCCTCGAGCTTCATCCGCGGCCACTGCTACCCCGGCAGCACCGATCCCGGCGGCGCACCGGGGCAGCTGTTCTCGTTCGCGTGCGAGGGCGAGCGCGCGTTCGTCTGGGGCGAGGTCGTGATGCAGTTCTTCCGCGATCACCCGCGCTGAGCGGCCGACGCCGCGGTCACTGCGGGCAGCCGATGCGCGCGGTGTCCATCGCGACGTCGTCGATCCACAGCTCCTTGGCGTCGGTCTGCTGGTAGTGCTCCCAGCCCAGCCGCATGGTGTCGAACGCCGGCGCGTACCAGTGGTCGCCGGTGTCGTGCGTGATGCAGCCGTCGCCCTGGCCGACCACGGTGACGTCGTCGATGGGCTGGCCGTCGACGTACAGCTCCATGGTGTCGGTCGCCTGCACGAAGTGCCACTCGAGGCAGGTCCAGCCGGTGGGCATGATGGTCTGCGAGTTGCGCCAACAGTCGCTGCCCACCCCCTGGGTCTCGTAGTTCGCCAGGATGGCCCCGTCGTTCATGCCACCGTAGCGGTACAGCCCGCGGAAGCCCATGCCCTGCACGTCGCCTTCGCCCTGGATGTTGGTCCAGTGCACGCCGCCGGGCGGCCACGCGACCAGGTTCATCATCATGCGGCCCCAGACCTCGCCCGCGGCCGCGGGGAACACCGGCGCGCCCTCGATCGACATGAACGCGCGGCGGTAGGTGCCGTCGCCGCCTTCGATCGTGATGTGCACCGACTGCGAGCCCGAGTAGGCCATGGCGTCGTCGATCGCGAGCGTGCCCTGCTGCGTGCTCGTGAGCCACGGACCGCCGGGCGCCTGGGCCACGTCATAGGCCTCGAAGTCCTCGCACAGCAGCGCTGCGCTGCAGTCGCCGGGGGCGACGCCGGTGGTGCCCTCGCCCGAGGACGATGCCTCCGCGCTGGTCTCGCTGGCGGTGTCGGTGCTGGCGGTGGTGCTCGCGCTGGTGCCTGCGCTGGTGCCTGCGCTGGTGCCCGCGGTGGTGCTCGCCGTGGTGGTGGCGCTGCCCGAGGCGGTGCCCGTCGGCGTGGTGGTGCTGCTGCCGCCCGAGTCGGCGCCGCCGTCGGTGCCGTCGTCGCCGGCGCAGGCGCCCAGCAGCGCCGAGGCCAGTGCAGTTGCGATCGCGAGTCGGCGCGTGTGCCGGTGCATCGTCATCCCCCGGGCCGAGTTTCGCCGCGGGCGAGGCGCGCCACAAGGCGGCTCGCGCCCGGGATCGCGCGCCCGTGCGCCTGCGCGATCGCGCCGCGCGATTTCTTGGGGTCTGCGCTCGCATCGAGTGCGACTGCGCCGTCCGGCCCCCGTCTAGCACCTCGACCCGGCGGCCCCGGGACCCACGGACAGCGTCATGACCACGATCTCGCGACTTTCCCTCGTCTGCTGCGCCCTCGCCCTCGCCGTCGCTGCGTGCGACAGCAAGAAGGACGCAGCGCCGGCGACCGACAAGAAGGCCCAGAGCAAGGCCGATCCCAAGGCCGACGCCAAGGGCGGCGATGCGAAGGTCGCCAAGGCCGGGGTCGAGCCCGCGGCCGGCGACGCGCCCAAGGCCGACGCTCCGCCGGCGGCGCCCAAGGAGAAGATCGACATGAAGGCGCTCAAGCTCGCCAACGCGACCGGCTGGGAGGGCCAGTACAACGAGGTGCTCGAGAGCTGGACCTTCGAGAAGTACACGCCCGCGGGCGACGGCACCAACGCGCCCAATCGCTTCTACGTCGACTTCATGCCCGACGATCGCCCCGGCGACGTCGCAGGCTACGCGAAGAAGCTGCAGGAAGACCAGAACTTCCAGGACATGGGCTACCTCTACACCAAGGTCGACAAGCAGGAGGCCAACGACGGCGGCTGGATCATCGTGGGCACCTCGAAGGACATGAACGACGCCGAGGACAAGGGCTCGCCCAGCTTCGTGATGTACCGCTCTGCCAAGAACGTGTACTGCCGCGGCGGCACCTTCGTCGACGCGAAGCTGCGCGACGAGGCCGTCGCCGCGTGCCAGTCGATCTGGGCAGCCGCGAGCAGCAGCCGGTGGGGGGCGACGCGCGGGTCGCCTTCATCGGCGCCTGCGCGTCGTGATCCGCCGGCGCGGCCGCGGCGTTTCCCACTGCATGCACGCACTCGCGACCCTCACCCTGGTTGTTCCCCTGCTGCTGCCCGCCGCGAGCCCCGGCCCCGCGGGCGCAGCCACACCCGCGGCCGACAAGGACTGCGGCAAGGCCACCACCGAGATCGACGTGGACCTCGACACCGGCCTGATCCACGCCTTCGACGGCACCAGCTGGACCACGCTCGATGGCGAGCTGGTGCTGCACACAGGTGACGCCGACGCCGTCGCGGTGGAGATCCACTACTCGAGCGGCGAGTGGGTGGCTTCGATCGCGACCGATGCCGGCACGAGCACGCGCGTCGAGACCAGCCGCGGCGTCGCGCGCTTCTGGCTCGACGCGGACGCGCAGCGAGCGGTGATCTCGAGCAGCCCCCGCCGCGACGGCGCGGCGGCGATGACCGCCATGACGCCGGTGGTGCCGGACATCATCCTGCGGCCCAAGCCGGACTGCCCGCCGCCGACCTGAGGCGGCGCGCGTCGGGCCCGGCGCCGCGGATCTGTTACGCTGCGCCGGTGAGCGAGCGTCCCGACCCCGAGCTGCTGCAGGCGTGGCGGGACGGCGACGCCAAGGCCGGCAGCGAACTGTTCGACCGCCACTTCGAGGTGCTGTACGGCTTCCTCGCGAGCAAGGTCGGAGACGCCGCCGACGACCTCGTGCAGCAGACGTTCACCGCCTGCATCCGCGGCGGCGTGGCCTATCGCGGCGAGTCGAGCTTCCGCGCGTACCTGTTCGCGATCGCGCGGCACGAGCTGTATCGCTTCCTGCAGCAGCGCGGACGCGAGGGGCCGGCGGCCGACGTCGCGGAGCTGTCGCTGCGCGACCTCGGCACCAGCCCCAGTGCCGCGGCCGCGCGCCACGAGGACGAGCGCGTGCTGTTCGAGGCGCTCACGCGGCTACCGCTCGAGCAGCAGCTCGTCGTCGAGTTCTATTACATCGAAGGCCTGCGCGGTCGCGACCTGGTTGCGGCGCTGGGGATCCCCTCGGGGACCGTGCGCTCGCGCCTGCGACTCGCGCTGGAGCGGTTGCGTCGCGAGGTCGAGGCCATCGCGCAGACGCCCAACTGCCTCGCGAGCACGCGCTCGACCCTCGACGGCTGGGCCGCCCTGGTCGGGCCCGCGGTCGACGAAGCGGATTCGTGAGTCCGGCCTGCGGACGCGGGCGCGACGCTCCAGCGGCCGAGCAGCGCGCACGCGTCGTGGTCGCTCCGGCAAGAGCCGCGCGGCGCCGCGTTCGATCACCGCGCGGATGCAGTGATCAAAACCGTCGCGGCGCGACTCTTGGAGGAGACAGGACAACCAGCTCATGACCCACGACCCACTCGTCGACACCACGCCGTCACCATCGCGAGCCTCGGCAACATCGAACATGCGGCGCCGCGAGCCGGCCGCGGCGCCGGCGGGCGCCGCGTTCTCCACCTGGGCGGATGGCCCCACACCGCGGCGAATCCGCTCCGAGGCTCGAGGTCGCGGACGGCCGCGCGCGCGTCATGAGCTCGCCCGGCGCAGCCGGCGCCGCATTGCGCCGCGCCAGGGCCTGGTCGTCGCCTGGGACCTCCGCGGCCCCATCGGTCGCAACTGGTTTCTGCGCACCGAGTGCGCGCTCGACGGCCGCGCGCTCGAGCTGCTCACGCGGCTGAGCGAGTGGTCGACGATCGACGCGCTGTTCCCCGACGGCGCCTGCGATCGCGAGCGCGCCGCGATCGCAGCGGTGCTCGTCGGGCTCGTCGACGCCGCGCTGGTGCTCGTCCGAAGGTACCGCCGCAGCCGACGACGACGATCGGCTCGCGCGCGAGTGGGAGTGGGGCCTGACCGCCGGCGTCTTCCACTTCGGCGTGCGCGACTACCGTCTACGTCGCGCCCGAGAGCATCCGTGCCCACGTCATGGCCAGGATGGCCGCGACCGCCGCGATCGAGACCTACGCGCGACCGTCGGCGGATGCGTTCGCGCTGCGCGACCGCACCGCGATGCGTCGATGCTGCGCGCGCTGCCGTCGCCGCAGTCGCCGAAGCTTCGCCGCCGATACCGTGCCCGTGCATGCGCTCGCCGAGTGTCTGTTCGCGGGCTTCGCGATCGTCGGCTTCGGCGCACCCGACGACGAGGGCAGCGAGCCCTTGCCGCTGACGCCGTGCCCGTCCGGCGGCGCGCGCCACCCTTCGGGCCTACGTGCTCGCGTACCGCGTGGCCGGCCTGGCGCCGGGCGTGTACCTGCGCGGGCATCGATCACTCGCTGTCGCGGGTCCACGATCCCGCCGCCCGATCCCGCGGCGGCGCTCGGCGGTCAGAGTTGGTTCGCGAACGCCGGCGCGCTGGTCCTGCTCGTGTCTCACTTCGGACGGACGCGCAGGTACCCCCACCCGGGCGCGCTCGGGGTCGTGCTGCTCGAGGCGGGCCACATCGCGCAGAACCTGCTGGTCACCGCCGCCGATCATGATCTCGCGGCGACCCCGACCTGCGCGGTGTCGGACCGAACGCTCCACGCGGCCTGCCGGGCTCGACCCCATCGGACAGGCGGTGGTGCACGTCGTGGCGCTGGGTGCCCGTGGCGACGCGCCCTCGAGCGGCGACTTCGTGCGCACCCACGAGAACCCGGCGCTGCCGGGCTGGCCTGTCCGCTGACCGACCGCTCGCGGCGGAAGGGAAAATCGACCGCCGCGAGTGATCAACCCGGCCGCGGCTCGCCTCATCACGATTGCAGGCCATGCGAACCCGGACCCCGCTCGCGCTCTCGCTCACCGTCTCGCTGGGGTGTTTCTCCGAGCCGTTCCTCGCCCCGGACGGACCCGCGACGTCGCAATCGGGTGGCGGCGACGCCAGCAGCGACCCGGCCTCGAGCGACGACGCCGCGGGCGACGCGACCGCGGGCGGCGACGACAGCGGCGCAGACTCGACCGGCGACGCGAGCAGCGGCGGCGACGAGGCCAGCTCGGATTCCGGCAGCGCGCAGACCAGCGCAGGCGAGCAGACCAGCGGGACCACCGGCGACACCACGCTCGTGGGCCCGCTGGTGCCGGACGACAACCTCGACGACGGCGCGATCTATCCCGCTGCCAACGGCTACTCCGCGCACTGGTATCCCTCGGGCGAGGACAACGCCGAGGGCCGCCAGTACCTGGGCCAGTTCCCCAACGGCGCGCAGTACTACGCGTACATGCGCTTCCGGCTGCCGGCCGCGGTGCCCGCGGGTTCGATCATCGACAGCGCGGTGCTCGAGATCGCCGGCCACGACGAGTACGCGTGGGCGGGTGCCTACGCCCTGCGCGTGTGGGTGCAGGACACGCCCGACGCCCCCGCGGTCGGTGGCGTCACCGACTATCCGCAAGACGGCGGCTCGGTGGTGCTGTCGGCCGACTCGGTCCGCTGGCCCGAGGTCGGCGGCCTGCCGTGGCAGCAACCCGGCCCCAACGCGACGCCCGATCTCGCGCCGCTGCTGCAGGCGCTGGTCGACACCCACGGCGGCCTCGCGGCCGACGCGTACGTGCAGTTCTGGATCGGTGAGGACGTGCTCGACGGCAGCGGCGAAGAGGTCGGGTGGTTCGACTCGCTCGCGGGAGCCGAGCACGCGCCGCGGCTGACGTTGCGCGTGGTTCCACCGTGAGTCGCCGTGGATCCGGGTGTTAGGCTGGCGGCGTCATGGCGGACCACGCGGACGACCCGACGAGCACCGCCGCGACCGAGGCCAGTCCCCTCGGCGCGCGGTGGCGTGCGATGGGTCGCGCGCGACAGGACGCGCTGCAGCTCGAGGTCGCGCGACGACGCGCCCGCGCGCGTCTGTTCGAGGATCCGCCCGCGGCGGTGGCGGTCGGGCGCTACCTCGTGCTCGGTCGCATCGGCCACGGCAGCATGGGTGTGGTCTATGCCGCCTACGATCCGCAGCTCGACCGCAAGATCGCGCTCAAGGTGCTGTACGCCGACAGCTCCGGCGGCACCCACGATCGCCACCGCCGATTGCTGCGCGAGGCCCAGGCGCTCGCGCAGCTGACCCATCCCAACGTCGTCGCAATCCACGACGTCGGCTCGTTCGAGCCGCCGCGCACCGACGGCGCTGCCGACGACGCCGGTGCCTCGGTCTTCCTCGCGATGGAGCACATCGAGGGCGAGACCTTGACGCGCTGGCTCGCTCGGCCGCGCTCCTGGCAGGAGATCCTCGACACCATGCTGCAGGCGGCGCGCGGCATCTCGGCCGCCCACGCCAAGGGCCTGGTCCATCGTGACTTCAAGCCCGACAACGTGATGGTGGGCGCGGACGGCCGCGTGCGCGTGATGGACTTCGGTCTCGCGCGCACGACCATCCCGATCTCGGACAGCGCGCTGTCGACCCGCCCCAGCGCGCTTGCGCTCGAGGTCACCACCGCCAGCACGCTGGTGGGCACGCCCGCGTACATGGCACCGGAGCAGCACGCCGGTCGCGGCGCGGACGCACTCAGCGATCAGTTCTCGTTCTGCGTCTCGACCTGGGAGGCCATCTGCGGTGAGCGTCCGTTCGCGGGTGACTCGCTGCCGGCGCTGGCGGCCGCGGTGACCCAGGGGCGCCTGCGCGAGTGGCCGCGATCGGCCCGCACGCCGCCGTGGTTGCGGCGCGCGCTCGAGCGCGGACTGGCGCCCGAGCCCCAGGCGCGCTGGCCCTCGATGGACGCGCTGGTCTCGGCGCTCGAGCTGGTCCGCACCCGAGCGCAGCGACGCCGCCTCGCGATCGTCGTGAGCGGCTGCGCCGCCGCGGCGCTGTTGGCCCTCGCAGGCCGAGCGCTGGTGCAGATCCAACGCGAGCGCGAGTGCGACGCCGCGGCGACCGCCGCCAACCCGTGGAACGACGAGCGGCGCTCGCAGATCGAAGATGCGATCGTCGCGACCGGACTCGGCTACGCCCCGGCCACCGCGGCGCTGGTGATCCGGCTGGAGTCCTTCATGAGCGCCTGGACGGCGCGTGGGCCTCGGCCTGTCGCGGCAGGTCGAGGCGAGCAGCGCTGGGGCGCGGACACCCACGAGCGATCGCCTGGTGCCTCGAGGAGCGCGCCGCCTCGACCTCGACGCGCTCGCCGGCGAGCTCGCGGCAGCGGACGCGACGGCGGTGCGCGCTGCGGTCGCGGCGGCCGCGAATACAACAGCGTCGATCTGCGTGCATCGACGAGCCGCAGCTCGCGCGCCTGCCCGCGCCACCGCGCGAGCACGACGTGGGCGCGGCACGCGAGGCGCTGGCGCGCGCCTGGGCTGCGACGGCATCCGGCCGCGCGCCGCAGGGCCTCGCGCAGGCCACGGACGCGCTCGCGCAGGCACAGGCGCTGGCGAGCCCGCGGCTGGTTGCATCGGCCGGGCTCGCGCTCGGGCTCGCGCTCGAGCAGAGCGGCGGCCATTACCCCGAGTCCGCCGCCGCGCTGCGCGACGCGCCTACTTCGTCGCGGGCGGCGCAAGGAGATCGACCTCGCCGAGAGCAGCGCCACCGCGCTCGCGCGGGTGCTCGGCACCGACCTCGACGCCTTCGACGACGCGCAGACGTGGATCCGCCTCGCCGAGGTCGAGGACTCGCGCATGGGTGAGCCCCGAGGGACTGCGCGATGCGGCGCGGCCCCGACGACCCTGGGATCGATCCTGTCGCGGGCGGGCGAGCACGAGGCCGCGCGCGCCGAGCGAGCACGCCGTCGCCATCGTGGAGCGGGTGCTGGGCGGGCTTCACCTGAAGCTGGCGCGCGCGCTGCAAGGCCTCGCGACCACCGAGATCGCGCTGGGGCGCCACGACCTGCGCTCGCGTTGCAGCACCGTGGGCACGCGGTGCTCGCAGCCCGCCTTGGGCCCCGACCATCCCGACGTGGCCTTCGTGGAGATCAACCTCGCGACCTCCGAGCTCGCGCTGGGGCGCTACGCCGACGCCGACGCGCGCTACACCCGGGCGGCGACGTCGATCGAGGCGGCGCTGGGGACCGAGCACCCGTCGCTCGTCAGCGTGTTCACGAACCTCGCGACCGCCCGCCGCTCCATGGGGCGCCTGGGCGAGGCGCGCGCCCTGCTCGCGCGCGCGCTCGCGATCGCCGAGTCCGCCTACGGCACCGAGCACGCGCGGACCGCCGCGGTGATCAACAACCTCGCCGTGCTCGAGGAGCTCGATCGCCGCTGGACCGAGGCGCTGCGGCTGCACGAGCGTGCCCTCGCGATCCGCCAGCGCGTGCTGCCCGCTGGTCACGCCGACCTCGCGCGGAGCCTCGCCAACGTGGCGCTCGCGCGCGAGGAGACCGGCGACGTCGTCGGCGCCCGCGCGGCCTACGAGCAGGCGATCCCCGTGCTCGAGGCCGCGCTGGGCCCCGACCACAACGACCTCGCCCAGGTGATGTCCAACCTCGCCATCTTGCTGAGCCACCAGGGTGAACATGATCGCGCGATCGAGCTGCACCGCCGCGCGCTCGCGATCTGGGAGCGCGCGCTGGGCCCCGAGCACCCCGACGTCGCGCTCGCGCTGACAGCCCTGGGCAAGGCTCTGCGGGCCGCCGGCCAGGCGTCGGCCGCCGTCGAGCCGCTGCGACGCGCGCAGGGGATCCGCGAGCGTCCACCGGTCGACGCGGTCGCGCTGGCCGAGACCCGCTTCGCGCTCGGCGAAGCGCTGTGGGACTCCGCGGGGGATCGCGACGATGCGCTGGCGCTCGCGCGCGAGGCCTTGGCGGCCTACGAGGCGGCGGTACAGCGGGACGTTGCCGGCGAGATCGAGGGGTGGATCGCCGCGCGCGAGCGACTGTGATCGGCCGGGCTTCGCGCCCTCGTGCTCACCGCCCGATCGTGGACAACACGGATCGAACAGCGTCCCACTGGTGGAGCAATGCCGCGGCGAAACCCGGCTCTCGTATCAGCACGCCAACCTCGATGTTCTTCGCATGCGCGCGCGCCGTGAAGTTGGCGGAACCTACGAAGGCCTCGCGCCGATCGACCACGATGCACTTCGCATGCATCGAGTGCGGGGGGAACCACCGACCTGTGCCGGACCGCGGCGGTTCGCGCTTGAGCGTGCGTGGGTCATACAAGAGACTCGGCCGCGGATCCCCATGTGTCCAGACCTCCTCGCGGAACTCCGAAGCGACGCGGCCCAGGATCTCGGCTTCGCTGAGACCTTCGTAGACGTCATAGCCCGAGCAGTCGAGAACGATCTCGACCTTGGTCCCGTGCGCGACCATGGATGCATGCAGCGGTCCGAGGACCTTATCGCCGCCGTGGAACGAATAGCCAGCGATGAAGACCTCCTGTCGCGCCCGCTCGAACAGCTCTCGAACCACAACGGAGGTGTGCCGCGCGCGCGCATGCTCGGGTTCTGGACCGCTCCAGACCAGCTCTGGCCGCGGCCGCTGTTCGGCGGCGCGACGCTGCGCGACGACGCATTCCAGAAACGTACGCAGAGAAGCCGCGGTCGAGAATCGTGCCAACAGCGGGAGAAACGGCCGCGCAGCGGCGAGATCTCTCGCGATCAGCGCCCCGTCGGAAAGCGGGGCGCTCAGCTTGTCCACCGCGACCGCCGCGAGCAGGCGCTCCAGCTCGACCAGCGGCAGAGCCAGGAACGCATCGTTCATGCCGGACGCTCCGCAAAGAAGGCCAGCTTGGCATCTTGGCCGATCACCGGCACGACGAGCGCGCGGTCGAGGTACTTGTTGTACCGCTCGCAGGAGCACTCTGCGACATACAAGCAGCCGTAACACGCCGCGCCGCTCAGATACTGCTCCGCGATATCCCCGTCCGGGGAGTGGTGAGCGCAGACCGGATCGCAGGAACACAGCCGAGCAAGATCCCACGCGTACTTCAGGTGTGTCGCAATGCGACGCCCTTGCTCGACGAGTCCACCGAGCGTGCCTTCGCTGCCCGACGTGCCCGTGGACAGCAGGATGCCAGCCATCTTGGTCGCCTCGCCGGGCTCCGAGCAATAGATGCGCTCTCGGATCGCGCTCGCGGCATAGCCGCAATCGAGCGACAAGGCCGTCATGAGCATGTGTGAAAGCGTGTGCAGCATGTAGAACCGGACGCCGGGGAACTTGGGCGGGCGGTCCTGGCTTCGCGCCCACCGCTCATACCCGGCTCGCAACTCCTGCTCGCGCGCCTGCACGACCGCGAGCGTCTCCCACGACGCGAGCGCCTGCTCGGCCAACACGACCAGCAGACCTTCTCCGCGAACCTCGGTGGCCGGGAGCCAGGAGACGTTGCGACCGACCCGCGCCAACGAGACGCCGAGGTCATACTCGCCCTGGAGGTCGGCGGTGGCCGACTCCAGGCGCGTAAACCCGATGAGTGCTCGGACCTCGCGCAGCTTCGGCGCCAGCACGACCCGATCGAGCCCCTTGGGCACCGAGGCCAACTTGGCGCGGCGAGCGAAGAACTCATCGTCCTCCTCCGGCACCTGTCCGGGGACCTCGTAGCCCTCGCTCATGAACCGCTCGAACTCCGGCGTGCGCAGCCGCAGGTTCGTCACCTGCGGCTTTCCCTTGATTGCCTGGAGCGATGCCCAGATCTCGTCGTCCGTCGCCTCTGAGAGCGACGCCAGCTTGCGGCTCAGGATCCGCCGCAACTGGGGCAGGTCGGGGCGCTCGACCGTCTCGAGCAGCTCGAAGACCGCTTCGACCTTCGCCCGCAACGGATCCTCTCGGTCGGGGATTGTCAGGGCGCTCATGATCTGCGGAAAATAGCTATTGCTCGCGGTGCGCACCATCAGGTGCTGCTGCTCCTCGCATTGTTCGCCGGCGTCGACGCCCAGCCACGGACGCTCGCCGCGGCACTTTGGCATCGCCGCGTCGGCGCGCGCCTCGGACAATGGGCGCCTCGCGTCGCACGTCTCGCACCTCACGATGACGTCCGAGAAGTCACCGCTGGAGCTCTCGTCGAGGAAAAGTTGCGGATGGGAGCAAATCGGCCGATCCTTGTGGACGAAGAAGCTCCACGGGAAGTCTTCGAGGTGGCCGCGCCGGCACGCCGAAACGAATCGAACCGGCGTCGCGGTCCCGTTGCTGCGGCCGACGCAGGAGTGGCGATAGCTGTGCGACTTCAGCTCGAGTTGATCGCGCCGCACCAATGCGCGGCAGTTCTGACACACGAACCACCGCGGGAACTCGAACGCCTTGATCCCGAGCCCGCGCGTCGGCGCGTTGTCATCCCCCGCCGGCGGCGCACGAAACGGCCTGTCGTGCGACAGCTCCACCGCCTCGGGCTCACTCTCGCCGGCGCCCAGGGCCTGCGCGACGCGCATCCGCAGGCGCGGCTCTTGGATGACTTCGCCGCCGCCGCCCTTCCCGACCGAGCCCATCAACCACAGATCGAGCCCTCCGATCAGCACGGCGTCGTGGAGTAGGTCGACCATGGCACCCGGTCCGAACGTCGTGACGATCTGGCTCTGCCGGATCGACCCCTGGGGCAGCTCGTGCCCCTTCCTGCCGCCGCGCGCCGTTGCCATCGTCAACGCCCTCCCGTGCCGAGGACGCCCCGCTCGACCCAGATGTGCACGCTGGGCTCGACGTCACGCATCGACGTCGGCGCGTGGAACTTGCGTTCGTGCTCGGTCGTCACCACGGCTGCCCGCTCCCCGACCATGTGCAGAATTGCCTTGCCCTCCTTGAGTTCGTCGAATCGCGAGTAGCGCCGCCGTCCGCTGCCGCTGGCGGCGGCTGTGAGAATGTCGTCCCAACTGTCGAGCAGCGCGAGTCCTCGGGCGA
>JAXLYC010000020.1:0-100145 GCA_046351635.1 Nannocystaceae bacterium | reverse complement strand
GGGCTCGCCCTACGCCGCATGCAGAATGCGAGTCGCGCCGCCGAGCGCGCCCCGGATGTGGACACGCTTCGCGGCTGCGAAGGCGACGCTGCGGCGCGCTACTTCGAGGTGTTCCCGTCGCTGGTGCCGCTGGCGTGGCGTGCCGACTTCTGCGGCCGCTCGCGCCGTCCGCCGCGCGACCGCGTCAACGCCATGCTCAGCTTCGGCTACGCGCTGCTGCTGCGTGACGCCGTGTCTGCGCTGGCACGGGTCGGGCTCGACCCGATGCTCGGGCTGTTCCACACGATGATCCCTGGCCGCCCGGCGCTCGGGCTCGACCTGATGGAGCCGTTCCGCGCCGCGTGGGTGGACACCGCGGTGTTGCGACTGATCGGTACCGGCGGCATCGACCGCGACCAGTTCCACCTCTCCGCCGCTGGCGTCGAGCTCAGCGACGCTGGCCGCCGCGCCACGGTGCGGGCGTACGAACGCCGCGCCGACGAGCAGACCACACACCCACGCTTCGGCTACCGCATGAGCTACCGGCGACTGCTCGAGCTCGAGGCGCGCATCCTCGCCAAGGTCCTCATCGGCGAGCTCGACTCGTACACCCCGCTGTGGACCCGGTGAGGTCGCGATGCGCCGCCACATCCTCGTCGCGTACGACATCTGCGACCAGCGCCGGCTGCGCCGCGTGCACGCGATCGTGCGCGACTACGGCGACCCGGTGCAGTACAGCATCTTCAGCTGCCAGCTGACCGAGCTGCAGCGCGCCGAGCTCGAGCGAGAGCTGCTCGAGGTGATCGACCAGGGGTGCGATCAGGTGTTGCTGGTTGATCTCGGGCAGGCGGCCGCGGACGAGCGCGCGGTGCCGGGGTCACGGGTGCTCGGACGGCCGCGGCAGCCGGGGTTGGTGGGGGTGGTGGTGTTGTGAGAACGATCGCACCGTTCAGCCGAACACGACCTCTGCCGGGGAGAACCCGCCGTAGCCGCCCTGGTCGCTTCTGGTGATTCGTGCGGCGAAGACGTGACTGATCCCGAGCGCGGCGCGCTCCCGCGACGACAGCCGCCGTAGGTCCATCCGTAGGAGGCTCGCTGCAGCGTTGGAAGTTGCAGCGCGCGACCAAGTCGGCCAGGTGAAGATCGAATCCTTCCAGCCGCCGACGACGCACGTCGTCACGAGCTTGCCTCGCTGCACCGTGACCGGAAGGTAGCTGAGCCCGAAAACCGCGAGGTAGTTGGCACCCGCGACGCTGCCACGCTTCTCCTTCGACGGGTTGCCAGCGCGCAGTGCGTACTGCCGGGCCATCGTCGCATCCCAGGACAACGATGGCAGTGTCGACTCCCCCCGCCACGGGCCCAGGAGTGCCTCGTGAAGGTCCTCCGCGACGACGCCGCGCCGTAGCGCATCGACCATGTCGAGGAACTGTTGCTGACCCGCGGTGAAGTGCAGCGCAGTCGGCTTGGTGTTGCCGTTGTTGTCCTGAACGAGTTCGGAGAAGAACGCGGCGGCGAGATCTGAGGTGAGTCGCGGACCGTCCGCGACCCGATCGAGGAGTGCGCGCGCCGTCTCCGGCGACGGCTTCAGATCCCGCTTCCCGGTCGCTCCGGCCGGGAGCGCTGCGCCATGGTCGTCGTAGCAGAGCTGAAGCAGAGCGTCGTCGCCCCGCGCGAGCGCATCCGAGAGCACGACCTCGATCAGCGCATCCACCGATTCCAGCGCAGAACCAATACGAGCATGAAGAACGCCGTCATCGACGAACGCGAGCGATGGTCGCGCGAGTGCGTTCCGCCGGGCGTGCTCGTCGACAATCCGAAGCAGCCCGAGCGCCGCGAGGAACCCGAGCGGGTTCTGTGCGTCGAGCCCAGTGAGCTGGAGAGTGTTCGGCATCACGCTTCCTCCCATTCGCTCGCGCGATGGTCCGCCAGCCGCAGGACCGCCTCCAACCACGCGAGCCCCCACCAGCCGTACCGTTCCACGAGCGACCAATATCGGTCGGCGACGCCGCTGTCGAGCGCCGCAAGGCCGTGCCGCGTCCCCGCGGCGAGCGAAAGCTCGCCGTGCTCGAACGAAACGGACTCGTCCTCGGGGTCGTCGACCAGCGGCGGGAACGGTCGGCACCAACCGTGGTGGCTTGCCACGAGGTGACGGACCAGCTCGTCGTCCTCGGCTTCGGCGATGCTGGCCGGCGCCTTCTGGATC
Source organism: Nannocystaceae bacterium (assembly GCA_046351635.1). Lineage (GTDB taxonomy): Bacteria > Myxococcota_A > Polyangia > Nannocystales > Nannocystaceae > Xiheibacterium. The sequence continues at coordinate 97,963 of JAXLYC010000020.1, read as the reverse complement.
ATCGCCAACGAAAGCAACTCGTGGCGGTAGCCGGGCGGATAGCCAGCGCGACGCCGGGCCAGGTCCCGCTCGCGCGGCCGGTTCTCCGGCAAGGAGGACTTCGCCAGCAGCCTCGGGTCGCCGACGTCACCGCCACCACGGAGCCAGCGCTGGAATCGCGGATCCGCCTTGCCCACATCGTGCAACCAGGCCGCGCAGGCCAGGTCGCGCAGCAATGAACTCGGCAGTCCGAGGGCTCGAGCGAAGCCGGTCGCAACCGTGCGCACGTCGCCGCTGTGCTTCGCCAGCGTCACGTCGCCGGCGCGGAAGGAGCTGTCGTCATCCTCGGTCAGCATGTCGTCGAGCTCCACGGGCAATGGGACCGCGCTCGGGCGGACCTTCGCGGTGCCGACGAGGTAGCCGCGGTGGATCTGCGGAGATCTCCGCATCGCTGCCAGCGCATCGCGGGCAGCGAACCACTCGGCCGCCGTACCTGGGTAGGCCGCCGGGACCTCCGCCGGCCATGCTGCGATCCAGGATGCCCACGCCGCGAGCGTCGCAGCGACGACGACGTCGTCTTCGCCGTCGACGCGAGGCGGGCGGCGTCGGCGCGGCCCCAGGTTGCGACGGCCCGAGGATGACAACGAAGCGAAGCGAGGCCGCGACCGCGCAGACTCGCGACGTCGGCGACGTCGGGCACCGCTTCGGTGGCCTCGGGATCGAAGTTCCCTTGCGCGAGACCCCCCGCCGCGGTGGGGAGCAGGAGCGTATCGCCGGGTCGGATCAAATCGAGCGCGTCGCTGTCGAGGGGTTCGACCCGGTCGCCCTGCCACCGCATCACGACGACGCGGCGGGGGGGCTGCCCCGCGGCGCTGGTCTCGGTCGCCCCGCTCATGGGGACGTCGGCGATCGTCGCCGAAGCTCCCTGCAGCCACGCTCTCGCGGCGTAGACAGGCAGTGCGACGGCCTCGAGCATCGAGGGCCGTACGGCTGCGAATGCCGCTTGGAGTTCGTCGGTGGTCGCGTCCGGGACGTCGAGTTCGGCGCGCCACACGAGGTGGATATCAGCGCTCTCGCGGTCTGGCCCATGAAGCCACAGCGCGATGTCCGGCGACACGGCGGGGGGAGGCGACGTCTGTGCGAGCGCGTCGAGGTGTGCGGGCAGCAGCACCGGCGCCGCGCTCGGCGGCGCCAGCAACTCCGCCCGAGGTGTGCCGTCGGGAAGCGTGGCTGGCCGCAGCGCGAGTACGCCGAAGTCGACTCGTCCGTCTGTGGCGCCCTCGCGCAGCCACGCCCAGGTTGCCGCCAGCGCGGGCCCATAGACCGGATCATCGTCGCCGTCGATCTCGTCGCTTCGCCCGAGGATGACCGAGTTGGACGCGCCCAACTCACCGCGACGGTCGACACGCCCGAAGCGTTGCCGAAGTGCGTCGAGACTTGCACACTCGTTGACCATGCCGTCGAAGTCGAGGTCGGCGCCGGCTTCGATGCACTGGGTCGCCACGACGACGAAAGGAGTGGCGGCTGCACGGTCCCTTCCCGCCATGGCGCGGGGCGTGAGCACCTCGCGCACGAGCCTGTCGCGTTCGATTGGCCGCATGCGACCAGTCAGCAGACAGCATTCTGTGGTGCCGGTCGGACCGCGCTCCGCCAACATCCGCCAAGCGATGCGCGCCGTGTCGACTCGGTTCACCACAATCGCGACGACCTTCGCTCCAGAGTGTTGGAGCTCGGCCGCCGCCGCAACCGCGCGGGCGGCAACGGCGTGACGCTTCTCCGCCTCACTGTCCGTGGCACGGACCTTCACGACCTCCAGCCGCGCCCGCTTGCCTGCCTCCAGCCGCCGGCGGAGGACCGGGTGGTCCCGATCGGCTGCCGCCAGCGCGAATCGCCGCGCGCTCTGGCTTTGCGCTCCGGGTGTCGCAGACATCTGCACCACCACGAAACGGCGGGGTACGCGAGGATCGCCTCCCATGTAGCGCGTGCGAATCGCTTCGAGCGTCTGGGCGAAGGGGAGTGCGAGGTGCACCTCGTCGAGCAGGAAGAGGGTGTCGTTGCCGAGCAGTCCAGCGTGCATCGGCCACGCGCGCGCCGAGAGTCCGTACCCGCGGAACAACAGGCGCGAGCCGACCTGGTCCACGGTCGAGACGCCCAACACGGGCACGTCGGGCCGCCGCGCCCAGTCGTTGTCTCTGGGCATCCCGCCCCGAAGCGTCGCAACTTGGAATGGTGGCGCGAACTCGGTGGCATTCCACTGCAGCGCGCGCAGCCGCGAGGCGACCAGGCGGAGTTCCTTGGGGGCGTTGTCCCGCATCATCGCCGCGAGCAAGGACCGCGCGTGGTCTGCCCCCTGGTCGACGACGATGCGGCGGTCGACCACCAACAGCGTGCGACGAGGCATTCGATCGGGCTTCGCCGCCAGGGTCCACAGCGCGACGTCCAGCGCCGAGGTCTTGCCCACACCCGTGGGCAGGTCGAGAAGCCCAGGCCAGCCGTCCTCCATGACGTCTTGCGCGAGGCGCACTTGCCACGGAAACGGCGGATGGCCATGCGCCGCCTCGAAGAACTCGGCAAAAGGTGGCAGTGTCATCGCCCCCCCTGAGGACCGTCGACGGGCTGGAAGAGCCCGAGACCGTGATATCGCCCAGCACCGAGCAACAGCGGGCCGACCACCGGCGATGCGAAGGCAAGCCGAACGTGCACGAGTACGCGTTGCGGTCTTGCGGTTGAAGCGGGAAAGCGGGGGAAAGCGCGCGGCTTCGACGAACCCGCGAGGACGGTGGAGCGAACGACGTCGACGTCGACAGGTGGCGGCAACCCGAACCGTTCGATCGACGTCAGCACTTCGCTGCGGGCAGCCTCGAACGCAACGGAGCGCCGCTGGGGATCGGGGTCGTGTAGGTCGCCGGGGTTCCGGTCGAGCGCCACCGGGGTCGCCGAGGCCCAGCACTTCGCGGGGCCGATCCACGCGCTCGGCCGTAGCGTCCGGAGGCTCGGTTCGCCCCACACGGTACGCTGCAGTCGCAGCACGCCTGTGGCGCCCAGTTCGAGGGTGACGACTCGCGCGTTCGATCCGTCCGGGCGCCCTCGCTCCTCCATCGCGGCGATGGCTCGCTGCAGCGCCGAACGTTCTTCGAGCGTCGCGCCCGCGGGGGGGATGATGGCGAGGCCTCGGATGGCCCCATCGGCATGCGCGTGCCCGACGAAGGGCAGCGGGACAATTGCCACGTGTCGGCTGACCGATGGCGTCCCGTCCGGTTGGTGACCACTGATGAACTCGGGCGTCGGCTGGTCCCCGATTGCCATCAGCGCCCGGCGGAACTGGCGTGAGAGCCCTGCCGCGGAGACGAGCGGGAGTGTCGGGCCGTCGATGCGGGAGAAGACGTACCAGTCGGCGTCGAACGGCCCGCGCGGTGGCGCCGGCGCTTCTGCGCGGGCGCCCACGCGGTACCGCAGGAAGAGTGCCGGCAAGACCCGAGGCTCGACCTGGCCGTGTCGTGCGTGCGAAGCGATGAGCCGATCGCACTGCCCTGGGCCGACCCAACGCAGGATTGCGCTGCCACGGTCGGCGTCCGGCTCGTGGCGAGCCGTCTGCGCCGCCAGCTCATCGAGGGTTTCCTGATCCACCAGACGCGCGTGGACCATGCTCGACGAGTGTCCGACGCGAGCGAGACGTTCCATCAGGCGCGCCAGGGCTTGTCGGTGCTCCGCGCCGGGCGTCGCGAGTGGCCAGACGAACGCAAACATGGGTACTGTCGGCGTCACCGACGGGAACGTCCGCGGCTGTCGTAAGCGCTGGTCCGGGAAGAGCCGCTCGGCGGCGGTGAGGTCGCTCTGCGAGGGCTTCGCAGGCGCGGCGGTTGCCTTCGCGGTGTCGGCCTCGAGCTTCTTGAGTGCGCGATCGAGGTCCCTCTGGGCCTTTGTTCGCGCCTTGCCTTCGGTCGAGGCAGCCAAAGCCTCTGCGGCGCGCAGCTTCTCGTCGTCAGGCGCCGAGATGACGGCGATGTCGTTGACCGGAACGAACACCGGCGGGACCGACCGAACCGCGACATCGTCCGCCCCGGAAGCGAGGACCACTGGCGGGTCCTGCTGTTCGAGCCATCGGAGTGCCGCGAGTTCCGCGTCTGCTGACGGGGTCTCGGGCTCGCCTTCGGCCCAGGTCGCAACGAGGGCGGAGAACAGCCGGGCAGGGTGGGGCGGCCACTCGGCTGCATCGCGGTCGTTGTACTCGGTTGCGACGTACCGCCCCGTGAGTAGCTCGATGAGGATGCCGAACATCAGCCCTACTCCTGCGTCCCCGCGGCGGCCTCGGCCCGGCTCTTCTTGACGAGCGCGACGAGCTTCGGCGCGGGCTTGAGCTTCATCGGCTCTCGCTCCCAGCCCAGCCCGCACGCGCCGGCCTGCTCGTGGGCTTGCCGCAGCAGCGCATTCGCGGCGTCGACGTCGAGGGTTACCGAGCTGCGGGTTCCGTTGCCGTGGACGAGGTCGATGCCGAGCTCGCCTTCGGGCACCAAGAGGCAGCGCGAGCGCAGGTCGTAGCCCTGCGCTCGCTGATGGACGATGGCAGCGACTCCCAACGCGGCGAGGGCTACGCGCGCGGCTTGCTCGGCTTCCGGGCGCTTGGCCAGGAGCTTGCCATCGAGGTCGGTGACGAAGCGGAGTCGCCGAAGCGCGGCGAGGGAAAGCACCACCGTCTGCAACGCGTGGTCGAACGTGACGCCGCCGGCGAACTCGTCGATCGTGGGCGCAACATTGGAGTGGTTGACCGACGACGGCTTGCCCTTTGCGTCGGCGCCCTTGCGGCTGAACAACACCGGCTTGCCCTTGTCCTTCTTGGCCTCGACCTCGAGGATCGTCCAATCGCTCTCGTCGTCGGCGCGATGATAGACGTCCACGTTGGCTTGGATCCCCAACGGGTCGATCCGACTGCCAACCTTGCGGCCCGCACTGGCGCCGACACCGACGATCTCCGAGGTCAGAAGCCGTTGGAACTTCGCGCCCAGGCCTCCCTTCGGGCCGGTCGAGTCCCACACGCCGAAGACCAGCGCTGTCGGGCAGAGGCGAAAGACGGCGGTCGCGTTGCGGAACGTCGCGTCGGTATAGGCCCGGCCTTCCGGGGTGTCACGAAAGAGCCATGCGCCGTCTTCGCTGGTCGCGTCCCGCAGGATCGCGTCGGCGATGCGGTGTGGGGCCTGCAGCGTCGTGATCGTGCCGAGATCCGCGAGCTCGGGGTCCGTCGCGAAGTCGACGCCGATGACCGGGAAGCTCAGGTCCTTGCGCTCCCACGCCGCCAGCAGAGCTTCCTCCATCCGGTTCGCCTGCGACGCGACCGAGTCGAGCAGCACGACGGGCACGTCGGCTCCGTCGACACGGCGAGTCTCCCCGGCATACTTCAAGGCGCGGTCGCCGGTGGCGTAGGTGGGCGGGAATACCTTGTCCCCGACGCCGCCGGCGGGCTGCAGCCGCTGACGGACGCAGATCGCGACACCGTCGCGAGCAACGAGAGCGTTGAGGGTGTTCAGATCGAGCGTGGTCATGGAACGGTCCGTAGCTGTGGGGTTGGTTGGTAGGAGGATGGCGAAGATTGCCCGCTCGGCACATTCGGCCCGTCAGCACGTTCTGCGCCCGAGCGCGCATCTCGGCCTGCGGACCACGAAGCGCTCTCGACGACTCTCGCCGCGCTTCGCCTCGCGGGCCGGGCCTCGCAGCGCTCGCACTCGGCATGCTGCGATGCTCTTGGCTCGGCGGCAAGGAGGCCGCTGCCGGACGCAGCCACGATGATCTGGCGGAGATCATGAGGCTGCCGACCGCACGGCCGGCGGAACGGAGTCGGCGTCGCATGGGCCCGGCTACGACGCTGCACGGTCCGCCTCCGGCACGGCTCACCCGCCATCGCCGTCCTCGCCGTCCGCGGCTCGCTCGCCGTGCAAACTCCCCCCCGCCCCCGCGCGGTACATCACCGCCGGCAGCCCACGCCGCGCGCCGTCGCCACCCGCAGCAGCAACGCCCCCCCGCGCGGTGTCGCCCCCAGCCCACCGCGCGAACATCCGCGCGACCTCGTCGTGCAGCGCGACGGGCTCGATCGCCTCGACCCCATCGATCACCGACGCCACGCGCCGCGCCATCTCGCGACAGCTTCGATACGCCACGCGCCGCTCGAGCAACTCCCGCGGCTCGAGCCACACGTCCTTCTGTGCGGGGTGCCACACGATGCGCTCGAGCCAGCGCGCGACCGCGCCGCGGACACGAACCACCGCGACGTCGGGCCGGTCCTCGTCGATGCCATACCCCGGGTCTGCATGGGCCCAGATCGCGTTCGCGGTGGGGACGGGCCCGCAGCGCGCCGCGTCGACGAGCTCCACCGCGACGATCTGAGCCACGCGGAACGTCCTGGTGCCCCGCGCTTGCCGATCCCACGCGCGCAGGTAGACCGCGCCGTCGTGCACCCGGACTGCCCACGGCTCGACCACCCGCACGGTGCGGGCCGCGTCCGCCGGCCGCCAGGGCGATTCGTAGTCGATGCGAACCACCTGACGCCGACAGGCGGCGAGCAGGGTGCGCAGCACCCCCGGATCGACCGGGGTCCCGAGTGTCAGCGTTGCTCGGATCGCGTCCGGGTGCGGCAGCCGCGGCAGCTCGGCTGCGTCCGTTCGCGCGCGCATGCGGTCGTCGAGGGCCTCGACGAGGCGGGTGAGGCGATCCTCGAGGTCGCGATCGCCGTGCGGCTCGACGATCGCCCGCGCCACCAGCAGCGCCACGAGGTCCTCGCGCTCGGGTGTCACCAGCGGCTGCGTGAAGGGCTCGCGCAGCCTCCACCTGCGATCCGCGGTGCGGCAGTCGATCTTCGCGCCGTGCTTCTCGTCGCGCAGCTGGTTCAGTGCTCGCTGCACGGTGACCAGGGTCGTGTTGCCGATGCGCGCGACGATCTCGGTCTTCGTGAGGCCGCGGTCTCCGGCGTCGCGGAGCAATCGAAGGATTGCAGACGCGACGTCTTCGCAACGCAGTCCTGGCGTTCGTCGTGCGGTCCTCGCCACGGCGCAGGAAGCATCGAGCATCGCGCGACCGCGATCAAGCACGAGCGCCATTGGCCGATCGATCATTGCGACGTGGCCAGCGACGCGGAGTGCATGATCGATCACCTTCGCATCCGTTCATCAGGGCTTGCCGGCGTTGTCGTCTCCGCGGTGCCCGAGGCGTCGGACCCTCCCGCGCGCCGTTCGTCACGAAGACGAACAACCCGGCAAACCTCTCGCGCAGACCCCTCGCTCGTCGAACCCGGGGCGCGGCGACGCAGCGCCCGATCACCTCACCGCCGAGCGATCGCGCGCGCCGGCTCGGCGGCGCCGATCGAAGCGCCGCAACCCACCCCTCTCACTCGATCTCCCCGAACAACCCACCCACCCGCAGCATCGCGTGCTCGAACGGCTCCGCGGCGACGACATCCCCGCGTCCGGCCACCAGCGCGACCACGTAGCCCTGCGCGACGTGCCGATACACGGTCAACGTCTCGTGCTCGCGATCCACGATCCAGTAGTGACCGACGCCGTGGGCGTGATCCACCAGCCGGGCCGCCCACCGCCGCCGCGGCGGAACGGACCCACGAACTCGGCCAGGGCCTGCTGGGACTCGCCGTTCTCGAAGCTCGGGTTCGCCTTGTCGACGATCACACCACCCACGATCTCGACCGCACGAGCACCGTCGAGGTCGGCCCGCGTCGCGAGGCGGATGGCGCCGGACATCCTGGACCAGGATAGCCGCCGGCGCCCGCCGCAGGCCCGCCGCCGCAGCTCACTCGAACCGCGAGAAGTCCGGCTTGCGCTTGCCGAAGAACGCCGACATCGCTTCCGCGGCCTCGGGCGATCGCAGCCGCGCGAAGAACACCTCGGCTTCGCGCTCCATCACGCCCTGCAGGGCCGCGATCACGGGCGCGCGCATGAGCGCCTTGGTCGCGCGCACGGACGCCGGCGGCAGCGCGGCGATGGCAGCGGCGCGCTCGCGCACGCGCTCGTGCAGCGCGGCGGCCTCGACGACCTCGTTCACCAGGCCCAGCTCGCGCGCGCGCTCGGGGCCGAAGGGCTCGCCCAGCAGCAGCAGCTCGGCCGCACGCACGTGGCCGCAGCGCTGCGCGAGCAGCAGGCTCGAGCCGGCCTCGGGCGACAGGCCCAGGGGCACGAAGGGCAGCTGCAGCCGTGCGCCGGTGGCGGCCCACACGAGGTCGCAGTGGAGCAGCAAGGTGGTGCCGATGCCGATCGCGACGCCTTCGACGGCGGCGAGGATGGGCTTGGGGTGGGTGACGAGCAGGTCGAGGAAGCGGCCGACCGGGGAGTCGCTGCTCTGGGGCGGCTGCTTCATGAAGTCCATCAAGTCGTTGCCTGCGGTGAAGTGACCGCCGCTGCCGCAAAGGACGATCGCGCGCACGGTGACGTCGTCGCGACCGCGCTGCAGCGCGGCGGTCATCGCGTCGTACATCGCGAGCGTGAGCGCGTTCTTCTTGGCCGCGCGGTCGATGGTGATCGTGAGCACGTGGTGCTCGAGCGCGACCGCGATCTCGGAGGACTCGGACATGGCGGCGATGCTAGCAGGGCCGCGCATGCGCGGCCGGCCCGAGCGTCCGGCGGCTGCGGCTCAGCTGGGCGTGCAGAGCGCTTCGGGCACACAGTGGCGGGTCCAGCAGCGGTCGACCACGGTCGCCACGAAGCCGGGCTCGCACGAAGGCGGTGCGTCGGCGCACTGCACCAGGCCGGGGTCGCAATCCTGCAGCCGCAGCAGGCAGGTATGCGAGCAGAGGATCTCGGTGATGCCCCACTGCTCGCACAGGTCGCGCTCGCAGGTGAGGTCGCACGCCGGCGGGGTCTCGCCGACCGCGAGCGCGTCGCAGGTGCAGCAGTCGCTGTGCAAGCGGCACTCGCTGCGATCGCTGCAGGCGCTGGGGTCGGCGGCCTCGCTGCCGCCGGCGTCGCTGGTGGCGGCGCCGGCGGTCGAGCCGTCGCCGGTGCCCGCGGTCGCGTCACCGCTGCCGACCGTCGCGCTCGCGACGGTGGTCGCGGCGCTGGTGCGATCGACGTCGTCGCCCGCGGGGCAGCCCGCCGCCGCGCTGCTCCACGCGCACGCGATCGCGAGCAGCCGGGCCGACGCACGTCTCATCGCGCCATGATACCGCCTCGTTCGACCGCGGTCCGGACCGCCGCGCGCGAGCCTCCCTGGTAGGCTTGCCGCCCATGGCCGAGTCGACCCAGGCCCCATCCGCGGGCGCAGACGGGGGCGAGCGCGCTCCCATCGTCGTGACGCCGCCGCCGGGCGGCTTCGATCGCGCCGGCGTGCGCACGCTGGTGGCCGAGGGCACGCTGGCCAAGCAGCTGCATCGCATCGTGCGCGCGCCGTTCGGGCACACGGTGCTGACGCTGCGGTTGCTCGACGTCGTGGTCGACGCCGGTGATCTCGCGCTCGCCGCGGGCGAGGCGATCCACGCCGCGCTGCTCGAGGACATCGCGCGCAGCGGCAGCTTCGCGATCCCCGAACCCACGCGCGATCAGAAGCTGTTCGTCGGCGCGTTCACGGCCACGGTGCTGTGCGACGCGGCCGCACGCGGCTTCGCCGAGCTGGGGCCCTCGCCCGCGACCGACGGCAGCCTCGAGGCCGAGGGGCTCGAGGAGCTGCTCGAGCAGGCGCCGCGCGAGGTCGTCGCGCGCGTGCTCAAGCTCGCCGGGCGCTACGTCGAGGTGCAGTCGGGGCTCAAGCCCGGCGCGACCGCCCAGGCCCTGGTCGAGCGCGAGGGCTGGCTGTCGACCACGCTGCACGCGTGCGTGCTGCAGCTGCGCGCCGCGATCGAGCGGCTGACCCACGCCGGTCGGCTGCGGCCCTTCGGCGTCGCGCTGGCCCAGCGCAGGGTCACGGTCGGCACGCACCGCTACGAGGGCTTCCGCGCGCGGCCGATGGGCGATCCGGTGGTCGACCTCAAGCCGGTGCGGCTCGAGGACATCGTCGGCAACCAGGAGTACCTCCACGCCGGGCTCAAGCTCGCGCGCGACGTCGCGGCGTTCGACCTGCGGCGGGGTCGCAGCGCCAAGCAGATCAACCCGGTGCTGTTCGGCCTGGGGCGGCCCGGCTGTGGCAAGACCATCACCGCCCACGCCATCGGCAACTACTTCCTCGAGTACTGCAAGCAGCGCGACGTGCCCGCGCGCTTCCGCGTCATCCGCCGCACCGACTGGGCCAGCGCCTACCAGAACGCCAGCGCCAACGAGCTGGTGCGGATCTTCAAGGAGGAGGTCTACGGCTTCCCCGGCGTGTGCGGCGTGTACTGGCCCGACATCGACACCGCGTTCGCCTCGCGCGACAGCGGTGATCTGCGCAGCGAGGAGAAGAACAACCTCGGCGCGGTGTTCGGCATCTTCGACGGCACGCTCATCCCCAAGGATGGCAAGTGGTTCATGCTGTGCGACGCGAACTTCATGCAGATGGACGAGGCCACGGTCTCGCGCATCGCACAGAACCCGTTCACCGTCCGTGGGCCGACCTCGGCGGAGGACTACGTCAAGCTGCTGCGCGACGTGCTGCTGCGGCAGCAGCTGCAGTTCATCGTCGCCGATCAAGCCCAGTGGCTGGAGCTGGGCCAGCTGTGCGCGACCGCGGATCTGAGCGGTCGCGCGGTCGAGTCGGTCGCGGGCAACATCCGCGCGCTGATCCAGGACTTCGAGTATCCCGACACCTACTTCCGCGCCGACTACGAGGGCCGACTGAAACTCATCGAGCAGCTGTCGCGCCGCGTCGACGCGGCCAAGATCCACGAGCTGGTGCAGGACTACGTCGCGTTCCACAAGGACGCCGAGGAGGCCGCGGCGCGCAAGCGCTTCGATCAGGAGGTCGACGCGATGGTGCGGCAGCTCAACGCCGGTCGCGAGGCCGCCTCCCGCGCCGTCGCGGCCGCGCAGGCCGCCGCGGGCGCGACGTCCTCGGGCTGATCACGGGCGCGTGGGCCGGCGCGGCAGCACGAAGAAGCCCAGCGCCAGCGCGAACGACAGCAGCGTGATCGGTGGCATCGCGCCGGGCCAACTCGCGGGCGTGAACCACGCGCCGTAGCCCATGTAGAGCACGTGCGCGGCCACGAGCACCAAGGTGCCGCGGGCCATGCCCGGCACCAGGCTGGTCGCGTGCTGCTGGCTGTCGAGCGGGCGCAAGGTCGTGCTGTACGCCAGCCACATCAGCAGCGAGGTCGCGACCGCGCCGGTCAGCATCGACAGCTCGGCCGACCAGCTCATGCGGCCGCTGGGCAGGTACATCTTGTCGATGTAGCTGGGGTTCATGACCATGAGCGACAGCAGCACGTGCAGCGCGGCGAGCATGAACGCGGCCAGGCCCAGGCGCTTGCGGCGGGCCTTGTCCGCGACGACCCGCGACGCGCCGAGCATGCCGAGGCTGCCGACCGAGATGGCCTTGTTGACGATGAACACGGGCAGCTGCTCCCAGCTGTCGCCGCGGAAGACGTTGTAGCGCAGGACGGCGTAGGCGAGGCTGGCCCCGACGATCCACGCGGCCAGCTTGGCGTCGCGCACGACCCGAAGCTATCGCGAAGCCCGCGCCCGTGGCCAGCGGCGGCGGTGCAATCGGGCGCGCACTGCAGTGGCGCCGCCGCGCGCGATCGCCGGCTGGCGGGCGCACCCGGTCGAAGCCTGCCGAGCGGGCCGCGTCAGCCGCCCGCGCGGCCGAGCACCGCGACGTCGATCCAGGCGCGCACGCGGGCCGCGTGTTCGCGCAGGCCGTCGCGGGTCGCGTGGCTGTACGGCTGCAGGTCGGCGGCGACGCCGATGGCGTCGATGCCCACCGCCTGCGCCAGCCACAGCGCGCGCGGCAGGTGGAAGCGCTGCGTGCAGATCGCCGCGACCGCGATGCCGAAGCGGTCACGAGCGTTGCGCATGGTCGCGAGCGTGCGGACGCCGTCGGGGTCGCCGACGAGTACGGAAGGATCGATGCCGGCGGCCACCAGCGCGCGGGTCATGACCGCGACCTCGCCGTGGGGCTCGGTGTGATCGTTGCCCGACAGCAGCAGCTGCTCGACGCGGCCGGCGGCGAGCAGGCGCCGCGCGACCTCGAGCCGATCGCCGAGCACCGCCGAGGGCGTGCCGTCGTCGCGCACGGTCGCGCCCAGCACGATGGCCCACTGCCGCCGCGGTAGCGCCTGCACGTCGTCGAGGATCCGCGGCGCGGCCCAACGCTCGAGTCGCAGCGACCACGCCAGGCCGCCGCCACCGGCGGCGAGCGCGACGCCCGAGCCCAGGATCGCGAGCAGTCGACGCCGGCGCACGCCCGACGATACCGTAGCGCCGCCGCGCGGACGATCAACCGCTGGGGCCGCCGACCTGGCTGAGGCCGAAGCCGGTCATGTCGCTGTAGGTGTACGGCAGGTTCAGCCCGGCCACGACGTCGACCTGACCCGTCGCCGGATCGACGCGGTAGGCCTCGTTGTTGTAGATCGCCGGACCCCAGACGTAGCCGTTGAAGTCGATGCTGACGCCGTGGACGTAGTTGGGCACGTCGAGGGTCTGCACCACCGAGAGGTTGTCGATGTCGACCGCGACCATGGGGTCGTTGGCCAGCCACAGCAGGTTCTGGCCGTCGGGCATGCATCCGCCCGAGCCGCCGGCGTTGGCGGTCTGCCACGTCTGCGAGGGGTAGTCGAAGCGACCGACCTGCGAGCTGCAGGTCCACACGCGATCGTTGCGATCGACCGTCATGCCGTAGCCCGGCACCGCCATGGCCCAGGTCTGCGGCACGAACGTCACCCGATCCACGCGCACGATGTGGCCCTGGCTGAGCTGGCTGCCCCAGAAGTTGTCGCCCGAGTCGACCGCACCGCCGTAGATGCCGTAGTAGCTCGCGACGACGTTGCCGGGCAGCGGCACGGTCTGCTCGACCGTGCCGGTCTCGCCGTCGAGCAGCACCACGTCGATGAGCGGATCGTTGGCGCCCGAGGTCCAGACCTTGGTGTCCTCGTAGCGGCAGGTCGAGTTGTTGTAGGTGCCCGCGCTCCACGCCACCGGGCGCTGGCTGGCGTAGGCCATCGGCGTGTGCCAGCCGACGCAGCCGTCGGGCCACGGCTTGACGTCCGCAGGCCCGCTCGAGGTGTTGTTGGGGTCGGGGCAGTTGTCGTGCAGCGCGTAGATCATCGTCACGCCGCCGTTGCGGTTGCCGATGGCCATGTCGCCGTTGAGGTTCACCGAGGTGCGCGAGGGGTTGCCGTTGCTGTCGGGTCGCGTGATGTAGCGCCCCTCCTCGATCAGCGTCTCGGTGTTGATCTTGCTGACGGTGCTCTCGTTGGAGTTGGCGATCCAGATGTACGAGAAGTCCGCGGTGCCGCCACCGCCTCCGCCGCCGCCGTCGCAGCCGAGGTTGATGTCCGGCTGCACGCCCATGTCGAACTTGATGTCGCCGGTGCCGGCCTCGGCCTCGCCGCCGCTGCCACCGCTGCCACCGCTGCCGTCGCCCGAGCCGCCGCCGCTGCCAGCGTCGTCGGCCGAGTCGGTGCCGCCGGCGCTGGTGATGCCGGTCACCGAGATGCCGCCGTCACCGCTGGCCCGTCCGTCGTCGGACTTGGTGCCGCATGCGAGGGCCAAGGAACAGAGCGTGAACGAGATCGCTGCGCGAGTTGCCATGGGGGGCCTCGTGGTGCGGGTGGGACCTTCTGTCCGACACCAGCTCTACGCACTTTGTCCGGGCCGCTCGGGAACCAAAGATTGGTCGCGTCCGACTGCGACCGCCGGCGCGGTTTCGACGTCGACGGGCGCGAAGCGGCCGCTACACGTTCGTCGTCGCCAGCAGGGCAGGGCGCGGCCCCAGATCGCAGATTCCTACGCAGGCCACGGCGCAGCGGCCGTTGCGTCGCCGTTCTCGCGCCCGCGTTGACGCCCGGCCCCACATTCGCGATCGTCGTCGAACGTGGCGGAAGTGAACCAAGGACCCAGCTTGGTGTCGACCGAGCTGGTCGGCCAGCGGGTCATGGAGCGCTACACGATCCAGGAACGGATCGCGCGCGGCGGCATGAGCGTGGTCTACCGCGGCGAGGACGAGCGCCTGCGCCGGCCCGTGTGCGTCAAGGTGTTCTGCGGTCTGGACCCGTCGCGGCCGGGCTACCGCACCGTGCACGAGCACTTCGTGCAGGAGGCCTTCGCGCTGTCGGCCCTGCGCCACCCCAACACGATCCGCATCTTCGACTTCGGCTACCTCGAGGACGAGCTCGCGACGCCGTACTTCGTGGTCGAGTACGCCGACGGTGGCACGCTCAAGGAGTTCGTGCGCAAGCACGGCCCGCTGACGCCCCACGAGGCCTTCGAGATCCTCGAGCCCATCGCCGGCGCGCTGCGCGAGGCCCACTCCGCCGGCATCATCCACCGCGACATCAAGCCCTCGAACATCCTGTTCGTGCGCGCGGGCCCGGCGCTGGTGGTCAAGCTGGCGGATTTCAGCATCGCCAAGGCGGTCGAGGACGCGATCCCCAACCGCGCCGAGGACACGCTCAACAGCTCCGACAAGGTCGGGCTCTACTCCTTGGGCTGGGCCGCACCCGAACAGCTGCGTTCGGATCCGGTCGGTCCCTCGGCGGACGTGTTCGCGCTGGGCCTGACGCTCTCGTACATGTTGACCTGCAAGATGGTCTATCCCGGCGACGACATCTTGCAGCTGTTCGAGCTGCGTCGCCTGGGTGACGCGTACATCCGCAAGACCCTGGCCGAGCAGGGCATCGACGAGGATCTGTTGCGGGTGATCACCTACGCATGCCGGGCCAACCCGCCCGAGCGCCTGCAGTCGGTCGAGCAATTCGTCGAGGCGGTGCGCGAGTCGATCCACGAGTCGTGGCGCAACGTCACGACCAAGCAGGAGCGCCTCGCGAGCCCACCGCCCGCGCCGCCCCCGGCCCCGCGCGCGACCGCACCGGCGTTGCCGCAGATGCCGGCGTCGCCGGCGATGACGCCGGTGGTGGTCGGGACCCACGGGGGCGAGGGCCTGTCGGGCTCGGTCCTCACCACCGCCGCGGCGTCGTCGTCGTCGT
Organism: Nannocystaceae bacterium; assembly: GCA_046351635.1. Lineage (GTDB taxonomy): Bacteria > Myxococcota_A > Polyangia > Nannocystales > Nannocystaceae > Xiheibacterium. The sequence goes on along the minus strand of JAXLYC010000020.1, from coordinate 82,941 downwards.
CGTCGCTCGAGCTGCTGGGCGTGCGACCGCTGGTCGTCGACAGCCTCACCACCCACGAGATCGTCGTCGGTGGTCGCCGCATTCGCCCGGTCGAGGTCACCGGCGAGCGCACGATGGGGGCCGAGGCCGGCCTGGTCGGCAGTCAGGCCCGCTTTCGCGTGACCGCGCGCGAGCTCGGCGGGTTGCACCTCAAAGGACTCAACTGCTTCGTCATCCGCGACCACGGTCGACCCTCGTCGGGCGTGGAGATGGAGCGCGACGGCGAGCTCACCTTCATCGCGCCCAACCGCGACGTGCTCGACCGCGCGGTGGTGTTGCTCGGGGTCGTCGACGGCACCTACCGCACCTTCGCGCTGCCCGGTGCCGCGCTGGCGGTGCCGCTGCGCCGCGCCGGGTGGGCCGCCGTGCTCGACCTCGGTCCCGGCCGTGAGACCATCTTGCTGTACCGGAGCGACGCAGGCCCGTGAACAGACCGCCCCGTTCGGTTCCTCCCCCGCCGTCCACGCGGACCGGCCCCGGCACGCCCCCGGTTCCACCGGCGCCCGCGGCGTCGAGCTCGGCGGTGTTGCCGATCGATGCGCCCTACGCCGGGGACACGGCGATCGTGCCGCAGGCGATCGCATCGGGCGGCACCGCGGTGCCGGTCGCGATGGCGCAGATGCCCAGCGGCCCGCAGCCGGTGGCGATGCCGCCGTCCGCACCGGTGCAGACCCACGGCGTGACCATGCCCCCGCCCGCGTCTGCACCGCCGCCGATGCCACAGGCGATGCCGCAGTCGATGCCGCCGCCGATGCCGATGATGCCCGCGGCCCAGCCCGCGCCCGCGCCCGCGCCCGCGCGTCAGCCCATGCACATCGTCCGCTCGCGCGCGTACTCGTTCGTGCGCGACGAGAACGGCAACCCCATCGAGCTGGGCTCGGGCCGCTCGGGCAAGGCCTACCTCGGCGAGGAGGCGTGGCTCGAGTCGAAGACCGCGTTCCGCCGCCGCATCGCGATCAAGCTGCTGCAAAAGGGCGTGACCCCCGAGGACGGGCTGCGCTTCCAGATGGAGAAGGAAGTGCTCGAGCGCGTGCAGGGCCACGCGAACATCGTCACGCTGTTCGCCTCGGGCGAGTCCGACAACCTCGAGTTCATCCCGCCGTCGGTTCGCGACAAGGTCGAGAACGACTTCATGGTGCTCGAGCTCTGCGACATGTCGCTCGAGGAGCGGCTCAAGGGCTCCCGCGGCGGCGAGCGCGAGGACCTGCTGGCCTACACCCCGCGCGACCGCCTGTTCCGCGTGCTCGAGTACCTCATGCCCATCGCCTCGGCGGTGGAGTACGCCCACCTCGAGTGCAACGTCTGCCATCGCGACATCAAGCCCGGCAACATCTTGTTGCGGCTGCCCAACGGCAAGCTGCAGGGCTCGACCCTCGACGTGCGCCTGGCCGACTTCAACGTCGGCAAGATCCGCGACGACGCGCAGGACCTGTCGGTCACGCGCCTGCACGGCGTGCCCGGCACGCTGTTCTTCCAGGCGCCGGAGCAGGAGACCAACGCGTTCGAGATCCTGGTCAACGTCCAGCAGGGCAGCAAGGAAGTCACGTACTTCGAGGACTTCTACATCGCGATCGCGGAGAACGACACCTTCGAGCTGTTCAACCGTGGCAAGCGCTACCCGGTCGCGGGCGCGGATCTACCCAAGCGACGGCTGTACCTCGCGCGCGCGTTCGAGGACGCGACCGAGAACAACGTCCGCGCCAAGATCATCAAGAGCGTCGACCGCCCGGCCGACATCTACTCGCTGGGCGCGCTGTTCTACTACCTGATCACCGGCACCCACGGTAATCCCAAGACGCTGTACGACGAGTTCTACAAGTTCATCGAGTACGACGGGCCCACCGACGGCGAGGCCGCGAACCAGAACACCATCGAGGCCTACATCGAGCACGAGTACTCGGTGATCCAGAGCCTGCGCGCGCCCAAGGTCGACGAGCACAACCAACCGGTGCTCGCGCCGGCCGATCGCTTCTTCAGCTACAAGCACTACCTCGACGGCAACGGCGAGCTGATCGACAAGAACATCGTCAAGGTCATCGCCAAGGCGATGATCCGCAACAAGGTCGACAGCTACTGCCAGGCCTCGGACGTGACCACCGCCGGCATCTCGGCGTTCGTCAACGATCTGCGCCAGCTCTACGGCGGCTTCGGCACGTACATGCCGACGCGACCGGGCACGCTGGTGCTGTCGCACAGCGCCGCGGGACCGCGTCCGGGCGAGGGTGTGCTCGCGCGGCTGTGGCAGCAGGTGATGGCACGGCTGCGGCCGCGTGGGCCATCGCAGCCGCCGCGGCCCAAGCCGCCCGGCAGCGGTCGCACACCGCCGACCCGCCGTTGAGCGAACGCGGTACAGTGTCGCCCCGTGAGCGGCTCGCCCGAGGACGCGCCCGAAGCCACCGTGAGGCGGGACAGCCGTCCTGCGGGTGGCCGCCGCACGCTGCAGGTGTTGGGGCAGGGCTTCCACGCCAGCTATCCCTTGGCGTCGGAGGGCCGCGTCACCATCGGCCGCTCGAGCGAGAACCTGGTCGCGATCGACGACCTCGAGATCTCGCGGCATCACCTGGTGCTGCACGTGCGCGAGACCATCTCGCTCGAGGATCTCGGCAGCAGCAACGGCACCTGGGTCGGTGACCGCCAGCTCGAGCCGCGATCGGTCACGACGCTGCATCCGGGCGAGCCGGTGCGCATCGGCTCGACCACGCTGATCGTGCTCGAGCGCGCGGTCGAGCCCAGCTCGCGCCGGCTGTGGAGCTACGACTACTTCGAGGCCCGCGTCGACGAGGAGTGCCGCCGAGCCGCGCGCTCGGGCACCGTGTTCGCGCTGCTACATCCGCTGTCAGCCGCCGACCGCGGCCGGTGTGGTCGAGCGGCGGCTGGTCGCGCTGTTGCCCGATCTCGACGTCGTCGCGCGCTACGTGCCCGGCGAGTGGCAGGTGCTGCTGGTCGGCGCGGACGAGGCCCAGGCCGCCGCGGTCGCGGCGCGACTCGGCGTCGGTCTCAGCGACGTGCGCGTGGGCGTGCGGCGGCCGCGGCCGCGTTCCCCATCGACGGCACCACCGCCGACGCCCTGGTCACGACCGTGGCCGCGCGGGTCGACGGCGGCGACGACGACGACGACGAGGGCCGCGCGCAGGGGCCCGTGGTCGAGGACCCGGTCATGCGCGAGCTGTACCGCTTGGTCGAGCGCGTCGCGCCGTCGCGACTGCACGTGCTGGTGCTGGGCGAGACCGGCAGTGGCAAGGACGTGATCGCCGAGGAGCTGCACCGCCGCTCCGGTCGCGCCGATCGAGCGTTGCGGCGCATCGAGTGTGCTGCGCTGCCGCCCGAGCGCGCCCACGAGGTGCTGTTCGGCGGTGACGACGGTGGCGGCGCGCTCGCGGCCGCCCAGGGCGGCACGCTGCTGCTCGACGAGGTCGGTCAGCTCGCGCCCGAGGTGCAGGCGCGGCTGTTGGTGGCGCTCGACGAGCAGGGCGCGGCGCTCGATCTGCGGGTGGTCGCGACCAGCAACCGCGACCTCGAGCAGGAGGTCGCGGCCGGCCATTCCGCGAGGATCTCTACTTCCGCCTCGACGGCATCACGCTCACGGTGCCGCCGCTGCGTCGCCGGCCGGCCGAGATCGAGCCTGTGCGAGCGCTTCCTGCAGGAGGCCGCGCAGGGCAGCGCGCGCGCGGAGGTGCCCACGGTTTCGGCCGCGGCGTTGACCATGCTCAGCGGCTACCCCTGGCCCGGCAACGTCCGCGAGCTGCGCAACGTCATGCGCCGCGCGCTGCTGCTGTGCGATGGCGACGAGATCCAGCTCGCGCACCTGCCGATCGACAAGCTCGGGGCCGCCTTCGCCGCGCCGAGCCAGGAGGGCACGCTGCCGCCGGCGGCGACGGTGCCGCCTCTGCGCGAGGTCAAGGAGAAGTACGTCCAGGCCGAGCGCCAGCGCATCATCGACGCGCTCGAGCGTTGCCACGGCAATCAGACCGAGGCGGCCAAGCTGCTGGGCATCGCGCGCCGCACCCTGATCAAGCGGCTCGACGCCTACGGCCTGCCGCGCCCGCGCAAGAAGTAGCGCTCAGCGCTGCAGCATCGCCGCGAGCAGGCGATGGAAGTGGTGGGTGCCGGTCTCGCGCGAGGGCGAGTAGCGGCCGCGATCGTACAGCCGCGAGCGCACGCCACGGGCGACGGCTTCGACCACCTGCTCGTCCTCGAACTCGACCTGATCGAGGCCGCTGCCGGCGCCGCGATCGAGCCGCGCCGGATCCCACACCCACGTGCGGTACGCGACGCGACAGCGCTCGGGTCCCAGGGGCTCCACCGCGTTGACCGACAGGCCCCAGGGGTACGCGTTGATCATCGTGCTGGGGAAGGAGAAGAAGTAGAAGCCGGCGATGCGCTCGCCGTGGTCGGGGTGGCCCGGCGGCAGCGCGAACGCGTCGTCGTCGTGCTCGCCGATGCCCAGCTGCAGCACGCCGTGGGGCAGCAGCACCGTGCGGTAGCGGCCGTAGTCGAGCGCGCGGTTGAGCGCGGGGTGCACGAACGGGATGTGGAAACCTTCGAGGTAGTTGTCGCAGTACAGCGCCCAGTTCGCGCGCACGTGGTAGTCGCGGCTGCGATCGGGCGCGAAGCGGGCCTGGTCCCAGGGCAGGAAGTCCAGCCGCTCGCGCAGCGGTGCGAACCAGGCGTCCGCGCTGGGCTCGGGCCGCAGCCCCGCGACGTGCAGCGGGCCCAGCGACGCGAACGGCAACGTCGGCAGGTGGTCGCTGTCGCCGGGGAAGTCGAGCGCGCCCTCGAACTCGGGCATCGCGAGCATGCGACCGTCGGCGGCGAAGCGACGGCCGTGGTAGCGGCAGCGGATCGCGCGGGCCTCACACGCGCGTTCGACCAGGAGGTTGCCGCGGTGGGTGCACACGTTCGAGAGCAGTCGCAGCACGCCGGCGTCGTCGCGCGTCCACAGCACCGGCTCGTCGAGACAGCCGGGCAGCAGCACCCACGGCTGCTGCGCATCGGGCTGGCTCGGTGGCGCATCGCCGGTCACCAGGTGCCAGCTGCGCGTCATCACCCGCTCGGTCACCGCGCGGTACCACTGCGCGTCGTGGTAGAGCGCGGCCGGCGGGGTCTGGGCGCGGCGGATGTCGGGGTCGATCTCGAACATCCGCTTCCTTCTACACCACCGACGCCGAGCTCGGCCCGTGCCGGGCCCGCCGGGCCAGGAACGCCTCGCCGTCGCGGCGGCCCAGATCGAAGGTCGGGCCGATGCGCTCGGGACTGGCGTAGTCCCACATCGCGACCGGTGGCGGACGCGACGGTGCGACGTAGATGCGGCCGGGTGCGTGCATCGGCGTCGCGCTGGGCTTGGACGACAGCACCAAGGTCGCGCGGTGATCGGCGGTGAACTCGAACAACGCGTGCTCGACGATGGCGCCGTCGACGACCACGCGACCCTCGCGGCGGTAGATCGGCAGCAGTGGCGGCAGCCCCGAGGACTGCAGGATCAGATCCGCGAGCGCCTCGATGCTCTCGCATGCGCGCACCGAGACCAGCTCGGGCACGAAACCCAGCCGTCCGGGCAGGCTTGGGTGCAGGCGGCGCCGCACCGCGGTGTCGAACTTGTACGCCGCGAAGCCGGCGACCAGGGTCGGCACCAGCGCGCGCTCGGCCGGTGGCCGCGCGACGAGGATCCGCAGGTCGGGACCGCGATGCAGCTCGGCCAGCGCGGCCGCGTCGAGCACATCGAGGATCGTGCCGCGATAGATCGCCTCGTGCGGGAACACCGGCTGTCGCCGCAACACGCGGCTGGGATAGACGTTGCGGGGGTTTCGGGCGGTCCGGCGTCTGAACGCCGAGACGATTTCACCGCCGCGGCCGCTCAGCGCCGCACATGCGAACGCGGCGCCAGCGCTCGCGCCGAGCACGGTGCGCGGGCGCAGCGCGAGCGCGGGCGCGACGACGGACCAGAAGCCGGCCTGCCAGAAGCAACGACAGCCGCCGCCGCGGAAGATCACCGCGTCGAATTCGGACGGCGTCTCGGTCGCGTGCGTCGCCATCGGCGGCATCCTTCTATACCATCGGCGCGCCGATGACGGATCCGGGTCCGCAGCTCGACCGCGCCGGCGCGACGCCGCCGGGGCCGGCCACGGGCGAGTCCGGAGCACGGCGCGAGGGCGGCGTGGGCGTGGGCGCGTTCGCGACCATCTGGCTGGCGCTGTTCCTCGACCTGTTCGGCTTCGGCATCGTCATCCCGGTGCTGCCGTACTACGCCAGCAACTTCGGCGCGTCGCCGGCCCTGGTGGCGTTGCTGGCGACGAGCTTCTCGCTGGCGCAGTTCGTGATGTCGCCGGTGCTCGGTCGCATCAGCGATCAGATCGGCCGCCGCCCGGTGATGCTGATCTCGATCGCGGGCTCGTGCGGGTCGATGCTGGTGCTGGGCTTCGCCAGCACACTGTGGATGGTGTTCGCGGCGCGGGTCGTGAGCGGCGTGTGCAACGCCAACGTCTCGACTGCCAACGCGTACATCGCCGACCGCGTCGCGCCCGAGGAGCGCGCGCGCTACATGGGCATGGTCGGCTCGGCCATCGGCCTGGGCTTCGTGTTCGGGCCCGCGGTCGGCGGGTTGTTGTCGAGCGACTCGATGCCCGAGCTGCCGTTTCTGTGCGCGGCCGGACTGGCGGCGATCAACTGGTTGATGGCGTGGCGACTGCTGCCCGAGAGCCGGCGGCCCAGCGGCGCGACCGCGGCGCGCCTGGGCCTGTCGCCGCTGGCTGCCTTGGGGCGGCTCGCACGGGTGCGCGGCACCCCGCTGGGGCCGCTGACGCTGGTGAGCTTCGGCTTCTACATCGCGTTCTCGGCGATGGAGTCGACATTCGCGCTGCTGACCGAAGCGCGACTGTCGTGGGACGCGCGGCACACCGGCTACCTGTTCTCGCTGGTCGGTGCCTGCATCGCGTTCTCGCAGGCGGTGCTGCTCGGTCGTGCGGTGCGACGCTACGGCGAGAAGGGCACCTTGGTGCTGGGGCTGTGCGTGCTGACCACCGGCCTGGTCGCGCTGGCGATCGGCGCGACCACGATCGCGGTGGTGCTGGGCTCGGCCGCGCTGGCGCTGGGCAACGGCCTGGTGACGCCGTCGATCAGCGCGATCGTGAGCCGCATGTCGACCGCGGACGATCAGGGCCTCAACCAGGGCCTGGTGCAGTCCGCGGCCGCGCTCGCGCGCATCGTCGGCCCGGTCGGCGGCGGGCTGCTGTTCGAGCGGCTCTCGCCCGGTGCGCCGATGGCGGTCGGTGCGGTGACCGTGGTGCTGGTGCTCGCGGCCGGCGTGCCGCGGATCCGCCTGCCCACGCGTCAGCGCGTGTAACCCGACCGGCGGGCTGCGCCAGCAACACCTCGAGCATCGCGTCGTCGTCGCCGCGCTCGACCCGGCCGGTCTCACCCGGTCGCACCGGCGCGACCAGCCGCAGGGGATAGCGCACCACGTAGACGCGATCGTCCATCTTCGCCGCGGGCACGTCGAGCGCCCACGCGGCCTCGGTCAGGCACGCGACCAGGCGCTCGTCGGTGTGGACCAGCGCGTCGGGGCGTGCGCGCGCGAGCATGACTTCGCCCTTGCCGACCTCCATCTCGAGCACCACGCGACCGCCCTGATCGGGCGCGCGCAGCAGCGAGCGGTTGTAGCAGGCGCGTGCGCGCGGAGCCACGCGGGTGGTGAGGTAGTTGCGGAAGATCTTGTCGTCGAGGTGACCCGTGAGCTCGCGGCTGCGACCGCTCTGGGCCACGCCCTCGCGTGCGGTCCGCTGCTGCCCCGGTCGTAGCCACGCCGGCCGCGAGAAGCCCTCGCCCACGATGCTGGCGAGCTCGCCGGCGGTCGCGGCGACGAAGGCCTCGGGCAGCGGCGTGCCGACGTGGGCGCGCAACCGCTTGTGCACCGCCTTGCCGCCGACGCGACCGTGCACCGTCAGCTGGCGCGGCGGCTTGCCGGTGTACTGGCCCGACGCGACCAGGGCGTTGCCCGCGACCAGGCCCACCGGCAGGTTCTGATCGAGCTGCATCGACGGCGGCAACGCCAGCGCGAGATCGCCGAGCACGCGGGGTGCCGCCAGCAGCTCGAGCACCGCGTCGTCCGACAGCTGCGCCAGGGACTCGAGGCTGATGCGTGCGCCCAGGCCTGCGGCCACCGCCGCGACCGGGTGGGTCGAGGGCAGGCCGCTGCGCGCGAGCATGTCGTCGTCGATGACGAACGTCAGCTCCGGGCGCTGCCGTCCGCGCGCGCGATCGAAGCGCTGGCGCAGCGCGTCGGTGTCGATCGTCGCCGGCAGCATGCCGTCGGTCAGCACGACGATCATCGGTCGCGTGTGTCGCTCGGTCGCGACGCGGGTGGCGGCGAGCTCGAGCGCGGCGCCGAGGTCGGTGCCCTGCGCGCGATCGTTGGCGTCGAGCACCCGCACCAGCTCGGCGCGCGCGGCCGCGTCGTCGCGATCGAACGCGGTGGCTTCGCCGGCCAGCAGCGGCTTGGCCGTGCGGGCGAAGCCGACGGCGTCGAACGAGGTGCCCGCGGGCAACGCATCGAGCAGCCGCAGGATGACGTGGGCGGCGTCGCGGTGCATGCGTGCGCCGGTGCTGCGCGAGCGATCGACCACGAAGGTGACGTGGTCGGGCGTGCTGGCGGTGTCGGTGCCGGCGCGCAGCACCACGCGGAAGCGGCCGTCGTCGAAGCCCGGCGGCCCGGGCGTGATCTCGTAGCGGCCGATGACCGCGCCGCGCTCGGGGTGCCGCGCGGTCCAGGCCACGGTGACCGCGTCGGTGGTGCTGGTGATCATCGCCGGCTGCGTGCCGCTGGGCGTGTCGTCGACGAAGAACGACTTGCCCGCCGGCAGCCCGCGCACGAGCACGCGACGCTCGGTGACCATGGCCGGTTGCTCGGGTCCGCGCGCGGGCAGCTCGAGCTCCCATCGCCCGCCCCGCAGCTGCGGGAACACCCGCAGGGCCAGCTCGACCTGGAGCGTGCGTCCGGGCTCGAGCCCGAACGCGACGACCTCGCCTGCCGGCAGGCCCGGCGTCGAGGGGTCGATCGTGCGGGCCCAGACCGTGCCGGATCGCGCGGACCCGCGGTGCCGGCGAGCGTGGTCACGCTGCCGGGGTGCCAGGTGCCATCGCGGGCGATCTGCAAGCCGACCAGCTCCGCGCCGACCGGCAGCGCGAGGGTGTGGACGACGTCGCGGGGGTTGCCGCTGGTGTTGAGCAGCGCCACGCGCAGCCGCAGGGTGACCGCGTCGTCGCGGTCGCCGTCGGCGTCGACGATGGCCTCGTACGACAGTTCCTGCACCGGGAAGTAGCCCCGTTCGTCGTCGCCGATCTCGGCGTCGAGCTGATCGGCGCGGGCGATCGCGGTGCCACCGCCCAGCGCCATCCCCAGTGCCAGCGCCAGGGCTCGCGGCAGGCCACGACGGACGGGCGAGGGCATGACGGACAGCGTAGCATTCGCGCTGCGCCGCGGTTCACGTCGCCGCGGCCCCGCGGCCTGGCGGTGGAGCTCGGAGCGCGAGGGGGTGCCACGGTCGGGGATCGGCATGCGGGTCTTCGGGGGGCGGTGCGGCCGCGCGGACGCCCTGGCGAAGAAGACGGCCGCGCCCGTCTCGAGTTCCCGACCCGACGCCGGGACGTGCGACCTGTCGCAATCGTCCGCCGGTGCACGAGAAGGCGCATGGGCAGCGAAATCCCACACCGACATCGAGCGTTCCGGCGGAACCGACCGGCCCGCCGCGACACCCACGACGTGGCGGGTTCCCCTCGGCTCCCCCGGTCACCCCAACCCTGCAGGTTTGCACCGCGATGAACATCGACTTCGCCAAATTCCTCGCCGCCGCCTCGTTGCTCAGCGGCTGCATTCTCACCACCAACGACGACGACGGTGAAACCGGCGGCGGCAGCCAGACCGACAGCGCGGGCACCGGCGGCACCGCGGGCACGATGGGCACCGACGGCACTGGTGGCACCGCGGGCACGATGGGCACCGACGGCACCGGCACCGACGCGAGCACCAGCGGGGCCGACAGCGGTGGCACCACCGGTGGCGATCTCATGTGTGCCGACGGCACCGTGGTGACGCCGGCGCAGATCTGCGACGGCGTGCCCGACTGCGAGGGCTTCGAAGACGAGACCCAAGAGGGCTGCGGCTTCATGTGCGAAGACGGCACCGTGATCCCGAGCTTCTACGTCTGCGACGAGTTCCCCGACTGCGAGGGCGGCGAGGACGAGATGACCGGCGACTGCATGGGCGGAGCGACGTTCATGTGCGAAGATGGCACGACGATCCCGGCCGCGTACGGGTGCGACGGCTTCCCCGACTGCGAGGACATGACCGGCAGCGACGAGGTCGACTGCTTCATGTGCGACGGCACCGTGACGCTGCCGATGTCGCGGGTGTGCGACACGATCCCGGACTGCGAAGACGGCACCGACGAGGCCAACTGCTGAACGCGGCGCGGCGCGGCGCGCTCGGGCTCGTCGCCGCGCTGGGCTGCGGCGAGCCGGTGGCGCCTGCTGCCGCGCCCTCGCTCGCCGCGGAGGTGCCTGCGGTGCCGAGCGACGCGGTGCCCGAGCGCGCGGCGCCCGAGCGCGCGGCGCCCGAGCGCGCGCGTGCGGTCGCGTTGCCGCCGGCCGGATCCTACAGCCGGGCCGAGCCGGAGTCGTGGAGCTTCTACCCCGAGATCACCCCGGCGCTGCGCGGCGCCTACGCCCGCGGTGCCCGGGCCGATCTCGTGCTCGGCGCGCTGGCGAAGACGCTCGCGCCCTATCGCTGGGCGTCGCTCGAGGACTGGGACAACACCGGCTTCGTTCGCACCGAACTCGACGGCCCGCGTGGCTTCGTGCGCAGCGATGCCGGTGCGATCGTGTTGCAAGACCCCGACGAGCACCAACTGGGCTGCGCCGGAGGCTACCTCGAGGGCATCCGCGCGATCCTGGCGCCCGAGCTCACGATGGCGTCGCTGCGCCACTGCGACGACGGCGTGCTCGCGGCCCTGGGTGACCCTGCGCCGGCCGCCTGTGCGGCGCAGGACTTCGGCCTGCACGCCATCGTCGCGACCGCGCGCGCGGCCGAGGCCGCCGGCGCGACCGCGTCGGCACCCACGCGCCTGCACGTGGTGCCCGACAGCGTCGAGGCCATCGCGCCGCTGCAGCAGGCCGGCCTCGTGCACGTGTGCACCGTGTCGCATCGCTCGCGCAGCAAGGGCGACGTCCGCTACTACCACCACATGATGATCGTGATCGCGCCGCCGGGAAATCGCGGCTTGCAGGTGTTCGACACCACCGGTTTCGGCGGTGTGCAGCTGCGCCTGATGCCGGCGACCACCCTGCGCGGGTACCTGGTGTCGGCGCTGGCGCGCAACCGCAGCCACCAGTACGACGAGGACTCGGCCGAGCTCGACTGCTTCGCGATCAACCGCCGCCGGTGAGCCGCAGGACCTCGTCGCGATCCGAGAACGGCAGCACGGTGTCGCCGATGCGCTGGCCACGTTCGTGACCCATGCCGGCCACGACCACGATGTCGTCGGCGCCGGCGGCCGCGATCGCGCGGGCGATGGCGCGTCCGCGATCCAGCTCGCGCTCGATGCGGGCCGGCCCGCCGCCGTCGCGGGCGCCGGCCTCGATCATCGCCGCGATGCGCTGGGGATCCTCGCGCCGTGGGTTGTCGTTGGTCACGATGACCCAGTCGGCGACGCGCGCTGCGATCGCGCCCATGGGCCCACGCTTGCCCGGCGTCGACTCGCCGCCCGCGCCGAACACCAGGATGACGCGGCCGCGCACCAGCGAGCGCGCGGTCGCGCAGGTGCGCTCGAGTGCGTCGGGGCTGTGGGCGTAGTCGACCACCACCAGCGGCGCGCGCGAGAGCACCTCGAACCGACCCGGCACCACGGGACAGGCCGCGAGTCCGGCCGTGATCGCGGCCGGATCCACGCCGGTGGCGAAGCAGGCGCACGCGGCCGCGAGCGCGTTCTCGGCGAAGACCTCGCCGATCATCCGCACGCGCAAGCTGCCGCCCAGGGCCTCGGCCATGGCCGAGGGGCGCAGCGGCACGACGGTGCCGTCGCGATCGACCTCGACGCGTTCGGCCTCGAGATCCGCGGGCACCAGTGCGGGGCCCCGTGCGGGTGAGTGGAACCACAGTCGCCGCACGTCCGCTGGCGACGCGCGATCGATGTAGGTCGCGTGCACGTCGCCGGCGTTGAGCACCATGGGCCGGCCGGGGCCCAGGTGCAGGAACAGCTGGGCCTTGGCCGCGAGGTAGTTCTCCCAGGTGCCGTGGGTCTTGAGGTGATCGGGCGAGAGGTTGGTGAACACGCCGGCGTCGAAGCGCCACTTCTTGGCGTAGCCCATCTGCAGGCCGAAGCTGGTGGTCTCGATGACGACGTCGCGGCAGCCGGCCGCGGCCGCGCGCTCGATCAGCGCGGTGAAGTCGGCGAAGTTCCTGCCCTTGTCCTGCTCGGCGTCGTTGAGGAACGCGCCGGTCGTGCCGACCACCAGCACGTTGCGTCCGGCGGCGCGCAGGCACGCGCCGATGAGCGCGCAGGTCGAGGTCTTGCCGTTGGTGCCGGTGACGCCGTAGCTCAGCAGCGGTTCGGCCCACGGCGCGGCCGCGGGGACCGGGCGTTGCAGCGCGGACATGCGGTGGATCGTAGTGCCGCCGCGGCGCCGCCGGCAAACCGTCGCGGGCCGCGGCCTGCGTGGTACGCTGCCGTGGATGAGTACCGACGATCCCGATCGCGCCGCCATCTTGGCGCGACGCCAGCGCTTCGTCGCGATCGCGTTGTCGAGCCTCGCCACCGGTGGGGTCGCGTGTACCAAGCCGCAGCCGTGCCTCGACGTGCAGCGGGTGCCGGGACCGACGGAGTCGAAGGCGAAGCCGCAGCCGTGTCTCGACATCCAGCGGCCGCCCGAGGAGGGCAAGCCGCGGCCATGCCTCAACGTCTCGGCGCCCGGCGAGGATCCCGGGCCCGAGGACGGCAAGGCCGAGGGTGGCAAGGCCGAGGGTGGCAAGGCGCAGGACGGCAAGGCGCAGGACGGCAAGGCCGACGCGCCCGCCGAGCAGGTGCCGCCGCACGCGTGCTTGAAGATCGCGCGCCCGCCGACCAGCGGCTGAGCGCGCCATCGCGTGGCAGCTACTCCTCGACCTCGGCGCGTCGCAGCGTCCGGATCAGATCGAGCTCGCGCTGCGGGTGGACGGCGATGCCACCCTGTGACTTGAATCCTCGCGGGAGCTGCTCGACCGGCGCGTAGATGTCGAGCTCGACCGGCTCCCACGGCATGACCCGCCTGCTCAGGATCAAGCACTTGCTGATCTTGCGCAGCAACGCCGCCAGCTGTTGCTCGGTGCTGACCACGGTGCCGGGGTCGTAGCCGTTGTCGTAGCAGGAGCTGGGATCGCCCTCGACGAGCGCGCGGCGGTTGCCCGACAGCAACGCCTTGTGGATCTGCTCGTACTGCCCCTTGCTCTGGTAGTGATCGAAGCCCGGGCAACCCTTGAAGTAGCTCATGACCAGGGCGCGGTCGGGCTCGAGCGTGACGTTCTTGGTGGTGTTGCCGACCTTGACCGGGATCGTGATGCGACCGTAGGCGGGGTCGGGGTCGCAGCCATCGCCGCCCTTGGCCGCGATCAACATCGTCGCGCGGGGATCGGGCGGGGTGTCGAGCACCTCGTACTTCACGCGGCTGTCGCCGTCGAAGACCTTGGCCGGATCGTCGCCGGGGTGGTCCTTGACCCACTGCTCCATCAGCGCCTTCGCCTCGGCGACGGTCGCGGGGTTGGGCCCGAAGGTGTGCGCCGTGTGGAGGTAGTGGCCGACCTCGTGCGCGAGCAGGGTGTCGTCGCCGAAGTTCTTGGGCATGCGCACGTAGAAGCCGTCGGCCGACGAGGCGCCGCCGCTGGGATGCGAGGCCGACCAGTGGCCCGCGTTGGCGTCCCACGCCACGGCATCGTTGCCGCCGCGCGAGTACACGATGATGCGATCGGCACGGGCGACGGCGTAGGCCGTACGTGCGTTGGTCGCGGTGGTGTAGTCGCACAGCTTGTCGCGATCGGCGTCGTCGCCGACGGTGCCGTTGTTGTCGAGGTCGCCGTCGGTGTTGGCGTTGATGGTCGCGTCGGTCTGGCCCGCGGCGAGGATGCAGTCGCGGTTGAGCTTGGTCGACTCGATCACCGCGTCGAAGTTCGATGCCGGGTGCAGCGTGAAGGCCACGTCGCCGCCCTTGCGGGCGTAGACCGCGTTGGCGCGGGCGATCGCCGCTTCGGCGTTGGCCTTGGTCAGGGTGCTGGCGCGGCCACCGTCGTCGTCGGCCGTGCGCACGAACTGGATCGAGAGCACATACTTGGGCTTGATGAGCGCTGCGTTCGCGGCGGCCGCGGGGTTGATGCCGGGCTTCGCCACCGGGGCTGCCCCCTGCGGTTTCGGTGCGGCGGCCGCGGGGCTCGAGAGGGCGAGCGCGAACAGGGCGAGGGCGAACGGGCGCGTCATGGTGGGATGGATGCCCCACCGCCGGGGTTGTGACGCCACCGGGCCGGCGCGCGCTGGCGTACGATGGCGCACGCGACGATGACGACCACGACCGATGTGCCGCGCATCATGCTCGCGATCGAACGCGACGACGCGGGCGAATGGATTGCGCGGCTCGACTGCGGCCACCGTCGACACCTGCGCCACCGACCGCCGCTGAGCTCGATGCCGTGGCTGCTCGACGAGGCCGAGCGCAACGCCCGGATCGGCCAGTCGATCGAGTGCGGTCGTTGTGCCCAGTGCGAACCGCCCGACGGCCTCGAGATCTACAAGACCCAGCACTTCGACCAGCAGACCCTGCCGGCGGGGCTGCGCGGCGAGCATCGCCTGCGCCCGGGCGTGTGGGGCCGGCTCGAGCTGCAGCAGGGGCGCCTGGCCTTCGTGGCGGACGCGATCGGGTGCACGCGCGATCTGGTCGCACCGGCGGTGCTGTGGATCCCGCCCGGCGTCACGCACCGCGTGGTGACCAGCGGCGCGATGACCATGCAGCTGGACTTTGCACGGCTGCCGCCGACGGCGGGCTGAGCCGCGCCCGCGATCATGCGCGGCTGCAGATCGCGACCTGCGAGTCCTTCGCGTCGCGCAGCGCACGATCGTCGAAGTCGCCGGTGAGGCTGTCGAGCTCGAAGCCGGCTGTGGCGACGAGCATGCGAACCTCCTCGGGGAAGATCTGTCGGTGCGCGAGGTGGACCAGCCGCTTGGGCTTGGCCGGTGGCACGAAGCGGCGGCCCGCGGGCGGGGCCTCGTCGTAGAAGATGCGGATGTGGCAGACCTGGGTCTGCGGATCGTAGCGATGGTTGGTCGAGTAGATCAGCGTCTCGCGCGTGACCGGATGGACGAAACGCGTGACCGCGTGGCGGGCCTCGGGATCCCAGCGCAGCCACTCGAGGTCGGGGATCTGCACGTCGAAGGCGAAGATGCCACCCGGTCGCAGCACGCGGTGGGCCTCGCGGAAGCACGCGAGCAGGTCCTGCCAGGTGTACAGGTGCATCAGCGCGTTGAACGGCGCGATGACGAGATCGACCTCGCCGTCGCGCAGCGGTACGTCGCGCATGTCGGCCTGCAGCGGGCGCAGGCGCTCGGCGAACCCGAGGCGCAAGCTGGTGCGCTGGAGCACCGCGAGCATCTCCGGCATCGCGTCGAGCGCGATGACCTCGTGGCCGTCGCGCGCGAGCGGGACCGAGATGCGTCCGGTGCCGGCGCCCAGCTCGAGCACGCGGCGGGCCTCGCCCAGCTGGCGCGCGAGCTTGCGGTAGTGGCGGATGTCGGTGGTGCGGTCGCTGTACTCGTAGTCGTACAGCGCCGCGTCCTCGTAGTGATCGCGGGTGCCGGCCTCGAGCAGCCGCTCGCGCTCGGCCGCGCGACGATCGGGGCGCGCGGGTGGCCGTGCTCGCACGCCCGCGGCTCACGAGTCGCCCGCGCGGGCTTCGCCCCCGCCTTCGGGCGGGTCGGACCGCCGCGTCGGCGGCCCGATCGCCGACGACGGCGACGCTGCTGGCGCTCGGGCTCGGCCGCCGGAGCACCGCTCGCGAGCGACTGCCAGCGCTGCAGCGCGGTGTGGCCGTTGCCGATGGCATCGACCCACAGGCCCAGGAACACCAGCGCATCGTGGAAGTACTGCCGCCCCGCGAGGCTGGGACGGCGGCGCCGCGCGCCGGGCTCGATCAGGCGCTGGTGGGCCATGAGGATCTGCCGTCCCAGCTCGCGATCACGCCGCGCGAGGCCGACCGTCGCACCGACCGCGCCCATGCGCGTGTCGATGGTGCGATCGAGGTTCTGGCGCGCACCGGTGGCCAGCTCGCGCCCCACCAGGGGCGCGAACAGGGCCGCATGCAGCACGCCGTTGATGACCGCGTCGTCGGTCTGCTGCACGTAGCGATCGAGCGCGCCCAGCAGCCCGAACAACAGCCGCTCGGGCGCCAGCGCGTCGCCGTCGCCGGGCGTGCGCGCGGCCTCGAGCAGCGCGGCCTTGGCCGGTCCGGGCTCGCCGAACTGGCGCAGGTAGGGTCCGAGCATGTGCTCGAACAGGCCCGCCTCGAGCAACAGCTCGAAGCTGCGCCGCGACGCGCCACCGCGCAGCAGCTTGTAGATCTCTTCGAGCACTCGGGCCTTGCTGCACTTGACGATGTCCGGCGCGACCTCGAGCAGCGCGGCCCAGGTCTGCGGCTCGAAGTCGAAGTCGAGCCGCGCGGCGAACTTCACCGCACGGATCATCCGCACCGGATCCTCGCGGAAGCGCAGCCCGGGATCGCCGATGGTGCGGATCATCCGCGCGTCGAGGTCGGCCATGCCGTCGACGAAGTCGACGATCTTCTCGGTCTCGACGTCGAAGAACAGGCCGTTGATGGTGAAGTCGCGCCGGCGCGCGTCGTCTTCGACGCTGCCCCACTCGTTGTCGGCGGTGATCAGCGGATCGTCTTCGCTCTGCTGCGGCGCGGTGCGAAACGTGCTGGTCTCGATGATCTTCGAGCCGAAGAACACGTGGGCGAGCTTGAAGCGGCGGCCGATGATCCGGCTGTTGCGGAACAGACGGCGGATCGCCTCGGGCGTGGCGCTCGTCGCGATGTCGAAGTCCTTGGGGCGCCGCCCCAGGTAGAGGTCTCGGACGCAGCCGCCGACGAGATAGGCCTCGTGGCCGGCTTGCAGCAGCCGGCGGACGACCTTGAGCGCGTCGGGGTCGATGGCGTCCATGAGCACCGTACCCGGAGTGCGCGGCGGGGCCGGCCGTGACGACGCCGGGGGCGCGCCGGTGGAGTCGGTGGACGGTTCGATGGACAAGTCGAAAGCCTCGCGGACGGCGGGCGCGGACCGTGGGCCCGGGCCGCCGTAGACATGGTCGCTGTACCATGAAACCGGCCTACGACCGCGGAAAAGCCGCGACGGCGGCGATCGGGCCACGGCTGGACTTGCACCGCCTCGCCGTCGAGCTATACAGATGTACAGGCCTGGGCGCGGACCCGGGCGAGGCCATGGCGACCGCGTTCCAGCTGCTCGGGGAGTTCGCATCGTGCGCGGGGCGCAGCCTGCTCGTGGGCGCGCAGCCGCGGCAAGGCGAGGACGCGGGTCCGGGCGCGGCCGAGCTGGCGCTGGCGTCGATCGTCGCGGAGCGCGAGGCTGGCGCGGACGGGGTCCGCGCGATCCTCGTGCGGGTCGCAGAGCGCGATCACGCCGCGTGGGTCGAGCCCGCGCTCGAGTGGATCGTGTCCCACGGCCGCCGCGCCATCGTGCGCACCTGCGTGCCGCTGTCGCGCGAGGTCGTGGCTTGCGCGCGGCGGCACGGCGTCACCGTGCTGCTCGAGCTGGCGGACCTGCAGCCGGCCGTCGGCGCTGCGCTGTTGGGACCGTCGGCCTCACCGGCCGCGGCGCTGCTGCAGCACGCGCAGCACCTGCGGGCCAGCGAGCTCGAGGTCGGCGCGTGGCTCGGGCCGCTGCTGCCCGCGATCGCGGACGAGCGCGCGATCACGATGCTGGTGCGCCACGTCGCGGCCGCGGATCTCCGCGACGCGCACGCGGTGCTCGGTCGGCTCACCGCACCGCGGCTGCGCGCGCTCACGCAGGTGGTGCCCTGGGCGCAGGTCTCGGCGTGTGCGCGGGCCTACGGCATCGACCCCGAGCGCCCCGAGGCGCTGCCGGCCGGCGGCGTGCACCTGTCGCCGATGGCGGACGCGTCCTTGCGTCACGCGGTTCGCCGTGCGGCCGCTGCGGTCGAGGTGCGCCTGGACCACTGCGGCTGCCCGGCGCACTGCCACCTCGATCCGGAGCAGCGCCCGGCCTTCGTGCCGATGGCGAACTCGGAGCTGTTCGCGCAAGCGCCCGCGCGCTGAGACGCGAGAGCGGACCGCGGCGGCGTCGGCGAATCGCGGCGTGAGCGGCGATCAGGTCGCGCCGTCGGTCTCGTCGGCGTTGTCGAGCGGCTGCACGGTGTTCGAGCAGGCCATGCCACCGACCGCGATCGCGAAGGCCACGAAGACGAGCAAGGCACAGAACTTCCGGATGATCATGCGAAGGTCTCTCGGGTCAGGTGCGCTTCGGCCGCTCGGGGCTCAGCGGACGTCGCGGTCGGTCGGCAGCTCGGGCAGGAGATCGATGAGGGGCAAGGGCTCGAGCGGCGGGGTCTTGGCGAAGATGCGCTGGGCGTCGTACACCCGCGAGCGGGCGGCGTCGACCAGTTTGGGGTCGGCTTCGGACCACAGGTCCTCACCGCGTTCCCACAGGGTGAGCGCGGCCGCAGCATCGCCGAGATCGAGCGCCAGTTCCAGTCCCCACAGCGCCACGTCCCAACGCTCGGGGCGGAGCTTTCTTGCACGCTGGTACAGCGCGAGGGCCTGCGCCGGGCGGCCGAGCCGGTGCATCAGGCGCCCGCCCGCGGCCGCCACCTCGGAGGCGTAAGGAAACTCGCGCAGTGCCCGCGTCAGCAGAGCGTCGACCCGGGCGACCCGCTCGGCGTAGGGCAGCTCGGGTACGTCGAGCGTGACGCTCGCGAGCGCCATGAGGATCCGATCCTCGCGCGCCCGTGCGCGGTCCAGAGCCGCCTCGACCGACGCGTGCGCCGCCGACCACTGCTTGCGCTGGACCGCGAGCCGCGCCGCGCACAGATGCGGCAGGGCGTCGTCGGGTGCCAGGGCCAACGCACGCAAGCAGTGCGCCTGCGCGCGGGCCCACACCACCGGGTCGCCTTCGGCCTCGCCACCGCGGCGCAGGGTCGCGATCGCGAGCTCACCCAGCAGCGCGTGGGCGCGGGCCGAGTCGGGCGCTCGCTGCAGCGCGACCTCCCACAGCCGCGCGTCGCTCTTGTACGCGCTCGCGGCGGCCTGGGCGAACGCACCCTGCAGCACCACGAACGCGAGCGCGGGTGCCAGGCGCAGCGCGGGCTTGCCGGTGCGTCGCGCGAGCGCGAGGCCGAGGGCGAGCAACGCCGCACCGAGGCCGACCGCGACGAGCACGCTCGGACCGTAGGCGAAGCGATCGGCGCGCATGTTGGGCATCGGCACGAGGTTCGCGGTCGGCAACCACGCCAGCGCGGTGCCGATCGCGACGGCGGCCCACAGCGGCCGCGTGCGTCGCATCGCGATCGCGTGCGCGAGCGCGAGGCCCAGCCCCGCCGCGCCCAGCCACGTCGCTGCATCGCGCCACGACGCCGGCGCATCGACGTACTCCGCCGACAGCCCCAGCGGCAGCAGCATCTGCTGCAGGTAGCCCAGGTGGATCTGCACGCTCGCGGCCGTGACCGCCGCGCGCGAGAAGCCAGCCGCGTGGATCCCGACCTGGGTCTCGTAGGGCGACAACCCCCCGAGCACGTGCTGCTGCTGCGCCAGCGCGACGACCGTGCCCAGCGCCATCGCCAGCGTCGGCGCACGCCAGCGCGGCAGCGCCGGGCCCGGACCCAGCCGGGCGGTCAGCGGCCAGATCAACCACAGCGGCGCGGCGCTGAGCTTCGCGCCGCAGGCGAGCGCCGCGAGCACTGCCGCGGCCACCAGCGACCGCGCGCGCGCGGGCGTTGCGTCGCGCGCGGCCGCGTCCGCGGCGACCCATGCGAGCAGACCCAGTCCGGTCGCGAGCAGGTCCTCGCGGTACGACACCACCGCCACGACCTCCGCGTGGATCGCCAGCGTGCCGAAGATCGCGGCCATCACCGCAGTGTCGATCGCCGCGACGCCGCGGCGGCGCAGCCACAGCGCGAGCGCGGCGGTGCAACCGGTGTGCAGCGCGAGCGAGATCAGGTGGTGCGGCAACGGCCGCGCGCCCAGCAGCTGCACCGAGAGCACGTCGAACGCGACCGCGACCGGGCGCGAGGCGTCGGGCACGTGGCGCGCGGTGGCCTCGGGCTGCAGCAGCAGGCCCAGCTCCTCGGGACAACGCAGGAAGCCGTTGGCGAGCAGCGTCCAGTGGTCGTCGTAGACGAAGCCGAACCACAGCGTCGGCAGGAACACCACCGCGACCAGGGCCAGCACGCCGCCCAGCAGCACGCGCGCCGAGGGCAGCGGCAGCTCGGGGGGCGGCGACGCGGGCGGTTCGCTCATGCCGCGGCGCAGGGTAGCACCCGCCGCGCGCGGGCCCAGAGCCTGAGAGCGAATGCTGGCAGGCTCGTCGCGACAGCGACCGCAAGCACGGGACGTGCGACGGCTTCGCCGGCGCGACGGGGAGGAAGCGAGCTTCGTCCCTGAAGACTCAGCGGCCGAAGTACACGTGGATGCCGCCCATCACGCTCGGACCGCCGTCGTAGCCCAGCGCGTGCACCGGCGACTGTCCGCCGATCTCGACCGCGAACGCCAACGACGGCGCGGCGAAGGCTTCGATGCCGAGGTGGCCACCGCCGGCGACGCCCCAGGTGCGGCCCTCGCTGGTCGGCGCGATGCGACCTCCGGCCCACACGCCGCCGCCGCCGTACAAGCGCACGACCCCGCCCATCACCGGCGAGCGACCGAACAGCTCGAGCCCGCCCATGACCACGCCGTCGTAGCGATGACCTTCGCCGGCGTGCACGATGATGCCCTGCAGCCGCAGGCCGAAGAACTGACCCACGCGCCGACCGAAGGGCACGTCGAGGTGCAACGCCTGCGCGAACGAGCGCCCCCAAAGACCCTGGCGCATGCCCAGGCCGAGCCCGCGCGCGCGCCGGTTGACGTCGCGCGACCACGCGGCGTCGAGCACCGGCGCGACCGGTTCGGGCCCGCGATGCGGCGCGGTGACCTCGGACGGGGCCGTCGACGCACCGTCGGCGGCGGCGAAGCACGAGAACGACGAGAGGACTGCGATGAGTAGCTGCACGTCATGCAGCCTGCGCCACCACGCTGCGACGAGAGGCCGACGCGCGTCATCACTCGGACATGACGGCTGTCATGGTGTGCGGCAGACCTCGTCGCGCTCGCGCGCTATAGTCCACTGGTGCCATTGCCGCGGCTGTTGCCCGACGATCCCGATCTCGGCTGGGCGCCGTGGGTCTGGCTGGCGTACATCGCGTTCCCGTTCTTCGGCCCGGTCTTCACCGACGAGGCATGGTCGGCGTACGCGCTCACGACCGTGGCCGTGGTCGTGTTCCTGCCGCTGTACCTCGCGAGCTACTGGGTCCATGGCGCGCGGCGGGTCGCGATCGGTTTCGCCATGGCCGGTCTGGGCGCTGCGATCGCGCCGGTCAACGTCTGCGCGGGCTCGTTCTTCGGCTTCGGCGCCTACGCGGCCGGCAGTGCCAGCGATCGCGCCGGCCGGGGCATCGCCGCGACCGTGGCCATGACCGCGGCCGCGATCGCGACCAGCGTGTGGCTGCAGCCGACGATCTACTTCTGGGGCCCGGCGGTGTTCACGACCCTGAGGGTCGGCATGCTCGGCGTGCAGCAGGTCGTGCGCCAGCGCCAGCTGACGCACCTGCGGCTCGCCCGCGAGGAGGTCGACGCGCTCGCCCGCATCGCCGAGCGCGAGCGCATCGGTCGCGATCTGCACGACCTGCTGGGCCACTCGCTGTCGGTCATCGCGCTCAAGGCCGAGCTGGCCGAGCGCCTGCTCGAGGACGACCGCGCGCGGGTGCGCGACGAGCTCGTCGACGTGCAGACGGTCGCGCGGCAGTGCCTCGCGGAGGTGCGCACGGCGGTGCGGGGCTATCGTGTCGGCAGCGGTGCGGGCCTGCGGCTCGAGCTCGACAACGCCGCGCGTGCGCTCGCGGCCGCCGGCGTCGCGCTGCACTGCGACGGTGGCCCCGAGCTGGTCGCGCCGCGGCTCGACGCCGCACGCGAGGGTGCGCTGGCGCTGGCGCTACGCGAGGCCGTCACCAACATCGTGCGCCACGCGTCGGCGCGGCGCTGCGACGTCGAGTTCTTCGACGACGGCGACGAGATCGGCGTGGTCATCGTCGACGACGGTCGCGGCGCCGACGGCCGCGTCGGCGCGGGCCTGACCGGCATGCGCGAGCGCGTCACGACCCTGGGCGGGCGGCTCGAGCTCGCCGCCGCCGGCGGCACGCGCATCCGTCTGGCGTTCCCGCGGCCGCAACCGGCGGAGGTCTCGACATGATCCGCGTGGTGTTGGTGGAGGATCAGGGCATGGTCCGCGGTGCCCTCGCGGCGCTGCTGGGGATCGAGCCGGGCCTTTCGGTCGTGGGTGAGTTCGGCAGCGGTGCGGCCGCGCTCGAGGCGATGGCGAGCCTGGCGCCCGACGTGCTGGTCACCGACGTCGAGATGCCGGGCATGAACGAGATCGACCTGTGCGCCGCGGCGCGGCGACCTGTTGCCGCAGCTGCGCGTGGTCGTGTTGACCACGTTCGCGCGCGCAGGCTATCTCAAGCGCGCGCTGGCGGCCGGCGCCGCGGCCTACGTGCTCAAGGACGCGCCCGCGTCCACGCTGGCCGCGGCGATCCGCGGGGTCAAGGCCGGGCAGCGCATCGTCGATCCCGAGCTCGCGGCCGAGGCGGTGGCCGAGCCCGATCCGCTGACGGTGCGCGAGCGACAGGTGCTGCGCGCGGCCGAGAGCGGTGCCAGCACCGACGCGGTCGCGCGCGTGCTGGGCCTGTCGGAGGGCACGGTGCGCAACTATCTCTCGAGCGCGATCGGCAAGCTCGGCGCCAAGAACCGCACAGAGGCCGCCGCGCTCGCGCGGGCCAAGGGCTGGCTGTGAGCGGCGCGCGATGCCAGCGCGCGCTCAGCGCGGGCGGCAGTCCTTGCGACGCTTGGCGATGGTGCCGCAGCGGGCGTAGTCGACGCCGTAGACGATCGCGAGCATCGCGATGCCGACCAGCGCGATCGACCCGGTCACCGATGCGCCGATGTTGAAGCCCTTGCCGCGGTCGCGCAGGGTCGACTCGCGATCGATGGTGAGATCGTCGTTGCGGTAGCCCTTGTCGAGCTGGCCCTGGGTCACGCGGCCGCCGACGGCGGTGCCCACGAACGCGGCGCCGCCGATGGCCGCGAGCGCCACGCCGGTCCAGAACAAGCCGTTGCGCGTGCGCTGGCGATCCGGACGATTGTCGAGATCGGGCGCGGGCGGCACGGTCGTCACGCCGGCGTCGTCGTCGGCGCTGACGGTCTGCGGCGCCGGCGGAGGCGGGGGCGCGGGATCCTCGAGCGTGTCGACGCGCGCGGCCACGGGCGCGACCGCGGCGGCGGGGTCCATCGCCGCGGGCACGGCGAGTCGGCCGGTGCACGCGAACGCGGGCAAGGTCAGCAGCACGACCAGGCGCTTCACGTCGCACCTCCGCTGCCGCTCGAGCCGCCCGACGAACCGGAGCCGCCGCCCGAGCTCGCGTCGCCGCCGCTGCTCTGCGCGTCGCCGGTGTCCTGGCTGCCGTCGGTGGTGGTCGCGATCGCATCGGGCACGCACACGCCGGCCAGACACGAGAAGCCGGTGATGCAGGTCTCCGAGGTCTCGCAGGTCTCGAGGCAGAAGCCCTCGAGGCAGAGCTGATCCTTGCCGCAGGGGTTGCTCGCGTCGCACATGCGACCGCACACGCCCAGCACCGTGTCGCTGCTGCCGCTGCTGAGGAAGCCACCGCCGCCGCTGCCGAGATCCACGGGCAGTTCGATGCACTCCTGCACGCTGGGGCAGGTGTCCTTGCCGACCTCGCAGCCGCTCGAGCACACGCCGTTGAAGCAGAACAGGTGGCTGTCGTCGAGGCACACGTCCGCGAAGGTCTCGAGCGTGCACGGCACCTCGCACAGCCCGGCGAGACACTTCTGGTTCGAGTGACAGTCCGAGTCGGCCTCGCACGTGTAACGGAAGGACGGCGGCGGCTGGCGATCGGCGTAGCACGCCGACGTGGACAGGGCCCCCGCGGCGAGCGCGAGCAGAAGCGAGAGGACGGGGCGCATGGGGAGCGGCGGCGCTACTCTATCGCAGCGACGGAGATCCGAGTTACCCGCGGCGTCGAGGGCCGCGGTGCGCGCAGCGACCCGAGCAGCGCCGTACGGGTTTCGTCGTAGCGCTCGGCCCACGGCCGCGGCAGCTCCAGGCTCAGCACGAACATCCGCGTGGACCCGGCCGCGGGCACGAACACGACGTCGCGGATCATGGGCGTCTGCTCACGCCGGTAGGCGAAACGGGCGTGGATCGCCCCGGCGGGCAGGGGCGACGGGGGCCGCACTGACAATTCGCGCACGTCGAGCGTGCGGCCCACCGCGGTCAGCGGTTCGAGCCGGTGCTCGCGGTACCACGCCACGGCCGCGTCGGCGTGCATGGTCGCGGGCGCGGGCGCCTCGCCCGCGGTCATCACGACCATGCCGCCGGCGGTGATCCACTCGAGCTCGCCGAGCGGGCCGTAGCGATGATCCCACTGCGCGGGCACGTCGGCCGTCCAACCGTGGCCGAGATCGACGCGGGCCGCTGCACCGCCGCGCGCCAGCGCCGGTGCACACAGCAGCGCCGCGGCGCAGGCCGTGCCCGCGACGACGTTGGCGGCCGACGAGCGCTCGATCGGCGCGTGCAGCCGCAAGCGCAGGCACGGCGCGAACGCCATGCCCGCGAGCAGACCCCCGAGGTGACTGGCGTGATCGACCGTGGGATTGCCGACGGTGACCGCGAGCGTGACGAGCAGAAACGGCAGCACCCACACGCCGAAGTGGTGGCGGATGCGGGGCCCGAGGCGATGGCGGTGGCGCAGGCCCACCACGACCGCGGCCCCGAGCACGCCGAAGACGATGCCCGAGGCGCCGGCCGACACCTGCGGCGTGAACATCAGGCTCGCGACCGCGGAGCCGGTCGCGGCGACGAGCACCAGGATCGCGTAGTCGATGCGCCGCACGATCTGCTCGATCGCACCGCCGGCGGGGAACAGGAACGCGAGGTTGAACAGCAGGTGCGTCCACGAGGTGTGCACGAAGTGCGCGGTCAACAGCCGCCAACGCTCGCTGGCGTCGCCGACCAGCGCCGTGCTGCGTGCGCCCAGCTCGACCACGTGGACCGCGTCGGCGAGATCGACGGCCTTGGCACCTGCGAGCGTCTCGGGCAGCCACCCCGCCTGCACCGACGCGAGCAGCACGATCGCTGGCACGCACAGCGACAGCGTCACCCATGGCACCCGCCGCGCCGCCGCGCCGCGCAGCCCCGGCGACCACGACCCGCCGTGCACGGGCTCGCCCGCGTGCAGCGCCTGGCTCGCCGCATGGGTCGTCACCTCGACCCTATACGGTGCGGCGCAGGCGCGACCACCCGCGCGGCGGTGGCCCGCCGCCCGGGCCGCCGCGCCCGGCCGCCGGGCCTCGGGCCCGGCCGCGGCCGCTCCGCGGGCGGGTTCGCGTTCGGGCCGCGCGGGCGCAGCCGTGGCGCCGCGGCGCCGGCTTGCCCCGGTCGACCCGGCGTGCTACCAACCGCGCCTCCCAATCACCCATGCAGTCCGAGGGCGCCTCGGCGTGACCGCAACCGCGGTTTGAAACAAGGTCCTCGCGAGTCTCGCGAGGGCTGGCGCACCGACGACGACTGCAGCGGCCCAACGCCACGAGGAAGCCATGGAAAGCACGAACGATCGCGAGGCGTCGCAGCACGCCCTCGAAGAAGCCCAGCGCATCATCACCATCAAGCAGCTGCTCGAGGCGGGCGTCCACTTCGGCCACCGCACCGACCGCTGGAACCCCCGCATGGCGCCGTACATCTACGGTGCGCGCGGCGGCGTCCACATCATCGACCTGCAGCAGACTGCCGCGTTGTTCCGCCGCGCGTACGCCTTCGTGCGCTCGGTCGCCGCGGACGGCCAGCCGGTGCTGTTCGTCGGCACCAAGAAGCAGGCGCAGGACGTGATGGTGAGCGAGGCCCAGCGCGCGGGTCACTACTACGTCGCCTCGCGTTGGCTCGGCGGCACGCTGACCAACTGGAAGACCGTGAAGCAGTCGATCGACAAGCTTCGCGGCCTCGAGCGCATGTCCGAGGACGGCACCTTCGGCAAGCTGACCAAGAAGGAGGTCCTGCAGATGGACCGCCTGCGGCAGAAGCTGGAGCGCAACCTCGGCGGCATCAAGGACATGCCGCGCCTGCCGGGCGCGATCTTCGTGATCGACCCGGCCAAGGAGCACATCGCGGTGGCCGAGGCCAACCGCCTGAAGATCCCGGTCGTGGCGGTCGCGGACACCAACGCGGACCCGAACCTCATCACGCACATCATCCCCGGCAACGACGACGCGATCCGCTCGATCAAGCTCTTCTGCACCAAGATCGCGGAGGCGTGCGTCGAGGGCGGCCGCATCGGCAAGGCCCGCGCGGTGATGTCGGCGCACGACGACGAGGCGCCCGAGACCATCCGCGTCATGACCGGCGGCGACGGTCCCAAGGTCGAGGTGGTGTCGCGCCGCGGCCCCCTGCCCACGCCCGAGGCCGCCGCGACCCCGGATGCCGACGAGGACACCTTCGCGGCCGACAAGGACTAGCCGGAGCCTTCCGGGATCAACGAGGACACCATGGCAGAAATCAGTGCAGCACTCGTCAAGCAGCTTCGTGACTCCACCGGCGCCGGCCTGATGGATTGCAAGGCCGCGCTCAAGGAGACCGACGGCGACATGGACAAGGCCGTCGAGTACCTGCGCAAGAAGGGTCTCGCGGCCGCGGCGAAGAAGGCCGGCCGCATCGCGTCCGAGGGCGTGATCATCAGCTACGTCCACTCGAACAACCGCGTGGGCGTCCTGCTCGAGGTCAACTGCGAGACCGACTTCGTCGCCAAGACGGACGACTTCAAGGCCTTCGCCTACGACGTCGCGATGCAGATCGCCGCGATGAACCCCGACTGCGTGCGCCGCGAGGACTTCGACCCCGCGGTGATCGAGAAGGAAAAGGGCATCGCGCGCGAGAAGGCCCTGGCCGAGGGCAAGCCGGAGAAGATCATCGATCGCATCGTCGAGGGCTCGATCAACAAGATGTTCACCGAGCGCGTGCTGCTGGAGCAGGCGTTCGTGAAGGACGACAAGAAGTCGATCGAGCAGGTGCTCAAGGAGCTCGTGTCGAAGATCGGCGAGAACGTGCAGATCCGCCGCTTCGTGCGCTACGAGCTGGGCGAGGGCCTGGAGAAGAAGCAGGACAACTTCGCGGCCGAGGTCGCCGCGATGGCTGGCGGTTGAGGCACCAGGCAGGGTAGGCTCTGCCCTGCCGTGTCATCGACTCCGCGTTACAAGAGGATCCTGCTCAAGCTCTCCGGCGAGGCGCTGCAGGGCAAGGGCTACGGCATCGACCCCGAGGTGCTGAACACCATCGCGACCGAGATTGCGGCCGTGACGGCGTTCGGTACCGAGGTCGGCGTCGTCATCGGCGGCGGCAACATCCTGCGTGGGGTCAGCGTCGCCGCCGGCGGCATGGACCGCGCCGGCGCCGATCACATGGGCATGCTCGCGACCGTGATCAACGCGCTCGCGATGCAGGACGCACTCGAGCGCATCGGCGTACCCGCGCGGGTGCTCTCGGCGATCCCGATGCAGGGCATCTGCGAGACCTACATCCAGCGGCGCGCGGTGCATCACCTCGCCAACCGCCAGGTGGTGCTGTTCGCCGCCGGCACCGGCAACCCGTACTTCACGACCGACACCGCCGCGGCCCTGCGCGCGCTCGAGGTCCACGCCGAGGTGCTGCTCAAGGCGACCAAGGTCGACGGTGTCTACGACCGCGACCCCGCCAAGTTCCCCGACGCGCGCCGCTACGAGCGGCTCGACTACGTCGAGGTGCTGGCGCGGGGCCTGCAGGTCATGGACGGGGCCGCCATCGCGCTGTGCCGCGAGCACGGCCTGCCGGTCGTCGTATTCGACATGCTGGGCCGCGGCAACATCCGCAAGGTGGTCAGCGGCGAGTCTTTGGGTACCATCGTGGGACCGGTCGAGCCCCGCTGAGGCATCGGCCGCATCCACCCTGCGCGAGCGACGGAGCGACATGAACGACGAGGCAGTGCAACTGGCGAAGGACGGCATGGACAAGGCCATC
The DNA here is from genome assembly GCA_046351635.1 of Nannocystaceae bacterium. Taxonomy (GTDB): domain Bacteria; phylum Myxococcota_A; class Polyangia; order Nannocystales; family Nannocystaceae; genus Xiheibacterium. The sequence continues at coordinate 54,499 of JAXLYC010000020.1, read as the reverse complement.
GACCGGCTCAGGCGCGAGCTCTCGCGCGTGCGCGCCGGCCGGGCGAACCCCGCGCTACTCGACGAGATCAAGGTCGACAGCTACGGCTCGCTGCTGCCGCTCAAGCAGGTCGCGACCGTCAGCGTCGCGGACGCGCGGCTGCTCGTGGTCAAGCCCTACGACCGCAGCACCATCGCGGCGATCGAGAAGGCCATCAACAACTCGCAGCTCGGGCTCAACCCCAACAACGACGGCGTGGTCGTGCGGGTGCCGATTCCGCCGCTGACCGAGGAGCGCCGCAAGCAGCTGGTCAAGACCGTCAAGGACGCTGGCGAGGAGGCGAAGATCGCGATCCGTCAGGTCCGGCGCGAGGCCAACGAGCTGCTCAAGGACGCGCAGAAGGATGGCTCGCTGTCGGAGGACGATCTCAAGCGCGGGCTCGAGCAGATCCAGAAGCTGACCGACGGCGAGATCAAGAGCGTCGACGACACGATCGCGAAGAAGGAATCCGAGATCATGGAGGGGTAGCCCGGCGGGGACGAACGCGACGCGTTCTCCCGCACCGTGCTACTCGGCCGCGAGCACGAGCCGCGGCCGATCGCCGAGCTCCGCCGCCAGACGCCGGCGGCTGAGCTCGAGGTACTGCGGCTCGCGCTCGATGCCGATGTAGCGCGCCTGGCCCCGCAACGCGGCCACGCCGGTGGTGCCGCTGCCGTTGAACGGGTCCAGCACCACACCGCCGGGCGGGCAGCTGGCCGCGACGATGCGCGCGAGCAGGTCGATGGGCTTCTGCGTCGGGTGGCTGCCGTGGAGCTTCTCGGACTTGCCCGGCGCGGTCATGCGCCAGACCGACTTCATCTGCTTGCCGCCGTTGTCGCGCCGCATGCTGGCGTAGTCGAAGTGGTGGCGGCTCTTGCGGTCGCGCGCGGCCCACAACACCGTCTCGGTGCTGTGGGTGAAGTAGCGGCACGACAGGTTCGGCGGGGGGTTGGGCTTCTCCCACACGATCTCGTTGAGCAGCTTGAAGCCCAGCTGCTGCATGGCGAAGCCGACGGAGTAGATCACGTGGCTGGTGCCCGAGACCCAGATGGTGCCGTTGGGCTGCAGCACGCGCTGACAGGCCTCGAGCCAGCGGCGATTGAACGCGTGGTTGTCGTCGACGCCGAGGCTGCGGTCCCACTTGCCCTTGTCGACGCTGACGCGGCGGCCGGCCTTGCAGGTGGTGCCGCCGTTGCTCAGGAAGTACGGCGGGTCGGCGAACACGACGTCGACCGACTCGGGCGGGAGCTGTTCCAGCCGCTCGAGACAGTCACCCGCCAGCAGCGTCGCGCGGCCGTCGGGGCTGCGCCAGAACGTGTGCTCGGTGCTCGCGAAGACCTTCGCGCTGGTGGCCTTCGGCCGTGCCGGGGTGGTGGGGGAGGCGCCCACGATGGCGGCAACAGTGGCGAGCCCGCGCTGCCGGCCCAAATTTTCGGCGAAGCAGCGACCACGGCCCGCGCGGCGGTCGAGCTTCGCCGCAGTTTGTTGCCGCACTCGCGCGCGACCTGTTATCCAAGTCCGAAGCGCCATGGTGGATCGAATCGATCGTGACGATCGCAGCGACGTGCGCGGCCGCAGCACCCGCGGGCTCGCGGCCTTGCTCGTGGTCGGACTCGCGGCCGGCGCGTGCACCCGCGACCGCGTGATCGCGAGCGCGCTGCCCAACGAAGAGCCGACCCGACGCGCAGCCGAGTCGTTCGTGCACTGCGTCGAGGCCGGCACCAGCGGCTGCGTCGCCGCGGGCGACAACCACGGCGGCTGGGACGCGCTGCACCTGCTGCTGTGGCTCGCCAGCGGCTCGCCCGTGGGCATCCTCGAGGCGCTGCCGCGGCAGCTCGGCGAGCACACCAACGCGCTGGTCGTGCAGGAGAACTTCGTCCGCGAGGTCGAGCGCTACGCCACGGTCATGCGCGGGGCCGAGTGCGACTCGGTCTCGTCGCAGCCGGCGGCGCAGCTCATCGAGCGCGCGGCCAGCTCGGCGCGCAAGCGGCTCGAGCGCCTGGGCATGTGGCGGGGCGAGCTCGCCGAGGTCGTCGAAGGCCTGCGCATCGAGGCCCACGAGGAGCTCGATGGCGGGGCGCTGATCCGCTTCGACTGCATGCGCGACCCCTACCGCGTCTACCTCGCGACCCACGATCACGGCGGGCGCATCGTCGTGGTCGGCATGACCACGACCCTGGCACCCGAGTTCGGTGGCGACGTGCCCTCGCGCCGCGACGTCGACGTGCGCCTGACCAGCCGGCCGCTGGGTCTGGGCGCCGCGCAGGTACCGATCATCGAAGGGGCGGTCGACCCATGGTTGCCGTTCCCGCTGGAGGAGCTGTGATGGCCGTGCGCAACCGTGGACTGATGCGGGCCCTGACCGCGCTCGCGGGCGTGTCGCTGCCGGGGCTGGCCCTGGCCGGCCCGCCTGCCGCTCCGGCCGCGCCCGCGGCCGAGCGCCCCGCGTCGGTGCAGAGCTTCGAGCGCTTGCCCGGCTTCGCCGCGGTGGTGATGAGCCACATCGCCGCCAGCATCGGTCTCGACGTACTGCCGGCGGCGAGCGGTTTCACGCTCGAGGCCGGGGTCTTCGTGACGCTGGGCCTCGACCGCGTGCAGGTGTTCGATCGCGACGTCGCGCCGCTGCAGGACGGTCGCACCACCGACACCCACGGCGCGCCCCAGTGCGCGCAGCTGTGCCCGTCGTCGCTGTTCGACGCGTTCCAGGCGGAGTGGCTCGCGCTCGCGATCGAGTCGAGCGAGCGCGTGGTCGAGATCCCCAACAACGTCGTCATCGCCGCGCACGGGCAGCTGCCTGCCGAGACGCTGCTGTCCGCGGCCTACGCCGCCGCCAGTGCACGGCCGCTGCGTCCACCGTCGCTGGCGCTGGTGCTCGGCAGCAGCGGTCGGGGTCTGCAGGGCCAGCCGTTCATGCTGCTGCCGCCGCAGGGGCTCGAGCTGGGCCAGGGCTCGGCCGCGCTGGGGCTGCAGCTGCACTTCACGCGCGGACGCTACCTGCTGCGCGCCGAAGACCCCGGGGTCGTGCGCGCGGTTCGGACCGAGAGCCTCGCGGCGCTGCGGGCGGCTCTGCGCGAGATCAAGAAGCGCCATCCCGGCAAGCAAGCCATCATCGTGACGCCGGGCGACGGCGTGAACGTGGGCGATCTCGTCGAGGTCATGGTCGCGGTGCGCGCCGACTTCCCCGCATCGTGCTCTCGGCGGGCCAGGACGTGATCCTGCCCTGAGTCGAGGCGAAGGCGTGTAGACTGGTGGCTCGGGTCCTCGCGGGCCGATCCCCCATGTCCTCCGACGTCGAGCTCTTGCGCGCGTGGCGTGGCGGTGACAACGAAGCCGGCAACGAACTCGTGCGCCGGAACTTCATGAGCGTCTATCGCTTCTTCGTCAACAAGGCCAGCGACGACGTCGACGATCTCATCCAGCGCACCTTTCTCGCCTGCGTCGAGGGTCGCGATCGCCTGCGCGAGGACGCCAGCCTCAAGGCCTACATCCTCGGCATCGCGCGCAACCAGCTGCTGATGCACATGCGCCGCCGCGAGCGACGCGAGACGCCCTACGGCCCCGAGGAGATGTCGGTCGCCTCCGTGTACGGCTCGCCCAGCCGTGTGATGGCCGACCGCGAGGAAGAGAAGCTGCTGCTGCAGGCGCTGCGGCAGATCCCGCTCGACCTGCAGACCATCGTCGAGCTGTACTACTGGGAGCAGCTGCCCGTCGGCGAGATCGCGATCATCCTCGAGGTCCCCGCCGGCACCGTGAAGAGCCGGCTGTTCCGCGCGCGCGATGCCCTGCGCGAGCAGCTGGGCGCGATGGACATCCCCGCGCAGCTGCAGCGCACGACCATCGAGGGACTCGAGCACTGGGCCCGGGCCCTGCGCGACAACATGCGCTCCGATCAGGGCTGAGGCGCGGCGCCGCCCGCGGGCGCGGCCGCGGCGGGCAGCTCGTCGCGCGCCGCCGCGATCGAAGCGCGTAGGCCCTCGGCCTCGGCGCCCAGCCGCGCGGCGCGGGCGGCTGCGGCGGTGAACAGATCGGCGGCGCGCTGGGGATCGACCGCGACGGTGCTGCGGCCGAGGCGGAAGAAGGTCTCGGCCTGCAGCAACGCGGCGGCCGGGGCCGCGCTCGCGATCGACTCCGCCTGCGCGAACGATCGCGCCGCGCCCTCGGGATCGCGGCTGCGATCGATCTCGCCCAGCACGAGCAGCGCGGGCACGCGGCGCGCGTCGTCGGCGACGGCACCGTGCTGCAGCACGTCGAGCGCGATCGCGGCGTGGGGCCGCGCGGCCTCGCGGCGGCCGGCCGCGAACAACGCCAGCGCCAGCTCGCTGCGCGCGCGTGCGACCACGGGGTGATCGGCCCCGAAGCCCCGCTCGGCCTGGGCCGCGGCGCTCTCCCACGCCGCCACCGCCGCGGCGGCGCGGCCCGCCGCAACCGGCACCCGCGCGCAGGTCATGGCCACGGTCGCGGCCAGGGCCGAACCCGGCAGCGACTGCGACGTGACATCGTGGGCGCTGCGGCACCACGCGGTGGCCTCGTCGTAGGACTCGCGCGCCCAGGCCAGGGTTGCGAGCGCGGCGAAGACCCGCGCGCGCACCCGCGGCGTGCTGCTGCGATCGTCGCCGTCGATGGTGGTGACCCACGCCGCGGTCGCCTCGCGGTCGCCGACTTCGGCGGCGTGCTCGAGGCCGGCCAGGGCGAAGGCCTCGGCCAGCCGCGACGCACCGACCTGGGTCAGCGCCGCGTAGGCATCGCGCCAGCTCGCGGTCGGCTCGGCGGTGGCCGCGGCGCGCAGGCGCAGCGCGGTCGCGATGGCGCTGGCGGTCGCGTCGGCGGCCGCGTGCGCGCGGTCGTGGATCGCCGACGCGCGCTCGGCCGCGCGCGGGTCGTGCAGCCACACCGCGACCTCGACCTGGGCCAGCTCGGGCACGAACGCCTCGCCGAGCTCGGGCCACTGTGCTTGCGCGCACTCCGACGGATCCCACAGCTGTTCGAGCGCCTCGATCGCATGCTCGAGCTGGGCCCCGTTCGCGTGGGTCAGCGCCTGGACCAGGGCGTTGCCGGTGTGCCGCGCGGCCTGCAGACACTGGCGCCCGATCACCCGCGCGCCGGTGTCGGCCTCGGCGGCGCAGACCTGGTCACGCGCGGTGGTCCACATGCGCGACCACGCATCGAGGTGCTCACGCGCGCGGCTGCGCGTGGTCTCGCGGAAGCCGATGGCCGGCTCGGCCGCGGTCGTGGTCATCCGCGCGTCGGCGGCCGCGTCCCAGCCGCTGTTCGCGAGCACCTGGGCGCAGGCGTCGTCGTCGTCGCGGTGCAGCGCGAAGGCGACGCCCGCGCCAGCGAGCCCGAGCGTCACCGCGGTCGCGGTGACCGCGAGCACGATGCGGCGGCGATCGTGCTCGCGCTGCAGCAGCTCCAACAGCTCGTCCATCGATGCGTGCCGCAGCGCTGCATCCGGCTGCAACCCGCGCACGATGGCGCGGTGGACGTGCAGCGGCACGCGGTTGTCCCGCGGCGGCGGCAGGATCATGCCGCGCAGCTTGGCCTCCAGCATCTTGCCGGGTGACTCGCCGTCGTAGGGGCTGCGGCCGTACAGCGTCTCGTACAGCGCGAGACAGAAGCTGAACTGATCGCTGCGTGCGTCGGCGCGCGAGCTCAGGTGTTGCTCCGGCGCCATGTAGGCCGGCGTGCCGAGCACGGTGCCAGGCTTGGTCAGCGAGACGTGCATGCCCGGCAGCGACACGTCGCCGAACTGCCGCGCGGCCAGGATGGGGATCGGTGCGGTCAGCTCGCGCGTGACCCGGGCGAGGCCGAAGTCGGCCACGCGCACGCGGCCGTCGTTGCCGACCAGGACGTTGCTGGGCTTGAAGTCGCGGTGGACGAAGCCGCGCGAGTGCGCGAACGCGAGGCCGCGACCGGCGGCGACGAAGGTGTCGCGGATCTCGCGGACGCTGTGGCGCTCGGCGCCCCACTGCGCCAAGTTGCAGCCCTCGACGAACTCCATCGCCATGAACACACCGTGCTCGCGCGTCGCATCGCCCGAGGTGTTGCCCTCGAGCACCGCGGGGTCGAACGTGCCGACCTCGTAGAATTCGACGATGTTGGGGTGGACCAGCTTCGCGAGCGACTGGGCCTCGCGGATGAGACGGGCGCGGGCCGAGCTCGCGCGGGTGTCGGTCACCAGCAGCTTGAGCGCCACCACGCGTCCGGTCTCGGGATCGCGCGCGCGGTACACCGTGCCGCCGCCGCCGGCGCCGAGGCGGCCCTCGAGGCGGTAGCGGCCCACCAGCATGGTGGGCTCGGCGCGGCCGAACAGCCGCCGCTGCAGCAGATCGAGCGAGTGCTGCGCCGCGAAGCTCCCATCTGGGCGCGCGCGCGCCAGCAGGTCACCCAGCGGGTTGCCGTTGTCCTCGTCCGCCACGGACGACGCCAGCATAACGGACCTGTCGCGTGCATGTGCCGGTCGTCGCGACCACGCGGGTATAGTGGGGTGCGCGCGCGCGCGGGCGACCCTCGGGGAGGGTCTCGGGCACCGCTCGACTCCGTCCGCATCACCGTGCGCGACGCCTTGCATGAAGGATGGGTGCGACATGCTTCGATTCCGCCTGGTTCCGTTCGCTGCGCTGCTGCTCGGCTCGTGCTTCGATCCACAGTCGCAAGGCGGCAGTGGCTCCGCGAGCGTGACCGGCTCGGGCGGGACCAGCAGCGGGGAGGGCACCGGCAGCAGCGGCGGCGAGGTCACCAGCGCGAGCACCACGGTCTCCACCACCGCCGCCGATTCCAGCAGCAGCGGCGGCACCGACGGCACCAAGTTCGACCTCGGCGTCGAGGACGACTCCAGCACCGGCGTGGCTCCGCCCAGCTGCAAGGCCTCCGAGGACGACATGAACGACATCGGCGACTGCACCGAGCACTCGCCGCCCGACTCGTTCGAGCCCGACGTGCAGTGGAGCTGGGACGGCCCCGGCGCCGAGCGGGAGTCCCTGGTCACGCCGCTGGTCGTCAACCTCACCGACGACAACGCCGACGGCGAGATCGACCTGTGCGACATCCCCGACATCGTCGTGACCGTGACGCAGTTCCCCAACGACGGCCACATCTACGTGCTCGACGGCGCCAGCGGCAGCGAGCACATGATGATCCCCACCGCGGTGACGTGGTCGATCAACCCCGCGGTCGGCGACATCGACGGCGACGGCATCCCCGAGATCGTCGCGGCCACCGGACCCGGCTTCGGCGGGCCCTCGGCGCTCGTCGCGTTCGAGCACGACGGCACGGTGAAGTGGCAGAACCCGTCCACGATCACCCACAGCCAAGGCGGTGCCATCACGCTCGCGGACCTCGACAACGACGGCGACGTCGAGATCAGCATGGATCGCCTGCTGGTCGATCACCAGGGCAACACCATCGCGACGCTGCCCGAGACCCAGGTCGCCGACAACTTCACCACCGTCGCCGCCGACCTCGACGGCGACGGCGACCTCGAGATCGTGATCGGACCCAACGCGTATCACCACGACGGCTCGGTCTACTTCAGCAACCCCCAGCTCGAGCGCGGCTTCGCCCAGGTCGCCAACCTCGACGCGGACGCGCAGCCCGAGGTGCTCGTGACCAGCTACGCCGGCATCACCGTGCTCGATCACACCGGTGCCGTGGTCGCGCAGGACCAGGCCCCCGGCGGCGGCTTCAGCTGGTTCCGCCCCGCGACCGTGCACGACTTCGACGGCGACAACGTCTCGGAGGTCGCGACCAGCTCGGCCAACAGCTACGTGATGTTCGAGAACGACTTCGTGGTCGGCTGGTCCGCGGTGGTCGCCGACGGCAGCGGCTGGGCCGGCGGCACCGCGTTCGACTTCGACGGCAACGGCGTGGCCGAGGCCATGTACGCCGACGAGACCAACCTGTGGGTCTTCGACGGCGACGGCCTGCCGCTGTTGAGCGTGCCGCGTAGCGCCAAGACCCTCGCGGAGTACCCCGTGGTCGCGGACGTCGACAACGACGGCTCGGCCGAGATCGTCGTCGTCTCCGATTCGGGCTTCCAGAACATGCAGACCGCACCGACGGTGCAGGTCATCCGCGACGTGCGCGACCGGTGGATCCAGGCCCGTCGCATCTGGAATCAGCACACCTACCACGTCACGAACGTGCTCGAGGACGGCCGCATCCCGATGATGGAGAAGCCGTGGTGGAACAACCTCAACACGTTCCGCACGAACTCGCAGATCGAAGGCGGTATGATCTGCGACCCGCCCGGATGAGCCATCCGATCTCGACCTCCGTCGGCTCGCCCCACCCGCTGGGCGCGACGGTCCAACCCGGTGGGGTCAACTTCTCGCTCTTCAGCTCGTCCGCGACTGCGGTCGAGCTGCTGTTGTTCGCCAACTTCGACGACGCGACGCCGCTGCAGGTCATCCGGCTCGACCCCCGCGACAACCGCACGTTCAGCTACTGGCACGTGTTCGTCCACGGGGTCGGCGAGGGCCTGGTCTACGCCTACCGCTGCGACGGGCCGCGCGAGCCCGAGCGCGGCTTGTGCTTCGACCGCGACAAGCTGCTGCTCGATCCCTACGCCCGCGGCATCGTCTACGGCCCCAGGGTCTCGCGCATCGACGCCATCGCCAAGGGCTCGAACGTCGCGACCGCGATGAAGAACCTCGTGGTCGATCCCAGCCACTTCGACTGGCAGGGCGTCGAGCCGCCGCGGATCGATCCCAGCGAGCGCGTGATCTACGAGCTGCACGTGCGCGGCTTCACCCGCCACCCCAGCTCGGGCGTGCGCCACCCCGGCACCTTCGCCGGCGTGATCGAGAAGATCCCGTACCTGCGCGAGCTCGGCATCACCACCGTCGAGCTCATGCCGGTGTTCCAGTTCGACGAGCACGACGTGCCCTTCGTCGACCCGACCACCGGCGTCGAGCTGAAGGACTACTGGGGCTACAACCCGCTGGGCTTCTTCGCGCCGCATCGCGGCTACTACGAGGAGGACTGGCACCGCATGCGCTACCTGACCGGCTTCCGCGACATGGTCCGGGAGCTGCACCGCGCCGGCATCGAGATCGTGCTCGACGTGGTCTACAACCACACCGGCGAGGGCGGTGGCGACGGGCCGACCCTGGGCTTCCGCGGCATCGACAACCCGGTCTACTACCTGCTCGATCGCCCCGGGGGCCAACCCGCGCGCTACCTCGACTACTCCGGCACTGGCAACACGCTCAACTGCAACCATCCGATCGTGCGGCGCATGGTGCTCGACTCGCTGCGCTACTGGGCCGGGACCATGCGCGTGGACGGGTTCCGCTTCGACCTCGCGACGATCATGGCGCGCGACACCAGCGGCCGACCCATGGCCGATCCACCGCTGCCGTGGGAGATCGAGTCGGACCCGGTGCTGCAGAACGCGCTGCTGGTCGCGGAGGCCTGGGACGCCGCGGGGCTGTACCAGGTGGGGCACTTCCCCGGCGAGCGCTGGTCGGAGTGGAACGGCATCTTCCGCGACGACGTGCGTCGCTTCGTGCGTGGCGACCACGGCTTCGCGCCGGCGCTGGCGCGGCGCATGCTCGGCAGCCCCGATCTGTACGAGGCGCGCGGCCGCGAGGCCTGGCAGTGCATCAACTTCGTGACCTGCCACGACGGCTTCACCTTGCGCGACCTCGTGAGCTACGAGCGCAAGCACAACCTGCGCAACGGCGAGTTCGATCGCGACGGCACCGAGCAGAACTACAGCGCCAACTACGGCGTCGAGGGCGAGACCGACGACCCCGCGCTGGTGGCGTTGCGGCTGCGGCAGATGAAGAACCTGCTCGCGATCTTGATGCTGTCGCAGGGCACGCCGATGCTGCTCGCGGGCGACGAGCTCGGCCGCACCCAGGGCGGCAACAACAACGCCTACTGCCAGGACAACCCCATCAGCTGGTGCGACTGGCAGCCGCCGCGCGAGTTCGCGTCGCTGCACCGCTTCACCCGCGAGCTGATCGCGCTGCGGCGACGGCATGCCAACCTGCGTCGCCGCCGCTACCTGCTGGGCCACGACGCGCCGACCGAGGCCGAGGCCGCCGCGAGCACGCGGGTGCGCTGGCACGGCGTCGAGCCCGACCGGCCCGACTGGTCGCCGTCGTGCCGCACGCTGGCGTTCTCGCTCGGTGGCAGCGACGATGACGATCCGCTGCACGTGATCATCAACGCACACACCGAGGCGGTGCGGTTCCGGCTGCCCGAGCCGCAGCGACTGCGGCGCTGGCACGCCGTGGTCGACACGGCCCGCGAGAGCCCCGACGACGTCATCGAGCACGGCCGCCGCACGCCGGTGGTCACCGGCTCGATCGAGCTGGCCGGTCGCAGCGTGGTCGTGCTGGTGGCGCGCTGACGCCGTCGCGCGTCAGAAGCGGCCGCTGAGCTGCAGCCCGGCCATGCGCCCGCCGAGCATGGGCGTGAGCACGACCCGCCGCTTCATCGCACGCGCGCCGCCGTAGGCCAGCGAGCCCACGCCGGCCGCGATCGCGAGCGACGACAGCTGCAGCCCGCCGTAGTACGCCGCCGCGTCGGTCGGCACCGCGAAGTCGAGCGCCTCGTCGCCGCCGGGCGTGGAGTAGTCGATGATCCAAACCGTGCGCAGCGCGATGTTGGCCGACATGCCCAGCGCCAGCAGGATGGCCCCGCCCGCGATCAGGCCGCCACGCCGCTCGCGGTGTCGCGGCGCGCGGTCGGTGGCATCGGCCGCGCCGCGGGCCTTGCCGCCGACACCGGCCAGGGTGATCGCGGTCGCGTTCATGGCCCACGCGACCGTGGAGGTCATGAACCAGCCTGCGCGACAGCCGGTCTGATCGTCGGTCTGGCACGGATCGACCACGACGAACGCACGCAGGCCGTTGGCGACGCTGGCGAGCGCGAGCGCGACGCCGGCACCGATGAGCAGCCCGTTGCCCTCGCGGCGCCGCGCCTGGATCTCGGCCTCGGGCACGTCCTGGTACACCGGCGCCGCGACCGGTGCGACCGGCGGTGGCACCGGCGCGGGCACGGTGGTGGTGGTCGTGGTGGTGGTGGTGGCGCCGGGTTCGGTCGAGGCGCTGGGCGTGTCGCCCTGCTCGCCGAGCGCCTCGTCCCAGGCCCGCTCCTGCGCCTGCCGATCCTGCGGCGGCGCCGCGGCGGCCGGCAGCGCGATCGCGACGCACAACGGCACGCAGAGCAATCCCATCGCAGGTCTCACGATCGCCTCCCCTGGAACCGACGCCGCGGCCGCGCGAGCAGCACGAGCACGACGATGATGGCGACGCGCCCGACTGCGTCGCGAGATGCCGCAGAAGTTGTCGCTGTTGTTGCGCTCGTCGTCGAGGCAACCGGGATCGTCGTCGTCGGGGCTGCAGTCGTCTTCTTGGAAGAGGTCGTCGTCGCCGTAGTCGGTGTCCGCGACGAAGGTGCTGCCACCGTCGTCGGGCGTGTACGTCGTGCCCGTGCCCGCGCCGTGCCTGTACCTGTGCCCGACTCCGTGCCCGTGCCCGTGCCCGTGCCCGACTCCGAGCTCGTGCCCGACTCCGCGCCGTGCGCCCGTGCCCGTGCCCGAGTCCGTGCCCGTGCCCGTGCCCGTGCCCGTGCCCGTGCCCGTGACCCCGTGCCCGACCCCGTGTCCGACCCACTCGACCCCGTCGCCCACAACGGCTCGCGCTCACCCGCGATCGGCTCCGCCGCACTCGCGGTGGCGCCCAGCAGCGCCCATCCCCACGCCCAAGCCAGCCAGCGCATCCACCGAGCGTACCGGCCCCCGCGCCCGCGTGTAGAGGCAACCGAGTTCGCTGTGACCTGGCCCACCGCTGCCGCACCCACGCGTGAGCCCGAGCGGGGTCGTTCAGGGACTGCCACACGGCCCACGATGCGCGAAGCGGCGCCCCGGGCACTGGCCCGACGCGCGGAACTCCACGCCATCGCACCCGCAGTACAGCTGCGCGTCGCGGGTACACATGCGCTCGGTCGCGGCACACGTACCGGCCACGTCACCGCAGCCCTCGCCCTCGCACACGCCCGAGGCGCAGTCTCCCGGCGCCGTGCAGGGTTGCCCCACGTCGCCGCCGGGGTCCTGCTCGCCGCTGTCCACCGCCGCGCTCGCGCCCGGCGTGCCGCCACCACCGTCGGCGGCGACCGGCACCGACTTGTGTCCGCCGGTGCACGCGATCACGGCGAACGTCAGCAACACCGCGGCCCGGCCACACGCGATCCCGATCGTCAGGCGCATGCCGCGAGCATAGCCGCTCACGGCGAGGGCGGCAGGCTGTCGCGCACGAACGCCGCGGCCGCGCTCGCGAACTGCTCCGCGCGCGTGATCGGCGTGCTGCAGGCGGTCTCGGTGCACAGGTACACCGCGGGCTTGCCGATGTCGGGGTAGCGCTCGCCAGGCTTGCCCAGCTCCAGCACCGCGCGCGGCTCGGCGAACCCCAGCGCCGCGCGATGCAGCGCCGCGGTCGCGCCGCCGTCGCCGAGATCGCCGACCACCGTGATGTCGACGATGGGCATGCTCAGCTCCTCGAGCGCCAGCAGGTACGTGCCGATGATGCGGCCCTCCTGGGCCACCGCCGCCGGGTCACCCAGTGCCGCGACCGCCCGCCGCGCGGCGTCGAGGTAGGGCGTCGCGACGGTGCCATCGCCGTCGCGGTGGCGGTGCAACAGCGCGAGGAAGCGCGCCGCAGCGCCGTTCTCCTCGAAGGGCTTGCGCCGCTGCGCGAACACGCCGACCGCCTCGGGATCGGCGGTGTGGGCGAAGAAGCCGCCCGCGGGGTCCTGCAGCTGTTCGAGCAGGACACGCCCGATCGCGTCGGCGCGCGCGAGCCAGCGCGCGTCGCTGGTGCTGCGATACAGCGCCAGCATCGCCCGACCCATCGCGACCTGATCGCGCAGGTACAACAGCCCCGCGGCGTCGCGCGTTGCCGCGTGGCGCAGCGCGCCCGATTCCTCGCCGTGGCGCTCCACGATGGTCTGTGCCGTCGCGATCGCGAGCTCGAGGTGTTCGGGCGCGAGCGTGGCGGCGTACAGCTCGCACAGCGCCTCGATCATCAGGCCGTTGAGATCGGCGTACACCGCCCGATCGATCCGCGGGGTGCCCAGCGCGCGCCGCCGTGCGTCGTCGAGGGCGTAGAACGTCGCGCCCAGCACGGCGGGCTTGCCCGGCACGCGCAGGTCGGCGTCCTGGCTGGTGAAGAAGCCCGCCTCGGGGTCGCGCATCATCGTGGTCATGTAGCGCGCGATGGATTCGGCCGGTGCGAGCCACTGGCGGTCGCCGGTCTCGCGCGCGGCGCGGGCGAAGCCCGCGATCGCGCCGGCCTGGATCGCAGTGATCTTCTCGAAGTGCGGGTGGTCCCAGTCGCCGTCGACCGAGTACTGGTAGATGCCGCCCCAGATCGGGTCGACCAGCTTGCGCACGCCCGCGAGGGTTTGCAGCGCGCGCTCGTGCCACTGCGTCTGTCCGTGCACGTGCACTCGCAACCACGCGTGCTCGAGCGGTGCCGGTGAGGGATAGCGCTGCGAGCGACCCCAGCCGCCGAGCTCGGGTTCGTAGTAGCCGTCGAGCTGGCGCGTGACCGCGGCGCGCAGGCTCGCGAGCGCCTCGGTGCCCGCGGGCGTGGGCGCGCGCGGGGGATCGCGATGCACGAGCCGACCCGCAGCGCGATCGTCGACCAGCCCGCGCAGCAGCTTGGCGAAGGCGCGCGGGTTCTGGTAGCCGCGCAGCTCGAGCACCGGCTCCGCGCTCGGTGACAGAAAGCCGGTCGCGGGCCAACCCCAGGCACGGTAGCGCTCGGCCACGTCGGGCCGCGCGTCGGAGTCGACGCGGATGGTGGTGAAGTGCTCGCGCAGTAGGGCGACGACCTCGGGATCCTCGTAGGTCGTCTCCTCCATCACGTGGCACCAGTGGCACCACGTCGCGACCACGTTCACCAAGATGATGCGCTGCTGCTGTTGCGCGCGCGCGAAGGTCTCGCGCGACCACGGCGACCACTGCAGCCCGTCCGCGTGCGCGGCGGCGGTCGCGGTCGGCGCCTGCGGCCGGTGCATGCAGGCCGGCAGCAGCAGCGAGGCGACGAGCGCGGCGAGGGCGATCGCGGGACGGAGCATGGCTGTGCCAGCGTACGGCGCGCCGAGCCCGATGGATCGGCGGCCGCCCGAGCGTCGCGAAGCGGCGCTATGCTGGCGCCCCGTGGCCTTGGCCATCACGACCGCGCTGTACCTGCTCAGCTGCGGGCTGGGCCTGTCGGCCCAGCTCGCGAGGCTGCGTTGGGGCGCGCTCCACCACGGGGTCTACGCTGCGCTGTGCGTCGCCGCCGTGGTCACGGCCGTGACCGCGTTCGCGCTGCCGCTGCTGCCCGTGCTCGCGGTGCTGGCCGCGTTCCCGCGCGCGCGGCCGCACACCGCGGCACATCCTGCGCTCGCGCTGGCTGCCGGCGTGGCGCTGACGTTCGCGTGGCTCGCCTGAGTCGACGCAACCCTTGCCCGAGGATCCCATGGAGCTCCGCGACGCCATCCTCCGCCGCAGCACGACCAACGGCGCGCTCTTGCCCGATCCGGTCTCGCTCGAACACCAGCATCGCTTGATGGAGGCGGCCTCGCGCGCGCCGAGCCACTTCAACTCGCAACCCTGGCGCTTCGTGCTGGTGACCGACCCAGGCGTGCGCCAGGCCGTCTCCGCGATCGCAGGCCGCACGATGGAGGGCCTGATGGCCGGCGGCCGCTTCTTCACCCGCTACCGCCGCTACTTCCGCTTCACCGCCGCGGAGATGGCCGAGCGCCGCGACGGGATCTTCATCGATCACCTGCCGGGGCCGCTGCGGCCGTTCATCAAGCACGTGTTCAGCGCGACCGGCCAGAAGGTGCTCAACACCTTGCGCGTGCCCAAGACCCTGGGCAAGGACAACGAGGCCCTGGTCGCCGGAAGCCCGCTGCTGCTGGGTGCCATGCTCACGCGCGAGGAGTACGTGCACGGCGAGCTCAGCGGGTTGTACAGCCTGCTGGGCCTGGGCATGGCAATCGAGAACATCTGGCTGACCACGGTCGAGCTGGGCATGGGCATCCAGTTCATCTCCACGCCGATGGAGTTCCCCGACGCGTGGGCCGAGATCGCGACGCTGCTGCGGGTGCCACCGGAGCTCGAGCTGATCGCGATGTATCGCCTGGGTTACGTGCCGCCGCAGCGACAGCGCCCCAACATCGACTGGACCAGCGCCCACCGCAAGCGCCTGTCGCAGTTCGTGTTCCGCGATCGCTGCGATCGGCCCGAGCGCGACGAGCCCGAGCCCACCGGCGCCGGAGGTCCGCGGCGATGATGCGCGAGCCGTGCGTGCGCGGCATCGGCACGGCGCTGCCCGAGCACGTCATCGGCCTGGACGAGGCCGAGGCCTTCGCGCGCCGTCGCTTCGCCGCGTTGCCGGGGCTCGAGCGCCTGCTGCCCGCCTTCGCGCACACCGGCATCGACCGGCGTCAGCTGGTGCGGCCGCTGTCGTGGTACGAGCCGCCGCGCAGCTTCGCGGAGAAGAACGCCGTCTGGGCCGAGGGCGCGCTCGCGCTCGGCACGGCCGCAGCGGAGCAGGCGCTCGCCCGCGCCGCGCTGCCGCGCGACGCCGTCGCGGCGATCGTGTGGGTCACCAGCACCGGCATCGCGACGCCCAGCCTCGACGCCGCGCTGGTGGCACGGCTGGGTCTGCGCCGCGACGTGCAGCGGCTGCCGCTGTGGGGCCTGGGGTGCGCCGGCGGTGCGGCCGGGCTCGCGCGCGCGGCCGCGTTGTGCCGCGGGCTGCAGCGACCGGTGCTGCTGATCGCGGCCGAGGTCTGCAGCGCGACGTTCGTCGCCGCGGACTGCAGTCGCCGCAACCTGGTCGCGACCGCGCTGTTCGCCGACGGTGCCGCCGCGGCCGTGCTCGCACCCGAGGGGCCGGGTCCGCGGATCCTCGGCGGCGCCCGCGCAGCTGCTGCCCGACAGCGAGGACGTCATGGGTTGGGATCTGCGCGACGAGGGCCTGCAGGTCCGCTTCGCCCGCAGCATCCCGGCACTGGTGCAGGCGATGCTCCTCGAGTTCGTCGCGGCCGCGATCGACGGCGTCGGGCGGCAGCGCGACGGGCTGCGCCACTTCGCGCTGCATCCCGGCGGCGCCAAGGTGCTCGCGGCCTACCAGCAGTGCCTCGCGCTCGACGACGCCCAGCTCGCGCCCGCCCGCGCGGTGCTGGGGCGCTGCGGCAACATGTCGAGCCCGACCGCGCTGTTCGTGTTGCGAGCAGCTGCTGGCCGAGGACATCCGCGGCCTGGGCCTGGTCGTGGGCCTGGGCCTGGCTTCTGCGCCGAGGCGGCGGTGTTCGAGGCATGAGCGGCACGGTCCTGGTCGCGACGTTGGTCTGCGTGCTCGCGGTCCAGCGCGTGGTCGAGCTGCGGCTGGCGCGACGCAACGAGGCCCGCGCCCGCGCCCGCGGAGCGACGAGTTCGGCGCGTCGCACTACCGACTGTTCTTCCTGCTGCACGGCGCGTGGCTGGTGGCGTGGCCGAGCGAAGCGCTGCTGCGCGGCGGTGCGCTGCCGCCGGCCTGGCCGCTGTGGCTGGGTGGCTTCGTCGCCCGCGCAGCTGCTGCGCTACTGGGCCATCGCGAGCCTGGGCGAGCGCTGGAACACGCGGGTGCTGGTGGTGCTCGGCGACACGCCGCTGCGACGCGGGCCCTACCGCTGGCTCGCGCATCCCAACTACCTCGCGGTCGTGATCGAGCTCGCGGTCGTGCCGCTGTGCGTCGGCGCGCCGATCACCGCTGCGGTCGCGAGCCTCGCGAACGCGGCGCTGCTGGGCCTGGTGCGGATCCTCGGCGAGCGCCGCGCGCTCACCCACGCGGCGAGCGATCGCGGCGCCGCAGCACCATGACCACTGCTGGGGCTCGGGCACTGGCGCCGGCTCGGCGCGCGCGGGGGCTGCGGACTGATCGGCCCCATGCGGTGTAGCGGCGCTCGCGGCCATCCCTCTGCTGCAGGCTGTGTCGTGGGCGCCCGCGGGCTATCGTCGCAGCGATGCGCGTCGCACTGCTCGCTCTTTGTTGCGCCTGCTCGTCGCACGCCAGGAGCGTCGCGGCGCCCAAGAACTCTACCGCAGACGCGCCGGCGACCTCACACGAGATCGTTCCCACCCACACCGTCGCGCTGTCGGTGCTCGAACCCCCCGACGGGGTTCGCTTGAAGATCGGCATCGGGCATCACGACGCGGCGCTGTCGCCCACCGGTGAGGTCGTCGCGATCGCGACGGGCCCCCGCGGCGTGGAGCTGCTCGATGTCGCGAGTGGGCGCGGCATCGGCAAGCGCGCGGATCTCGGGTGCACCGAGCCCGAGCCAGGCTACTTCGGCCCATGCACGCCGCAGTTCGCATTCACGCCCGACGGCAAGCGCCTCGCGCTGCGATATCCGCTCGATGGACGCCTCGTCGTCCTCACCGTCCCGGCGCTCGAGACGGTGTTCGAGGCGAAGGTCGAGCACGTGGTCCGTGTGAAGTTCACGGACGACGGCCGGCTGTTCGCCCTCGGACCGGGCAAGGCCGAGGTCTTCGACGCCGCGGGTGCCCGCAGTGCCTTGCCCCCGTTCGAGGGCTTCGCGACCGACGTCTCGCCCGAGGGTCGCACCTTGCTGCTCGAGCGGGACCGCCCCGAGCTCGTCGCGATCGACACGGGCAAGCCCCTGGGTGAGCCTCCCGCGGACACGCGGATCCGCGATCTCGTGTGGGCCGCCGATGGTGTGCGCATCGCGAGCACGGGCGGCGATTGGTCGGACATCGTCGCTTGGCGTCGGGCCGACCGCGTGGTCAAGACCCTCGCGACCTCCCAGGGCGCGCGGCAGCGGATCGGCGGCGAAGGGGTGCATGGATTCGCCGTGCCGGCGCCGTTCGATCGCGTTTATGTCGGCATGAGCTCGGGTGTCGTGGCCATGACGCTCGACGGCGCGAAGACGCAGCGGATCGGTTGGCTGACGGGTTGGGGGGGCGGCCGCGACGAGATCGCGCGCGTCGGCCCCGACGGGCTCGTCGTGCTCGACGGCGCGTGCCCGATCCGAATCGACGCCGAGGGCATGCCGGTGCCCGGGCCGCTCGGATGTCCGCGACGACCATCCCTGCTGGCATTCGACGGCGACCGGATCGTCTCGATCCCCTGGAGCGGTGGCATCGTGCAGACGTTCGACACCAGATCCGGCGCGCTGCGCTCGTCGAACGCGATCACGAGGCCGTACCCGGCATCGAGCGCGACGCTGGCCGCGGTGACACGCGACCCGAAGCTCGCGGCCAACGTCGCCAAGGCGCTCGCGTTGCCCGGCGTCAAACCCGGCCCGTACCACGTCTCGCGCGACGGCAAGCGCCTGTTCGTCAACGCCCAGGCGGGGGGGCGGCCGGGGGCGATCGTCGAGCTCGCCGACCAGCGCGTACGCGCCGACCTGCGCGAATTCCTGCCGAGCGAGGACGGCACCCGGATGGTGCAGTTGCACGCCACCTCGCCCGACGTCGTCGAGATCCGCGACATCGAGGGGGAGAAGCTGGTGCGCACCTTGCCGGTCTCCACACCCCTGCTCTGGCGCATGGCGCTCAGCAGCGACGGCACACGCCTCGCCTTCGACCATGGGGGCCGCGCCGCGGTGATCGACACCAACACCGGAGACACGCTGCTCGAGGCGAACTGTTCGTCGCCGTACACGGGGGCGGTGGCGCTGTCGCGCGATGGCTCGCGGATGGCCTGCGACACGCGTGCCGGCGTCGAGGTCTACGACGTGCGCTCCAAGCAGCGGATCGAGCTCGTCCCTCACCCGGCGCACGACAACGTCGACACCTTCGCGTTCTCCGAGGATGGGCGACAGCTGGCGATCAGCGTCGATGAGATCTGGCTGGTCGATCTGTGAGGGCGTGGTCTTGCGGGAGCGCAACGCTGACACGCCGTCCGTCCGACTGAACGCCGCCAACCGCGTTGGCGATGCCGCGGCGGACGACCGGGCGCGCAGTGCTGCGCCTCCTGCGGGCAACGGCGCCGCGCGACGAGGGGTCGCGTAGCCTGGTTGGGTGCGACGGTTTCCCTGGGCGCTGCTGGCCCTGGTCGCGGCATGCGAAGGCGGCCCCGTCGTCGCGACCGCGCTGCCGCCCGACCCGCCGCCGGTCGATGGCGTGTCGCTCGTCGAAGCCGACGAAGTCGACCTCCTCTTCGTGATCGACGACGGCCCGGGCATGGCCACCGTGCAAGGCCGCGTCGCCGCGGCGATGCCCGCTCTGGTCGATGCCATGGGCGGCGTCGACGGACAGCTCTCGCTCCGCGTGGGGTTCACGACCGCCGATAGCGGCAATCCCCAGTGCGACATCGCGACCGCCGATGGGGGACGCCTTCGTCTCGGCGCTTGCCTCGATCCCGGTACTGCGTTCTCGAACCCCGACGAACCAGGGGATGCGTGCGCCGCGTGCCCGTCCGCAACGTGGGAGATCACGCCGACGCCGACCCGACTCGACGTCGTGCCACGACCGCGGCCGTGGATCGAACTCGGTCGTGGGTGGTCCAACGTCGACGGGCTCGATCCACGGAACGCGCTCAGCTGCGCCGCACCCCAGGGGACCGCAGGCTGCAGATTCGCGGCGCCGTTGGATGCGGCGCGCGCGGCCCTGGCCCGCGCGCGGGAGCCCGAGGACCCCGCCTTCGGCTTCCTGCGCGACGGGGCTCCGCTCGGGCTCGTGTGGGTCACGTCGGGTGTCGAGTGTTCCGTCGCGCCGCCGGGCGAGCCGGTGTTTCTCGATCTCGACGAGGGTGGAGATCCGCGCCTGTGGTCGGACGCATCCGCACCGTCGCCAACCCCCGCGGCTTGCTGGAACGCCGGCGTCGCATGCGTTGGAGCATCGTGCAGCGCGGTCGACCGCGCGCCCGACGGCGCGCTCGTCGATGGGCAGAGCGCCGCGTTGGAGCCGGTAGGCAAGGCCGTCGATGCGCTCGCGCAGCTCGCCACGTACAAGGCGAAGTTCGCCGGTCAGCCGGACGTGATCGCGATGGCGATCGGCGGTGTCGACCCGAGCGGTCAGTCGAGGATCGCCCTCGCCGAGGATCCCGACGAGCAGCGCGAGTACGGCATCGGCCCCGGCTGCATTGACGCCGACGCTGCATTCGACCCGCGACCGCCCGTTCGCGTCGCCGAGGTGGTCGAGGCCGCCGCCGTCGAGGATCTCGCCCCGCTGTGGTCGGCGTGCGCCGCCGATTTCACCCCCGCGATGGAGGCGATGGCCGCCGCGTTGCGCGCGCGACTGCGGCCGTCATGTTTCACCGCGTGCGCGCGAGACATCGACGCCCATGCCCCAGGCCTGCAGCCCGAATGCACGCTGATCCAAGAGACCCCGGAAGACGGCTCGATCCGTCGCGAGGCGATCGTCGAGTGCCAACCCGACGGCAGCCTGCCCGACGACAGCGACGTCTGTCATGTAGTGCGCACGGGCGCCGCCCGCAGCGAGCAATGCATCGCCGAAGGGCTCAACCTCGAGTTCGCGATCGTGCGCCGCCTGGGGGTTCCAAAGCCCGAAGGGAGTTTCATCGCGCCTCGGTGCGAGCTGTCGACCGATCGCGCGCGCGATTGTCCGGATATGCACTGACTGACCAGCGACACACCACGACGCTGCCGTCCTTCGCCGCGCTGGCGAGGCTCCGTCCTTCGCCGTCGAACGCGAGCTCGACCACGAGCTTGGACTGCTCGCGACGCATCCACATCTCGCCGCCGTCGGTGAGCGACCAAAGGCGCACCATGCCGCTGCCGTGAGCGGTCGCGAAGACGCCCGTGGCTCGGGGCGGACGCCAGGGCCGATATCGCGTCGGTGGTGCCCTGCGGGGCGCCGCCGTCGCCCTTCCACAGCGTGGCGCGGACCGCCGCGGTCGCGAGCCTCGCGAACGCGGCGCTGCTGGGCCTGGTGCGGATCCCCTGCGAGCGCCGCGCGCTCACCCACGCGGCGAGCGATCGCGGCGCCGCAGCACCATGACCATCGCGGGCAGCAGCAGCAGGTCGCACGACAGCGCGACCAGGATCACCAGGGCGCCCAGGGCCCCCAGCTGACGCAGGGGCGGGAAGCTCGACAACACGAAGCTCGCGAGCCCGGCCGCGAGCACCACCGAGGTGACTGCGCAGGGCAGGCCCGAGCCCGCGACTGCGAGCGTGAGTGCGTGCGGTGTGGTGTGGCCCTGGTGCTGGTGCTCGCGCGTGCGCACGAGTAGGTGGATGGTGTCGTCGACCGCGATGCCGAGCGCGACCGCCAGGATCACGCCGCCGAGCGGGTCGAAGTGATCGAGCCACAGCGCGAACGCGGCGTAGCCCAGCAGCAGCGGCACCGCGTTGGGCACGATCGCCGCGATCCCGGCCCTGGCGCTGCGCAGCGCCAGGCCGATGCCCACGGTGATCACCGCGAAGGCGCCCAGGATGCTGTCGCGCAGCTCGGCCGCGATGCGGTTGACGCCGCGGTACGCCAGCGCCGTGGTCCCGCCCGCGCGCACGGTGACGCCGTCGAGAGCGTGGGCGCGGTCGGTGATGGTCGCGACCAGGGCCTCGAAGCTGCGGCCGCCGAGATCGGGCACACGCACGCTGACGTGGGCGATGGCGTCGTCGTCGTCGAGCACGTCGCGGCGCAGGCCGGCCGCGTCGAGCCGACGCCAGCCGCGGACGATGCCGGCCTCGTCGTCGGCCACGCGCGAGCCCGCCGCGCGCAGCATCACGGTCGGTCCGATCACCGCGCGCACCTGCGGCAGGGTCGCGAGCCAGTCCTCGAGCTCGGCCAGGGCGCGGACGTGCTCGGGCGCGCGCCAGTGGCCGGGCGCGCCCTCGAGCTCGAGCTCGAGCGAGAGCACGCCGCCGAGCCGCGCGTCGAGGGCTGCACTCGCACGCGCGGCCGGCTGGTCGGCGTCGATCAGATCCGACAGTCGGTTGTCGATCGGCACGCGCCGTGCGGCGAGCACGGCGATCGCGGTGAGCACCGTCGCGCCCAGCAGCGTCGTCCACGGCCGGGTGCGCGCGACCGCGGTCGCGCGCGGCAGCCAGTGCCGCTCGTCGCCCACCAGCGCGGTGCCGGGGCCGAGGTCGCGCACCGGCGCGAGCAGCAGCGGGGCGAGCGTCAGCAGCGTCGCGAACGCGAGCAGGACGCCCAGCGCAGCCCAGGCGCCGAAGCTGCGCAGCATCGGCATGCCCGACAGCGTCAGCGAGGCGAAGCCGACCGCGGTGGTCGTGCTCGTGAGCAGGCACGACAATCCGACGCGACCGCAGCCGCCGACGATGGCCGCGTCGCGGCCGTCGCGGTCGATCGCGGTCGCGCCGTGCTCGGCCACGCGCGTGACCAGGTGCACGCCATCGGCGAGGGCGATGACCGGCAGCAGCGTGAAGTAGCCCTGGTTGAGCAGGCCGATGGGGACGCCGGCCCAGCCCAGCAGGCCCAGCAGCACGACCGTCGGCACCAGCGCCAACACCAGCGGCACCAGCACCTGCCACGCGCGCCGCAGCGCCAGCGCGAGCACCAGCGACACCACCGCAAGGCACAGCGGCACCAGCACGCGCTGATCGGCGAGGCTGGTGCGCGCGAACGCGGCTCGCACCGCGGGCAGGCCTCCGGCGTGCAGCCGCAGCCCGGCGGTGCCATCGTGCGCCGCGATCACCGACTGCAGCGCCTCGACCGCGGCGACGGTGGGCTCGAGCTCGTCCGAGCTGAAGCGCAGCCGCACCGCGATCGCGGCGCTGCGCTCGTCGGCCGACAGCAGCACCGGCACGATCGGCGCGGTGTGCAGCCACGCCCGCGCCGGTCGCGAACCGCCCGCGACCGCGGCCGACGCCGGGTGGTCGGTGACGGTGTCGACGCGCTCGACCTCGGGGCGCGCGCGCAGCTCGTCGGCGAGGTCGCGGATGGCGTGCAGCCGCGAGTCGGTGAGTACGCCGGCGTCATCGGGCGCGTCGGCGACGACGACCAGGGTCGCGTCGTCGTGACCCCAGCGCGCCTGCAGGGCCTCGAGCGCCGCGGTCGCGGCGTCGCCGTCGCCGTAGAACGCCTTCGACGACAGATCGAAGCGCAGCCGCGACGCGCCTGCCAGCGCGAACGCGAGCACCACCAGCCACGCGACCGCGACGGCGCGGCGGTGTCGCAGCAACCGCTGCGCGAGCGCGGCGAAGCGGTCGGTCATCGCGGCGTCGCGCTCACCGCTTGCCCTTGCACTTCTGGATCACGCTGTCGAACGACGTCTCGACGATGTTCGCGCGCACGGCCGGGTCGGTCACGGTGCTGAGCACCTCGGGCGGGAAGCGGCGCTCGAATGCCTGCCAGGCCCCGCGGCAGTCACCCGCGCGCGCGAGGCACGACGCGGCGAGGTGATAGAAGTAGTGATCGAGCTGCGCGATCTGGGTGTCCTCGTCGTTCTTGGGCTTGACCGCCTTGCCGAAGCGATCGACGCGCGCGATTGCGTCGTTGCACGCGCGGATGCCGATGTTGCCCTGGTACGCGCCCTGCTGCAGATCCATCAGCGCCTTGAGCAACGCATCGCGGTCGCTCATGCTGCCCTCGCAGTACATGCTCGCGGTCGCCTCGACCGAGCGATCGATGCTCTCGGGCAGCTGCGAGGTGGTGTCGACGAACCAGTCGCGCACCAGCTGCTTGCCGTCGTCGCAACGGCCCGCGAGCATCAGGCACTGCCCGCGCTGGAAGCTCAGCCGCCGCGCGGTCGCGGGGTCGAGCCGAGCCAGCGCGTCGAGGTCGTCGAGGCAGCCCTTGCCGTCGCGCTTGGCAGCCTTGCGCGTCACGCTGTCGGTCAGCGCAGCCACGCGCGCGTGCATGTCCTCGTTGCTGCCACCGGACGCGGGCGTCGTGCCGCCGCCGGTGCAGTTGCACTGACACGGCGGGCACGAGGGCGCCACGGTGGTCGTGGGCGTGCCGCGATCACACGCGGCCAGTAGCGTCAGCGCGAGGACAGAGGGGGCCCAGCGGGAGCGAGACGAACGCACGGTGGTGGCGATTGTCGCCCGGTCGCGCGCCGGCGCATAGCCTCGCGCGGGACCGGGCGCCGTGCGCTCGTGTCAGGCGCGCGTCAGAGCACGCAGATGCCACCGCCGCCCGGGCCGGCGTGGGGGCAGTGGGTCTCGGCGTCGCTGACCGCGGCGTTGGCGTGGTACGAGTGGCACCCCACCGTGTGCCCAGAGACGTCGGTCTCGGCCCCGGGGTACCACAGGCTGCACTCGGCCATGCACTCGTCCATGTCGGCGAACGCGTTGAGATCGCCGGTGCAGTTGCTGAAGTAGCGCGTGCAGTACAGATCGCAGGTCGGCGCCTCGGCGGCGACGCAGGTCTGCGCGCCGCTGGGCCCGGCGTGGGGGCAGTGCAGCTCGGGGTCGGTGCTGCCCGCCACGGTCGCGTGGTACAGGCGGCAGCCGAGGCTGTCGGCGCCGGTGTCGGCCGCGTCACCGATGGGCCACTGGGCGCAGTTGGCCATGCAGTCCTCGGTGTTGGCGTACTCGCTGTGGTCGACGCACGAGGTCAGGTAGACGTCGCAGTAGCTCGTGCAGTCGAGCGCGGCCTCGCCGGTCGAGCTGTCCATCGCGCCGCTGTCGCTCTCGGCGCTGGTGGACGCGGTGGTCGACAGCGTCTCGGCGGTCGTGGGCGCCGAGGTGGCCGTGGTCGCGCTGGTCGCGGAGGTGTCCCCGCCGGTCGAACCGCCGCTCGAGCCGTCACCGACCGAGCCCGAGCTGTCGTCGCCGCCCTCGTCGTCGCCACCGTTGCCGCTCGCGCAACCGACCGCGAGGGCGCTGGCGAACCCCAACGCTGCCACGCCCAGACGTGCGCACCAAGACGAACCGATCCCCGTATGCATGTCGAACCCTCCGCGTCGAGTCGGCCTGCCTTGCGGGCCGCGCACCCTCGACGTCGGGCTGGGTACGAGAGCCGGGCCGAGTCGGATCGACGCCGCCGGCGTGCGATCCGCCGGGGCCCGGCCGCCGTATGCCTGCCGACCCGGTTGCGCTGCAAACGACCGGCGGGAGCGATGGCCATGAGTTTCGAGCGTCGATTGGGGCGCAAGCCCACCAGGCCCGGTTTCGGGCGAACCAAAGCCGCGTGCGCGATCCTGCTCGCGGCGCTGCCGTGGACCTCGGCCATCGGCCTGGCGGCCGACCACGCCGACGCGCCCATGACCAAGGACGACCCCGCGGTCGACATCACCGACGTCTACGCCTGGCACACCGACGACAAGCTCGTGGTCGCGGTCGGATTCGCCGGCCTGGCCGAGGCCGGCGCGCCCGCGACCTACGATCCGCACGTGCTCTACACCGTGCACATCGACAACAACGACGACGGCATGGACGACCAGCTGGTCTACGTGCGCTTCGGCAGCAACCCCGCCGGCGAGTGGGGCGTGAAGGTCGAGAACCTGCCGGGCGCGACCGAGGACGTGATCGGTCCGGTCGACACGACGCTCGATGCCGGTCTGGGGCTGCGCGTGTTCGCCGGCTCTCGTGACGACGCGTTCTTCTTCGACCTCGACGGGTTCAAGCAGACGCAGATGACCGGCACGCTCTCCTTCATGAACACCCGCGACACCTTCGCGGGCACCAACGTCACGATGTTCGTGCTCGAGATGAGCCTCGACGCGGTCGCGGCGGGTTCGGACACGGTCACGGTGTGGGCCAGCGCGGGACGCAACGGGTGAGGAGCGGCGACATGAAGACCATCACACGCATCGCAATCTGCATGGCCCTGTCGATCGCCGCGTGCACCGACGACGGCGGCCAGCGCGGCGACGACACCTCCGGCGGCGCCAGCTCGGGCGACGTCGGCGACTCCAGCGACGGCAGCGCGACCATGGGCACCAGCGCGACCACGGCCAGCACCAGCGCGACCACGGCCACCACCACCGCGACCACCGCGACCACGGGCGAGGACTCGAGCAGCAGCGGCGGCGGCGATGGCTATGAGTTCGACGACGCGCCGCCGGAGGACTTCGCACAGAAGGACCGCATGGGCATGCCCGCGGTCGCGACCGCGCTCATCACCGACAAGGACGACTACAACGCCGCGAGCCCGGCCGACGACGCCGCCGGCGTGTTCGCGCCGCAGATCTCCGAGGCGATCGCTGCGCTACACGGCGCGCTCGACGACGACCTGGTCGACGCCGGCCTGACTCCGTGCGACACCGACACCTGCATCGCGCAGGCGGCCTCGGTGGCGATCCCGGACGTCATCCGCATCGATCTCACCGCCGACGCGGGCTTCCCCAACGGCCGCACGCCGACCGATCCAGTGGTCGACATCACCCTCGCGGTGATCTTCCTCGACCTCACGGTGCACGAGCTGCGCACCTTCGCGGATCTGCCGCTCAATCCCACCGCCAGCGACGTCGCGCCGCCGAGCGAGTTCCCGTACTTCGCCGAGCCGCACTGACGCGCGGCCGGCCCGCGGCGTGCGTCACTCGGCGCACGCGGCGGGATCGGGCGTGGGATCGCAGCCGTCCTGCGGGTACTTGCACACGCCGCCGGGGCAGGTGTTCTGCACCACGCCGGTGCGCAAGAAGGTGTCGAGCTGCTCGGCCGCCTCGGGCAGCACGCGGATCGAGCCGTGGGGATCGGCGCACGCCCGCTGCGGCACCGCGCACGCGGGCTCGGGCGGCAGGCCGAAGTCGTACTCGATGAAGGCCGAGCCAGCCGGTGCCGCGGCCACGGTCTCCAGGCCGTAGACCTCGCGCACGCCCGAGTCGACGTGCGGCACCGCGAGCGATCGCGCCATGATGTGCGCGCCGACGGTGCTGACCGAGTGATCGGACACCGCTGCGCGCAGCATGACCTCGTGCGCGGGCGTGTTCGCCAAGGGCGCGTCGCGCAGGTGCGGCAGAAAGCCGCCCGGCTCCACGCGATCCCACAGCATCTGCACCAGCCCGAGCACGAACTGGATGTCGCGCGGATCCTCGTAGGTCGACTTGGCGATGTCGAAGAACGCGTCGAACTGCGCGCTGCGGTTGAGCAGCACGCCGAAGGGCGCGCCCATGACCTCGAGGCCACCGCGGGTCACATCCGGGGTCACGCTCATGTACAGCGCGCCCATGATGCCGCCGAGGCTGATGCCGTAGTAGGCCTGCAGCGACGGGTCGAGCTTCGCGCCCAGGGTCGCATGGCCGGTCACGCCCTGGGCGATCACGCGATCGAGCACCAGCGCGTTCACGACCGACTGCTGCAGCCGCGCGAACATGCCGTCGAAGTCCTCGATCTCGCCGCTCTGCAAGATCACGCCGATGTAGGCCTGATCGGCCTCGGCCAGGCCGGTCCAGTCGGTCGAGTAGATGGCCCAGCCGTGGTTTTGGCACAGCTCGAGGAACTCGTCGCGCTCGATCT
This sequence comes from Nannocystaceae bacterium, assembly GCA_046351635.1. Lineage (GTDB taxonomy): Bacteria > Myxococcota_A > Polyangia > Nannocystales > Nannocystaceae > Xiheibacterium. Next base: position 27,148 of record JAXLYC010000020.1, on the reverse strand, counting down.
CCTCGTGGGTCCCGAGCAGACCGTGGCCGTAGTGCAGCAGCTGCACCGGTGCGTCGTCGGCCCGCGCCGGGATGAGCAGCTCGAACGGGAACGCGTAGGTGCCGACGGCCTCGGGCAGGCCGTCGTCGCCCAGGTTCATCACGGCGTTGGGCCCGGGCTGGTCGACGAACAGCGGCACGTCGAAGGTGCCGGTGACGCGGTAGGCGATGCGCGGGTCGAAGTCGAGCTGGATCTCGTCGATCGCGAAGCTGGGCACGTCGCCGACCAGGGCCAGGGCCTCGTCGCGCATGTGCTGCAGCGGCGTGACGATGTTCTCGTCGCTGGCGGTGGTGAAGTCCCACGCCAGCTGCAGCGACTCGCGCTCGATGCCGGCCTCGGCCAGGCGCGTGAAGATGTCGGTGTACAGCGGGCGCCGGGCCTCGATCGACGGCTCCTCGTCGAATGCGGTGCGATCGCGCAGGGCCGCGAAGCCGGGCGACGCAGCGATCGCCGCGCCGTTGGCATCGGTCACGCCGCGCAGCGCCACGATGTAGCGGGTCGCGTTGTCGAGCCGCACCGCGGGCCGGATGAACAGCAGCCGCAGCGTGGGATCGTCGGCGGAGAGGTCGAGCTCCGCGAAGTGGGGGATGCGCGTGCCGGTCTGCGCGTCCAGCAGGATCGTCGGCGAGTCGTCGGCCAGCGACGCGCCGATGTCGGCCGCGCTGGGCAGGCCCGCCGCGCTCGCGCCGGGCAGGTACGCCATGATCGCGGCGCCGGGCGAGAAGCCGTCGCTGCGCGACCACGGCGTGGGATCGCCCTGCACGCCGTAGTAGCTCGTGGGCATCGTCTCGGGCGCGAGCACGACCCGGCGGCCGGTCGGCGTCGCGGGGTCGGCCTGGGTGAAGACGTTCGAGGGGAACGGGTGCGCGCAGTACTCGGGCACCAGCGGATCGCATGCGAGCGTGGGCCAGTCGACCACCGGATCGGGATCGCTGCCGGTCTCGCCGCCGCCGGTCGAGTCGGCGCTGCCGCCGGTGCCGTCGGCGGCCGGACCATCGTCGCCGCCGCACGCCAGGGTGAACGCCAACGCAGCAAGCCAAGGAGCAGCCGAGAAACGCATGACGGCTGCCGAGTATACCCGGCAGCCGTCGCAGTGCTCGGCGCGTGTGGCGTCAGCGACGCGCAGCGCGATAGCGATCCGTGCCGCCGCGTGGCGCCGCGGGGTTGGCCGCCTGGGGCTGGGCCACGCCGGCATCCTGCGGGCGGTACTTCATGATGAAGCGCACCGCCGCGAGGCCGCGCGCGGCCCAGAACACCAGGATGAAGCCGAACACGAGGATCGCCGGGCCCGAGACCAACAGCGCGGTCTAGGGGGGATCACCGTCCTTGGTCATCGCGTCGATGAGCTTGCCGATGCCCTCGCGCGCGCCAGCGACGAACAGCAGCGGCAGGGCGTGGGCCCACACCAGCGACAGCGAGCCCCAGCCCCAGAAGCGCTTGTGGGCGCCCAGCGGCACGCGGTCGTGGAAGCGGCGCTTGAAGATCTTCTGCACCTTGCCCAAAAAGAGCACGTTGGTGACCAGCACCGCGGCGATGTTGAGCACGAGGAACAGCAGCGCCCCGAGCACGCTGAGGTAGACCGCGGCCTTGCTGAACTCCGGCGCGGCCACGGTGTACAGCAGCGAGGTGAACACGTAGCTGAGGAACGCCTCGATGGCTGGCTCGACCGCGAGCGTGAGCATCAGGCCAGAGAAGATCGTCACGACCACCAGCGCGCCGATCAGGCACAACGTCGCGAGTAGCTCGCGGCCGACGGTGCGGAACACCTGCTTGACCACGTCGGCCGCGCGGACCTGACCGGAGGCGACCTTGCCGGGCATGCCGACGATCTCCACGATGACGGGCTTGATCGACAGCAGGAACAGCACCACCGCGACGACCGTGAGCACGATCGGCAGGTAGCCGAACAGCGCGGAGACACCCTCGAACTGGCGCGCGATGTTCTTGAAGACGGTGACGTCCTCGTTGATGCGCGAGATGTTGTCGAGGATCGCGAGCGGCAGGCTGTCCTGCTCGCCGCTGGCGACCTGGGCCAGCGGCGCCTCGATCAGCACTGGACCGACGTCGACGAGGCTGTCGACGTTGTCCTCGAGTACCTGGAACGAGGCGTCGATGACGGCGACCTGGGGGTTGGTCAGCGAGCTCAGCGCGCCTTGGACCTCGCGCAGCAGCAGCAGCACCTGCGCGAACAGGAACACGACCACGGTGCACACGCCGGCCGCGAGCGCGGAGTACTTCCACAGGATCGCGTCCTGGCCGGGGTACTTCTTGCGCAGGGCCAGCGGCAACAGCAGCAGCAACAGCCCGCCCAGCGAGACCCAGCTGAGCACGCTGGTCATCGTCGCCATCTTGGCGTCCTGCTTCGCGGCGATCTTCTCCTCGAGCCGCGCGGCGACCTTCTCCTTCTGCGTGTGGAGGATCTCCTTGAGCAGCGCGAGGTACTCCTTGGGGTCCATGCCCGGGTGCGCCTCGTCGAGGGTCTCGCCCTGCGGCGCGTCGCCGGCTGCGATCGCGGCGTTGGCCTGCTCGGGCGTCGGCGCGGCGTCGGGGTCGTCGGGCGCGGCCTGCGGGTTGCCATCGGGTGCCGCGGCCGGGTCGCGCTCGCTCGGCGCGTCGGCGGCGGGCTGCGCGGCTTCGGCTGCGGGGTCGGCCGGCGGCGGCACGGCGTCGGCGTCGGCCGTCGGCTGCGCGGGCGTGGGCGCCGCGGCCTCCTCGGCCGCCGGCGCGGCGTCACCGGCCGCGTTGGCGAGCTGGGCTTGCACGGCTTCGGCGCAGGCGTCGGCGGTGCCGCCCTCGGCCATGCACGCCTGCAGCTTGGCGGAGGCGATCGCCTGCTGCGTGCAGTCGGCTTCGGTCCCGCCGCCGTCGACGCAGGCGGCGACGATGGCGGGATCGACCGCGACCTCCGGGGCAGGGGCTTGCAGGCTGGCGACCGGTGACAGACCGATCGTCCACGTGGCGAGGAGCGTGGCGAGGATCGACATCTCAGAACGTTCCGTGCGTGGGCGCGGAGCCGCACGCGGCAGGGGTCGAAGCAACGAGGGCGAACGCACCCTCGCCCGACTGACGCCGACATCCGCAAGGCGTCGCGCGTCAGGTGATGCGAGCGGGTCGGCGGTTCTCGCATCCGAGGCGGTGACGTCGCTCACGGCCCGCCGGACCGCGCTATCGTGGGGCTGCCAGCGTGTCGGAATTCGCGTCTCGGGGACCGTGGCAGCGCCGCTGGCTGCAGTGGCTGGCGCGCCCGCACGCCGACGTGTGGATCATCGCGATCGCGGTGCTGCTGGTGACACCGTCGCTGGGCGTCGGCTTCGCCGCCGACGACGCGATGCTGCGGGTGCGCGGTCCCGATGGGCCGCGTTTCGAGGGGCTTTCGCCGAGCACCTGGGATCTGTTCGTGTTCGTGCGCGACGACCCGCAGCAACGCGCGTCCTTGCAAGCTGGCGGCATGCTCGCGTGGTGGGCCGCGCCGCACTACCGCCTGGGGTTCTTGCGACCGCTGTCGTCGCTGACCCACGCGCTCGATCTGTGGCTGTGGCCGCGCTCGGCCAGCGCGATGCTGCTGCACTCGTTCGTGCACCTTTGCGCGATGCTGGTGGCGGCGCGCGCGGTCTTCCGGCGGCTGTTGCCGCCGACGGTCGCGACGGTCGCGTTGGCCTTGTTCGCGCTCGACGACGCGCGCGGGCCGGTGGTCGGCTACATCTCCAACCGCAACGCGCTGCTGATGGCGACCGCCGGCTTCGCCGCGCTGTGGCTGCACGATCGCTGGCGCCGCGACGGCTCGCGCAGCGCCGGCGTCGCTGCGCCGGCGGTGCTGGGCGTGGGGCTTGCCGCCGGCGAGGGCACGATCGCGATGCTCGGCTATCTGGGCGCCCACGCGCTGGTGTTCGAGCGCGGCTCGCTGCTTCGGCGCGCGCGCGTGCTGCTGCCGTATCTCGCGGTGGTGCTGCCGTGGATCGCGGCCTATCGCATGGGCGGCTACGGCGGCTACGGCTCGGACATCTACATCGATCCCAGCGGTGAGCCACTGGCGTTCGCGTCGGTGCTGCCCGGGCGGGTGCTGGCGCTGCTCGGCGCGCAGCTGCTGGGGCCGTGGTCGGACTTCTGGTTGGCGTGGCCGCCGGGCATCGCGATCGGCTGGGCGCTGTGGTACGCGGCGGTCGTCGCGGCCGTCGCCGCGCTGGTGTGGCGCCGCGTGGCCGCGCGCGGCGCCGCGGGCCTGTTCGCGCTGGGGGCCACGCTCGCGTGCGTGCCGCTGGCGGGCACGTTCCCTGCGGATCGGCTGCTGGGCTTCGTGGGCCTGGGTGGCGCGGCGATCGTCGCGATGATCCTCGTCGGCACACCCGGCGCAGCGCCGCCGCGACGACCCGAGCGCGTGGGGTTGGCGTTGCTGTGGTTCGTGCACGCCGTGCTCGCGCCGGCGCTGCTGCCGGTGCGCGCGCGCTCGATGGCGACGGTGCGCGAGGCCCTGGCCACGCTCGATCGCACCGTGCCGCGCGACGCGTCGATCGTGGACCGCGAGGTCATCGCCGCGTTCGCACCCAATGACGGGCCGGGAAGCTACCTCGTGTTCACGCGCATCGCCGACGGCGAGCCGGCGCCCGCCGCCGCGCGCACGCTCGCGACCTCGACCGGCCCGGTCACCTTCACGCGGCCAGACGATCGCAGCCTGCGGGTGCACGCGCGCGACGGCCTGCTGACGACCCCGGTCGAGCGCATGGTCCGCAGCGTGCGGGTGCCGTTCGCGGCGGGCGAGCGCGTGCCGCTCGGCGCAGCCGGTGGTGGTGCGGTCGTGATCGAGGCGATCACCGACGACGGCCGACCGCAGGTGGTGCGATTCGAGCTGGCGCGGTCGCTCGACGATCCGCGGTACCTGTGGCGGGTGTGGCGACGCGAGGGCTTCGTGCCGTGGCAGCCGCCGGCGGTGGGCGGCAGCGAGACGATCGCGGGCTTCGATCTGGCGCACGCGGCCGCGGTCGCGGCGGGGTTGGAGTAGCGCGGCGCGACGTCACCGTCGGCGCGGCGGCGCGGCGTGTCGCGTTCGCCGCGATCGTTTCACGGAGACGAGAGCGTGAGTTGCCAGTCGGGCGTGTCCGGACAACGGAAATGCGTCTCGACCAGGCCCGCGCTGAGCGTGAGGGTGCCATCGTCACACGAGCAGAGCACGGTGAGCCAGAGCGCATCCTCGTGGTAGTCGGGGTCGATGAGCGGCGCAGGTTCGCGCTCGAACGTGTCGCGCCAGCGCACGCCGGCCAGGCCGATCGAGGTCTCGCCACCGTCCAGCGCGGGCGGGAGCACGCCCTCGAAGACCCGATCCGAGTCGCCGAGCCGCGCCGGCATCGGCTCCGTGAGCTCGGGCGCGACCGCGGGGCCTGGCGGCGGCTGCTCCGGGCCGGCGAAGATCCCGACGCGACACGCGTCGCTCGTGGCGTGGGCCGCGACGACGAACACGTCGCCGGTCACGAACAAGGCGTCGCGACCGATCCGGTCGTCGACCGACACGACGAAGTCGTGCCGGCTGGCACCTGCCGCAGGCCGCACGTCGACGCTGTCGGGCAGCCTCGCGCACGCGTCGAGTGGGTCGTCCGGTGCACAGCCGCCCGTCGCAGTCCCGAGCGCGGCCGCGAGACATCTCGCGGCTGCTCGCGGCCCGGTAGGCCGGGGCCAAGTCATGGCTCGCATGAACCCTCCAGCACCACCGCGTCGGCGCGTAGCGAGGCGGTCAGCTCGCCGCGGACCTCGATCTCGACCGGTGCTGCGTCGAGCGAGAATGCACTGACCACGAGCATCTCGCGGCACTCGCCGTCGGCGTCGTCCACCGGCAGGAACACGTCGAGCTCCAGGCTCGTGCCGGGGCAGCCAGCGCGCGCGCCATCACCCAACGCGCCACAGTTCGGCGCCGGTACATCGGTCGGATCGTCGACGTCGGTGGCGTCGGCGTTCGTGCACACCGTGGCGCACGCTGGCGTCGAGCTCGTCGCGGCGAGGGCGAGCGTGAACCCGCGTCGTGCCGTCGTGAATTGCCCGTGTTGGGTGCACACGCGCAGGACGCAGGAGTCGGACGGGGATTCGGCGGAGAGCTCGAAGCGGGTCTCGAAGCTCGCGGACTCGAGGTGCAGCGGTTCGTTGTCCACGGCACAGGCGGCGAGCGAGGGCGACAGCGCAGCACCGACGACGAGCGCCAGGGCTCGTGCCGGACGCCGCCTCGAGAACGTCGTCGTGCATGCGCTGCGCGCGGCCTGACATCGTCCGAGCATCATGCCACGCTGGGGCTCATTCCGGGTCCAGGATGAGGTATGTGTCCTGGGCGAGGAGCGCAACCCCGTCCAGGCGCGCCACCAGTTCGACCTGCGACTGCTTCGCCCAGGTCGGAATCCGCTCCCACGGCACTGGGTCGCCGCCATCGGCGTAGGCGACGTCGACGACGCGGTAGGAACGGATCTCTTGCTCCGGGGAACACTTCGCCCGGGCGATCGAATCGCGACAGCACACGGCGAGCAGCGCAAAAGGAAGCGCGCGTGCCAGTGGACGGCCACGCGTCCCGAACCGCTGCGCACCGTGGGCCATCCTGCGGAGCCAGCAAATCATCGTAGGGGCTCCCGACCACGACGGTGCGATCGCCCGACGGGAAGGTGAGGTTGCGCCGTCGGCAATGATCTCTGCGCACAATCCGGTGTTGGCTCACCGTTGAGCGGGTCGTGAAGCGCCGCGTCGAAGCGGTACTTCCCTTCCTCGATCGGGATCGGCGCGCCCTCGTCGCAGATCTCGCAGGCCCACACGGCGAGTAGCGCGTGCAACATCACCCAGCCGCCCAACGTGCGTCGGCCCAACGCTGCGGCTGCCCTGCGGCGGCAGGGGGCCGGTCTCGTCTGGAGCAGGGGATTACATCCCAGCACGGTTCATCGAGCGCCTTCTTCACGAGCCACCAGCGTCGGCCGGAGTCGTTGTCGTTGATTCTGGTGGGTCGTGGTGGTCTGCGGCATCGCTTGGCTGGTCTCCGCGCGCCCCTCACTCGGGTTGCAAGAGGACGTACCACGGCGCACCTGCGTCCGGATCGGCGCCGAGGCGGATGCCGTCGGCGTCTCCCGCGACATAGATGCTCTCCGACGTCCAGGCCTTGGCGTCCAGAAAGCGGCAGGTCCGGGCCGTCGCTGACGGTGATGGAGGTGACCGCGTAGTCGCGGAACTCGGCCCTCGGCAGGCAGTCCGCGGCTGCTGGCCGCGGCTGCAGCGCTCGCGCAGCGACCCGAGCGCGCAGGCGGCGGGGCGCCGGGCTTCGAGTCGCCCGTTCACTTTCGTACCTCCTCGAGCGTGACGGTCACCACGTGCGATCGCCCCGCGGGTAGCGGACCACGGGTCCTCGCCATCGATCGCCACAGTGATGCCGGGGAACTTCGCATCTCGACCTTGGGCGCCCGCGTAGGCGCCGTCTTCGATGGGCCATCGGGGTGAGTCCTCGTCGCTGCAGGGCAAACAGCTCGCGAGCACCGCCAAACAGCCGGCTGCGGCAACTGCGGCGAGACCGACGCGTCGTCGCGGGGATGGGTGGTTCTCTCTCATGAGAGACGACGCTAGCACGCGGGTACGCAACCCATGAACCAGGCGCACATCGAACGACAATGGCGGTGCGGCCGCGTCCGTTCGCATCGCGAGACAACCCCGTCGTAGATTGTTGCGCCGAGCGCAATTCGATCCCACGCGTCCGTGATCACACCCGCGCCGATCGTCCAGCGCGGACGATCGCGACCCGCTACGATCCCGTCCATGCCGCGCGACGCCGTGCCGCCCCCGCCTCCCGCCGCCGCGACACGCATGCGCCCGCTCGCGCTGCCGGTCGGCTTGCTCGCCATCGTCGCGTGCAACGGCGGCGGCGACACCCCGCCGGATCACACCGCACCGGCGCTCACCGCCATCGCCCACGCGGCGCCCACGACCCTGCGGCTGTCCTTCAGCGAGGCGGTCGTCGTGGGTCAGGCCGACCCCGCGGCGTTTCGGCTGTCCCTCGCCGTGAAGGACGCGCAGTCGACGGTCTACTACGCGCTCGAGTATGCCGGTCTCGAGGAGGACACCGACGGCCCGATCTCCGACGGTGATCCCAGTGCCGCATCCGCGAGCGCGGGCACCAGCGACAGTGCGGGCACCGACGGCGGTTCGGCCGACGGCGGATCGAGCGACGGCGGATCGACGTACGGCGGCACGTACGACCCCACCAGCGACCCCACCGATCCGACCGCCGACCCGACCTACGACCCCAGCGCCGACGGCGGCGGTTACGCCATCCCGGGCGCGCCCGATCGCTTCACGCGATCGATTCCCACGCTCGCGATCGACGACGTGTCGATCACGGGCGTCCACGTCGCCGCCGACGATCCCACGGTGGTCGAGCTGACCCTCGCCGCACCCCTGGGCGATTCGATCGCGTGCGAGGTGCTGCAGGATTTCACCGCCGACGGCACCAAGGCCGGCATCTTCCTGCACCACCGCCAGGGCTCGGGCTCGCCCCGCGACGCGGCCGGCAACGCGATGGCCGACCTCGCCGCGCACTGGGTCGTCGCGTCGAGTCGCGACTACGTCGAGCTGCAAGGCGACTTCCCGACGATGGATCCGTACCTGCCGATCCCGTGCGGCTGAGCCGCTCGCGGCGCGCCCGCCGCGGCATCGCCCGATCGACGTACGCAAAGCCAGCACCCGCCCCGCGCCCACGCCCGCATGGCCCCGCCGCGCGCTAGCGTGATCGCGGGGGGCAGGGCGCTGGCGATCGATCGACGACGGACCGCAACCGCGGGGCTCGCAGCCGCGATCGCGGCGTGCACGCCCGCCGGCGGTGTCGCGCCGCAGGGCGGCAGCAGCTCGGGCACCAGCGACGCCGCGCACGGTGACACCACGATCGCGCCCGGCAGCGACGACGCGGGTGCCTCGACGCACGCCGGCAGCGACGAGGGCAGCAGCGACGACGGCGGCACCACCGGTGAGCCGCTGCCGCCGCCGATGCCACCGCCACGCTGCGCCGCGACCACCACCGGTCCGCTGGTGCCCACGCGCTTGCCCGACGACTACGGCTTCGCACCCGATCCTCCGACGATGGCGCTGGCGGACACCGCCTACGTCTACGACGTGCACACCAACATCGGCGCGTGCGCGACCGATCGCGTGCGCTGGACGCTGCACCAGGGACCCGCCGGCGTGACGCTCGCGGTCGGCGACGCGGTGCTCGAGCCGGGCGAGAGCGTGCAGCACGAAGACGGCGGCGCCGCGCGCGAGCGCGCGAGCCTGGCGTGGATCCTCGAGGACGTCGAGCCCGGCTGCCATGCGCTCGAGCTGCGCTGGCAACCGTGGCGCGACTGCGGTGCGCTCGACGACGGCGCGTGGGGTCCGGAGCTGTCGCAGCGCTTCGAGCTCGCGGTGCGCGAGAACCACTGGTACTCGGGCGACCTGCACGTGCACACGCGCCACTCCGAGCGCGACGACGACGCCGGCGGTGCGCAGGACTACTACGAGCGCATGGTCAACCTCGCGAGCAACGACTCGGGGCTCGACTTCGCCGATCGCCGCACGCGATCCCTGCGCGGGCGCCTGCACTGGCTGGTGTTCAGCGATCACAGCAACAACGAGCTCGACGAGTGTGGACGACACTTCGCGCCGTGGTGCGGCGCCGACGAGCCGCTCGCGGTCGCGACCGGCCGCGACGTGGTGCGGGCCTTGACCGAGGCCGATCCCAGCGTGCTGTTGGTGGTCGGCGGCGAGATCTCGAACCGCTTCGACGGCCACCTCGGCTTCCTGCCGCGCAACCCGTTCCCGGGTCACCCGCAGTACGCGCCCGAGGTCCTGCTCGGCGCGACCGACTACGACCACGACGCCGGCTTCGGCCCCGGCGTCTTCCGCGAGCGCTGGGTCGACGCCGCTGCGACCAACGACGAGGAGATCGCGCTGGTCCACGCCATGGGCGGCCTCGCGATCGTGAACCACGAGTCGGCGCCGACCTTCTGGATCGAGTACGACTGGAGCAGTCTCGCGTTCGACGGCCTCGAGGTGTGGAACGGCGGCAACCGCCACGACCGCGACGACGACGACGCCTACCACGGCGGCATCGCGCTGGGCGACGTGACGCAGGACGACCGGCTGCAGACCGAGCTGCCCGAGGAGCCGCTGTCGCACTCGTGGGTCGGCATGCTCAAGCAGGGCCGCTGGCCCATGGTGCTGACCGGGGGCAGCGACGTGCACGACTTCGCCGAGGTCGTGTGCGAGGGCGGCCCGTGCGATCCGACCAACGCGGAGCTGGCCTCGCCGACGACCTCGGTGTGGGCGCGCCGCTTCGTGTGGCACGATGGCGAGCACGGCGTGTTCGACGGCCTCGCGGCCGGGCGCGTGGTCGTGCACGACCGCAGCAACTTCATCGACCTGCGCGTGCTGCACGACGACGCCGAGGCCATGGTCGGCGACACGATCGCCGGCTACGAGCCCGGCAGCGCGCTGCAGCTGCGCGCCTTCGGCCACGTCGCGGACTTCGTCGACGGCGACAACCGGGTGTTGCTGCTGCTGGGCACCTCGGGGGATCCCGACGACCGCCGCGTGGATGTCCTGTACAGCTCGGAGGACGACACGCACTTCGTCGCGCATCTCCAAGGCAAGGACCACATGCGCTACCTCCGGCCCGACTCGAGCTTCGATCGTTCGATCGAGATCGCGCTGGACGCGTCGCAGCTGGGCGAGAGCGGCAGCTACTTCGTGTGGGCGCAGTTCGTGCCCTGGCACAACCCGCTGTACCTGTTCGGCAACGGCCAGGACATGGCGCTCACGGGCGCGGTGCGGATCACGATCGCACCGTGAGCCCACCCGCGCGCGCAATGACTGCACACGAGGGTGGCGGGCGCGGGCCGCAATCTTCGCGGCCCAACGACGGACCTGCGCCCGACAGCGTCGCCGCGCAGCGCTACAGTCCAACACGTCCGCATGCAGCCGCAGGAGTCCCCGCCCAGCCAGGGGTTGCTGGTCAAGTACGGCCGACCAGGGCCCCGATACACGAGCTATCCCTCGGTGCCGCACTGGCCCGAGCGCTACCCCAGCGCGCGGTGGGAACAGGCGCTGGCCGATCTGGGCGAGCGCGCGCGGACCGACCCGCAGCACGCGCTGTCGCTGTACGTCCACGTGCCGTTCTGCGAGAAGCGCTGCCTGTTCTGCGGCTGCAACGTCGTGCTCAGCCGCACGCACAGCCGCGGCAGCGGCTACGTCGAGCTGATCCGCCGCGAGCTCGACCGGGTGCTGCAGGTCGCAGGCAGTCCGCGGCTGCGCGTGTGCCAGATGCACTGGGGCGGCGGCACGCCGACCTGGCTCGACGTCGCGGACCTCATCGCGCTGCACCGTGCCATCGCCGAGCGCGTCGAGCTGCTGCCGGATCGCGAGCAGTCGATCGAGATCGATCCGCGCGTGACGACCATGGCCCAGCTCGAGACGCTGCGGCGGCTCGGGCTCGACCGTCTGTCGATGGGTGTGCAGGACATCGATCCCGCGGTGCAGAAGGCCATCGGTCGCCACCAGAGCCTGGCGCAGATCGAGCACATGGTGCTGGGGGCGCGCGCGCTCGGCATCCGCAGCATCGCGGTCGATCTGGTCTACGGCCTGCCGCACCAGAGCGTGGATTCCTTCCGCCGCACGGTGCAGACCGTGGCCGACCTCGGCGTCGACCGCATCGCGGTGTACCAGTTCGCGTACCTGCCCACGCGGCTCAAGCACCAGCGGGCCATCGACGCCGCGGTGCTGCCGGACGCGGACATGCGCGTGAGGCTGATCCACGCCGCGACCACGACCCTGTCGCGCGCGGGCTACGAAGCGATCGGCATGGATCACTTCGCGCTCGCGGACGACGAGCTGGCGCAGGCGCGCCGCGCCGGGACGCTGCGGCGCAACTTCATGGGCTACACCACGCGCGCGGGCACCGACCTGCTGGGCCTGGGCGCCAGCGCGATCAGCCGCATCGGCCGCGACTTCGCACAGTCGGCCAAGGCGGTGCCCGAGTACGCCGCGCAGATCGAACAGGGCCGCCTGCCCGTGGTCGCGGGCATGGAGCTGTCCGAGGACGACCTGGCGCGCGAGCGCGCGATCCAGTCGATCATGTGCTACGGCGAGTCCGAGCTGCCCAGGCTGAGCAACGGCACCGTCGCGCAGCTGTCGCCGCGGTCGTGGCAGCAGCTGGCCGAGCTCGAGCGTGACGCGCTGGTGCGCCGCGAGGGCTCGCGCGTGGTCGTCACACCGCGCGGGCCCTACTTCCTGCGCAACGTCGCTATGGCGTTCGACGCCTACCTCGATGGCGAAGAGGCCGCGGCGCAGTTCAGCCGCACCGCCTGACCCGCCTCAGCGCCACGCGAGCTCGAAGCGGACCGCGGCTTCGCCGGTGGCGGTGGCGCGGGCCTCGATCGCCTCGCGACCGGTGAGCGCGACCAGGCCGCGATGTGCGAACAGCTGCAGCAGCAGCCAACTGGGGTGGGCGAACAGCGCCGCGCCCTCGCAGTCGATCGTCGCGCGCCCGCCGTGGACCCCGCGCGCGCGCGTGGCCGACGTCGTACAGGTGGGCGTGCAGCGCGTCCGCGCGCGCCAGCACCAGCGCGTCGGACCGACGGTGCGCAGCAGCAGCTGCTGTGCACGCGACAACCCGCGTTGGATGTCCGCGCGCAGCAGCGCCTCCAACTGCAGCGCATCGCCGCCCAGCAGCGTGTCGATGACGAGCTCGGTCAGGTGCAGCTGCAGCCCGACCGGGAACCATGCGTCCTCGGGCGGATCGTCGGGCAGCGAGCGCCCAGGCCGGCAGCTGCGCACGCAGCTGTGGCGACCGCGGCCGCGCCGAAGTGGCGGCGGCAGTTCTCGGCCCAGCGCGCCAGCACGCTGCGCGCGGCAGCGGCCCGGCAGCGCGAGCGTGCGCTCGAGCGACCAGCGCGGCCGCGCTGCGATCGCGGCGACGTCGTGCTCGGCCGGCTCGGTACAGCCGCACGCGCCGGTGTCCGCGACGAAGCCGCGGGCGTGGCCAGGTGCGCGCGCGCCGGTGTCAGTAGTGGCGCTCGAGTACATACCAGCCGAAGGCCCGCAGCACGAGCTTGGGAAAGGAGTCCTCGACCAGGGGATCGAAGCGTTGCCACGCCGACTCGACCAGCGCGTGGGCCTGCGCGACGCAGGCATCGAGCGCACCGCACTGCTCGATCGCCGCGATGACCTCGCCGACGACCGCGGCGTCCTGCGGCTTGCTGCGCAGGGTCTGCCACAGCCAGCGGCGACGGGGCAGCGGCAGCGCGGCGATGGCCTTGGCCACCGGCAGCGTGACCTTGCCGGCGGTGATGTCTTCGCCGGTGGCCTTGAGCCCGCGACCGAAGCCGCGCAGGTTGAGCACGTCGTCGATGATCTGGAACGCCAGGCCCAGGCCCTCGAAGAAGTCGCCGACCGCGTCGATCTGCGCGGTGGTGCCGCCGCCGGCGACCGCGCCCATGCGCGCGAGCCCGGCGCCGCGGGCGCGGCGGTCTTGAGCCGGTGGATCGCGAGGATGCGGTGCTCGAGCGCGAGCCCGTCGCCGTTCGACCGCGTCGTCGACGACGTCGTCGAAGCCTTCGATGTCGAGCGCCTGGCCGGCATGACCCGCGCGCAGGGCCTCGAAGTAGAGGTCGTAGAGCTTGAGCCGGTCGGCGTGCGAGACCTCGTCGGAGGCCAGCAGCTTCTGGCCCATGAAGTAGGCCGCGGTGCCGCTGTTGATGGCGTGGGCGTCGCCGTAGACGCGATGGACCGTGGGCCCACCGCGACGCACGTCGGAGCGGTCCTGCACGTCGTCGACGATGAGCGAGCCCACGTGCATGAACTCCGGCATCGCGAGCCACTTCACGAACTTGCGCGAGTCGCCGCCGACGATGTCGCAACACGCCAGCGCCGCGTAGGATCGCCATGACTTGCCGCCGCGGTCGGTGATGTCGCGCACCGGGTGGATCATCGTGCGGGCGAACCGTTCGACGTCGACGCCGTCCATCCAACCCGCGCGCGCATCGCTGGCGATGAGATCGCGGGCCTGCTCGAAGCTGGGCTGCCGCGGGTACAGCTCCGCGACCGAGCGGCGCACCTCCTTGCCGACTGCGCCGAAGAAACCCTCGAGGTCGTCGATGCTGGAGAAGCCGCTGCGCTCGACGTAGCCCAGGCCGCGCACCGGCTTGCCCCGCCGCGTGCCGTGCACGTCGACGCGGCCCTCCCAGAACGCCGGCTTCGACACGACCGTGATGAACTCCTGGTCGTCGAACGCCGCGTCGAGCGCGAGCTCGAGCCCGGCCTCGGGCACCTGCAGCGACCAGCGGGTGGGGTACTCGTTGAACGACCGGGTGCTGCGCCAGAGGTTCCGCGGCTCGAAGCTGCCGGTGCGGTACTCGTGGCGCGTGCCGTCGGCTTCGACCACGAGCACACGTTCGCCCAGGACCTCCTCGGTGGTCAGATCGACGATGCGGTAGGCCGACAGCTCGCTGCCGTCGTCGAGCTGCGCGCCGCACCAGTTCCACGCGACGTCGTCGCGCTTGCCCTTGTCGACGGCAGCTTCGCCCTCGGGGTGGCGACCGAACTCGTGGTCGTACCAGCCGCTGCCACCGCGCAGCGGCACGCGCACGCCCGCTTCGACCAGCTCGCCCTCGACGTCGCAGCGCGGCACGAAGTCGTAGAACATGTCCTCGCCCTGGGTGCCCTTGACGACGCCGTCGTCGCCGTGGCGCACGGCGGCCTTGCGCGGCGTGAACACCAGGCTGCAGCCGACCTTGGCCTGGTCGTGCATCAGCTCCAGCCGGTAGCGGCCGTCGTCGGTGCGCGAGAGTCGGGCGTCGTCGAACTCGAGCTCGAGCCTGCGCTGCGCGACGTGGGGCGTGCGCGCGAACATGCGATCGGGGTAGGGGACCTTGTCGCGCGCGCAGACCTCTCGCATCGCGCGGCGGATGCGGACGTCGCGGGTGCCCTCGCCACGGTCGAGCTTCTGGATCCCCAGCGACGGCGCGCTGCGATCGACCAGCGACTGCGTCACGTAGCGGCGGCGGCCGGGATCGGACAGCGCCCACGTCAGCGAGTGGGCGTACTGCAGCTCGCCGGTGGCCTCGTCACGTCCACGCAGCACGCGGAAGAACGCAGCGAACAGCGAGAAGCCGCGGCCGTCGACGGTCTCGACGTGGGCCTTGAGGTACCACCACTCCGTGGTCGACGACGCGTGCGGCAGATCGTGCAGCGCGAGGTCGATCGGGCCCGGTGCGGGCCAGTCGGCAGGTCGGCGCGACAGCGCGCGTGTGCGGGCCAGGCCCTCGGTCGTGCGGCCGATGAGGCCGTCGCCGCTGGGCTCGAACCGTCCCCCGGTATCCCGGTCGAGTGCTTCCAGCATGCTGTGTCCGTAGCACTGCGGGCCGTCGCGTCGCGTGTCCTGGAGAAGATTGTGCAACGCGCTTCGCGTTGCGCTTGATGCCTCGTGGGTTCCCGCAACCGCGTCGTCGTGCACGTCAGCGGCACACTAGCAGGATCGCAACGCTGCGCTGGGCAACTCGCCCACGCGCGCGGCCGCAGATCGTGCTGCAGGCCACGCGCGATGCGTGTCGCGCGCCCGCTGGTCGAACGCTAGGCGACGCTTGCAGCAGTAGTCGTGCCCACGCGCGATACCTGCAGCGTCAGCCGCAGCTGATGAAGTTGGCGTCGTCGAGGAACCAGCCCTGCTCGAACTGACAACAGCTGTCGACCGTGTCGTACTCGAAGCGAAGCTGACCGCTGCTGCCGGCGAAGCCGCCGAGATCGATCGCGACGTCGTCGAAGCCGGCTTCGTCGCGCGGGCCGGCGTCGTAGCTGCAGAACGGCTGGTCACCGAGTGCCGCGTCGGCGCAGTCGGCGAACAGCGTCCACGACGCGCCGCCGTCGATGGAGATCGACAGCCGCTTGGCGTCGTAGGGCGCGCCGCCCTCGTCGACGTGCCACGAGCGGAAGCGCAGGGTCTGCGGCAGCACGAACGCCGCGGTGGTCACGCTCGAGGTCTCGATCTCCGCGCCGGGGTAGGGCGGCACGCGGTTGCCGTCGGTGCCGAACACGCCGCCCTGGGTCGCGAACACCACCTCCGCGTTGGTGCTCACCGGCGCGCTCGAGTACAGCGCCCAGCCGCCGGCGAAGCTCCAGCCCTCGATGTCGGACGCGTCGGCGAAGTCGAGCCGCGGGCACGCGCACGCGTTGGTGCAGCCGTCGCCGTCGTTGCCGTTGCCGTCGTCGCATTCCTCGACGCCGGTGTGCACCACCGCGTCGCCGCAGCTCGCGACGGTGCACGCGTTGGTGCAGTCGTCGCCGTCGTCGGGGTCGCCGTCGTCGCAACCCTCGACGGGTCCCACGAAGCCGTCGCCGCACTGCTGCAGCGTGCAGTCGCTCTTGCACGCCTGGTCGTCGCCGTTGGCTGCGCCGTTGTCACACGCCTCGCTGCCCTCGAGCTCGCCGTTGCCGCACTCGGGCGGCACCTCGGTGCAGGTGCCGGCGAGACAGCCCAGCGGATCGTCGCACGCACCACCGGGCGTGCACGGACAGCCGAGGCTGCCGATCGGGCAGTCGACGCCGGTGTCGGAGCTGCCCGGGCCCGGCGGTCCGTGGTCGCTGCTGCCGGGGTCGCCGGTCAGCGACGGATCGATCAACGTGGTGCCGTCGCTGCCGTCGCCGCCGCTGGTGAAGTGCGGCAGCGTCGCAGCGCCGCTGCCCTCGGTGGCCTCGCCGGCTGCGCACGCCGTCGTCGCGAGCCACGCAGCGCCGAGCGCGACGCGATGCAGGTCCATCATCCGATGCTAGCAGGATTACGACTCGAGCTCCTCGCGGATCCGTTCGGCCAGCGCGGTGGCCTCGGTGGCCCCGAGCGCGCTGGGGTGCCAGCTGATCCCCAGGCCGCGATCGCCGTGCTTGGGGATGATGTGGAAGTGCACGTGGAACACCGCCTGGTGCGCGGCCGCGCCGTTGTTCTGCAGCACGTTGTACGCGCTCGCGCCGGTCGCCCGCAGGACCGCACGGGCGAGCCGCGGCAGCACGCGGCCGATCGCCGCCGCAGCGTCGTCGCTGAGCTCGTGCAGGAACGCCTTGCGCTCCTTGGGGATCACCAGCACATGGCCCTGCGACAGCGGGAAGATGTCGAGGAAGGCGAGCACGTGCTCGTCCTCGTGGATGCGGTGGCACGGCAGCTCGCCGTCGAGGATCTTGCCGAAGATGGTCTTGGCGGCGCCGGTGTCGTCGCCGCGCGCGCCGTCGTCTGTGCTCACGGAAGCAGCCTCGCCTCGGCGCCCGATCGACGGCCCAGCCGCTGGGCTGTCGCGCGCGCCGGCGCCGATGGTACAGTGCCCGTGCCTTGAATCGCCTCCGCATCGTCGGCTTCGTCGCCGGGTTGGGCGTCGCACTGGGCTTGATCGTCTGGGCCGTCGGGGTGTCCTCCCGCGACGACGCGGTGCCGGTGCCGACCGGTCGGGCCGCGGGCGCCCGCGAGGGTGGGTTGCCGCCGGCCAAGGGCACACCGCGCGCTGCGGCCGAGCGGGTGCGCGCCGCCGCGCGAGGCGAGACCAAGCCGACGACCACCCGCGTGGTCGGGCCCGCGGCAGCGGCGGCGGCGAACGCCGAGCCGGTCGACTTCGACAAGACCCTCGACGAGCTGGAGCAGTTCGTCGAGCGGCTCGAGGACATCGCGGAGCGCGGCGAGCGGATCCCCCAGCCGCGCTGGGTCGACACCTATCGCGAGGGCAACACGCTGGTCGATTCGCTGATGAAGACGCCCGAGGCCGCGAAGGACGACCAGCGCAAGCTGGTGATGGGCCTCAACGAACGCTTCCGCAAGGCGATCATGCGCGTCGAACGGCCACCGGGCCCCGACGCGCCCTGAGCGTGTCCGACGTCGCGTGCACCGCGAGCGCGCCCCGAGGCGATGGTCGCGGAGCCCGCGAGTGATGGCGGTCACACGCGCCCAGCAGGCCCCGGGTTGCCAAGCGCCGGCCCGCCGTTCTATCCGGTGGGCGATGACGAGACCGAAGATCGTGATCGTCGGCGCCGGGCCGTCGGGCTCGGCCTGTGCCCTCGCGCTGGCACGTCGCGGCCAGGCCGAGGTGTTGCTGCTCGACAAGTCGACCTACCCGCGGGTCAAGGTCTTGCGCAGCGGGCTCTCGCCGCTGTCGCTCGCAGTGCTCGATCACTTCTCGAGATCCGAGATCGCTTCTCGCCCAAGGCCCTGCGCATGCCCAAGCTGCTCGCGCGCGGCCCGGCGGCCAGGAGGTCTTCCTCAGCGGCGCCAAGGGTGCGTGGGTGCTGCCGCGCATCGACTTCGATCAGGGCATGGTCGAGGCCGCCGAGCAGGCCGGCGCGACGTTCCAACAGGACACCAAGGTGACCGAGCTGCTGCGCGGCGCCGACGGCCAGATCTGCGGCATCAGGACCGCGACCGGCGAGATCGAGGCCGACATGGTCGTGTGCGCCAACGGTTCGCCGGCCCGGTTCTCGCGCGACCCGACGCCGCACACCGGCATCCGCACGATCATGGGTTGGTGGCGAGACACGCGGCAGCCCGACGGCCAGGGCACGATGGTGTGGGACCGTCGCCTCGACGGCTACTACGCGTGGGCGTTTCCCGAGCCTGGCGGCGTGACCAACATCGGCCTGACGATCCCCGAGGGCGCGCCGGACACCAAGACGCTCAAGGCGCTGTTCGAGGCCGTCCTCGAGGAGCAGTTCGGCGAGGTGGTCCGCGGCGCCGAGCAAGTGGGCAAGTGGATGGGGCACCCGGCGACGGTGACGACCAAGGTCAGCGACACCATCGCCGAGGCGCGCGTGATGGACATCGGCGAGGCCGCGCGGCTGGTCTCGCCCGGCACGGTCGAGGGCATCTCGTTCGCGCTCGAGAGCGGCGTGCTCGCTGCCGATGCGATCGGGCGCCACTTCACCCGCGAACAGGGCCTGTCCCGCGTCGGTCGCGGGCTCTACCGCACCCGCACGCGCGCGCGCATGCTGCCCAAGTTCTGGGCCGGCCACGGCTTCGTGCAGCTGATGCGATCGGAGCGCGCGCGCTCGCTGACCTCGCGGGTGTTCAACCCGCAGTGGCTCGCGAGTCGGGCGTCGACGCTGTTGGGCGAACGACCGGACGCGTAGCAGGGTGCGGAAGAACGCGGCGCGTCGCTCCGCACCTGTGGGCTAGAACAGCTTCCCGAGTCCGCCCGGCAGCTTGTCCTTGAGCGACTCGAGCATGTCGCTGCCGCCGATCCACTCGGGAATCTTCGACGCGTTCTCTTGGATGAAGGCGACCACCTGGCGCGCCTTGTCCTCGTCGAGCCCGACCTTCGCGACCAGTTCCTTGACGAACTCTTCCATGGCCCGGCCACAGTAGCAGGGCTGCGGCGCCCGGCGATCACGGATCGGCGCAGCAGCGGAATCCCGTGGAGTAGTCCCAGTGCGAGCGATCGTGCGCGACCGTCGCGTAGGTGCAGCCCGGGCCGTTGAGCACGGTGTCGACGAAGAAGCCGCCGCGGAAGGTGCCGGCCGGGTCCGCGGTCCACTCGTGGAGGTTGCCGACCATGTCGAACGCGCCCTCGACCGTGACGCAGCCCGGGTGCGCGCCGGTCGTCTGCAGGCCGTCGGGTACCTGCAAGATGCAGGGGTTGCCGAGCTCCGACCAGATCCACGGCTCGGCCGTGCCGAAGTACTCGATCGCGGGATGCTGCGCGCGCGCGTCGTTGCACACGCCCGGCATCGCGCGATCACCCCACGGATAGATCGTGGCGGCGGCGCCCTGGCACGCACGCAGCCACTCGGCGTCGGTGCACAACCGCTTGCCCGCGGCCGCGCACGCGGCCTGGGCCGCGTCGGCATCGATGTAGCCCTGGGGCACCGCGCCTTCGATCGACACCGCGCGCACCGGCGTGTCGCCGGGCGGAAAGTACGGCGAGTGCGACGACACCACCGCGCCGCCGTCGTCGAGCACCACCAGCGAGGCCTCGAAGCGATCGATGCAAAAGCCGTCGATGGTGATCATGCCGGGCGGACAGCCGGGATCGAACGCGACCTCGACCAGGCCCTCGTTGGGCAGCGGCATCGCCGACTCGTCGCACGCGAGCGCCGGATCGGTGCAGCACTGGATGTCCGCGTCGCCGGGGCACAGCCCCGCGGTCTGCTCGAGGCCGCGCGGACACTGGGCGGTGGGCAGGCACAGCCCGGGTGCGCCCTGCACCGAGCACGCGGTGGCGTCCGGCAGGCAGCACTGCAGCGAGGGCACGCCGTCGCACACGCCCAGCAGCGACAGTCCCTCGCACGCGACGACGTCCTCGCACAGACCGGCCTGACCCGAGAGCGTGCACGCCACCGGCCCGCCGCCGCCACTGCTGCTGCTCTCGCCGTGGGTGTCGGCGCCGTCGCTGCTACCGGCGCTGCTGCTGCCGCTGCTGCCGGCGGTGGTCGTCGACGACCCGCTCGGCTCGCCGGTCGCGGTCGCGCCCGTGCTCGCGCCGCTGGCGGTGGCATCGGTGCCGGCGCTGCTGCTCGCGGTGCCGCTGCCCGCGGGTGCGCCCCCGTGACACGACGACGCGAGCAGGATGGGCACGAGGCGGCGGCGCACCGCACCAGCATCGCCGATCCGGCGGCCGTGCGGCGATGGGCAACCCGCCCTGGGCGACTCGCCCGAGCCGCAGGCAGCCCGCGCGCGCGCCGGGCTGCGGCCGCGTCGGTGCGCGCGCGGGAACCCATGGCACGCCGCGTGCTCACTTGCTGGGCATGTCCCGGGGCGAACGCTGGCTGCGATCGGTGCTGTTGTGGTGGTGGTTGCCGCTTTCCGCCGCGTGTTCCGACGACGGCGATGCGAATGCGGACGGCGACGACGCCACGAGCCTGCCCGACAGCTCCGCCAGCGGCGCGAGTTCGCCCGGGGGCAGCTCGGGCAGCGGCGACGACGGCGAGGCCGAGGACAGCAGCGGCGGCGGCGAGGTCGGCGGCAGCTCGGGCGGTGAGGACGGCAGCTCCGGGGGTAGCGACGACGGCACCGGCGGCGACGCCTTCGACGCGGGTCTGTGCGGCGAAGCTCCGCCTGGGGGCTCGCCCGTGCCGCCACCGCCACCAGCCTACTCGGGCGGCGCGTGCCCGATGCTGCAGCCGGGCTACAACACCGGCTTCGTCGCCGGCGGGCTCTCGCGCGAGTTCGCGTTGATCGTGCCCGACGCCGCCGATGCGACCGGCACCTATCCGCTGCTGTTCGCGTGGTACCACATCAGCGGCAACGCGATGGACTTCGTCGACGAGGTCGACGCGCAGGCCCTGGCCGACGAGGCCCGCGCGATCATCGTGGTGCCGCAGGACTCGGGCATGTTCGATGCGAAGTGGCCCGACACGCCGCTCGACATCGGCCAGTCGGGCGTCGACCTCGCGATGTTCGACGACCTGTACGCGTGCATCTCGCAGCAGTTTGCGATCAACAGCCAGTGCGTGTCGTCGATCGGCGTGTCCGCCGGCGGGCTGTGGACCTCGTACCTGGGCACCGTGCGCGGGCAGTACCTCGCGAGCGACCTGACGATCTCCGGCGGTCATCCGACCGAGTTCGTGGGTCCGTGGTGGCCGTGGACGGCGCCGCGGAAGTTCGCCGCGCTGGTGATGTGGGGCGGGCCCAGCGACATGCTCGGCATCGACTTCAACGCCGCGTCGCTGCACCTGGTCGATGAGTACACCGGCAACGGCAACTTCCTGCTGCGCTGCGAGCACACCGGTGGCCATGGCCTGCCACCGCCCGGCGACGGCGATCCGCTCGCGACCGCCATCGACTTCGTGCGCAATCACCCGTACTGGCTCGACGGCGCCTCGCCGCTGGACATGGGGCTGCCGGACTTCTATCCCAGCTTCTGCACCGTGATCTGAGCGTCACCTGGCGCGCACCCGCCTGCCGCGGGCATCATCCGCGGGTTGAGCACGCGCGTCGATTCCGACGTGCCCGGCTTGCCGGGCCGCAGCGATGCCCCCACTCTCGACGGTGCCGAAGGCGGCTCGGCGTCGGCGCTCCCGTCCGAGATCGCGCTGGCGCCCGGCCAGACCCTGGGCCGCTACGTCGTGCTCGCGCGTGTGGGTTCCGGCGGCATGGGCGTGGTGTTCGCGGCGTGGGACCCCGAGCTCGATCGCCGCGTTGCGATCAAGGTGATGCGTGCGGCCGCCGATGCCGAACGCGCGGCGCAGCAGCGCGCGCGACTGATGCGCGAGGCCCAGGCGCTCGCGCGGCTCGATCACCCCAACGTGATCGCGATCCACGACGTCGGCGGCAGCGACGGTCGCGTGTGGATCGCGATGGATCTGGTGCGGGGTCAGACCCTGGCACAGTGGCTGCGGCTGCGGCCGCGACACTGGTCCGAGGTGTTGGCGAAGCTGCGCCCGGTCGCCGACGGTCTCGCGGCCGCGCACGCGGCGGGGCTGGTCCACCGCGACGTCAAGCCCGACAACGTCATGGTCGGCGAGCCGGGCGAGCGCGTGCGCGTGATGGACTTCGGGCTCGCGCGTCGACCCGTCGAGGCGGCGGGCGAGGGCGGCACCAGCAGCTCGGGCGATGCGACGCGGCGCGCCAGCACACGCGAGGGCACGCCGGGCTACATGGCGCCCGAGCAGTGGCTCGGTGTGACCGCCGACGAGCGCAGCGATCAGTTCGGCTTCTGCGTGATGGCCTACGAGGCGCTGTTCCACGCGCGGCCGTTCGACGGCGCGACCGTGCAACAGCTCGCCGCCAGCGTGGTCCGGCAGCCGCGGCCGCCGCCCTGGCGTGCGCGCCGGGCGCCCGGCGGCTGCGCGCGATCGTGTTGCGCGGGCTCGAGCGCGACCCCGAGCGGCGACTTCGTCGATGGCGGCGCTGGGCGACGCGCTCGCACGCGGGCAGGCGCGCGCGCGCACGCGGCGGGGCTGTTCGCGCTCGCGGGCATCGGTGTCGCGGTCGCGGCTCAGTCGGCGTGGCCGGGCTCGATCACGCCGCGCGCGTCGCCGCGTGCCGCGACGAAGCGGCCGCGCTCGACGACGACTGGAACCTCGAGGTCGCGGTCAGCGCTGCAGCGCTCGACGCCGCGGTCGACGTGCCCTTCGCCGGCGAGAGCGCGGCGCGGGCCGTGCTCGCGATCGAGGCCTGGGCCAGGCGCTGGCGCGCGACCGCGACCGCGCTGTGCGATGCGGCGCGGGTCGAGGTCGCGCTCGACGAACCTGGCTACGCGCGGCCGCTGGAAAGCCTCGACGAGCGGCGCATGGAGCTGGTCGCCGCGCTCGAAACCATCGGTCGCGGCGACGCGCGTTCCGTCGCACGATGCAGATGATCGTCGATCTCAGCGATCCGGACGGCTGCGACGACGGCAGCCTGGAGCTGGTCACGCCGCCGCTCGACCTCGACGAGTCGGCCCGACGCGACGCGTGTTCGCGCGCCTGGCTCGTGCGCGGGCGCTGGTCGCCGGCGGCGACGTGGCCGTGGTCGAGCCCATGGCGCAGCAGGTGCTGCACGAGGCCCAGGCCGCGGTGGCCATCGTTAGAGGCCGCGGCGCACGGCTCGCTGGGGATGCTGCACGACCGCCGCGGCGATTTTGCGGCCGCACAGCGCGAGCACACCGAGGCGTACTGGGTCGCGCTCGCCGGTGGCGCGCCGGCGCTCGCGGCGGTGTCGGCGGACAAGATCGCGTTCACGCTGGCCGTGCGCCTGGCCCGCCCGCCGACGCCATGCCGTGGCTGCGGCACGCGGAGATCCTGCTGGCGACCCTGCCGGATCCGACCCGCCTGCGCGAGGCCAGCCACGCGGTCGAGCGCGGCGGGGTCGAGTACGCCGCCGGGGATCTCGACGCAGCCGAGGCCAGCTACCAGCGCGCGCTGTCCATCCGCGAACGCGTGCTCGGACCCGATCACGCCGCGGTCGCGTCGGTGCTCAACAACCTCGGCAACATCGACATGGTCCGCGGTCAGGCCGCGCGCGCGGGTGAGAACTACGCCCGCGCGTGTGCGTTGCTGCGGGAGGTCCACGGGCCCGCACACCCGGACGTCGGCGCGTGCCTGGTCAACGTGGCCTCGGAGCGCGTCGGCCACCGGCGACAAGCGCCGCGCCGTCGCGCTGTACGAAGCCGCCCTGGCCAACCTCGAGGCCGCGTTGGGCGAGGTCCATCCGGCGGTCGCGTCCAACCTCAACAACCTCGCGATGGTGCTGGCCGACACCGGCGAGACCGCGCGGGCCAAGGCGATGTACCAGCGCGCGTTGTCGCTGGCGGAGCAGGCGCTGGGCCTCGAGCACCCGTTGCTCGCCCATCCGCTGCTGGGGCTGGGCCAGCTCGCGCTGCGCGAGGGCGATCGCCCGGACGGCCGCACTGTTGCGAGCGCGCGCTCGCGATTCCGCTCGCGCGACGACAGACGCCGCGCCCGCGCGGAGGCGCAGTGCTGGTGGCCCAGGCGCTGTCGACCTGACCGTGTCGCGCGCAGCCTCGCCGAGGCCGCCCTGGCCGGGTTCCGCGACGAGGATCCCAGCGCCGTGGCCGAGATCACCTCGCTGCTGGCGCGCTGGGATCACGAGGCCGCGGCGACGGCCCGTCCTTGATGCCGTCGCCCGCGGTCCATGCACGCGGCTGCAGCACGCCGTCGATGTAGACCGCCAGCGGCTCGGCCAGCACCGACGGATCGCGCAGCGGATCGCGATCGAGCACGAGCAGGCTCGCGCGCGCGCCCTCGGCCAGGGCACCGAGGCCCTCGAAGCGCCACGCCGTGGCGGGCTCGCGCGTCGCCGCGTCGAGGATCGCGGCGCCGTCGAGTCCGGCCGCGACGAGGTGGCCGAGCTCGTTGGGATCGATGCCGGGGATGCCGGTGTTGCCCAGGTCGGTGCCGTACAGCACGCGTGCCCCCGCGGCGCGAAGCCGTCGCAGGTTGTCGATGGTGCCGGCCGCGCCACCGAACGCATCGAGCGTCGAGATCACCGTGCGGCCCTGCCACAGCGCGACGGTGTCGTCGGACAGCGGCTCCACCGGCGTGTGCGCGAGCACATCGACGCCCGCGCGCGCGGCTCGGCTCGCGTCGGCGTCGGCGAGCGCATGCACCACGACCGGCAGATCGCGCGCGTGCGCGCGTTCGACCAGGACGGCGATCTCGGCGTCGGAGAGCTCGGGCGCGTCGCCCAGCGGCAGCTTGATCGCACGCGCGCCCAGCCCGGCGAGCTGGTCGACCGCGTCGCGCACCGCGTCGGTGCCCTCGACCTCCAAGCCGAAGCCGCCCGCGCCCCAGCCCTGGGTGGGGTAGCCGCCGACGGCGGTGATCATCGGGCCGGCCAGCGCCAGCTGCAGCGGCGCGTGATCCTGGGCGAAGAACGCCAGCGGTGCGGCGAGGTCGACCGCCGCCGCCACGCCGCCGTGCGCGAGCGCGGGCGCATCGAAGGCGTACGCGAGGTGCACGTGACTGTCGATGAACGCGGGCACGAGGTACTGCCCGCGCGCGTCGATCTCGGACAGTGCGTCGTCCTCGGGCGCCGCGTCGCCGACGGCGGCGATGCGCGCGATCCGGCCCTCGCGCAGGGTCACGTCGCGCACGCCGGTGCCGACCACGGTCGCGCCGCGCAAGACCACGCCGTCGCGGCCACCGAGATCGAAGCGCACCGACGGCGGACCGTCCTCGCCGCTGTCCTCGCGACGCGGGCCGGTGCTGCTGCTGCCGTCGTCGCTGCCGCCGCTGGCGTCGCCCGAGGCAGGCGGCGCGGGCACACCGCCGCAGCCGCGCGACAGCGGCAGCGTCAGCGCGAGCACGAGCACGGGTCGCACGGTTCGGGTACGCGCGCCGCCGGGCTCCGGATCGAGCGCCGCGGCGCTCAGGCCGGCTCGACGCGGCTGCGGAACACGATGCCGCGATCGGCCCGCGCCGCCAGCACGTGATCCAGCACGCCGGGCACGCGGCCCAGGCTCTCGGGCGCGTGCACGCCCGGGGTCGTGAAGCGGCCCGCGAGCAGCAGTCGCGCGACGATGGTCGCGGGCAGCCCGGTGGTGCGCGACATGCTGCTGCGGCCGCTGGCGACGTCCGCCCGATCGACCAGCTCCCAGATCATGCGCACGCGCGTGCCCTGGCGGCGGCCGGTCGCGACCACGCGCAGCACCGTGCCATCGACCTCGCCGGGCGCGTAGGTCCAGTGCGGGAACAGTAGCGCCGCGGTGACGTCGCGCGGCACCACGGCGTGGCCCGCGACCGCGATGGGTTCGGCCGAGAAGAAGCCCGCGGCCTGCAGCGCGCGCATCAGCGCGAGGTGGCCGGGCCAGCGCATGGTCTTCTCGACCATGGTCGCAAAAGGCACGCCGTGCAGCAGCGAGCGCAGGCCGTCGGTGTTGAAGGCCTCGAGCGTGCCGATGCCGTCGAACTCGACCAACTCGGCGCCCGACAGCGCGGGGTAGGTGACGACCTCGCCGCGCTCGACCATGCGAGCGGGTCGCACGTACTCCTCGATGACGTCGGCGGGTGCGAACGCGACCTTGAAGTCGAACGGCCACGTGCGCACCTCGGGCACGCCGCCCACGAGGATCTCGAGCCGCTCGCACACCTCGAGCTGGGTCGCGGCGTAGCCCGCGGCCATGTTGCTCATGCCCGGTGCGATGCCGCAGTCGACGATCGCGACCACGCCCGCGGCCTGGGCCTGGGGCGACAGCGTCAGCGCGTCCTCGGCCATGAAGCTGATGTCGACATAGGGCCGGCCGGCGGCGATCACCGCCGCGAGCGTGGCGAGGCCCATGTGGGACGACAGCGCGCCGACCACGAGATCGAAGGGACGCACCAGCGCCGTGATCGCGGCGGGGTCGGAGAGGTCGGCGACCACGGTGGCGACGCGACACTGCGCAGCGAGGGCGTCGAGCGCCGCCGCGCGCACGTCCGCGACCGTGACCGCCAGGCCCTCGTCGCGTGCGAGGTCCATCGCCATCGTGGAACCGACCATGCCGCAACCGAGGATGATGACGCGCTGCATCGCGCGCGGAGCATAGCCGGCCGGCCCGCGGCTGTGGCACCTTCGAGCGGTGTCCCCGCCCGAAGCCTTCTTCGTCCGCGACGGTGACCGGCTGCTCGCAACCGAACTGACCCGCGGTCCGTGGAACTCGACGCTGCAGCACGGCGGCCCGCCGGCGGCCCT
>JAXLYC010000019.1:0-114419 GCA_046351635.1 Nannocystaceae bacterium | reverse complement strand
GAATTCGCAGCATCCGCAGCTGAACGCCAATCGTCTGCGCGTTGGGCGGCGTTGGGCGCGGACGCGGTGACTTTGCAACGGACCGGGCCATCGCGCTTCGCTCTCCCAGGGCCCGCAGGGTTCGCTGTGGTTCTTCGGCGACGACGCCCATCGCGTCGTCTGCGACCCGACCGCGCTGCCGTGCCCTGCGGTGATCGTGCTGGGCTGGTCGGCCTGTGGGCTCGAGGCCGGCGCGCCGGGGGTCTGCGGATGCATGTCGTGACGCTGGACAAATCCCGGGTGCGAGCCCACAGTGGGCAGGAGGCACGATGCGCAGGATGACGCGAGCCAGGACCACCGTCGCGATCGCGATCGCAATCACCGCCGCACCGCTGCCAGCACGCGCGGCCGTGCCGGCGCCGGTGCCGAGCGCTGCTGCGGCGTCGCACGACGACGCGCGTCCGCTCGCGCCGCGGCGGCTCGTGATCGCCGGTGGCGTGGTCGGTGGCGTGGGGCTGCTGCTCGCGGCGGTGGGCTTTGGCGTGGTCGGTGGGCTCCAGGCGGCTCTCCCGGCGCCGGGGCTGCAGCTGGGCGCCGGTGGCACGACGCCGGCGCAAGCGCATCGCGTCGTCGCGCTGGCGCATGGGATGGAGGCGATCGGGTACACGGGCGCGACCATGGCGATCGCCGGCGCGACGATGCTCGGGGTCGGGCTGGGGCTGCGACGTCGGCACGAGCGGCTCGCGCGGCTGCGGCTCGTGCCGGGCTACGCCGCGGTGGCGATCGCCGGGCGCTTCTGATCGCGCCGCGGCCGTGGGGCGGCGGTGCGGCGCAGCCCTTGCGGTGGGCGTGCCCGCGCGCGCCGGGGGGCGACGCACCGCCGCTCCAGGGCCGCGGGGCCGCGTGCGGTCTCTTCCGCACGGCCCAAAGGCCGCGGGCATGGCCTCCGAGGCGGGTTGGGCGTGCACGTGAGAGTCCCGTCGGTCGCCGGCGGCGGCGTGGGCATGCGCGCGGACGCCTGGGCGTGCTACGGTCCGCTCGCTCGCTCGTGCCCCGGCGCGTGCGTGCGAACCTGCACCTGCGGCCCGCGCCCCAGCTGCGCGGCGAGACGGTGCGGTGTCCCAGCTCCTTGCGACGATCGAGATCAACGGCCTGCGTCTGCCTGCATCCCTGGGCGCGGCGCTGCACGACGGTCGCTGGCGTCGGCCGTCGGACGCGCGACTCGAACGCGTCTTCCGCGAGCGGCCCAGCGCGCTGGTGATGTTCGACCTGCCGACGATGCGTCGCGTGAACCGGCGCTGGCGCGAGGAGACCAACCCCGCGTTCTTCGGTCATCCCGACGACCGCGCGCCGCCGGGCGACATCTGCCCCGGGCGCTCGCTGTGGCTGGGCCTGCTCGGGCCGGACACACCGTTCGCGCTCGACTACCGCCAGGACATCGCGGCACCCGCGGTGGTGTCGCTGCACTCCGGCGGCGACCGCTGGATCACCGTGGCCGCCGACGTCGAGCGCCTGCTCGCGCGGCTCGGCCTCGACCGCGCGGCCTCGGCTCGAGCGCCGCGCAAGACTTCCCCGATGAGGGCGCCCCATGGCGCCGACGAGACCTGAGTCGGAAGACGAGAAAGAAACGAGACGAGAATCATGGCGAACAAGCTATTCGTGGGTGGATTGAGCTGGGAAACGACCGATGAGCTGCTGCGCGATGCCTTCGCAGCCCACGGCGAGGTCATCGAGGCCAAGGTGCTGACCGATCGCGACACGGGTCGCTCGCGCGGCTTCGGGTTCGTCACGATGGCGACGCAGGATCAGATGCAGGCCGCGATGCGCGAGCTCGACGGCAGCACGCTGGACGGTCGCCCGATCCGCGTCAACGAGGCGCAGGACCGTCAGGGTGGCGGCGGCGGCGGTGGCGGCGGTGGTCGCGGTGGCTGGGGCGGCGGCGGCGGCGGTGGCCGTGGCCGTGGCGGCGGCCGCGACAGCTACGGCGGCGGCCGAGGTCGCCGCTGATGCAGGACCCGACCGAGCTGCAGACGGCCGTCGACGAAGCCACGCTCGAGCTCGAGAGGGCGCAGAGCGATCTGCTCACCGTGCTCGAAGAGATCGAGCACAAGCAGCGCGCCGACAAGACCATGATCAGCTCGGTGTTGCGCGAAGCGCTCGCGCGCGTGACCCGGGCGCGGGCGGCTTTGCACGCCCTGCGCCCGGCGGTCTGAATCACGCGGGCGGTTTGACGAAGCGCAGCGCGAAGCGATCGCTCGCGCCGCGCTTGCCGGCCTCGTGCGCGGCGCGGGGCGAGGCGTCCCAGTCGCGCGTGTCGGCGGGGTTGCGCAGGAAGTCGGCGGTCTCGACCAGACGGAATCCTGCGGCTTCGATCTCGCGGCGCACCAACGATTCCTCGACGCGGTGCAGGCTCTGCACCGCGCCCGCACCATCGCCCTCGCGCGCGCTGTGATCGATCACGACGTAGCTGCCGCCGGGGCGCAGCGCTGCGAAGATCGCGGCGTTCATCGCCTTGCGATCGACGCCCTGCCAGTAGGTGTCGTGATAAAAGAGCACCATCGTGACCATGTCGAGCTCGTGCACGCCCTGGGGAAAGGGCGCGTCGAGCTCGGTGTCGAGGCGCTGCACGTTGGCCATCTGCGGCAACGCCAGCCGCTCGGTCCACGCCGGCTCGAGGAATTTCTCGCGCACGAAGCGGTTGTTCTGCGCGTAGACCTTGCCCTGCGGTCCGACCGCGCGCGCCATCAGCTCGGTGGTGTAGCCGTAGCCCGCGATGAGATCCGCCGCGCGCATGCCCGGCTGCAGGTCGAGGAACGCGAGCAGCTCGGCCGGCTTGCGACCCTCGTCGAGCGCGGTGTCGTCGGGCAGCCGATCGCTGGCGGCGACGATGGCCCGCTGCGCCGCGCTGGGCGTGCGCGTCGACGCGCGGACCTCGGCCGCGGCGGGCTCCGTCGGCGGCGTCGCGACCGATGCGGTCTTGCGCGGCGAACAGGCGAGGGTGCACAGCAGCAGCAGCAGCGCGCGGGTGATCACGGCGCGGTCAGGCTAGCACGGCGCCGCGTCCGGGCGTCGGCGCGGCGGCGCGAGATCACGCGTGCGATCGTGGGACGCGCCGCGATCAACCGCAGGTCGGCAGCACCTCGAGGTTCGACACCGTGACGTCGCCGCCGGGGCCGAAGTCGAAGTCGCCGATCACCTCGACGGTGTTGCTGCCGTCGATGGCGATGCGATGCAGCACCGTGTCGCCGGCGACCCAGACCACGCGGTCGATCGGGTCGTAGGCGAGGCCGGTCGGCGACCACACCAGATCGGTGTCGGCCAGCAGCTCGAGCGCACCGGTCGCGGGGTCGAGCGCGAAGATGTCGCCGCCGGGGCCGTGGGCGTACAGCAGGCGCTGGCCGTGGCAATCGAAGGTCATGCCGCACGAGGCCGCGTCGAAGGGCGCGCCGCCTTGTTGCAGCGGCACCGACGAGACCACCAGCCCGGTGAGCGGATCGAGCACCGCGACCTCGTCGGTCGCGTTTTGTACGCCGTAGAGCACGCCGTCGACACCGAAGGAGATGCCGCAGAAGATGTCGATGCCGTGGGCCTGCTGTGCCGGCGTGGTCTCACCCTCCGGATCGCCGCCGCAGACCCCGAGGTAGTCGACGCGGTAGAGCCGATTCTGCGCGTCGTTGTTGACGACGATGGTGCCGGTCTCGTCGATGGTCGCGGACACCGGATTCCACGCGCCGGGGGTGTCGAGCGGTGCCACGGTCGTCAGCGCGGCGTCGGTCGCGTCGACGGTGGCGAACACCGGGTCGCCGAAGGGATCGTCGACGAACACGCCCAGCGCCATGGTGTCGGGGTTGAGCGCGTCGTTGCCGTCGAAGCAATCCGCGCCGGGCACCGCGGTGCCGCCGGGATCCGCATCGCCCCAGCCGTCGCCGTCGCCGTCGCACGTGCACGCGGTCGGATCGGCGTCGAGCTCGGCCGCGCCGGGGTAGGTCGCGGCGTCGTCGTCGTCGCAGTCGCTGCCGGGGTCGATGCCGGGCCCGGGTGCATCGTCGCCCCAGTCGTCGCCGTCGCCGTCGTGCATGCAGGCGTCGCGATCGTCGAGCGGTGCGGCCCTGGGGAAGGTCGGGATCGCCGTCGTCGCAGTCGTTGGCGTTGTCGACCGTGCCCGGTGGCGGCTCGTCCGCGTTCACGCAGCCCTCGCCGTCGCCGAAGCCGTCCATGTCCGCGTCGGGGCACCACAGCGTACCGCCGCCGCTGTCGCTGCTGCCGGCGCTGTCGCTCGAGCTGCCGGCGGAGGCGCTCCCCGAGCTGTCCGAGCCCGCCGACGCCGAGCTCGAGCCGCCCGTGTCCGAGTCGGTCGCGCCGGTGCCGGACTCCGATGCGCTGGCGCTCGCGCTCGCGCTCGCGCTCGCGCTGTCGCTGTCGCTGAGCGAGCCCGCGGTCATCGTCGCGCTCGCGCTGGCCGAGCCCGCGCTGCTCGAGCCGCCCTCGGTGTCGGTGCCCACGTCCTGCACCGGGCACGCGGACTGGCCCAGGCCGTCGTCGAGACACGGATCCGCGCAGCCGGTCACCGCGAGCAGCCACAGTCCCGCCGGCGCGACCGCGCACGTCGTGCCGCGGCGCGCCCATGCCGAAGTCCGAGTCCACGCAGGCGATGGCACCATGACGAAAGAGTAGCCACGGCCGTGCGCCCGCACCAAGAACCGCGACGAACGCCTGCAGCGCGGCCCGGTCGTGCTACGGTGGATCGGGATGCGCAGGGGGCTGTGGGGCATTTCGGGCCTGTGCGCCGCGGTGGTCGTGGGCAGCACCATCGCGATCGCATCGGGCCTGTCGGCGTGTGGCGACGATGCCGGCCACGCCGGTGACGGTGGCGCCAGCGGCGACAGCACCGGCGCCGCGAACGACACCACGCCCACGGGCGCCGGCAGTGCCGACTCGGGCGACGACTGCGAGGCGCTGTGCGACGACGACGACCCGTGCACGCTCGACAGCTGCGCGTCGGGCAGCTGCACCCACGAGCCGCAGCTCGACAACGCCTGTCGGCCGATCATCGACGTCGAGTTCCCGCCGCGTGCGGCGACCGTGATCGGTCAGGCCGGCGATCCCTCGGTCGTCGTCACCGGCACGGTCCGCAGCGGCCTGGGCTCGATCACGTCGCTGACCCTGGGCGGTGAACCGGTCGACGTCGCAGACGACGGCAGCTTCAGCCACGTCGTGCCGGTGAACGTCGGCGGCAACCTGCTGGTGTTCGAGGCCGAGGACGACGCCGGCAACCACCGCCGCCGCGTGCAGTCGCTGCTGTGGTCGAGCGCGTTCCTCGAGCCCATGGTCCCCGGCGACGCGCCGGTGCCCGAGGGGCTGGGCTTCTGGCTGGGTCAGGAGTCGCTCGACGATGGTGACCACGCGCAGCCGATCGACGACCTCGCGACCGCACTGGAGCTGGCACTGGGCGCCTTCGACACCAACCAGTTCGCCAATGGCGACAGTCCCATCGCGAGCCAGGCGGGCTACGACGTCTACCTGACCTCGCTCGATCTCGGCAGCGCGACGGTGTCGCTGCAGGGCACCGATGGCGGCATCGCCATCGGTGCGGCGATCCAGGACATCACCGGCGATCTGCAGTTCGACTGCACCAACTTCGCGTGCGAGCTCGCCGGCGGCGACGGCACCGGTGGCGTCAGCGTCGCCGCGGTGCAGGTCGAGGGCCTGCTCGTGCTCGGCGTCGACCCGCAGCACCAGCTCACCGCCCAGCTGGTGAACGTCGATGCCTCGGTCGATCCCGACGACGTCGAGATCTGGTCCAACAACGGCTGGACCGACTTCCTGCTGTCGGTCATCGAGCTGTTCATCCACGACTCGCTGGTGTCGTCGCTCGAGGGCGCGCTCGAGGATCAGATCGAGAGCAACCTCGGGCCCGCGCTCGCAGGTGGCCTCTCGGACCTCTCGCTCGCGACCACATTCGACTTTCCCAACCTCGGCAACGCGCGGCAGTCGATCCCGGTCGAGCTCGCGGCCGACTTCACCGAGACCGACTTCCACGACGGCATCGCGCCGCCCGAGCCCTCGCCGCCGCGCGGTGGCGCGGTGGTGCTGCGGGCCGGTGGCTATCCCACGCTCGCGGTGACGCCGTACGACAACGACGGTGTGCCCCTGCGCGAGGGCTGCGGCACGCAGATGCAGGCGCTGTCGCTGCCGCGCGAGGCGCCGCTGGAGATCGCGATCGCCGACGACACCCTCAACCAGCTGCTCTTCGCGGGCTGGCGCGGCGGCCTGCTCGAGTTCCCGCTGGGCGGCGACTCGGTCGGCGGCGGCCTGCTCGAGGATCTGCAGGTCGACGTCAGCGGCATGCTCGCGCCGACGGTCTCCGACTGCGGCCCCGACGGCACCACGCTCGCGACCATCGGCGACATCCGCATCGACGCCAGCTTCAAGAGCGGCAACAACGTCGTCGAGTTCACCGCGTTCACCACGTTGATCGTGCGCATGGGCATCAGCGCCACCGACGACGGCATCCAGCTGGACCTCGACGAGGTCGTCGAGGTCCAGACCGAGCTGACCGCCAACGACGGCAACCTCGAGATGGAGCCGGCGCTCGTCGATCTGCTCGAGGCCCAGCTGGTCAACGGCGTGCTGGGCCAGCTCGGCACCACGGGCTTTGGCAAGATCACGCTGCCGCAGATCGATCTCAGCAGCAAGCTGGGCCTGCCGCCGGGCACTGCGGTGTTGGCCATCCACGCGCAGAGCGTGAGCCGCGACGGCGGCAACTCGGTGATCGCCGCGAGCTTCTGACCGCGCATCGCGCTGCGTCGGCTCCCCCGGGGCGCGACGCTCGAGCCGGCGCGCCGGGCTGCGACGGGTCGAAACCCCCGTGAGAATGCCCGCAGCCCCGGCTGCGGCGGTGGGCCAGGCTACGTCGCCCGCCGCGATCGCAGCGATCGCTGGGTCGTGATGCCCCCAACGCCACGCTGATCCGAACGGCTGCGCCCCGTGCCGCACTAGTAGGCCGATGACCGGGGCGAGAACTGGCTTGGGGACTGAACGCATGCTCGCGAAGCTCGTGCTCGCGCTGGGCTGCACCGCGCTGCCGCTGGGTTGCGACGAGGCCGACGAGGGCGACGAGGACGAGACCGTCTGCGAGGACGGCAAGTGCGATGCGGCCGGGGCCGCGGCCGCGCAGCTGGCGATGTTCAACGATCCGATCGCCAACTTCCTCAAGACCAAGCTCGACAAGAAGGGCCAGTTCGCGATGCCCTACCTCGACATGCTCAAGGCCATCGCGATGGCCCAGGGCTGCGGCGAGGACACGATCGACTCCTACGTGATCTCCGACGACCTCGTGGCCGACACCACGACGTCGTTCCCGCGCGTCGTCAACACGCTGTGCTCGACCGACCGCACCAAGGCCGACCTCGCCTTCTTCGCGCTGTCGTTCCCGGACAAGGGCAAGGTCGACGTCGACACCCGCACGATCGAGATGTTCGCGTGGGACGCGACCGCGTTCCAGTACCGCTTCTACAAGGCGGTGCCGGTCAAGGGCAGCAAGACCAAGATGGCGCTGCAGATCGATCCCAGCGACTGCAAGGAGTGCCACACCCAGCCCGAGCACATCGAGGGGCTGGCGATGCCGATGACGCCGATCATGAACGAGCTGTCGGCGCCGTGGCAGCACTGGTTCGCCGAGCCGCAGAGCTTCGATCACACGGTCTCGGACGCGACCCAGAACGCGCCCAACTTCAAGCAGCTCGCCGGAGTCGGCTCGCCGCTGCGCAAGTCGGCCGCGCGGCTGGAGCAGACCATCCGTTCGGCCTTCACCCAGCGCATCGCGACCGCGCGGCTGCGGATCCGTCGCAACCCCGCCAACGTCGACGAGGCGATGTCGCTGCTGCGGCCGCTGTTCTGCGACGAGCAGCTCACCTACGTCACCGAGGACGGCAAGAGCGGGCTGCTGTCGGCCAACGCCACCGTCGACGAGGGCCTCGCGTCGGTCTACTTCCAGCTCATGGGCACGGGTTGGCCGTGGGACTGGTGGCAGGACAAGGTCATGCGGCTGTCGCCGGCGAGCACGCCCGACCCGCTGACGATGATGCCGACCCGCGGCGCCGCGACCGTGGCCTACGAGAAGCAGCTGCTCGCGGTGCGGGCGCTGAGCGCCGATCAGGTCATGCGCGTGCGCGCGCTCGACTGGCACACGCCGACGCTGTCGTCGTTCCGCTGCCAGCTGTGGCACAACGCGCTGCCGCGGGTGCAGGCCGCGCCGCCGGCCGGGGCCAAGAACTCCGACATCATGGGTCCGCTGCTCGAGGAGATCCTGACGCTGCACAAGGACGACTTCGGCATCGGCGGCACCGATCTGCCGGCCACGATCCCGCTCAAGTCGCCCACCAGCGGCAAGTTCGTGGCGCTCGCCAGCGCCGACGCGGCCTCGCTGCAGGATCTCGCGAACAAGCTCGCCAGCGGCGCGGTGACCTCGGCCAAGTGCGCCACCGACGGCGTGGGCTTCTGCCTCGCCGACAACAACGGCTTCGGCGCGATGGTCGAGGCGCACTTCAAGGCGGTGCAGACCGCGGGTCGTGCGACGCTCGCCCCGCTGCGGAACAGCCGCGGCTGCGAGGCGAAGACGAACTACCCCAACGCGCCGGCGATCAAGGGCCTGACCGGCTGCGAGTGAGCAGGGTGCGGAAGCACGCGAGCGTTCTTCCGCATCCCGCTAGAACACGATCCCGCAGTTGCGATTGCCCAGCTGCTGGATCGGATACGCCAGCACGAAGCCGAAGCACATCTCGTCGCCGGTGCCCTCGCCGAAGTGCACCGTCTCGGTGCCGGGGTTGTCGAAGCTGCACGTGGTGCGCAAGGTGTCGCCCGGGTTCACCACGATCTCCTGCTCGAGCAGGTACATCGCCTGGTTCTCGAAGTTGAACTGCGGCACGTCGACGATCATGTCGTTGCCGCCGCCGCCCGAGCGGATGAGTTCGGTGCGGAAGGCTCGCCCGAGTTGGTGCATGTGCGGGGACGAGCCCAGCACGTGCAGCGGGCCGGGCCAGAACAGCGTGAGCAGGCCGCCGCAGGTGCCGACCTCGTCGTGACCGACGGCGCCGGGCGGGATGTTGATGCTGGTGGTGCCCAGGGTCAGCACGCCCGCGGTCTGGGGTTGCGGCGTGTCGGCGACGCAGAAGGCCACGCCGCTGCGATCGGCCGCGTCGTCGTAGTGCGCGGCGTTGTGGTAGTGCAGCTGCAGCACGTAGTAGTCCTCGGGTGCGCCGAGCTCGAGACCCACGCCGGCCGGCATCTCGACGTTGCCGCCGCCGGGGGCCCAACCCGCGACGAACTCCGCAGTGACCTGCAGCGACACGTCGCACGGGAACACCTCGCCGTCTTCGTGCGGCTCGGTCGTGCGGTACAAGATCCAGTGGTGGACCACGCGCTCGTCGTCGATGATCGGCGCCCACGCCAGCGCCTGGGTCGGCTCGGTGAACGGCGCCTTGAAGGCGAAGCACTGGTAGAGATCGTCGGCGCCCTGGGCCGGCACCGCGAAGGGCTCGTCGCTGCCGGGCGCGTGGGCCCGCAGCTCGAGCGGGTTGTCGCACGGCAGCGACTCCGGGCCGACGCCGTCGTCCTCGGGCGGCGGGAGGTCGTCGCAGTCCGCCGACGGATCCGCCGGCGCGCCGGCCTCGATCCACGACAACAACGCCGCGCGCTCGTCGTCGGTGATGTCGCCGTCGGGCGGCATCATCTTGGTGTCGGCCTCGATGCGCTCGGCCACGAGCTCGTAGACCTTGCGCGTGGGGTCGGTCAGCGCCGGCACGTGCAGGTCGTCGTAGCTCGCCAGCGGCATCGGTGCGCCGAAGCTCGGCGCCTCGCCGTGGCAATCGCCGCACGCGCGCGACAGCGCCGCAGCGACGTCGCACGGCAGCTGCGGCCCCGCGGGCTCGCCGGTGTCGAGCGCGCCGCCGCTGCTGGACTCCGAGCCGCTGCCCGAGCCGGGCTCGCCGTCGCTGGTCGGCGTCCAGCCGGTGGTGCCGGTGTCACCCGGCGCGACGGGGAAGCAGCCCAGCGGGTCGTCGCACGGGCCTACGCCCGGTGACGCGCCGCAGCCCTGGGTGCTCGCGATCGCGATCGCGATCGACGCTTTTCGCAACGTTGCCCACATCCGCATGCGAGCGCACCTCTGCAACGGGTGTGCCCCGAATCACGATCCCAGCGATCGTCAGCGCGCGGCACCCGTGACGGTGCTGCGGTTGGGCAATCTGCACCGCGCCGGGCCAGGCAACTCGCCTGGCCCGCGCGACGCGAAGCTTCAGCCCGCCGGCGGCGCGGCCGGGGTCGCGGCCGGCGTCGCCGCGGCCGCATCGCCCGCGGGCGCAGCCTCGGTCGGCGCGGCGGCGGCCGGCATCGCGGCCTTCGCACGCTCGGCGATCTGCTCGGGCGTCAGGTCTTCCTTGTGCGTGGCGATGCCCCACAGGTACCCGGCCGCGTCGAGCACGGCGCCGTAGCGATCACCCCAGAACATGTCCGCGACCGGCAACGCCGCGGTCGCGCCCGCGCCGGTGGCCTTCGCGTACGCCGCGTCGACATCCTCGGTGTAGAACATCAACGCGACCGGCGAGCCGCCGAGGGTCTTGGCGGCCTTGCTGCCCATCGCCGGGTACTCGTCGCTGAGCATCAGGAACGAGTCGCCGATCGCGAGCTCCGCGTGCATGATCTTGCCGCTGGGATCGACCATGCGGTCGCGCTCGGTCGCGCCCAGCGCGGTCTTGTAGAAC
Organism: Nannocystaceae bacterium; assembly: GCA_046351635.1. Classification (GTDB taxonomy): domain Bacteria; phylum Myxococcota_A; class Polyangia; order Nannocystales; family Nannocystaceae; genus Xiheibacterium. The sequence continues at coordinate 103,680 of JAXLYC010000019.1, read as the reverse complement.
TCGATGGCCTTGGCGGCATCGTCGGTGGTCAGCGCGACCGTGACGGTGTGGTACGGCGGCGGCACCGGTGCGGTCGCGGGCGTGCCCGCGATCGCCTTCCATGCCGGTGGCGCGCCCTTCTTGGCCTTCTTCTTCTTCTTCTTGGCCTTGGGGTCCATCTCGGCCATCACGATCGCGCCGCGCTGCTGCATCTGCTCGGGCGTGAGATCCTCGACGTGGGTCGCGAGCGCCCAGCGGTGACCCGCGGGGTCGATGAGCTGACCGTAGCGGTCACCCCAGAACTGCTCCTCGATGGGGCGCTCCGCGGTCGCGCCGGCCGCGACGGCGGTGGCGAACGCCGCATCGGCATCGGGCACGTAGACCATGAGCGTGGCCGGTGTGCCGCCCAGGGTCGTCGGCGCCTTCGCGCCCTGCTCGAGGTTCTGCTCGTCGATCATCACGATCGAGTCGCCGATCTTGACCTCGGCATGGATCGTCGTGCCGTCGGGACCCGGCAGCGAGAAGAGCTTCTGGGCGCCCAGCGCCTTGACGTAGAAGTCGACCGCAGTGTCGACGCCCACGACGGTCAGCTGCGGCGTGACCGCGAAGAAGTTCTCCGGGATCGGCTTGACCGGCTTGGCCGGGGCCGCCGCGACGGGCTCGGGGTTGTTGGTCGGCTGCTGCTGCTGTTCGCACGCGGTCGCGAGGGCACAGAGCACGAGGGTGGACAAGGCGAGACGCATTCGGAGCCCTTTCGTTCGAGTGGCGCGCGGAGCGTAGGCCCGCGCGTGCGCGCGTGTCGACGGCGCGCGGCACCAATGTCGACTGAACGAGCGGCGAGCTTGCTCACGCGATGCGCAAGGACAGCCGTCCGGTGGGGCCCACGCCGCCTTGGGCCCGCGACCGCGCTGATACAATGGCCGCTGGTCCGTCGCGCCGCGACGCATGCCGCGAAACGATGACTGCCCAACCCCGCCGACTCGCCGAAGACCCCACGCTGGTGCCCAGCAACCAGCAGACGGTCTCCGGCAGCGGTGAGGCGGCCGGTCCCGACGACGAGCTGGCGCGGGGCACGGTGATCTCGCGCTACGTCGTGCTGCAGCGCGTCGGTGTGGGCGGCATGGGCGAGGTCTATGCCGCCTACGACCCCCAGCTCGACCGCCGGGTCGCGCTCAAGCTGCTCTCGCGCGCGCGCTCGGTCGACACCCAGGGCCGCGGCCGGATGCTGCGCGAGGCCCAGGCGATGGCGCGGCTGACCCATCCCAACGTCGTCGCGGTGCACGACGTCGGCGTGCACGAGCAGCGCACGTTCATCGCGATGGAGTTCGTGCAGGGCACGACCATCAAGGCCTGGCTCGCGGCGGCACCACGCAGCTGGCGCGAGGTGCTCGCGGTGTACCTGCAGGCCGGGCGCGGGCTCGCGGCCGCGCATGCGGTCGACCTGGTCCATCGCGACTTCAAGCCCGACAACGTCATGCTCGCGCTGGGACCCGACGGCACGGTCCAGCGCGTACTCGTGACCGACTTCGGACTCGCGCGCGAGAGCGCGGACGAGATCGCCAGCACCGCCGACGGCAAGCTCGATCGCACCGACACGGTCGCGTTCGCCGGCACGCCGCGCTACATGGCGCCCGAGCAATTCGGTGCCGCGAGCTCGGGGCGCCCCGGCGCGACCGGCTCGTGGAGCGATCAGTTCAGCTTCTGCGTCGCGCTGTACGAGGGCCTGTGGGGCCAGCGTCCGTTCGAGGCCGACTCGGTCGCGGCGCTGGCCGAGGCCGTGGGCAGCGGCCGCGTGCGCGAGCCGCCGCGCAGCGGTGTGCCCGGGCGCGTGCGCCATGCGGTGCTGCGCGGGCTGCAGCTCGATCCGGCCGCACGGCACCCGTCGATGGCCGCGTTGCTGGGCGTGCTGGAGCACGACCCCGCGCGCACGCGGCGGGCGGTGATCGGCATCGGTTTCGTCGTGACGACCCTGGCCGCGGCCGTGACCGCGCAGTCGCTGTGGGATCCGTCGATGCGGCGGTGCGATCGCGGCGCCGACGAGATCGAGGCGGTGTGGAACAGCGAGCGCAGCGATGCCATCGCCGAGGCCTTCGCGCGCACGCAGGTGCCGCGGGCGGCGGAGGTGTGGTCGGAGCAGGTGACGCGCATCGACGCCGCGGTCGCGTCGTGGCGCGAGATGTTCATCGACGCGTGCGCGGCGACCCACGTGCGCGGCGAGCAATCGGACGAGCGCCTCGACGCGCGCATGCGCTGCCTACAGGACCGGCGCGATCATCTCGACGGACTGCTGGCGGAGCTCGAGCAGGTCGACGACGAGCTGGCGCTGCGGGCCGAGAGCGCGGTGCGGCGGCTGCCACCGGCGCAGGACTGCCGCGACCCGGTCGCGCGGCCGGTCGGCGAGCTCGACGAGGACGACCGCGCACGCGTCGACGCGGCCTCGCGATTGCTCGCGATCGCGGACGCGCGCAACGACGCCGGGCGCTACCACCAGGGCATCGCCGCGACCGCGGCGGCGCTGTCCGAGCTGGGCGAGCTCGAGGTGCCGTGGCTGCGCGGCCGCGTGCTCACGGTGCAGGGGCAGATGCAGCACCGCACCGGCGACGCTGCGGCCGCCGAGCAGAGCCTGCGCGCCGCGCTGCGACAGCTGGTGCCGGCGCAGATGCACCACGACGCCGCCGAGGCGTGGATCGAGCTGATGTTCACGCTCGGCAGCGAGCAGGCCAAGCCGGCCGAGGCGCTCGCGCTGGTGCTGCCGATCGAGCTCGAGATCGCCGCGGCCGGCGAGCCCGACGAGCTCGTGCGCCGCTACGAGTCGGTGCTCGCGACGGTCTACGTCGACGCAGGCAAGCCCGACCAGGCACTGGCCCACCACGAGCGCGCGCTCGCGTTGGCACAGGCCGGCAGCGGCGACGACAGCGTGCGGGTGGTGTTGTTCGCGAACTACGGCAACACGCTCTACGCCCTGGGCCGCTATCGCGACGCCCTCGAGGCCCACCAGCAAGCCTATGATCTCGCGCTGGCGGTCTACGGCAGCAAGCACCCGTCGATCGGCGCGGACATGGCCAACCTCGCGCGCGATGCGGTCGAGCTCGGCGAGGTCGAGCGCGCGCGCACGCTGTATCTCGAGTCCGTGCGCGTGCGCGAGCAGGGCCTGGGCCCCGACGCGCGAGCGGTCGGCGAGTCGCTCATCAACCTCGCAGTGCTCGAGTATGGTCAGCTCGAGCTCGGGCCCGCGCGCGAGCACGGCGAGCGCGCGCTTGCGATCTTCGAGAAGCGGCTCGGCCGCGACCATCCCTACGTCGGCGTCGCGCACAACCACCTCGGCACCGTCGCGCACGCCGAGCACGACCTCGACGGCGCGCTCGCGCACTACGACGAGGTCGGGCGCATCTACGAGGCCCGCTATGGCGCGACCCACCCGCGCATCGCGGTGCCGCTGACCAACGGCGCCAACGTGCTGCTCGAGCGCGGTCGCTTCGACGAGGCGCTCTCGCGCTACGACCGCGCCATCGCGATCGAGCGCGAGGCACTGGGCGACGATCATCCCAGTCTCGCGTACGAGTACCTCGGCAAGGCCCGCGCGCTGCTCGGGCTCGAGCGCGCCGCCGAGGCCCTGCCCATGGCCGAGCGCGCGCTGGCGCTGCGCGAGGGCAAGGACTTCGACGCCGGCGAGATGAGCCTGACCTACTTCACGCTCGCGCGGGCGCTGTGGCAGGCGCGGGGCGACGACGCCGACGCGCGCGACCGCGCGCTGAAGCTCGGCCGCCGCGCGTTGACGACCCTGCGCGACGCCGGCCTGGGTGATGCCGCGAGCGTCGCGGAGTCCGAGCGCGAGTACGAGACCTGGCTGCGCGAGCGCGGTGGCGACATCGGCCTGGTCGGCGGATGACGCGGCCGATCGCGGTTTGTGGCACAGTTCGACGCGATGCCGAGACTGCGCCGCCGTGGCTTCCTGCTCCGATCCACGATGATGCTCGGCTCGGGCTGTCTGGTCGCGCCCAAGTCGGGTAGCGCGGCCGCGCCGACGGTGTTGCGCACGCCCAAACACCCGGTCGTGGTCGCGTCGGCCAATGGTCACCCCGCGTGCGTGCAGACGGCGCTGGAGAAGATCCTCGCAGGCACGCCGGCGGTCGACGCGGTCGTCGCCGGCGTGACCTTGGTCGAGGACGACCCCAGCGATCACAGCGTCGGGCTCGGCGGGTTGCCCAACGAGGACGGCGAGGTCGAGCTCGACGCCTCGGTCATGGACGGCAAGAGCGGGCTCGCCGGCGCGGTGTGCTCGCTGCGTCGGATCAGAAACCCCAGCCAGGTCGCGCTCGCGGTGATGCGCTACACCGACCACGTGCTGCTCGCGGGCGAGGGCGCGCGGGCCTTCGCCCGTGCCCACGGTTTCGTCGAGCAGGAGCTGCTCACGCCCGAGGCACGCGAGATCTGGCTGTACTGGAAGTCGACCATGTCGGACAAAGACGACTGGTTGCCCAAGACCGGCAAGGACGTGCCCGCCAACGTGAAGGCCTTCTTCGGCATCACCGGCACCATCAACTGCTGCGCGGTCGATCGCGACGGCAACCTCGCGGGCGTGACCACCACCAGCGGGCTCGCGTTCAAGATCCCTGGTCGCGTCGGCGACAGCCCCCTGGTCGGTGCGGGCCTGTTCGTCGACAACGGCGTCGGCGCGGCCGGCAGCACCGGACGAGGCGAAGCCAACATCGTCACCGCCGGCAGCCACACCGTGGTCGAGTTCATGCGCGCGGGCAAGCACCCCAAGGACGCGTGCCTGGCCGCGTGCAAGCGCATCGTCGAGAGCACGCGCGCGCCGCGATTGCTGCGCGCGGACGGCAAGCCCGACTTCAACGTGAACTACTACGCGGTCGACAAGCAGGGCCGCTACGGCGGCGCAGCGCTGTTCGACGGCGGCAGCTTCGCCGTGTGCGACGCCAAGGGCCCGCGCACGGAGAAACTCGAGGGGCTGTTCGATCGTTGACCGGGGTGAGCATGGCGGACCACGAGGCATTCGCCTGACCCCAGGGCCACGACGATGGACCTCGACGTCGTACTGCTGTCGCGGATCCAGTTCGCCTTCACGGTGATGTTCCACTACCTGTTCCCGCCGCTGTCGATCGGCCTGGGACTGGTGATGGTGGTGATCGAGGGTCGGGCGCTGCGGCGCGGCGACCCGCGCGACGAGGCGCTGGCGCGCTTCTGGACCCGCATCTTCGCGGTGAACTTCGCCGTCGGCGTCGCCAGCGGCATCGTGATGGAGTTCCAGTTCGGCACCAACTGGGCCGCGTACTCGCGCTTCGTCGGCGACGTGTTCGGCTCGGCCTTGGCAGCCGAGGGCATCTTCGCGTTCTTCCTCGAGTCGGGCTTCCTCGCGGTGTTGGTGTTCGGTTGGGATCGCGTCGGCCGTCGCACGCACTTCTTCGCCACCGTGATGGTCTTCCTCGGATCGACCTTCTCGGCGGTGTGGATCATCATCGCCAACTCGTGGCAGCAGACCCCGGCGGGTCACCGCCTGGTCGAGCACGACGGCGTCGTGCGCGTGGAGGTGGTCGACTTCTGGGCCATGGTCTTCAGCCCGTCGTCGATGCACCGACTCGGGCACGTGCTGCTGGGCGCGTTCGTGCTCGGCGGCTTCTTCGTCATGAGCATCAGCGCGTGGTACCTGCTGCGCGGCCGCCACGCCGAGCTCGCGCGCCGCAGCTTCGGCGCGGGCCTGGTGGTCGCGACGCTGGCGTCATGGGCCGAGCTGCTCTCGGGTCACGCGCAAGCCGAGATGATCGCGGAGCACCAGCCGGCCAAGCTCGCCGCGTTCGAGGGCCACTTCGAGACCGGCGAGGGGCCCACGCCGCTCTTCGTCGTGGGCTGGCCCGACGTCGAGGCCCAGACCGTGCGCGGCGGCGTCGCGATCCCGGGCATGCTGAGCTTGCTGGTCAAGGGCAACCTGCGCGAGCCGGTCACCGGACTCGATCGCATCCCGCCCGACGAGCGACCGCCGGTGGTGGTGCCGTTTCTCGCGTACCACGTGATGATCGCGCTGGGCATGGCGTTCGTGGGCCTGACCACGCTCGCGGCGGTGCTGTGGTGGCGCGGGCGCCTGTTCACGCAGCGCTGGCTGCTGTGGATCTTCGTCGTCGCGGTGCTGGGTCCCTACGCCGCCAACCAGGCCGGCTGGGTCGCAGCCGAGGTCGGGCGCCAGCCGTGGGTGGTCTACGGCCTGCTGCGCACCGCCGACGCGGTCTCGCACACGGTCGCGCCCGAGCACGTGCTCGCCTCGCTGCTGGGGTTTGGCCTGATCTACTTCGCGCTGTTCGTGCTGTGGCTGGTGGTGGTCAACGAGAAGATCCGTCACGGCCCGACGCTGCCGGGCGAGGGCCACGAGCCCGCCGCGGCGCGCTCGCTGGTGCGGGCCGCGGTCGAGGTCGGCATGGGCCACGGCGGCGAGTCGCTCACCGCCGGCGAGCGCCCGCGCCGCGACGACGGGGGCGCGTGATGGACCTGCCGCTGGTGTGGTTCGGCCTGCTCGGCGTGCTGCTGATGGGCTACGCGATCCTCGACGGCTTCGACTTCGGCGTCGGCATCGTGCACGTGTGGCTGCGCGACGAGACCCAGCGACGGCTCGCGCTCAACAGCATCGGGCCGCTGTGGGACGGCAACGAGGTGTGGCTGGTGACCTTCGGCGGCGCGCTGTTCGGCGCGTTCCCGCAGGCCTACGCGGCGCTGTTCTCGGGCTTCTACCTGCCGGTGATGCTGGTGCTCTTCGCGCTCATCGGCCGCGCGATCTCGCTGGAGTTCCGCAGCAAGCTCGATCACCCGCGCTGGCGCGCGTGGTGGGACGGCTCGTTCTTCGTCTCGAGCGCCAGCGCCACCTTCGCGTTCGGGCTGCTGCTGGGCAACATCGTGCAGGGCGTGCCGCTGGGCCCCGGCGGCGAGTACCGCGGCACGCTGTCGGATCTGCTGCGGCCCTACCCAGTGGCGGTCGGCGTGCTCGCGCTCGCGACCGCGGCCATGCACGGCAGCATCTACCTGCACCTCAAGACCGAGGGCGCGCTGCAACAGCGCGTGCGCGGCTGGATGTGGCGCAGCTTCGCAGTCTTCGTGCTCGCGTGGCTCGGCGTGACGCTGGGCGCCGTGTTCGCGATCCGCACGCGACTGCGGCGCTGCAACGCTGGCCCGCGGCGTGGCTGCTGGTGGCGCTGCACGTGCTCGCGATCGCCAACATCCCCGCGCGATCGCGGCCGGCCGCAGCGGCATGGCGTTCGTGTCGTCGTGCTGCACCATCGCGGCGATGACGTCGCTGGTCGCGCTGGCGCTGTACCCCAACCTCGTGCACTCGAGCCTCGACCCGGCATGGAGCCTCGAGCTGCACGCGGCCGCGGCCTCGGACGGCACGCTCGGGCGCATGCTGTGGATCGCGATCCTGGGCATGCCGCTGGTCGCGAGCTACACCGTGATCGTCTACTGGATCTTCCGCGGCAAGGTCAGGCTCGACGCGAGCAGCTACTGACCCGGCAGGGTGTCGTGCTCGTCGAGCAGGCGGAAGCGGAAGCTCGGGTGCAGCACCCGCTCGCGACCCGCATCCTCGACGGTGTAGACGTAGCTGCCGATGTGGCCCAGCCGCACGCGCGTGTCGGCCATGACGCGGTGGCCGGCCACGCGCGCGCGGTAGCAGAACGAGAAATCCTCGCTGAGGTACGTCGGCGTGCCGCCGTCGTTGGCCACGACCGAGAGGAAGAACGGGATCGCGGCGTCGGTCGGGTCGGTGCCGCAACGCGGCAGCTCCAGCCGCCGCTGCACGTCGGCGTAGACCTCGGCGCGGCTGTAGAGAAAGCCGGTCGCGAGGTAGAGCACCTCGACCACGTCACCTTGTTCGCCGAACATCAGCTCGGTGGTGCCCGGCAGCGGTCGCATCGTCAGCCGCCGCTGGCCCTTGACCGGGTACACGCCGCCGACCAGGGCGTGCTCGCCCTGGCGGAAGCGGTCGACGTCCTCGGGCACGAACATCATGTCGGCGTCGATCCACATGAGCGCGCGATGACCCTGCTCGAGCGCCTGGGTCGCCATCTGGCTGCGCCCGCGCGCGATGTCCGAGTGCCCGCGCACGCGGAACACCGGGTAGCCCATGCGCTCGAGCTCGGTCAGACCGGCCTCGCACAGCGGTTCGATGTGATGGGCGACCGGGACGAGGATTGCGGTCTCACGACGTTCGGGGATCGACATGGGCGGTGCACTCCGGGTGACGTGATCGAGGGCGAGGACGGCTCACGGCAACGGCAAGGTGACGCGGCGACCGCCGTCGGCGTTGACGGTCATCGTGATCTCGCTGGGGCAGGGGTTGCAGCTGATCACCGTGTCCTTGCCTTTGGTCGCCGACGTCACCGAGCAGCCGGGCGTCTCCAGCTTGAGCCCGCCGTCGAGGAACGCCTGCGTGGTGGGGTTGGGGTTGGGGTACGGGTTGGGCGGGTTGGTGCACACGCTGGTCTGCATCGCGACCTTGGCGGACAGCGTCACGGTGCAGCTGCTGCCCGAGCGCGAGGTCGTGATCCATCCGACGAAGCACTTGCGGGTGTCGCCTTCGTTCGGCCGCGGATCCACGATGCCGCCGCTGCTCTCCGATGCGGCCATCGCCGCCATGCCCTCGCCCGTGTCCACCTCGAGCGCGAGCTCGGGCGTGTCGGTGGCGGATGCCGAGGTGCCGGGAACCCCCGATGCAGCGACCGTCACCAGGGTCGCTCCCAGAGCCAACGCGAAACTGATCGTCGACGAACCTACCATGCGCCGTGGGTCGCCCGTGGGTGCCCGACGGTTCGCCCGCCCGCGACCGCGATCGTGCCAGTCGTCACGGCCGCGCCGCGGTGGCCACCCGGCCGATGAATACGGCGGCGCGGAAGGCTCGCACGCGACGCGGGTACGATCGCGGCATGCCGTTCATCGACACCGTCGCGCCCGAGCGCGCCGAGGGCTTGTTGCGCAGGCTGTACGACGCGGCGGTTCGCCGCGCCGGCAAGGTCTTCGCGGTGATCCGGATCCAGAGCCTGCAGCCGCGCGTGCTCGAGGCCTCGACCGAGCTGTACCTGCGGCTGATGCACGCGCGCGACGAGCCGCTGTCCCGCGCGCAGCGAGAGCTGCTCGCGTCGTACGTGTCGATGATCAACGCGTGCGAGTATTGACTGCGCTCGCACGCCGACGACCTCCGTGCCGAGGTCGCTCACCGACCCGATGCGCCCGCGATCGCCGACGCGCTACTGCGTGGCGAGACGCCGACGCTGCCGCCGGCCGAGGCCGCGCTGGTGGCGTTCGCGGACAGGCTGACGCGCACGCCGGCGGCGATCCAGCCCGCCGACGTCGCGGCCCTGCGCGGGCACGGCTGGAGCGACGCCGCGATCGCGCACGCGGTGCAGGTGATCGCGCTGTTCGCGTACTACAACCGCATCGCCGACGGCTTGGGCATCCACAGCCACGACGACCCGCCGTGAGCCGGCACCGCGCGCCGCCGTGGCGGCGCCGCCGCGGCTGGGATTGAGGCGCGGCGCCCCGGGGTTGAGCTGCGACGAGGTCGAACTCCATGGGTGTCTACGTCAAGGTCGTGCTCGCGGTCGTGGCGGCGGCGCTGGTGTGCCTGCTGGTGCCCAGCGACATGCTCGGGATCCGCAACGATGCCGTGCCGATGCTCGAAGCGTTCCTCGAGCTCGTCGGCGGCATCTACAGCGTGCTCACGGCGTTCGTGATCTTCGTGGTGTGGGAGCAGTTCAATGCGCTGCAGAAGCTCACCGTGCGCGAGGGCAGCCTCGCGGCCGAGCTGCCGCGGCTCGCGTCGCTGCTGGCCGCCGGTCAGGACGACGCGCGTCGCCGCGTCGCGTCGGCCACGCGCACCTACCTCACCGCGGCCGCGGCCGAGTGGGACGAGCTCGCGGCGCTGCAGGAGAGCCGTGCGGCCACCGCCGCGCTCGATGCCCTCGATGCGCGCGTGGCCGAGCTCGCGGCGACGCCCACCGTCGGGCCCACCGCCGACGCGCGGCTGTCCGATGCGCTCGCGGCCCTGCGCGAGTGCCGGGTCTCGCGCGTGAGCGCGGCCAAGCACCGCATGCCGGCGACGCTGAACCATCTGCTCGCGCTGCTGTCCGCACTGCTGCTCGCAGGGCTGTTGCTGTTGCCGCCGGGCGCCCAGCCGCAGCTGGGCCACGCCGCGTTCGTGTGTCTGGCCGCGGTGCTCACGATGATCCGCGCCGTGGTCTGGGACATCGACCATCCCTTCGTGGGCGTGTGGCGCATCAGCAAGGCGCCGTTCGAGCAGGCCGCGGGCATCCCCAGCTGAGTGGGTTGTCCGCGAGCGGCCGCGGTGCACGAGCTCGGGCGCCGCGCGGTGAGTTTTCGCGGCGCCGCGAGACAAGTGGCGCGCTCGGGTTACCAAGGGGGTCCGGCATGTCGCGCGCGCATCGGACCCCCTTGGTGTTGCTCGGTTTCGCACTGGCCTGCGGGTCGTCCGGCTCGGGCACGGGCGGATCGAGCGACGCAGGCGAGGGCAGCAGCAGCGAGGGCGGCGAGGGCAGCGGCACCGCGGGCACGACCGCGGGCACCACCGCGAGCAGCAGCACGACCGCGAGCACGACCGCGTCGAGTACGGTCGGCACCGACGCCACCGACGAGGGCGGCAGCTCCAGCGACACCGGCAGCGTGCCCGAGGGCGTGCCGGTGTTCGTTGCCCAGGGCATGGTCGGGCGCTCGACGATCTCGTGCGACGACGGGCTCACGTGGGTCGGCGATCGCTCGTGGGATCTCGAGGGCGACGTGCACCTGTGCGGCTCGACCACGCCGGTCGACTGCAGCGCCAACGACGGCGCGACGTGTTCGCAGGTCTGGTACGACGGCAGCTGCAGCATGGACGCGTGCGACTGCGGTCACAGCCCCGGCTTCAGCAAGGGCGTCGCCTACGGCAACGGCGTCTTCGTCGCGACGTGGGGCTGGGGTTGGCCCGGTGCGGTGTCGTGGAGCACCAACGGCATCGACTGGACCGTCGGCCTGGACAACGACAGCTTCGGCGGCCTGCGCTTCGACGGCAACCGCTTCGTGGTCGCCTCGCGCACGCCGCAGGTGTCGAGCGATGGTGCGACGTGGATGCCCACGACCGAGGCCGACTTCGAGGGCACCGAGGGCGTGATCTGGTCGGTGCGTCGCTTCGGTTGGGGCAGCTACGGCGGCGAGGGTCGCTTCGTCGCCTACGCCAGCGGCAACAGCAGCGCGGACGTGCTGGTCAGCTCCGATGCCGGCGACACCTGGTGGCGACCCAGCAGCTTCCCGGCCGACTGCGTCGGCGAGGGCCCCGGTGCCTACGGCGACATCATCGGCGGCAACGACGTGCTGCTGATGGCCGACGGCGACGGTCACGCCTGTCGCTCGGTCGACGGCGGCCAGAGCTGGGAATCGCACATCATCACCGACAGCCGCATCGCGAGCTCGGGCATCTGGACCGGCGAGGAGTTCTGGTTCTGGGGTTGGGGCAATCGCTACCGCAGCAGCGACGGCATCACGTGGACGACCGAGGCGATCGCTTCGGACGAGGACGTCGGCCCGGTCGCGCGCAGCCCCGAGGGCACCCTGGTCGCGGTCAACAACGTCTGGCTGGGCTACGACGAGCAGCGATTCCTGCGCAGCACCGACGGCATGAGCTGGGATGTGCTGCCCTCGGGCGCATTCACGCCGGGGCACCCGATCTTCTTCATCACCCACGGCTACGCCGAGCCCAGCGAGCTCTGCCCCGGCTGATCGGCGCCGCACGAGTGCGCTACGCTGCGCGCGGTGGGATCCGCCGCGTTCGAGGCCTGGCGTCGCGAGGGACAGCGCTTCGAGCACTGCGGTCACGCCATTGCCGTGGTCGAGCGCGGTCGCGGCGACGCGCTGCTGGCCATCCACGGCTTCCCCAGCGCGTCGTGGGACTGGCACGCGATCCTGCCCGGGCTCACGCAGCGCTTCCGCGTGATCGCGCCGGACCTGCTGGGCTTCGGCTGGTCCGACAAGCCGCGACCGTTCCGCTATTCGATCCTCGATCAGGCCGACCGGCTCGAGGCGCTGCTCGCCGCGCGATCGGTCGCGCGCGTGCACCTGCTCGCGCACGACTACGGTGACACCGTGGCGCAGGAGCTGCTCGCGCGCCACGAGCAGCGGCGCGGCGGCGGGCTCGCGATCGCCTCGTGCGTGATGCTCAACGGCGGGCTGTTCCCCGAGTGCCATCACCCGCGCCCGATCCAGCGGCTGCTCGCGACGCCGCTGGGCCCGGTCGTCGCACGGTTGAGCTCGCGTCGGACCCTGGCGCGGGGGCTGTACGCGATCTTCGGACGCGAGACCCCGCCGTCACCCGAGTTCGTCGACGAGCTGTGGACGTTGTTGCGCCACGCCGACGGTCACCGGGTGTTGCCGTTGCTCATCGACTACATCCGCGAGCGTCGGGTGCAGCGGTCGCGCTGGGTCGGCGCGCTGCAGCAGACCGCGGTACCGCTCGCGTTCGTCGACGGCGCCGCGGATCCGGTCTCGGGCGCGGACATGATCGCGCGCTGGCGCGAGCTGCTGCCGCGCGCCGAGGTGACGCCGCTGCCCGGCGTCGGGCACTATCCCCAGATCGAGGCGCCGGCGGCGGTGCTCGCGGCGGTGCTCGGGTTCCACGACCGGCTCGCGTGACGCGCCCGAGCTGACTCCAGGCGCGCTCGGTGCGGACGTCGAAAGGAACCGACGCGGGCGCGGGTTCACGCTGCCATGGTGGAGTTCGATCGCGCGGCGTTCGGAATCTCGCGGCGGGCGTGGGTCGTGGCGCTCACGGGCCTGACACTCGCCGGTGCGGCGACGATGCTGCCGGGCCCGGCGGCGCGCGGGTGCATGCACTCGAAGGGATGCGCGTTCGTGCCGGGTCAGCCGCTGCTCGCGGCCGCGGCCACCCTGGCTGTTGGCACAGCGCTGTCGGTGTGGATCGGCGCGATGCCCCGCAACCGCGTCGTCGGTTGGGCCGCGGCGATCGGGATGCTCGCAGGCCTGGCAGCCGGCACCTCCGTGGCGCTGGGTCTGCCTGAGCAGATCAGCTGGGATCTGCGAACCGCTTGTGGCGTCGGCGTGCTCGGCTTCTTGGCTGCGTGGGCGGTGCAGATCCCACTTGGCCTCGTCGCGGCCTCGCTGCCGCCATTGTTCACGCCCGCGATGCCGCGCGCGGAGTACCACCGGGAGCATCGCCCGCGGTGGCTGCAGGACGTCGATGCGACCGTGGCCGCGTTGTGGCGCGGTCGCGGCCGGTTGCGCGACACCGAGCTGCAGCAGATCTTCGAGCTCGCTTCGTCGCTCACGCAGAGCTCGGAGATGCCGCGCGCGGTCGTGCGCGGCGCCGATCGATTGCGGGCGCTGCTCGTCAGCGATCTGCAGGGTCAGGCGCTGCGCGAAGCCGTGCTCGTCGAACTGCGGGGACTGATGGCGCTGGGTGATGCCCGCGACCCCTATCGCGAGGCAGAAGGCGCGTAGCGCCGCGGCAGACCCAGGGCCTGGTGATCGGCCAGGGTGCAGCGGTCCTGCACCACCTCGATGCCGGCGGCCTGCAGGCGCGCGGTCGCGTCGTCGTTGCGCACGCCCAGTTGCAGCCACACGACCTTGGGTCGCGGTGACATCGCCAGGATCTCGTCGACGTGATCGGCGACCAGCGCCGAGCGCCGGAACACGTCGACCATGTCGACCGCCTCGTCCAGCTCGGTCAGCCGCGCGACATAGCGTGCGCCGAAGCCCTCGCGGCCCACGCCCGCGGGGTTGACCGGGAGCACGCGGTAGCCGACCTCGGCGAGGTACTCGGGCACGTAGCACGCGGGTCGGTCGGGCTCCCAGTGGGCGCCGAGCACGGCGATGGTGCGGGTCTGCAGCAGGATGCGACGCAGCGCGGTGCGGTCGTGGTCCACGGCGTCCGCGATCATCGAGATCCGCGCTGCGGTTGGCAAGCCGGTGGTCGCGCCCGCGCGGCCGCGCTACCGTGGCCAGATGCGGCGGTCGCTCGCAGTGCTCGCAGGGTTGGCGGCGGTGCCCGGGTTCGCGCGGGCGGCCGCCGCCGACGCCTCGCTGCTGCTGTTCTCGAAGACCGCGGGCTATCGCCACGCGTCGATCCCCACCGCCGTCGCCGCGCTGCAGGACCAGGCCGCGGCGCGCGATTGGACCATCCTGGCGACCGAGGACGCGGCGGTGTTCACCGACGGCACGCTCGCGAACATCGACGCGGCGGTCTTCCTCATGAACACCGGCGACGTGCTCGACGAGGCGCAGCAGGCCGGACTGCAGGCCTTCGTCGAGGGCGGGCACGGCTTCGTCGGCATCCACGCCACCGTCAACGCCGAGACGCGCTGGCCGTGGTTCGGCACGCTCATCGGCACGCGCTTCGTCGATCACCCCGCGCCGCAGGACGCGATCGTGCATGTGGTCGCACCGCGACATCCGGCGTGCGCCGGTCTGCCGCAGTCGTGGTCGCGCTTCGACGAGTGGTACAACTTCACCGCGAGCCCGTCGGACAAGGTCGACGTGCTGCTGCAGCTCGACGAGAGCACGTACCAAGGCGGCACGATGGGGCGCGATCATCCCATCGCCTGGACCCACGAGCTCGCGGGCGCGCGCGTGTTCTACACCGCCGGCGGACATCCCAGCGAGGCCTGGGCGGACCCGCAGTGGCTCGCGCACGTCACCGGCGGCATCGCGTGGGTCGTCGAAGCCGACGCTGCGGGCGGCGCGAGCAGCAGCGAGGGCGGCGGTGACTCGGGCTCGGGCGAGCGCGGCGAGACCGAGTCGGGCAGTACGTCCGCGGCTGTGACCGCGTCGAGCGACGGCGGTGCGTCGAGCGACAGCGGTGCGCCGGGCGGTTCGAGCAGCGCGAGCGCCGGCGCGGCGGCGGCTCCGGCGGCTGCGCCCGCGTGTGCGTGCAGCTCCACGCTCGCGTCTCGTCGCGGCGAGGCCGTGCTCGCGCTGCTGATCGCGCTTTTTCGCCGACGCCCGCGTCGCGCCGAGACGCCGCCGCGCCGCGGGTGATCGCCGCGGTGTACGCTGCAGCGGTGAAGTACCTCCACACGATGCTGCGGGTCCTCGACCTCGATCGCGCGCTGCAGTTCTTCGGCGTACTCGGCTTGCAGGAGGTCCGACGCAAGCGCGTCGAGGCCGGCCGCTTCACGCTCGTGTTCCTCGCGACCGCGCCGGGCCAGCCCGAGGTCGAGCTCACGCACAACTGGGATCAGACCGAGCCCTACGGCGGCGGGCGGAACTTCGGCCACCTCGCCTACGAGGTCGACGACATCTACGCCGCGTGCGAGCGCCTGCAGCAGGCCGGCGTCACGATCCTGCGCCCGCCACGGGACGGTCGCATGGCGTTCGTGCGCTCGCCGGACGAGATCTCGATCGAGCTGCTGCAGGCCGGCGAGGCGCTGCCGCCCCGCGAGCCGTGGCTGTCGATGCCGAACACGGGCACGTGGTAGCGGGCGCGCGGCGTTGCCGCGGCCGGCGCGGAGCCGCACGAGAAAACCGCACCGGAGTCGGGAACCTCCGGACCCCTACGTAGAACAGGAAGGTCGCGCACGACGGCAGTGCGCGAAGGGTGGGGCAAATCCAATGGCACGTCCGCGGTTGCAACTGGCAATGGTGGTGTTCGCTGCGCTCGGCATCTCGGGGTGCGCGGCGGCAGGTCGAGATCACGGGGGTGATGGCAGCGGCATCGCGCTGGTCGGTGCGTCGGAGCAGACGCGCGCCTCGCTGGGCATCGTGCGCTGGGACATCACGCCGATCGGCGGCGCGGCCATGCAGGTCGTGGGCATCGACGGCTCCAACGGCGCGGTCGTCGTGTTCACGATGTCCGCGACCGACGACACGCTGACCATCGAGGCCGAGGGTGCCAGCACCGGCACGCTGACCCTGCGCGAAGACGGTTCGCTGGTCGAGAACACGCTGTCGGACTCCGACGCGTTGCATGCCTTCTACACCGACGGCAACACCCAGGGCTTCCGCGAGGTCAGTGCCGGAGCGAAGTGCGGGCTCGCGGGCGTCGGTGCCGGCATCCAGTGCCTGCAGGCGTTCGTGAAGAAGGTCGACCCGTTCGATTGGGGCAAGTGTGCCGTCGGCGTCGCGGGCACCGCGATGCTCTGCTACGACTGGTACAAGCAGAGCCAGGGCGAAGGCATGTCGGAGTCGATGAGCGGCTCGGGCAGCGAGGGCTCGGGCGGCGAGTCTGGCGGCGAATCCGGCGGCGAGTCTGGCGGCGAATCCGGCGGTGAGTCTGGCGGCGAATCCGGCGGCGAGTCTGGCGGCGAGTCTGGCGGCGAGTCTGGCGGCGAGTCTGGTGGCGAGTCTGGTGGCGAGTCTGGTGGCGAGTCCGGCGGCTACGGCAGCGACGGCGGCTACGGCAGCGACGGCGGCTACAACAGCGACGGCGGCTACAACAGCGACGGCGGCGGCTACGACAGCGGCTACGGCTACAGCCCGCCGAATCCGGGTCCGCGCCTGGGCGCCGAGGCGATCCCGGCCGGTGAGGGTGCGGTGCAGTGGAGCTTCTCGAGCGGCGCCGGTCCGTCGCAGCCGCTGGTCGCGGATCGCTGGAACCTGGTCCAGTCGCGGTGAGCCAGCGGGAGTCCGCAGCTCAGCCCAGCCGCAGCATGCGACCGCTGGGCAGCAGCTGCACCGGCGGCGTCTCGCCCTCGGTCATCTTCTGGTAGCGCGCGCAGCGGGTGAACTCGGAGTCGCAGTAGCGCTCCTTCCAGTACTCGAGCTGGTTGCCGCGATCGAAGAGCGCGAACATCGGGCACGTGCCGCGATGCGTGCAGCTGCTGCCGGCCTTGTCGTTCACAACCCGCATGATCCTGGATCCCATCGAAACCACCGGCGGTGGATCGCGCCGTAGCCCCACGTGCCGGCCACCACACCGAGCACGGAGACGGCGACGGCGAGTTGACCCTCGCCGAGTGCGGCCAAGCTCGAACCGGTGCACGTACCGCACACGGCCCAGCCCACGCCGAAGAGGATTGCGCCCGGCACGACGCCGGCGTGCAACGGACGCTCGGGCGCGGCGAGGCGATCGCGGCGGAAGCCGATCGCCGCGATGATCACCGCGAGGCCGAACCCGAGCCACAGCCGCGGGTCGGTCAGGGCGAACATCGCCTGCACCTGCGCGGCGTCCGTGAAGCCCATGTGGCTGAGCACGTAGCCCAGCGCGAGGCCGTACGCCACCAGGCGTGTGTCCGCCCGGCTCACGCGAACCTCCCGAAGAGCCACGTGGTCGCGATCGCGGCGGCGAGGAAGGTCGCGGTCGCGACCATGCTCGCGGGCTGCAGTCGCGCGCAACCCGACAGGCCGTGCCCGCTGGAACAGCCGCCGGCCATGCGCGCGCCGACTCCGACCAGCGCGCCACCGAGCAGCAGCGCGAGCCAACCACCGGCGCCGAAGCGCGCGCTCGCGCTCGCCGGCAGCGCGAGCTCGAGCGACCACGCCCCGCGTTGGGCCGCAGCGATCGCGCCGCCCGCGATGATCGCGACGACGTACCACAGCGCCGTGCGGGCGCCCACCGGACGTGCGCGACGGGTGGGCTCGCGGACCTGCGCAGCAACCGCGCTGCGCGACGGCGAACCATCGTGCCCCGAATCGGCGACGTCTTCGAGCACCGCCGCCGCGAGTGCGGCACGCAGCGCTTCGGGATCGGCCGCGAGCACCCGCGCCTCCTCGCGCGCCTGCTCGGGTCGGCCCAGCGCCCGCAGTCCGCGATCGAGGTAGCCCGAGACCCCGAGCGAGCGGCGGTCGATCAACCACTGCGCCAACGCGAGGCCGCCGAGGGCCATGCCCCCGGCCCACCATGCGAGGTAGGGGCCCGACATCGTGCGATCAATGTGACGCCGTTCGGCCGATACGTCGAGTCGTGCAGCGGGCCGGCGGAGGTCGGGTGCACGCATGCGCATGCGACCACGCCGCGCGCGACGCGACGTCGCACGCGTGCGGCACGATCACGGCCACCGCCGCGCCGTGCTCGCACGCGCGGGTTCACGCGTCGCCCGGGCTGGGGAAGTTCTGCCGCATGAGCCAGTCCCACACGCGATCGCTGCTCCAACGTCGCTGGGCCAAGAGCACCTTGGCAGAGAGCGAGACCGTGTAGCGTGCGCGCGGGCGCGGCGCGAGCAGGGCCCTCTCGACGACGCGCGCGACGTCGAGCGGCACGCCCGCCAGCCGCGCGAGCGGGCCCTTCTCGTAGCTCTCCTTGGTCGCGCGGGACACGGCCTCGTGGAACGGGCCGTAGACCGTGTCCATGCCCTCGCGCACGGACATGGCCCCGAGCGCGGCCTCGCTGAAGCCGCTCTTGATCAGGCCGGGCTCGACCAAGACCACGTCGATGCCGAAGCCGCGCACCTCGAAGCGCAGCGCGTCGCCGAGCGCTTCGATCGCGTGCTTGGTCGCGTGGTAGTAGCCACCGCCGGGGAACACCAGCTTGCCGCCCATCGAGCTGAGGTTGACCACGCGGCCCCATCGCTGGCGCCGCATGCCGGGCAGCACGCGCTGGGTCAGCGCGATCACGCCGAAGACGTTGGTCTCGAACTGCGCGCGCACGCGCTCGAGCGGCACCGCCTCGAACGCGCCGCTCTGCGAGTAGCCGGCGTTGTTCACCAGTGCTGCGACCGCACCGTGTTCGGCCTCGACCGCAGCGACCGCCGCGTCCATCGACGCGGGGTCGGTGACGTCGAGCGCGAGCGCGCGACAGCCCGCCGCCTGCAGCTCGGCCAGCTCCGCCGGGCGTCGCGCGCTGGCCCACACGGTCCAGCCCGGCAGCGTCGCGAGGTGGAGCGCGGTCGCGCGGCCGATGCCGGACGAGCAACCCGTGATGAGGACGGCCTTGGACTGTGACATGGACGATCGCCTTTGCCCCGTGGGCGGCGCCGCGCGGGCCGGGGTTTCCGGATTGAACCAGCTTTATGAACCTGGTTCAAGTGAGGTTCCTGGCATCGGGCCCGCACGGGTTGCTACGATGACGCCCGTGGCAGCGGCGGCGTCGGGAGGCCAGGGCAAGCGCGAGGCGATCGTGCGGGCGGCCACGACGTTGTTCGGTCGCTACGGTTACCGCCGCACAACCGTCGAGCTCATCGCCCGCGAGGCGCGACTGGCCAAGCCCACGCTGTACGCCCACTTCGAGGACAAGGACGCCATCTTCGTCGCGGTGTGCCAGGCGGTCATGGATCGCATCGTGCAGCAGGCCCGCGCGGCGCTGGCCGAGCCCGACGCGATCGCGCGGCTGACCGCGGTGCTGGCGGCCAAGTTCACCACGGTGTATGCGCTGGTCGAGTCGTCACCGCACGCGCGGGAGCTGCTCGAGTCCAGCGATGCCACTGCGCGCGACGTCGTCGCCGCAGGCGACAAGGCCTTCGCGGAGGTGCTACTGGCGGCGATCAAGTCCGCCGCACGCGAGCAGGCGGTGTCGCTGGCGCGCTTCGGCGGCAAGGCGGCGACGCTGCAGTCGCTGCTGATGGCTGCGGGCCACGGCGCGAGCTACTGCGCCAGCTCGACCGCGGCGCATCGCGAGCAGCTGGGCGCGCTCGTGCGCGCCATCGTCGAACGGCCGCCGCCGTCGCGCCGCGTCAGGTCGAGCTGACGATGCCGACCGGGCAGGGCGCGCGCTCGAGGATGCGCTCGACCCGGTGGCCGTAGAACGCGCGCGCGCTGGCGATGCGCAGGCCGCTGCCGATCAGAACGAGGTCGTAGTTGCCCTCGGCGCACAGCGCCAAGATGGCCTCCTCGGGCTCGCCGGCCGTCTGAAGTTGCCGAACAGGGTGTGCGCACCGCGACCGCGCCGCGCGTCCGCCAGCAACGCCTGGCGACCTCGCTGTCGCCGTTCGCGTCGCCGCGGTGTCCGCCCGAGGTCTTCGTGATCGCGGAGGAGGGTGACCTGACGCGGGTGGTGTTGCGCGTGCGCGGTTACGTCTTCGATCGCGAGCACGAGCTGCGCTTCACCAGCGATGTCATCGCGCGGCTGCGCGCCGACCTGCGCGCGGACGCGTGAGCCTCGCTCAGGCCGGGCCCTCGACGCCGTCGAGCGCCGCGAGCACGTCGCGCAGCGATCGCGCCCAGGCCTCGAGGTCCTGGATCGAGCTGGCGCGCGCCGCGGGTGAGCTCGCCAGCTGCTCGAGCGTCTGCTTGAGGTTGTCGCGCGCGCGGGCCAGGCGGCTCTTCACGGTGCCGGGCGGGATCTCGAGCACGATGCCGATGTCGTCGATGCCCATGCGCTCCCAGTAGAACAGCTCGACGGTGATCTGCAGCGCCAGCGGCAAGCGGCGCAGCGCGACCAGCAGCAGCTGTTGCTCCTCGCGCAGCGCGATGACGCCGCTGGGCGCGTCGACCACGCCGAGGTCGTGGACCGAGACGTCCTCGGCATCGCGCTGCTTGAGTCGCGCGCGCTCGCGGAAGTGCAGCAGCAGGTGGTTGCGTGCGACCGCGAGCAGGAAGGTCTTGAACTGCGCCCGCTCCTGGAACCGCGGCAGCGCCTCGACCAGGCCCAGGAACGTGCGCTGGATGAGGTCGTCGATGTCGCCGTCGACCTTGTTGCGGAAGAAGCGGTGGACGGTCTGGAAGTGCCGGCGCAGCAGGCGATTGCCGGCGGCTGCGTCGCCGCCGCGCCAGTGCGCCAGCAGCTCGAAGTCGGTCTCGTCGGCCATGGTCGCGGCGCGCGCCAGCGCGGACTGCCATGATGCCACAACCCGGGGGGGCGCCGCGCTATCATGGCGCGCATAGGGCTCGGGTTGGACGACCACACCACGCGGCAAGAGGGTGTCGGCGAGCTCGCGCTCGACGAGCGCCAGTCGCTCGCGCGGCTGGAGGCGCGAATGTTCGGCCGCGCCGACGCGATCGTGCGGGTCGACCGCTACGAGGTCGGCCAGCCGCTGGGTCGCGGCGGCATGGGCGTGGTCTACGAGGGCTGGGATCCCGAGCTGCGCCGCAAGGTCGCGATCAAGCTCGTCAACGTCGCCGACGTGGGCTCGCGCGGCGCCGCGCGGCTGTTGCGAGAGGCGCGCTCGATCGCACGCATCTCGCACCCCAACGTCGTGCCGGTCTACGACGTCGGCGACTTCGCCGGCGGCCCCGCGGTCGCGGGCGAGGAGCGCAACGTCTTCGTCGTGATGGAGCTGGTCGAGGGCGAGGATTCGAGCGCTGGCTCGCGGCCGGGCCGCGCGCGTGGACTGAGGTGCTCGACGTTCCTTCGCCGCCGGTCGCGGGCCCGGCAGGCGACGCCGCCGGCGTGCTGCACCGCGACTTCAAGCCCGCCAACGTGTTGCTGGGTCGTGACGGTCGCGTGCGCTGGCCGACTTCGTCGCGCGGCATCGATCGCAGCGCGGTGCCGGTCGAAGATCCCGCAGGCAGCGACGATGGCAGCAGCGGCAGCACCACCGACGTGCACACGCAGACCGGTGTGGTCATGGGCACGCCGTACTACATGGCGCCGGAGCAGATGCGCGGTGCCGAGGCCGACCAAGCCAGCGATCAGCATGCCTTCTGCGTCGCGCTCTACACCGGGCTCTTTCGGTCAGGGCCGTTCCCGCGGCTGGGCGTGCAGGCGCTCGCAGACGCCAAGGGCCGCGGTGCGATGCTGCAGCCGCCCGAGCACGCGAACGTGCCGCAGTGGCTCACCGAGCTGCTGTGGCGCGGCCTCGATCCCGATCCCGCGCGGCGCTTTCCCTCGGTGCAAGCGCTGTTGCAGGCGATCGAGCACCGTCGCGGACGACGGCGACGACGGGTGCGCGCGACGCTGGCGGTCGGTGCGGTGACGCTGGCGTTGGCCTCGGGCCTGGCGGTGGGGCAACTGCGCCTCGACGACGCCGCCAGCGGCGTCGAGCTGGTGCCGCTGCCGCCGGCGGTGGTCGTCACGGGCCCGCCGGTGCTGGCGTTCGAACCTTCGTGGTGCCGGCCGACGAGTCGGTGGCGTGGGCCGGCGATGGTCTACCCAACCTGATGGACGAGGAGCTCGCCGGCCGCGAGGGTCTGGTGCGCGATCCCCTCTACTTTCGCTTCAAGACCGCGCTGTCGACGGTCGATTCCCAGCGGCACGCGTCGATCGCCGAGGCCTTCGGCGCGACCGCGATCGTGCGCGGACATCTGCGCAGCCGCGAGCAGGGCTACGAGCTCGCGATCGAGCTGCGCGCGCTCGATGGCACGGTGCAGCTGTCGCGCACGGTGCTGACCGAGCGCAATCGCCTGGCCGAGGCCGGGCGCGAGCTCGCGCGCGAGATCGGGGCCCACGTGTTGGGTCACCCGGTCGAGCGTCAGGACGAGGGTCGCGCGACGACCTACGAAGCCAACCTCGCGCAGGGCGTCGCCGCGCTCGAGCGCCACGATCTCGCGGTCGCGTTGGGCTACCTCGACGAGGCCCGTCGCCTGCGCCCCGACGCCGCCGACGCGCACTTCTACGGTGGCATCGTCGCAGGTTGGTTGGGCATGGAGGACGAGGTCCGCAGCGAGCTGGCGCTCGCGGCCAAGGGCGAGCTGGCGCCGCCCAAGCGCCGCTACGTCGATGCGTACCTGCTCGAGATGAAGGAGGGGCACGCGGGCGCGCGCGAGGCCTTCGCCGCGGCGGCGGCCGAGTACCCCGACGATCCGTACCTCGCGTACGGCCAGTTCGAGTGCGAGTACCACTCCGGCAACGGCGACGCCGCGGTCGCGGCGTTTCGCCGCCTGCACGGGTTGTCGCCGACCTTCGGCACCGGGCTCAGCCACGTGCTCGAGCGCGCCGCCGCGATCGGCGACGGTGCCACGATCGACTGGGCCATCGGCGTGGCCGAGGGCGCCGGGCTCAAGCCCGCGTTCGTGGCCTACTGGCGCGGCCGTCGTCGCGGTCTCGACGTCGACTACCGCGGTGCACTGCAGACCCTGGCGCCATTCGTGAAGGAGGACGGCTACGTCGAGGATCAAGCCCTGGGCTGGTACACCGTCAGCGGCGAGCAGGCCCTGGCGATGTCGCTGGTGCGGCAGCGGGCCGAACGCGACGCGCGGCTACTGGGCGTGCCCGAGCTGGCGCTGTGCGTGCTCGCGGGTGATCACGGTTGCGAGCGCCGTGCGTTCGAGCGCGAGCGCGCCGGCATCGACGCAGTGCCCCACAGCCAGAGCAGCACCATCGGCTGGGTCGGGCTCGCGGTGCTCGAGACCATCCGTGGCGATCGCGGGCGACTGCAGGATCTCGGGCGCCTGGCCGGGATCGCCATCGAACCCGCGCTCGAGCGGGACATCCGCGTGGTGATGTCGCAGACCCTCGTCGCGTCGGCGCGCGGCGAGTCCGAGGCCGTGACCGCGGCGGCCAGCAGTCCGTTCGCCGAGGTGCGCGCGGTCGCGGCGGCGTTGCAGGCCGAGGCCAGCGGCGATCTCACCGGCGCGGCGGCACAGTGGCAGGCTGCGCTGACGTTGGCGCTCGACGTCCGTTTCGTGTTCGTCGAACGCTTCGCGCTCGCACGGGTGCAACGTGCGGCCCACGATCACGCGGGTGTGCTCGAGACCTGCCGCGGCGTGATCCAGCCGCAGGTGTTCGACTGGAGCTGGAGCGCCGCGATCGCGCCGTGCCTGGTGTGGTCGGGGGAGTCGGCGCAGGCGTTGGGCGATGCAGGCACCGCCGCGCGCCACTTCGAGCGCGTGCTGGCGCTGCGCGAGGCCGCGGGCGACGAGGACCCCTGGGCCAAGGCCGCGCGCGAGGGCCTCGCCGCGGTCCGTCCGCGGCCACCGGGGTGACGCTGCGCTACCATGGCCGCGCGATGCAACCGAGCCTGTCCGATCGCGGCACGCTGCTGGTGCCGGTGCCCCACGAGGCCCTGACGCTGCCCGAGACCCTCGTGCTCGGTGCGCGCACGCTGGTGCGCAAGCGCGAGCACCACATCACCCTGTTCGGCTTCGACGTGGGCCGCGTGCTCGCGCCGGTGCTGTCCGAGATCCGCAGCGAGGTCGATGCCCTGGTTGCAGCCGCCGATCTGCGCTGGACGTCGAGCTCGCGGTGGTACCTGCTGCACCGCGACAAACCGCGCGATCTGCTGACGGTGGTGATGCTGGTCGACGCACCCGGCATCGCGCCGTTCTTCGAGGCCTGCGCGCGCACCCTCGCACCGCTGGTGCCCGCGCTGGCCGACGAGACCAAGACACCCGGCGGTGCCGCGGCGTTCTTCCGCCCACCGCCGCCGCACATCACCTGTTTCACCAGCGACGAGCGCGGCCTCGACGGCATCGGCCTGCGCGTGCCCGAGGACCTCGAGCTGGCGCAACGACGGGGGCAGGACGGCGAGAGCACGGGTCTGCGAGCGTTTCTGCTGTCGCCGGCGCTCGTGCCCGCGCCGCCGGCTTCGGCCGCGACCGCCGGCTGACGCGAAACCCTGCTACGCTGCTGCCCCCTTCGACGAGGCAGCCCGACAATGGACGAGCGTGGCAACAAGCGCGACCTCGTGCTCGCACCCAGCGAGTACGCGTACATGCAGGACGTGACCAAGGGCGTCATCAAGACGTATACCGGTCCGACCGTGATCAACCCGACCGCGCAGGAGCGGCCGGTGTTGTTCAACCCCACCAGCAAGCGCTTCGAGCCGTGCTCGCTCGAGGAGGCGGTGCAGGTCGGTGCGATCGCGCCGGAGGGCTACTACCTCATCCTCAAGAATCCTTCGGTCCGCGGCGATCACCCGTCGTCCGGCGGTGTGCACCCCAGCCCCGATCTCGATGTCGGAAAGAAGATCAACATCACCGGCCCGTGCAACTTCGCGCTGTGGCCGGGGCAGATCGTCAAGCTGGTGAAGGGCCACCACCTGCGCTCCAACCAGTACCTGCTGGTGCGGGTCTACAACGAGGACGAGGCCCGTCGCAGCTGGGGCACCGCTGTGATCAAACCCGCGGTCGAGGGTGTTTCGGAGCCCACGCTCGCCGCGCCGCCGGATCTCACCGTCGGCAAGCTGTACATCATCAAGGGCACCGACGTGTCGTTCTACATCCCGCCGACCGGCGTCGGCGTCGTGCCCGACGAGCAGGCCAACTACGTCCGCGACGCGCTCACGCTCGAGCGGCTCGAGTACTGCATCCTGGTCGAGCAGAACGGCAAGAAGCGCTACGAGCGGGGCCCGCAGGTGGTGTTCCCCGAGCCGACCGAGTCGTTCATCCTGCGCGACGGCCATCGCAAGTTCCGCGCGCTCGAGCTCAACGAGATCCAGGGTCTGCACATCAAGGTCATCGCGCCGTACACCGAGGGCGGTCACGCCTTCAAGGAAGGCGACGAGATCTTCATCACCGGCAAGCAGACCGCGATCTACTTCCCGCGCGAGGAGCACTCGCTGGTCCGCTACGACGGCAAGGACAAGCACTTCGCGGTCGCAGTGCCGGCGGGCGAGGCCCGCTACGTCATGAACCGCAAGACCGGCGAGATCCGCATGGCCCGCGGTCCCGCGATGCTGCTGCCCAACCCGGTCGACGAGGTCATCGTGCGCCGCGTGCTCTCCGACAAGGAGTGCATGGTCTGGTATCCCGGCAACGACGAGGCGCTGCAGTACAACCGCGGCCTGCGTCAGGTCATGGCCAGCGCGCCCACGACCCGTGCAGGCGTCGTCTCCGAGGGGGACTACGAGCGCAGCCAGAAGCGCCCGCGCGGCGCCGCACCGTCGCCGGCGCAGGCGGTCGCGATGGATCAGTCGAGCGTGTCGCGCGACACCGCCGCAATGGTCGGCGACGTGCTCGAGCGCGGCAGCAACTTCAACCAGCCGCGCACGATCGTCTTCAACACCAAGTACGAGGGCGTGCCCACGCTCAACCTGTGGGTCGGCTACGCCATGATGGTGGTCGACAAGAAGGGCAACCGCCGGGTCGAGCTGGGCCCGCAGACGGTCCTGCTCGAGTACGACGAGTCGCTCGAGATCCTCGAGCTGTCGACCGGCAAGCCCAAGAGCACCGAGACCCTGCTGCGCACGGTCTACCTGCGCGTGCTCAACAACAAGGTCTCGGACATCTGCGAGGTCGAGACCAGCGATCACGTGGGCGTGGAGCTCAAGTACTCCATGCGCGTGAACTTCACCGGCGAGCCGACCAAGTGGTTCGAGGTCGAGAACTACGTCAAGTTCCTGTGCGACCACGTGCGCTCGGTGCTCAAGGGCACCATCAAGAAGTCCGCGATCGAGCCGTTCTACGCCGATGCGGTCGACATCATCCGCGACACCATCTTGGGCAAGGCCAAGGACGGCGAGCGGCCGGGCATGCGCTTCTCCGAGAACGGCATGCACGTCACCGACGTCGAGGTGCTGGGCGTGGAGATCGGTGACCCGCGCATCGCCGAGCTGCTGGGCGCCGCCGAGCTCGAGACCATGCAGAGCCACATCACGCTGTCGCGCGCGCGTCGCAACCTCGAGGTCGTGCGCGAGCAGGAGACCATCCGCCAGCAGGACGCCGAGGCCCGCTCGACCACCACGGCCAAGCTCGCGGCACTCGAATCGGCCGACGTGCGCGCGCGGCTCGACGTCGTGCTCGCGCAGGTCGCCGCGGACATCAAGGAGCACGAGGATCGCAAGCAGGCCGTGATCGCGCGCAACGCCGCGTCCGACATCGGCCACGCCGCCGAGCTCGCGCGGCGCCAGGCCACCGCGGACCAGCAGCTGCGGGTCGAGCAGCAGACCCAGGCGCTGCGACTCGAGGCCCTGCGCGCCGAGGTCGAGGCCGCGGTCTCGCGCTTCTCCGCGGCGCAGCCGGGCTTCTCCGAGGCCCTGCTGGCGCTGTCGAGCCACGAGGCGCTGGTGAAGATCGCGGACGCGATGAGCGTGCAGAACTTCGTCGGCGGCAAGACCCTGACCGACGTGCTCGACCGCGTCTTCGCGGGTACGCCGCTCGAGTCGCTGACCAAGAAGCTCGCGCAGCGGGCGATCCCGGCGGCCGGTGGGGCCGCGCCGAGCAACGGCGAGCCCGCCGGCAAGCGCTGACGCGCGAGGGTTCCCGGTCGCGGCGCCGCGGGCTCGCTCGCGGCGTCGCGCGTGTTCGTGCGGTCCCACGGGGCACGCCGGACGCGCGAGCTGCAGCGGTTGCGCGGCGTGCCGAGCTTGCAGCGCCCGCGCGCGTCCGCAGGCGCCCCGCGCGATGACGTCGAGTCATCGCGAAGCAAAGTGGCGATGCGCGCGGCAAGGATGGCGCGCGGCTACGGTTGCGCACGCGCGACCGCGCTGCCGCGGCCTTTTCGATTTTCGCCACCGCAGCGAGCGAGTTTCATCCACGCATGCGAGAGATTCGAATCTCGGGTGCGGCTTCCCTGTGTGGTCTGTTGCTGCTCGCCGGTTGCCCTGGCGACGACGACGCGACCGGAGGATCGTCGGGCGCAGAGTCGTCGAGCGGCGGCAGCTCGTCGGGCGGCGGGGAGTCGTCGAGCGGCGGCGGCAGCTCGTCGGGCGGCGCGGATTCGTCCAGCGGAGCAGAGTCGTCGAGCGGCGGCAGCTCGTCGGGTGGGGAGTCGTCGAGCGGCGGCGGCAGCTCGTCGGGCGGCTCGTCGAGCGGGGGCCCGGGCTTCTGCGGCGACGGCGAGCTCGACGCCGGCGAGGAGTGCGACGACGCCAACGACGTGCCCGGTGATGGCTGCGAGAACGACTGCACCAACACCTTCGCGGCGCAGTGCGGCATGCCGTACACCACCTTCAGCGGGGCCGACCGCAACTACACCTTCAACGACGGCAACGGCGGCGTCGAGTACACCGACACCACCGGCAGCGGCATCGTCAGCCCCGACTGGGCCGGCGCCGGCTGGTACCGCTTCACCGACGCGGCCGGCACCGTCATCCCCGAGTTCACCCCGCCCGAGTACGCCTGCGGCACCGACGCGCCCGGCTGGCTCGACGGCACGCACCCCAGCGTCGACGAAGGCGTGGTCGGCCGCCAAGTCTGCTTCAACTACTTCGACGACTTCTGTTCGTGGACCATCCCGATCCAGGTGGTCAACTGCGGTGACTTCTATCTGTACGAGCTGCCCGAGACGCCCGCGACGGCGCTGCGCTACTGCGGCTCCGACCTGATGACGGCCGACCCGCAGTGCAGCGCGGCCTACGGCACCTTCGATTCCTCCACGCGCAACACCTCGTTCAACGACGGCAACGGCGGCGTCGAGTACACCGACACCACCGGCAGCATGATCGTCAGCCCCGACTGGGCGGGTCCGGGCTGGTATCGCTTCACCAGCGCGAGCGGGCACTACATGCCCGAGTTTGCGCCGGGCCCGTACTCGTGCGGCACCGACGCGCCGGGTTGGTTCGACGGCGCGCGCCCTGCGGTCGCCGATGGCGTGGTCGACGGCACGGTGTGCTTCGAGTGGAACGGCGACGCGTGCTACTGGAGCACTCCGACCAGCGTCGTGAACTGCGGCGCGTACTACCTGTACGAGTTGCCCGAGACCCCCGCGACGGCGCTGCGCTACTGCGGCACCGACGTCGATCCCGACCCGCAGTGCAGCCAGCCCTACGCGGTGCTCGACGAGGCCGACCGCAACGTGTCGTTCAACGACGGCAACGGCGGCATCGAGTACGGCGATCAGAGCGGCGACGCCGCGCAGAGCCCGAACTGGCTCGGCGACGGCTGGTATCGCTTCGACGGCTCGGCGGGCACGCAGATGCCCGAGACCGCACCCGCGGCCTTCGCCTGCGGCACCGATGCGCCGGGCTGGCTCTCCGGCGCGCACCCCCAGGTCGCCGACGGCGTGGTCGATCGCCAGGCGTGCTTCTCCTGGAGCGGCAACACCTGCAACTGGTCGACCGACATCCAGGTGGTCGACTGCGGCGAGTTCTACCTGTATCACCTCGTCGACACCCAGGCCACGGTGCTGCGCTACTGCGGCGAGTGAGCCCCGGCGTGCGGCTGGCCTGCGCAATCGACCGTGGGATAGACTGATCCCGTCGATGGCGCAGGTCCATCCGCGCACGCGGCGTTTTCACGTCCTGATGTCCACCGTCGAGCTCGTTGCGATGACGGTGTTCCCGCTCGCGCTGCTCGCCGCGACGATCGACGTCATCGCGGGCTTCGCCCGCTTCGGTGTCGCCACCGCTTGGGTGGTGCTGCTATGGCCGCTCGGTGTCGTCGGCGCAGCGCTGGCCACGGGCTTCCTGCACGTTGTCGCCGACAACTTCGGCGACGAGAAGACGCCACTGCTCGGGCCCGCGTTCGTGTTCCGCTTCCGTCAGCACCACGAGCATCCCGGCATCATCTGCACGCTGAGCTTCCGCGAGCTCAACGCGCCCGCGATCACGTTGTGCACGCCGATCCTGCTGGTGCTCGCGCTGTGGGTGCCGACCGACACGACCCGCTGGGGTCTGGCCGCGACGTCGACCGGGGTCGTGTTCCTGGTCTTCGGCGCCTTCACCAACCAGATCCACCGCTTTGCCCATGCGCGTCGGCCGTGTCACCCGATCATCCGCGCACTGCAGCGCAGCGGCCTGCTCCTGCGGCCCGAGCACCACGCGGTGCATCATCGCGCGCCGCACGACGTGCACTTCTCGATCACCAACGGCTGGCTCGACCCGTGGCTCGACCGCACCGGGGCGTGGCACCTTGCGGCCCGGATGCTCGTGGCGCTCGGCGCCCGGCAGGCGCCCGAGTCCGTGCTCGGCCCCAGCGGCCGCGCCGGGCGCGACTGCTGCGCGCTGCGGCACCGAGACACGCTGTGGCCCGGCGCGGGGTGATTCGCCCTGGCGTCGGTGCCCCGCGCGGCCGCCTCCGCCGCGGCCCCCGCTAGGCCGTGACGGTCGCGCTCGCCGCATCGTCGGCGAACGCCGGCGCTGCGCCGGTCAGCACCATCGCCGCGGTCGGCAACACCAGCGCATGGATCGCGTTGCGTGCCGCCGCTTCGCGCTCGCACGCCGGCAGCAGGCCGGCGCCGCGCCAGGTCTCGTCGCTCACACCGGACGCGAGCCGTGGGCCGCGCGCGATGTACCGATGCGGCTCGGCGAAGCGCTGCTGGATCGCACACCGGGTCTCGAGCTCGACCTGCGGCAGCGCCCACGCGAGTACGCGCCACGCGAGCGCGGCGTGCTCGACCTCTTCTCGCGCGATGCGGTGGAGCATCGTGCGGACCTCGGGATCCGCCGCACGTTCCGCCGCGACGTAGAGCTGCCACGCGGAGACCGTCTCCGCGATGCAACCCTCTTCGACCGTGGCGATGACCAGTTGCGCGAGCGTGGCGACGTCCGCCAGGGCGCCGTCGACGTCGAGCGGCCCGGGTCCCACGGCGTGGCCGGCCCAGCGCGAGGCGAGCGAGAACAGGCTGCGCGCGTGCCCGATCTCCTCCGACAACGAGCGCTGGGTCGCCGCGACCAGCTCGGCGGGGGCGGCGACCGCGAGTAGATGCAGCACCGCGCGGGCGAACGAGGCGACCGACGCGTGCTCGAAGAGCGCTGCCTCGGTCCAGGCCGCCGCGATCGCGTCGGCGTCGCGCGAGCCCACGGTCACGCTCGGCTCGGCGGCGAGCCACGCCGCGTT
This sequence comes from Nannocystaceae bacterium, assembly GCA_046351635.1. GTDB lineage: Bacteria > Myxococcota_A > Polyangia > Nannocystales > Nannocystaceae > Xiheibacterium. Next base: position 73,239 of record JAXLYC010000019.1, on the reverse strand, counting down.
CGCGCGGGCAGTCGCACGTCGGGCCGTACCTGCGATCGTGAACGGGCGGCCAGGACAGATCTGCGTGTCTTCGATCGCGAACCAGAAGCAACAGGTGTCGTCGCCTTCGTAGGGCCCACACAGGATCGGTCCGAGGGTGCCGCCACCACAGCTGCCGTCGCCGCCGTCGATGCAGGGCACGACGGCCTGCGCCGCCGGGTCGAGGTTGCCCGGGTCGAAGGCAGCGGCCCACGTCGCGCACTCGACTGCCGGCGAGACGCACAGCAGTCGCACGTCGATGGCGTCCGGCGGTGGCGGCACCTCGCACGGTTCGCGCGGCGTCACGGTCGGAACGCACTCGGGCGGCACACCGCTGTCGGGGGCGCCGAGGTCGAACTTGATCGGCGCGTCGGTCGAGCCGCCATCGAGCGAGTCCGTGCCGGCCGCGCTCGTTGCGGTCGCCGTCGTGGCGCTCGCGTCGGCACTGCTCGAGTGCGACGCGGCGGTGTCGGTGCCGAGCCCGGAAGACGAGCTCCCGTCTGCTCCCGCATCGCCGCCCGGGGCGACCACCGTGGGCCCGCACGCGAGCGAGCCCGCGGCCGCGAACCACAACGCGCGGCGAAACTCCTGTAGCACGTCGACCATCGGGCGATCGTACACACCGTCGGGGGGGCCGATCGTCGCGCGGCCGCGGCGGCTGGCACACCCGCCCCCGGCCGCGCACGGCCGCGATGGTGCCGCGGCGGCGCGCGGGGCGTCGGCGGCCGGCTTGCGCCGCCCGTGGTTCACCTCGCGCGCGAAGGCGGGTACGGTCGTGCGCGATGCTGCCGCTGCTCGATGTCGCTTCGCGCCTGGGCCTGTCGTCCGACGATCTGATCCCGTTTGGCCGCGACAAGGCCAAGATCGACCGCGCCGTGTTGACGCGGCCGCGCGCGAGCGCGACGCCGGCGAAGTTGGTGCTGGTCTCCGCGATCACGCCGACGCCGGCGGGCGAGGGCAAGACCACGACGTCGATCGGGCTGTCCGATGCGCTGACGCTGCTGGGGCACCGCGCGACCGCGGTGCTGCGCGAGCCATCGTTGGGGCCGTGCTTCGGCGTCAAGGGCGGCGGCACCGGCGGTGGTCGCAGTCGGCTCTCGCCCTCGGATGACATCAACCTGCACTTCAACGGTGACTTTCACGCGATCACCAGCGCGCACAACCTGCTGGCGGCGGCGATCGACAATTGCGTGCACTTCGGCACCGCGCCGGGGCTCGACGCGCGTCGGGTGCTGTGGCGCCGCGTGATCGACATGAACGATCGCAGCCTGCGCAACATCGTCGTGGGCCTGGGCGGCGAGACCAACGGGACCCCGCGCGAGGCCGGCTTCGACATCACCGCCGCGTCGGAGCTGATGGCGATGCTGTGCCTGGCCGACGACGCCGACGATCTGCGCCGCCGCATCGATCGTACCCTGGTCGGCTTCGATCGCAGCGGCGCACCCGTCACCGCCGGCGCGCTCGGGGTCACCGGCGCGATGCTGGCGCTGCTGCGCGACGCGCTGCTGCCCAACCTCGTGCAGACCGAGCAGGGCACCCCGGCGATCGTGCACGGCGGGCCCTTCGCCAACATCGCGCACGGCTGCAACAGCGTCATCGCCACGCGCACCGGGCTCAAGCTGGCGGACTGGGTCGTGACCGAGGCTGGCTTCGGCTTCGACCTGGGCGCGGAGAAGTTCTTCGACATCAAGTGCCGCAGCGCCGGCTTCGATCCCGACGCGGTCGTGCTGGTCGCGACCGCGCGCGCGCTCAAGATGCACGGTGGCGTCGCGCTCGACGCGATCAACAGGCCCGATCCCGCGGGCGTGGCCGCGGGCCTGCCCAACCTCGAGAAGCACCTCGAGAGCGTCGCGCGCTTCGGCAAGCCCGCCGTGGTCGCGCTCAACCGCTTCGGCAGCGACACCGACGAGGAACTCGCCGTGGTCGCCGAGGCCTGCGCCAAGCGTGGCGTGGGCGTGGCGGTGTGCGAGCACTTCGGTCGCGGCGGCGAGGGGGCGCTCGAGCTCGGTCGCCAGGTCATCGCCGCGGTCGACAAGGGCGGCGCTCGCTTCGAGCCGCTGTATCCGCTCGAGGCGTCCATCCCGGCCAAGATCGAGGCCGTGGCCCGGGCGATGTACGGTGCGCGCGGCGTGGCCTTCACCAAGTCGGCCGAGCGCGACCTCAAGGACATCGACAAGCTCGGCTACGGCAACCTGCCGATCTGCGTGGCCAAGACCCAGAACTCGCTGTCGGACGATCCCAAGCTGCGCGGCCGTCCGCGCGACTTCGAGATCACCGTGCGCGGGCTGCAGATCAACGCCGGCGCCGGCTTCATCGTCGTGCTGACCGGCGAGCTCATGCGCATGCCGGGTCTGCCCAAGGTCCCGGCCGCGGCGAAGATCGACCTCCAGGACGGCACCATCGTCGGGCTGTCGTGAGCCGCCGGTCACCGCTGCGCACGATCCACCTGTTGTGGTTGCCGCTGCTGACCGCGGCGACGGCCGCTGCGATGGTGCGGGATTGGTACCGCGATCCCGGGCCGCCCACGGTCGTGCGTGAGCACGGCAATCACGAGGGGGCGCTGCTGCAAGGCCTCGTGGCGCTCGCGATCGAGTTCGCGATCCTCTACGCGATGCTGCGGCCGTGGTCCTACCGCCGCTCGTGGGCCCGGCCGCTGGTCGCGTCGCTCTTGCTCGGACCTTGGACCCTGCTCTCGACCATGATGTCGATGCACGCCGGCGGCGTCGTCGTGCTGCACGCGCTGTGGCTGTGGGCGCTCTCGATCATCCTCGCCGCGATGTTCGTGTGGAGCGTGGTCGCGGCGGCCGTCGCCGGCGTCCGGGCCAAGCGCGCGGCGACGCGGTGAGCCCGCGGCCGCGGCTCACGGGCACTGCAGCGCTTCGGTCGCGACCACGACGTCGTCGACCCAGAAGTCGAGCGGCTGCGCCGGCGGATTGGTGTAGTTGGTGAAGCGCACGGCGTTGATGCCGTAGTCGTCCCAGGTGCCGCGCAGATCGAGGCCGCTGCCTGCGATCTCCTGCACGCCGTCGACCACGACGTCGACCTCGCCGTCCGACTGGCCCACGGTGTTGAGCCGCATGTGCGCGACCACGCAGCGCTGCACGCCGGCGCTGTTGTCGTCGAACAGCACCGTGTCGCCCTCCTGACCCCAGATGTTCTGCAACGTGCCGGCCCAGTCGTTGTTGCCGTCGCAGGCGAGGTTGCCCCCGAACACGCAGCTCCACACCAGCGGATGCAATCGCATCGGCGCCTCGGCGCGCAGGTTGAGGTCCGCCGCGATGCCCCAGTTGGCGCCGTTCATCGCGATGACCTCGCCGACGTCGCCGATGGGGTAGCCGGGCCAGTCGTCGCCCGTGCGCAGGCTGTAGCGCACCCACACCTCGTCGAAGTGGCCGTCGGGCGAGTCGATCGCAGGCGCGTCGGGTCCGTCGCCGAAGCGCAGCGTGACCCAGCCGCCGAACATCAGGTGGGGCGTGAGCGTGACCCGCAGCGCACGATCGCCGGCGTCGCCGAGCTCGCCCTCGACGCCGAAGGCGTCGCCGGCGACGTTCCACTGCGACAGCTGTGTCTCGGGGTCGTCGATGGCCTCGAAGTCCTCGCACATCACCCACGAGTCGGGCGCGTTCGCGGGGCAGCCGTTCGCGTCGACGCCACCGCCGGTGCTGCCGTCACCGGTGCCGCTGTCGCTGCCGCTGCCGTCGGCACTGGTGCTGCTGGCGTCGCCGGTGCTGCCGACCGTGGTGGTCGCGGTGGTGTTCGACTCGCTGGTGGAGATCGAGGTCGCGTCGTCGGTGGTCGCGGTCGTCGAGGCGGTGGTCTGCGAGCTGCCACCGCTGCTGCTGCCGGTGTCGCCGGCGGTCGAGCCGTCGTCCCCGCCCGGGCATGCGCACAACGCCAACACTCCCAACAGCCAGCCACCACGACGCTCGTTCACGCGGCGCAGGCTAGCAGGTCTTCCGGCGGGGCCCGCGCTCAGAAGCGGCGCGCGCCGAACCGCGTTCCGCCCGGCGTTACTGACAGCTCGCAGGCCGCGAGCGCGGCCGCGCGAAGGCGGCACCATGCAAGACCGAAACGGGCACGAACCTCGGACGCGCGCGTGGGCGCTCGCGTTGGCAGCGATGGCGTCGGGCTGCGACAGCGCGGCCGCGCCGCGCGATCTCGGTCCGGGCACCGAGGACGATCGCGTCGAGCCGGGGGCGCCTGCGTGCACGCCGGTGCGGAGCTGGTCGCAACACGGCGGTTCCTCGATCGCGTTCGCGGGCCAGCCACGCGAGACCGGCGTGGCCGGGGCCGCACTCGACGACGGCGGCATCGCGATGCTGGGACGATTCCTCGGCAACGGCGCGAGCGGGACCTTCGGCAGCCTGAGCCTGCCGACCGTGCCGTTTCTGTTCTACCCCGGCGTGATCACGCGGCTGGACGCCTCGGGCCAGTTCCTGTGGGCGATCGAGATGGTCGACAGCGACGTCAACAACCGCGGCTCGCTCGCGGCCGGCGGCGGCATCATCGCGGTGGCCAGCAGCGGCGGCGCCGGCACGACCCTCGGCGACGTGTTCACGCCGATGCTGCCGCCGCCCGATCCGCAGCACGTCGTCGTCGGCGACGTGTTCCTCGGCGTGCTCGACGAGGACGGCCAGGTGCTGTGGACGCGCCAGCTCGGCGGCACCGACAGCTCGGACTACTACAGCGGGCTCGTGGTCGACGACGCCGGCGAGATCACCATCGGCGTGCGCCGGCTGATCATCGCCACCGGCGGCAGCGAGACCCAGCTGATCCACTTCGCCGCCGACGGCACGCAGCTGTGGCAGGTCACGTCGCCGTCGGAGATCCGCGATCTGCGGCTGGGCCACGATCACACCCTCGTCGCGGTCGGATCGATCGCCGACGGCAACGGCGGCCGCGCGACCCTCGCCCGCTTCGACGCCGGCACCGGCACGCTGCTGTGGCACACCGGCAACGCGGCGGTCGATCCGGCGCTGTCGCTGGTCGCGGAGGGGCCGCAGGGCGAGCTCGCGGCGCTGGGCCACTTCAGCGGCAGCGTGACGATGGCTGGCCATGGGCTCGCCGCCCAGGGTGCCGGCGATCTGCTGCTCGCGCACTACGATCCCACCGGCCAGCTGCTCGACGTGGAGGCGCTCGGCGGCGCGTCGGACGAACTGCCCGAGTCGCTCGACATCGACGGCCGTGGCACCACCATCGTCGGCTTCGCGTACGACGGCGAGACCGCGGTGGGGACGCTGCATCGCGCGAGCGCGGGCAGCTACGACGATGCGCTGGCGTTCATCGGCAGCGACGGCGAGGTGCTGGCGCTCGATGCGATCGCGAGCGGGCCGGGCTACAGCCGCCTGCGCGACGTCGTGGTCACCGACGACGACGACCTCTTCGCCATCGGTGGCTGGGCCGGCAGCTCGGAGCTGGGTGCGTCCGTCGGCGGCACCGAGATCTACGCCGCGCGCCTGCGCTGCGCCGACGAGGACGCGCCGCTGCGACTGCGCGACGTCGTCGGGGTCACGCGCAGCGCCGCGCTCGACCGCACGCAGTACTTCTGTGCGCAGACGCAAGACGGCTGGAACAACTGCCAAGGCGTGTTCCTGCTGGGCGGCAACGATTGGCCGTACGACTACCCCGGCGCGAGCTACCCCGGCGCGCACCTGATGGTCGGCCACACCTTCGGCACGACCGCAGCGCAGCCGTTCACCACCGACATCGAGTACGTCGCCGACGACGGCCACCACGAGCGCATCACGGCGTACTTTCCCGCGTTCTCGAGCGGCAACAAGATGCTGTTCTACGTCGCGACGACGGCCGACCTACTACGCGGACCCCGAGCACGACGGCTACCGCTTCGCCAACGAAGTGCTCTCGCCCGCCGCTGCGATCGTGCCCGAGCACCTCGCGCGCGCGCGGCCGTGAGCCGCCCATGTCCGCGGCTCAGCGCTTCCAGCTGGCGCGGAAGCGGGCGCCGTCGGCGGTGCGTTCGCTGCGGACCACGACCTCGTCGCGGCCCGCGACCCGCAGCACCGCGCGCACGCCCGCCGCGATCGCGAGCATGCGGAAGCGCGAGACCCCCGGCCACTCGAACAGCTCGGCCTCCGCGGCGCCGTCGCCGAGGAAGCGCGCTTGAGCCGCCCGCACGAGTAGGTGCGGGCGAACAACGCCGGGGTGCGCATGACGATGGCCGCGTCGCTCGACAGGTGCATGAGCGCGCGCCACACCGTGTGCAGCGTGCGGTAGACCCCGCGCTCGATCGCTTCGGGGAACAGCTCCTCGGGCTCGCGCTTGGCCGCGTGCGCACTCGCGGCGAACAGCGAGTCGACCAGATCGGCGCGGACCCACGCCACCGGCACCACCGTGCTGGCCTCGTGCACCAGCTCGGGCGGCAGCCCGGCCAGGGCGCGCCGGACCACGTCGGCGCCGACGACGTCCTCGAAGCCCACGAGGTTGTTGAGGAGGATCGCGCCGCGGATCCGCGGCTCGCCCTTGGGCCGATCGATCTCCGACGCGTCCAGCATCGCCGCCGTCCATCGGAGCACTGCCGGGCGATGCTGTCCACTGCCGGCGGCCGGAGGCACCCGGCGCCACGCTGGTCGGCAGGTCGCCATGCCCGCGGCACCGCGGCGGCCGGCGCCGCGAAACCGCACGGCTGCGGCAGGTTTCGAAGCCTCCATGCCGACCCGGCCCACCTCGCGCGGACTGCTAGCATCCGCGCCCATGCGCCACCTGCCGACGGTCTCCCTGCTCGCGCTCGCGCTGCTCTCGTGCCGACCGGACCGCGACGGCGCCGGCGGGACGAGCACGACCCCCGGAGGTGGCGGCGCCACGATGCCCACCGCGCACGACGACACGACCACCCCGACGACCCGCGCGAGCGAGGTCAGCGACGTCCTGTTCGGCCGCAAGGTCGACGACCCGTACCGCTGGCTCGAGAACGTCGACGACCCCGAGGTCGCAGCGTGGATGAACGCGCAGGACGACTACGCGCGCAAGCGGTTGGGCGCGCTGCCGCTGCGGGCGGACCTCGAGCAGCGACTCTCGGAGCTGTCGTACCTCGACTCGATCTCGCCGCCGGCCCACCGCGGCAGCCGCTATTTCTACACCCGCAGCCACAAGGACAAGGAGAAGGCGATCTACTACGTGCGCAAGGGTGAGCATGGCGCCGAGGAGGTGCTGCTCGATCCCAACACGATGTCGGCCGACGGCAGCGTCTCGGTCCACGGCGTGATGCCCAGCCGCAGCGGCCGCTACCTCGCGTACAAGCTGTCGCGCAACAACGCCGACGCCGCGACGTTGTACGTCCGCGATCTCGACACCAACACCGAGCTCACCATCGACACCATCGAGGGCGCGCGCTATGCCGCGGCGTCGTGGTTGCCCGACGACTCGGGCTTCTTCTACGTGAACCTGCCGACCGATCCCGCGATCCCGGTGGCGGAGCTGCCGGGGCACGCCGACGTGCGCTTCCATCGGCTGGGCACCGATCCCAAGACCGACCCGATCATGTTCCCGGCGTCGCACGATCCCACGCGCTTCGTCGGCGCGTCGGTGTCACGCGATGGCCGCTGGCTGCTGGTGAACCACTCGCGCGGCTGGAGCGCGAGCGACGTCTACGTCGCCGATCTCGGCAGGGCCAAGGGCGGCAAGCGCCGCCCGCCCACCGCTGCGCCGAAGTTCGAGCCGCTGGTGAAGGACAAGCCGGCGATCTTCTCGGTCAGCGCCTGGCGCGACAAGTTCTACGTCCACACCAACGACGGCGCGCCGCGCTATCGCGTGTACGTGGTCGATCCGGCCAAGCGCGCGCGCGAACACTGGCGCGAGATCGTGCCCGAGTCCGACGCGGTGCTCGACGGCGCCAGCGTCGTCGGCGACCACCTGGTGCTGTCGTACCTGCGCGACGCCCACTCCGAGCTCGAGGTTCACGATCTGGCGGGCAAGCTCGTGCGCAAGGTCGAGCTGCCCGGCATCGGCAGCGCGAGCGGCATCCTCGGCGAGCCCGACGAGGACGAGGGCTACTACTACTTCAGCTCGTTCACCGAGACGCCGCAGATCTTCAAGACGTCGATCGCGTCGGGCAAGTCGGAGCTGTGGCAGAAGATCGAGATCCCGGTCGACACCTCGCAGTTCGTGACCGAGCAGATGTGGTTCACGTCGAAGGACGGCACCCGGGTGCCGATGTTCGTGGTCCACCGCAAGGACATGCAGCGCCGTGGCGACAACCCCACGCTGCTGGTGGGCTACGGCGGCTTCAATGTCAGCCTCGAGCCCAACTTCAGCTCACGCGCGGTGTTGTGGCTCGAGCACGGTGGCGTGTACGCGGTGGCCAACCTGCGCGGCGGCGGCGAGTTCGGCGAGGCCTGGCACCAGTCGGGTATGGGCGCCAACAAGCAGAACGTGTTCGACGACTTCGCCGCGGCGGCGCAGCACCTGATCGCGCAGGACATCACGCGGCCCGACAAGCTCGCGATCATGGGCGGCAGCAACGGTGGCCTGCTGGTCGGCGCCGCGATGACGCAGCACCCCGAGCTGTTCGGTGCGGTCGTGTGCGCGGTGCCGCTGCTCGACATGGTCCGCTACCACCTCTTCGGTGCCGGCCGCACGTGGATCGCCGAGTACGGCTCGGCCGAGGATCGCGGCCAGTTCGAGACGTTGTTCGCGTACTCGCCCTACCACCACGTCGCGCGCGGCAAGCCCTACCCGGCGATGCTCATGCTGTCGGCGGACAGCGACGACCGCGTCGACCCGATGCACGCGCGCAAGTTCGTCGCGGCGATGCAGGCGGTCTCGCCCAGGCCGGTATACCTGCGCATCGAGACCAACGCTGGCCACGGCGGTTCGGACATGATCAAGAAGGACATCGAGCAGGCCGTGGACACGTTCTCGTTCCTGCTCCACGCCCTGGGCGTCGGGCCCGCGCGCGAAGCTGCTACGATGACGCAATGAGCCCCGGCCGCGCCGCGTCGACACTGGTGCTGACCTGGCTGGCCGCGTGCGGTGCGGACGAGGGCCGCGGCGACGGCGGCACCGCGACCACGCTGTCGAGCACGACCCTGCAAGGCGGCTCGTCGAGCGCGGGCGGCAGCGGCAGCGGCAGTGGCGATGGCACCACCGGCGGCGGCGCATCGATGACGTCGATGGGCGGCACCGACGGCAGCACCAGCAGCGACTTCAAGTTCGACCTCGGCGGCGACGGCAGCGGCAGCGGCGGGCCCACGACCTACCCCGTGCGCATGATCCCGGGCCTGGTCTCGATCACCTTCTACGAGCGCTCGGGCGGCGACGCGCCCACGCCCTACACCTTCGCGGTCGACGGCGCCGAGCTGACCACGCGGCTCGACGATCCGCTCGGCGACGCCAACCGCGACATCAAGGGCGTCGACACCGAGTTCTACGACGTCTACTACTCCGACCAGGACGGCGTGTTCGAGCTCGACGGGCGCTACCTGACGATCTCGGGCGTGTTCGCCTACGCGCTGCCGGCCGGCGGCGGGCTCAACCTCGCGGAGATCGGGCTCGAGTACGAGGGCCAGCCGACCGAGTTCGGCAACTACGTCGCGAGCTTCGTCGCGCTGGGCGACAACGCGGCGCCCGAGACCGTCGAGTACACCATCGACGGCGACCTGCAGACCAACACGACCATGGGCAACACCATCGGTCAGAACGAGCGGCTGCGCGTGACGCTGGGCTTCGAGTCGTCCTCGGGGCCGCCGGGCTGATCGTCGGGCGGCCGCGACCACCACGCCAGCGCCAGCAGCACGAGCACGCCGATCGCGATCGCGATCGTGAGCTTGACGCGATCGATCGGCGCGCGGCCGACCAGCTTGCCGGTCGCGCCGTTGATCACCACGCGCCAGGGGCGGTCGCGGAAGCGGAACGCGCCGATGTAGACCGGCAGCGACTCGAGCGAGGTTGCGAGCGCGTGTAGCCGCGCGGTGCCGCCGGGATCGTGCAGGTGCTCGCGCGCGGCGACCTCGCGCAGCCGCGTGGCCTCGAGCGCCGCGAGCACGCGTGCGCGTGCGCCCGCCTCGGTCAAGCTCGGCAACTCGCGTGCGATCGCGCCGTCGTGGGCGGTCCAGCTGCGGCTGGCTGGCGGAAACGGTGCGGCGTGGGACAGCTCGCGGGCGAGATGCCCAGCGACGCCGGGATCATCGCCTCGGCGGTGCCACGGTCGACGCCGGCGCGCGGCGCGTCGACCGCTGCACTACGCGCGGCGACCAGGCCGGCCCAGTGCAGCTCGACCTCGGCACGCGCGCGCCAGGCCGGCAGCCACAGCGGTTGCAGCTGCAACGCGACCTCGCGCAACGCCACGGGGCGCCACCACGATCCCCGGCACCACTGCGCGAAGCGTCCGCGCGCGGCGGCGTCGTCGATCGAAAACGGCACCACGCGCTCGGGCGGCGCCGGTGGTTGCGCCAGCGGCACCGGCTCGAGCGCGACCGCGGCACAGAAGAGGCACTGCGCCCGCGCGCGCTCGGCATCGAACGCGACCGAACCGCCGCAGGCATCGCAACGCACGACAATCACGACCACACCCCCGCGAGCCACAGCAGCCCAACCACGGCCAGGGCGAAGCCGGCGGCCGCGAGCGAGACCTTCGCGCGCGACAGCGGCGGTCGTCCGATGCACGCGCCGTGCTGACCGTGCACGAGCATGCGATGGGGGCGCCCGCCGTGGCGGAAACTCGCGAGCCACACCGGCACCAGCACCAGCCGCGCGTGACCCAGCGAGACCTCGGTCGCGAGCGCGACGATGCGCGCGTGATCACCGGGCAAGAGCTTGTGCTCGATGCGGCGGGCCTCGAGCTCGCGCACCGCCGCGGCTGCGTCGCGGTCGACCTGCGCGCGCGTGCGCGAGGGCAGCTCCGCGACCGAGCCCGCCAACACCCGTGGGTCGTAGGCCACGGCCGCGCCGAGGTCGAAGCCGCCGAGCCGATCGACCTCCTCGGCGGTGAGCGCGACCGAGGCGCACTCGAGATGATCGAGCCACTGTCCCACCGCGGTGCCGCCGAGCTCGAACCACTCGGTCTCGCGCACGCGCTCGGTGCGGGTCTTGCCGTCCTTGTCGCGCACGGTCTCGCTGCGCCACCAGTCGACGCCGATCTTGGCCTGCCAGCGCGATTGCGTGCGCGCGTCGTAGACGAAGTAGGGCACCAGCACGCCGCGCAGCACCTCGGGCCGCAGCTGCCCGCGGCGCGCGAGCAGACGCAGCTCGCCGGGCAACCACGGGTTGCCTGCGACGTGCTCGCGCATGCGCTGCAGCGCGGCGCGTTGCGAGATCGCGAACGGACACACCGCGTCGACCGCCGTCACCGCGGTCGCGTCGACCAGCTGCGCGTCGCAGTAGCTGCAGCGATCGGCGATGCGCTCGGGCGGCGACGCGAGCATGGCACCGCAGCCACCGCAGCGGCGGGTCACGGGTTCTGTCGGCCCGGGGATCACAGGTGGCATGATGGAACGCCGACGGCCGCCGCCGGACGCTTGACACTGCGGGCCGAGCGAACCCCGGCACGTGCGCGGAGATTCCGCGAGCGCGCCGCGACGGCACAGGCTTTTTTCGGGAACGCCGGGGCCGCTCGCCCGTGCACCGATATGGTACGGCGCCTGCACTCGTTCAGCCGAGTGTCAGGCCGGACCCCGAGCTCCGTTGGGTTTGGCAGGACGGGAGGGACGACGATGCAGGCACCCAATCTCCGGTACTACGCGTTCGTGGCACGGTTCGTCGACGCGGTCACCACCGAGGCGCTGTCGATCGAGGTCCAGCGCGCGAGGCTGGCGCGCATGTTCGATCGGGCCCGCAGCGCGCCGGGCGAAGCCAGCGGCACCGTGCCGGTGACCAAGCGCGCGGCCTGATCGGGCGCGGGGCCGCGGGGCGCCGACCGCAGCGCCGCCGTGGCGTGTCCGTGAGCCGTGCGGCCGGGCTCGCGCGACCTCTGGTCGCGATGCCGCGCGTCCGCCACGCCTGCTCGATCCCGATCGCCGCACTGGTCGCGTGTCACGGTGGTAGCCAGCCCGCGGGGGACGCGACGTCGTCCGACGCGGGCGCTGCCTCGTCGTCGGACGCCGGCAGCGGGCCCGGCGGCAGCAGCAGCCGCGGCGGCGACTCGAGCGCGGACGATGGGATGGACAGCAGCACGGGCGAGCCGCTGCCGCCCTCGATGTGGACGCGGATCAGCGCGAGCCTCTCGACCGATCCGATGGGCTGGACCAACAACGCCGCGGTCGCGGCGGGACCCGGCGGCACGATCGTCGCCGCGTGGACGCAACATCGCAACCCGTCGATCTGGGAGCACTCCGGTATCGCGGTCGCGTCGTACGCGGATGGTTCGTGGAGCCCACTGGGCGGACGCATCGGCCACACCGAGGCCGACGGCGTGCTGTGGCCCGAGGCGTTCGATGCCAGCATCGCGGTGAGCGGCGAGACGATCTACGTCGCGTGGTACGAGGGCGGCGGCTACGGCTGGGCCGAGGCGCACGAGTCCGCGGTGTTCGTCGCGCACTGGGACGGCGCTGCGTGGGTCGCCGACGCGGACGCCGGCGACGCGTTCGGTGCGCTCAACCTCGCGCCGACCCACGACGCGCGCAACCCCGTGCTGGCCGACATCGGCGGCGTGCTGCACGTCGCGTGGATCGAGAACCTCGCCGAGCAGGGTGACGTCGACGCGATCGCCGTCAAGCGACGCGAAGGCGACGGTTGGGTGGCCGTGGGTGAACCGTACAACGGTGGCGCGGGCGAGGGCAGCCGCCGCAAGATCATCGACCTCGCGTTGGTCGAGCACGACGGCGTGCCGACGGTGGCGTGGAGCGAGATCGAAGAGACCGCCACCGACGGCCTGCTGCACGACGACGCCGCGCTTCGGATCGCGTCGCTGCAGGGCGATGGTTTCGTCGTGCGGCCCGAGCCGCTCGATGCCGACGGCGAAGGCCAGGTGAACTACCTCGCGCTGGCGGCCGACGCCGAGGGTTTGCACCTCGCATGGCAGGAGAAGCCGGCCGCGGGCGACTACCGCATCCGCACGGGGCACCTGGTCGACGGCACGTGGTCGATCGACGCCGACGAGGCCGACGCGACGCCGGACGGCCAGCCCGGTCGCCCCGCGCTGCTGGCCACCGGTGAGGGCCTGCTGCTGTCGTGGAGCGAGGCGCCCGCGGGTGAGAAGGCCGAGCTGTACACCCGCACGCGCAGCGGCGGTTCGTGGTCCGCGGTCGAGAGTCCACTCGCCGTCCACCACGGCGACGGCGCGGTCGACTCGCCCGCGCTCGCGCTCGTCGGCGATGTCGCCCACGTGATCTGGACCGAGAAGCACTTCCCCTCCGCGACCAAGCAGGTCTACGTCGCCAAGCGCGGCGACGACGGCGACGAGCCGCCGGTCGAGTTGGTGCGCTACGGCAGCGACGGCCCTGCGCCGCAGCTGGCGCCCAACACCTGGACGGTGCTGCAGGCCGGTGGCATCACGGTCGACGCGCAGGGCGTGGGCGACGAGGGCTACAGCAGCATCAACTACATCGCGGCGGCGAAGCGTGCGGTCGTGTTCGGCAAGTACCACGCGGTGCAGCTGTCGTACGGCGAGGATCAGAACGCGCTGCTCGGCTACGACTTCTCGCACAACCGCTGGGAGTTGCTCGAGGTCACCGAGAACGCGTGGAGCGAGCACTTGCCGGGCATCGGCCATGACGAGGGCAACGTCACCGTCGACGGCCAGCGCGGGCTGTATCTGACCAACGGCAACCTCACGCTCAACAGCGGCACCGCGTGGACGCTGTACGCCTACGACGTGCTCGCCGGTCGCGGCCAGCGACTGCTGCCGCCCGATCTCGCGCGACCGGGGGTCGAGGTCACCGGTGCCTTCGACCCCGAGCGGCAGCTGGCGTACTTCAGCGGCCATCTCTACGACGTCGCGAGCAACCGCTTCCGCGCGCTCGCCGACTGCCCCACCGGCGGCTTCGCGGGCGCGGCCTTCCACGCCGCCGCGGGCACCTTCGTGCTCTTCGGTGGCGCGCACTACAACGGTCCGCTCGACAGCGACACCTACGTCGTCGACGTCGACGCGGGCCACTGCGTGGCCAAGGCGCCTGCGAACGCGCCACCGGGCGGCTATGCCCACCTCGCCTACGACGACGTGCACCAGCGCGTGCTCGCGATGAGCGGCGACGCGCTGCAGCTGTGGGCCTACGACCTGGTCGCGGATGCCTGGACGCAGCTGCCTGCGCCGCCCGCCGACTTCCCGCCCAACGCTGCGGGGCAGAAGCTGACCTACGACGTCGACGACGACGTGTTCTTCTTCCACGACGGCGTGTCGCTCGCGGGCCTGCGAGCGCTGCGCTACCAACCGGGGTGAGGCGCGCGGTGCCGTTGCGCCGCGCCGTCGGGCTGGTCCCGCGGCCCGATCCCGCGTCCGCGGGATCGGCCGCGAGCGCGCATCACTTCGCCAGTGCGCGCAGCTGATCGATGAGCGTCTGCGAGACCACGATCTCGCCCGACTGCGAGCCGTTGTCGCCGTAGGACGCGGCCATGAAGACGTCGCTCAGGTCGCTGCCGATGCCGGCCGGCAGCTTGGCGCGCTCCTCGGCGGGCATGAGCTCGGAGACCCAGGCGAACATGCCCTTGACGTCGAACGCGAAGATGCTCGAAACCGACGGGTTGCGATCGAGCACGCGCGACAGACCGGCGTTGTCCGCGAGCGAGCCGGTCCCGCCCATCGCGTCGACCATCCGCTGCACGTACTTGTCGTCCGAGCCCGGGCCCACGACCCACACGACCTCTTCGTTCTTCTCGATGCGGTTGAGCACCAGGCGCAGGCCGCCGAGCTTGGTCTCCCACTCGGCCAGCTTGGCGCCGCCGTCCTTGCGCATGTCGGCCTTGACCGCGTCGGTCGGCTCGATGATCCAGCGATCGACCGCGACGTCACCGGCCTTGGCCGCGTCCATCTGGAACGACCAGGTGACCTTCTTCGAGGCCTCGGGGCCGAGGATCGACTCGGGCGTGAAGCCCTCCGACCAGGTCTTGTAGCCGTCGCGCGCGCTCTTGCCCGGCTGCAGCCCGGCGACCACGGCGAGCCCGCCCAGGGTGCCGGGCTCGTGCATGAACGTCAGCGCGGTCACGCCCGAGTAGGTCGCACGCGTCTCGGCGACGAAGCTGTCGACTGCCGCGGAGGTCGCGGCCGGATCCTTGCCCACGGCCTCGGCGTAGGCCGACACGAACACGTCGCGCAGCTCCTTCACCGACGGCATGTCCGCGACCTCGCCGACGTGGCTGTTGACCGCGATGACCGCCCACGACGAGCTCGGCAGGCTGCGCACGAACTTCGGATCGACCGGGCCCGCGGCGGTGAGCTTGGTCTGCGCCTCGAGCTCGCTGCCGGCGACGGGGAACAGCGCGTAGCGGGCGACGAAGCCCGCGGGCTCGACCGAGAAGGCGAGCGTGAACTGTTCCATGTCGCGGAAGGTCTGGATCGTCCGCGCGTTGGCCTTCACGCCATAGGCCTGCATCGCGCCCATGAGCTTCTCCGTGCTCGGCGGCACGCCGGGCACCGGCGCCGGCGCCACCTTGCTCATGGCCTCGAGCACGGGCCGCAGCTCGGCCTCGTAGCGGGTCATGAGGCTGCCGGGGTAGGCGACGACCTCGAGGTCGGTCGCGACGCTGCCGGCGCGCGCGATGAGGTTTTCCTCGATGTACGGCTTGGCCTTCTCGAACACGTCGGCCCCGGTGCTGACGATGGCCTCACCGCCGATGTCGTCGACGAAGATGTCCTGCCCGCCGACGCTGTACTTCGCCGTGTGACCGCCGGCGTCGGCCTGCTTGCCCTCTTCGCCGAGATCGGTGACGAGCGCCTTGGCGCCGCCGGTGTAGCCGATGACGCACGCGACCGGTGCCTTGGTCGTGGTGGTGTCGACCAGCGCGCAGCCCATGGGCTTGGTCAGATCGAGGTTCTTGGCGATGCCCGAGCGGCTGCCGAGCGTGCCGGCGCCCATGGTGCGCAAGAAGGTCTCGTCGACGAACTGCGCCGCCTGGGCCGGAACGATCTGCGCCTTGATGTCCGACAGCATCGTCGCGGGATTGGGCATCAGCACGTGCGCGAGCACGGCGCCGCGGCTGAGCTTCGACGCCGGCGTCAGCGGCTGGCTGGTCGGTGTGACACCCTCGCCGGGGATCGGCGCGGGCTTGTCGGTGGTGGGCTTGCCGGCGTCGGTGGGCTTGCCATCGGTCTTGCCGGCGTCGGTGGTCTTGGTCTGCGTCGCCTCCGTCTTCTTCTCGTCTGCCTTGGGCTCGTCCTTCTTGCATGCAGGCGCGAGTGCCAGCGCGAGCGCGACCGTGGTGATGTGGAGCGTCGTCGTGGATTTCATCGGGGGCGCTTTGACCTCGCGCGGAGGATACGACACGATGACCGTTCATGACGGCCCGCAGCGCGGTCGGTGGGTTTGCTCTGGGGGTCGCGGTCACGCTGGCGCTCACGGCCAGCTTCGGGCCGGGACCCGCCGCTGCGCCCGCGCCCCGGCTCGATCGTTCCGGCTTCGAACAGGCGCTGGACGCGGTGTTGGACCGCTACGTCGAGCCGGTGGACGAGCCGGCCCTGCTCGCCGCGGGGCTGTCCGCGATGCTCGCGCAGCTGGACCCTCACAGTCATTTCCTCACGTCGGCCCAGCGCAAGGCGCTGACGAAGCGACCGCACGCCGGCAGCACCGGGCTCGCGGTCGCGCTGCGGCACGACGCCCAGCAGGGGCCCGCGCTCGAGGTCCTCGCGGTCACGCCCGCGTCGCCGGCGGCCCGCGCCGGGCTCGCGCCGGGCGATCGCGTGGTTCGCATCGGCGAGCGCGACGTCGATCGCATCGCGACGCAGATCGAGGCCGAGGTGTTGCTCGCCGGGGCGGTCGGCGACGAGGTCGCGTTGCTCGTGCAATCGGGCGAGGGCTCGGCCCCGCGCGAGGTCGCGTTGGTGCTCGACAAGCCCCGCGCCAAGATGGTCGAAGCCGCGATCGTCCGCGACGATCGTGGCCGCAGCTTCGCGCACGTCGTGCTGCGCCACTTCGGGGCCGAGAGCGGTGCGGCCGTGCTCGCGGCGATCGCCGCGCGTCGGCGCGCGCTGCGACACGAGCTCGCCGGCATCATCCTCGACGTGCGCGGCAACCCTGGCGGCGAGGTCCACGAGGCCCTGGTCGTCGCCGACGCGTTCGTGGCCACGGGAGTACTGGTGCGCACCCGGGGTCGCGGCGGTCGCCTGCTGCGCGAGGAGGCCGCGCACAGCCAGGGCAGCGACGTGACCACGCCGCTGGTGGTGCTGCAGGACCGTCGCAGCGCGTCGGCGTCGGAGCTGCTCGCGGCCGCGCTGCAGGATCACAAGCGCGCGCGCATCGTCGGCGAGCGCAGCTACGGCAAGGGCACCGTGCAGGAGGTTCTGGGCCTGCCTGATGGCTCGGTCGCGACGTTCACCGTCGCGCGCTACTTCTCGCCCGACGATCGTCTGGTCGACGGCGCGGGCGTGACCCCAGACGTCGCGATCGCGCTCGATCCGATCGTGCCGGTCGCCGGCGAGACCGATGCGGGCCTGCGCGCCGCGCTGGCCGCGTTCGAGTGATCGCGCGATCGTCCGCGCCCTCGTCGCGGCGGCGACGGGAAGGACGCGAGTCGCAACGGCCTCGCCGGCCTCGGTCCGTCTCCTTGCGGTCGCCGGCGCGAGCAGAGGCCGCCAGCATCCGCGGACAGCCGCTCAGGCCAGGATGCGCCGCGCCGCGGCCACGCCGTCTTCGAGCTCGCGACGCCGCTCGAGGTAGCGCCCGCCCAGCGCCGCGACGTAGTAGCGGTCACCGGCGATCTCGATCGTCTCGACGCTCATGTCGAGCTGCCGGCCCTCTCGCTTGATGCGCGGGATGGCCTGACCCCGGCCCACGATGGGCGTGACCGCGGCCAGCATCGACAGATCGAGCGGGCCGCGGCTGCGCGCGACCAACATGCCGTCGTCGTCGACCACGATCATCGCGTCCAGTCGCGCCCGCGCGGCCGCGCTGGTGAGCGCCAGCTCGATCGCGACCGCAGCCGAGCTCGACCGGCGCTTGCGTCGATCGAACGGGGGGCCGCCGGGATGCGGCAGCGGACGCACACGAAAGCTTCGGGGAGCGCTGCTTTGCGGGTTCTCGGGCTCCATCGTGCATATCCTACATGTAGGCTGCGCCCGACCAAGTTTCCGGCGAAGCGGCCGGGATCGGGGCCGACGGTGCGCGCGCCGACTTCAAGGCCGCGGCCTCGGACAGCGATGCAGCCAGACATGCAGAGCGAGTCGAGCCCGCGCTTGCGCCTGATCGCCGGTGAGCCGCAGCCCAACGCCGAGCCGATGCCGCTGCACGACGAGGTCCGGGCGACGCGTCGCTCGGTCGCGCGGCTGCTGCGGGCGCTGCACGCCAGCGGGCATCCGTTCACGCGCTGGCCGATCGAGCTGGTCTCGCGGCTCGCCCACGCCGATGCCGTGACGGCGCGCTACCTCGCCGAGCCCGATCGCGTCGACGAGCGCGCCGCGCACGACGGCGTCGCGGCGTTGCGCGCGGTCACGCGGGCGATGGTCGCGGGCTTGGTCGGCCACGAGCGCGCGCGGCTGCGGGCGTTCGAGCTCGCGATCCGCATCGACGATCGCGAGCTGACCGCGCCGTTGGTGCAGCCGGACCGCGCGCCCGAGGAGTCGACGCCGCGCACCGACGAGTCCCTGCGATCCCGCTCGCTGCGCGCGGGCCTCGAACAGGCCGGCGACGCCTCGCTGTCCGCCATCGCGCGGCGGCTGGGGCTGTCGCGGCGCATGGCCGCGACCGGCATGGGCGTGACGACGATGCGCGGCGCGGTCGAGCTCGAGGTCGAGCAGGTGCTGCGCGACGACCACCTGCTGGGCATCCTGGTCGCGACGCTGTCGAGCGACGCGCTGGTGCTGCTCGGCGCGCTCGTGCGCGATCGCCTCGACGCGCGCGGCATCGAGGCGGTGCTGCAGCAGGATCGGCTCGCGATCGCCGTCGGCGACGCGGCCCCCGGTCCGACGCCGTGCGCCGAGCTCGAGAGCTGCGGCCTGGCGTTCCGCGGCGGCCCCCACGGCCGCGCGCTGTGGGTCCCCGTCGAGCTGTGCCACCGCCTCGACGGGGTCCTGCGCGCGATGGGAAGCTAGCGGGGTGCGAAAGAACGCGAAGCGTTCTTCGGGACACCCTGCTCCGTGCCCGTGCCCGTGCCCGCTTCAGTTGCCGCACAGATCATGCACGGTCGTGCTCTGCCCCTGGCACATCGACCCGCCGCCACACTCCACGGTCGTGAGACAGTCGTAGAACGCGATCACGGCGTCGCGGCACTCCTGCGAGTCTTGCCCGTAGTGCGACTCGACCTCGACGCACGACGCGGTGCACATCTCGACGTCGGTCGCACCGGGGTTGCAGTCGAGGTTGTGCATGCACCACGGTCGGCACGCTTCTTCGAGCTGCGCGTCGAAGTTGCCGGTCGAGCCACCGCCTTCACCGCCACCTTCGGCGGGTTGTGCCGGATCTCGCTGGCACGCGAGCGCGAGCATGAGCGTCACCAGCAGCGACGCAGGACGGCGGAGCAGCAGCATCGAGGCCGAGCTTGACGCGGTCGCGCCGGCCCCGGCAACCCCGCGGCGCGCTCGCGACCGGCGCTGCCGGCGTCGCTGCGGCAGCCGCGACGGCTCGCGGTATGCTCGCGGCGCATGGCGCAGCCGCTCGATGTCGCCCACCACAGAGGCGAGAACCTGCTCGCGATCGCGTGGGCCGACGGCACCACGAGCGAGCTGCCGATCCCATATCTGCGCGGCTGGTGTCCGTGCGCGCAGTGCCAGGGGCACGGCGACGTCGTCCGGTTCCACGAACCCGCCGCGGACGTCACCGCGGTGGGGCTCTACGAGATGGGCGCGTATGCGCTGGGGATCCGCTTCAGCGACGGACACGACGCCGGGATCTACTCGTGGACCTGGCTGCGCCAGCTGGCGCCCGAGTCCCCGCCGGCAGGCCGCAAGCGCGGGCTCTTCCGCGCGGGTCGCTTCGAGGACGCATGAACCCCTGAACGCCTGGCCCCACGCCGGCGACGGCAGGCCGCGAGCGCGTGGCGGGCCCACACGAGCCTCGCGGACCCCTTGCGCGCAGCCGAGCCGTGAGAACAGTCGCATGAGCGGTCCCATGGAGTTACACTGCGCGGCATGGCAGTCGACGCCGGGGACGCCGAGCTGGTCTCGAAGATGCTCAAGCGCTGGGCAGGTTGGGACCGCGTGCCCGACGACGTGCTCGGCCAGCTGTGCCAGATCGCCGAGCTGCTCGACGTCAAGCGCAAGCGCTCGCTGTTCCGTCGCGGCGAGCCCGGCCCCGGGTTGTTCCTGGTCAAGTCGGGCGAGTTCAAGCTGAGCCTGATCTCGAGCGAGGGCCGCGAGCAGATCCTGTACCTGGCCGAGCCCGGCAAGATGATCGGCGAGGGCTTCCTGCCGCGCGACGTGCAGTGTGCCGCGAGCGCCTTCGCGATGGCCGACTCGGAGGTCTACCGCTTCGAGACCGATGCGGTCGTGAAGCTGACCGCGCGCAGCGAGGCGCTGGCGTTCGCGCTGATGCGGCACATGGCGTTCCGCGCCAACCGTTTGATCGATCTCGTGCTCGATCTGTCGCTGCGCTCGGTCGAGCGGCGGCTGGCGTCGTTCCTCTTCACGCTCGCGGTGCGCAACGGCGCCGAGCCGGGCAAGCAGACCGTGATCCCGCGTCAGCTCGACATGAACACCGTGGCGGCGCGACTGGGCACCGTGCGCGAGGAGATCTCGCGCGCGCTCAATCGCATGCAGCGCAACGGCATCCTCAACTTGAGCCGGCAGGAGATCGTGGTGCTGGATCTCGCCGCGCTCGAGCGCGTCACCTACGAATGATGCACACCTGCGGTCGCGGCTGCCCGGCCGCCGTGTTCGCGCTCGCGCTGGGCTGCGGTGAGCCTGCGCCCACGCCCTCGTCGACCGCGGTCACGCCCGAGCGCGCGCCCGAGCCTACGCCCAGCGAAAAGCCCACGCCGGCGTGCGTCGACTACGGCACGCTCGATCCCGCGAGCCTGCCGGCGTTGCCCGCCAGCCGCTACGCCGACACGCTGCAGCAGGTGTGGCTGCGGGTGCTGCAGAAGCACTACGACCCGACGTTGGGCTGTAAGGACTGGCCGGCGCTGCGGCTGCGCTACGCGCAGAAGCTCGTCGGGATCGAGCAGGCCGATCGCGGCTACGCGATCATCAACGAGATGCTCGGCGAGCTGGGCCAGAGCCACTTCCGCCTGTTCCCGCCCGGTGGCGGCGGGCAGGACGAGGAGCGCCGCGAGGGCTCGGCCGAGCCGCCGCTGTCGGTGCGCTGGATCGACGATCGGCTGGTCGTGGTCGACAGCCACGCCGGCGGGCACCTGGGCACGGTCGAGCCCGGCGCGACCCTGCTCGCGGTCGACGACCGCGACTTCGACGAGGCCATCGCGCGCCTGCGTGCGCGCAGCCAGCGGCCCAGCGAGCTGGCGTTCGAGCTGGGGCGCGTGGCCTCGGCGCGGCTGTCGTGCGCGCGCGCGGGCCAGTCGAAGAAGGTCAAGCTGGCCGGGCCCGACGGCCACCAGGTGATCCGCATGCTGCAGTGCGCCGAGCCCGAGGGCGAGCGCGTGACCCTGGGCAACCTCGAGAACATCCCCACGCGCGTGACGTGGCGGATGATGCCGGGCACCACCGTCGGCTACCTCGCGTTCAACGTGTGGATGCTGCCGATGGTCAAGCGCGTCGAGGCCGGCATGGCCGAGCTGCGCAACGCCGGCATGACCGCGCTGGTGCTCGATCTGCGGGGCAACCCCGGCGGTGTCGGGGCCATGAGCGTGCCGGTCGCGCGCATGCTGCTGTCGCAACCCGGCAGCCTGGGCACGCTGCAGTTTCGCGACTTCAAGCAGGAGTTCAACGTCGAGGGCAACCCGCTGGGCTTCACCGGCAAGGTCGCGATCCTGGTCGACGAGGGCACCGCGAGCACGTCGGAGATCTTCGCCGCGGGCCTGCGCGACCTGGGGCGCGTCACGATCTTCGGCGGCCGCGCCTCGGCCGGCGCGGCGCTGCCGTCGGTGATCGACGAGCTGCCCGGCGGCGCCATCTTGCAGTATGTCGTGGGCGACTACCGTTCGCCCGAGGGCACCGTGGTCGAGGGGGTCGGTGTGGTGCCCGACGTGCTCGTGCCCGAGACCCGCGAGTCCTTCGTGGGCGGGCACGATCCGGTGCTCGAGGCCGCGGTCGCGGCCCTGGGCAACGCGGGCCCCACCGCGCCGACCGATCCCCGAGCCCCAGGAGCGCCACCGTGAACCGTCCGCGCCGCGTCCACCCCCGGCTGTGTCTGTCCCTCGTGCTGCTGCTCGCGCCGGTCGCGTGCGACGCGAAGAAAGACGAGGGCACGACCGCGGACGGCAAGTCTGCGACCGCCAAGGGCGAGACGAAGTCGGGCGAGGGCAAGGCCGGCGACCCGGCAGCCAAGGCCGCGCCGTCGTCGGATCTGCCCAGCGCCGAGTCGCTGCTCGACAAGGCCACCGTCGCGCAGGGCGGCAAGGACAAGATCGAGCAGCTGCAGAGCCTGCACCTCGAGGGCACCGTCTCGGTGCTGTCGCAGAACATCGGCGGCGACATGAAGCTGTGGTGGAAGGCCGGCGACTTCTACAGCGAGCAGACCATGGTCGGCGTCGGCACCGTGCGTGCGGGCAAGCAGGGCGACGTGATCTGGGCCGACGATCCCGTCAGCGGCCTGCGCACGCTCACCGGCATCGAGGCCGAGCAGCAGGCGTGGGCCTCGAGCCCGTCGCTGCCGGCGCAGTGGCAGCGCTACTTCACCGCCGCGCGCACGGTCGGCAAGCGCGAGCTCGGCGGCAAGCCGGTCTACGACGTCGAGCTCACCGCGAAGAGTGGCGCGACCGTCACGCTGTCCTTCGACGCCGACAGCGGCCTGCAGGTCGCGCATCAGTTCAAGCAGCAGACGCCCATGGGCGAGACGCCGGTGACGGTCGAGCTGCAGGACTACCGCGAGGTGCAGGGCTTCAAGATGCCGTACAAGCAGGTCATGGACATCGGCATCGCCAAGGCCACGCAGACCCTGACGGTGGTGGAGATCGACGTGCCGGTGGATGCGAGCAAGTTCGCGAAGCCAACCGGCGGCGCAGAGGTGGCTCCGGCCGGCGCGCCAGCGAAGGCGGAGCCGCCGGCTGCACCGCCGCCGTGATCGCGCGCCGCGCCGGCGGAGTCGATCACGGCGGACGCCACGCACGGCACGGCGGCCCAGGCCTCACGCGCAGGGCTCGCCATCGAGGTTGCCGCAGATCACGACCTCCGCGGCGACATCGATGGTGGCCGCGAAGGCCTCGGCCTCGGTCTGCGGTAGCATCGCGTTGTTGGTGATGTAGAGCGCACCGACGGAGGCGAGCGCGTCGAGGCCATCGAGCGTGACGAGCTGATCGTTGAAGCTGATGTCGAGGCGGTCGTCGAGTGCAATGACGGACTCCAGCCCGTGCAAGTCGGCGACGCCGGTCCGCCACATCGTCATGGAGATCATCCCGCCCAGCTCGCCGAGCGGGGCAAGGTCAGTCACTTGCGGCAAGTCGATCAGTACCAGTCCATCGAGGTGCGTGACCCCGCTGAGCGCGTCGATCGAGGCTAGCGCGGGTAGGTAGCGCAGCGAGACCCGTTCGAGTTCGCCGTCGAGCGCCGCGTCGAGCGCGGCGATCGACTGCAAAGGGGCGACGGACTGCCCGCGGGCATCGAGGCCGCAAATCGACAATCCTTCCAATTGCTCTAGCGCGTCGAGGCCGTCGAGCGTGAGCGAGCCTGGATTCACGAGACAGCCAGGGATGTCGGGTCCCTCGCCACCGAGGACGAGGTCCCCACCGACACGCGCGAGCGCGTCGAACCCATGAAGGTCCGGCAGGCCGAGGAGATTGACGGCCAGGTCCTCGCCAACCACATGAAGCGCTGTGAATGGCGACAGGTCGACGACTGGGTCTGCTGGCAGAGAATAGATGTCGAGATCGGAGACTACGCACTGTAGCCCCATGAGTTGCTGCGCATCCGCTTGGGTATACACGTCGACGTTGCGTTCGACGGTATCGAATCGGTCGCAGCTGCCCGGCGCGACGTCGCCGCCTGAAGCAGTCGACTCCGCATCGCTGCTGGCGCCGCCGAAGGATGTCGACGATTGCGCGTCGGTCTCCCCGCTCACTGAATGCGACAGGGTCGCATTCAGTGTCGTATCGGGTTCGCTGGACCCGGTTGGCGTTCCTGACTCGTGCGTCGCTTGCACAGTGCTACCGGATCCGGACTCGTCCGAGTTGCCGCATGCGAACACGTGCATCATCGCCGGCAGCATCAGCGCCGAGACGACGAGGAATCTCGTCCTCTCATCGCCGCCGAGCGTCATCCGATACGCCTCCACAATCGCATTGGCGCCATGCCTGGCGATTGTAGATTCGTCAACGAGGTTCTTCCGGTTGGCGCCGCGCAAATCTCACGGCGCCACCGCGAGTCGGTGCGCGCGGGTGCGCTCTGCGGTCGCGATGACACGGCATCGTGGCCATCCGATCGCGTCCGTGCAGTTCACTCCCGCGAGCGAACGCCACGACCGCCGCGTCGAGCGGTTGCGGCAGAGCACCGCCGCTGCGCGGAGAGCCGAGAGCGCACGTGCCCGTCCCACGGAATGCAGTGCGCTCGCGAAGCAGGCGCCGCCGTGATCGCGCGCCGCGGCGCTCACGGCATCACGCACGTCTGCGACACGCACGCCAGCCCCGGGTCGCACGTGCCGCCCTCGGTGCAGTCGCAGCCCTCGGTGCCGACGGGGCAGTTCATGCCCGCGTCGACGCAGATCATCGACAGGCACGACAGCCCCGCGTCGCAGGAGCCGCCGGGCGTGCACGCGCAGCCCTCGGCGCCGGGGGTGCAGCCGGCGGTGGTGTCGGCGGCCGTGGAGTCGCCGCTGGCACCAGCGTCGTGACCGGCGGAGCTCGTGACGGGGTGGTCGGGCTCGACGTCGCCGCAGCCCAGCGGCGCGGTCGCGAGCGCGGCCAGCAGCAGGCCGTGCCGCGTGGCGGGCTGCGCCAGGGCAGCGCGCAGCCGTGGGCGCGTCGCGACGACCCGGCGATCCCGCGTGCCCGAGGCGTTCTGCACGGGCGTCAGTGTACCCGGAATGCACGCCGCGCTGCGCGTGGTATCCCAAGCTCCGGGGCTCCGCCATGCACCACCTCGACTGGCTCGAAGATGCCGCGACCCGCAGGCGCGCACGCGCGGCGCTCAAGTGGAGCGTGGTGCTCACGCTCGCGCTGTACCTGGTGCCGTTCGGTGCGTTGCTGGCCTACCCGCTGTTGCTCCTGTCGACGCTGTTCCACGAGCTGGGGCACGGCGTCGCGGCGGTGCTGACCGGCGGGCACTTCGACTCGCTGGCGATCTTCGCCGACGGCTCTGGCGTGGCGCGCCACAGCAGCAGCGGCGGCCACGTCGCGCATGGCATCACCGCCGCGGGCGGTCTGCTCGGGCCTGCCATCGTCGCGGCCATCGCCTTCGGCGCGGGCCGCTCGCGCCGCGGCGCGCGGGGCTGCTGGGCGCCATCGCCGTGGCGCTGGTCGTCGCGCTCGCGCTGGTCGTGCGCAACCCCTTCGGCGTGGTGTTCACGCTCGCGGTCGCCGGCGCGGCCGGGTGGCTGGCGGTGCGCGGCAGCGACGCCACTGCGCAGCTGGGCTGCGTGTTCCTGGCGACCCAGCTCGCGCTGTCGGTGTTCTCGCGCGCGGACTACCTCTTCACCGACACCGCCGTGACCGGCGCAGGCACCATGGCCTCGGACACGGCCCAGATGGCCCAGGCCCTGGGCGGGACCTACTGGCTGTGGGGCCTGGCCTGCGGCGCGTTCTCGCTGGTGACGCTCGCGGCCGGCGTGGCCTGGTTCCTGCGGGTGCTCCGCGAGCCCCGGCGGCCGCGTTGAACCCCAGGCGGTGGTGATCCGGTGGCAAACGACGTAGGCTGGACCCGTTGAGCGACGATTTCGAGCTGCTCAAGCGCTGGAAGGACGGCGACAAGACCGCGGGCAACGAGCTCGTGGACCGCCACTTCAGCAGCGTCTATCGCTTCTTCCGCAGCAAGATCGACAGCGACGTCGAGGACCTGACGCAGCGGACCTTCCTCGCCAGCCTCGAGAGCTTCGACCGCATCAAGGAAGGCACCTTCCGCGCGTACCTGCTGGGCATCGCGCGGCACCTGCTGTTCCACCAGTACCGGAACAAGCGCACGCACGGCAAGCTCGAGGACTTCATGGAGGTCTCGGCCGAGGACCTCATGGGCACGCCCAGCCAGCTGCGGGCGATGCACGAAGAGAAGAAGCTGCTGCTCAAGGGCCTGCGCAGCATCCCGATCGACTTCCAGATCTGCGTCGAGCTGCACTACTGGGAGGGCATGGGCGTCGCGGACATCGCCGCGGTGCTCGGGGTCCAGACCGGCACGGTCAAGAGCCGGTTGTTCCGCGCGCGGCAGATGCTGCGCGAGCGCATCGAGGCCATGCACGTGTCCGATCAGCTGATCCGCAGCACCATCGACGATCTCGATCGCTGGGCCGCGGCGCTGCAGAAGGACTTCGGGCAGGGCGGCAGCAGCGACGAGGGCTGAGCGCTGCCGGGCTAGCCCCGCAGCTGCTGCCACAGCTCGTCGACCAAGGCCGCGTTGCCGCCGACCCAGTTCTGGCTGCGTTGCAGGTGCGCGATGACCTCGGGCGGCGGGTAGATGTGCGGGTCGTCGGCCGCGTCGATGAGGTCCTGCTCCAGCGCGGTGCCGTTGGGCGTCGCGAACGACAGCGTGTTGGCGTTGCTCGCCGCGACCTCCGGCTCGAGCAGGTAGTCGATGAAGCGCAGCGCCAGCTCCGGTGACTTCGACGCCGACGCGATCGCGACGTAGTCGGTCCACAGCGCCGCGCCCTCGTCGGGGATGACGTACTGCAGGCTGGGCTTGCTCGCCTGGGCCGCGAGCAGATCGCCGCTGTCGATCTGCGCGATCCAGGTGTCGCCGCTCGTCAGCGCGCGCGCGGGGTTGCTGTCGTAGGCGCGCAGGATCTGCTTCTGCTGCTGCAGCATCGGAGCGACGACCTCGCGGATCTTGGCCTTGTCGCGGCTGTTGATGTCGAGCCCGGCCGCGAGCAGGGCCTGGTCCATGACGTCGCCCTTGCTGTCGATCACGCTGATGTGACCGGCGTAGCGCGGGTCGAACAGCGCCTTCCAGCTGGTGGGCTTGTCGACCTTCTCGCTGTCGTATCCGATGCCGGTGGTGCCCCACAGGTACGGGATCGCGTAGACCGTGCCCTCGTCGTTGTGCCAGGGCGCGAAGTGCTTGCCCAGGTGCTTCACGTTGGCCAAGCTGGCCGGATCGATGCGGCGCAGCGAGCCGTTGCGCACCAGCTCGTCGAGCAGGTAGTCGATGGGGAACACCACGTCGTACGCCGCCAGGGTCTTGAGCTTGGCGACCATCTCGGCCTCGGACAAGAACACGTCCTCGACGATCTCGAGCGCTCGTCCGGCCGCGACCTCGCGCGCGACGAAGGCATCGAGCACGCTGCGGGCGATGTAATCGCCCCAGTTGTACAGCGACAGCGTCGGCTTGGAGGTCCCGCCGCAGCCCTGCGGCAGCAGCAGGCCGGCCAGCAGCGCCCGCGTCAGCTCGCGCCGCGACCACTGCGGGGCCGCGGGTCGGTCGCTCACGCAGGAAAGTCCATCACGTCGTCGTCGTCCCAACACAGGCCGATCTCGTCGCCGAGGTTGGCATGCGTCTGCAAGGCCCGCAACCGCAGCGGCGGTCCCGCTTCGCGCGATCGCAGCGTCAACTCGACACACTCGCCGGTGCGCTGACGCGACACCACCGACGCCCGTGCGCGCGCGCCCGCGGCGTCGGCCTCGCGCAGGTGCTCGGGTCGCAGCGCTCGCCGGGGATCTCCGGGCACCGCGGTGAGCTCGCCGAGCAAGCGCGCGGTCGCGCGATCGGGTGGACGCTGGTACAGCGCCTCGGCCGGGCCCTGCGCGCAGACGCGACCTTCGTCCATCACGACCAGGATGTCCGCGAGCGCCAGCGCCTCGTCGGGATCGTGGGTGACGTGCACGAACAGTCGCTCGGCCTGGCGCTGCAGCACGCGCAGGCGCTCGCGCAGGCTCGCGCGCTGCGGGCGATCGATCGCCGAGAGCGGCTCGTCGAGCAGCAGCACGGGCGGATCGTCGGCCAGCGCCCGCGCGAGTGCGACGCGCTGGCGCTCGCCGCCCGAAAGCCCCTCGGGCGTGCGCGACAGCAACGCCTCGGGCAGCTCGACCATCGCCGCGAGCTCGCGTACCCGTTGCGCGAGGGCTACGCCGCGGCGACCCGCGAGCGTGAGCGCGAAGCCGATGTTGGCGGCGACGTCGAGGTGGGGAAACAGCGCGCCGCTCTGGAATAGCAGCCGCGTCGGTCGAGCCTCGGGCGGCAGGCCGTCGATCGGCGTGCCGCGCAGCGCGACGCTGCCGGCGTCGGCGCGCTCGAGGCCCGCGACCAACCGCAGCAGCGTGGTCTTGCCGCAGCCCGAGGGTCCCATCACGCAGACGTAGCCGGCGCTCGGCAGCGCCAGATCGATCGGGCCCACGGCGTGCGCGCTGCCGGGATGCCGCTTGCACAGGCCGCGCAGCGACAGCGTCACGCCGGCCTCCGTGCCGCACGCAACCGCGGCAACGCCAGCGCCGCGAGGATCGCCGTGGCCGCCTGCAACAGCGCCCACCGCGTCGCGGTCGCGGCATCGAGGCCGCGGAACGCCGTCGTCGTCGCGATCGCCAAGGTGCTGTCGCCCGGGCCCGCGAGGTAGGGCGCGACCGCGGTGTCGTTGAGGCACCACGCCGCGACCAGCACCGCGGCGCCGGCCCACGCCGGGGCCAGCCGCGGCCACCACAGCCATCGCAGCCGCGCCCACGCACCCGCGCCGAGATCGGCCGCGGCCTCGCGCAGGGTCGGCGCCACGCGGGGCAGCGCGAGGGTCGTGACCACGAACGCCAGCGCGATCGCAGTCGGCGTGCTCGCGGCGATCATGAGCCCGGGACCCGGCGGCCAACCCAGGCCGTGCGCCGCGAACAGCGTCGCGGCCGCGTACGCGCCCGGTGGGATCACCAGCGGCAACAGCACCACCGGCGACAGCCGCGGCCAGCGTTCGTTGGCGATCGCCGCGGCTGCGCCCAGCGGCACGCCCAGCGCGACGGTGCCGGCGATGACCGAGAACGTCGGCTGCAGTCGCGCCGCGAGGCGGGCGTCGAGCGGTCCCAGCGGGTGCAGCGCGGCGGGCACGAGCGCCGCCAGCGGCAACGCGACCAGGATCGCCAGCGCGATCGCGACACCGCGCGCGGGGCCGTGCCAGTGCGCGCGCGGGGCGGCGGTCGGATCCATCGCGACGCGTCGCAGCATCGCCGCGATCCACCACGACAGCGGCACGCTGGTCGCGAGCAATCCCAGCAGCACCGCGGACACCAGCGCCGGCGCGTCGTCCTCGAGCGCCGCGTCGCGCAGCAGCAGCGCGGTCGAGTACAGCTTGCCGCCACCGGCGAGCTCCCACGTGGTCGCGTCGGCGAGCTGCTGCAGCGCGCACCACATCAGGCCGAAGCCGAGCGCGCCGCGGCACAGCGGCAGCTCCACGGTCCACCATGCGCGCAAGGGTGACGCGCCCAGATCCTGCGCCGCCTCGAGCACGCCGCGCGGCAACGCCTCGCGCCGCAGCTGCACCACCAACGCGATCCAGGGCGCACCGCCCAGGATCGCCGCGTAGGCGATCGCCAGTGCGCCCGGGGCCAGGCCCAGGTCGAGCACGCCGAGGCTGCGTGCCGGCGCACCCACGAGCGCCCAGCCCAGCAGCAGCGACGAGGGCACCGCGCGCGCCAGCGGCCATGCGACCACCGTCGCGACCACGGCGGTGGCCAGCACGATCGCGCCGGTGCGCGCGAGGCTGGTCGCCGCCAGCGCGATCGCAGCCCGATCGGGCGCCGCCTCGGCGAGCGCATCGACGACGCCCAGCAGCAACGTCGCGGTCGCCAACATCGCCGCGAGCACGAGCGCGGCGCGCAGCCACGGCTCGATCGGGGATCGTCGCGCGGCCGGGGTCATTGCGGTGGCGGCGATCGCAGCAGCCAAGCGATCCCGCGCAGCACCAGGGCACCGATGAGCGCGGTGCCGCCGAACAGGATCGGCTGTGGGTTGCGCTGCACCGAGGGATCGCGCAGCAGCAGCAACAACGCGCCGACGCCGAGCACGAAGAGGACCGTGCTGATGGCGCGCAGGACTCGGGTCTCGTCCTTCATGACGGCGGGCGCCCGCATCGTACTGCAGCGCCTGCGCCGGCCGCCGCGCCGGTGGGCAAGCTGCGCAACGCAGCCGCGGGTGCGGCCCTCGTCGGCCCGAGGCGGTGGTCACGGCGCGCGAGCGCGCGCGGCTGGGCGCCGGCTGCGGCACGCCGCCCCAACGGGTGCCGCACCCGGTGGCACGGCGTGGGCATCCCTGGGCCGACTCGCGCCGCGTGTCCCCAAAATCGTACCGGGCGCGCGCCTGGGGCGTAGGGCGCGGCACATCGGCGGCGTTCCTGCGGTCGATGCCTCCCACCGGCACGACGGGATCACCCCCCCGATCCGTTCGGATCACCTCGACGATGGGCGACAAACGGGCTTCACGACGCGCGCGCCACACGGTAGCCTCATCTGGCGCGATGGGGATCGCGTCCACAGACCGCCGCTCCGGACGCTGGTTCGCCCGACTGGGAGTGACCGCGATGGCCGTTGGCGTGCTCGCGACCGCGGCCCCTGCCCGCGCCGACGAGGGCGCAGAGCCCCAGGACGGCGCGGTGCTGTTGCGCTCCGCGGACGCGCCGGTGGTGTCGCTGCGGCCGTGGCTGACCGAGATGCGGGCCGGTCGCGAGCTGACGTGGACGCGGTGGATCATGGCCGGTGACGGCGGTTCGCTCGACCCGTTCGCACCGCAGCGCCGCGAGCAGCTGGTGCTCGGGCTCGCGGAGATGCGCGGCGATCTGCTCGTGCATCGGCCCGGTGCCGGTGCGACGGCGCTGACCGCCGCGGGCTCGGTCGCGGCTGCGGGCCTGCCGGTGCTGGGCGTGCGCCGCGACGGCAAGCTGGTGCAGCGGCACAGCCTGCGGGTGTACTCGCGCGGACGCGGCCTCGCGCTCGCGTGGCGCATCGAATTCTGACGCGCGCTTTTCCGCGAGACGGATCGAACCCCAGCGGGTCAGTCCGGTGGAGCCGGCATCGCGCCGGCCCGACCAGGAGCCCGCGATGCGTCCGTCCGTTCGATCCCATCCTCGCCTTCGCTACTGTCGCGCGAGCGCGGCGGCGCTCGTCGCCACGCTCGGTTGCGCCGCGGACGAGCAGCCGCGCGATGCCGGCGAGCACCCGCGGATCCGCCACGGCTGGGACGACGTCGCCACGCCGCAGTCGAACGCATCGGTGCGGCTGACCAACGCGGCAGACGCCTTGTGCACCGGCACACTCATCACGCCGACGCGGGTGCTGACCGCCAACCACTGCCTCACCGCGGGCGAGGACGGCAAGCCGGGCTTGTGGGGCCCGCCGGAGACCACGAGTCCGTACGGAACGAAGTGGGCGGTGGCCAAGGGCTCCAAGCCGATCAGCATCGGCGTCGGGCTGTACACGTCCGAGCACCCGACGCATACCGCAACCGCGATCCGCGGCTGGCTGCGCGACACCGTCTCGTGGACGCCGGAGCTCATGGGTCGCGACATCGCGGTGCTCGAGCTCGATCGACGCATGCCCATCGGCACCGGCCCGGGGCTGTGGAACATCGTGCCGGTGCACGCCTGGGAGCCGGGCATGACCTGCCCCGACGAGTTCTCGGGCCGCTACACCGGCTGGGGACGACTCGACAAGCCCGGCGAGCGTGCGACCACGCGACAGGCGTACGAGAGCGACATCGATTGCGAGGACAGTCTTTGCGAGACCTCGTTCTTGTTCGACGATTACCGCGGCACCCTGCGCGGCGACTCGGGCGGACCGCTGTTCAACAAGACCAGCCCGCCGCTGGTGTGCGGCGTCGCGTCGGGCGCGTCCGAATACCACAGCTACTGGGCCCAGACCGACGCACCCGACAACCACGACTTCATCTACGACACCGCGTGGTCGTCCAAGTCCGGCACCTGGGAGGGCGAGTGCGGCGGCGCCGATCCGGACGGCGACCTCGTCGGCGCCGACTGTGACAACTGCCCCGACGTGTTCAATCCGACGCAGGTCAACAGCGACGGCGACTGGCGCGGTGACCACTGCGACAACTGCCGCCTCATCGCCAACCCCGACCAGCACAACAGCAACCAGCCCGCGGAGCGCGAGGCCTACGCCAAGGCCTTCCTCGGCGGCGTCGAGCCGCCGCGCGACGACGTCTACCTCGAGACCTACTTCCCCGGCGACGTCTGCGATCCGTACCCGCAGACCCGTCTGACCGCGAGCTACGATCGCTTCGACGACACCCGCCCCGACGGTCGCCGCATCCCCTGCGAGTTCTCGCGCGAGCCCATCTGCGGCGGCTGGCCCTCGGCGGGTGACTGCGGCGTCTCGTACGGCAACGTGATCGTCGCGGAGTCGTTCGTGGGCACCGGCGCCGACCAGGACGGCATCACGCGCATGATGACGTGCTCGTGCGCCTCGAGCGATCCCAGCGTGTGCGCGCTCAGCTACGGCTGCAACCGCGACAGTGTCGGCATGCCCTGGGGCTGGCGGTCGATGACGCTGACGGATCTGGCGACCGGCACCATCGTGACCGACGGCAGCGGTCGCCTGGCGACCACGCACCCGTCGCTGACCAAGACCACCACGCCGATCTCGCCCACGCCGCGGCGGTTGGGCTGGAACTACTGGGCCGATCTCTCCCTCGCCCCGGTGATGCCCGGCGCCGCCTACGGGGTCTTCGACGGCCTCGCGTGGGCCTGGGTCGCGACCCACTGGAACAGCGTGGGCTCGCCGCCTTCGCCCGGCACCGTCACCGGCACCGAGGCGGAGCAGCGGCGCCGCCAGAACTTCGCACGCATCACGGTCGACGAGGTCGCGACGCCGTCGCTGCCGCTGCCGTGCGACACCATCCCGTGGTTCAAGGTCCCGCTTGTCGATCCCTACGTCGATCCGTTCGACCTGCCGTGCTCCGACTGCACCGACGCCGACGACGGCTGGTTCACCGGCATCCCCCACGATCCCATGGGCGGCGACGAGGTGCTGTTGCTGGCCGGCGAGGGCGGTGTGCGCGGCGGCGGCGACGTCATCGACCACGAGCTGGTCATGCAACTGCGCGACCCGGCGATGGTGCCGGTGTTCGCCGGCGATGCCGCGGGTGCCGCCCACGGCGGCGCGATCGGAGCGTTCTTCGACATCGGCGGCCGGCTCATGTTCGTCGTGCGCGGCGACGGCCTGGTCCACGTCGAGCCTGCG
Source organism: Nannocystaceae bacterium (assembly GCA_046351635.1). Classification (GTDB taxonomy): domain Bacteria; phylum Myxococcota_A; class Polyangia; order Nannocystales; family Nannocystaceae; genus Xiheibacterium. Next base: position 39,774 of record JAXLYC010000019.1, on the reverse strand, counting down.
CCGTACAGCGAGCCGCAGGTGCCGACGCAAGCGCCGGTGGTCGCGGCGATGTCGGCCCGCCGCCAGGAGCTCGCGGTGTTCGAGCGCGACGTGCAGGGCCAGCCGATGTTGCGCACCATCGATCTCGACACCGGCGCGACCGAGTACGAGCGCTTCATCGGCGACGTGCGACCCGAGCAGGTGCTGGCGTTGGCCTACAACGCCCACGACGACGCGTACTACGCCATCGAGCGCAACGGCGGGCAGTTCGGCGCGCGGATCCTCCGCTTCCCCCGCGGTCGCACGGTCGAGATCGTCGGCGCCTGGCCCGATGCCCATGCGTTCGAGTCGCTCGCGCTGACCATCGGCCCGCGCGGCGAGCTGGTGGTGACGTCGTCGGCGCCGTGGCACGTGGTCGTGTCGGTGCTGAGCTTCGACGAGAGCGGCGTGCACCTGTGGGCGCAGGAGCACGCGCAGGACATGCTGGCCTCGCCGGCCCACGCGACCAGCCACGGCGTGTACTGGATCGGCGCGATGCCGCAGTCGGCACCCGCGGCGCACCGCGTCGCGGTCGGCGAGCAGGAGCTTCCACATCCGCGCGATGGAGGCCGCGTTCTGACGCGGGCTCGCGATCATGTGGGTGCTGTTGGCGGCGTGCACCGCACCCGCGGCGTGGTCGAGCGCGCCGACGTGGCGCGCGACGCCGCAACCCGAGTCCGTGCCTGGCGGCGCGCCGGTGCGGGCGGGCCGGGCCTGAACTCGCGTGCCCGCAGCGGCTGCGGCGAAGCCCACGGTCGTGGCCGAGCCCGAGCGAGCTTGCGCGCCGTCGTGGATCGGCTGCGGCGACGGCTGCGAGCAGCCTGCGACGTGGTCGAGCGCGCGACGTGCGCAACACCTTGTCGGTGCACGGGGCCGACGCGTCGTACCGGCAGGCGCGCCGCTACGACATACATGCGCCACGAGGGCGACTCGAGCCAGCGCGCTGCAGGGCTGGACCCACGTGGTCAGCGCTGCGCGGTGCGGCGGTCTGCGCGCCGACCCGGCCGCGCCCGACGGCTGTGCCGTGCGCGTCGCGACCGGTGATCGCGGCGTCGCGGCGATCGCGCGGCCGCTGGTGCGACCCAGGACGTGCTGTTGCGGCGACCGTGGGGCGACGGCGCGCTCGAGCGGGTGTCGCTGCCGGAGCTGGCGACGCAGGTCCTCGCGGTCGGCGACGGCCAGAGCTGGGGTCGAGCTCGAGGCGTCGGGCGTGGTCGCGGTCGATCCCGACGGCGGGCTGGTGCCCATCGCCGCCGGTGCCACGCGGCCGCGCGCGCTGCCCCGCGGCGCGCTGCTGCAGGCGCTCGATCGCCGCACGTCGCTGTGCGCGCGACATCACGCGGCTCGCCCTGCATGCGGCCGCTCGGCGAGCTCGCCGAGGTCGCGATCGATCGCAGCGCCGGCGCGATCGTGCGGGTCGATGCCCAGCTCGATTCGGCCGCGTGGTACCGCGACGCGACGTTGTGGCTCGCGCCGGTGGGCGAGGGGGCGCCGCGGCGCGGTCGGCCCGCTGCCGGATCGGATCGGCCACGGCGGCTGGGGCATGGTCGCGGACGACGGTCGCGTGCTCACGATCGACGATGCCGAGCGCGCCGTGATCACGGCCGTCTCGGACGGCGAGCAGCACGCCATCGCGCCGCCGCCGGGGCTGCAGTGGTTGCGGCCGCTGTGGATCGACGGCGAGACCGCGTGGCTGCTCGCGGGGCCCGGCGACGATCCCGACCGCAAGGCCAGCACCATCGTCGCGCAGCGCTGGCGCACCGCCGGCTGAGCGCCGTCCGCTGGCGGAAATCACCCCCGACAATGGCCGATCTGTCATCTGGCCCTCGGCGCCGACGCTTGCTACGCCAGCGGGGTGAAGCCACGCCCGCACCCGCCCGCACGTCCGCACGGTGTCCTGACCGAGGTCCTGCCCGATCTGTGGTTCGTGACCGGCACCGCGGCGATGCCGGGGCCGCTGCCGGTCCGCTTCAGCCGCGCGATGACGATCGTGCGCGAGGGCGAGCGGCTGGTGCTGGTCAACAGCGTGCGGCTCGATCCCGACGGCCTGGCCGCGCTCGATCGCCTGGGCAAGGTCACCGACGTCATCCGCCTCGCGGGCAACCACGGCGCCGATGATCCCTTCTACAAGCAGCACTACGGCGCGCGGGTATGGGCGCCGGTCGACGCGCCGTACATGCCCGGCTTTTCGCCCAAGGCGCCGCCGTACTTCGAGCCCGACCAGCGCTTCGACGCCAGCACGAAGCTGCCGCTGCGTGGTGCGAGCGTGCACATGTTCCGCTCGACGCCGCCCGAGGCGCTGCTCTTGCTCGAGCGTCACGACGGCGTCGTCATCGCCGGAGATGCGCTGCAGAACTGGGCCCAACGCGACGAGTTCTTCAGCTGGTTGGGTGCGCTGATGATGCGCAGGTTCGGCTTCATCAAGCCGCACAACGTCGGGCCGGGGTGGCTGTCGCAGTGCAAGCCGCCGGCCGAAGATCTGCTCGCGGTGTTGCGGCTGCCGTTCACCCACGTACTGCCGGCCCACGGCGCGCCCGTGATCGGCGACGCGATCGCGAAGTTCCGCCCCGCGCTCGAGGCCGCCGCCGCGCGGCGCAGCTGAGCGCCGCTCGCGGGCCGCCGCGCCGCGTCGGTGGCCCGCTTCCGTCCGCGCTGCAGCCGCGCGCGGTCGCGGCCGATGACGCGGTCATGCGCGCGCTCGCATCGCTCGGCGCCGTCGCGATCGCGATCGGCTGCGGCCACGGCAACCTCGACACCGCCGGCACGGTGACGATCGACGCGGGCAGCTTCACGATGGGCTCCAGCCTCGACTCGCGCTCGCGCGCGATCGAGCAGGCCGCTCGCAGCGACAGCGATCCCCGCGGCGCGGTCGCGGCCGTGCGCGAGGAGCTGGCCGAGCACCACCTGCGCCTCGGTGCGTTCCACATCATGATCCACCCGGTCACGCAGGACGAGTACGCGCGCTTCGTGTGGAGCACCGGCGCGCCCGAGCCGTGGATCGACCCCGCGCTGGCGGCCCGGCAACAGTGCAGCGTGCCCGCGGCGCAGCCGCCCGCGCGCTACGCCTGGCAGCACGGCCGCCCGCAGCCCGCACGCGTCCACGAGCCCGCGGTGCTGGTCAGCCGCGTCGAGGCCGAGGCCTACTGCGCGTGGTGGGGTGAGCAGCGCGGCGGCTTCGGTTCGCTGCCGAGCGAGGCGCAGTGGGAACGCGCCGCGCGGGGCGTCGATGGTCGCGACTACCCCTGGGGCGATCGCTTCGTGCCCGAGCACGCGAACACGCGCGAGCACGGCATGGGCGACGTGCAACCCGTGGGTGCACGGCCGCGCGCCGCGAGCCCCGAGGGTGTGCTCGACCTCGCAGGCAACGTCGCGGAGTGGACCGCCGGCGGCGAGCACGGCCAAGCGGTCGTGAAGGGCGCGGCCTGGAGCGATCCACACTGGGCTGCGCGCGCGCCGGCACGACGCTTGGTGCCGCCGGTGGTGCGTCACGTCGCGATCGGTTTCCGCTGCGTGCTCGATCCGACACCGCGACCGTGAGCGCGCTGCAGGCTGGCGCAAAGCTGGCGGGCTACCGGTGTGCCGCGCCACGTCGGCCACCGCGACGCTGAAGCCGCCGCTGTCGCGCGGCGTCAGTGCCCCATGCGCGCGCGTGCCCGCGCGTGGTCTTCCTGGTAGGGTCCAACACGATGCGACGCTCGCCGCGGTTGCTGCTCTCGCTCCTCCTGCTCGCCCCGGTGGCGTGCAAGCACGATCCCAAGCCCGGCGCGACGACCCCGGGCACCGGCGGTGTGCACGGTCGGCAGCGCGAGGCGCCGCCGCCCCCGTCGATGCCGCGGCCCTACAGCCTGGCGGCCAAGCCGGCGTTCGCGAGCCACGTCGCCGCGCCTGCGCCTGCGCTGGCGGCGTTGGGCCAGACGTTGGGCCTGGGCAACGATCCCCGCGCGGTGCTGCGCGAGCTGCTCGGCGCCGTCGGTCTTTCGTTCGAGCGTCAGCTGGTCGACGACCTCGATCTGGCGCGGCCGTGGAGCGCGGCGCTGGTCGAAGGTCAGCTGGTGGTGCAGGTGCCGATCGAGCGCGTGCGGTTGGCCGAGGTCCAGGCACTGCTGCGCGGCAAGAAGGCGGTGGGCAAGTTCGGCGCGGTCGAGCTGCCGCGCGAGGCCATCGAGATGACGCCGCCGCCACCCAAGCTCGCGTGGCTCGACACCGCCAACGCCACGCTCGCGCTCGCGAGCGACGAGCGCGGCCTCGCGACCGCGCGCGAGCTCGGCCGCGCCTACGGCAAGCACGGGCTGTATCTGACGCTCGACGGCGCCGAGGTGCGCAAGGGCGTGCCCTCGTTCCCGTTCCAGCGCATCGGCCTGGTCGGCGAGGACGTGACCGACTTCCGCATCACCGCCGACGGCGACGGCCCCATCGCGCAGCTGTCCGACTTCACCGAGGGCGCGCTCACGGGGCTGCTGGCATCGCCGTCGATCGTCGCGGCCGCGAGCTCGCGCTACGCCAAGTACCAGACCGTGGTGAAGGATCTCATCGGCCAGGCCACGCGCACGGTCGACAAGCAGAACTTCCTGGTCAAGGGCGTGCTCGAGGACATGCTCAAGCGCTACAACGCGGTGCTGCGCAGCTGGAACGGCCGCGTGCTGGTGGGCCTGGGCCCCAAGCGCCACGTGTTGCTGGCGCTGGGCGCCGACGATCCCAAGAAGGCCAGCGGCGCGGTCGGCAGCCTCATCGACGCGGTGCTGGGCAACCTCGATCTCGCGCGCACCTTCGGCGTGTCGGTGCCCAAGCTGCGGTTCAAGCGCAACCGCTCGACCGCGGCGGGCGTGTCGATCCACGTGATCGCGGTCGACAACGCACGCAAGCTGCTGCCGCCGGAGCTCGCGCCGCTCATCGACGACGAGGGTGCGCTACGCATCGCGTTCGCCGGCAGCGAGCACGCCGGCGCGGTCGTGGTCGCGGTCGGGCCCTCGGCCAACGAGGCCCTGGGCGAGTGGCTCGAGCAGACCAAGGGCGCGACCCCGGGCAGCAAGACCACCGAGGATCTGCTTTCGGCCGCGTTCGCGATCGAGGGCGAGATGCTGTCGCAGCTGCGCGGGCTCGAGTCGCTTGCGCCGCTGCTGGGCCTGACACCGGCGCGCGCGCCGACCCACGCGGTGGTCACGCGCAAGGGCGACGACTTCGACGTCCACGTGACCGGACCGATGCCGCGCGTGGTCGCGAGCCGCAACGCCGCGGCCGCGCGGCCGCCTCGCACCGCGCCGCCGCGGTCGCAGTGATGCCGGCTCAGGGCGCGGCGGCCGAGGGACGCTCGCCGCCGCCGCGCACGACCGTCAGCTGACGCGCCGCGGCACCGCCGTCGCCGGCGACCGCCAGCACGGCGCGCTCGATCAGCATCAGGCGCTCCTGCTGCAGCTCGGGCAGCCGCACCGCCAGCGCCAGTCGCAGCTCGGCCCCGTCCTCGCCCGGCACCGGCAGGCTCAGCCACGCCCAGGCATCGCGCGCGTCGCCGCTGCCGACCACGACGTCGTCGAAGCGGCGGATCTGGAACGCGGGGATGCCCAGGCGTCCCAGCACCAGCGCGAGGTCGGGCGCGACCCGGCGCCAGCGGACCTCGCCGCGGTCGTTGCCCGACAGTCGCACGTGCTCGAGCGTGTCGAGCAGTTCCATCACCTCGCGGCGACGATCCCGCCAGCCCAGGAAGCGCTCGCCGGTGAACGCGGGCAGCTGCGCCAGCATGCGGTGGTAGCCCAGCAGCACCGCGGCCAGCACCATCGCGACCAGGGTGCCCAGCAGCGTCCACCATCCACCGATGCCGATGACGTTGAGGTAGGCGAGCGATCCGAACATCGCCGCCGACAGCCACAGCACGGTCACCGCGCGCGCGTGGGTGAAGCCCGCGGCCATCAGCCGGTGGTGCACGTGGTCGGAGTCGCCGCTGAAGATCGGCTGGCCCCGCAGGGTCCGGCGCACGATCGCGAGCGTCATGTCGAACATCGGCACCGCCAGCGGCAGGATCGCGATCGACAGCTGGATCTCCGGCACGCGCCAGCGCACCGGGCCCACCTGGACCAGCAGCGCCGGCAGCAGGAAGCCCAGGAAGTAGCTGCCCGCGTCGCCCATGAACACGCGCGCGGGGTGGCGGTTGTGCAGCAGGAAGCCGCCGGTGGCACCCAGGGCACAGGCCGCGGCCCAGCCGACCGCGAGCGTGCCCGGGACCAGGGTCGGGCCGGCGAAGATCGCCGCGACCACGGTGCCGAAGCCCACCAGGCAGATGCCCGCGGCGAGCCCGTCGAGCCCGTCCATCATGTTGACCGCGTTCACCGACGCGACCAGAAAGCCGATGGTCAGCAGCGTCGCGAGCCAGTTGTACTCCCAGCCCACGAGCAACTCGAGCGCGGGCCAGTGCAGGCCGTAGAGCACCGCGAGCGTCGCGCCGACCAGCTGCATCGCGAGCTTGGTCCGCGGCCGCAGGCCGATGAGATCATCCCACGCGCCGGTGAGTCCGACCACGAGCGCGCCGACCAGCGCGCCGGTCAGCGGCGAGACCGAGAACAGCTCGTGGGTCGCGGACAGCGAGCTGACGCCGGCGAGGCCGGCGACCAGCATCACGCCGAAGCCGAACAGGATGACCAGGCCGCCGGCGCGCGGGATCTGGCCGGTGTGGACCTTGCGCAGGCTGACCTCGTCGTCGCGACGACCGAGCGACCGCCACGCCCGCAGCACCAGCGGCATCGCGCCCGCGACGAGCGCGAACGAGACCAGCGCGCCGAGCCACAGCGTGCCCAGGGATGCGTTCACGGCCAGACCCCGATCCTTGTCGCGAGCGCGCGGGCGATGACAGTCGCGGCGCGCTGCCGGACCCACCGCGGCGAGGAATCGAACCTACCCACCATGGACGCGATCACGACTTTGCCCGTAGCATGACATGGAGTCTTGCAGATGAACACGTCATCGCCCACTTCACGCGCAGCTGCAGACCCGACCGCATCGAGCGCATGGGATGTCTGTGTGATCGGTCTCGGATACGTGGGGTTGCCGACCGCCGCGGTGCTCGCGACCCGCGGGCAGATGAAAATTTGTGGCACCGACACACGGAACGACGTGGTCGCGACCATCAACGAGGGGAAGATCCACATCGTCGAGCCCGAGCTCGACGCGCTGGTCCGGGCCTCGGTCAGCGCGGGGCGGCTGCGCGCGTTCGCGACGCCGCAGCCCGCGGACGCGTTCCTGATCTGCGTGCCCACGCCCTTCGGACCGGGGCACACGCCGGATCTGAGCTACGTCGAGTCGGCGACGCGCGCGCTGGTGCCGGTGCTGCGACCGGGCAACCTCGTCGTGCTCGAGTCGACCAGCCCGCCGGGGACCACCCGCACGATGGTCGCGGGGATCCTCGCCCAGGCCGGGCTCGTGGCCGGCCAGGACGTCTATGTGGCGCACGCACCGGAACGGGTGTTGCCCGGGGCCGTCATCCGCGAGGTGGTCGAGAACGACCGCGTCGTCGGCGGCGTGACCCCCGCCTGCACCGAGGTCGCGGCCGCGTTCTACGAGCGCTTCGTCGCCGGCGAGGTGCTGCGCTGCACCGCCGACGCGGCGGAGCTGGTCAAGCTGTCGGAGAACGCGTTCCGCGACGTGAACATCGCCTTCGCCAACGAGCTGTCGAACGTGTGCGACGCGCTCGACCTCGACGTGTGGGAGGTCATCAAGCTGGCCAACCGTCACCCGCGCGTGAACATCCTGCGCCCGGGTCCCGGCGTGGGTGGACACTGCATCGCGGTCGACCCGTGGTTCATCATCGCGGTCGCGCCCGAGCACACCCCGCTCATCGCCGCCGCACGCCGCGTCAACGATCAGCGACCGCACCGCGTGGTCGCGCAGGTCCGCACGGTCGCGGAGCGCTTCAAGCGGCCGAAGATCGCGTGCCTGGGCCTGAGCTACAAACCCGACATCGACGACGTGCGCGAGAGCCCGGCGATCGAGGTCGTGCGCGAGCTCGCCGCCGCGGACTTCGGCGACGTCGTCGCGGTCGAGCCCCACCTGCAGAACTCGCCGATCCCGGGCGTGCCGCTGGTGGGCGCGGAGGAAGCCCTGCGCACCGCCGACATCGTCGTGGTGCTGGTGGCCCACCGCGCGTTCGCACGGCTGCGGCGCGAGTGGTTCAACCGGCCGTCGGTGGTCGACACCGTGGGGTTGCTGACGCGCTGACGTCGTCGCGCCTACGGCTGCCTGGCAAAGCGCTCCGCGACCACGCCATCGGCGAGGTGGATCGAAGGTCCGCCGAGCATGCGGTCGCGGACGCGCAGCTCGGCGGACGCGGTCTGCTCGTCCCACAATCCGTACGTCACGAAGGTGCCATCGGGCGCGATCGAGCCGGCCAACACCTCGGCGCCGGGATCTTCGTCGCTGATCTGCTCGAGTGTGGCGTCGGTGGTGTGGACCATCCAGATCGCGTGGCCGTCGCCGTACTTGCCGCGATAGAGGATCGATCCTGCGATCGGCGGGCGTGAGGGCGTGACCCCGGCATCGAGACCGTTGCGCGGCGGCGCGCCGTCGCTTTCGGCATCGACCAGCAGCTCGGGCTCACCGGAGACGCCGTCGACGAGCGGCACCCGCCACAGCTCGGCGAAATCGGGGTCGTCGACGCGGTGCACCAGCACGATGCCGTCGGCGTCGCCGGCGACGACGCGGAAGGGCTCCTCGCCGCGCGGCCACGCCACCAGCGTCGCGATGTCCCGCGGGGCCCCGCCTTCGACCGCGAGCATGTCGAGCGTGCTGGTGTCGAGGTCGCCGCCCTCGTACACCAACCACGACCCGTCCGCGGACCAGCGGCACTCGTCCGAGGACGCGCCCACGCCGACCGCGATCACCTCGCTCGGCTGAGGCGTGCCGTCGACGACCCGCGAGACGTACCGCCGCCGCTCGCCGGTCGCGAGGTCGTCGACGACGTGGCTGCTGGCGCCGGCGGCCGCGCTGACGACGTCGCCCTGACACGGCACCAGCCGCTCGTCGGGGTCGGTGACGACGTCGTTGACCCGCACCGGCGCAGCCAACGGGTCGGAGGTCAAGTCGACGTAATAGAGATCGTCGCCGTTGGCGAACGCCGCGTTGTCGAAGGTCGTGAACCACGCGCCGCGGCCGTCGGCGGTGAAGCCCGCGAACGTGTCGCCCACGCTGGGCGCGAACGCGATCGGTTCGACCCCGCCGGGCGCAACCAGCCGAGCGCGCTGCCAGTGCGCGACGCCGCCGCCGGGACTCGGTGATCGTGTGACGAGCATGGCTGCGCCGTCTGGGCTCACGGGTCCGCCGACGATCACGTCGGTTGCGACGATCGCCGCGGCGGGGTCGTCGACGTCGTCGAAGTCGACGCGGTAGGCGTTGCCTTCGCCCACGTCGACGAAGGCGACCGCCGCCGCGCCCGGGATCGCCTGCAGGGTCGAGATGCCGGCGGGTCCACCCACGGTGGCGATCGGGGTGGCTTCACCGACGCCGCTGTCGTCGACCGCAACCGACCACAGCGTGGTGCCGTCGGATCCCTCGGCGTGCAGCACGAGCCCACCGTCGGAGAGCTCGACGGTCTCGATCCACGAGCGCCCATCGTCGGGGTGCAACCGCTCGAACTGCGGCGGTGCGCCGTGCTGCAGCCGCACGCGGTGCTGTTGCACCCGGCCGTCGACCTCGCGGATGGCGAGGATCGCGACGATGCCCTGCGGCGCGTCCGCGCCAGTGCTCGAGGTGCCGGTGTCGTCGCTGGTTCCCGTGCTGCTGTCGCCGCCGCCCGACGCGCTGCTCGGGCCCGCGGACGACGCGTCGGCGCCGCTGTCCGAGGAGCTCTCGCCCGGCTGCAGGCTCTGCGATTCGGGGTCGTGCGCTCGGCACCCACCCAGGGCGCAGGTCACGGCGAGGGTCAGGACGTGGCGGTGCACGCAGGGCCCTTGGTCGGTCGGCACCGTCGCGATGACGGCGAGGGCTGCGGCGCCGCTGCGTTGGGCACGGCTCGGTGACGCGGGGCCGGCTCGGCGCACCGCAGTGGGGCGTCCTGTCGCTGCAACACGGCAGGTTCTCGCGGCTGCGTCGAGGGCGGTTCAATCGTGCGCCGGTCGTGGATACCGTGGGCGGGCTGTCCGCGATGACCCGACTGCGCCGCGCGATCGAGACCCTGGGCCCCACGCTGCGATCGGCGGCGCACCTGCGGCCGACGCAGCTGCTCGCGTTCGTGCGCCAGCGTTCCCGCGGGCCCGCGCGCAGCCCCACGCAGTCGCGCGCGCCCGGCTGCGACGCGCTGCAGCTGCCCGAGGGCTTCGTGGGGCCCTCGCCCGAGGGCCACATCGAGCCCGACGGCGGCGTGGTGTTGCTGGGTCAGCCGGCGCACGATCCGGTGCGCTTCGGCTGGACCGGCGATGGCGATCCGCTGTGGGTGTACACGCTGCACTACCACGGCTGGCTCGCCGATCCCGCGTGCACACGCGCGCAGGCCCGCGCGACCGTGCTCGACTGGATCGAAGAGCACCGCGAAGGCGTGGGCTGGGAGCCGTATCCCTGCTCGCAGCGGCTGCTGCACTGGCTCGGCTGGCTCGCGCGTGACGGCGCCCACCTGCATGCGGGCGAGCTCGAGCTGGTGCTCGCGTCGGTGAGCGCGCAGCTGCAGCACCTCGCCTCGCACGTCGAGCTCCACCTCGACGGCAACCACCTGTGGACCAACCTGGTCGCGCTGGTCGCCGGTGGGTTGGCGCTGCGCGGTCACGTACCGGCAGCCATGCTCGAGCGTTTCGCGACACCGCTGCTGCACTGCGTGCAGGCGCAGCTGGGCGACGACGGCGTGCATGCCGAGCGCACGCCCAGCTACCACTGCCTGCTCGCCGAGCAGCTGTCGCTGGTGATCGCGCTGGCCGAGCCGCGCCTGCCGGGTGTGGCCGATCCGCTGCGCGTGGCCTTGGAGCACATGCTCGCAGTGTTGCCCGCGTTCACGCATCCCGATGGCGACGTCGCGCTGTGGGGCGACAGCCAGCTGCAGGCCCCGGTCACGCCCATGCGCCTGGCCCATCGCTGCGCCGTGGCCTTGGCCGAGGGCGACGCCGACGCGAGCGACAGCGGCTTCGCACGGCGAGCATGGGGTCCGTTCACGTTGCTGTGGAACCAAGGCGGCGTGGGCCTGCCGCAGCAGACCGGGCACATCCACGGCGATTGCCTGTCGATCGAGCTGTCGTACGGTCGCACGCGCGTGCTGGTCGACGCCGGCGTGGGCACCTACGTCGAGGGTGACGATCGTCGCTACGCGCGCTCGACCGCGGCGCACAACACCGTCACCGTGGGCGACCGCGATCAACACGAGCTGTGGAAGAGCCACCGCATCGGCGGCCGCGCGCTGCCGCACCAGCTCGAGGCCAGTGCGCGGCGCCTGCTGGCCGAGGTCCGCGGCTACAAGGGCGCCGCGACCCACCGACGTCGCGTGATCTTCGACGGCGATCGCATCCAGATCACCGACGAACTCGCGCCGCCCGTCGTCGCGGGGGTGGTGCGCTACTTCGTGCCCGAGTCCCTGCGCGTGCGCACCACCGACAACGGCGCGCTGGTGTTCCTGCCGCGGGGTGAGACCGTCGAGCTCGCGCTCGATCGCGGCGCCTTCGCGCTGTCGCAGGCGCCGGGCTGGCGCGCGATGGGCAAGGCCGCGCCGCGGTGGTGCCTGGCCGCGGACGTGGGGCTGCGGCCGACGGTGGTGACGATCCGCGCGCTGGGCTGACCCTCACGGCGCGCCGTGGCGCGCGAGCACCTGTGCGACCGCGGTCATGTCGGTCTCGTCGAGTGGTGGCTCGAGCACGGCGGCAACCTCGGGGACCCACGCGAAGCCTTGCAGGCGGTCGTTCTCGTCCGCGCCGGCGGCCGCCTCGGGATCATCGTGCAGGTAGGTGCGGGTCGCGGCGCGCACCAACGACTCGCACGCGACCGAGTACCACTCGCCGTAGCCCACTGCCTCCATCGCCGCGGCATGTCGGTCGTACAGCGCCTGCGCCGAGGCTTGCAGGATCGACGCGTGGCGCTCGACCAGCGGGTTCATGTAGCTGTGCGCGAGTTCGTGGATGTAGAACACCGCGAGATCGGGCTGTGGCCGTGGCACGCCGTCCTCGTCGGGGTGCCAGTTCACGATGATCTGGTATGCGGTCTTGCGCCCGTCGGGCAGCACGACGTGCGGGCCGTAGTTGCCGCGCTCGGTGAGCAGGCCCTGGACCAGCACCGTCTGTGCGATCGCGGTGCCGCTGAACTCGTGCAGCCACTGGGGCGCGTCGGCACCGTGCGCCTGCACGAACGCCGCCATCGTCGCGTCGACGCGGTCCCACAACGGCCGTTGCTCGCCGAAGAACTCGGCCAGCCGCGCGTCGCTCGCGAACGAACGCACCGTGCTGAGCCACGCGTCCATGTCGACCCCCTGCCAGCGGTCGTCGAGCGATGCTGGCCAGGGCTGCAGCGGACGCACGAGCTCGAGCTCGGGCCAGCTCAGGTGACCGCGAGGCTCATCGGCGCGTCGAAGCCGATGCCCTTGGACTCGGCCAGCGCCTCGGCCTGCTGCACCGCGGGGTGCGACCGCAGCGGCGCCATGCGAGCGTCGACCGCCGCTTCGTAGGGCGTGCGATGCTCGTCCTGCGGCGCGTAGGGCGGGATGCCAGCGGTGCGCCACAGCATCGAGAACAGCTCGACGCGCGGATCGACCCGCACCTGCAGCCGCGTCGCGGAATCCTGCGCGACCGCGGGCGCGCTGCCGGGCGAGGTGGTCGGTGCGTGGCACGCCAGTGCCACGGCGAACGGGAGCGCGAGGGTGGGATCGAGTCTCATGCGTCGGGCCTGCGCTGCCCGGTGCCGCGGGGCGGCGCAGGCTCGACGATACCGCGCGCGGGGTGTGTCAGCTCGCCACCCGCGCGACCGCGCACGGGCGCGGGTCGGGGCACGCACCGTGGCCCCACACCCGTGCGGGCCCGTGAGCCGTTTCGCCGCGCTCGCGCGACCTCTGGAGGTCGCCATGCGCACCCCCGGCCGTCGTCCCCGTCCTGTGCTCCGCGCGGTGCACGTCTCGCCCCTGGTGATCGCGGCGGCCGTGGCCGTGCCGTGGCTGGTGCCCAGCGCCCAAGCGCTCGATCATCCGATCGCCTACGTCCGCTGCCCGCGCACGACCGAGCCGCTGCAGCTGCCGGGCACGACGATGATCGGCATCGACGTCTACGACGTGCTGCCGGACGTCACGCACTTCTACAGCGGCTTCAGTGCGCCGTGCGATCTGGTGCTGCGGCAACCCGACGGCAGCGAGTCGCTGCTGTACGACTGCGGCAGCGAGAGCACCGATGCAGCCGCGTGCGCGGCGATGGATCCGGCGGTGTCGTTCGACGGCGAGACCATCGCGTTCTCGGTCTTCCGCGGCACGTTGACGCCGAACAGCGAGAACTTCTCCGTCGCGGTCGGTGGCGACGACGCGTGGCACGATCTGCCGGGCAAGCTGCTGCAGACCGAGCACGCGCAGCTGATGTTGGTCGATGTCGCGACCGGTGAGCTCACCGAGCTGCCGTGGCTGCCCGGCACCTGGGACGCGGGGCCGGCGTGGCTACCCGACGGGCGCCTGGCGTTCACCTCCACGCGCGACGGCAACCTCACCACGATGGTGTGGGGCACCAACAACGCCGGCAACGGCTCGCGCATCTGGACCGTCGATCCCGACGGTCGCAATCTCGATCTCGCCAGTCACCACTCGCTGTCGCTCGAGCAACACCCGCTGGTGCTCGCCGACGGTCGCGTGGCCTACTCGAGCTGGCAGATCTTCGGTGGTCTGACGTTCCGCTACACCAACGGCAGCCCGGGTGGCTTCGGCACCATCGGCAACGCCTTCAACATCTTCGTGCAGGCGCCCGACGGCGCGCATCCGTTCGCGTTCTACGGCCAGCACTGCGGCGACCACTCGCCCATCACCAGCGCCGGCGTCGATCACAAGGCCGCGCACTTCCTCGCGCAGACCGGCGATGGCCGCGTGTGGTTCACCGACTACTACCGCGGCAACAACAACGGCCTGGGCAACCTCGTGGGCGTGATGCCCGAGCCGGCGGGGCAGGAGGGCATGCTCGATCCCACTGCGCCGCTGGCGGATCTGTACGCGCCGCACGACATCGTGCGGCTGGCGCCTTGGTCCAGCAGCAGCGATTCCTTCGCGGCGGTGATGCCCGCGCCCGCGTACCAGGATCCGAACTACGCCGATCCGGTGGTGTTCGCCGGCAAGCTCGGCCACGCCGCGGCGCTGCCCGACGGCGGGCTGATGGCGACGTGGGGCAAGGGCGCGTGCGGGACCGTGGCCGACAACGGCATCTTCGACGCGCTGGGCCTGCCGGTGCCGCCGGCGACCTCGGGTTCGGGGCAGGGCGTCGCGGCCAACGTCTTCACCCAGCTGCAGCTCGACACGCCGGCGTGCGACGCGGGCATCTACGAGGTCGCGACGATGCCCTCGGAGCATCCCAGCGATCTCGAGCGCGTGGTCGACGAGCCGCAGTGGCACGAGATCATGGCCCGCGCGGTCGTGCCCTACGCGGCGATCCACGGCATCGAGACGCCGGCCGCGATCCCCCGCGCGGACCAGCAGGCCTCGCGCCCGGAGCTGCCGGTCGGCACGCCGTTCGGCCTGCTCGGCGCGGCCTCGATCACCGATCGCGAGACCCACCCGGTCGGCGGCATCCACTTCGCCGGCGAGCACCAGTTCAATCTGCAGGGCACCGACACGATCGAGTACGGCGACGAGGATCTCTGCGGCGTGCGCATCCTGGGCGTGCTGCCCAACCGCGGCACCAACCTCTACGAGCAGATCGCCAACGTCGCCGGTGAGCGCGTGGTCATCCTCGGCGAGTTCGGCGTGCGCAACCTGCAAGACGGCGCGCCGGTCGTCGATCCCAGCGGCAACGCCGACACCAGCTTCCTGGTGCGCTTCCCCGCCAACACGCCCTATCTCATGCAGGGCATCGATTGCGACGGCCACACGCTCAACACCGATCAGAGCTGGCAGAGCCTGCGGCCGGGCGAGATGAAGACCTGCGGCGGCTGCCACGTGCACTCGAAGGACTCGCGCATCGGCTTCGAGGACAGCTACGCCGCGATGCCGGACTACCCCGTGATCCCGCTGGGCGAGGGCACCGTGCCGCTGCTGGCGGGTGCGGGCGCGCAGGGCCCGGCCGTGCGCGAGGTCGAGGGCTACGCGCTGCAGATCGACTTCGAGCGCGACATCATGCCGATCTTCGACGAGCACTGCGCGCAGTGCCACAGCGGCGACGCGCCCGACGGATCGCTCGCGCTCGATCGCCCTGGGGTCGAGCAGGACTCGACCTGGTGGTGTCTGGTCGCCGATCGCGGCCAGTCGTGCGTGCCCGAGGCCCAGCGCATGGCCACGACCAACGGCACGACCTTCCGCCGGCCACAGCTGACCCGCTACGTGCGCGCGTTCAACTCGCTGGGCAGCCCGCTGTACTGGAAGGCCGCGGGCATGCGCACCGACGGCAACACCGACGCGAGCTTCGACGAGGCGTCGCCGCCCGACGATCGCGACCTCGACTTCGGCCCCGATCACCCGACCACGATCACACCGGAGCAGCTCGGCATCCTGGGCCGCTGGATCGACATCGGCGCGCCCGGTGGACCCGAGGAGCTGACCGACACGCAGAAGCCCACGCTCAACCTCGCCGCGCTCTACGACGGCGACGCCGTCACCGCCTTGCGCGTCGGCACGGTCGACATCCCCAGCGGCATCGACGTCGCCTCGCTCGAGGTCTGCGTGCTCGACGAGGCCGGAACGTGCGCGACGATGTTGGCGCAGGGCGGCGCGATGCCCCACGACGTGCTCGAGATCCCGCTCGCGACCGCGCTGTCGGACCCCGAGGTCGAGGTCATGGCGCGGGTGAAGGACCTCGCCGGCAACGAGACCGAGGTGCGTCGCACGGTGCGATGGTTGCTCGACTCGCCGCTGCCGCCCGATCCTGCCGGCACCGACACCGGCGCCGACGGCAGTGGTGGCGACGGCAGTGGTGGCACCGCCGGCGCGAGCTCGGGCAACGCCGACGGCAGCGGTGGCAGCAGCAGCGCCGGTGCCGACGGCGAGGGCGAGGGCAGCGGCGGCTGCGGCTGCACCACGACCCGCGCGCACGCGTGGCCGTGGGCACTGGTCGTCGTCGTCGCAGTGTCTGGGCGTCGTCGCCGTCGCTGACGTCGCACGCCTGCGCGCTTCCTCGGGGGTCGGGCGAAGCCCGGTCTCGCTGCGATGCGAAAGGCCCGCGAGGGGAGAATTCCCCCGCCAGGGCGCCTTGACAGGCCCGCACGCGTCGAGTATGAGACCTGAATCGCTCGTCATGTTGCACTGCGACATGGCGGGCAGCCGGGGATCCACCATGCGAACCAAGCCCTTCGTCGTGCTCGCGCTGCTGACCGCCTGCAGTGGCGCCGGCGTCTCCACCACCGCGCGGACCTCCGGAGACAGCGTCGGTGACACCGACGCGAGCGCGGGCGATGCCGCCAGCGTCGGCGACGACGCTGGCGACGACGCAGGCGAGGGCGCGGTGGATTCCGGCGGACTGGACTCGGCAGCGGACACCAGCGACACCGCGGTCGACGGCGGCGCGGATGCAGGCTCGGACTCGGGCGGCGCAGACGACACCGCGGCGCAGCCCGTCACGCTCGAGGGCGCGTGGCTCAGCGAGGGCGACGACATCGCGCCCTTGTTGGTCGAGCTCACCGGCGCGACCTCGATCACCGCGACCTTCGGGCCCCAGGCCTTCACCGTCGTGACGATCGACGACCAGGGCCAGCAGGTGCAGCAGGTCGGGGTCTACACCGCCACGCCCTCGGGTGTCGGCGAGATCTTCGACATCACGCTCGAGCAGACCATGCCGCAGGCGATCACGGTCGAGGGCATCTTCGAGATCGACGACAGCGTGAGCCCGGCGGTGCTGCGCTACGAGGTCGTGCAGACCGAGCCCAGCGTCGGCGCGGTCGCGCCGACCGCAGAGGCCGGCTTCGGCGCGACGTCGCTCGGCCCCGATCTCACCCAGGTGTTCGTCCGCCAGTAGCTCGACGGGGTCCGCGCCATGTTGACGTCCACGCTGCTCGCCGCGCTCACGACCGCGTGGGCACCCTCACCGCCGCCGCTGCCCGACGTCGCGGTGCAGCAGGCGCCCGAGCAGCTGCAGCGCAGCAAGCGAGCGTGGCGCGCGTTCCAGCTCTACGGCTACTTCATGACCCGCGCCGAGATGACCAACGTCTCGCCGCAGAACGACCTGTTCAAGGGTCAGATCGTCGGGCGCCTGTTCGGGCCCAACACCACGACCACGTCGAAGGAGCGCGCGGTCTTCCTCGAGCAGCGGCTCATCCCCTTCGCGGTGGTCGAGCCGGCGCTGCTCGATCACCGCGCGCGACTGCGGGCCTCGTTCGAGCTCGACTGGACCTTCGGCGACACCTCCAACTCCGCCGGCGGCAACTTCGGCTCGGCCATCACCGCGGACCAGGTCAACCTGCAGACGCAGAACCTCGCGGTCGAGATCGATCTGTGGAAGGGCTGGTCGATCGACGTGGGCCTGCAGCGGCTCTACGACAGCACCTACGATCCCTACCGCACGCCGGTGCCGACGATGCAGCTGACCGGCACGCGCATGGCCTTCTGGGGCACCGATGCGGTCGGCGCAGTGTTGCACGGCACCACCGCGGGACAGCGCTTCAAGCTCGGCGCCTATCAGCTGTACGAGAACCTGATCCAGAAGGACGACGACGTCGCGCTGTTCGAGCTCGCGACCGATCGCCACCTGGGCAAGACCTGGCACGTCGGCGGCAGTCTGCGATACCTGCGGGACACCTCCACCGGTCAGGGCGGCGTCGGCATCCTCGGCCAGGGCCCCGACAGCGTGCTGGTCGACTACAACGGCGGCTACCGCTTCACGATCCCCGATGATGCCCCGAGCTGGCGCGGCCACTTCCTGTGGCTCGCGGGCGATACCTCGTTCAACCCCGAGCTCGCCGCCGGTCGCTTCGGCGGCTCGGCCTTCATGGTCGGCAACTTCGGCCAGATCGTCACCGCGATCCCCAACCAGCCCGGCGACTTCCAGAAGCTCACCAACGTGCTCGGGCTCGCCGCCAACGTGCGGCTCGCGGCGCGATGGGGTCGCACCGCCCGCGATGCCGTCACCGCCGACTTCCTCTACACCTCGGGCGACAAGAACGGTCTGCAGGACGGCAGCTACACCGGCGTCGTCACCGGCAACACCTGGGGCTCACCGGCGGCGCCGTTCACCAGCTTCGGCACCTACCTGCTGTTGCCCCACGCCAACGTCGTCAACCGCTACTACGCCGCGGCCGCGGACATCTCCAACGCCGGCTACGGCATGACCGCGCTGTCGCTGGGCGTCTCGGGCGACATCTTGCGCAACAAGCTGTCCGCTCGCATCGGCGGTGCGTTCGCGCGATCGAACGTGCAGCCGGTGCAGGGCGCCTACTTCATGGGCGCCGAGGTCAACGGCAACGTCTCGTGGCGCATCCGCCCGATGCTGTCGCTCGAGGCCCACGCGGCGTACCTGCGCCTGGGCGACTACTTCGCCAGCCCCGAGATCGTCACGGGCAGCAGCGGCGAGAGCCAACGTCCGCGCGATCCCTGGACCACCATGCTCACGCTCAAGTGGTTGATGTTGTGAGGCCACCGATGACGCGACCCACTCGCACGCTGCCCACGTTGCTGCTCGCGGCCCTGCTCGCGGGCGGTTGTGCCGCGAAGTCCGGCGTGGCCTTCTCGGCGCTGCAGTACCCCATGCCCACGCGACAGCTGGCGGTCGGCACCGCCACCATCGCGGTGCACGACAGCGGCGCGCCCGCGGACGCGGACGCGCGCACGCTGGTGCTGATCCACGGCCTGGGCAGCTCGATGCCGGCGTGGAAGGAGAACCTCGCGGCGCTGTCGGCCCGCCACCGCGTGGTCGCGATCGACCTGCCCGGTTATGGCAAGAGCTCCAAGGGCAACTACGACTACTCGATGGCCTTCTTCGCCAAGGCCGTGCGCGGCGTGGTGCGCGAGCTGGGACTGTCGCATGTCGTGCTCGTGGGTCACTCGATGGGCGGCCAGATCGCGATGACCTACGCGCTCGAGTACCCGCAGGACGTCGACGCGCTGGTCTTGTCGTCGCCCGCCGGGCTCGAGCGCTTCGCCGACGGCGAGGCGCACTGGCTCGCCGGCGCGACCACGCCCGAGTTCACGTGCAAGGCCGACGCCGAGGCGGTGTGGCTGCGCCACACGCAGAACTTCCACCGCGTGCCCAAGTCCGCGGAGTTCATGGTCCGTGATCGCCTCGCGGTGGTCGGTGGGCCCGACTTCGAAGCCTACTGCAACGCGGTCTCGCGCTCGGTCGCGGGCATGCTCGACGGCCCGGTCGTCGATCGCCTGCGCGACCTCGAGCTGCCGACGTTGGTGGTGTTCGGCGAGTACGACAACCTCATCCCCAACCCGCTGCTGCACGGCGGCAGCACCGAGCGGCTGGCCAAGAAGGCGGTCGAGACCATGCGCGATGGTCAGCTGGTGATGCTCGAACGCGCGGGACACTTCGCGCAGTTCGAGGCCGCCGACGCGTGGAACAGCGCGGTGCTGCGCTTTCTCGACGACGTCCGCGTGCCCAAGGGCGAACGCACGCGCAAGCCGCGGATGGCGGCGCCGGGCACCAGCGTCGAGCCGCTGTACGCCCCGGGCACCGATCCCGACGCGCGACCCAGCGCCGCCGCGCCGCGCGAGCCCGAGCCATCGGCGCCCGCGTCGGCCGAGCCCACGCCGACGTCGAGCCCGGCGGAGGTGCCGGCCGGCGATCCGCCGCCGCAGCCGAGCGTCGACGCACCGCCGCCGACGGAGCCGGTCGCCGCGCGCCGTCGCGACCGCGCCGACGCGGAGGGCTCGCCGTGATCCTGCTGGTCAAGCTCTCGCTGCTCGCGGTCTACCTCGTCGCGGTCTACTGGCTGTCGTGGATCGGCATGCGCAAGACCACCTCCTTGGTCGGCTTCGCCATCGGCAATCGCGACATGGGCCCGGTGCTCGTCGGTGTGGTCATGGCCGCGTCGATCGCATCGACCGCGACGTTCGTGATCAACCCCGGCTTCGTCTACACCCACGGGCTCTCGGCGCTGCTGCACTACGGCGTGGCGGCCCAGGCCGGCGTGGCGTTCGGTCTGCTCGCGGTGTGCAAGGGCTTCCGCCGCGTCGGTGACAGCCACGGCAGCCTCACGGTACCGGACTGGATCCGCGCGCGCTACGGCAGCGAGGCGCTCGCGCGGGGCTTCGCCGTGCTCAACCTGTTGTCGATCAGCTTCGTCGTGCTCATCATGGTCGGCTGCGCGCTGCTGGTGGTCGCGCTACTGGGCGTATCCTACGAGATCGCGCTCGCGGGCACGCTCGTGGTCGTGTTCAGCTACGTGCTGCTCGGCGGCACCTATGCCCACGCCTACACCAACGTGGTGCAGGCGGCGATGATGGCCGTGATCGCGGTCGCGATGTTCGCCTCGGGCGCGGAGCACCTGGGCGACGGCATCGTCGACGCGTTCGCCAAGGTCTCGAGCAACTTCGCCGCGCCCGTCAACCCCGACAGCGACCTCTACGGCTCGGTGTTCTCCGTGTTCGTCAGCGCCTTCGTCGTGACGTTCGCGCTGATGCTGCAGCCGCACATCATCACCAAGGTGCTGTACCTCCGCAGCGAGCGCGACGTGAACCGCTTCATCGTCACTGCGGTCGCGCTGGGCTGCGTGTTCTCGCTGTGCCTGTTCACCGGCCTGTACGCGCGGCTCGACGGCATGAGCTACGGCCCGGAGCAGCAGGACCGCGTGGTGACCGACTACGTCACGCTCGCGTTCGGCGGCGGCACCGCGGGCGAGATGGTCTCCGCGATCACCTTGGTGACGATGCTGGCCGCGGGTATGTCGACGCTCGACGGCATCTTGGTCGCGCTGTCGGCCATGGTCACGCACGATCTGGTGCTGCGCGGCCGCAGCCGCGACGCAGACGCCAAGACCGGGCTGTTGGCATCGCGGGTGGCGCTGGTGGGCGTGGGCCTGGTCTCGTTCGTGCTCGCGCTCGATCCGCCGGCGCTGGTGGGCCTGTTCGCCCAACGCGGCGTGTATGCCCTGGCCGCGGCGTCGTTCGTGCCGGTGGTGTTCGGCGTGATCGTGCGCGGCGCGATGCCGGCGTGGATCGTCGGCACCGCCGCGGCCACGGCCCTGGTCACCCACGTGGGGCTGTTGTGGCACGGCACGGTCGACAACCCCGCGGTGTCCGCCTGCGCGGCGATCTTCGTCAGCATGATGGTCGGTCTGGCGCTGCTGTTCGCGCGCGGCCGCGCCGCGATCGCAGCCGCGGAGGAGGGCTGATGGCGACCGGGAGCGACGCCATCGCCGAGCCCGTCACGGCCCGGGGCCAGCGCACGCGGCAGAACCTGCTCGAGGCCGCCGAGGTCGTGTTCGGCGAACGCGGCTACGAGGCCGCGTCGATCGTCGACATCACGCGCACCGCCGGCGTGGCCCAGGGCACCTTCTACCTGTACTTCGGCGGCAAGAAGGCGATCTTCGCCGAGCTGGTCGACGAGCTCGGCGCGACGCTGCGCCGCACGCTCGCGGCCGCGGTCGAGGGACTCGCCGATCGCCTCGCGATCGAGCGCGCGGGTCTGGTCGCGTTCCTGCACTTCGTGCAGGAGCACAAGAACCTGTATCGCATCATCCGCCAGGCCGAGTTCGTCGACGAGGCGCTGCATCGCGAATACTACCGCCGACTGGCGCAGGGTTACCGCGACGGCCTGGCCAAGGCCATGCAGCGCGGCGAGATCCGTGCGCTCGATCCGGAGGCGGTCGCCTATGCGCTCATGGGTATCTTCGACTTCATGGGCATGCGCTGGGTGCTGTGGGAGGGCCGCCTTCCGCCGGCCGAGACCATCGACGACGTGTTCGCCTTGATCCGCGCCGGCCTCGGTCTGGCTGGCCCCCACGACGGAGATCCACGCTGATGCGCACGAGCACCCTGGGGTTCACGTTGATCGCCGCACTGTCGCTGCCATCGTCCGCGCGCGCGGCGTGGGAGACCAAGCCGATCGCGGGCATGAGCGTCGAGGTCTACACCCCAGCATCGCACAGCCCGATCGGCGAAGGCCGTGCGCTGATGCTGGGCTTGCACGGCTGCGCGCAGACCGGCGCGAACCTGCGGCAGTACGGCGCATTCGAGCAGACCGCGGAGGACTTCGGCATGGTCCTCGCGCTGCCGACCGTGCCCGGTGGCGGTGTGATCGCGGGCTGCTGGGACTACTACGGGCCCACCCACGATCGCACGAGCGGGCACAACGCGCCGCTGCTCGAGCTGACCCAGACCCTGCGCGACGACCCCAGCTACGGCATCGATCCCGCGCAGGTCTACCTCACCGGCTTCTCGTCGGGCGGCGGTCAGGCGCTCATCGTCGGCTGCCTCGCGCCCGAGCTCTTCGCGGGCCTGGCGATCTCCGCGGGTCCCTCGCTGGGCACGACCGTGGCCCAGATCGCGCAGGTCGGCACGACGGTCGAGCAGACCGTCGCGCTGTGCCAGCAGTTCGCCGGCGAACACGTGGGCGAGTTCGCGACCCAGGTCGCGATCACGTTCACCGACACGCAGGACTTCACGGTCGCGCAGGGCTACGCGCAGATCAACGCCGACATGTTCGCGACGCTCTACGGCGGCGATCTGACCACGGGTGCGCTCGACGTCGCGACGCTGCCCGGCACCAACCCCGCCGGCACCGGCGTCCGCTACGACGACGCCCAGGGCGAGCGCATCGCGTTTGTCACCTCGATGGGCGTGGGCCACAACTGGCCCGCCGGCAGCGGGATGGGTGGCGGCGCGGTCTACGTCGCGAACACCGGCCTCGACCTCGCGGCCTTCGCCGCGATGACCTTCACCGCCAACAACCGCCGCGCGAGCGGCGATTGGGACCCGGGCGACGACGGCGGCAGCGGCTCGGGCAGCAGCGAGGGCGGTGGCGCGGGCACTGGTGGCGACTCGGCCGGCGACGGTGGCTCGAGCGAGGACGGCAGCAGCGGCGACTCGGCGGGCGGCAACTCGGGTGCGAGCACGCTGACGGTCGGCATCGACGACGACGGCCACATCGAGCCCAGCGGTTGCCAGTGCCGCGCGGACACGCGCGATCGCAGCGGCGTGACGGCATGGTTGGTGGTCGCGATCGCGGCGATGCGCCGCCGCCCGCGGCGTCCGGGCCGCTAGCCGCGCGAGCGGCGGTCCTTCGAGCCATCGCGGGCCTGCAGCCACCGCGCGCGCTCGTCCGCCGGCAGCTTCTCGATGGCGTAGCGCAGGGCGGTGCGCGGCATGGTCGCGGCGTGTTTGCGCAGGAACCCGCGCAGCGCCGCGAGATCGACCGACTCGCCGACCTCGCGCAGCATCCAGCCCACAGCCTTGTGGATGAGATCGTGGCGGTCGCCGAGCAGCGTGGTCGCGATGCGTAGCGCGTCCTCGGCCTCGCCCTTGCGGATGAAGTACTGCGTCGCGACCATGGCGACACGCCGCGACCACAGCGATTCGGACGCGGCCAGGCGATCGAGCTGGTCACGCTCGCGTTCGAACAACCACGCGCCCAGCAGCTGTGGCGCGCTGCTGTCGACCAGATCCCAGTTGTCCACGTGCGCGAGCCGATCGAGATAAAGTTGCACGATCTGTTCGCGCGCGGCCGCGTCACGCTTGGCGCGCTTGTAGCGATCGACCAGCAGCAACAGCGCGGTCAGTCGCTCCTCGTGCACCTTCGAGCGCAGCAGCGCGTCGACGCCGGCGAGCGGCAGCTCGCGGTGCAGCCGCACGATCGTGCGCACCGCGGGCACGGGTACGCCGATGAACACATCGCCCTCGGCGTACTCGCCCTTGCCGGTCTTGAAGAACCGCGCGGCACCCTGCGCCCGCTCGGGCGAAGCGGCCTGACGCAGTGCGGCGCGGACCTCGGCGACGGTGCTCACGGGGCCGTGGCCATGGTACGACGGCAGCGATGGCACTGCTGCTCCCCGCACTCGACCCCGCGACGCTGTCCCCTCGCACCGGCTCTGGTTATCCCGAGCCCTATCGTTCGCGCGTGCTGCCGCGCGAGAAGCGGGCGCTGGGCGACGCGCTGGGCCTGACCAAGATCGGCGTGAACCTGACCACGCTGCCGCCGGGCAAGGAGTCGGCGATGCGTCACTGGCACACGCGCGAGGACGAGCTGGTCTACGTGCTCGAGGGCGAGGTCGTGCTCGTGACCGACGCCGGCGAGCAGATCCTGACCGCGGGCATGTGTGCGGGCTTCGCCGCGGGCTCGCGCGACGGGCATCAGCTGATCAACCGCAGCGATCGGGACGCGCGCTACCTCGAGATCAGCAACCGCGACCTCGAGGACGGCGCGGAGTATCCCGACGTCGACCTCGCGTACCGCAAGGGGCCCGACGGACGCGCGCTGTTCACCCGCAAGGATGGCAGCGGGTTTCCCGAGTCGCGCTGACGGCTGCGGGGGTGGGAGCGGGCGAAGGCGAGCGCTTCGCCGGCGCATGGGCGCGCCTGATGGAGACGCGCGACGTGAACACCACGATGGTCTACACCCACGTGCTCAACCGCGCGCTGGCAGGCGTGCGAACATGGGCGATACCGCGACTCCCAGCCGTTCGCCGGCCACGCATGCCCGGACACCTGCCGATTCGCCGAACGCCTCGAGCCCGCGAACTCGGCTCGCAGTGTTGCCCGAAAGGACAAACGCAGCGAGCTTGCAGGATAACGCGGTCGGGGGAAAGTCGGGGGGCTTGGGGTGCAAGGCCGGGATCTCGGTGGAATCGTGGTGAGGGGTGTTGGCACGGTCGCGAAAGGCTGGGTCGTTGCTGAAGAAGCGCGCCTGGGCGGGTCTGGCCGAATTACGATGGGCGCGAGGCGCAGCCTGATGCGGTGGATACCGATTCAGCACGGACACAATGGGCAGAAGTACGTCGAGTGAGGCCAAGGGCCTGACGGCCTGGCGCGCGTGGGTGCAGCACAAGACGGACCCCGCGAAGAACTGGGCGTGGGCGTCGAAGACGGGCGCTACCCCTCAACGTCGTTCGGGTCGAGGTCCCAGGCGCTGGGCCTGCCGGGAACGCCACCGATTTTCCCATCTTGTCCAAGCTCGACGACGAGCAGATCCGTCGCCTTTGTCGCCTCCGTATCCGCGATCACTGGAGCGCCCCTGGAGTTCTGCTGAGAGGCGCGAGCGTGAAGATGACCTCCGCGACGACATCGAACGCGGCAAGCAGCGCTGGGCTCAAGCCTGCTCATGGGCCCCTGCGCGTCGTTGCCATCGGTGGAATCAGGACTCTTCGCTTCGTGTGGCGGTGCACCTGACGAGGCGTCCCTACGAGTCGAGCGCGCAGGCGCGATGGCAACTTCGGAAGGCGCCGCAAGAGCGACGCAGCCCGATGTTGAAGCACGCCCCCAGTGGTCCTGCTGGATGGCGCGAGAGAACGGGCAACTACTCGCGGACACCTGCTCCGAACACGCTCTCAGTGTGCAGCTCGCTACACCGCACATAGCGAGCACTTTTCGCTTCACCGCGGCCAACAGCCTATTGCGTCTTTGTTCTCGACGACACCCGGTCTCGAATTCCTGTCGCAGCAGCTTCGAAAGCTGTGCCGACTTCTACGAGAACTTGCGACGAAGTCCAAACGCTGTCGCAAACCCCGACCGCCTCGCATTTTTCACTCCTTGCGCGGAGCACGAAGTAACTTATTATCCCCGTTGACTGGAGAATCGGCGCGGCTCTGCTGCACGCGGCCCGGCCACAGACGCGTCCCCAAGCGAGTACCCGATTGAACACGGTATCGCGGATGAGAGGCCTCGGTGATCACTGGATATGTTCCAGGCGAGAACCTGGTGCCTTGGCTGGGAAGAGGGGGACAGCACGTGTTTGTCGAGGGAGCGCGCTGGGGATTCACATCCGCAAAGCTACTCAACCTCCGGAAGGATGAAGCGTGCGACGTCTGGTGCGAATAATCGATAACGCGCGCCTGAGCCGGTTCTCGAAACGAAACCCAGAGGAGGCGCTAATGGAAGCGTATCGAGGCCCCTCCTACTCGAGGCGATTCTATCCTTTCGCAAGCAATATTGCTACGGGTTCGACTCCATTCGTCGCTATACGTTCGGCGACAAAGGCGCATTTTTTCGCTCGGTCATTCGCGTTCACGATCGGGTTGAACGCATTCTCTTAAGCTGATCGTCGTTCTCGACTACTATCGAACGCATGGAAGACCCCTGACAACAGATATCTCCGCGATCTGGGCCACGATGTCGACAACCTGCTGAATAAGGCGAGAGATAAACGAGGTCCGCGGACTTGGAGCAGACGCCACGCCTGATGACGAAATCGTGAAGAACATGGTCATGCTTCTCACAAGATTCGCGAAGCAGTCACGCTACTACAATCTCGACATTGTGACGGAAAGCGCGCCGCGCGAGGGGGAGAGCCGCTCGCCGACTGGGACCGCCTCGTCGGCAGCGAGATCATTCGCCGCCACCACAGATGGACCGCATCGCGAAAGACGACGGTGGAACACGGCGCCATGCTGAAAGGCAGACGCGGGATCGATTTCGCATACAGCAGACGACGGGACGGCGATCACGGAAACGGAGACGCTCGCTACGAAGGCGGTGCTCGCCACTACAAAAACAGAAGTACGCTGTGTTCTATCTGCACAGGCTTGTGGAGTTCCGGTATCGACGTACTTGAGCCCATTGACCGAGCGGCCTCAAGACCCCCACTCTACTTGAGAAGAGCTGTTTCTGCTACATGGTCCGTGTACCGGCAGATGGTCCCAGGCTGAAAATCTAAAAGCCGCAGCTTTGAAGTCCAACCGCGCCGGATATGACGCCACGTCTTCGGGGGGCCCGCCCAACAAGCCGTTGTAACGGGACGGCTCATCGAGCTACGCCTGATGCTCCCGCCGCTGAATGCCTGATATGTTGGGCAGCAGAGCGAACCGCAGAGGTTGCTCGGGACAGATCGACGACGACCGACGACGACCGACGACCCATGACGACCGGACACCGGACGGGGGCCAGGACGTGGGCGAGCAGCAGCCCAAGACATCTAACGGCTGCGACTTGTCATCGGGGCCCTGAACCAGGCGTTCGTCGTGGGCGATGTTGCCGACGCTGCCGACGCTAGCAGCCCGATGGCCCGGAGCGCCCGGAGCGGCCCCGCGGGTGCCCCGGCCTGGCGTCGACCACGTCGACCACGGACAGGAACAGCAAGGGGCGGTCAGCCGCGCTCACCTCGCGGCCACTGGATCGTGAGCCGAGAAACCGCGTGACTCAGTCGATGTCGCCAAATCGCGATGGCGCGCCCCCGCTACCGAAAGCAAGCCGCGTCCCACACCACGTCGTCGTAGCTCGCCGGGACGCAACCGCCGTCGCTCGATCCATCCGCGGTGGACGACGCGTCGGAATCGGTCCCCGACGCCTCGCTCGATCCGCTGCCATCGGCGGATGTCGAGGTGACGTCACCGTCGGTGCTGCTGCCGCTGGATGATTCGGATTCGGTGCCCGCACCCGGGCCGTGGGCTTCGGGCCGCTGGTAGCAGGCGCCGACGAGCAGGCCGAGGCAGGCGAACGCGCGTGCGCGGCTCATCCTGCACCTCCGATCGGCTGACCGACGAAGCGGACCGAGTGGAGCTCGAGCGTCGCGCTCTGGAACACGGCGGCGTGCACGTCGTAGTGCCAGGTGCCGGGTCCGGGCTCGTCGAAGAACGTGAACGTGCCCGGCGGTACGCCGAGGTCCTCGCCGCTGAGCGAGAGGTAGGTCAAGTTCGTCCAGTTGCTGCCGTCGGGGCTGCGCCGGAAGACGATCCACGCATAGCCTGCGCCGACGAGCCGGACCATCCCGCCGCCTTCTGCCGCGGTGAGCTCGAGCTTCACCGGGCCGGCGCCGCTGTCGATGTCGAGCGCGAGGCCCGGCACCGGCTGGGAGCCCTCGGCGACGGTGAGATCGAAGTCCGCTGCGTCGCTCAGCACCGCGCCTCGCGGGGCCGCTTCGAGCGCGGTGATCGCATCGGCGAGCGCGGCGAAGTTCTCGTTGATCTCGCTCGCCCGCACCGGATCGCCAGCCTGGAAGTCCGCGTGCGGTACGGTTGCGGTCCACGCGAGCGCCGGCAGCAGCGCCAGCGTCAGGACCTGTGAGGCGTGGAGAACAAGCCGCGCGCGACGTTCGGCGCGGCGATGGACGAAGGCGGACTCGGCTGCCATGCCGCTGCAGTGGCCGCCTCGGAGAGTTCGATCGCTGGGGCTGCGGATTTCCGGACGTGGGCCCCGGCCCGCGCAATTCGCCGCCGGCCTGGTCTAACGTGGTCGGGTGAAGATCGTCGAGCACGACGGGGGCATCCGCATCGAGCACACCGCGCGGGCGGGCTTCGTGAAGTACATGGGGTACATCTCCCTGTTCGTGCTGCTGCCCGTGTCGGTGTTGATGTTCTTCGTGAAGCTGTACGAGCCCGACACCGTCACGCTGCACTGCGATCGCGCGGCGGCGCAGTGCACGGTGAGCCCGGTGTCGGCGGGATGGTCGCCGCGCACGTTCGAGCTCACCGCGCTCTCGACGATCCGAGCCGACGGCCGTGACGACGATCGACTGCTGTGGGTGCGCGAAGCGAACGGCCACGACGTGCAGCTCTCGCAGCACGCGTACGGTCGCGGCGCAGCGGCGCGCTACGAGGAGATCGTGGCCGTCGCCAGGACCTTCGCCGAAGGCGATGCTCCAGCGCTCGATCTGACGTACCCCGCCGGCGAAGACACGATGGGCTGGCCGCAGGTGGTCATCACGTTCCTCTTCGGCGCCGTGTGGGTGGTGCCGTTCTTCCGCGCGCCGCGGCGGCTCGAGCTCGAGATCGACACCCGACGCCGCGCGGTGGTGGTGCGCCGCAGGTTCTGGCATCGGATCGACGAGCAGTCCCACGCCATCACCGAGGCGCGATCGATTCGGCTGGCCGGCGTGTATCGCGGCGCGAAGATGGTCTCGGTCACCCTCGTTCTCGAGGGCGACGAGCAGCTGGTGCTCTTCGACGAAGCTGCTTTCTCGGTCGCGCGCAGCGACGCCGAGGCCCTCGCCGAGCGCCTGTCGACCGCACTGGGCGTCGCGATCGAGCGCGGCTGAGCGACCTCGCGCGTGGACCCGCGCATGTGCACGGCGCGGTCACGGTGTTGGCACCAGGCGCGGCCGGTCGGGTCCGCGTGCAGCGTGGTCCAGGCGGGGCAGTGCCGTGCGATGGGCAGATCGGCGCGCCGAAGCGTCAAGCTCGGCGCGAAGGGGCCGCGCAGGGGCGTACGGCGCGGCCGCACAGGCTTCGCGCCGCAGCGGAACCATGGCGGCGGCGAGCTGTCATGCTCGCGCTCGTCTTCGCATGCCTTTCGCGCGTCGCAAGCTCCACGGTGTCCTCGCCCTCACGACCCTGGCGGCGTGCCACGGCCCCTCGCGGGCGCTGGTGCCCGAGGCGCCGGCGGGGCCGCCCGCAGCGGAGGTGATCGCGACGGTCGATCCCGCCGGTCACGCACCCAAGCGCGATCCGGAGCTGGTCGGCGCGCCGGCCGAGGTCGCAGCGGTGGGACCCCGCGCGGGCACGCCGGTGTCGGAGTCGGCGCAGCCGTACGTGCACTTCAGCCGGCCGATGCGTCCGCAGGTGGATGCGCTGCGATTCGAGCTCGAACCGCATGTCGAGGGCGCGACGGTGTGGGTCGATCCGTACCGCGCGTGGTTCGTGCCCAGCGAACCCCTGGCGCTGGGTCGCAGCTACCGCGTGCGCGCGAAGGGGCAGCTGCAACGGGACGACGGCACGGTCATCACCATCGACGAGTCGTGGGCGCTGCAGACCCGCGCGCCGTGGGCCGAGCTCGAGCCGGTCTCGTCGTGGCAGTGGGGACAACCGCTCGACGACACCGCCGACGACGGCGAGGTCACCGCGTCGACGCTGCCGACGGTGCACCACAAGGCCGCGGTCGACGTGCGCGTCGAGCTGCCCACGACCGCCGCGGCGCTGCGCGGTCACGTGCGCGCGCGGGCGTGGAAGCGCGGCGCCGATCCGAAGACCGCGGTGCCGGTGCCGGTGCGGGTGCTCGGCGAACACCAGCGCCACCCGCTGCCGGTCGATCTCGATCCGCCCGAGCTCGGGCGCCTGCACGTGCACCCCGCGACCCGCTGGCCCGCGGGCCACGAGGTCGAGGTCGTGCTCGACGAGCGCTTCGCACCCGCAGGCGCCGGCGCCCTGGGCAAGCCCGCGGTCGCGCGATTCCTGGTCTCCGAGGGGCCGCGCGCGCGCGTGCAGTGCATGGAGGATCACGGCGACGGTTGCGGCCCGATGGGCGTGACGCTGCAGTTCGACGCACCGTTCGCCGAGAAGGACCTCGAGCGCATCGATCTCAGCCCGCGGCCCAAGCACTTCCGCCGCGAGGCCTGGGGCGACAGCGCGGTCACGCTCTACGGCGAGTTCGAGCTGCGGAGCTACCGCGTGACGTTCCCCGCCAACTTGCGCGATCGCGTGGGCCAGGCCTTGTCGGGCGAGCGACCGCGAGAGGTCGTGTTCGTGTCACCACCGCCGTCGATCGAGCTGGTCGGCAGCCGCGGCACCCTGCGGCCCGGCCTCGCGACCACCGTCGGGCTCGAGTCGCGGTGGCTGCACGACGCGACCCTGCGCGCGGCGGTGCCCAGCGACAGCGAGTGGGTCGCGATGCAGCACGGCGATCTCGCCTCGGTGCCGTTCCCCAAGCACCCCGAACATGCGCTCGAGCGCAAGCTCGATCTCGGACCCAGCGGACGCTTCGCGTGGTCCTCGATCGCACTCGACGTCGCGTCGCTCGCCGGCGGCAAGAGTCGGCCGCTGTTCGTCGAGATCGTGCCCGGCACGGTGATGGACGAGGCCCGCGGCCGCCCCGGC
Source organism: Nannocystaceae bacterium (assembly GCA_046351635.1). Lineage (GTDB taxonomy): Bacteria > Myxococcota_A > Polyangia > Nannocystales > Nannocystaceae > Xiheibacterium. The sequence goes on along the minus strand of JAXLYC010000019.1, from coordinate 8,805 downwards.
CCCACGCCCACGCGCGGGCTGTTCCAGGTCACCGATCTGGGCCTGGCCGCGTGGCTTTCGCCGGGCACCTCGCGCTTGCAGGTGCGACGGCTCGAGGACCTGACGCCGGTCGCCAGCGCGCAGATCGAGGTGATCGACGCCGCCGGCAAGCGCACGCAGCGACTGCGCACCGGCGACGACGGCTTCGCCCAGCTGCCGCGCGAGGGCGTGCTACCCGCGGGCGCGTCGGTGCTGGTGCGCAAGGGCGACGACCGCACCCTGGTCGCGCTGGCGACCCCGACCGAGGCGGTGTCCCACGACGAGCTGCGCAGCGACGTCGCGACCGAGCGCGCGATCTACCTGCCGGGCGAGACGGTCTCGATGGTGGGCTGGGCCGCGATCAGCACCCCGACCACCGAGCACGGCCTTCGCGCGGCCCAAGCCCGGTACCAAGGTCGTGCTGCAGCTCGGACGGCCGCGGCGACGGTCGCGCAGCGCAACGTCGCGATCACGGCCCACGGCAAGTACTGGGGTCGCCTGCGCCTGCTGCCGACGGCGTCGCTGGGCATGGCCGACGCCGTCGCCGTCATCGACGGCCATCGCTTCAGCCCGCTTCGAGCTGCGCGACGAGGCCGCCGCAGTTCGAGGTCCGCGCCGCGGCGCTGGCGGACGCGCGCGTGCGCGGCGAGCCGGCCGAGATCGTGACCCACGCGAGCTTCTACTTCGGTGGCCACGTGCACGGCATCGGCGCCCGCGCCAACATCTGCAGCCAGCGTCGCGTGCGCCTGCCGGGGCTCGACGACGACTGGTCGATGGCTCCGCGGTGTCCGATCCGGACGAGGCGTGGTCGCGCACGCTCACGGGCGAGGCGGTGATCGAGGGCGACGGCACGGTGCGTACGCGGTGTCGACCGGCTGCTGCGCGGGCGACTACCTGCAGCATCGACGTCGCGGTGCAAGACGCCAGCTTCGAGGAGGTCGGCGCGACCGCGACGTGGTTCGTGTATCCCTCGCAGTATCTCGCGATCAAGGCGACCGAGCGTAGCGACGGCAGCAGCTGGACCCTGCGCGCGGTCGATCGCGACGGCAAGCAGCGACGGGTGCAGGCCTACACGCTCGAGCTGTCGCGCATGCGATCCAAGCGCGGCCCCGACGACGTCATGGTCGACGTGCCCGAGCGGGTCAAGCGTTGCCGCGGTGAGACCACCACCAGCGGCGACGATGCGCGCTGCGACAGCGGCAAGCTGGCGCCGGGTCGCTACCGTGCGGACCTCACCGCGACGATCGACGAGACGCCGCTGGTGTGGCAGCAATCGTTCTGGATCGACGAGCCGCGGCCCGTGGTCCGCCCCGAGCCCCGCGAGCTGCGGTGGTTGGAGCTGGAGCTGCCGCCGCAGGCGCCCGCGGTGGGTCAGACCCTGGTCGTGAAGGCCCATGGTCCGACCATCGATGCCCACGGCGTGCTCGCGTTTCGCACCTGGGCCTGCGCCGCACCGTGCCGTTCGAGCTGGTCAAGGGCGAAGCCACCATCGAGCTACCCGTCACCGACGCATGGATCCACATGTCGAGCTTCACGCGTTCGTGGTCGGTCGCAGCGCCGACGCCGCGCTGCCGCAGCATCTACACCGCGTCGGCCAACGTGTTCGTCGCGTCCGACACCTGCCGGCTCACGGTCGAACTCGACGTGCCCGAGGTGACGAATGCCGGCGCCGAGCTGCCGATCGCCGTGCACGTGCAGGGGCCTGACGGCCAGCCTGCGTCCGGACGCGTGGCGGTGTGGGCGGTCGACGAGGTGCCGACCTCCCTGTCGCGCTGGGTGATCCTCGATCTTGCTCACCGCGACCTTCGCGGCGCCGCGGTACGTGCCCACGCGCTTCCTCGAGACCTACTCCGAGGTGCTGCGGCCGTACCAGACCCGCGAGGATCCGTTCTCGCTGGCGTGGGGCGGGTTCGGCACCGGCGGCAGCGGGGCCGGCCACGGCAGCGGCGGGCTGGGCGTGCGCGGCGGCAGCGTCTCGGCCCCGACCGCGCGGCAGAAGTTCGAGGGCACGCCGATCTTCATCGGCGACGCCGCGATCGATGCCAAGGGCAACGCGACGGTGCGCGGCACCATGCCCGACAACCTCACGACCTTCCGCGTCACCGCGATCGCGTCGGCCGACGGCCCCAGCGGTCCGGGCCTGGCGCGCTTCGGTCACGGCGACGCGCGCGTGCGTGTGACCGCGCCCTTGGTCGTGCGCGCGGTGACGCCACGGATCCTGCGACCGGGCGATCGCGCCGAGCTCGCGGCGATGTTGCAGAACCTCGGCGGGCCCGATGGCGAGGCCGAGCTGTCGCTGTCGATCGTGCGCGGCAAGCAGCACGTCGAGCTGGTCGAGCCGCCGGCGCTGGGCGTCTCGATGGTCGCGGGCGGACAGGCCAAGCTGCCGTTCGTGCTGCAGGCGAAGTCGGCCGGCGAGGTCGAGCTCGAGCTGCGCGCGAGCTTGGCCGCCGGCGAGGGCGCACCGAAGCTGCAGGATGCCGTGCGCGCGACGTTCGAGATCGCCGAGCCCAAGGAGCTGCGACAGTTCGCGGCGGCCTACGGGTCGATCGAGGACGACGGCGCCTTCGCGGTCGCGTTGGCGCGGCCGCGCGATCTGGGCCGCAGTGGGCTCGACGTCGACGTCGAGCTCGCCGGGACCATGCTTGCCGGGCTCGAGCCGATGGCGCGTGATCTGGCGACGTATCCCTACGGCTGCGTCGAGCAGACCTCGAGCGGGCTCTTGCCGCTGGTGGCGCTTCGCGGGCTGTCGCACCAGGGCTTCCTCGACATCGACGTCGACGAGCACGTCGCGGCCGGCATCGCGCGGCTGCGTGCGATGCAGGTCGGCGGCGGCGGCCTGGGCTACTGGCCCGGCGCGAGCCATGTCCACGTGTGGGGCACCGCCTATGCGCTGTGGGTGCTCGAGCAGCTGCGCGCCGAGGGTCACGCGGTGCCGGAATCGCTGACCGAGGGCATGCGCAATGATCTGCGCGCGCGCATCGGCGTCGAGCTCGCGCAACCGACCGAGGGCACGACCCCGGCGGCGGTGTGGGATCGCCTCGGCGTCGATCCAGTGGTCGCGGCCATGACCGCGCAGGCGCTCGTGGCCGCCGGCGATCGCCCGGTCGCACTGGTCGCGGCGCTGCACGAGCACCGCGCCGAGCTGCCGATCTTCGCCAAGGCGCTGCTGCTGATGGCCAGCCACGCGCTCGAGCCCGGCAGCGCGGCGGGCAAGACCCTGCTGGCCGAGCTGCGCGAGGTGGTCGACGTGCGCGAGGGCACCGCGACCGTGCGGCCGGGTCCGACGTACTACGACGAGTACTTCGACACCAGCGCGCGCACCGACGCGATGGTGCTGCTGGCGTTGCTGATGGCGGCGCCCGACGACGACATCATCGAGCCGCTCGCGCGCGGGCTCGGCGAGCTGCGCGGCGCTGGTCGGCTCGCCAACACGCAGGAGCGCGCCTACGCCCTGCTGTCGCTGTCTCGCTACGCGCGTTCGCGCGAGACCGTGGTGCCGGCGATGACCGCGGCGGCGTGGATCGGCGAGCGCGGCGGCCACGAGATCTCGTTGGTCGGTCGCACGCCCAAGCCCGGACACGAGCGGCAGCACATCGCCGTGCCCGGTGCGGGCGAGGCCCCGCGCGTGACGTTGCAGCGCAAGGGCAAGGGCCGCATGTACTGGCGCGTGGGCATGTCGTGGACGCCGCGCGACGCCGGCCGCAGCGCCGATGCCCACGGCATCGCGATCGCCCGCGAGCTGCGGACCGCGGACGCGCGCGATGTCTCGCGCGTCACCGCCGGCGAGCTGGTCGCGCTCGACGTGACCATCACGGTCGATCGCACGCAGCGCTACGTCGCGATCGAGCTGCCGCTGCCGCCGGGGCTCGAGGCAGTCGACGAGGGCCTCGGCGCCGGCGCACGCGCGCGGGTGCTCGCGGCGCGCGGCGGTGGCTGGGTCAGCCACCGCGAGCTGTGGCGCGACCGAGCGCTGCTGTTTGCGGACTCGCTGTCGCCCGGTGAGCACGTCGCCACCGTGTTCCTGCGCGCGACCACGCCGGGCAGCTTCCGCATGCCCGCCGCGGTCGTCCACGCCATGTATGCGCCCGAGCGCCGCGGCCACACCGCGCACGCGAGCGTCGAGGTCGTGCACGCCAAGCACGGCAAGCACGGCAAGCCCTGACGCGCGCCGGGCTCAGCGGCACGAGGTCGGGGTCACGCCCGCGCGCAGCTGCGCGTCGCCGTCGTCGAAGTCCGGCGCGCTCAGCCACAGCCGCAGCAGGTGGCGCTTGCGATCGGCCGCGTCGTGATCCTCGTACGCGGTGCGCCGATGCAGGATCGCGGCGTTCTCGAGCCACTGCACGTCGCCGGGTTCGAGCGTCATGTCGAGGTGGAAGCGCGGATCGTGGGCGAGGCGCTCGATCGCCGCGATGGCCTCGGACTGCAGCGGCGTCAGCCGCGGCGCCTGGGCCAGCTCCTGCGAGCGGCGGATGTACCAGGGGATGAAGAACGTGTTCAGTCGCGCGCCGCGTTCGCTGACCGCCGGGGCGGTGCAGATCGGCCGCGTCAGCACCACCGGCGGCGCGCCCGGTTCCTCGTAGCGCCAGGGAAAGTCGTCGAACAGCGCCGCGTACAGCTCGGGCTGCGTGCGCTGGATCTCGGCCACGATCGCGCGCGAGCTGGCGATCTGGCTGGTGCCGCCGATGCGTGCGCCGCGGCGACACGCCAGCCCGATGATGTCGGCGCCGTCGGTGTGGAAGTCCTGCTCGGCGCGGGTGGTGTACAGCCGCGTGCTGGGCAGGCTCGGATCGGCCCCGGTGTCGCGCACGTCCGTGAGCAGCTCGCCGCGGAGGTTCTGTGGCACCGGCGTGCCCAGGTGCAGGCCCAGCACCACGAACGCGCGCGCGAGTCGGTCGCCGGTCAGCGCGTCGAGGTCGAGCCCGCGCACGCGCACGAAGCCCAGGCCGTGCTGCAGCGCGTCACGCCAGCGGCGGGCGGCCTGGGCCAGCGCGCCGCGATCCGGCAGGGCGCCGCGGTCGATCGCCGCGAGCGGACGCTCGCCGAGGCGATCGACGATGGCGACCAGCTCGGCGTGTTCGGCCGCGCCGAGCTCGTGGGTCCACGCCGCGGCGTCGGCGACGTCGGCGGCGCGCCACGCCGAGGGCTCGTGGGCCAGTCGCGTGGGCACCCGCGCGGCGCTGCGGCCGTCGCAACGCCCGCGCGGGAGAAACTGCCGCGTCTGCACGCCGACCGGCAGACGGCCGTCGCTGCGCGGCGTGTAGGCGATCACGCGGCCGCGGGCGTCGACCGCGATGTCGCAGCAGCCCTCGAGCGCGCGACGCAGCTGCACGCGGCCGCGTTGCACCCGCGACTTCATGCCCGACAGCGACACGCCCAGCATCTGTGCGGCCTCGCGCTGGGTCAGGCCCTCGAGCTCGGTGAGCGTGAGCGCCTCGCGGTAGGGCGAGGGCAGCATCGCCACGAACGGCGCGATGCAGCTCGCGAGCCCCTGCTCGACGCCGTCGTCGCCATCGTCGAGTTCGAGTCGCTCTCTCGTCGCCGTCGTCGGTGCCGACCACCGGCTGCCGCGCGAGCGATCGCTGGTGGTCGACGATGGCGTTGCGCGTGATGCGGTACACCCACGGCCCGAAGCGTTGGTCGTCGCGCAGGCCGTCGATGCCCCGCTGAAGGCGCAAGAACACCTCCTGCAACACGTCGTCGACGTCGGCCGCAGCGGCGACACGACGGGCGACGAACGGCCGCAGCTGCTCGGCGAGCTCGCGCCAGCCCACGCGACTCGATCACGCGCCGGCCTCCGGCGTGCAGCAGCTCGGGCCACAACAGCTGCGCGCGCCACCGGGGCGCGTCGCGGTGATCCGGGCCGAGGCGACGTAGTCCTCGACGCCGCTGCCGGGCAACCATTCCTGGATGAACTCGCGGCTGCCGGCCTCGACGTCGATGCGGATCTCGGTGAAGCCCGCGGCCTCGAGCATGGCGCGGATCTCGTCGACGCTCGCGGCCCCCGAGACGCAGCCGGTGAGCGCGTCGAGGTCGCGCGCGAGCGCCGGCGGCAGCGCGCGCAGCTTGACCACGTCCGAGACCGCCAGCCGCCCGCCGGGGACGAGCACACGGAACGCCTCGGTGAAGACCGAGCCCTTGGCGGGGCTGAGGTTGATGACGCAGTTGGACATGATCACGTCGACCGAGGCATCGGCGACCGGCAGGTGCTCGATCTCTCCCATGCGGAATTCGACGTTGGCGGTCGCGAGTCGGGCCGCGTTGGCGCGGGCCTTGGCGATCATCTCCGGCGTCATGTCGACGCCGATCACGCGGCCGGTGGGTCCGACCTGGCGCGCCGCGAGGAAGCAGTCGAAGCCGGCACCGGCGCCCAGATCGAGCACGACCTCACCGGGTTGCAGCGCTGCGATCGCCTGGGGGTTGCCGCAGCCCAGGCCGAGGTTGGCGCCCTCGGGCACTGCTGCGAGATCGTCGGCGGAGTAGCCCAGCGCGAGGCTCGCCTGCGGGGCGGGTCCGCAGCAGGCCGGGCCGCAGCTGGTGCCGGTGCGCGCGACCGAGCCGTAGCGCTCTCGCACGGCGGCGCGGACGTCTTCTTCGTTTCGTTCAGGCATGGGTTTGGTCCTCTTGCCCCGAAGACGGAGCTCGCCGCGAAAGGACGCAGGCGATCGTACACGGCTGCGACCGAGGCCGACGCCAGCGCTGCCGTGCGCGCGGCGCTGCAGGCCCGCGGCGCGAGCACGCCCGTGGATCCTCGTGCCGGTCGCGCCGAGGCTGTCGACCCGCGCGCAGGGGGCGGCCGCGACTCGCCGCCGACAGCGTGCCGGGGCGCGCGCGCCGGTTCCCGCGAGGGCGGATCCCACACGAGCGCGCGCGTTGCGGTGAGCAGTTCACCGCGGTATCGAGCACCTCCGAGGCGGAGGCAACCATGGTCGTGCGACAAGGCGGAGGCAGGGCCTCGCGGCGCGAGTTCCTCGAGCTCGCCGGCGGTGCGGCCGCGAGCGGTCTGCTCGGCTGCGCGGGGCCGTCGGCCGGCGCGGGCGAGGACGGGACCGGGGGCTCGTCGAGCAGCGGCGCGCACGGCGAGGGCACCTCGGGCGAGGGCGGCAGCAGCAGCGCGCTCGAGGCCACCAGCAGCGAGGGCTCGTCGAGCACCGGCGGTGGCGACGACAGCAGCACCGGCGAGGCGCCCGGCTGCGACGAGGGCACTGCGATGGTCTTCGCCGCGGATGCGATCGCCGAGGACGCGACGATGTTCCCGCTGGCGATCATGGCCGGCGAGATGGCGCCGCGATCGTTCATGGTCGCGATCTGGATCCCCGACGGCGCGCCCAAGCGCTTGCGCGTGTGGCGTCCGCTCGAGGGCGACGACACCATCGCGCTGATGTTCGACCAGGACGTGGTCCCCGACGACGCCGGCTTCGTGAAGCTCACGGTCGAGGGTCTGTGCCCCGGCACCTGGTACCGCTACGGCGTGTTCGACGGCCCCGCGGACGGCTTCACCGCGCGCAGTCGTCTGGGCCAGGTGCGCACCGCGATCGCCGAGGACGCGATCGAGCCCCTGGTGCTGGCGGTCGCGGCGTGCAACGGCGACGTCGGCGGCACGTGGACGTGGAGCGCGCTCGACGTGATGAGTGACGAGCCCTACGACATGGTCGTGCACCTGGGCGATCAGATCTACGCCGACGGTGCGTTCACCCGCGAGCAGTACCGCGCGGCCTGGCGCAGCTGGCTGGGCACCGAGGGCTACAAGCGCTTCTACGCCGGCGCCGGGCTGTACGCGACCTGGGACGATCACGAGGTCGACGACAACGGCAACTTCGATCGCGAGACCATGGAGCCCGAGCAGGTCGAGAAGCGCGACAATGCGTTGGCGGCGTTCTTCGAGGTCATGCCCATCGCCGACGACGGCTCACGCCGGCTGTGGCGCAGCCATCGCTGGGGGCTCACCGCGGAGATCATCGTGCTGGACTGTCGCTACGAGCGGCGCCCCTCGCAGGGCACGTACATCAGCGCGGATCAGATGGCGTTCCTGCAGGACCGGCTGCGCAACAGCCCGTGCCACTTCAAGATCGTCATGAACTCGGTGCCGATCACCAACATGCCGCTGCTGTGGGACGTCGCGGCTGGCGATCGCTGGGAGGGCTACAAGGCCTCGCGCGACGCGCTGCTGCAGTTCATCGACCAGCACGACCTGCGCAACGTGTGGTTCCTGTCTGGCGACTTCCACGTCTGCTTCGTGTCGCGGCTCGAGCCCAGCGGCGAGGGCCGGGCCGCGGGCCTGCGAGAGATTGCGCTGACCAGCGGCAACACCAGCGTGCTGGGCGATCTGCTGCTGGGCCCGCAGTTCGCGTTTGCGTCGTCGGCCGCCCACGGCGTGCTCGTGACGTTCGATCCCGAGGCCGACGCGGTGCACGTGCGCTTCGTCGACGCGGACGGCAACGACGCCTACGCGCAGAGCCTGAGCGACGCGCCGTGATCGCGGCGCCGTGGCGGCCCCGCGCGCGCGCGGAGGTCAACCGGTGGGGTCGGCCGCGCCGGGACCCGGATCGGCGCCGGGCGGCTTGGGCACCGGCTCGCCCGTGGGGTCGAGCTCGCCCGCGGAGGGATCCGTGGGATCGGGCGAGTCGGAGCCGATGTGCCAGGCGCAGCCGAAGCACGGCTGACCGTCGCTGCCGATGGTGCCGTCGCACGTGCCGGTGCACGTCGCGGTGTGCGGATCGAGCGTGACCTCGCAGACGCTGCCGCCGCAGCCGTCGTCGCAGCGGCACTGGAACGACGACAGCTTGT
>JAXLYC010000018.1:0-117980 GCA_046351635.1 Nannocystaceae bacterium | reverse complement strand
GGTTCTCGTAGGCGAGCCACAGCGCGTGGAAGCGGACCACCCGCGCGCGGGCGCGGGGATCGTCGAGCAGCATCACCGCCGCGGAGGTGATGCCCTCGCGCGTGTCGAGCTCGCCGGCCTCGGCCGCGTCGAGCAGCCAGTCGGGCGGCGTGCTGCCGAGCAGGAAGTACGACAGCCGCGCGCCGACCTCGTAGCCGCCCAGCAGGAAGAGATCGGTGCTGCCCGACACCGGCGTGCCGATCTCCACGCGGTAGACGAACTCGGGGTGCTGCAGCAGCAGCCGCAGGGCCGCACCGACTGCGGCCCAGACGTCGCCCTCGTCGACGCCGTACGATTGCAGCGCGGCGAAGCGGTCGAGCTCGTCGTCGCCCAGCGGCCGTCGCAGCGCGCGCCGACCGAAGCTCGCGAGAAACTGGCGGAAGCAGACCGCGTCGTCCGGGCCCGTCGGCGTGCACGGCATGATCGCGGCGCGCAGCTGCGGGTCGGCCACCACGGTCTCGGCGATGTCGCCGGCGATCAGCTCGAGGCCCTTGATCAAGGCCTCGGACGCGGTCTGCGTGGTGAAGTCGTTGTCGAACGGCGTCAGCGTGTCGGCCGGTAACAGCTCCTGCACCTGCTGCGGCGTCAGGCCCAGCAGGTCGACCACGGTCTGGGTGTACTCGGCCAGCGAGAGCCGTCGCAGCCCCGAGACACCGATCTCCTCGGCGACATCGTCGGGCACCGGCTCGCCGTCGGTGCCGTCGCCGCTGCCCGAGCCCGCGCTCGCGTCACCCGCGGCGCTGTCGTGCCCATCCGACAGACCGCTGTAACAGCCGCCGACGACCGACGCCACCGCCGCGACGAGAGTCCAACGCACCGTTGCAGGGTACCTGGCCCCGCGCGGACGGCCAAGCACCGGCGGCGTGTTCGATTGGTGTGCAAGACGACGGTCCGTGCGCGCGTGGCCACGGCGACGCGACCGTGCGCGCGACCGTGCGCGCGACGAGTGCGATCGCGAGCGCGGCCCGGGCGATCGGGCCCAGTGCACGGCTGCGACCGAACCTGCGTGCCGCCGGTGTTACTGTCGCGACATGCGTGGCTTTGGGTTGGCTGTGGCGATGTTGGTCGGTTGTTCGCCGCAGGCGGGTGGCGACGGCGAGGCCTCGGGCAGCGCCAGCGAGGACGGCACCGGTTCGACCACGGCAGACGCGTCGTCGTCGTCGTCGGACGCGACGACGCAGTCGAGCTCGAGCGAGAGCAGCGGCGGCGCCGCGGCCACGCTGTGTCTGGTGCGGACGCCGTTGCCCGAGCTCGTCGGCGAGGCCTTCGTGCCGGCCGACGTCGACGGCGACGGCGCGATCGAGCTGTGGCGCATCGTCGAGGACGCGGGTACCACCCAGCTGACCGGGTTTGCGTTCGATTCCGATCGCGAATCGACGCCGCTCGCGCCGCTGGTGCGTGCGGGCGCGCCGTTGGCCCTGGCGGATGTCGACGGCGACGGCCGCGACGACCTGCTCACGCGCGGCGAAGGCACCGCGGCCTGGTACGCCGGCACGGCCGACGCGACCTTCGCCGAGTCGTCGTCGCCGCTGGTGCTGCCGAGCGAGGGGATGCTGCAGTGGCTCGATGGCGACGGCGACGGTGTGCTCGACGCGTTCGGCACCGCCGCGACCGCGGAGCCGGGGGTCGGTGCGGTCACGATCTGGCGCGGCGATGGTGCCGGCGGCTTCGTGCAAGGTGGCGCGATCGCACTCGACGTCGAGCAAGCCCTCACCGCGGTCTTCGAGACGCCGGTGGCGGGTGTGGTCGCCGTGGCGCACTCGACCGGGAGCATCGGCTTCGGTCCGTCCGAGGCGCTGCAGATGGTCGCGGTGGACGCCAGCGGTGCGCTCGACGAGCTGCCCACGCCCGCGGCGGTGTACTGGTCCTGGGTCGGCGCCGCGGACTTCGACGGCAACGGCGAGCTCGACGTCGTGCTGCGGCAGTCCGAGGACGGCGGCGATCGGCAGGTGGAGCTGTGGCTCGGCGACGGCGACGGCTACACCGGCGTCGTGCTGGGACCCGGGCCGACGGCGGCGTATCTGGGCGCGTTCACCGGCGCGGGTCCGTTGGTGCTCGCGCCGACCGACGGTCTGCGGCTGTTCGCTGGCGCGCAGGATGCCGGCGCGGGCGTGGCGGTCGACGGCGAGCTGCCGCCGCTGACGGCCGCGGTGGTGTTGGACCTCGACGGCGATGGACGCGACGAGCTGTTCGAGCAGAACCACAGCGAGCTCGAGAGCACCTGGGCGATCGTCGACGTGCTGCCGTGCGAGTGATCCGCCGCGATCAGGGATCGATCACCGCTGCGTCGATGGCCTGTTGCCACCGCCCACAGTGCTCGGCCAGCGTGGCATCGCGTTCCACGAACCACGCCAGCGCGTCGCGGCCGTCGGAGACGACCTTGATCGGCGTGCGGGCGATCGCGAGCAGCGACAGGCCCGTGACCACGCTGCGTTGGATCGCACCGGCGAAGGAGTCGCGGCCGATCCAAGCCGCGACGACGATGCGGTCGCCGATCTCGCGCCACAGCGCGAGCATCATCGTGCGCACGTCGGCGACCAGGCGTGGCCGACGCGCCCGCATCACCACGAGCACGTAGGCGTGGCCGTCGCTGCTGGCGAGCAGCTCGCGGATGGCGTCGCGGAACGGCGCGAACGACTCCGGGGTCGGGGCGATGCGGGTGACGACGAGCACCAGCGGGCCGTCCACGGCCAGCAGCGCCTCCTCGTCGTCGCGAATGGTCCGCACTGCGATCCGTTCGTCGAGTCTGCCGCGGATCCGCGGGCGCGGTCGAGCGATGCCAGCGCGGCGCGGCCCTTCGTGGCCCTCCACGAGACACCCCGTGCAGGCCGAGCGCACTGGCGCTCGCTCGCGGCCCGCGCAGCGTCGGCGCCTGCGCAGTCCGCGTACGAGCGCCATGCACGAACGCGCGCCGGCTGCCGCCGCGAGCCGTCCGATCGTGTGGGATGATCGGGCCGATGCCGGAGTTCTCGAGCCCTCGCCCCGCGCGGCGTCGCGCGTGCACGATGCTCGCGACCTCGCTCGCCCTGGCTGCGTGCGGTGATCCAGGCGGCCGCGACACACAGGATGCCTTCACCGGCAGCGGCGTGGGCTCGCCGTCGGGACCCGGCAGCGACGACGGGTCGGCGTCCGGCGGCGCGTCGAACGGTGGCGACGGGTCCGAAAGCGGTGGACTCATCCTCGACGTCGGCGCTGCGACCCAAGCGTCGGCGGAGGAGGGTGGCGGCGGCGAGGGCTGTCACAAGGTCGACTTCCTCTTCGTGATCGACAACTCGTCGTCCATGGGCGACGAGCAGGACTCGCTGATCACGAGCTTTCCCGGCTTCATGCTCACGATCCAGAACACCCTGACCGACGCGCAGGACTACCACGTGATGGTGGTCGACACCGACGCGGCGTGGGGCGGTGAGTGCGAGCTGCTGTGCAACTTCTTCGGGGGCGTGTGCCCCGACAACCCCGCGTACCCCTGCGGCCAGGGCCCGCCGTCGCCGTGTGACGCGACCCTGGGCGCGGGCGTGACCTACCCGCTGGGGGGCGACGCGACCAACATGCAGTGCAACTTCTCCAGCGGCCTGCGCTTCATGGACGCGACCGAGCCCGATCTGCCGGCGGCGTTCCAGTGCGCGGCCAAGGTCGGCAGCGATGGCGACAGCGACGAGCGGGCCGCCAGCGCGATGGTGTCGGCGCTGTCGGAGGAGCTGTCGCAGCCGGGCGCGTGCAACGAGGGTTTCATCCGCGACGACGCGATCCTGGTCGTCACGATGATCACGGACGAAGAGGACAAGGGCAGCAACGGCACGCCCGAGGGCTGGTACGCCAACGTCATCGCGTCGAAGAAGGGCGACGCGAACGCGATCGTGATGCTGGGCCTGATCGACGACGTTGACCAGCCCGCGCCGGTGTGCCCCGCCGAGAGCGAGGACGCGGTCAAGCTGCGCACCCTGGTCGAGATGTTCCCCAACCACATCCGCGGCAGCGTGTGCGAGATCAGCTACAACGGCTTCTTCGAAGAGGCGGTCGCGTTGATCGATCAGACCTGCGACGAGTTCACGCCGGCCGGCTGAGCGAACCGCCGCGCAGCCGCCCGCGCGCCGTCAGTGGAACACGACGCTGGTGTCGGCCAGCACCGGCCCGGCCGCGTCGATGGTGAACGCGATGGTGATCATCGTCGTCCCGGCGGCATCGGTGGCTTCGATGGTCACCGGGATGTCGGGCTCGAGGTCGATGACCTGCGAGTCGCCCATCGGTGGGTCGTCGAACACCAGACCGATGTTGGAGCTCTGGATCTCCAGACCGAAGCCGGTCGCAACCACCAGGCCGCTTCGTTGCACGTCGAGCGTCAGCTGCGGCGCGGTACCGGTGAGCGAGGTCGCCGCGCAGGTGCCGGCGCCGAAGTCGATCTGCAGCGAGGCCTGCGGCAGCGCCGGGGCCTGCGCCACGAACGGCGCCATCGCAGGGTCGCACGCGCCGACGTCTCCGCCGCTGCTGCCGCTGTCGGCGGTGACCGAGCTCGCGCTGGCGTCGCCCGCGGTCGAGCCGCTGCTGCTGCCCGAGTCCTCGCCGCTGCCACCGCTGCCGCCGCTGCCGGACTCGGAGCCCGCGGACGCGCTCGCGCTCATGGTCGCGGTCGTCGCGGTGCACTGGGCCGCGTTGGTGCAGGCTTCGCCGTCGTCGCCACCGCAGGCGACGACGAGCGCGATCGAGACGAGCAGGGGTAGGCCAGGGCGAGTCACGCTGCGATCTTGTCCGGGCCGGCGTGGGCGCGTCAACGGTGCCGTGCCCGCGCTCGCGCCACGACCACCGGTCACGGGCAGACGCGGGCCACGAACGTGCCGTCCACGGTCGTAGGCGGCGACATCGGACCGGCCTCCATCGCCATCACCTCGCCGGTGATCTGCTCCGCGTCGATCGTGTCGATGCGCAGCGAGCCCATCGAGGTGAGAAACGAGCTCAGCACCAGGCTGCAGTTGTCGCCCTCGAGCACGGTCGAGGCCCGGGCCCCGCCCAGGGCCTGCAGCTCGTAGCTGCCGACGGCCTGTGCGGCGGGCAACAGATCGATCTGCGCGAGCCACAGTCCGTCGGGCGTGCACATGCCGTCGATGCGATCCTCGAGCGGGCAGTCGAGCACGTCGTGGTTCGACAACACCAGCACGCGCTTGTCCGGCAGCACCCGCACGAGCGCATCGAAGTCACCCTCGGGCCCGCCGCCGCTGCCCTCGCCCTCGCCCGAACCGTCGCCGGCGCTGCCGCTGCCGTCGTCGCCGCCGTGACACGCGGTCGCCAGGAGCAGCATCAGCACGCCGCGGCGCATGGGTCTCACCGCGACCCCCCCGCGACCGTGCGGCGTCGGCGACGCAGCGACCACGGCGCGAGCGCGAGCAGCCACCACGGCGTCGCGCCACCGCCGTCGCTGCGGCAGCTGCAGCCGCTGACCTCGGGGCTCGTGCCGCCCGTACCCGACAGGCCGCTCACGCCGCCCTCGCTGCCGCCATCGCCGAACGACGCCGCGCTGCCCGCCGAGGTGTCGCTGCCACCGCCCGAGCTGTCCGCCGCGGTGACGGTGCCGCTTTCGTCGGCGCCGCCGGAGCTGCCGCCGCTACCCTCGGCGCTGGTGACCCCGGTGCTGCCGCTGGTGGCACTGCCGGTCTCGCTGCCGGTCGAGCCCTCGGCGCCGCTGCTGGAACCCACCACGTCGAGCTCGCAGGCGCTGCAGCCGTCGCCGTCGACGTCGTTGCCGTCGTCGCACTCCTCGAAGTTGGCCAGCACGAAGCCGTCGCCGCAGCTGGCGAGCTGGCAACCCGCGACGCACGCGTCGGTGTTGTCGTCGTTGCCGTCGTCGCAGCCTTCGACGCCGGCATGGACGTAGCCGTCGCCGCAGCTCGCCGCGATGCAGCCCTGCAGGCAGCCGTTGGTGTTGTCGTCGTCGCCGTCGTCGCAGGCCTCGACGCCGGCGTAGACGTAGCCGTCGCCGCAGCTGGCATCGACGCAGGCGCCGACGCAGGCGTCGGTGTTGCTGAAGTTGCCGTCGTCGCACTGCTCGCCCATCTCGAGCACGCCGTTGTGGCACGGCGTGGGCACGTTGCACTGCGCGGCCCAGGCCAGGGCGTTGTCGAACAACACGTAGTAGTCGCCCGAGACCTCGCCCATGAAGTTGGCCGCGTGCGGGACGATCGAGATGCCGACGATGCAGTTGTTGCCGTCCTGACGGAAGCCGACCACCGGGTCGGGGTTGCCGATGGGGTTCGGTGTCGACCACAACGCCAGCACGGTCGTGTCCATCTTGGCGTTCGCGCCGCCGCGATAGGAGTTGCCGTGCAGCGACAGCACGCCCTGGGTGATCGGGTGATCCACGATCGAAAGCGGGTCGAGATCGTCGGGGCCGTACTCGCAGCCGCCGCCCTGACCATCGAACGGATCGTACTGCTCGAGGTTGCCCCACGAGCCGCCGTAGCCGCCGTCGCTGCGATCCTGCAGGTAGAACGTCGCCGTCACGATGGGTCCGCCGGCCTCGTAGTACTGCGCGAGCACGTTGCCGACGTTGACGGCGTTCGCGAACACGCCGTCCTCGAACAGCAGCACGACGTCGTACTGCTGCAGCTGGTCGAGCGTCGGCGTCATGTCCGCGTCCCACGCGGTGAGCGTGTGGGAGGTGTTGACGCCGAAGTCGTTCACGACCACGTCGGCGTAGCTGTTCGAGACCACGAGCACGTCGGCAGCCAACACCGACGCGGGCGAGGCGGCGACCAGCAAACCCGGGAGCAACGCGATCCGCTTGGGCATCTCGCGAGTGTACGCGAGCCACCGTGCGCTGCGGCGCCGGCGTTCGCCGTCACTGCAGCGGGAAGGGTGTCCGCACGAAGTCGACCCCGGCGCTGTGACAGCCGGTGCACAACGCCTCGCCGGGGCCGTCGGCGTAGACGCTGCTGCCGGAACGCTCGTACCAGTACCAAGCGTCACCGCCGGCGCCGGGCTCGATCTTGACCATCACGGCCCAGCCGACCGGTGCGCCGCCGGAGTACAGCTCCTTGACCACCGACGCACCGACGGGGTGCTCGGCGCTGCCGGCTTGCAACGACTCGAACAGCGCGGGGTCGACGAAGGTCCGCACGCTGCCGCCGTGGGGTCCGGCCGACGGATGGATGGCCGACTCTGCGGGCCAGTCGCGGTACAGCGCGCGTGGCAACCACTGCTGCAGCGCGGTGTCGCCCTGCGGTACGACCTCGGGCGCCGGATCGAGCACGCCGTCGTCACTGCCGCCGTCGCTCGACCCGCCGCTGCTGCTCGAGCTGCCGCGCGCGGGATCCTCGGGCGCCGCGGCACAGGCGGTGATCGAGTGCGCGCACGCGAGCACGCCGAGGATGCGAAGCGAGGCCGTCATGCCGCGGGTATCCCCGCAGGCGGGCGGTGGTTACGGTGCGGCCGCGGTGTCGTCGAGGACGCGCGCGCTCGGCAGGGTCTCGCCCACCGCCGGCAGCGGCAGCAAGCCGTTCTCGAACGCACCGTCGTCGCTCTCGGGCTCGCACAGGTACACCGCGATCGCGCCCAGCGGTTGATCGGTCGCGACCATCGACCAACCCGGCGGCGGCTCGACGCGCTCGCGTCGCCACGACACCGAGAGGTCGCCGAAGCTCGCGGCTTCGAGGATGGCGCGGCCGCCCTCGCTGCTGGCCTGCTCGAGCGTCGCGCGCTCGCACGCCAGCGTGCCGGTCGCAGGCGTGACCGACAGACCGTGCGCGCGCAGGTGTTCGGCGACCGGCGGCGGCACGAGGTAGGCACGCGGGCGATCGACCACGGTCGTGCCGACGAAGTTCGCGTAGTGCGGCAGCCGTACGCTCGTCGGCGCGCCCTCGAGCGTGCGCGGCGTGCGGGTCAGCACCTCGACCGGCGCACGGAAGGCTTCCAAGCGGTAGCGCACCGCGATGCGATCGGGCGGGCGTTGGCTCGCGGCCACGACCTCGCGCACGTCGTCGGCGTGGGCCGCGACCCAGCGCAGGGTTTCGATCTGCCACGCGGACGCGGTCGCGACCCGCTGCTCGAAGCTGAGGTAGCTGTAGCACTCGAGCAGCAGATCGAGGCGGTTGGTCAAGCCGCGGTAGTTGGAGCCGAAGCGCGGGTGATGGGGATACGTCATCCAGCCCTCGCCGACCGAAGTGGTCGGATCGACGTCGCCGCCGGCGTCGAGGATGCGCTCGTCCTCCGCGAAGTTGCCGTACCAACCCGAGTCGAAGCCGCGCGTGCGCACCGCGGCCATGACCTCGGGCACCAGGCGCTCGCGCATGAACTCGATGGGCTCTGCGCGGCCGCTCTTGACCGTGTGCGGGATGTCGACGCTCATGTGGAAGCGGTGCACGCTGCCGTTGGTGGCGTGGTTGTCGATGGTGAGATCCGGCGCCCACGGGATGCACACGCGCGACTGCAGCGCACGCATCTCCGGTGCTGCCTGGCGCAGGTAGTCGCGGTTGAGGTTGATGCCGTGGCTCTGCGTGCGCGTGCCCACGAGCGGGCCGGGTTGGCCGCTGAGCTTGGCGAGGTCGAGCCTGCGGTTGTGCGGATCGAGCGCGTCGTTGCCGTCGGGGTTGAACAGCGGCACCACCACCAACGTGATGTGCCGCAGCAGCGCGTCGAGCTCGTCTGTGCCCGCGAGCAGGTCGCGGACCAGCGCGAGGCTGGCCTCCTTGCCCTCGACCTCGCCGGGGTGGATGCCGTCGAGCACGAGCACGACCGGGCGCCCGAGCGCGCGCGCCTGCTGCGGCGTGGTCACGCCGCGCTCCGACAGCACCAGCAGCGGCAGCGTCCGGCCTTGGGGGCTGACGCCGAAGTCGGTCACGTGCAGCCGTGGGTCGCGGGCCTGGGCCAGTGCTGCGACGAAGGCCATCACGTCGGCGTGCAGCGAGGTCTCGCGGAATCCCGTGGCTTCGGCGCGCGTGAGCATCGTGGCAAGCAGCCTACTGCAGCGCGCGGTGATCCCGAAGGGGCCTTGCCGCGTGGTGTCGCGCTGGGCGAAACTAGGCTCGTGCCTGCACGCGAACCTCGTCGTCGCTTCGCCGCGCCCCTGGTCCTCACCATCGCCGCGGCGCCGGCGTGCGCCGGCTCGGGCACCACGGGTCCCGAGCCGCCGGCGACCACGGCCGCGCCGACGACCGCGGACCCGCAGCCGCAACCCGACGGCGGTGGCGATGCCGGCGACGGCACCACCGCCCAGGACGGGCGCGAAGGCCGTTGGTCGGTGATGCGCAACGGCAACGGCTGCCAGACCATGATCGCGGTCGACTGCTCGCAGCCGCCGGGCGAGCCGCAACACACCTGCAATCCCCCGGCACCGCGCGAGTACCCGTGCCCGAAGTGGGACGACGGCAGCGTCATCGACGTCGGCCCCGGCTTCACCATCGAGGGCAAGGCCGGCGCGAAGGACTGCACGATGTACTTTCCCACCGGCGACTGTCCCGCGGACGCGAGCTGCAATCCGCCGCCGCCGCGACGCGTCGACTGTCCGGCAGGGTGAATCCGTGAGCGCGTCGATCCGAGTCCAGCGACAGTGGCAAGACCGCATCGCGGCGGAGTACACCTCCGCCGCGCACACGCAGAACCTCGTGCTGTGGCTGATGCAGCTGGGCGCGCCGCCAGACCTCATCGACGCCGGGCTCGCGGTCGTCGCCGACGAGCTGGCCCACTCGCGGCTGAGCCATGAGGTCTACCTCGACGCCGGCGGCCACGAACCGCCCGCGATCGAGGTCGAGACCCTGGCGTTGGTGCGCGACCAGGCCGACCTGCACTTCGACGTGCTGCGTGTGGTCGTGCGCGAGTTCTGCCTGGGTGAGACCGTGGCGGTGCCGCTGTTCGTGCACCTGCGCGAGCGCTGCGATCGACCCAGCGCCCGCGCGGCGCTCGACCGCATCGTGCGCGACGAGGTCCGCCATCGCGAGCTGGGCTGGGACCTGCTCGACTGGCTGCAGCAGGCCTCGCCGATCGCCGCGTCGGTGCCGGCCTGGGTCGCGGCGGCGCTGCCGGGCATGCTGGTCGCGCTCGATCGCAACTATGGTCGCCGCAACCCCGCGGTCGCGCGCGACGACGACGGCATCGACGACGAGGACCGTCGCTGGGGGCTGGCGCCGGCGCGCGAGTACGCGGAGATCCTGCTGCAGACCATGGCCAAGGAGTTCCGCCCGCGCTTCGCCGCGCGCGGCATCGTCTTCGCCGAGGACAGCACGCTGCCATGAGCGACGAGGTCGCGGTGCTGCTCGCACCCGGCTTCGAGGAGATCGAGGCGGTCACCGTCATCGACGTGCTGCGTCGCGCGGGCGTCGAGGTCACCACGGTCGCGGTGCGCGAGCGCGAGGTCGCCGGCGCCCACGGCATCACCGTCGTGGCCGACACCACGCTCGCGAGCGCGGGCGCGCGGGGGTTCGGCTGGCTCGTGCTGCCCGGTGGCCTGCCCGGTGCGACGACGCTGCGCGACGACCCGCAGGTGCAGGCCCTGGTGAAGGCGCAGCACCAGCGCGGCGGCGCGCTGGCGGCGATCTGCGCTGCCCCCATCGCGCTCGCGCAGGCCGGCGTGCTGCAGGGTCGCCGCGTCACCAGCTACCCCGGCTTCGAGCCCCAGCTCGGCGACGTCCGCTACCAGCCGCACGCGGTCGTGGACGACGGCGCGATCGTGACCAGCCGCGGCGTCGGCACGGCGCTGGCGTTCGCGTTGGCCCTGGTCGCGCGGCTGCGGGGCCAGGCGGTCGCGGACGATCTCGCCGCGCGCATGCTGGTCGCGCGCGAGCGCGCGTGAGATCCGACGCCGCGCTCGCGCAGGCGCGGCCGCGGTGATCGAAACGCCATCTCGCTGGTCTATCGGGATGGAGCTACGCTCCGCGCACCATGACCTACCGCGACGAAAGCCCGGGCGCCCTCGCACACCACCAGTCGGTCGAGATCGCCGCGACGACCGAGCGGGACTATCGCGGGCTGCAGCTACCCGGCGTGCTGATGCTCTTGCTGTCGCTGCCGCTGCTGTTCTTCTTCGGCCTGGGCTTCATCGTCATGCGCGGGCTCGTGCTGGTCGAGCCCAACCAGAGCAAGGTCGTGCTGCTGCTGGGCAAGTACAAGGGCACCCTGCGCAAGCCCGGGTTCCACTGGATCAACCCCTTCACCTCGCGCCGTGCGATCTCGCTGCGCGTGCGCAACTTCGACAGCGCCAAGCTCAAGGTCAACGACCTGCGCGGCAACCCCATCGAGATCGGCGCGGTCGTGGTGTGGCGCGTCAAGGACACCGCGCAGGCGGTGTTCGACGTCGAGCACTACGAGTCGTACGTCGCGGTGCAGACCGAGGCGGCCATCCGCACCACCGCGGCCAAGCATCCCTACGACGCTGCCGGCCCCGGCCAGGTCTCGCTGCGCGGTGACTCGTCCGAGGTCAACGTCGAGCTGATGGCGCAGCTGCGCGAGCGGCTGTCCCACGCCGGCGTCGAGGTGCTCGAGGTGCGCCTGAGCCACCTCGCCTACGCGCCCGAGATCGCCGGCGTGATGCTGCGTCGGCAGCAGGCCGAGGCCATCATCGACGCGCGCCAGCGCATCGTCGAAGGCGCGGTCACGATGGTGAAGATGGCGCTCGACAACCTGCGCGAGCAGAAGGTCGTCGCGCTCGACGAGTCCCGCACGGCGGCGTTGGTGAGCAACCTGCTGGTGGTGCTGTGCTCGGAGAACGACGCGCAGCCGGTCGTGTCGACCGGCTCGTGACGCGCGCGGCGGTGCCCCGCGCACCGGCGCCGTCGCAGCCGTACCGGCCACGCCGTGGTGCCGCGCTGCCCGCCGCGCCGTCGCTGGCGTTCGTGCCCCGGCGCGCCGCCGCGGTGATCGCCGCCCGCCGGGCTGGTACGCTTGTGCGAAGGTGGAGCCGCTGCGCGCGAACGAGCTGCCCGAGGCCGTGCGGGGCTGGTTGCCGGCCGAGCCCGCGTTCGAGCTGCCCGAGCAGGGCGCGTCGGCATCCGTCGCGTTCGTGGTCGACGCGCCGATCGTGCTCAAGCGCATGCGCGGCGTGCTCGAGTCCAGCGCCGCCGAGTGGGAGTACCGCGCGCTGGTCGAGCTCGCCGGCTCGGGCCTGCCGATCCCGACCGCGATCGGACTGCACGTGCGCGAACACGAGGGCGAGCGCGAGGCGTGGCTATGTGTGTCGCGCCTGCCGGGCGAGTCGCTGCAGCAGCGACTGCGTCGCGAGCCCGACGCCGAGGTCCGTCGCGGCTGGTACACCGCGGTCGGCGAGGTCGCCGCGCGCATCCACGCCACGCCGATCCCCGACGCGCTGCGACCCGAGGACTCGCCGACGTGGTTCGACCGCGTGCTGCGACGCACCCGTCGCGCGACCGGGCGGATGCAGGACCTGGTCATGCGCCTGGTCCGCGATCGCCCGGCCCACGCGCCCGAGACGCTCATCCACGGCGACTTCACGCTCGACAACGTCATCGTCGACGGCGATGCGCTCACCGGCGTGATCGACTGGGGCGGCGCCGGCCCGGGCGACCCACGCTACGACGTGACGCTCGCGCTCAGCCCCGACGGCGACACCGCGCTCGAGCCCGGCGCCGCCGCGGCGCTGTTGCGGGGCTACTGCGCGGGGCCGATCTCGAAGCAGCTGCGCCGCTTCATCGAGCAGACCTACGGCGTGCGCGCCGCGGGGTGAGGGGCCCGCCCGCGCACGGGTTTGCGGATCAGGCGAGCTGCAGCCCGATCCCGTCCGCCAGTGCGCGGACCAGCGCCTCGAACATCGCTGCGGCGTCCTGCACGATGCGCGCGTGGCTGCCGATCGCCCCGTCGGCCGCGGTCAGGTCGAACACGGGTTTGCGCGCCTCGAGCGAGAGCGGGAGCAGGCTCCGGAAGTGCCGGATCAAGGCGAGCCGGGCCGGGTCGTCGCCGAGCACTGGCGGCTGGTCGCCGGCGATCGTCTCGTGGTAGGCCGAGACGAAGCGCTCGATCCACCGCATGTACGCGCGCGCCGGCTCGTTGGCCTTCTTGGCGGCGTGTTGGAGCACGACGTATCCGAGCGGTCGCATGTTGCCCGAGGGCAGCTCCGGGCCTACCGGTGCGAGCGGGCGCGCGCGGCGTTCGATCCAACCCGAGCGCCACGACGTCAGCGTGGGGCAGCAGTTCGTCCGTGATGGGCTCGCCGGCGTGGGTGCCGTCGTCACGAACGCCGACGAACACGTAGCCCGGGAGTCCGTGGCCGGGCATGTCGTTCGCGAAGGCGCACACGGCCTGAGCGATGCGGTCGAGATCGCTGGCGGACTCCTTGCGTTCGCAACGATCGGACTCGCCATCCGCGAGCAGTCGCGTCAGTGCGTCGTCGTCGAGCACCACGCGACTCTAGCAGGTGGTGGCCTCGAACGGTCGCGCTTCCTCCCCCCGGGCCGCCGGGCCTGCCGCGCGCTTCGTCCGCGCGCGAGCCCATCGCGATCAATCCCAAGGATTGATCGCCGGCGTGCGCAGCAGCTCCTCGACGTCGTCCATCGTCAGGCTCTTGCCGCCGGTGGCGTCGCGGCCCAGCGCGCTCTCGGCCACCGCGCGCTTGCGCTGGCCCAGCTCGACCATCTTCTGCTCGACGGTGTCCTCGACGACCATGCGATAGACCATCACGGGCTTGTCCTGGCCGATGCGGTGGGCACGGTCGGTGGCCTGGTCTTCGACCGCCGGGTTCCACCACGGATCGAAGTGGATCACGGTGTCGGCCTCGGTCAGGGTGAGGCCGCTGCCGCCGGCCTTGAGGCTGATGAGGAAGACCGGCGGGCCGCCGGTGGTCTGGAACTTCCCGACCAGCTCCTCGCGGTTCTTGGTGCCGCCGTGCAGCCACAGGTACTCGATGCCGAGCTTCTCGAGCGAGGCGCCGAGGATCTTCTGCATCTCGACGAACTGCGAGAACACCAGGATCTTGCGGCCCGAGCCCACCGCGTCGGCGATGAGCTCCTCGAAGGCCTCGAGCTTGCACGACGGCGGCACCGGCGTGCCCTCGGGCAGGCCCAGCAGCTGCGGATCGCAGCAGACCTGACGCAGGCGCGTGAGCGCGGCCAGGATCGTCATCTGCGCCTTCTCCACGCCGACCTCGTCGATGCGGCCGGTGATCTCGTCCTTGGCCGCCTTGAGGATGCGGTTGTACAGGCCCAGCTGTGTGCGGCCGAAGTGGCAGTAGATGACCTGCTCGGTCTTGGCCGGCAGCTCCGAGGCGACGTCTTCCTTCTTGCGCCGCATCACGAACGGGCGCACGCGCGTGCGCAGCTGCTCGAGCACGCGGGTGTCACCGTCTTCGATGGGCTTGACGTAGTTCTTCTGGAAGTCGGTCAGCTTCCCGAGGAAGCCCGGCGCGAGGAAGTCGAAGATGGCCCACAGGTCGATGAGGTGGTTCTCGACCGGCGTGCCCGACATCGCCAGCCGGTGATCGCTCTTGAGCTGCTTGGCGCTCTTGGCGGTGCTGGTGGTCCAGTTCTTGATGTACTGCGCCTCGTCGAGGATGACGTAGCGGAAGCGGATCTTCGACAGCTCGTCGATGTCGCGGCGGAGGAGCGCGTAGCTGGTCACGACCACGTCGGTCTTCTTGAGCAGGCGCGCATTCTCCATGCGCTCGGGGCCGTGCCACACCAGCAGCGACAGCGACGGCGCCCACTTCGCGACCTCCTGCTTCCACACCAGCAGCACCGAGGTCGGGCACACGATCAACGTCGGTGCGTTGCCCTCCTCCTCCTTGGCCTTGGTCAGCAGCGCCAGCGCCTGCACGGTCTTGCCCAGACCCATGTCGTCGGCGAGCACGCCGGTCATGCGGTTCTCGTGCAGCTGCCACAGCCACGCGAAACCCGACTTCTGGTACTCGCGCAGCTTGGCGCCCAGGGCCTTGGCCTTGCGCGGCGCCTTCGCGGCACGCTCGCCGGTCATGCCGGCCAGCAGCGAGCGCACCTCCTTGGCGACCTCGGCGCTGGGCACCTCGGTGAGCAGTCGCGAGAGCGCGCCGAGCTCGAGCGTGGAGACCTCGGCCTTGCCGTCCTTGTCGAACTGCATGTCGCCGGTGGCCTCGGCGACCGGCTGCAGGATCTTGGGATCGAGCTTGACCACGCTGCCGTCGGCGAGCGTGACCCAGCGGCGGCCCTCGTGCAGCCAGCGCAGGAGATCGCGGAACGAGATCAGATCGGTCTCGCCCTCGATGTCGACCACGGCTTCGACGTCGAGCACCGAGCCGTCGCCGCTCGACACCGACACCCGCGGCGTCGGCGACTTGGATCGGATCTTGGGCAGCTTGGGCACGCGCCGCTCCCAGCTCTCGGGCAGCAGCGGCAGGCCGGCGATGAGAAACTCGATGGCTGCGTCGCCGCTGGCAACGAACGCGTCGTCGCCCGCGCTCCACTCGAGCTTGAGGTCGAGCAGGGTCTTGCGCGCGGTCGCCTCGGCGTCGAGGTCGCGATAGAACGAGATCGACGAGGTGCCCGCGGTCATGGAGTACCGCGCGGTCTCGGGGTCTTCGCCGGCGATGCCCAGGGTGACCACGCCATAGCGCGCGGCCAGCTGGACCTTGACGCGGTTGGGATCGCCCTCGATGGTGACGATGATCTGCTCGACGTTGCGCGCGTCGCTGGCGAGCGCGAACAGATCGGCCCGCGGCACGCCGACGGTGTGCAGCCGCTCCGACAAGGAGTCCATGGCCGCCGCGTCGACCCGTGCGTCCATCACGATGCGGGGCTGCTTGGCGATGGCCTCGAGCACCCACGGCGGGGTGTCGAGCACGAGGAACAGCTCGCAGCTCTCGGGCGCGAGGAACCACGTCGGCGCGCCCGCGATCACGCGGCCCTTGTCGACCTCGAACGTGCGCGCGCTGGGCACGTGCTCGAGGTACGCGTGCAGGTCGAGCTTGCCGTCGGGTCGGGGCTCGGCGCGCACGCGCAGGGTCGCGGGCTCGGGCGCGAAGCGCAGGCGGCCCAGACCCTTGACGCTGACGTTGGCGTTGCGCGCGAAGTACAGCAGGCCCGACAGCGCGGTGTCGTCGAGCTCGTGCGCACCGTCGTCGCTGCGATCGATCTCCTGCGCGAGGAAGTGGCGGATCAGCCGGTCCGCCGGCGACAGGCCCTCGCGACCGCGACCGCGGCGGGGGTCGACCGCGGCGCCGCCCTGGAACGCCTGCACCAGCCACGTGCTCCCGCGCTGCGCGATGGTGTAGCGGTGGCCGCCGGGGACCTCTCCGCCGGCGATGTCCGCGACCCAGGGGTTCTGCGTGGTCGTGATCTCGCCGCCGGACTGGTACTGCTGCCGCAGCGCGAACGCCAGCGCGACCGCGTGGTGGCAGAACTTCTCCCAGCCGTCGGCGAAGGTCGGACAGGTGCACTGGGCCCCGAGTCGGCCTGGCGCCTCGAGCTTGATCGAGGTCGAATGCGGCGCCGGCGTGGAGCCGCGCACGCGGCCGCTGACGGCGTCGCCGCCGAACACGAGGTCGACGACGCCCTTGGCGTCGAACAGCTCGCGTCCGGCCTTGAAAGCCTTGGCACTGGAGATCTTGGCGAGCGCGTCGGGCTCGACGAGCGGGAGGAACGTTTCGATTGGAGTCACGGGCGAGACCGCGGGATCAAGTGGTGCGCGCGACCTGCTTTCGGCGCGCGTGCGGCCGGTCGAATCGCTGCGTTCGTACCGCGCAGCGCGTGGGCCCGGCCCGGTTGCGTCGCGAGCGGCGCGTCCTCGGCAGTAGACCGACGACGCGGGCGGCTCGCGAGCCACCATCACGTTTCGGTCCCCGGTCTACCACCGAACGATCGCGACCGCGAGGGCGCGGCCGACGGGGCCGGGTTTTTCGGCGGCATTTCGCTGGGTTGCGCGCACACGCCGGCGCGTGTCGGGTACGCTCGGGGCCGGCGATGACCGAGGGATTGCGTGCCGACGACGCCGGCGTGCTGTTGCTGTCGCGCGCGCTGGCCACGGTCGACCCGCGCGGCGTGCTCGTGGTGCATGCCGGCGAGTTGCCGGGTCTGCGTGGGCCGGCCACGCGCATCGTGCTCGACGTGCGCGAGCTCGCCGGCGCGCGCGATCGCTGCATCCGCGCCGACGACGACGCCGCGCTCGCGGCGCTCGCCGACTTCACCGACGCAGCGGTGTGGCCGCGCGCGCACTTGGGCAAGGACTTCAGCTTCGCGTGCCTGGCCCTGGGCGCCCGCGCGCTGCGACCCGGCGGCGCGCTGTGGTGTTGTGCACGCAAGCACAAGGGCGCCGAGAGCCTGGCCGACGCGATGGTCGCGTTGCTCGGCAACGTCGAGACCGTCGATCGCGACCAGGGCTATCGCCTGATGAAGAGCGTGTTCGAGGACCAGCGCGACCTCGGCTTGGCGCGGACGTGGATCGAGCTCCGGCACGCGTTTGCGGATCCGTGGCTGGGGCCCGAGCCGATGCATGCCGCGCCCGGCGTGTTCTCGCGCCGCGAGCTCGACCGCGGCACCCGCGTGCTGATCGAACACGTCGCGGCGTGGGCCGATCGGGTCGCGGCCGCGCCGGCGCTGGTGCTCGATCTGTGCGCCGGCATCGGTCCGCTGGCGCGCTTCGCCAGCGTGCGCTGGCCGCAGGCGCGGCTGCTCGCCATCGAGAGCAACCTCGTCGCGGCCGCGCTGTTGCGCGACAACCTCGCGGCTGCGCGCGAGCGCCTGGTGCTGTGGGTCCGCGACGGCCTGCCGACCCCTGCGCAGGCGCCCCGCGAGGGCGACCCGATCGCGCCCGCGAGCGTGTCGCTGGCGTTGGTCAATCCCCCGACCCACGCCGAGCGCGGTGCCCTGGTCGCGCTGCTGCGAGGACTGCGGCCGTGGATGGCACCCGGCGGCGACGCGTTCGTGGTGGTCTCGCGCGCGGGGGTCTCGAGCGCGGGTCTGCACGAGGCCGGCGCGCACATCGACGCGACCACGATCGCGGGCTACACGATCCTGCACGCGCGCTGGCCGTGAGGCGTCACGGTCGACAGCGACGCGGACGCTCGCGCGCGTCGACGCACTGCGGCGGCAGCATCACCGCCGCGCTGCCGTCGTCCGCGTGGGACGGCCCGGCCAGGGACATCGACGGATTCGCGGCCCCCGGCGGCAACGCGATCTCGCTGCGCAGGGTCATGCCGGGATCCAACGCATCGCGCGGCATCGCGATGGTCGCCGCCGGCGGGGCCGTCGCGCAGCCACCCACCGCGAACGACAGCAACAACAACAGACGCGGCGCCCTGCTCAGAACCGCATCCCCAAGGTGAGGCCGGCGCCGCCGCGGTGGAGCGTCGGCGCTGCGATCACGCGGCCCAGCGCGTAGGCGTCGCGATCGCGACGGTAGCGAGCACCCCAGGTCGTGAGCGCCAGGCCGCTGCCGGCCGCCGCGACCGACAGATCCATCAGGCCGCGCGACAGCCCGTAGCGGCAGTTGCCGTCGCTGCCGAAGGGGCCGCCGCCGGACATCACGCAGCGGTACCACATCACGTCGTTCGCGATGCCCAGCAACACGCCGCCGGCCAGCAGCGCGGCGCCGGCGAGGCGCGCGGTGCGAACCGAACGGCTGCGGCGCGCGACCGCGTCCGCGAACGCGTCGTGGCCGCCACGCACGTGACCGCCGGCACCGACGAACGCGAGCGAGCCCGCCGCGAACGCGTGCTCGATGCCGCCGATGGCACAGCCGCCACACAGCACCGCGTCGCCGATCTGGAACAGCCCCATCATCGCGAACAGGCTCGCACCGGTCGCGAGCAAGCCGCTGCCGCGCCAGCGTGGCGCGCCCACGCGGACCCAACCCGCGGGCACGCGCTGGGGCCCGAGGGTCGCGACGTCGTCGAGCTCGGCGAGCGGCGGTGGCGGGGCCGTCGGGGCCGGCGCGATCGCGGGCGCGGGGGGCTCGATCGCCGCCGGTGCGACCGCGACGGCGGGCTCGCCGGGGGGGCCCACGAACGGATCGGCGGTGTGGGTCGTCGCTGCGGCGGTCGTGGCCGTGGCGGTCGCATCGGCGCTGCCGGGGCGCTGCACCGGTGGCGGCGTCGCGTCGACCACCGAGGGTTCGGGGAGCACCGGCGGACCCCAGGACGACAGCGCGAGCGCGAGCAACGAAGCCAACATGGACACCTTCACCGCGGAGCCGCGCCCCGCACATCGATGGTGTCTCCGGAGCGACCGACGATCACGTGGCGCATCGCACTTCGCCCGCGCGATCGCGTGCGCGACCGCGGTATGACAGCGATGTCGCCCGGAGCCCGACAGCGAATGCCGACCAGAGGCCGTCGGCATCCGCCGACCGCCTCTCAGCGCAGCGGTGTCAGCCGCGACTCGGGTCGGCTGCGCGGCGTGGCCTGCCGCCGCAGGGCCGACAGCGCCACCGCGTAGATGGCCCAGAAGCCCATCCCGACCACGAAGCCCTGCAGCGCGCTGCCGAACACCGGCGCCTCGGCATGGATGTCGCGCAGCTCGCTGCCGGCACGGATCGTCGTCAGCACGAAGAACAGCAGCGCGATGGTGGTGCCCAAGGCGCGCACCAGGCCCAGACCCGAGACCGGTCGCGGCCGCGCGATGCCGGGGCGGCCGCGCTCGAGGTACTGCAACAGCAGCCGCACCCACGCGCCCAGCATGGGAAACAGCAAGAAGCCGGTGATGCCCGCGAGGCCAGGCACGGCCTCGCGCAGCTGCTCGGTCGGCATCGCGACCTCACCGGGGAGAAACCAGGCCCACAGCATCGGCGTCGCGGCCACGCTATCAGATCCCGAAGCTGACCCAAGCCCACGACCAGAACTCGCGACCCAGCGCCCGCAGGTCGCTGCCGAAGTCGCGCGGGGCCAGCGGCGCCAGCTCGGTCGAGCCGCGCGCGGCCATCTCGACCATCGCGGCGTCGAGCGCGGCGGTGCGCCCGGGATCGGCCAAGAGCCAGCGCACGAACAGCGTCGCCTGCCAGTAGCGTTCGGTCGCGATCGGTCGGCCGTCGAGCAGCTCGCGCAGGTGCGACATCGCGTCGGCGCGACGCAGGCCGCGGCGGTACACCGGCGCGAGATCCTGCTGCGACCACTGCAGCTGCTCGAGCACCGCGAGGCCCTCGAACAACCAGCTGCGCTGCGCCGCGAGGTCCCACGCGCGCTCGAGCACGGCGTGATGGGCCTCGTGCACGTAGGTCGGTCGCACCGCGCCGTAGCGGTCGTCGTAGGAGGCCGTGGCGATGCCCTGCCAGGTGTAGCCCTCGTCGGCCGACAGCGGTGCCAGCGGCTTGCCCACGCGGGTGCCGGTGCGGCGCCAGAATCGGCGATAGGCCGCGTCGTCGCGGAACACCAGCAGCGGCACTGCGCCGCGCAGCGGCGGCATCGACGGCAGCACCGCGCGCGTGTGCGCGAGCATGCCGTCGAGCGCATCGAGCACCGCGCGGGCGTCGAGCGCCGGTGCATCGGTGAGCAGCGCGAAGGCGCCGCGACGGTGTACGCGGACCTGGCTGGGATCGTCGAAGCTGTCGCGCAGGACCGCGAGCGCACGATCGTCGGCGCCGGTGCTGCCATCGCCCAGCAGCTCGATCGCACGCAGCTCGATCTCGCCGGCGTCGACGAAGCGCAGGCCCCAGCGCACCGCACGACTCGCCAGTGCCACGCGGCCGCGCTCGTAGTGGAAGTCGACCAGCGCGAGGTCGAGCCGCTGCGGTCCTTCGACCAGGGCGACCGGTCGCAGCAGCCGCGCGCCGGTGCGGCCGTCGACCAGCTCGAGCTCGACGCGCATGGGCTCGGGTGCGAACAGCGTCACGGCCATGCGCTCGGCCAGCGCCATCGGCAGCGTCGACTCCGGTGCGATCCGCAGGTGGCCGCCGGCGACGCCGCGCAACCGCAGGCCCGCGCCCGGCTGCGCCGGATCGCCCGGCAGCGTCACGCCGACCGCCTCGATCCACGGCGAGCGCACCGGTTCGTCGCCCAGGAACGCGCGGCGGTACAACAACCCACCCGCGCTCGCGGGGCCCGGTGCCGCCGCGGGCGGCTCGGGCTCGACCGTGCACGGCGGCTCGATCGCATGCGGCGCGAGCGGGCCCTGCGGCAGCCAACCCACCAGCACCGCGAGCAGCAGCGTCATCGCACCGGCCCATGCGAGCGCGGTCGGCAGCTGCGGGCGGGCGCGAGACGGCACCGGATCCACGATCGATCGTGGCGCAGCCGCTGCGCGCGGGCCAGCGACGAGGGCCGAGGGCGGCGCATTGCGGCACGCCGGGCCCGATCGGCCGCGGGCCCGTCCCGCGCAACGTGCGGCCCGAAGCCGGCCTCGCGGCCCGCGCCGCCTTCGGCCGCTTGCTATGCTGCCGGCCATGTCCGACGAGCGATCCTCGTTCCAGGCGCGGGTGCAGACCGTCATCGGTCGCCTCCAAGACGTCATCTGCGCGGGGCTCGAGGGGCTCGAGCGCGAGGGCGGCGGCGAGGCCTCGTTCCGCCCCGACTCGTGGGTGCGCGAGGGCGGCGGCGGCGGCACCTCGCGCGTGCTCGTCGACGGCACCGTGTTCGAGAAGGGCGGCGTCAACGTCTCGGCCGTGCACGGCGAGATGTCGTCCAACTTCGCCAAGGACCTGCCGGGCAGCGGCACGCAGTTCTTCGCCTGCGGCGTGTCGCTGGTGATCCACCCGCGCAACCCGTGGGTCCCGACCGTGCACGCCAACTTCCGCCACATCGAACACGGCGACAAGCGCTGGTTCGGCGGCGGCGCCGATCTGACGCCGTACTACCACTTCCCCGAGGACGAGGCCCACTTCCACGCGGTGTGGCAGGCCTACTGCGAGCGCCACGGGGCGCACGTCGATCACGCCAAGCTGCGCGACTGGTGCGATCGCTACTTCTACCTGCCGCACCGCGGCGAGCGTCGCGGCGTCGGCGGCATCTTCTTCGACTACCTCTACGTCGACGAGTCGCAGCCCGGGCATGCCGATGCGCTGCTCGACATGATCGACGACGGCGGCCGCCGCTTCGTCGAGGCCTACGCACCGATCGTGCGGCGGCGCATGCAGACGCCGTGGGGCGAGCGCGAGCGCGCGTGGCAGAAGCTGCGCCGCGGTCGCTACGTCGAGTTCAACCTGCTGTACGACCGTGGCACCGTCTTCGGCCTGCGCACCGGCGGTCGCACCGAGTCGATCCTCATGTCGCTGCCGCCCGACGTCCGCTGGGGCTACAACGAGGAACCCGAGCCGGGCACGCCCGAGGCGGCGCTGCTCGAGCGGGTCCGCCGCCCCCCGCCGCCCGAGTGAGCCCGCGGGGCGAAAAAATCGCGACCTGGGGCCCGCGGTCGCGTCTACGCGGCGGACCCGTCGTCGCGGCCGAGCATGCGACCGATGCTCACGTCGATGCGACTCTCGATGAGGCGCATGATGCTCTCGAACTCCCCCCGATCGACCTTGAGCCCCAGCACCAGCCGCCGCCGCGTCGCCGACAGCAGCGACTCGCGGGCCTTGGCGATGCGGCGCGCCGCGTTCGAGCGGTGGATGCCGTACAACGTCGCGATCTGATCGATGGTGAGACCGTGGACGTAGTGATGCCGCAACGCGTTGCGCTCGCGCGGGGACAGCTCCTGCAGCGCGTGGGTGAAGGCGGTGCGGAACTCGTCCTTGTAGTGATCCTTGAGGAAGTCGAGCTCGGGGCCGGTCACCGGCGAGGGCACCGCGAGCATGACGTCGTCGGCCGGGGTCGTCT
The DNA here is from genome assembly GCA_046351635.1 of Nannocystaceae bacterium. GTDB lineage: Bacteria > Myxococcota_A > Polyangia > Nannocystales > Nannocystaceae > Xiheibacterium. Next base: position 95,302 of record JAXLYC010000018.1, on the reverse strand, counting down.
CGCGGCCGCCGCGGCGAAGCAGCGTCAGTGCCTCACGGGTCGCGATCACGCCGACCCAGCTGCGCAGCTCGCCGCGGCCGGAGTACTCGAGCACCCGCGGCGGGCGGCCCTGCTCGGCGACCAACAGCTTGGTGCGGACGATCTGCTTGACCTCGTCGACCACCGCGGCCGGCAGCTGCATCGGGCCCAGCACGCGCGACAACGGCTCGATGACCTCGACCTCGAGCTCGCCCAGGGCCCCGGCCGCGCCCGCGCCGACCGCCGCGACCAGGTGCAGATCGTCGGTGTGCAACCGCTCGAGCGCGGCGGCGGGATCGTCGGTGTCGCCCAGCGCCGCGGCCACGCGATCGAGCCAGGCCTCGGGCGTGACCCGCAGCCGCGGCCTGCGCGTGCACGCGCGTTGCCAGCAGGCCCACAGCTCGGTGCGCAGGGCTCGCGTTGCTCCGCTGCCGGTGGTCGCGCGAGGCGCTGCACCAGCGAGCCACACAACGCGTCGGCGTCCACCATGCCCTCGGGGCTCTCGCGGCCTTCGCGGCGCGCGGCGCCCTCGGTGAACTCTGCACGCAATCGCGCGGCCGTGCAAGGCCGGCGGTCGGAGGCCGCCGGTGAACGACGACGCGTGCCTGCTGCCCGACGACGTCGTCGCGCTCATGGCCGGCGTGCTCGACGACGCCGCACAGACGCGGCTCGAGCTGCACCTCGATCGCTGCGAGGCCTGCCGCGAGCTGGTCGCATGGGTCGCGCGCGCGCCGATGCTCGCGCCCTCGCGCATGGGGCCGCGCAGCGAAGCCGCCGCGGACGAGCTCGACGTCACCGGCGGCCGCTCCCTGCCGCTGGCGGTGACCGAGCTGCAGCAGGCACTCGCACCCGGCGCGACCCTGGGCCGCTACGTCGTGCGCGAGGTCCTCGGTCGCGGTGGCATGGGCGTGGTCTACGACGCGTGGGATCCGCGGCTCGATCGCCGCGTCGCGCTCAAGCTGTTGCGCGCGCGACCGCAACGCACTGCCGAGGGCCGCGCGCGGTTGCAACGCGAGGCCCGCGCGATCGCGGCGCTGTCGCATCCCCACGTGGTCGCGGTCTACGACGTCGGCAGCGCAACGCTGCCCGACGGCACCGACGCGCTGTTCGTGGCCATGGCCCACCTCGAGGGCCCGACGCTGCGGCGCTGGCTCGACGAGCGCGAGCGTCCGTGGCCTGCGATCGCGGGGGTGTTCCTCGGTGCGGCGCGCGGGCTGCTGGCCGCCCACGAGGTCGGCATCGTTCACCGCGACTTCAAGCCCGGCAACGTGATCGTCGCGGCAGGCGATCGCGCGATCGTGCTCGACTTCGGGCTCGCGCGCATCCTCGACGAGCGTGACCGCGGGCTCGGCGAGCACGAGCGCGATCCCAGCGCGGCGGAGCTGCGGCTGCCGCCCTCGGCGGAGGAGGCCCGCGTCACCCAGACCGACGCGCTGCTGGGCACGCCGGCGTACATGGCCCCGGAGCAGCGGCGCGGCGCCGGGGTCGACGGCCGCGCGGACCAGTACGCGTGGGCGCTGGCGTTCGGCGAGGCCCTGGTCCGCGCGCATCCGCTGGTCGAACCGGCGTCGCGGCCGATGGCGGAGTTGCTGGCGCCGGTGCGGGTGCCGCGGGCGTTGCGGCGGCTGTTGGTGCGCGCGGCGGCCACGGAGCCGTCGCGGCGATTCCCGTCGATGTTCGAGGTCGTCGAAGCGCTCGAGGCGGTGCTGCAGCGCTCGCGCACCCGCGTGGTGCTCGCCGCCGCGGGCGCGGCCGCGCTGGTCTACGTCGGCTGGATCGGTGCGCAGGCCCGCGGCGAATCCACGGTGGCGCGCTGCGACGGTGGTGCACGAGCGATGGCGTCGGTGTGGAACGACGAGCGCCGCGTCGCGACTGCGGCCGCGTTCTCGGGCGCGGCGCCGTGGTTGTCGCGCACGCGCGACGACGTGCTCGCGGGCATCGACGCCTACGTCGAGCGCTGGATCGGGCATCGCGACGCCAGCTGCCGCGCGCACGAACGAGGCGGTGGCGACGCCCGCGAGCTCGACGCGCAGATGCTGTGTTTCGCGCGCGCGCGCACCGAGCTCGACACGCTGCTGCAGTCGCTCGCCGAGGGGCCGCGGCAGTCGCTGGTGCAGGCGCTGGCGGCCGTCGACGCGCTGCCCGATCCGCGCGCGTGCGACGACGCCGGCACGCGCGAGCCGCCGCTGCCCGACGATCCCGGCACCCGCGAGGCCGTGCAGCAGGTCGCGACGCTGCTGGCCCAGGCCCACGCGTGGGAGCGCACCGGCGCCATCGCCCGCGCTCGCGAGGCGCTCGACGAGGCCGTCGCGCTGGCGCGGCGCAGCGGCCACGCCGGCACCGAGGCCGACGCGCGTGGCGTGGGCGCGCCAGGCCATGGCCGCGGGCGAGCTCGACGCGGCCGAGCGCGAGCTGCTCGCGGCGGTGTGGGCCGCGGAGTCGATCGCCGACGCGCGGCGCACCGCCGGGGCCCGCATCGAGCTCATCTGGCTCGAGGGCTACTTCCGCCACGCATTCGATCGCGCGCACGAGCACGGCGACGCGGCGGCCGAGGCACTGGATCGGATCCCCGGCGGCGACGCCACGCTCGCGGTGGTGCGGCTGCGCAACCTCGCGTGGACCGACGCGCAGGCCGGTCGCGCCGAGGCGGCCGCGGTGGGCTTCCGCGCCGCGATCGCGGCGTGCGAGGCCGCGCCCGACTGCGGCCGTGATGCGCTGCTGCTGCAGAGCGATCTCGCGACGGTGCTGCTGCAGCTGGGCGACATCGAAGCCGCCGAGGCCGCGAGCGAGCGCGTGCGCGAGGCCACCGAGGCGTGGCTCGGTCCCGATCACCCCGAGCTGGCGGCGGTGCTCAACAACCTCGGCGCCATCGCGCGCGAACGCGGCGAGTTCGAGCGCGCGCTGGTGCGCTTCGATCGCGCGATCGAGATCCTCGCGGCGGCGTGGGGTGAGCAGCACGTGCTGGTCGCGCGCGCGTTGCTCAACCGTGGCACCGTGCTGGCCGACCTCGGGCGCCACGACGAGGCCCTGGCGGCGTTCGAGCGCGCGCGCGCGGTGTTCGAGCGTGATCCCGCGGCGGCGCAGGCCGACCTCGCGCGCGCGTGGAAGGGCCTCGCGGGCGTGGCGTTCGCGCGCTGGCAGCTCGACGCCGCGGCCGAGGGCTTCCGCCGCGCGCTGGCGCTGGAGTCGGCGTCGCTGGGCGAGCAGCATCCCAGCGTGGCGGTCACGTGCACCAACCTCGGCATGATCGAGACCGAGCTCGCGCACTATCCCGAGGCCATCGCGCTGCACGAGCGCGCCGCAGCGATCCTCCGCGCGACGGTCGGGCCGCAGCATCCCCACCTGGTGGTGGTGCTCGACGGCCTCGCGGTCGCGCAGGAGCGCGCGGGACAGATCGATCGCGCGATCGCGACGGTCGACGAGGCCCTGGCCATCGCGACCGCGACCGACTCGCCCAACCTGTCGCAGGCGCTGCTACGCCGCGGACAGCTCGAGCTCGGTCGCGGCGATGCGAACGCCGCGCGCGACTGGCTCGAGCGCGCGGTCGCGGCGTTCGAGGCGGCAGGCGCGGGCGATCGATCTTCCTCGCGCAGGCCCGCTTCGCGCTCGGCGCAGGCGCTGCCGCCGGCGGAGCACCGCCGCGCGGTCGCGCTCGCGCACGCGGCCCAGGCGGCGGCGCCCGCCGACGATCCACTCGCCGCCGACGTGAAGGCGTGGTTGGGTCGCGACGTGCCGCCGCCGTCGCGACGCACTACCGTAGCCGTGACCTCCGCGACCCGCAGCGCCGCGGCACCTCGTGGTTGACGGCCTCCGCTGCCGCGGTGCTGATCGCCCTGGCCGCGAGCGCATGGCTGGCGATCGCGCGCACGCGCGGACCCAGCCCGCAGTTCGCCGCCGGTCTCGCCGCCAGGACCCGAGCGCCACCGCGCCGACGAGGCGCTCGTGCTGCTGAGCTCGGGCTCGAACCTGCCGGTCACGCGTGCGCTCGCGGCCGCGTGGGCAACCCACGGCGCGCCGCCGCCGGTGGTCACCACCACCAGCATCGGTTCGGGCGGCGGCATGCGAGCCGCTGCGCGACGGTGCGGTCGACGTGGCGCTGGTGTCGCGGCCGCCTTCCAAGCAGGCGCGGAGGAGCGCGAGGCCGAATCGCGGTGCCCTACGCGCAGGTGCGATCTACATCGGCGTGCACGCGAGCGTGCCGGATCAGAACCTCACCCGCGCCGAGTTGATCGAGATCTTCGAGGGCACGCGCACGCAGTGGAGCGACGGCAGTCGCATCGTGGTGCTGCAGCGCGAACGCGGCGACTCGTCGCACGGCGCGGTCAACCGTGTCGTGCCCGAGTTCGAGGCCGCCAACCAGCGCGCGTACCAAGCCCGCCGGTGGCACGTGATCAACGACGACGTCAGCATGAACGACGCGCTCGCGAGCACCGAGGGCGCGATCGGACTGCTGGGCGCCGGCGTGATCCCGAACACCCTGCCGATCCGGGCGCTGGCGTTCGAAGGCGTGGCGCCGACGCTGGAGGGCGTCGAGCTGGGCGCATACCCCTTCCACAAGGACCTCGCGATGGTGACGCGCGGCGAGCCCGACGAGCGCGCGGCCGCGTTCTTCCGCTTCGTGTTCTCGCGCGAGGGCCAGGCCATCATCCGCGAGCTGGGCGCGATCCCGCTGGGCGCCGAGATGGAGCGCGAGCTGTGAGCGACGGCGGCGAGGGCGTGCAGCTGCGCTCGTTCCTGGCAGCACAGCTGCGGCCGCTGGTGCTGACGTTGGCCGCGGTGGTCGCGATCGCGGCGCCGACTGCCTACTACGTGCTGGGCGCGCGTGCGCTGGACGTGCAGGCGCTGGCCGCCGCGCGTCAGGTCGCGGACGTCATCCGCGCCGACGTCGAGCGCCGGCCGCAGCTGTGGAAGTACGACTCGCTCAAACTGCTCGAGCACCTGCGCAACTACGAGCTGCAGGAGAACGTCGCGCGGGTCGAGGTGGTCGACGATCACGACGTGCCCATCGATCCGCGGGCGACCGAGGTCATCGCCGAGCTGACACCGCATCGTCCGCGCTGGCAGGTCGCACCGGTGGTGGTCAACAACGAGTCGGTCGCGCAGGTGTGGGTCGCGATGGACACCGAGACCCTGCGCCGCGAGTCGTGGTTGATGGCCGGGTTGTTCGGCGTGCTCGGGGTCGGGCTCGCCGCGCTGGTGTACTGGTTGCCGCTGGCTGCGGTCGCGCGGGCCGAGTCGGAGATCGTCGGGTTGCTCGGACGTCTGCAGGCCAGCAAGGTCGAGCTCGCCGCGCTCAACGCTGGTCTCGAGCGCCAGGTCGAGGCCCGCTCCTCGCAGCTGTCGCGCGCGCTCGACGAGCTGCGACGCCAGGAACAGAACCTGCGCGAGCTGTCGGCGCGCGCGGTCGAGCTGCAGGAGCTCGAGCGCCGCGGCATCGCCCGTGATCTCCACGACGCCGCCGGACAGACGCTCACCGCCATCCGCATCAACCTGCAGCTTCTGGGTCAGCAGCTGGCCCAGGCCGGCGCGCTGCAGCGGCCCGAGCAGGTCGAGCGCGCCGCGACCTTGGCCACGCGCACGACTGCGTTGGTCGACGAGACCGTCGAGGAGATCCGTCGCGCGGTCTCGACCCTCGGCCCCGCGGTGCTCGAGGACGTCGGGCTGCTGCGCGCGATCGAGCGCATGTGCGACGATCTCGAGGATCGCGGCCACGTCGCGGTGCAACGCCAGCTCGAGCTCGACGGGCAGCTGCCCAAGGCGGTCGAGACCACCTGCTATCGCGTGGTGCAGGAGGCGCTGACCAACGTCATGCGACACGCGCGCGCGCACACCGTGGTGGTCGACGTCGCGCACGACGACGATGCGCTGCGCATCGAGGTGCGCGACGACGGCAGCGGCTTTCTGCCCGATGCGGTCGATCCGCGGCGGCGCGGCTTGATCGGCATGCGCGAGCGGGTCGAGCTGCTCGGCGGCCGCGTCGAGGTCGACACCACGATCGGCACCGGCACGCGGGTGCAGGCTTGGCTGCCGCTGACGGGCGGGCCCGCGGGTGCCGCCAGCGAGTCGTGAGGTTACCGCCCTCGTTCCAGGCACGGGTGCGTCGCCCCGACACACAGCCTCGAAAACCCCCGCGGGCGCGGGGGCGCGCCCCCGTTCACCGCCGCAAGGCCTCGGGTAGAGTGCCGCCATGGCGAATGTCGTTCGGGTGCTCCTGGTGGAGGACCACACGATCGTGCGCGAGGGTCTGCGCGCGCTCCTCGAGGGGCGCGACGACATCGTGCTCGTGGGCGAGGCCGAAGACGGCCATGCCGGGGTCGAGGCCGCGCGGACGCTGCGGCCCGACGTCGTGGTGATGGACCTGAACCTGGCGCGGCTCGACGGCGTGGAGGCGACCCGCCTCATCCGCAGCGAGATGCCCGAGACCCAGGTGTTGGTGCTGTCGATGTACGGGACCGAGGAGCACGTGCGCCCGGCCATCCGCGCGGGCGCGGCCGGCTACCTGCTCAAGGGCTCGGGCCTGTCGGATCTGTTGGCGGCGATCAGCGCCGTCGCGGCGGGCCACGCCTTCTTCAGCCCCGAGATCGCGCGCATCGTGCTCGACGACTCGCGCCGCGTGGGCGGCTCGGGCGAGCGCGGCGGCGCCGACCTGACGCCGCGCGAGCGCGAGATCCTGCGCATGGTCGCCGAGGGCCGCTCCAGCCCCGAGATCGCGCGCGAGCTCGAGCTCAGCGTGAAGACCGTCGAGGGCCACCGCGGTCGCATCATGGCCAAGCTGGAGTCGAAGAACGTCGCGGGCCTGGTGCGCCACGCGATCCGCATGGGCCTGGTCAGCGCCGACTGACGCTCGCGGCCCGGCGGCAGCGCGCCGGGCTCGCGAGGCATCCACGCGGGCAGCTCACGCCGTCGCGGGCATGAGCGCGCGCTTGTTGAAGCCGCTCTGGATCACGGCCATGCCGATGTTGCCCAGCAGCAGCAGCAGCACGAACGCGAGGCCGGAGCTGGTCTCGCCGCGCGTCACCTTGCCGACGCCCTCGGCGTACTTCCACATCCACCACAGCTGCACGATCGGCACGATCAGCAGCCACGCGGTCGGAATGCCCGCGCCTTGTTCGTTCATCTCGTCCTTGGTCTTGACCAACCAGATGAGGCCGTAGATGCCCAGGGTGACGACGGGCAGGAGAAACACGAGGATGGGACTGCGTTCGGTCATGGCGAGGGTTCCTGGCCGGCGTCTGCAGGGGGGTGGTGTTCGGGACGCCGACGCCCCGAGGACGCCGGTCGCACGCGCCCGTCGCGACGGACCGCCGCGCACGCGCGCGTGAGTTCCTTCGCGAAAGCAGCGGCCCGGCGCCGCGCACGGCGCGGGCCCGCGACCCGCGGGCGGCCGATGGTAGGCTCGCGAGCGCTGCCATGAGCGACGCGACCTATGAACGGAACCTGCTCTACTGCCAGATCGTGGCGCAGCTCCTGATCGCCGACGCGGCCGTCACCGACGCCGAGCGCGACTTCCTCGAGCGTCTGATGATCCGCTTCGGCTTCGGCCCGCAGCAGAAGCAGGCCGTGTTCGACGGCGTCGACATCGGCGCGCCCATCGACGACAAGCTCGCGCGGTTGGATCCCGCGAGCCGGCAGCAGCTGCTCGGCGAGCTCGAGGCTGCGGCCGCGGTCGACGGCGAGATCGACGAGGTCGAGCTCGACCTCATCGACGAGGTCCGCCGCGCGCTCGCGGGCGGTTGAGTCTTCGGGCAGGGAGCTTCGCTACGGCGCGATCGCGACGGTGCGGACGCCGTGCAGCGCTCGCGCCCGCGCGGCGTCGAGCGCGAGCTGCAACCGCATGCGCAGCGCTGCATCCGCGGCGTCGACCTGTTCGATTGCAGCGCGCAGCTCGGCCTCGGCCTCGGCCAGGCGGCCCAGGCCCACGAGCACCTCGGCGTAGTTGAGCCGCACCATGAGCCCGTCCGTGGTCGCGTCTTGGCCGGCGGCGCGCAGCTGCGCGCGTGCGCGGGCGTAGCCGGCCAGGGCGAGATCGAGGCGACCGCGACGCTTGTCGACCTGAGCGAGGTTGGCCACGACCGCGCTGACGTGCACGTGGTCGTCGCCCAGACCGGCCTGCACGAGCTCGTGCAGCGCGGTCTGCAGCGACGCCGCGGCATCGTCGAGCCGGCCCAGGGACGTCTCGCACGCGCCGATGTTCGCCAGGGTGGTCGCGCGCGCGACCGGGTCGCCGCCCTGCGCCACCGGGATGCGACCGGCGAGCGACTCGCGGAAGTGCTCCAGCGCCTGCTCGGCATCGCCGGCGCGCAGCTCGATGGTCGCGAGCGTGCCGAGCACGTCGAGCGTGCGCGGGTGGGTCGGGCCGCGGCTGCGCTGCAGTCGCTCGACCAGATCGGCGGTGAGTGAGCGCGCTTGTCGAGCGCACCGGTGTGGCTGAGCGCCTGCGCGAACCTCGTCGATGAGGATGCGGTTGTAGTCGCGGTCGGGCAGGGCACGTTCGGCCCGCTGCGCCGCCTCGCGGTACAGCTCGAGCGCGACCTCGTAGTCACCGCGGGCGTAGGCCTCGTGGGCCCGCGCGGCCGCGGCCACCAGGGTCTCGCCGTGCTCGTCGCCCAGGTGCACGCGCCGCAGCGCCCACGCGCGCTCGTAGGGCTGGCGCAGGCCGTCGAGCTGGCCCAGCGCGTACATCACGTCGCCGTAGTTCGAGTTCCACTCGGCCGCGAGCAACGCATCGCCGCTGCCCAGGCCCTCGCGCGCGGCGCGTTCGAGCAGGTCGCGCGAGGTGCCGAGGTTGCCGCGGGCCTTCTCCAGCGCCGCGCGGAGCATGCCGGACTCGAGCACGATGTCCGCGTCGGTGACGTCTTGCAGCTCGTCGAGCGCGCGCAGTCCGGCGGTGCTCTGGCCCAGGTCGAGTCGCTGCCGCGCGCGCGCGAGCAGCTCGAGATCCGCGAGCCGACCCGGCGCGCCGCTGTCGCGGAAGTGCGCCAGGTAGGCCGGCTGCTCGCAGCGCGACAGATCGAGCCGCAGGCGATCGATGGCCTCGAGTCCGTGCAGCAGCGCGTCGCGGTCGGCATCCGCCAGCGACGCGACCAGCTCGCGCTCGCGCGAGAGCATCTGCTCGAAGCACGCACCCATGGCCGCGTGCACCGGCGCCGGCGCCTGGCCCACCGGCGTCGCGGTGCACCAGCGCATGCGCGCGGCCTGCCACGCAGCGGTCAGCTCGTCGAGCCCGACCAACGCCCGCGTGGCGGTGTCGTCGGCGAACGGCAGCGCCACCGCGCGCAGCGAGCTCGCGACGTGGCCGCGCACCTCGTCGTTCCATGCCGAGCTCGCGGCGGTGCTCTCGCGTAGGCATCGCGCCTGCAGCCGCTCGCCCGGCCACACCAGCTGGGCCGCGACCGCTGCCATCGCGCCCGCGCCGAGCGTCGCGCCGAGCATGGCCCAGCGTCGGCGCAGCGCCGCGGGATCACGACGCAGCGCGTCGAGCAGCGGCGCCAGCGACGAGAAGCGATCGCCCGGCGCGGGTGCGAGCGCGCGACGGATCGCGCGCTGCAGTCGCAGCGGCACCGGGCTGGGTCGGGGGAACTCGAGCATCGCGCCCTCGAGCACCGCGACGAAGTACTCCGCGGGTCCGTCGCCGGGAAACGGCAGGAACCCGCACAGCGCCTCGAACAGCGCGACCGCGAAGGAGAACTGATCCGACAGCGGCGACGCGCTCGCGTCCCCGCCCTGCTCCGGGGGCATGTACGCGGGCGTTCCCAGCCGCGCGCCCGCGGGCGTGATGTCGCTGCCGAACACGCCGCGGCGCGGGCTGTCGTGGCTGCCGTGGCTGGCCTGCTCCGGCCGTAGCGCGTCGTCGTCGTCGCCGTGCGACGGCGGCGTGGCCACGGCGCTCGTGCCGCCCGGCGTCGGCACCGTCGTGGGCTTGGCCAGGCCGAAGTCGACGACCTTCGCGACGCCGGTGCGGGTCACGAGCACGTTCTCGGGCTTGAAGTCGCGATGGACCAGGCCCTGGCCGTGCGCCGCGAGCAGGGCTTCGCCGGCTTGCACGAACACCGCAGCGATCTCGCGCCAGCCGCGGTCGCGCGCGCGCAGCCACTGCCGCAGGGTCACGCCCTCGACCAGCTCCATCGCGATGAACAGATCGCCGAGCTTGGGATCGCGGCCGACGTCGTAGACCTGCACGATGTTGGGATGGTTGAGCCGCGCGATCGCCTGGCCCTCGCGCAGCATCCGTAGGTGCGCCGCGTCGTCGTCGTCGCAGCTGAGCAGGCGCTTGATCGCGACCGGGCGATCGAGTTCGGGATCGCGGGCACGGAAGACCTCGCCCATGCCGCCGCGACCCAGGCGCTCTTCGAGCAGGTAACGTCCCAGCGTCTCGACCTCGGGCGACAGCGGCTCGCGCGTGGGCTGCGAGTCGCCGGTGGTGCGAGCGACCCGCTCGGTCGGCGCGAGCCGCCGCAGGTGCCCCTCTGTCATCCGCTCGAGCAAGGCCGGCGCAGGCTACCAACGATCGCGCGCGCCGGCATCGGCCAGCGGTGCTGCACATGCGAACTGCGGGCCGTGTCGCGGACGCCCGGCACCATGCGGCGCGGCAGCCCGGGCGGCCGCTGCGGCCAGTCGGCCGCGTCACTGCGTCACGGTGGCGCGCCAGCGAGGGCCCCGGTGCGCGAGCGTGCCTCGGCCTGCTCGACCAACGCCGCGATCACGCGGGCCATCTCGACCGGCCGCTCCTCGGGCACGAAGTGGCCGCAGCCCCGCAGCACGTGCAGCTCGGCGCCCAGGGTCTCGGCCGTGCGCTCGCCGATCGCCAGCGGGAAGAACGGATCGCGATCGCCCCACAGCACCGCTGCCGGGACCCGCAGGGCCGCGGCAGCCCGCGCGACCTCGCCGTAGAGCCCCGGCAAATCGCGCATGCTCGCGTAGAAGATCCGCCGCGTGCTGCGAACGGTGTTGTCGCGCAAAAGTGCGCGGTAGCGTGCGAACGGGAACGCCGTGCGGTCGGCCACCGCCGCGCGCCACATCGCCATCTGGCCCGCGCGACCCAGCGCCAGGCGGTACATCAGCGCACCCAGCCCCGGCAGCTTGGCCAACCGCAGCGGCAGCGGCACGGGCGTGTCGGGAAAGAGGTTGGTCGCCGCGAGCGTCAGCGAACGCACGCGGTGCTGCGCCGCGAGCAGCACCGCGGTCGGTCCGCCGAAGTCGAACCCGACCAGGTGGAGTTCGTCGACACCACGGGCGCGCAGCCAGCTCGACAGCGCGTCGGCATGGGCGCGCGTGGGCCCGCGGCGGGGCCTCGGGCGAGTCGCCGAAACCCAGCAAGTCCGGGCACGAGCGCGCGGTACTCCGCGCCCAACCGCGCGACGCGCTCGAAGCTCGCGCGCGCGCCGGGGATGCCGTGCAGCAGCAACAGCTGCCGGTCCGGCGGTGCCGTAGGTGGAGTGGGCCAGGGCCGGCGTCGCGTCCGCCAGCGCCGCGGCGTCGATGCGCGCGAGCACGGTCATGCCCGAACACGACGTTCGAACCCCCGCGCGCGGATGCAAAGGCGCCACCTCGCGGCTCAGCCCTGGCGCATCAACTCGGCGAGCAGGTGCTTGTCGCCGGCCTGCGCGACCGCGAGGTCGACGGCCAGCCGGCCTGGCGCACGAGCTTCGCCATCGACAGCTCGAAGCTGACGCATGCCCTCGCTGCGGCCCTTTTGGATCTCGCTCTGGATCTGGTGCTTTCGCAGGTCGCGGATCTTGGTCGCGACCGCGACGTTCCTGGAAGCTTCTCGTAGGCGGGCGCGCGGCGGCGGGCGCGTCGAGGGCAACAGTACCTGGGTCACGACCGCGCGCAGCACCATCGACAGCTGCATGCGGATCTGGCCCTGCTGGTGCTCGGGGAACACGTCGACGATGCGGTCGAGCGCCATCCTTGCCGGCGTGCATGGTCGCGAGCACCAGGTGGCCGGTCTCCACGGCGGTGAGCGCCGCGGCCGCGGTCTCGCGATCGCGCATCTCGCCGACCAGGATGTCGGGGCTCTCGCGCAACGCGGCGCGCAGGCCGGTGGCGAAGTCGGCGACGTGGATGCCGATCTCGCGCTGCTGGATCAGCGCGCGGGCCGGCGCGTACTCGTACTCGATCGGATCCTCGAGCGTGATGATGTGCTTGGCCGCGGTGCGGTTGACGTGCTCGAGCAACGCCACCAACGTGGTCGACTTGCCCGCCGGCGGTGCCGGTCACCAGCACCAGGCCGCTGCGGTACTGCGCGAGGTCGAGGAAATCGTCGGGCAGGGAGAGATCGCGCAGGCTCGGCACGTCGGTGCGGATCGGACGCAGCGCGATCGAGGTGCCGCCGTGGCGACGGAAGAGGTTCACGCGCCAACGCCGACCGTGCCCGCCCGCGCGCAGGTCGAGCGCGAGGTCGGTGCTGCCGCTGCGGTCGAGCTCGGCGCGGTGGGCCTCGTCGAGCAGCGGCGAGAAGTCCTCGAGCAGCTCGGCCTCGTCGATCACCAGCGGCTCGGCTCGACCAGGTGACCGCCGACGCGCAGGCGCACCGCGTGGCCGCTGGCGATCAGCACGTCCGAGGCGTGCTGGGCCTCGGCCTGCGCGAGCGCCTGCGTGATCGCGTGGCCCAGGCCCTCGCGGATCGGGCTCGCGACCGCGACCGCGTGCACCGGCGTCGCGGCGTGCACCGGCGCCGCCGCGTGCAACGGCGCGGTGGCGTGCGCCGGCGTGGCCGCGGCGGCGTGGGCGACGAGCTCAGGCGCGCGCGCACCCGGCCGCGGTGCCGCGGCGCCGGCACGGCCGACCTCGGTCACCGGGCGGAACGTCAGCCGCACGCCGCTGTGACCCTGCGGCCGATCGGCGAGCACGTGGAAGCGTCGGCCGTCGGCGGCGCGGTACTCGGCCTCGACGGTGATGCCGCCGCCGAGCTGCGCGCGCTGATCGAGGTCGAGCACCTCCTCGACGATCATCGCGACCATGTCGGCGTCGAGGTCGGGCATCGACAGCGCGACCTTGCTGCCCTTGCGCTCGAGCACCGGCGGCACGCCGCGGCGCGGATCACCAGCGCGGAGGCAGCCTGGGTCTCGATGAGCTTGAGCAGGGGGTCGACGATCCATCGGGTGGCCACCCTGGCGTGCAGCCGGCGATGCCGCGGCCGGCATAACCGCGTCGCCATGCGGTGTCGCACGCGCGCCGCTCGTTTCGTGGGCCACACCGTCGCGCGCGGCCGCGGCCGCGGCAGGCAAATCGGCAGGCTCAGCTGGGGAACTCGAGGTCGATGGCGAACGGACCGATCTCGATGCGATCACCGCGGGCGGCTGTACGCGCTGCAGCAGCGGCCGGCCGTTCCGCGCACCGAGCCGTCCCCGAACAGCGGCCGCGGCTGCGGCGACTCCGGCGGCCCGCTCCACTCGAGCTGCGTACCGGCCGCACGCCGGTGGCGCGTAGCAGGATCTCGACGTCCTTGCCCGCGCCGATGCGATGGCTGCCGGGCAACAGCAGCGCCTCGTCGTGGCCGCCCCACGGCAGCGTGATCCGCAGCATCGCGGCCACGGCGACGCCGAAGTCGTAGTGGAGGATCGAGCCGAGGCTGTTCGCGAGCACGCCGGCGTTGGCCGGGCGCAGCTCGGGCATCTTCTCGAGGCACTGCAGCACCAGCTCGCCCAGGGCCACCGGCAGCTCCGCGAGGTGCTTGTAGCGATGCAGCGGCGTCGGCGGGGTGCTGCGGTGGGCGCCAGCCACGGCACCGGGTCGTCGCGCGGCGATCGCGCACGGCCGAGAAGGGCTCGTCGGGGAAGAACAGGCAACGGCCGCTGAGCAGCTCGTAGAGCACGACCGCGAGGCTGTAGACGTCGCTCGCGGGCGTGAGCTTGTTGCTGTACAGCTGCTCGGGCTGGCTGTAGTGCGGCGTGCCGATGAGCAGGCGGCCGATGGTGACCTCGCTTGCCGATGGTGCCGGAGGTGTCCCGCGCGCGCGAGCCCGAAGTCGATCACGCGCACGTTGTGATCGGGCTCGACCCAGAGGTTGGCCGGCTTGACGTCGCGGTGCACGATGCCGTGGGCGTGGGCCTCGGCCAGGCCCAGGCACGCCTGGTGCACCATCCACGTGGCCTGGGCTGCGGGCATGGGTTCGTCGAAGTCGTGGAACTCGTCGAGCTGTTGGCCCTCGAGGTAGTCCATGAGGATGAAGACGCGGCCGTCCTCGCCCTGGCCGGCCGCGTGCACGCGCACGACGTGGTTGTTGGTCAGCGTGCGCAGCACCGCGATCTCGCGCAGCGCACGGCGGGCCGCGTCGGTGTCGCCGACCGGTCGCAGCGACAGCTTGAGCGCGGCGCCCTGGGGGAAGCCCGGCGCGTGGACGCGGTAGACCGCGGCGAAGGCCCCGCGGCCGAGCACCTCGATGACCTCGTAGGCGCCGTAGCGCTCGCCGGGGACGAGCTCGCGATCGTCAACCACGGTGTTCCTCCAACCACGCCCGCAGCCGCTTCTCGAAGCCGTGCGCACGTCCACGCGTGGGCTCGAGCCGCGCGATGGCGGCGGTCACCAGCGCGCGGGCGCGCGGCGGGTCTTGATCGGGCGCGACGAGGATCTGCGCCAGTGCGAACTCGGCGTGGGCGATCGCCAGCGGGTCGCCGCCGCGGGCAGCGTGGATCACCAGCGCACGCTCGAGCGGCGCGATGGCGTCGTGCGTGCGACCCAGCCGCACCAGCGCTGCGCCGCGGCAGGCCAGGGGCTCGAGCAGGGTCGGGTCGAACTCGTCGCCGCCCTCGGCGTGGGCCGCGAGCGCGTCGTCGCACAGCTGCAGCGCGCCCGCGAAGTCGTTCTCGTTGAACGCGATCACGCCCAGCAACCACAGCGGGCGCTGGCGTTCGGCGTGGTGGCTCGGTCCCAGGTTGGTGATGATGTCGAGCGCACGGTGGGCGTGCACGCGGGCCTGCTCGGACTGCCCGTCGTAGAGCTCGACCTGCGCGAGCAACTGCTCGCCCGCGGCATCGGCGAACGAGCCCTCGCCGAATGCTGCGCGCAGCCGCGAGCTGGCCTCGAGCGCGCGGGGCCGCGCGACCGGCGGACCCTTGGTCAGCAGCTCGAGCATCGCCACCGAGTGTAGCGCGCGCGCCATCGCCGGCAGGTCGTTGATGCCGGGGCGCTCGACCAGCGCCAGCGCGCGCCGGCACGGCGCCTCGGCCGGGACGAAGTCGCCCTGCATGATGAAGGACTCGCAGATGTTGACGTAGTTGTCCGACAGCCGCGGGTGCTCGTCGCCGTAGATCTCGCGCGCCAGCGCCAGCGCCGCCTCGAATTCCTTGCGCGCGACCGCGGCGTCACCCTCGACCAAGGCCATGGCGCCGAGGTTGTTGAGGATGACGGCTCTTCGGTTGGGGAAGCTGCCGGGCGACTCGTCGAGCACTGCGAGCGCGCGGGCGTAGGTCTCGCGCGCGCGCACGCGATCGTTGCCGCTCTGGTGCACGGCGCCCAAGGTGGCGAGGTACTGCGTCGCGCGCGGGACCTTGCCCACGCGCGCCAGCTCGGTCTCGACCACCTCGGCCAGCTGTCGCGCCTCGAGCACGCGGGTCTGCACCACGCCGAGGGTGTAGGCCAGGTCGGTCCACGCCGCGAGCCGCCCCTCGTCGTCGTGGCCCTGGGCGTGGTGCATCGCGGCGCGGTGCAGCAGCCGCTCGGCCTCGTCGATCTCGCCGCGGTCGAGCAGCGTCTGCGCGAGCATGATCTCGACGTTGCCCTGCAGCGGTGGCCAACCCAGCATCTCGGCGCGCGCGAGCAGCTCGCGCGCCCGCGCGAGCCAGTCGGCGCGGCTGCGTTCGCTGTCGAGCGCGAGGTACTCGGCCTCGACCACGAGCACCGCGGCGCGCAACTCGGGGTCGTCGGGCAGCAAGCGGCTCGCGACCAGGCGCTCGGTCTCGTCGCACTCCGCGGGATTGACCAGGTCGTAGATCGCCGCCAACGCGTCGGCCGCCGCCATCGCCTCGGTCTGCTGCAGGTTGGTGACCCGCGTGCGCAGATCGAGCCGGCGGCGCTCGAGGCAGGCGGTGCGGGCGTCGAACGCGGCGTCGGACTCGCGACCGTCGCGGTAGGCGACGCACGCGCGAGCGGCCGCGGTGCGGTAGTCGTCGGCGAACGCGTCGAGGTGTGCGAGTGCGCGATCGCGGGCGCCGGCTTCGATCTCGGTGTCTCGCGCCAGCCGTGCGCCCAGCGCCTCGCGGATGCTGGGGCTCCAGATCGCGTCGAGGTCGGAGCCTGCGCCCGCGCAGGGATCGGGCGGTGCGATCGCGTCGTCGTCGTCGGTCAGTCGCGAGGCGATCGCGCCCGCGCCCAGCAGGCCGATCGCCGCTGCGGCCATCACCAGCGGTCGCCGTCGCCGTGGCGGCGCGAGCTGGGCGATGAACTCGTGCAAGGTGACGAAGCGATCCTTGGGTGTGCGCGCCAGGCCGCGCTCGAGCGCCCGGCGGATGCGCTGTGGCACCTTGGAGTCGCGTGGGAACGGGCGCCGCTGCCCGCGCGTGACCGCGAAGGCCAGCTCACCCACCGTCGCGCCCGCGAACGGGCGCTCGCCCGCGAGCGCTTCCCACAGCGCGACGCAGAGCGAGAACTGGTCCGAGCGCGCATCGATGGCGTCGGCGAGGTGCTGCTCCGGGGACATGTACGCCGGCGTGCCGACGATCGCGCCCGCCAGCGTGACGGCGCGATCGAGCCGGCCCGACGCGGTCAGCGGTGTGGCGCGCAGCCGCTCGGCGGTGCTGTCACCGGTGGGCCGCGCGAGGCCGAAGTCGGTCACGCGCACGCGGCCGTCGCGGTCGACCAACACGTTGTCGGGCTTGAAGTCGCGATGGACCAGGCCGGCGTCGTGGGCGGCCGCGAGCCCGCGCGCGGCATAGACGAAGAACTCGACGATCTCGCTCCACGGTCGCGGCCGTGCCAACCACTGCGTCAGCGTGGTGCCGTCGACGAACTGCATCGCGATGAACACCTGGTCGCCGATCGAGCCCGCGTCGTAGACCGTCACGACATTGGAGTGGGTCAGGCGCGCCATCGCCTGGGCCTCGCGCAGCAACCGCGCGCGCTCGCGCTCGTGGGCCTCGGGGTGGCCGATGCTGGTCTGCAGCACCTTGAGCGCGACCTTGCGGTCGAGCTCGGGGTCGTAGGCGGCATAGACCGCGCTCATGCCCCCGCGGCCGATCGGCTCGAGCACGACGTAGCGGCCGAAGGTCGAGCCGCGCTCGATGGCCTCGCGCTTGGTCCCGACCGCGTCGGCGAGGGTCTCGCCGGCGAGGCCCAGCTCGGCGCTCGGGTCGCGGGGAAGGGACACGCCGGTCCCATGCTACGCGGAAAATCGCCGCTTCACTCGTCGTCGCCGCGCAGGGCGGCGAGCACGGAGATGTCTTCGAGCGTCGTCACGTCGCCGCGCGGGGCCTGGCCGGTCGCGAGCTCGCCGAGCAGGCGTCGCATGATCTTGCCGCTGCGGGTCTTGGGCAACGCGTCGGCGAAGCGGATGCTGTCGGGCCGTGCGAACTTGCCGATCTCCGCGCTCACGTGCTCGGCCAGGGCCTCGCGCACGGCGTCGTTGGGCGTCCGGCCGGCCTTGAGCGTGACGAACGCGACCAGGGCCTGACCCTTGAGCTCGTCGGGTCGGCCCACGACCGCGGCCTCGGCCACGTCGGGATGGGCCACGAGCACGCTCTCGATCTCGGCGGTGCCCAGGCGATGGCCCGCGACGTTGACGACGTCGTCGACGCGGCCCATCACCCAGAAGTAGCCGTCGGGGTCGCGCCGCGCGCCGTCGCCGGTGAAGTACTTGCCGGGGAAGCGCGAGAAGTAGGTCTCGCGGAAGCGCTCGTCGTCGCCCCAGACCGTGCGCAGCATCGACGGCCAGGTCTGTTCGATCACCAGGAAGCCACCCTCGTTGGGCGCGGCCTCGGTGCCGTCCTGACGCAGGATCTTGGGCACCACCCCGAAGAACGGCACCGTGCACGAGCCGGGCTTGGCCGCGATCGCGCCCGGCAGCGGCGCCATCATGATCGCGCCGGTCTCGGTCTGCCACCAGGTGTCGACGATGGGGCAGCGCCCGCCGCCGATGACCTCGCGGTACCACATCCACGCCTCGGGGTTGATGGGCTCGCCGACGCTGCCCAGCAGCCGCAGCGACGACAGATCGTGCTTGCGCGGATGCTCGTCGCCCCAGCGGATGAACGCGCGGATCGCCGTGGGCGCGGTGTAGAAGATGGTGACGCGATGACGCGCGATCATCTCCCACAGTCGATCGACGTCGGGATGGTTGGGCGCGCCCTCGTACATCAACACGGTCGCGCGATTGCACAACGGGCCGTAGACGATGTAGCTGTGGCCGGTGACCCAGCCGATGTCGGCGGTGCACCAGTAGATGTCGTCGTCGCGCAGATCGAAGACGTACTTGGTCGTGACGTGGGCGCCGACCATGTAGCCGCCGGTGGTGTGCATCACGCCCTTGGGCTTGCCGGTGGTGCCCGAGGTGTAGAGGATGAACAGCGGGTGCTCGGCTGGTAGCGGCACCGCGTCGAGCTGGCTCGACGCGGTCGCGAGCGCGTCGGTCCACTCGAGATCGCGGCCGGGCATGAGCGTGATGGGATTGCCGGTGCGGCGCAGCACCACGGTGTGCTCGACCGAGGGGCACGAGCGCAGCGCGTGCTCGACGTTGTCCCACAGCGGCACGATCTTGCCGCGGCGCCAGGCGCCGTCTTGCGTGATGACGAGCTTGGCGCCGGCATCGTTGACCCGGTCGCGCACCGCGTCGGAGGCGAAGCCGCCGAAGATGACGCTGTGGACCGCGCCGATGCGGGCACACGCCAGCATCGCGATCACGGCCTCGGGCACCATGCCCATGTAGATCACCACGCGGTCGCCCGCGGCGATGCCGAGCTTGCGCAGCGCGTCGGCGCAGCGGCAGGTCTCGCGCAACAGCTCGGCGTAGCTCAGGCGCCGGGTCTCGCCGGGCTCGCCCTCCCACAGCAGCGCCGTGCGATCGCCGGCGCCCGCGGCGACGTGACGGTCGAGGCAGTTGTACGCGAGGTTGGTGGTGCCGCCTTCGAACCACCGTGCCTTGGGCGGGTCCCACTGCCGGATGGTCTTGGGCGCGTCGAACCAGAACAGCTCGCCGGCCTGCTCGCCCCAGAAGCCCGCAGGATCGTCGATGCTGCGGCGGTACATCGCGGTGTAGGCCTCGAGCGAACCCACGCGCGCACGGGCGGCGAACGCCGCAGGCGGTGGGAAGACCCGCGTCTCCTTGGACACGCTGACGATCGAACTGGTCATCGCTGGTACCTCGACCTCGTTCGCGCGGCTTACCACAGATCGCGCCGCGGCCTGCTCGGGCCGGGGTGCGCCGGACCACCGTGACGACGTGCCGCCCCGACCCGACCAGGTCCGCGCGTGAGGGCGCGCCGGACACATGGCCGCGCGGGCACGCGCGTGGGCCGTGCAAGCGCCGCCCCGACCCGGCGAATCGCCGCCGAAACCGCGTTCGCCTGCGCCCGCGGCCCGACCCGTCGGTGGCGGCCCGCAGCAGCGGCCGCGCGTGACCCCGGCCGCCGCGTGTGCGTCCGGGGGTGTGTACGCCCGCCGACCCGCTGCGCCGGTGAGCGGCCATACCCGCGCATCCGCACGCGCGGCGCCGTCTGGCGAGAGGCGCGAGGCCGGTGTTATCCTGGCCCTGGTCCCGTTCGCCTTCATGCATTCCGCGCCTGGCGTAGAGCGGGGAGGAAGTCAGAGAGAGAGATGTCGAAGAAACTGTTTGTCGGCGGGCTGTCTTGGGGCACCACCGACGATCGCCTGAAGGAGGCCTTCGGGCGCTTCGGCGAGGTCACCGAGGCGAAGATCATCACGGACCGTGAGACGGGTCGCTCGCGCGGCTTCGGGTTCGTGACCTACGCGGACGCAGCCGCAGCCGAGCAGGCGATCAAAGAGCTCGATGGCCAGGAGCTCGACGGGCGGACAATCCGAGTGAACGAGGCGCAGAACCAGACCCGCCCGCGTGGTGGCGGTGGCCCGCGTGACTCCGGTCCGCCGCGGAGCTTCGGCGGCGGTGACCGTGGTGGTCCGCGCGACCGCGATCGCGGTGGCGGTGGCGGTGGCGGCGGCGGTGGTCCTGGTGGTGGACGATCGCGATCGCGATCGCGATCGCGACCGTGATCGCGACCGCGACTTCGGCGACTTCGGCGACGACGGCGGTGGCCGTCGCAGCCGCGGCGCGCGTCGCTGATCGCAGCGACAGCCACGAGAGTTGCCCGCCTCGAAGCGAGGGCGGGCGAGCAGCCACGCGCGCGTGACCGCCGGGTCGCGCGCGCGTCGTCGTTCGTGGGCCCGCGGGTCACGGGCTCGGCGCGCGACGAAGCGTCCGCGTTCGGGCCGCCGCGCGAGTGCGCGTGTGGCGTTGCGCGCGACGACGCAGCCGCCTGCGTCGATGGTTCGCCGTGGGCACGCGAGTGCGTCGCGCTCGCGTCGACCTCGATGGCCGTCGGATCACAAACGTCGTTCTCGTCGTGCATTGACCCCGCGAACGTGCTTCCACGATCCGTGTGGCAATGCGATCGCGACCGACGTGCGCCGCGGCCGAGCCTCGGTTTTTGCCGCTTCACCACAACGCGCGTACCTTCCAGGTCGAGGCGTCGCCGTGTCACGCGTGTGGGGAGTCGGAGCGACCGCGATGGTCGTCGCGGTGCTGGTGGCCTTCACCGTGTGGTGTGGCTGGGTGCTGCACGACGTCGGGGATGCGCGTGCGCAGCTGGAGCGGCGCGTCGACTGGACCTCGCGCCTGTCGGCCGTGGGCCGTTCGCTACGCGAAACCGGCGACGCGGGCGAGCTCGCGTCGCTCGACCGCGACGCGTTCGAGCTCATGCGCGAGGTGGTCGAAGCCGAAGGCAGCGATGACGTGGTCTCGCTGGCGTTGACCCGCGCCACGCTGGAGCTGCGCTCCTCCATGAGCGCCACGGCCCAGGCCCAGGAGCACCGCGTCGCGGCGATGGGCGCCATCGACGACGCGGTTGCAGCGCTGCGGCGCAAGAACGGCGCGACCTCGGCCCACCTGAGCGAGCGCTGGGGTGACCTCCGCATCATCGCCCTCGGGGCGATCCTGGTCGCCGGCGTCGCCATGGCGCTGTTCGGCTACGTCGCGGTGGTCGCCGTGCCACGAACGACAGCGCAAGTGAGACGGATCGAGCAGCTCGCGCAACGGATGGGGGAGCTGCAGGCGACTGGGCGGCTCTTCGGACACGAGCTGGGAGGACCCCTGACGATGGTGTTGACCAATCTCGAGCTGCTCCAGCAGCGCGCGCGCAACGGCGCCGACGAGGAGGGCCAGCGTCTGATCGACGAGGCCCTGCACGCGCTCGGACGCGCGAACGTGACGCTGCAGGATCTGCGCAAGTCTTCGGACGGCGCCAGCGACGAGGCCAACGAGGCCGATGTCCGCATCGCCCTGGCCGGCGCGGTCGCGATCGCGCGGGAGCAGGCAGGCGCGCCCCGCATCGAGGTCGAGACCGGCGCGGTGCCGTCGGTGCGCGTGCCCGAGGAGGAGGTGCGCCGGATGCTGGCGCAGCTGTTCGAGGCGGCGCTGGCCAAGCCCGAGCGCGATCGCGTGATCACGGTCGCAGCGCGCGACGTCGGCACCCACGTCGCGATCGAGTTCGGCGTGCCGGCGAGCTGCGGCCCGGCGCTGGCGCCCGCACGCTTGGCCGACGCCGCCGCGGCGGTGGGCGGTCGCTTCTCGTTCGAGGCCCGCGGCAACGACGGGGTCGCGCGGCTCGAGCTGCCGGTCGAAAGCAAGCGCTCCCGCGAGGCGCCTGCGCCAGCGGTGCCGGTCGCAGTGCCCGGCGCCGCGCCGATCGTCGCGGCACCGGCGGCGCCGCGGCTGCGGGTGCTGCTCATCGACGACGACGAGCTCGTGGTCGCGTCGGTGAAGCGGGTGCTGGCCCAGCACGCGGTCGAGGCCGAGCTCGACAGCAACGTCGCCGCGGCGCGGGTGCTCGCGGGCGATTTCGACGTCGTGCTGTGCGACGTGATGATGCCGGGCACCAGCGGCTTGGACATCTTCCGCGAGGTGCAGCGCGCTCGGCCGGACCTGGCGGCGCGCTTCGTGTTCATGAGCGGTGGGGCGATCGACGAGCGGATCGATCGATTCCTCGCCGAGCAGGCGCCGGCGCGGATCGACAAGCCGTTCACGAGCGATGCGCTGCGACGGTTGGTGGCGGCGCGGGGGGCGGCGGCGAAGTGACGACGGGCGCGGGCACGCAGCCGTGGGCGGAAGAACTCGCGTGCTTCCGCACCCTGCTGGCTACTTGTCCTTCTTCTCCGGCTCCTGATACCAGGCCAGGGCTTCGACCAGGTCGTCGAGCTCGTCCGCTTCGACCTTCACGCCGTTGTTCGAGAACCACAGCTCGTTGTTGGTCAGCGGCGCGCGACGCTGGGCGATGAAGAGGATCGGCTCGCCCTTGCGGTTGTAGCCCAGCTGCACGATCGCGTTTTGGATCCACCGGCCGGTGTCGCCGAAGGTGAACTCGCGCTTGAGGCGATAGAAGCCCTCGTGCGGCAGCTTCTCCAGGGTCTCGCCCCAGTTGAGCGAGTTGGACGGGATCTTGATGCCCGGCATCTGGAAACGCCACTGGTTGTGCGTGTTGGTGACCGGCAGCAGCACGGAGGCCGGCGCGAACTCGCCGTCGGTGCGGATCAGGATCAGCTGGTCGGGCCCGACCTGCGCCTCGGCGCCGGGGAGGTACTTGGTGGTCTTGTAGATGCCGGGCTCGTACTTGAACGCCATGGGAGAGGGCGAACCATAGACGAGCCCGGGCACGGCGGGAAGCGATCGCGCCCGCTGGCGCGCGCGGGCGTCTGGCGGCCGGCGCTACGGCGCCAGACCCACGGCGCGCGCGAAGGACTCGAGCCGCGGGCGGGCCGCCGCGAGGTCCTCCCGGGTCTTGATCGGCAAGAAGCGGGTGTCGCGGTCGACGTCGAGGAACGCGGTCGGGACGAACTCGGTGACCTGTCCGATCAGCTGCTCGAACTGGACCACCTCGCGCTGGCCGCCGCCGGGCCAGGCGATCTGCTTGCGCACCGCGAACCACGACAGCTCGAAGCTGCGGTCCATCGCGTCGGCCACCAGCCACAGCGTGTTGGTGTTGAAGTGGGGGTAGTCCGCGAGGTCGGTGCCCTGCGGCAGCCGGAAGCCCTCGATGATCGCCGCGCGCCCGCCGGGCAGCTCCGCGACGCAGCCGCCGGCGTCGCCGGCGATGCGGCGCACGACCTCGACCGAGACCGCCGCGCCCTCGCGCGCGGCCTGCAGATGGGCCCCGAGCACGAGCGGGTCGAGTGACGCGCCGACGTTGTCGACGTTGGACACCAGGATGTGCTCGACGCCGCGCTCACGCAGCTGCGCGAGCACGCCGCTGCCGACCAGGCGTCCGAGCGTGTCGCCGTGGCCGGGCGCGGCGTACAGCGTCTGATCGTCGAAGCCCTCGGCCTCGGGCAGGCTCGCCAGCGGCGTGCCGTCGGGCAGCACGCGCGGCATGATCGACTGGCTGAACCACAGCCGGTTCGCCGGCGACACGCCGGCCCAGTCGATCGCTTCGACATGGGCCACGCTGGCAGCCTCGGTCGCGAAGCTGTGCATCAACACCACCGGGATCGCGCCGCCGCAGTCGCGCGCGCGCTCGCGGACCTCGGCGAGCTTGATCGCGAGGAAGCTCGTGCGCGGGTTGCCCTCGACCACCGGCACCACGCCCTTGGCCCCGCCGCCGAAACGCGTGGCCATGCCACCGTTGAGCACCAGCACCGCGACCTTGCCGGCGCGCAGCGCCGCGAGCCCCAGCTGCGTGCGCGCATCCGCGGCCGCGGCGTCCCGCAGATCGGTCGGCGGGCGCGTCAGCTTCGTGGGCGGCTGCGGCAGGCGGTTCGCCGCGGGGTCGAGCGCGCCGCTGCCGACACGGGCGCGCAGCGCATCGAATGCGGCACGATCGAAGGCGTGATGGGCGACGGACGGTCGGAGCTGCACGGCCCCGAGGCGTAGCACGATCGCGCCCGGCCGTGGGGCGCGCGCCGGATCAGAACGGATCGATGGCGCCGGCGGCGATGCCCCTGGGCGCTGCGCCCGGCATCGTCGTCGTCGGCAGCGTCACCGCGGCGGCGCTGCGCGCCGGCGCGCGGGTGTGCTCGAGCGGTGCTGGCTCGATCGGCGCCGCGTCGACGCTGCCCGCGTCGATGCTGCTCGCGTCGATGCTGCCCGCGTCGATCGGCGCCGCGCTGCCGCGAGGCGCACGCGCGGCTTCGAGGATCACGGGCTCGTCGTCGTCGTCGTCCGTCGCGTCGACGACGACGTCGTCGGCCGGCGCCAGCGCTGCGCGCGTCGAGGCCAGCACCGGCCCGTCGCCCAGCCGCGGCTGCGACGCGACCGCGGCCGCGGGCGGGCTCGCCGGTGCGGGCACGGCCGCGGGTCCACGCGACAGGCCCACCACCGCGATCACGCCGAGCACGAGGCCCGCGACCGCGCTGCCCCCGACCCACCACGACCGCGCGCCACGCTCGAGCTCCATCAGGGTCGGCTGCGCGAGGTAGCCGCGCCGCGGGTGCGCGACCCGGCGCCGCCGCGCGGGCGCCCCGAACGCATCGATGGCTTCGATGACCCCGCGGGGCGTCGGTGCGGCCAGCACCAGCACGTCGCCGGCGGCGTCGGGGTCGAGCGCCTCGCGCAGCCGCGCGCGCGAGCGCGAGTCGGGGCTGCCGGGCGCCCAGACCACGCGCAGCAGATCGGCCGACGCTGGCTGCTGCAGCATCGCGCGGGCCTCGCTGCCGGTGATGAGCGAGACCTCGTAGCCGCGGGTGTGCAGCGCGTCGACGATGCAGCACGCCGCCGGTCGCAGCTCCTCGGCGCAGAACAGCCGCACGCGACGTACGCCGGCGCGCCACGACGCCTGCATCAGCGACGCCGCGATCACGCGCTGGGTGACGGGGCGGACGGTCTTTGCTCGTTGGGTCGAAGGGCGCTGCGCCACGGCGGGCGAGGTTGGCCGATCGCCGTGGGCGGTCCAAAAAACTGGCGCCGCCCGTCGGCGCCCGCGGCCGCAGCCGAGCCGCGAGCGTCGTGCTGCACACCCGAGCGCCCGCCGGGGCAAGGCAAGTTTTCTGCTATGCTCCGCCGCCGGTCGCCATGGCCGCGGGCGCGGGCGCCCTTCGCCCTCCCGCAGTGCCCCAAGCGCCGCCGAGGTCGGCACCGTCGATCTCCGGCAACGGGCCGCACGCCCGTCCGACTTCCCTTCCACCTCGAGATCGCCACACGTGCCACAATCCGTCATCGTCGTGAACGCCGACGGCCCCGACAAGCGGGTCGCCCTGATCGAAAACGGAATCGTCTCGGAGCTCTACCTCGAACGCGAGCGCGCCCGCGGGACCGTGGGCAACGTCTACAAGGGCCGGATCCTCCGCGTGCTGCCCGGCATGCAGGCCGCGTTCGTGGACATCGGCGAGGAGAAGGCCGCGTTCCTGTATGCCGGCGACATCGCGCGGCCCAGTGACGGCCCGCCGACCGAGGGCGACGACGACATCGGCGAGGGCGGCATGCCGCAGCGCCGCGGCAAGGCCCCGGACATCGCGACGCTGGTGCGCCCGGGCCAGGAGATCCTGGTCCAGGTCGTCAAGGATCCGATCTCGAACAAGGGCGCGCGGATCACCTCGTACATCTCGCTGCCGGGCCGCAACGTCGTGTTCATGCCGACGGTCAGCCACATCGGCATCTCGCGGCGCATCGGCACGGATCGCGATCGCCGTCGGCTGCGGCGCCTGATCGAGCAGGTGCGTCCGCCGGGCTCGGGCTTCATCGTCCGCACGGTGGCCGAGAACGCCACCAATGGCCAGGTCCGCGCGGACATGGACTACCTGCTCAAGCTGTGGGCCAACATCAAGGCCAACGAGCGCATCCACC
This sequence comes from Nannocystaceae bacterium, assembly GCA_046351635.1. Classification (GTDB taxonomy): domain Bacteria; phylum Myxococcota_A; class Polyangia; order Nannocystales; family Nannocystaceae; genus Xiheibacterium. Next base: position 69,348 of record JAXLYC010000018.1, on the reverse strand, counting down.
GCGCGCCCGTGCTGCTGTACCGCGATCTCGATCTGGTGCTGCGGATCGTCCGCGACAACCTCAGCCCCGAGCTCGACCGCGTCATCACCGACGACCGCGCGCAGTTCGAGCGGCTGTCGCGTTTCGTCAAGGCGTTCATGCCCGACTACGCCGAGAAGATCTCGCTGTACGAAGGCCGCGAGCCCATCTTCGACGGCTACGGCATCGAGGCCGAGGTCGACCGCGCGCTCGAGCGGCAGGTGACGCTCAAGAGCGGCGGCACGCTGATCTTCGACCAGGGCGAGGCCTTGACCGCGATCGACGTCAACACCGGCAAGTTCGTCGGTGCCAAGGGCAAGACGCTGGAAGAGACCATCACGCAGACCAACCTCGAGGCGGCCGACGAGATCGCCGAGCAGCTGCGCCTGCGCAACCTCGGTGGTCTCATCATCATCGACTTCATCGACATGGACCGCGAGTCCAACCGTCGCAAGATCTATCGCAAGCTGCAGGACGCGCTGCGCAAGGATCGCGCGAAGGCCCACATCACCAAGATCAGCGAGATGGGGCTGGTCGAGATGAGCCGCAAGCGCACGCGCGAGAGCCTGCAGCGCGTGCTCACCGGCACCTGCACCTACTGCAACGGCAAGGGCTACACCAAGAGCACGGCGACGGTGGCGTACGAGATCCTGCGTCACATCCGGCGCGAGGCCGCGCACATCCCCGGCGACGCCATCATGGTGAACGCCAACCCCGAGGTCGCCGATCTCATGCGCGGCGCGGAGGCGCCCGCGGTCGACGAGACCGTCAAGCGCGTGCAGCGTGCGATCGAGATCCACGCGCGCAAGGGCTTCCACGTCGAGCACTTCGAGGTGAAGGGCAAGACCCCGGGCAAGGGCGGACGCAAGGACGACGAAGAGTGAGCCGCCGTGGCCGGTGACGAGGACGTACCGGAACGCAGGCGGGCACCGCGGGTGGCGATCAACGCCGAGTTCGGCGCGCTGCCGGAGACGACCTACGTGTCCGATCTGTCGGAGCAGGGCGTGTTCGTGCACACCGATCGCAGCCTGCCGATCGGCACCCAGCTGCTGACCCGCTTCACGGTGCTGCTCGACGATCCGGTGGTGCTCGAGGCGCGCGGCGTGGTCGTGCGGCAACAGTCCTCGCCGCCGGGTCTCGGCGTCGCGTTCACCGAGGTCTCGCCCGAGATGGTGCTGCGGCTGCGCGACGCGGTCGCGCGGTTGCGGCCGCGTGCGACCCCGGCACCCGCGCCGGTCCGCGCCCCGGTGCCGCCGCCTTCGACGGGCCAGACCCGGGTCACGCGCCCGCCGATCGCGCCGCCCGAGGAGACCAAGGTCGTGACCGCGCCGCCGCCCTCGGCCGATCCCCCGGTAGTCATGGAATCGCTGCCACAGGTGGCGTCGCCCTACGACGAGGAGGCCTTCGAGGCCCACCAGACCCTGGTGAAGCTGCAGGCGGTCGACGTGGAAATCCTCGACGAAGACGACGACTTCGACCACGATTCAGGGCGAAGCGGCCCCCGGCGACGCGAACCATGAGCCTCGGCAAGCGACTGCTCGACCTCGCGCGAGCCAACCTCACCGACTTCCGCCACGCGCTGCAGCGCGACGAGGACCGCGAGCTGCTCGACGCAGAGCGCGACGCCCGTGCGCGCGAGGAGCACAGCGAGCCCGCCCAGGCCAGCGACGATCCCGACGAGGAGACCCTGGGCGCGCGCGCAGGCCGTGGCGCGCGGCGCTTCAAGGACGCAGCCGAAGAAGCCTGGGAGCGCGCGTTCGAGGCCGCGCGCGCGCGCGCCGGCGTCCGCGGTGATCCGCCGACGGACCCCGCCGCAGAGCGCCGCCGTTGGTACCGCACGCTCGAGCTCGAGCCGGGCGCCGATCTGAAGGAAGTCCGCCGCGCCTACCGTCGCCTCATGAAGCAGTACCACCCCGATCGCTTCGCCAACGATCCCGAGAAGCTCAAGGTCGCGACCGAGGTCACGCGCAAGCTGACCGAGGCCTACAACGGGCTGTCGGCCCACCTGGGCGGCTGAGACGATCATGGCGCGCAAGCCACCGCCGGGCCGCACGCGGGCCGGATCGAAACCCGAGCCACCGCAGCCGCAACGCACGCTCGCGTCGCGGGCCGATCGTCACGATCTCTACGAGCGCTCGGTGCAGGACCCCGACGGCGACGTGCGCACGCTGGCGCGGCTGTTCAAGCGCTTGCGCGAGCGTCCGGCGCTGCACCTGCGCGAGGACTTCTGCGGCACCGCGACGTTGTCGGCCCACTGGGCCGCCAGCGCCAGCCGCCGCACCGCGACCGGTGTCGACCTCGACGCCGAGACCCTCGCATGGGGCCGCGCGCGGCACATGGGCGCGCTCGACTCGCGCGTGACGCTGCTGCAGCGCGACGTGCTCGAAGGCGGCGGGCGCAAGGTCGACATCTGCTGCGCGCTCAACTTCAGCTACTGCGTGTTCAAGACCCGCGAGCAACTGCGTCGCTACTTCGAGGTCGCGCGCTCGGGCCTGGCATCCGACGGCATCTTCGTGCTCGACTGCTTCGGCGGTTGGGGCGCGTTCCGGCCCGAACGCGAGCGCCGCAAGGTCGACGACTTCCACTACGAGTGGGAGCGCGCCCACTTCGATCCGCTGACCAACGAGATCCTCTGTTACATCCACTTCGCCTTCGCCGACGGCTCGCGCATCGATCGCGCGTTCGTCTACGACTGGCGCTGGTGGAGCGTGCAGGAGCTGCGCGAGCTGCTGCTCGAGGCCGGCTTCTCGTACGTGCACGCGCTGTGGGAGCGCACCGACGACGACGGCGACGGCACCGGGGCCTACTACGAGCCGCGCCGCGTGGAGAACCAGGAGCTGTGGTGGACGTACGTCGTAGCCGAACGATGAGCACGAAGCGCCCGGGCAAGGCCCCGGCCGCGGCGCGCAAGCCCAAGACCCAGGCGCAGAAGGCCGATCGCCACGATCTGTACCAGCGCTCGGTACAGGTGCCCGAAGGCGACATCGCGATCTTCGAGCAGATCTTCCGCAGCATGGGCAAGCGCAAGCCGCTGCGCATGCGCGAGGATTTCTGCGGCACCGCGTTCCTGTCGACCGCGTGGGTCAAGAGCGACCCCAAGCGCATCGCCGTCGGCATCGACCTCGACGGGCCGACGCTCGAGTGGGGCCGCGCGCACAACCTCGCGACCCTGACACCGGCCCAGCGCAAGCGCATCCGCCTGGTCCAGGGCGACGTGCTCGACGGCGACGACGAGCCGGTCGATCTGATCTGTGCGCTCAACTTCAGCTACTGCGTGTTCAAGACCCGCGCGCTGCTGCGGCGCTACTTCGAGACGGTCCGCCGCGGCCTGGCCGAGGGCGGCGCGTTCATCTGCGAGCTGTACGGCGGCACCGAGGCGGTGGTCGCGATCGAGGACGAGCGCCGCTGCAAGGGCTTCGTCTACGAGTGGGAACAGGCCGAGTACAACCCCATCAACCACGACACCTTGTGCCACATCCACTACCGCTTCCCCGACGGCTCGCGCCTCGATCGCGCGTTCACGTACGACTGGCGCCTGTGGACCATCCCCGAGCTGCGCGAGCTGTTGAGCGAGGCCGGCTTCGGCAAGGTCGAGATCTGGTGGGAGGGCGTCGACGAGGACGGCGACGGCTCGGGCGAGTACCACCCGACCGAGCGTGAAGAGAACCAGGAGTCGTGGTTGGTGTACGTGGTCGCGACGCGCTGAGCGGCCGTGCGCGGATGCTGGCGTGAGCCGCGTCAGAGCGCGCCGGCCTGCGCCAGCGCGCGCATGCCCGCCGCCACCGCCGGCGACTCCGTTCCCGGCTCACCCGGCGCGCGCACGCGGCTGACGAACACCCACGTACCCGCAGGTCCCTCGACCTCGCCGACCCACCAGGTCACGGCGCCGGTGGTGTCGTCGTCCAGCCGCGTGGTGTCGGTGCCGGTCTTGGCGTGCAGCGTCGCGCGCGAGCGCGGCGGCTCGGTGCCGGCGGGCAGGCGCCTGCGCCAGTCCTCGATCGGGCCGGCGATGGCCTCGGACACCGCGTCGATGTGGCGCGCGTCGATCGGCAGGCGGTGATCGAACATGCGCTGCAGGAACGCGAGCTGCTCGGGGCCGGTGATCTCGAGCGAGCCGCCGTCGAGCCAGAACTTGGTCAGCGGCTCGGCGGCTCCGCCCTCGCCGTAGTCGAGCTGCTCGAGCCACGCGTTCATGCGCTGCAACCCGATGTCGGTCGCGGTCTGTTGGAAGTACCAGACCACCGACTCGCGCAGCGCCGAGCGCAGGGTGTGATCGGCGTCCCACGCGGGGTTCCAGCGCTTCACGCCGTCCCAGCGCTTGATCGTGTCGAGATCCGCGACCACCTGCAGCTGCAGGGCGATGAGCGCGTGCGGCAGCTTGAAGGTCGACGCGGGCGTGGTCGCGACCGCACACTCGGTCGGGTTCACGACGCGGGTCTCGGTGCCGTCCTTGCGCGAGATCATGAAGCAGCCGGGGTGATCGATCGGCGGGGGCGCGGGCGCGGGGGTCTCGGTCGTCGCGGCCGCCGGCGGTGGGGCCGTGGTGGGTCGAGCGCACGCGAGCGGCGCGAGGATGCCGAGGATGAGGGCACGCATCGCGGCGCCCGACGCCTGGGTGCAGCGGGCCATTCCCTCGGCGCCACCCCGGCCTGCGGGCCCGCGCTCGCAGCGATCGCCTGCGGGCCGGCGCTCGCTGCGGTCGCCGGCGCGGCCGCGATCGCGGCGATCGCCGGTGCGGCCGCGACTCAGCAGGCCGCGCCGCAGTCGATGGCCTCGCCCGCGCAGACGTCGTCCCACTCGACCGAGCAGCAGTAGTCGTCGATGCCGCACACGCAGGCCTCGATGGTCGCGTCGCTGCAGCCCAGCCCGAGGTTGGCGATGCAGCAGTCGGCTCCGTCGCCGCCACCGCCGACGCAGCCGGCACCGCAGTCGCCGGCCTCCGTCACGCAGACGTCGTCCCACTCGACCGAGCAGCAGTAGTCGTCGAGGCCACACACGCAGGCCTCGATGGTCGCGTCGGCGCAACCGGGCACCAGCTGCGCCGAGCAGCAGGCCTGCGCGTCGCCGCCGGTCGGATCCACGCCGGTGTCGGTCGTGGGGTCGAGCGTGGGATCGGCCCCGCTGCTCTCGCCCGGATCGACCGTGGGATCGTTGGTCGGGTCGGCCGACGCGTTGGTCGGGTCGTTGGTGGTGGCGTTGGTCGGGTCGGCGGTCGTCACGTTCGACGTGCTGCCGTCCGACGACGGTGCGACCGAGGTCGAGCCCTCGTCGCTGCTGCCGCCGTCCGACGACTCGCCGCGCGCGTCGTCACCGTGGCTGCCCGCGCTCGCGCTGGCAGTCACGGTCACCCCAGCGGCGAGAACACGCCTTCGTCGACATCGTGGTTGCATGAACACCCGAGCACACTCGCGAGCAAGACGAAGCGCCGCACGTTCCACCCCGGCAAAGCGCGCGCAGCATAGCCGGTCCACGGCCGGCACAACGCGGCTTTTCGAGGCGCTCACGTCGCCGGCCTGGCGCAATCATCCGCGCGATCGTGCGCAGCATCGCGGCCCTGTGATGGCCTGACCGCATCGGCGGCGCGCCGTGATCACCGCGGTCGATCGCGTTCGATCCGTCCTGCGATCCGTGCGACCAAGCCGGCGCACGCGCGTCGATCCCCGGGGGTCCGCGCTCAGTCGTCGTCGCGATCCGCGAGCGCCGCGGCTGCAGCCCTGCGTCCATCGACGCGACCAGGTCGGGCCCGGCCTGCGTCACGATCGCCTCGACGATCGTGCCGACGGCCGCGGTGCCGTCGGTGAGCACGACCTTGCCGTCGATGCCCGGGGCTCGGCCCTCGTGGCGCCCGTCGAGCAGCAGCTCGCTGTCCTCCGAGACGCCGTCGACCATCACGCGCAGCCGGGTGCCCACGAGCCCCGCGTGTGCCCGCGCCCGCAGCTGCGCCTGCAGCTCCATCAACGCAGCGGCACGCTCCTGCGCCTTGCGCTGCGTCACCCGCCCGGGCAGCAGCGCCGACGCGGTGCCGTCCTCGCGCGACCACGGGAACACGCCCAGGTGATCGATGTGGCCCTCGGCGACGAAGTCGTGCAGTCGCTGGTACGCGGCCTCGGTCTCACCGGGGTGACCCACGAGCATCGTCGTCCGCAGCCACACCCTCGCGCCGCCGACCTTGGCCGGGTCGCGCAGCGACTCGACCAGCTCGCGCACGCGCCGCTCGCCGTAGCCGCGGCGCATCCGCTTGAGCACGTCGCCGTCGACGTGCTGCATCGGCACGTCGAGGTAGCACGCGACCTTGGGCTCGTGCGCGATGCGATGGACGAGGCCGTCGGTCACCGCGGAGGGATAGGCGTAGTGCAGGCGGATCCACACCAGATCGTCGATGCGCACCAGCGCATCGAGCAGGGTCTCGAGGTCGGTCGCGGGCGACAGATCGCTGCCGTACGCGGTCAGGTCCTGGGCGACCAGGCACACCTCGCGGGTGCCCTGGGCCACCAGCGTCGCGACCTCTTCGACCACCGAGTACACCGGCCGGCTGCGTTGCGGCCCGCGCAGCGTCGGGATGATGCAGAAGGCGCACGGGCGATCGCAGCCCTCGGCGATCTTCACGTAGGCGCTGTGGCGCGCGCCGCTGAGCTGCCGCGGCGTCTGGTGATCGTAGATGTACGCGCGCTGGCCCAGGGGCGTGACGCCCATGCGCTCGGCCGCGCCACCGAGCACGCGCGACAGCCCCAGCATGTCGGCCGAGCCCAGGAAGTGATCGACCTCGGGCAGCTCGCGCGCGAGCTCCTCGGGGTAGCGCTGGCTCAGGCACCCAGCGACCACCAACTGCTTGCCCGCGCCGTGCTGCTTGAGCTGCGCGAGCTCGAGGATGGTGTCGATCGACTCCTGCTTGGCCGCCTCGATGAAGCCGCAGGTGTTGACCACCAGCGTGTCGGCTTGCTCGGGGTCGTCGACCAGCGCGTGGCCGGCCTGCCGCACGACGCCGAGCATGACCTCGGTGTCGACTTGGTTCTTCGGGCAGCCGAGCGACACGAAGTAGACCTTGCGGGCGTCGGAGCTCATGGCGAAGCCGGGGTGGGCGCGGGGCCGCGGGATGTTGTGGCACGAGCCCCCGGCCGGCGCCCGGGACCTCCGCGGGGCGGCAGCCTACCAAGCGTGGCTTTCCTCACGCGGCGTCGGGCGCTCCGGGTCGCCATCGGACGTCGCGCCCTTGATCTGTCGCGTCGCGGTCGCTTAGTCTCGCGGGCCCTTTCCGAGGTTCGAAGAGCACCCGTCATGGCTGTGAAGATCAGGCTTGCCCGCGCCGGCGCGAAGAAGCGCCCCTTTTACCGCATCGTCGCGACGCACGCCGACTCGCCGCGTGATGGTCGTTTTCTCGAGCGGCTCGGTACCTACGATCCGTCGGCGAACCCGTCGAAGGTCGAGGTCAACCAGCCGCGGCTGGCCTACTGGCTCGGCGTGGGCGCCAAGCCCTCCGAGACGGTCGCGCGGCTGCTGAAGTCGGTCCCCGCGACCTGATCCGCTCGGCCCGCGCCGCTCGGTTTCGGTTCGTCCCCCGCCTGCCGCCCCTGCGGTCCACCGGTACGGGCGCGTCACGCGGGTGACGCGGCTTTGCCGAGTGCGTGCGGCTGTGGGATGCTCTCCATCGAGGCTCTTCCTCTCCGCTCTCCTTCGCACCTCCGGAGCCCCACATGGCGTCGATTTCTCTCAAGGAGCTCATCGAGTTCATCGCACGGTCGCTGGTCGACAAACCCGACGAGGTCGAGGTGTCGGAGATCGCGGGTGAACAGACGATCGTGCTCGAGCTGCGCGTGGCGAAGGAGGATCTCGGCAAGGTGATCGGCAAGCAGGGCCGCACCGTGAAGGCGATGCGGGCGCTGCTCAGCGCCGCCTCGTCGAAGGTCCGCAAGCGGGCCGAGCTCGAGATTCTCGAATGATTCAGGGATTCTGCGCGCGGGGTCGGGGTCCGGCCCCGGTGCTGCGGTAGCGAGCGGTCGCGGCGATGAACGCTTCGGCGCGGTTGGAGGTCGGCGTCGTGGTCGGAGCCCACGGCGTGCGCGGTGGCGTGCGAGTCAAGCTGCACGATCCCGCGTCGACGGCCCTGTCGGTCGGTCGCGCGTTGATGCTGTGCGATGCGCAGCAGCAGCGCACCGCCATCGTGGAGTCGTTCGCACCGGTCCCGGGCAAGCCCGGCCAGTGGCGCGTGCAGCTGCGTGACGTCGACGATCGCGACGCGGCCGAGGACTTGATCGGTCTGCGCGTCGAGATCGAGCGCACCGCCTTGCCGCAGCCGGCGGCCGACGAGTTCTACCTCGCGGATGCGATGGGCCTGCCAGTGCGACGGCGACGCGGCACCGCGGTGGACGAGCTCGGCACCGTCGTCGGTCTGACCAGCAACGGCGCGCAGGACCTGTTCGAGATCGGCTACCGCGGTCGCGATGGTCGCAAGCGCAGCTGGCTGCTGCCGGTGCTGCCCGGCTTCGTGGTCGACGTGACGCGAGACGCGGTGTGGGTCGACCCGCCGCTGGGACTGGTGCCCGACGAGCTCGATCCGACCGCGGAGCCGGGCGGATGAGCGAGACGGTCCGCACCGCGTTCGAGATCATCACGCTGTTCCCTGCGGCGGTGCAGTCGTTCGTGGGCGCGGGGCTCCTGGGCAAGGCCATCGAGCGCGGTCTGGTCGCGGTCCACACCACCAGCCCGCGGGACTTCGCCACCGATCGCTGGCGCACCGTCGACGACGCGCCCTTCGGCGGCGGCGCGGGCATGGTGCTCAAGCCCGAACCGGTGGTCGCGGCGCTCGAGCACGTGATCGCCAGCCGCGGGCCGTGCCATCGCATCCTGCTGACCCCGTCGGCGCCTCGCTTCGATCAGCGCGTGGCCGAGCGTCTGGCCGCGATGCCCCGCATCGCGCTGGTGTGCGGGCGCTACGAGGGCATCGACGACCGCGTGCGCGAGCACTACGTCGACGAGTGCCTGTCGCTGGGCGACTTCGTGCTCGGCGGTGGCGAGGTCGCTGCGCTCGCGATCGTCGAAGCGGTCTCGCGGCTGGCCGAGGGCGTGCTGCACAACCCCGACTCCGCCCTCGGCGACAGCTTCGCGGTCGGCGATCACGGCGCGCTGCTGGAGTTCCCGCAGTACACCAGGCCGGCGGTGTTCCGCGATCACGCCGTGCCGCAGGTGCTGCTCTCGGGCGATCACGCGGCGGTGGCTGCATGGCGCCTGGCCGCGTCGCTGCGGCGTACGTGGGCGCTGCGACCCGAGCTGCGTGGGCCCTCGCCGTGGCCGCGGTCGCTGCCGATCTCGCTGGCCGTGGGCGCGGACGCGATCGCGTGGGCGCCGGCCCTGGCCGAGCTCGCGCGCACGCACGCGCTGGGCGGGCTGGTCGTGCTCGGCGGTGACGAAGACGACGCGCTCGCATGGACCCGCGCGACGGCGGGTCGCGTGCCGATCGCGGCGATGCGAGATCTCGCCGCGGTGCGGCGTCGGCTCAAGCGCAGCGAGGCGGGCGCCCCGTGGCTGGTCGCCCTGACGGAGCCGGGCGCGGAGCCCTCGGCGGCCGCGAGCGCCGCCGAGCTGCACGATCGGCTGACCACCTGTACAGGCCCGCGCGGTGCCCTGGTCTTGCTGCTGCCGGGCCTGGCCGGGGCCGCGGGCTCGGCCGACGCCAGCTTCGCCCCCGTCGCTGCGCCCACGGATCCCGGCGCCGCGCAGCCGCCCCACGCGCGTGTGTCACAGCACGACCCAACCCTTGCGATCGCGCCCGCGATCGCCGACCCTTCGCGTCCCGCCGCCCTCGCCGTGGCCGAGCTCGCGCTCACCCGGCTGCGGGGGACACCCGACGCCCCGCCCACGCAGGCGGGCCCGACGAAGCCGCCATGAGCAACAGCTGCCCCACCATCGAGGCCATCGAACGTAGCTACCGCCGCGCCGACCTGCCGGCGTTCCGCAGCGGCGACACCATCCGCGTGCACGCGCTGATCTCCGAAGGTGGCAAGGACCGCGTGCAGGTGTTCGAAGGCGTCTGCATCCACCGCAAGAAGGGTGGCGGTCGCGGTTCCTTCACGGTCCGCAAGGTCTCGCACGGCGTCGGGGTCGAGCGCGTGTGGCCGGAGAACTCGCCCCGCGTCGTCAAGGTCGAGCTGGTGTCGCGCGGTCGCGTGCGTCGAGCCAAGCTCTACTACCTGCGGGATCTGTCCGGCAACGCCGCGCGCATCCGCGAGAAGCTGGGCGACTACGCCGAGCTGCTCTCCGGCGCGCCGTCGCAGGCGACCGAGAGCGACGTGCAGCTCGCCGAGGGCGCGCTGTCGGACGACAAGCCCGCCGACTGAGTTCGGCCGCGGCAGCGCGGCCGCGGGGCGCACGATGGCGGACGACGACTCCACGCGTGCGCGCGGCCAGCGAGTCGAAGCCCAGGTCGCCGCCTTCCTCGCACGCCACGGGCTCGAGCTCGTGGCCACCAACGTGAGCATCGCCAACGCGGAGCTCGACTTGGTGATGCGCGCCGACGCGGGCGAGCCGACGCTCGTGTTCGTCGAGGTCCGCAGCCGCCGCGACGCGGAGCGGGGTCACCCGGTCGAGACCATCGACGCCGCGAAGCGTCGACGCATCGTCCGGGCGGCGACGGCGTTCCTGGTGGCGCAGGGTCTGTGGGAGCGCGTCGCGGTGCGCTTCGACGTGGTCACCGCGATCGGGGACGACGACGCACCGCGGTTCGAGTGGTGGCCGTCGGCGTTCGAGGTCGACGGCTGACGCGGCCGCTCGCGCGACGCGGCCGCGGCACACAGCCCGGGCCGCGTGGGCCCGAGCCGCGCGCGGAGCTCACGGACGGCCGCAGCTCTCGCCGGGCACGTCGACATTGGCGCCGGTGCAGCAACCCTGCTGGGTGCCCGCAGCACACGCGTTCTGGATGTCCATGACGGTGGCCTCGTCGAGGTCGTCGCGGCACACGCAGAGCTTGTCGCAGCAGAACTCGCCCAGGGTCTGGATCCGGGCGCAGGTGAAGCCGCTCTGGCACTTGGTGTTCTCGACCACGACCTTCTTGGTCGGGCCGCCGTCCTTGCAGTCGGCGTCGCTGCTGCACTTCTTCGAGCACATCGAGCGCTCGAGCACGTACTCGATCTTGAGCTGGCAGCGACCCGAGGTCATGCCCTCGCTGATGACGCACTCGAAGCGATCCACGCCGGGATCGGCCGAGTTGCACATCACCGCGTCGGTGCATTCGATCTTGGGCGCCTCGTCGGAGTCGGCGTAGACGCACAGCAACTCGTTGCACGTCAGCGCGGGGAAGGTGACGAGCTTGCTCTCCGGCGGCTGCGTCTTGCCGTGGTTGCACGGTGCACCGACGTCGCCCTTGGGGCACGCGGCCAGCGTCGACAGCAGCACGACGGAGCCGCCCACGCGGGCGATGCGGGCGGTCGGACGGGCGGAGCGCAGCACGGTGCGCACGAGGTCGAGCAAGTGGGTCGTCGTCATGGAGCGCTCGTTCGGATAGGGCAACGATGCCCTCGTTGGTCCTGTGATGGAAGTGGCGCCGCAGCGGCGGCTGAAACTCCGAGGACGGACCAGGGGCGCATCGTACACGCCCGGTCGGGAGGGTCAAGGCAGACCCGAGCACGGCTGTTGCCGGGTTGGCCCCGCGCCGATGCGCCGGTGCGCGTGCGGGCCGGGGTGCGCGTGCGGTGGGTGTTCGTCGGGGCCGCGCGCGGTGGGGTGCGACGGGGCGAAGGGCTGCTCGGGGGTGAACGCGCTTGCACGCCCTGTGCGGTCGCGCAGGGCGGGGCGCGATGGGTCGCAAGGTCGCGCGACGTTCATGGCTGCCCGCACACGTCTGCTTCATCCCCGCGTGCGAGGCGATCCGCCAAAGCGCGCGCGCACGACGACGACGCGACGGGTCTGCGCGGCCCCGAGGCCGTCGGCGGCCGCGACGACTCGGGCACGCCCTGCGCGAGCCCCCGGGGTTGGCGGTCCAGGATGCGGGCGCCGCGAGCGGAGTTCGCGTGGGCCGCGAAAGGCAGCGCGCGCGGCGACGCGGTCGCATGGGGGTCGCGCACGTTCACGGCACGAGCAGCCGCGTCGGAACACGGGCGCAGGCGCTGGCGTGGAACCGACGACCGCCGGTCCCCAACACCACCGGCGCGCAGGCGATCCGTGTCGATCCTCATGCACGAGCGAAGCGACCGAAGCTCGCGCCCCGGCGCCCGTGACGACGCGCGCCGACCGGCCGCGCGGCCCCTCGCGTGCGCGCCACCGCGGCTCCGCAGGCCTTGCGGGTCGCGCGGCCGCCTTGGTAATGTCCTAGGCCTTCGAATGGACCTCCTCGTCCCCAGCTCGACGATCGACGACGCGCGCGTGCTCGCAACACGCCACGCGAGCACGGTCGCACACGAGCGAAGACGCGGAGCGAGCATCGCCGTTCGGAGCACGCGACGACCCTAGGACCAACCGATGACCACGCGCTGGCGCACGACTCTTCTCTCCCTCTCTGGACTCGCCCCGTCTCGCGGTCGCCTGCTCCGTCGCGCGCTCGCGACCTCGGCGATCGGGCTCGCGTTGCTCGGAGCGCCGGTGCGCGCCGGCGCAGACGCTGGTCCGCCGCCGCCGCCCGCACCCGGTGGTGGTGCCCCGCCGCCGCCGCCCACGGCCGCCCCCGCGCCCCCGCCGGCACCCAATGCCGTCGCGGGCTCGCCCAACGCTCAGGGCGAGGCGCAGTACAAGGGCGAGGACTACGAAGCCGCCGCGATCCAGTTCTTCAAGGTGTACGCCGGCGAGATCCCCGGTGACCAGCCGCGCGCGCAGTTCTGGCTCGGCAAGGCGCTGTACAAGCTCAAGTTCTACTCGGCGTCGCTGTCGATCTTCGACGAGATCGTGCAGCAGGGCCCGTCGCACCCGTTCCACAAGCTGACGCTGCCGTGGCTCGCGTCGCTCGCTCGCGAGCTGCCCGAGGGCGCGCTGGTGCTGCAGAAGATCGGCCGCTACAAGCCCACCGATCTCGAGGACGAGGCGTTCGACGACGTCCGCGACGAGCTCTACTACCTGCTGGGCCGCTTCTACTACGACAAGGGCGACCTGCCGCAGGGCATCGCGCTGTTGGACCAGGTGCCCAACAACAGCGAGTACTACATCCCCGCGCAGTTCTTCCTCGGCGTGGCGCACACCCGCAACTTCGCGGGCGAGCCGGCCGTGGCCGCGTTCAAGAACGTGCTTCGGCGCTCCATCGAGCTGCGCGAGGCGGCCGAGAAGAAGCGCAAGAACGCCAAGAAGAAGAAGAAGAGCGCCAGCGCCAAGAAGAAGAAGCGTCGCGCGAAGACCAAGACGCAGACCGAGCTCTCGTTCGAGGACGAGATGCGTCAGTACGAGCACATGGCCGCGTTCGGCCTGGCCAACATCTTCTACATGGTCGGCAAGTTCGAGGTCGCCATCAAGTACCTCGACAAGATCCCGGTCGAGTCGCCGTACTACCTGCGCGCGATCCACATGGCCGGCTGGGCCGAGTTCCGCCGCGTCGAGGTCGACGACAAGAACGCCAACCAGTACTACCAGCGCGCGCTCGGCTACGTGCACACGCTCAACGCGCCATTCTTCGACGAGTACCTCTACCCCGACGGCATCAAGATCAAGGCGGTCACGTACTACTTCAACTGCCGCTACGACTCGGCCAAGCGCTCGGTCGACGAGTTCAACCGCAAGTACCCCAAGGCGATGGAGGACCTGCAGAAGATCCTCGAGCAGGCGCCCGAGGACTTCAAGCTGTTCGAGATGGTGCGGAAGATCCTCGACGAGGACTCCGGTCTCGATCCCTTCGTCGAGAAGGTCGCCCGCATCGCGCTGTCCGACAAGAGCCTCGGCAAGTACCTCGCGTACGTCGAGGAGCTCGAGCGCGAGCAGCAGCAGCTGCAGGACATGAGCAACCAGTTCAAGGGCGCGGGCATCGGCGAGCGCGTCACCGAGGATCTCGATCTCGCGCTGTCAGCCGCCCGCGAGGCGACCGGCGCCGAGGCGCGCACGCGCCTCACCGGCGAGATCAAGGAGATCAAGGATCTCAACAAAGAGATGATCAAGGTCGAGTACGAAATCCTCGAGAAGCGCAAGCAGCAGGGCGCCCTCGAGGCCAACCCCGGCAAGCCGCAACGCGCCAAGATCGACCAAGAGCACGAGATCTACAACTACAACGGCGAGTACTGGCAAGACGAGCTGGGCTACTACCGCTACAAGGTCACGAGCCTCTGCAAGGACTGACGTCGACCCGGGGACAGCGCGCGTCCCCGGCCGACCTCTGACAATCTGACCTCGGCCTGCACCCCGCCCCCTCGCACCACGCTCCCCGGCGGTGCGGGCCAAACCCAGATGGCAGCTCCCGGGCTGCCACACACGCATCGAGAAGGTGAACGCCATGACCAGGTCCCAAGCACAACGTCGCTCCTCCACCCTTCGCCGGGCCACGGGACTCGGCATCCTCAGCGGCGTGCTCGCCTCGCTGATGCTGGCGGGACCCGTGGCTGCGAGCGCGGAGGAGCCCGCCGGCGGCGGCGACGCGAACGCGGTCCGCTACGAGCGCAAGTCCGGCAAGGTCGCGACCAAGAACACGCTCGACACCAAGTTCAAGGCCGCGCAGGCGCAGGCCGAGAAGGACAAGAAGAAGAAGGTCGACATGATGTCGGCGGACCAGTTCGCGCGCGAGCGCGAGGCGGTCACGCAGGAGATCGCCGACCAGCAGATCGACCAGCTCAAGCGTCTGATCAAGGCCTCCGAGGAGACCGACGCGGAGTACCCCGATCTGCTCTTCCGCCTCGCCGACCACCACCTGGAGAAGAAGGCCTACTTCGAGAACCAGGCCGGCACGCTGTACGAACAGATCTACGAGGCCGAGGAGAAGAAGGACAAGGCCAAGGCGCAGCAGCTGGCCGAGAAGCAGAAGCGCTTCGAGAAGCAGGCCAAGGAAGCCAGCAGCCAGGCGGTCAACGTCTACAAGCTGCTGGTCAACAAGCCGGCGTTCGCGAAGTACAAGCGCCTCGACGAGGCGATCTACTTCTTCGCCTTCGAGCTCGGCCAGCTCGAGCGCGAGTCGGAGATGCAGGAGGCCTACCTGCGCCTCATCCGCGAGTACCCGACCAGCAAGTACATCCCCAACGCGTACCTGTCGTTCGCGGACTTCTACTTCGGCAAGAACCGCATCGACGAGGCGCTCAAGCTGTACCAGAAGATCGTCGACGGTTACCGCGACAGCCCGGTCTACGCCTACGCGCTCTACAAGATGGGTTGGTGCTACCTCAACCCCATCGGCACGGCCGAGCCGGAGTACAACAAGAGCCTCAACAAGTTCGTCGAGACGGTGAAGGCGACGCTCGAGGGCCGCGCCGGCAGCGAGGCGAACGCGAAGCAGCTGCGCCGCGACGCGCGACGTGACCTCATCAAGGCCTACGTCCACGCGGGCAAGCCGTCGAAGGCCTACGAATTCTTCACGACCGTCGGCAACGGTCCGAAGAAGGAAGAGGACATGTCGCGGAAGATGATGGAGCTGCTCGCCTCCGCGTACTTCGGCGAAGGCATGTACGTGGAGTCCAGCAGCATCTACAAGAAGCTGCAGGAGGTCTACGAGGGCGATCCGGCGACCTGCGAGTGGCAGGGCCAGGTCGTCATCAACGCGCTCGCGACCGACGACAAGGGCATCCAGTGGGTCGAGACCGAGCGGCTCGCGAACTACTGGAACACCTTCAAGGACAGCAAGTTCAAGGAGCCGGTCAAGAAGGCCTGCCGCGACACCGCGCGCGACACCGTCAAGCAGATGGCCACGGTGTGGCACGACGAGGCCGAGAAGACCCGCAAGACCGACACCTACGATCTCTCGGAGAAGGCCTATCGCGCGTTCCTGACGACGTTCCCGCAGGACAAGGACGCGTACGAACTCAACTACTACTACGCCGAGATCCTCTGGACGCAGGCCGACCACGCCTACAACAGCAAGGACAAGACCAGCAGGGCGGCGGGCCTGAACAAGTTCAAGGCGGCGCACGAGGAGTTCGTGCGCGTGCTCGAGCGCAAGCCGGACGGCAAGTACACCAAGGATGCCGCCTACGCGCAGATGCTCGCGATGAAGAACTACCTCGAGTACGACGAGACCGGTGGCCGCGCCAAGGCGTGCAAGGTCAACACCGAGGGCGTCTGCGTCTACAAGGACAAGGACAAGAAGAAGAAGGTCACCTCCAAGGACGCGCAGACCGACGTCGCCAGCGACTACAAGGAGACCGAGTACACCTCCGACGAACAGGAGATGATCAAGTCCTACGACATCTACCAGAAGTACGTGAAGGACTCGAAGGACCCCGAGCTACCGAAGATCGTCTACCACCGCCTCAAGTTGATGATGGAGCACAACAAGCTCAAGGAGGCGAAGCCGCTCGCGATCGATCTGGTGTCGAAGTTCGACGGCACCATCTACGCCGCGTGGGCCTCCGAGATGCTGGTGGACCTGCTGACCATCGCGTGGACCAACAAGGACAACACGCCCGACGACACGGTCAAGGCCAGCGACGAGCTGGAGGAGTGGGCCAAGAAGCTGCAGAAGCTGAAGGTGTGGAAGCACGACGAGGCCGATCGCGTGCGCGAGGCCGTGCCCACGCTGCTGGCCGGCATCGGCTGGAAGCGCGCGGAGGCCTACCAGGAGCAGGGCAAGGCCGGCGATCCGCAGGGCTACAAGAAGTGCGCGCAGGAGTACGTCAACATCTGGAACGAGTTCGAGACGCACCCCAAGGCGGACATCCTGCTGTTCAACGCCGCGCGTTGCTTCGAGGCGGCGTACCTGGTCGGTAACGCCATCAAGATGCGCAACGAGCTGCTGGCGCGGTACGAGACCAGCTCGGTCTACCAGCAGACGCTGCGCGAGCTGGGCCAGAACTACCAGGGCATCGCGTACTACTCGAGCGCGGCCGACCGCTACGAGCAGTACGCGCAGAAGTACCCCAAGGACAAGTTCTCGTCCGAGGCGCTCAACAACGCGTACCTGTTCCGCCTGGGCCTGGGCCAGGAAGAGAAGGCCGAGGCCGATCTCAACAAGTACGAGGACATCTACAAGAAGAAGGACATCAGCACCGCTGCGAAGATCTTCTGGTCGAAGCACAGCCTGCTGAAGTCCCAGGGCGAGCAGCTCGCGCACGCCAAGGCGTACCTGGCGACCTACGGTGGCAAGGGCGGCAGCGATCGCCAGGCGGTCGCCGAGGCGGCCGTGGGCCAGATCCTGTGGCGCGAGTCCTGCGACAAGGAGCTGCTGTACGACAGCTGCATCACGGTCCAGCGCAAGAAGGCGACGGCCGGTGAGGCCGCGCGCAAGAAGTCCGAGAAGCTGCGCAAGAAGACCAAGAAGAAGAAGGACGCGCTGCCGAAGTACTGCGGCACCGAGACCCAGGCCCTCATCACCGTGCACAAGCGCGACACGAAGAAGGCCGCGGAGGCGATGTCGCACTTCGACGCGGTGCTCCGCGCTGCGAGCAAGAAGCCGAACATCCCGGCCGACGACCTGCAGCGCGCCGAGGACTATCGCAACGCCGTCGGTATGGCGATGGTCTACACCGCGGACAAGAAGTACGAGGAGTACCTCTCGCTCGAGATCCCGGACAACCTCTACTTCGGCGCAGCGGCCGAGGAGTGGAAGAAGGGCAGCGGCATCCCCAAGCTCGAGAAGGAGTACAAGGACGCGCTGGCCAAGGAGACCGACACCAAGAAGCGGTTCGGCGAGTGGTTCGAGCGCAAGAAGAAGCTCGGCGGTGAGCTCATCGAGCAGTACGCCAAGGTCAAGGCCAGCAACAGCCCCTACTGGGTGCTCGCGGCGGCCGCCCGCACCGCGCTGGTGAACCGGAACTTCGCCGACCAGCTCTACCGCGCGCCGGTGCCCGAGAACCTCAAGACCGAAGACCAGATGTTCGCCTACTGCGACGCGCTGGCGGAGAGCTACGGCGACCCGCTGACCGCGACCGCCAAGGGCGCGCTGGAGTACTGCCTGCAGCGTTCGACCGAGTTCCAGTTCTTCAACGAGTTCTCGCGCATGTGCGAGGAAGAGCTGCAGCAGGGCGACGCTGAGGCCTATCCCGCCACCAACGAGCTGTTCGGCAAGTCCATCTACACCGACAGCCAGCTCGACGTGGTCGGCGTCCAGGTCGACCTCGAGGGCGACAAGAAGAAGGCCGAGAAGAAGGCCGAGAAGAAGGACGGCGAGGGCGAGAAGGCCGACGCCGGTGACGAAGGCGACGAAGAGGGCGACGGCGAGGGCGCGTCGGCCAGCAACTGATCGACACCACGAGGAACACGACCATGCGAAGCAACAATCACTCGGGACGTCGATCCATGAAGTTCGCCCTCACCATGCTCGCGGTTGCGCTCTCGCTGGGAGCGGGCTGCGGCGACAAGAAGAAGAAGACCAACGATCCGACCGGCGGCGGCGGCGGGGTCCACAACCCCTCCGATCCGTCGACCGCGCCGGCGCAGGCCAAGGCCGAGTTCGCCGAGGTCGCCAAGCGCTACGAGGCGGCCAAGAAGAACGGCTCGCTCTCGAAGGGCACCTGCGAGGACCTCTCGAAGGCCTTCGAGGCGGTCTACAAGCAGTATGGCGCCGCCATGGCGGTGGCCAAGTTCAACGCCGGCGCGGTCTGGGAAGAGTGCGGCGACGTCGAGCGCGCGGAGAAGATCTACCAGGACCTCGTCTCCGAGGTGCCCAAGTACGACCTCGCGTACAACAACCTCGGCGTCATCTACTGGAACCGCAAGCAGGAGGGGCGCGCGCTCGACTTCTTCAAGAAGGCCGTGGACGCGAACGCGACCACGCGAGCGCCGCGCAACAACCTCGCCGCCGCGCTGCGTGACAAGTACGCCAACAACCCGCAGCAGTCGGACTTCGAGGCCGCGGAGAAGCAATTGCAGACGGTGCTCGCCGTCGACTCGGGCAACCGGCTCGCCTACGAGAACCTCGCGCGCCTCTACTACGACCGCGGTCGACTCAAGGACAAGTCGTACCTGCTGCTCGCGGACCTGGTGGTCACGCAGGCCATCCGCGTGCTCTCCGACGCCAAGCAGGAGAGCGCGGACATCTACAACATCAAGGGCCTGTTGTTCATGGAGGACGACAACCAGGTCGAGGCGCTGCGCGCGTTCAAGAAGGCCGTCGACATCAAGAAGAACCACACCGACGCCAACATGAACATCGCGATGATCGCGATCCGCTTCCGCGACTACAAGAGCGCGGAGGAGAGCATCGGCATCGCGCTCAAGGACGGCCGCCAGAAGAAGAACGTCGAGGCCTACCTCGGCCTGGGCGTGGCGCTCCGTGGTCAGCGCAAGTACGGCGATGCGGAGAGCGCGTTCAAGAAGGCGCTCGACGTCAAGAGCTCCGACCCGCGCGCGCTCTACAACCTCGGCATCCTCTACCACGAGCACATCGGCCCCGAGACCGAGCGCAAGAACGACAGCGGCAACTTCGACAAGAAGCCCTACGAGAAGGCGAAGGACTACTTCGACAAGTTCGTGTCTCAGTCGTCGGGCAAGAAGGAGCTCGAGAAGTACGCGGCCGACGCGAAGAACCGGATCGCGAACATCAACGACTACTTCAAGAACATCGAGGAGATGAAGAAGCTCGAGGCCGAAGCCAAGAAGCTCGAGGAGCAGGCGAAGAAGGCCGAAGAGGAAGAGAAGAACCGCCTGCTCAAGATGGAGGAAGAGCTCCGCAACCAGCAGGGCGGTGGCGGCGACGCGGCCCCGCCGGCGGACAAGCCCGCCGACAAGCCGGCGGACAAGCCCGCCGACAAGCCGGCGGACAAGGCAGCCGCGAAGCCCTCGAAGTAAGAGCCAGCGGAGATTCGAGTCACCGATCGCCGCCTGCGCGGCGATCGGTCGATGCGCCGGCCGCGAGCCGCCTCACACGAGGCCGCCGCCGCCGGCGCTTCGTCGTTTGCGGGCTCTGCCCGGTTCGCAGCGTCGACCGGACCCACCGGTCGCGAACGGCCGCGCCATCGACTTCGGGCCGCACTGTCGTTTACAAGCCCCTCGCCGCGGGCTAGGATGCAGTCTGACCCTGACCGACGTCGCGCGCGCGTGCAGGGTAGGAGAAACGCCATGCGTTCGAGCATCATTGCGTTCGTCGCTGCCAGCCTCTGGGCCTCCGTTGCCGTCGCCGCTCCCGCGGACGGCGATGCGGACGATGCCGCCCGCAAGGGCGAAAAGGGCGGTGTCACCGTCTACGACTTCGACGACGACAACGTCGACGGCGAGGTCCTCAAGCCCGAAGGGGCCAACCTCGCGGCCCGCGGCCGTGCGAAGCACGCGAGCCTGATCAGCATCCGGCCGCACTTCCTCCGCGAGCTCATCAACATGGCGCGCGACGTCTGAGCGCGGCGCGGCTGCTCCCGCCCGGACCAGGCGGGACCAGCCACCCGGTGCCCAGTCTCCGCCCTCGAAGCCATCGGCTCGAGCAGGCACTGCACCCCGCCCCGGCACCCCCGCCCCGGCGCCCCGCCCGAGCGTCTCTTCGGCGGGGCGACTCTCCAACGCTGCGTCGGCTTCGCCTTTCTGCAATTACGATCTCTCACCCCTCATCCGAGGATTCGTTCGGACCTGGAACCCCGCCCGCAGCGGCTGTGGCAGCCCCCAGACGCGCCGCGAGACCGAGCCATGTCCCAAGCTGGCCGCTCAAGATCTTCCAGAACGGCCAGCTCGTCGAGCAGAAGACGCTCAATCAAGACGTCATCAAGATCGGCAAGCTCAAGAGCGGCCACCTGTGCCTCGAGGACGACTCGGTCGCTCGCATGCACGCGGTGATCGAGGTCTCCGGCTCGGACGTCCGGGTCATCGATCTCGGCGACTCGACCGGCAGCATCCTCGGCTGGCCGCCGTCGAGAAGAACGACGTGCTCAAGTCCGGCGACGTGCTCGAGTTCGGGCCCTTCCGCGTCGAGGTCGAGTTCACCGCGATGCCGGCCGCGGCGCCGATGGGCGTGACCGTGGTCGCCGCGGCGCCGAGCGGCCCGCCGGTCGCGATGGCGACGATGGCTCCGTCGGTGGGGCAGACCCAGATGGCGCCGATGGGCGCGGCTCCGATGGCGATGCCGGCCGCAGCGCCGTGCAGCGAAAGCGCCCGGTGATGCAGATCGACGCCAGCGAGGTCGAGGGTCAAGACGCTCGCGCGTGACCGAGGTGGTGATGGTACAACCGCAGCGTCGTCGACGTGCAGCGTGGACCCAGGTCAAGAGCCGCATCGCGCAAGCGCCGATGTTCCTGGTCACCCGGGCGTGCGCTGTTCCTCGCGGGCGCGGGCGTGTTCGCCTACGACGTCACGGGACTGGGGCTCGTACCAGGAAGCCAGCCGCAAGGCGCTCGACGCGGGCCAGCAGAAGCCGCAGGAGCCGGGCACCGGCTTCGCGGGTCTGGGCATCGCGCTCGCGCTGCTGGGTCTCGCGCCGTTCTCGTTCGGCGTCATGCGCATGCGTGACCGCGGCCTGCCCTCGTACACCCTGGGCGAGGGCCACCACGCGACCTTCCACGCGCCGCCGCAGGGCCTGCCCGACGGTGTGGCGTTCCCGCTGGTGCGCGGCGGCGATCACCACGACTACGCGCTGCAGTTCACCCGCGAGATGACCGGCGAGGTCACCCTCGACGGCCAGCGCATCACGCTCGCCGAGCTCGTGAGCTCGGGCCGCGCGGGCGCGATGGGCTCGTCGTACAGCTTCCCGCTCCCTCCCGGCGCCCACTGCCGCGTGCAGTACGGCGATCTGACCTTCCACGTGAACTCGGTTGCGCCGGGCAAGGTGCTCGCGACCAAGAGCGAGGCCGACAAGCCCTTCTGGCTGTACAACGCCGCGTCGCTGGCGGTCATCGGTTCGATGCTGGTGCTGGTGCATCTCATCCCCGACGACATGCTCGACATGGAGAGCGACGAGACGCTCGCGGACAACCGCTTCGTGGGCTACATGAACCAGCCCGACGAGATCCCCGAGGAGGAGCCGCCGCCGGAGCAGGAGAACTCCGACGACGAGGCCGGTGGTACCGGTCAGCGCCACAAGGGCGAGGAGGGCAAGATGGGCAAGCCCACCTCGAAGAACAAGTCGGGCCTGTACGCGATGAAGGGTCCCAAGGACGCCATCCCGCAGATGGCGCGCAACTTCGACCCCGACATGATGGCGCGCAACGCCGGTATCCTCGGCATGGTCCAGCAGGAGGCGGGTCACTTCCTCGCGTCGCCGTACGGCGGTGCCTTCGCCGTCGGCAACGACGACGAGGACGTGTGGGGTGGCTTGACCGGCACCGAGATCGGCGAGGCCTACGGCGTCGGCGGTCTGGGTCTGGTCGGTACCGGCCGCGGTGGCGGTGGCACCGGCGAGGGCACCATCGGTCTGGGCAACGTCGGCCTCATCGGCAAGGGCGGCGGTGGTGGCACCGGCTCGGGCTACGGCCGCGGCTCCGGTGCGGGCTTCGGTGGCCGCGGGACGCGAGTGCCTCGCGTCCGTCAGGCGAAGGCCGAGGTCAAGGGCGCGATCGACAAGGACATCATCCGTCGTATCGTCCGCGCGCACATCAACGAGGTTCGCCACTGCTACAACCAGGGCCTCGTCAAGGATCCCAACCTCAAGGGTCGCGTCGCGATCCAGTTCACCATCGGTCCCAGCGGCAACGTGCCGGTCGCGGTGGTGCAGGAATCCTCGATCAAGGACACCAGCGTGGGTCAGTGCATCGCCAAGGCGGTCAAGCGCTGGAGCTTCCCGAAGCCCGATGGCGGCGGCAACGTGGTGGTGACCTACCCGTTCGTGCTCGAAGCCGGCTGAGCTGGCGCGGCGCGGAGCCGACCGACGGGGTCGCTGCAGCAGCAGCGGCCCCGTTCGCGTTTCGGGGCTCCGCCACCGCGCTGCGGCTGGCCCACGCGGCAGCGCGCGGATCGGGAGCTGCTCCCTTGGCCGCTCGAGGATCCGCCGCCGCGCTCGCGGATCGCCCACGCGGGGTCGCTGCGGATCGACGCGCCCGATCGCGTCGCCGCGGCCGCGCACGTGCGTCGCAGCGACCTGCATCACGGTGTCGTCGCGCGCGTGTGGAACCACGCTCGTGCGTCGTTGTCTGAGCCCTTGAACAACGAGAACGCACCGCGACTGAAGCGAGAGCGAGTCGTCGACGCGAGCGCACGGGTCCATGCACCGGTGTCCTGCGCGTGTCGGACTCCGGACCGGCGGGATCGAGGTGATCCAGCGCGTCCGCTCGGCGGCTTCGAACGCGGATGCGAGGAGCACCGTCATGTCCGCAGCAACCGTCACGCTCAAGGTCTTCTCAGGTGGTCAGTGCGTCGCGACCCATCGTGTGGCGCGCGACATGGTCAAGATCGGACGCCTTCCCACGAGCCACCTGCGGCTCGACGACGACGCGATCGCGCGGATGCACGCCGTGCTCGAGGTCCACGGGGACGAGCTGCGTCTGATCGATCTCGGCAGCGCCACCGGCACGCTCGTCAACGGCACCCCCGTCGATCGCTCGGTCGCGATCCATCGCGGCGATCGCATCGAGCTCGGGCCATACTCCGTGCTCGTCGACGTGGAGGCGCCGGTGGCTCGCGCTGTCGCACCCGCGATCGCCGTCGACGTCACCGAGCACGAGCAGCCGACAGCGCCGGCGGTGGCGCAGATCGTCGCGCGGTGGCGTGACCGCGTGATCGACGTGCAGCACCTGGGCCACGCGCGTCGTCGCGACGCCGCCGCCTGGCTCGCGCTGGGCGGCCTGTTGTGTCTGGGCGGCGCGGCGTTGTTCGCCCACGACGTCACGCAGGACTTCACCACCCACGCAGCCGAGGCGAAGGCCGCCGCGGGCCGGCCGCCCCACACCACCGGCGCCTGGCTGGGGCACCGGCGGCATCGGCATGGTGCTCGCGCTCGCGGGGCTCGTGCCGCTGGGCCTGGGCATCGTGCGCCAGCGCGAGCAGGTGCGTGATCGCTACATCTTGGGCGAAGGACCCGACGCGAGCCTGCCGGTGGCCGGTACTGCGTTGCGAGAGCCGCTCACGCTGGTGCGCCGCGATCACGCCGGCGTGGTGCTGCAGCTGTCGCCCGAGCTCCGCGGCTTCGTCGAGCGCGCCGGTGCACGCGAGGATCTCGCGGGCGGCACCGGCGAGCTGCGGCTCGAGCCCGGCGCGCGCGCCCAGGTCACGCTCGGCGAGCTGCGCTTCGATGTCGCCGCGGTCGCGCCCGGTCGCGTGCTCGCGGGGCGCGGCGAGACCGACCGCGCGTACTGGGGCTTCAACGCGGCCTCGCTCGCGGTGATCGGTGGGATGCTGGGTCTGTCGCAGCTCGTGCCCGACGACGCGCTCGCGATGTCGATCGACGAGACCAACGCGGACAACCGCTACGTCGGCTTCCTCCACCAGCCCGACGAGGCGCCGCCGCCCGAGGAGATCGAGGAGCTCGGGCCCAACGACAGCGAGAGCGTCGCAGGTCTCGCGGGTCGGCGCGCCGAGGGGGACGAGGGCGCGATGGGCGATCCCAGCAAGGTCAACGTGCGCAAGATGTACGCGAACAAGGGGCCCAAGACCGCGGTCCCGCAGCTCGCGCGGAACTTCGATCCCAGCGAGCAGGCACGCCAGGCCGGCGTGCTCGGCCTGATGCAGCTCGAGTCGGGGCACTTTCTCGCGTCGCCCAACGGTGGAGCCTTCGCCGTGGGCAACGACGACGAGGACGTGTGGGGCAACCTCACCGGCACCGAGATCGGGGCCTCCGGCGGCGCGATGGGCCTGGGCCTGATCGGCACGGGTCGCGGCGGTGGCGGTGACGGCCAGGGCACCATCGGGCTCACGGGCATCGGCACCATCGGTCAGCGCGGCGACAACGGCACGCGGCTGGGCTACGGCGACCGCGACGGGCGCAACTCGGGGACCAAGTTCGAGGGCCGGGGCCCGCGCCAGCCCAACGTCCGCGTGGCCGGGATCGAGACGCAGCCGACCGTGGACAAGGAGATCATCCGCCGCGTCGTGCGGTCGCACATCAACGAGGTCCGGGCCTGTTACAGCCAGGGCCTCGTGCGTGACCCGAACCTCCGCGGCCGCGTGGCTGTGCAGTTCACCATCGGGCCCAGCGGCACCGTGGGGGCCTCGGCCGTGGCCGAGTCGTCGCTCGACGACGTCCAGGTCGGCAGCTGCATCGCCAAGGCGGTTCGTCGCTGGCGCTTCCCCACGGGCACCACCGCGGGCAGCGCGGTGGTGACCTACCCGTTCGTGCTCAACCCGGGCTGACCCCCACCGGTTGTGACGGCCGTCCGCGGGGCGAAACGCCCTCGATCCCGCGGGCGGCCTTGTCACGCTCGCAAGGCACCGGCTACCATGCACCGGTTCCGCGCCCCGTGGAGGCCCGAAGTCCGATGCGCCGGTTTGTCGCCCTCGTCGCCCTGGTCGTTCCCATGCTCGCGTTTTCGCCGGGCTGCAAGCTGGCCAGCCGCCAGCGCGTGCAGGCGATCAACCGCCTCAACGAGGGCATCGCCCTCGAGAACAAGAACAACACCACCGGCGCCGAGAAGTCGCTCAAGGAAGCGATCGAGCTCGATCCGACCTTCGCGAAGCCCTACTACATCCTCGGGCAGATGTACCGCAAGCAGGGCAAGCTGGTCGACGCGGAGAAGATGTTCCGCGGCGCGATCGACAACATGAAGGAAGAGCCCAGCGCCGAGTACCACTACCAGCTCGGCACGGTGCTCACCTCGCAGGGTGAGGCCCAGGGCGTGAGCCAGACGGAACAGGCGGCGAAGTTCAACGACGCGATCGCCCAGTTCCAGGAGTGCATCAAGCTCGACCCCAACCACTACCGGTCGTACTACCGGACCGGCACGCTGTACGAGAAGCTCGATCAGCCGCAGAAGGCCGATCAGAACTACCGCAAGGCCATCGAGCTGCGGCCCGGCTACAGCCTCTCGTTCGTGGCGCTGGGCAACATGTACATCGACTACGGCCACGCCAACGTCGGGCAGGCCGTGCTCGACGTCGGCACCAAGGTCAACGAGAAGGACGCGCACATGTGGAACGGCCTCGGCCGCGCCCAGTTCGCGCTCAACAAGCCGCTCGACGCCATCGAGTCGTTCAAGAAGGCCAAGGCGATCGACCCCGACCTCGTCGACGTTCTCTACGGCCTGGGCATGGCCTATGCCGAGGTCCGCGACCGCAAGAACGCGGTCGAGAACCTGCAGGCCTTCTTGCAGAAGGCGGGCAACGACGTGCCGGAGGACCGCAAGAAGGCGGCGAACGACACCATGGCCCGCATCAAGGACGTGATCTGAGCCCGGGCCCGCAGCCCGCGGCCTTCGCCCGTGTCCGCGTGTGCGCGCGTGCGCCGTGATTGCGGCCGCACGTGCGGACGCGCTCGCGCGTGCACGCACCCGCGCGCCCGCGGCCGGCGAGCGCGTCACGACGGCGCACCGCGACCGCGTGTGACCGCGAGGCGGCGGTGCGCGTGCGATGCCCGTCGCAGGCGATCACCATCGCCGTGCGCGTGCGGCGTTGAAGTCGCGCACGCTCGCGTGTTATATCCAGCACCGTCCCCGCGACGAAATCTCCAGTAAGTCTCGAAGGATAGCGCCCAGATGGAACTCACTCAGCGGATCAAGCAACGCCTTCGAGAGGTCGAGGACTGGAACGGGATCATCGACGAGCTCGAAGCGGAGGCGAACGGCGCCGGCGACAAGGCCGCGCAGTCGCGAGCGCTCTTCGATCTCGCGCGCGCGTGCGAGGAAATCTTCCTCGACAAGGCCCGCGCGATGACCTGCTACCAGCAGGCGTTCAAGTGCGATCAGACCAACCTCTCGGCGCTGGGCCACGCGCGACAGATCTACCAAGAGATGGCGCACCTCGAGATGGTCACGCGCCTGATGGGGCTCGAGCTGCAGCGCAACACCGACGCGTCGCGGCGTCCGGCGCTGGACTACGCGTTCGGCACTGCGCAGCTCAACCAACGCAACGTCGATCTCGCACGCAAGCACCTCGAGCTCGCACGTGACGCCGAGCCCGACAACGAGGTCTACGGCGATCGCTTCCTCGAGACGATCTACGACCGCAACAACTGGCAGCTGGCGTTCGAGACCATCTGGGCGCAGCTGCGTGCGATGTCGGGCGCAGAGGATCCGCTCGCTGCCGACGTGGTCAAGCGCGGGCACGCCCTGGGCGCCGCGTACATGCGTGCGGGCCGGATCCTACAGCTCGAGGCGCCCGACGATCAGCGGCGTCTGCCCTGCGTGTTCAAGGCGCTCGACGCCGATCCGAGCAACGACGAGGCCGCGTTCCTGGCCGAGACCGCGCTCGCGGCCACCGGCAACCTCCAGCTCGTGCAGAAGCTGCAGGACCGCCGTGCGGCGCACTGCGACGATGCACGCGAGCGCCTGCGCGTGCTGCTGGGCGCTGCGATCGCGTGGCAGGTGCGGCTCAACAAGCCCGAGATGGCGTCGTACTTCTTCCATCAAGCGCTCGAGCTCGCGGTCAGTCAGGGCGAGTTCGACGTCGGCTACGGCGAGGACTGGCAGCTGGCGGCGTTCCGTCAGCTGGTCCAGACCGCGGACGCGTCGGGCAACGCCGACGCGCTCATTCCCCTGGCCGAGCGCGCGGTCGCGGTGCTCGACGACATCGACGCGTCGATCGTGGCGCTGTCCGCCGGCGAGCTCGCGTGGAAGAAGTTCAAGGACGTCGACACCGCGCGGCGCTTCTTCGCGCGTGCGGCCAAGCATGCGCCCGAGCATCCGCTGGTGGTCGCGTTCCGCAAGAGCGAGGGCCTCGACGAGCCCGGTTCGACCGCGCAGGTGCCGGTGGCACCGAGCTCGGACGGCAAGACCACCAAGCTGCCCGCGGCCGAGCCCGATCCGGAGAGTCGCACGGCCCAGCTTCCGCGCGTCGGCACCGGCGAGACGCCCGCGCCGCGCGGCACGCTGCTCGACACCGAGGCCGTGATCGATCGGGCCCCGGTTGCGCAGCCGGAACCCGAGCCGGAGCCCGAACCGGCGCCCGAGCCCGAGCCGGAGCCGGAGCCCGAACCCGAACCGGTCGCCGCCGCGCCCGAGCCGGAGCCCGAGCCGGTCGCCGCCGCGCCCGAGCCGGTCGCCGCTGCACCCGAGCCGGTGCGCGCGCCCGAGCCGGCCGCGCCTGCGCCCACGGCCCAGCCGCGTCCGCGCTCCGAGCCGCAGCCCGCCGCGGCGGCCGCGGCGGAGCCCGAGGGAGCAGCCGAGGCCGGTGAGATCGACGGCGAGTCGTTCACGGCCCCGCAGATGGCGCTCATCCGCAAGGCCGAAGCCGCGGAGAAGTCGGGCAACAAGAAGGCGCTCGACTTCTGGCGCGAGGCCGTCACGGCCATGCCGGACAAGCAGTACCCGCGCAGCCGCCTCAAGGCGCAGTACGCCGATCAGAACAAGTGGAGCAACGTCGCCGATCTGCTCAAGGAGCAGCTCAAGCACGTCGCCGACGGTGACGTCGACACGCGCGAGCGCGTGCACTGGGAGCTGATCGAGGTCTACCGCGATCAGCTGCGTCAGCCGGGCCTGGTCGTCACGACCCTCGCCGCGCTCGAGAAGCTGCTCGAGGATGCCGGTCGCACCACCGAGCTGCTGCGCGTGATCGAGGCGCAGCAGGACCAGTACGAGCAGATGAAGCGTTGGCCCGACCTCATCGGTCGGATCCGTCGCCGCGCCGAGCTGTCGCCCGATCCGGAACAGCAGAAGGCGCTGCACCTGCAGGCCGGCAACCTGTTCCTCGACAAGTTCAACAACCAGGCCGAGGCCATCAAGAGCTACGAGGCCGTGCTCGAGATCGACGCCTACGAGCCCACCGCCATCGCCAAGCTCAAGGACCTCTACGGTCGCCGCCGCGACTGGGAGCGCATGATCGCGGTGCAGCAGAAGGAGCTCATGCTCGTCGCCGATCCCGGCGAGCGGAAGGCGCAGCTGCTGGAGATCGCCCGCACCGCGGGGCAGAAGATCAAGAAGCCGTCGCTGTCGATCGAGCTGTGGACGCAGCTGCTCGAGCTCGACCCCGGCAACGTCGAAGCGCTGCAGAACCTCGAGTCGCTGCAGGAGAAGGAGAAGGCGTGGCCCGAGCTCGCGGCCACGCTCGACAAGCTCTGCGAGGTCACGACCGACAACGCCGCGCTGGGCGGCTACCTGGTCAAGTTGGGCCTGCTCTACAGCGAGAAGCTCAACGACAACGCCGCGGCGATCCGCACCTGGGAGAAGCTCTACGAGATCGACCCCGAGAACCGCCGCGCCCAGGACGCGCTCAAGAAGCTCTACCTGCAAGAGGGCCAGATGGACGCCCTCGAGCAGTTCTACGCCAAGCAGGACAAGTGGGGCGAGTTCGTGCGCGTGCTCGAGCGCGAGGCCGAGACCGCCACGGGCGCGCAGAAGACCGCGCTGCTGCTCAAGATCGGCGATCTGTACCGCGAGAAGCTGGCCAAGCCCGACCGCGCGATGCGCTCGCTCGAGAAGGCCTTGAGCGACGACCCCGGCAACCTCACCGTCGCCGAGCGGCTCATCGAGCTCTACGAGGAGGCCAACGACGAGCGCAACATCTCCGGGCCGCTGGAGATCAAGCTGCAGCACAGCGAGGACGCCGCCGAGCGCCAGCGGTTGCTGCGGCGCCTCGGTGACCTGGCCGAGCGCGTGCTCGGCGAGCCCGCGCGCGCGTTCGGCTACTACCGCCGCGCGTTCGACGAGGACCACACCGGCGCCGACGTCCGCGGTCACATGGCCCGCCTCGCGCCGACCACCGGCAGCTGGGGCGAGCTGGCGCAGTCGCTGCAAGCCGCGATCGAGAAGTTCGGCGCGACCAGCGAGAGCCTGCCGCTGCGGCTCGAGCTGGCCGAGGTGCAGGAGCGCAAGCTCGTCGACCTCGACGTCGCGCTGAAGATCAACCAGGGCATCCTCGAGATCGACCCCGAGCAATCGGTGGCGCTCGAGTCGCTCGAGCGGCTGTACCTCGCGCTCGGTCGCGAGGAGGACCTGCTCGCGGTGCTGCGGACCAAGCTCTCGCTCGCCGGCGACGACGACGAGCGGCGCGCGACGCAGACGCGCATCGGCAGCATCCACGAACAGCTCGGACACCACGACGCCGCGATCGAGGCCTACCAGGCCGTGCTCGCCACCGGGGTCGAGGATCCGACCGTGCTCGCGTCGCTCGATCGCATCTACCTGTCGCTCGAGCGCTGGCCGCAGCTGGCCGACGTGCTCGCGCGCGAGCTCGCGGTGCGGCCCGAGTCCGATGTCGACGGTCGCTGCGCGCTGCTGCAGCGGCTCGGCGAGCTGCAGGCCGACAAGCTCGGCAACGATGCCGAGGCCATCGAGTTGTTCCGCCGTGCGCTCGACCTCGAGCAGGGCTTCGAGCCCGCCCGCGCCCGGCTCGAGCGGTGGCTCGACGCCGACGCGCACAAGGTCGGCGTGGCCGGCATCTTGCTGCCGGTCTACGAGGTGCAGGAGAACTGGCCGCAGGTGGTCGCGTGCCTGGAGATCCAGGCAGCCGCGGCGCCGCAGACCGACGCCCGTGTCGAGCTGCTGCTGCGCATCGGTTCGATCCATGCCCAGCGCATGGGTGACGCGACGGCGGCGTTCGCCGACTACAGCCGCGCGCTGCGGGAGGATCCACTCTCGGACACCGCGCAGCGCGAGCTCGAGAGCCTCGCCAGCATCGAGGGGCGCTGGGAGGACATCGCGACGCTGTACGAAGAGGCGGTCACCAAGGACCTGCCCAGCGAGCAGCTGCGGGGTCTGCTCAAGAAGCTGGCCGACATCTACGACGGCCAGCTCAACGACCCGGCCAAGGCCATCATCTGCTACCAGCGCTCGACGGACATCGATCCCGAGGACAAGCACTCGCTCGATGCGCTCGAGGCGTTGTACAGCCGCGATCAGAAGTGGGACGAGCTGCTCGACGTCTATCGCCGCAAGGTCGAGCTCGAGAGCGACCCCGAGCAGCGCGAGGGCCTGCGTTTCAAGATCGCCGCACTGCAGGAGGAGATGCTCGCGCGTCCGGACGACGCGATCTCGACCTACAACGAGATCCTCGCCGACGACGACGTCAACCTGCGTGCGATCACGGCGCTCGATCGGCTGTACCAGTCGCGGCAGAAGTGGCCAGAGCTGGCCGAGAACCTCGCGCGCCAGCTCGCGCTGGTGGGTGACCCCGAGCAGCAGGTCGAGCTGAGCCTGCGCCTGGGCGGCGTGCGGCTCAAGCAGCTGAGCCAGATCGGTCTCGCGGTCGAGACCTACAGCAAGGTGCTGGAGATCGACCCGCACAACGAGTCGGCGCTCGACGCCCTCGAGGGGCTGCTCGAGGACGAACAGCACCAGCTCGCGGTCGCACGCATCCTCGAGCCGGTCTATCGCGCCGGCAACGACTGGCCGCACCTGGTCCAGAGCTACGAGATCATGGTCAAGCACTCGCTCGACCCGGCCGAGAAGATCCGGCTGCTGCATCAGATCGGCGAGCTGTACGAGATCGGCGGCGACGAGCCGGCCAAGGCCTTCTCGGCCTACGGTCGTGCGCTGCGCGAGGATCCGGGCAACCTCGACACGCAGGACAAGCTCGAAGGCCTGTCGCGCCAGATGGGCTCGTACGCCGAGCTGGTCGCGTTGTTCGAGGAGGTGGTCGAGTCGGTCGTCGACGACCAGCTCCGCATCGCGCTCAACAGCAAGGTCGCGAGTCTGTACGAGAGCGCGATCGACGATCCGTCGAAGGCCGCCGCGGCCTACGAGAAGACCCTCGCCATCGATCCCGGCAACTTCGCCGCGGTCGACGCCCTCATCGAGGTCCATCGCCGCACCGACAACTTCGGCGAGCTGGTCTCGGCGGTGGTGCGCAAGGCCGAGATGATCGACAACCCCGAGGACCAGAAGAAGCTGCTGCTGTACGCGGCCAACATCCGCGAGAGCGTGATGGAGGACGCCGAGGGCGCGATCAAGCTGTACCAGCAGGTCCTCACCATCGACGACGCCGATCGCACCGCGCTCGACGCGTTGGTCAAGCTGTACATCCAGCTCGAGCGCTGGGAGCAGCTCAAGGACGTGTACCAGCGGCTGTCCGAGCTCGCGACCGATCCCGACGAGCGCCGCCAGGCGCTGTACGTCCTGGGCCAGGTCTACGACACCGAGCTCGCGGACGTCGCGCGCGCGATCGACACCTACCAGGCCGTGCTCGACCTCGACCCGAGCGACGCCCAGGCGATCTCGGCGCTCGATCGACTCTCCGGTCAGGCCGAGCGCTGGCTCGACCAGCTGCAGATCCTCGAGCGCGCGGTCGATGCCACCGACGCACCCGAGGAGCAGACCGCCTATCGCTTCCGCATCGGCGGGCTGTGGGAGTCACAGCTGGGCGACATGATCCGCGCGATCGAGTCGTACCGCGAGGTCCTCAGCCACGATCCGGGCCACGTGCCGACCATCGAGGCGCTCGACCGCATCGTGCACGGCGACAACGAGCCGATGGCGGCGGCGCAGGTGCTCGCGCCGCTGTACGAGCAGCTGGCCGAGTGGGGCCACCTCATCGACGTGCAAGAGGTGATGATCGCGCACACCGAGGACCCGGTCGCGCGCATCGACCGGCTGCACCTGGTGGCCTCGATCCACGAGCGCCAGGTCGGTGAGTTCGACAAGGCCTTCGACGCCTACGCGCGCGCGCTGGCGCTCGATCCGCAGAACGAGCAGACCATCACGCAGCTCGAGCGGCTCGCCGAGGTCACCAGCGAGTGGGAGAAGTACTCGAAGCTGCTGGCGGAGCAGGCCACCGCCGCCGCCGATCCGCTGGTCAAGGTCGCCCTGCTCACGCGGCTGGCCTACGTGCTCGAGGTGCGCCTGGGCAACGTCGACGGCGCGGTCGCGCGCTACCTCGAGATCCTCGCCATCGATCCCGAGCACGCACACTCGATCGAGGCGCTCGATCGCATCTTCAGCAACCTGCAGCGCTGGCCGGAGCTGGTCGAGAACCTGCAGCGCCAGGTCGCCATCACCGGCGACGAGCAGCAGGTCATCGAGCTGTACCTGCGCATGGGGCAGATCTATCAGTACAGCCTGGGCGACGCGGCCAAGGCCATCGCGGCGTACCGCGAGATCCTCAACCTCGACCCGGCCCACACCGCGACGTTGGGCGCGCTCGAGGAGATCTTCGCCGCCGGCGAACACCAGTCCGAGATCGCCGAGATCCTCGAACCCATCTACCACTCCGCCGAGCGCTGGGACGCGCTCGTGAAGCTCGGTGAGGTCAAGCTCGGCACCACCGCCGACACGGCCGATCGTCTGCAGATCATCCAGCAGGTCGCGGAGATCTGCGAGCACCGCCTGGGCGACGCCGGCGAGGCGTACGTGTGGTGGCTGCGCGCGTACATCGACGATCCGACCAACGAGCACGTGTGCGAGGAGATGGAGCGCCTCGCCGAGATCACGCAGGAGTGGGGCCACATCGTCGACGTCGGCGATCAGATCCTCGAGGCCAACGCCGCCCCCGAGGTGCGCCTGGCCGTGCTCGGTCGCTCCGCGCGCGTGCTCGACAGCAAGCTCGGCGACGCCGAGCGGGCCATCGCGGCCTACCGCGCGGTGCTGGAGCTCGACCCCGAGAACGCGCCGGCCCTGGCCGCGCTCGATCGCATCTACGGCACCACCGGCATGGCGCAGGACCTCGCCGAGGTGCTGCAGCGCCGCATCCGCGGCACCATGGACGGCGAGCAGTTGGTCGACTTCGAGGTCCGCCTCGCGCAGGTCTTCGAGAACGACCTCGGCAACGTCGAGCAGGCCATCGCCGCGTACAACCGCGCGCTCGGCCACGACGCCGCCAACCAGTTCGCGCTGGGGCGGCTCGAGAGCCTGTACATGGGCCAGTACCGCTGGCAGGAACTGTTCGACAACTACCAGAAGATGGTCGACGTCGCGAACACCGACGAAGACATGGCCGAGTGCTACCAGCGCATGGCCAAGCTCGCTTCGGACACGCTGTCGCGCGAGAGCGATGCCATCGATCTGTGGAACCGCGTGCTCGAGCTGCGCGGCGACGACCCGCTGGCGCTGGGCGAGCTCGCGGCGTTGCACGAGCGCAACGCTCGCTGGGACGACCTCGTCGACGTGCTCGAGCGCCAGGTGCTCGTGATCCACGATCCCGAGGCCAAGGTCGCGTCGTACCAGCTGCTCGGCCGCGTGTACGGCGAGCGGCTCGATCGCGATCGCAACGCGCTCGAAGCCTGGCTCAACGCGCTCGAGATCGACGACGCCAACCTCGAGACGCTGCAGGCGCTGCACCGCATCTACGAAGGCAACCAGGCCTGGGTCGAGCTGATCGAGATCCTCGAGCGGCTCATCGGGCTCGGCCCCGACGTCATCGGCTGGGACCAGCTGCGCGAGCTGTACGCCAAGGTCGGGCGCATCCAGGGCGAGTACCTGATGGCCTCGGACAAGGCCATCTTGGCCTGGCACAAGGTGCTCGAGCTGGCGCCGGGCGACATGGAGGCGCTGCGCGCCTTGGAGGACCTCTACACGCAGCAGGGCATGTGGCCCGAGGCGATCGAGGTGCTCGAGCGCAAGAGCAAGGTCATCGACGACCGCGACAGCAAGATCGACGTGCTCATGCAGATCGCGCAGATCTGGGAGGAGCGGCTGCAGGACAAGGTCCAGGCCGCGGGCGCGTACCAGGAGATCCTCGAGATCGACAACACCCACCTGGGTGCATCCGAGGCGCTCGAGCACATCTACCGCGACACCGCCGACTGGGGCTCGCTCGCGGAGCTGCTCATCAACCGCGCCGAGATCCTCGACGACCGGCACGCGCGCGTCGAGACGCTGCAGGCCGCGGCGAAGGTGCTCGAGGAGAACCTCGAGGATCAGGACATGGCCTTCGCCACGCTGCAGGCCGCGTTCAACGTCGACTACGCCAACGACCACACCGCGCGCGAGCTCGAGCGGCTCGCGACCCAGGCGGGCAAGTGGGGCGAGCTGCTGGGCGAGTACAACGGCCTGGTGCAGCAGATCGAGGATCCGCTCGAGCGCTGCGAGCTGATGGTCAAGATCGGCCGGTGGTACGGCGAGCACCTCAACAACGCCGCCCAGGGCATCTACGCGCTCGAGCAGGCGCTCGCGCTCAACCCCGAGAGCGTCTCGGCGCTGCGCGAGCTCGCCAGCTTCCACCGCCGTGCGGAGAGCTGGCCGGAGCTGGCGCAGACCCTGCAGCGCATCGTGCCGCTCGAGACGGAGCCGTCGGCCCAGGCCGACACCTACCTCGATCTGGCCGAGACCCAGGAGACGCGCTTGGGTGACACCGAGGGTGCGGTCGAGAGCTACCGTCGCGTGCTCGAGATCGACAGCGACAGCGTCACCGCGCTCGATGCGTTGATGCGGCTGCACGAGCAGCGGCAGGAGTTCGCCGACCTCGTGCACGTGCTCGATCGGCGCGCCGCCATCAGCGAAGACCCCGACGAGCGCCTGCGCCTGCGCAAGCACGCTGGCTACGCGCAGGAGGTCAACCTCGGCGATGCCGGTGCCGCGGTCGAGACCTACCGCGCGATCCTGGCCGACGAGCCCGGCGATCTGGACGCGTTGCAGTCGCTCGAGCGGCTGTACCTCGCCGGTGGGCGCGTGCACGAGTACCTCGAAATCCTCGAGGCCCAGCTCGATGTCACCAACGACACCGAGGGCCAGGTCGTGGTCTACGAGAAGATGGCCCACGGCCTGGTCACCATGGCCAACGACCGCGAGCGCGCGGCCGAGATGCTCGAGAAGATCGTGATGCTCGATCCCTCGCGCGAGGTCACGTACCAGCAGCTCGAAGAGCTGTACCGCGGCATGGAGAAGTGGACCGAGCTGGTCGAGACCTACCGCTCGCACGTCAACGCCACGCCCGACGTGCAGAACAAGGTCGCGCTGCTCGCCGCCATGGGCGAGGTCTACGAGAAGCAGGTCCAGGACGTCGACCGCGCCATCGAGACCTACGCGGAGATCCTGCAGCTCGATCCCTACAACTTCGAGGCCGCCAACACGCTCAGCCGGCTGCAGGAGGCCATCGAGGACTGGCCCAACGCGATCCAGACCATGGGTCGCCTCGCGGACCTGACCCGCGAGCCCGCGCAGCGCACCGAGCTGCTGACCCGCATCGCACGGGTCCAGCACCAGAAGCTGCAGGAGTCGGAGCAGGCCGAGTACCGCCTCAGCCAGGCGCTCGAGGTCGATCCCAGCTACGTGCCGGCGTTGGTGCTGCTGGCGGAGATCTACAAGCAGCGCGGTGACTGGCTCAAGGCCGCGCGGACCCTCGAGGTCGCGGGCGACTACTCGCACAACCCGCTCGAGCGCACCAACCTCACCGCCGAGGCGGCGTTCATCAACCACGAGGAGCTCGACAACCGCGACAAGGCGGTCGAACTGTTCGCGAAGACCATGGCGCTCGACCCCGAGCACGTCAAGGTCGGTCGCGTGCTGGCCGAGATCTACTACGAGGCCCAGCACTTCGCGTATTGCGACCCGGTCTACGACATGCTCACGCGCAAGGTCGACGCGCTCGAGCTCGACGACGATCAGCAGCGCGAGTTGTTCCTGCGCGCGGCCAAGACCGCGCGGACCCTGGGCAACAGCGAGAAGGCGCTCAAGCAGTACAAGCGCGCCTACGACATCGACCCGACCAACCACGAGGTCCTGACCGGCATGGCGGACCTGCTGTTCGAGCGCGAGGACTGGGAGCGGTCGTTCAAGCTGTACCAGACCATCTTGGTGCAGCACCGAGACACGCAGTCCAGCGAGGACACGGTTCAGGTCTACCACCGCCTCGGCACCATCAAGAACCGCCAGAACGAGCCGCGCAAGGCGCTCAACTACTTCGAGAAGGCGCTCGAGGTCGATCCGCACCACCAGCCCACGCTCGAGGCCGTCATCGCGCTGCAGTCCGCGGGCAACGACTGGGAGGGCGTCATCTCGGCCAAGCGGGCGCTGATCGACATCTCGCCCGATGGCGACACCCAGTTCGCGCTGTGGAAGGACATCGGCGAGCTGTACGCGACCAAGGTCCAGAACAAGGACAAGGCCGCATCGGCGTTCCAGAGCGCGCTCGATCTGCGCCCGGACGACTACCCGCTGTTGCACACCCTGCTCGATCTGTACACCGCGTCGAAGCGGTGGAACGAGGCCATCGCGGTCATCGACCGCATCGTCGAGATCGAGAAGGACGGCAAGCGTCGCAGCCGCTACCACTACACCGCGGCGGTGCTGCTGCGCGACGAGCTGGGCCAGATCGACGACTCGGTCGAGCGCTTCAACCTGGTGCTCGACGACGACCCGGGGATGCTCAAGTCGTTCCAGGCCATCGACACCATCTTGACCAAGGCCAAGGACTGGAAGGCGCTCGAGCGCGCCTACCGCAAGATGCTCAAGCGACTGCCGCAGGAGGGCAACGAGCCGCTCAAGGTCACGCTGTGGAGCAACCTCGCGGAGATCTACCGCACGCGTCTGCAGGACTTCAAGTCAGCGGTCGCCGCCTACGAGGTCGCCGCCAAGCTCGATCCGGACAACGTCGACCGCCACACCAAGATGGCGGAGCTGTACGAGCGCCTGATGGAGATCAGCCCGCGCGAGTACGTCGACGCCGCGGTGCGCGAGCACCAGGTGCTCATCGCCAACGAGCCGTTCCGCTACGAGAGCTACCACGCGCTCTTCAACATCTACGTGAACGCGAGCGAGACCGACAAGGCCTACTGCGTCGCATCGGTGTTGAGCTTCCTGAAGAAGGCGACCGACCAGGAGCAGGCCTTCGTCGACCGGCTCAAGCGCGGTGACTTCGTGATGGCGCGCCAGCGACTCAGCGAGGACACGCTGCGCCGCCACGTGTTCCATCCCGACCAGGACCTCTACCTCACCGGCATCCTCGGCCTCATCGCGCCGGCGGTGGCGGCGTGGCGTGCGGTGCCGCTGCCCGGCACGCTCAGCCCGACCGAGCGCATCGACATCCAGGTCGATCCCTCGCTGTTCTCGCGCATGGCCAAGTACGTGAAGGATGTGCTCAACGTCAGCACGCCCGACGTGTACCTGCGCCCCAACGACCCCGGCGATCTCACGCTGATGAACATCAAGCGTGACGAGACCCTGCACCCGTCGTTGGTGGTGTTCCAGAACCTGCTGCGCGGCAAGAACGACGCCCACCTGGTGTTCGCGTTGGGCCGGTACATGATGGACCTGTACCTGCCGCACTACTGCTACATCGCGCTGGAGCGCTCGCCGCAGCACCTCAAGCAGGTGTTCCTGGCGTGCTTGCGGCTGGTGGGCATGCCGGTGCAAGGCGACGCGGCCGCGCTCGACATCATCGGTCGCGAGATCCGCAGCCGCATGCAGCCCGCGGCGCTCGATCAGCTGCGCAGCCTGATGCAGAAGTTCGTCGACGCCGGTGGCTCGACGGACGTGAAGCGCTGGGCCGCGGCCTCCGAGCTCACCGCATACCGCGTGGGCTTGCTGCTGTGCCACGACCTGCGCATCGCCGGTCAGATGATCTCGCAGGAGCAGTCCATGCTCGGCAGCGCGATGGGTCCGCGTGACAAGATCAAGGAGCTGGTGCTCTACAGCATCAGCGAGGACTACTTCACCGCCCGCCGTGCCATCGGCGTGACGGTGGGGTAGCGCCCGGCCGCGGCTGGGGCTACGACCACTCGAAGTCGATGCCCCAGCCGGGGAAGCCGTGACCGGCACCGCCCGCGGTCGCGACCTCCACGGTTGCGCCCGCGGGGATCTCGTGCGCGCGCCACGACGCCAACGCGCGTGGCTCGTGATCGGGCAGCAGCAGCCGCAGCTGCGCAGGCTCGGGG
Organism: Nannocystaceae bacterium; assembly: GCA_046351635.1. GTDB lineage: Bacteria > Myxococcota_A > Polyangia > Nannocystales > Nannocystaceae > Xiheibacterium. Next base: position 30,551 of record JAXLYC010000018.1, on the reverse strand, counting down.
GGTCCCGCGCGGTCGAGGCCGTGGGGCGGGTTCGACACGCGATCGATCGCGACCTCGAGGCGACCCGCGCGGACGAAGTGGTACCGCGCGAGCGTGCCGTCGCCGCCGCGCCGTGCACCGCCACCGCCGCTGGCCTCGCGCATGGCGGTGGTGACCACCACGCCGTCGCAGGCCTGCAGCGTGCCGGGCGCGAGCACCGGGCCGGGCCACGGACCGCCGTCGCCGCGCACGTCCGCACCGCGTCCACCGGGCACGACGTCGAGCAGCCAGTCGTGGTCGAGCTGGGCCACGACGATTGCGCCGAGCGAGCACGAGCCCGCACGCGCGCAGTCGGGCCACGCGTGCGCGAGCGCGCCCAACACCGCGTCGTAGACCCGTGCGACGCCGAAGGCCCGCGCGATCGCGGGGGCAGGCCGCGAGCCGCCGACCCACGAGCGCGGCTCGAGCAGCAACGTCAGTCGCTCGGTCAAGCGAGCGTCCGGCCGCGCGAGCCCGAGCGCATCGCCGAAGGCGAGCGCGGCCGCTGCGAGGGCATCGTCGCGATCGACTGCGGGCGCGTCGACGTCGGCGTCGGAGCTGTCGCGCAGATCGACGCTCCAACCCGACGGCGTGTCGCCGAGCACGGCTCGCACGGCATGCCTGCGGCCGCGGACGACGTCGTCGGAGAACGCGGCCACGCGCCCGATCGGTCGCGGCGACGGCAGCGCGCCCGCGCCCGGCTCGAGGCGGACCCATGCGGCGCGCAGACGCGCCTCGACCCCGGCAGCGATGTCGGCGTCGATCGTCATCGCGGCTTGTGCGGTGTCATCGCCTGCGTCGCGCGCGAGGGCGACGACGCGACCGTGCTCTCGAGGATGCCGGTCGCGCGGAAGATCGAGATGGGCTTGCTCTTGCCCTTGACCATGACCGGGTCGCGATCCTCGACCGCGACCTGGCCGCGGACCTGGTCGTAGGTCGACTGGCTGATCAGCACCTCGCCCGGGCCCGCGACCGAGCACAGGCGCGAGGCCACGTTCACCGCGTCACCGATGACGGTGTACTGCAGCGTGAGCGACGAGCCGATCGCCCCGGCGATCACCGGCCCGGTGTTGACGCCGATGCCGATGTGGATGGGCTCCGCGCCGGTGCTGACGCGCATGCGGTTGAACTCCTCGAGCGCGCGCTGCATCTCCAGGGCGCAACGCACCGCCAACACCGGCGAGTCCGGCCGCTGCACCGGCGCGCCGAACAGGCCGATGATCTCGTCGCCGACGTACTTGTCGAGGGTGCCGCCGTTGGCGAACAGCACGTCGACCATGACCTCGAAGTACTCGTTGAGCGTGCGGACCATCTCCTCGGGCGGGTGACGCTCGCTCATCGAGGTGAAGCCGCGGATGTCGGCGAACAACATCGTCACGTCGCGCTTGCTGCCGGCCTGATCGAGCTGCAGCGCGCCCGAGACGATCTGATCGACGAGGTTCGGCGAGAGCAGGCGCTGGAACTGCGCGCGGGTCTCGGCCTCACGCTCGATCTTCAGCGCGAGGCGGTTGTTCTCGACCGCGACGGCGGCCTGGGTCGCGATGCCCTGGAACAGCGTCAGGTCCTTCTCGGTGAAGGCACCGGTCGTCAGCATCGAGTCCATGTGCATCGCGCCGACCAGGCGATCGGCATGCAACATCGGCACGCACATGGTCGAGCGGATGCCCTGCATGATGATGCTCTTGGCCGCCTTGAAGCGCTCGTCGAGCATCGCGTCGGACGAGAGCACCGCGCGCTTGTTGTTCTTGACCTCCTCGAGGATGCTGCTCGACAAGGTGATGCGCTCGTCCTCGCGCTTCTGCTTGACGTACTGCGGCACCAGCTCGCCGGTCTCCTGATCGACCAGCAGGATCACCGCACGGTCGGCGCGGATCAGCTGGAAGGTCTCGTCGACGATCTTGCGGCACAGCGCGTCGAGGTCGGTGTCGACCGAGAGTCGCTGCGACAGCTCGTGTGCGATGCGCAGCTTCTCGTAGTCGGCGCGCAGGGCCTCGACGCTGGTGATCTGCGCCGCGGGCAGGAAGTGCGAGCTGGCGTCGACGCGGCTGCGGACCTGGCTCTGCACCTGGTCCGAGAACATCGTCATGTGCTTGACCGCCGGCTGCGAGGGCATCTCCTCCTCGAAGCGCAGCACCGTGTTGCCCAGGGCGATCTCGTCGCCGTTCTGCAGCGTGTGCTCGGTGATGCGCTCGCCGTTGACGAAGCTGCCGTTGAGGCTGCCGACGTCACGCAGCACGTAGCGGCCCTGCGGACCCCGCGTGATGCGGCAGTGCTCCTTCGAGACGATGCGGTCGAGCAGCTGCACGGTGTTGTCGGGATGGCGGCCGAGCGTGTTGAAGGCCGAGAGCACGTGCTCTTGCTGGCCTTCGCCGGTCACCAGGATCAGCCGCGCTTGCATCGCTGGACCGGTCAATCGTAGCAGGTCCGTCGCGGACGCGGGTCGGGGGCGCAGCGCGCAGCGGGACGCAGCCGGACGCGTCGCTGCTGGCGGACCGCGGGCGGCCTCACTCGGGCATCACGACCTGGTGCTCGATCTGCACGTCGCGTCCGTAGGGCGACAGGACGTCGAAGGGCCAGTGGTACCACGTCGTGTAGACCGCCCCGAGGTTGGCGCGGTTGCCGTCGACCTCGATCCAGGTCTCGACCTCGGGGTCGTCGATGCCGATGCCCACCAGCTGCGACTGCATGCGTGCGCGCAGGGCCTCGCGTTCCCGCGCATCCTTGCGGTACAGCTGCCGCCGTCCCGCGAAGGTGCTGCCGGTCTCCTCGAGCACGCGATAGGCCTCCTGCTCGAGGAACGTGGTTCGGACGACCTCGTAGCCGACCCAGCCCGCCGCGAGCAGCAACAGCACCACCGTCACCGAGACGATGTTGATGATGCGCGGCTGCTTGTAGCGGACGGGTTGCACGGTCGGGTGAGGCTCGAGGCCGGCTGCGCGGGGCCGCAGGAGCGCCGGTGCGCCCGAACCGGCATCGCCCTCCGATCATACGCGATCGCGTGCGGGCGCCCACGGCTCCCGCTATCATCGGGTCCCTTCGCGACGTGCACCATCTTCCGGCATACGTGGCGATCGAGCGCCTTGCGCCCGGTCGGGTGATCGTCGTCGTCGCACCCGCGGATGCCGCGGGCGCGCGGCGACTGCTCGACGCCGGCGCCAAGGTCGTGGTCGTCGGCGCGCTCGCCGACGCCGCCGGCCTGGATGTGCGCCCGGGCGGACCGACGTTGCCGTTGGCCGACGGCAGCGCGCACGTGGTGGCATGCATCGAGGGCTTCGGCGGTCTGTCCGCCGACGCGCGCGCGACGTTGCTCCGCGAGGCGCGGCGGGTGCTGCACACCGACGGGGTCTTCGTCGGGTGGGCGCCCCAGCGCGGCGCCGGGGCGATCGACTTCTGGACGCTCGAGCGCGAGCTCGGCGAGGGCTTCGCGCGGCTGCAGATGGTCGCGCAGATGCCGTGGCAGGGCTTCAGCCTCGCGCCCGTGCTCGACGACGACACCGTGCCGCCGGTGGTGGTGCGCGAGTCGTTGCTGCACGACGCGCCCGAGGCGACCCACTACCTCGCGCTCGCCGGCGGTCCCGCGGCGGCACAACACCTGCGCGAGGCGCTGCAGTGCGTGCTGGTGCCGCTGGACGGTGCGGGCTCCGGGCGCGGGCGAGCGCGACGAGGAGAGCGAGCTGCAGCGCGAGGCCGCCGAGCCTCGCTGCGACCCAGGCCGCGGCCCAGCTGCGCGCGTGGGAGGCCGAGCAGCTGCGGGTCGAGCAGGAGCACGAGCAGCGCGCGCAACGGGCCGAGCTCGCGCGACAGCGCGGTCGAGCAACTGCGGGCCGAGACCACCGAGCAGCTGCGCGCGCGTGCCGTGAGCTGGCCCAGGTCCGCGCGGCCCTGGCCGAGGTGCAGCAGCGCGAGCGCGATCACGCCGAGGCGCGCTGGCGCGGCAGCGGCGCGAGCACGAAGCCCAGGCGCAGCAGCGCGAGCGCGATCACGCCGAGGCGCTGGCGCGCGCGCGACACGAGCACGAAGACGCGCAGCAGCAGCGCGAGCGCGATCACGCCGAGGCGCTGGCGCGCGCGCGACACGAGCACGAAGACGCGCGGCAGCAGCGCGAGCGCGATCACGCCGAGGCGCTGGCGCGGCAGCGGCAGGAGCACGAGGTCGCACAGCACCAGCGCGAGCGCGACCATGCGGCCGCGCTCGGCTGCGCGAGGCCGAGCGTCAGGCGCTGGTCGCCGAGCACGCCGCGGAGCGGGCGCGGCTCGAACAGCGCGCGCACGAGCCTCGAGGCCCGCGCGCGCGAGCTGTCGCTGCGGATCGCGGAGCTCGAGGCGCGCCTGGGCGAGCTCGATCGCAAGGAGCGCGAGCGGGCGACCGCGCTCGAGGAGGCGCGCGCCCACGAGGGCGTGCTGCAGCGCAGCCTCGACGAGGCCCGCGCGTGGACCGAGACCTCCGCGAGCGAGCTGGCCGAGGCCCGCGCCCGCGCCGACAGCCGCATCGCGGAGCTGCGCGCTGCGCTCGACCATGCGCAGGAACAGCTGCGCACGCGCGACAACGACGTGGCGGTGCTCACCCGCACGATGCAGGAGCTCGAGCAGTCGTCGGTGCGCAACGGTGAGCGCGCCGAGCAGCGAGCGCGCGAGCTGGAGGAACGCGCGCGCGTGCTGGCCGAGTTGCGCGCGCGCGTCGACACGCTGCAGGAGGAGCGGGCCCTGCTCGCGCGGCAGCTCGAGGTCGCTGTCGTCGAGCGCGAGGCGGCGCGGCAGCTGACCACGCGGCTCGAGGTCGACCTCGAACACGTGCGGCGTCGGGCCGAGTCGGCCGACGAGCACCTCGCCGATCGCGTGGCCGAGGCCGCCCGACTCGCGGCCGAGGGCGCGATGCTGCGCGAGCGGGTCGAGCAGCAGGAGCGTGCGCCGGCCACGCGCGCGCCCGCGCCGACGAGCTCAGCGCCAGTGCGGCGCACTCGCTCGAGCAGGGGCGCATGCAGGCCGAGGCTCGCGATCGACCGCGATCGCCTGCGCGAGGAGCTGGCGCGGCGGACCGCGGCGCTCGAGAAGCGCTGAGGAGCGGCTGGGGGGCGCGCGACGAGGCCCAGCGCGAGCGCATCGAGGTGGTCAAGCTCGGCGGCGAGCTCGAGCGCGTGCGCGAGCAACTCGAGCGCGCGCGTCAGGCCGAGCTCGCGCGCACCGACGAGCTCGAACGCCTTGCCGGCGAGCTGCGCCGGCTCGAGGTCGACCGCGCCGACGCGCTCGCGACCTTGCGGACTCGCGATGACGAGCTCGTGCGCCTGCGTCGCGAACTCGACGCCATGGCCTCGCGCTCGAATGATCTGCAGCAGCTGCGGGTCGAGCTCGATGCGCGCTCACGCGAACTGGTCGAGGCCGGCGGCGCGCTCGAGCAGGCGCGCGCGAGAGAGCGCGAGCTGCAGACCGCGGTCAAGCGCCGCGAGCAACAGCTGGTCGAGGCTGGGGTCGAGCTGGAGCGTCTGCGCAGCGAACTCGAGCACCACCGCGGCCTCGGTGGCGGCCTGCAGAGCGAGCTCGACGTGCGCATGCTCGAGCTCGAGCAGCTCGCCGCTGGCGTCAGCAACCTGCAACAACAGGTCGAATCCCTGCGAGTCGAGCGCAACGAGGCCGATGCGCGCGCCCACGATCTGCAGTCACAGCTCGAGCAGATGGCGGCCGAGCGCGAGCTACTGCGCCGGCACCTGCGCGAGCGCGAGCAGGAGCTGGCCGACGTCGCCAGCGCGCAGGAGTCCAGCGGCGCGGAGCTGTACCTGCTGCGTCGCGAGCTCGAGAACGCAGCGGAGACCAACGAGCGGCTCAGCGAGAGCCTGCGCGGTGGCAACGAGGACGACGATGCGCTCGAGGCTCGTGCGCGGCGCTGGCCGCCCGATGCCGTGGCGGAGATCATGCGGCTGCGGGCCGAGCTCGCGGCGCGCAGCGGTGATGCGGCGGTGCGCGAGGGCGACGGCGGTCGCGCCGACGAGGGCGGCGGTGATCGGGCGCGGCTGCGTCGGCTGCAGCTGGAGATCGAGATCCGCGCGCAGGAGCACGAGCAGGTGCTGGCCCAGCTCGACGCCGCGGAGCAGCGCATCTGGGAGATGAGCGACGCCAGCGATCGCAACGCCGCGCGGCTCGCCGCCGGGCTCGCGCAGCTCGAGAAGCAACGCGAGCAACTCGACGACACGCTCGAGGAACTCGAGGTCACCCGCGGACAGCTCGCGGCGGCGCAGGCCCGCGGCATCGAGCAGGAGCGGCTGCTGGCCAGCGAGCGCGCCAAGCTCACCCGCCTGGGCGCCGCCACCGATGCGAACGGTTCGTCGCTCGATGTCGATGCCGTCGATGCGCTGTTCGCCGATCTCGACGACGGCGCGCCCGGTGACGCGCAGCCGATCCTGCTGCCCACCGCCGCGACGCTGGCGCAGGTGGCGGCCGAGCGGCGACAGGAGGCGAGCGCGGGCGTGCCCACGATCGTCAGCGATGCCGGTAGCCAACCTGGCAGCGCTCAAGCGAGTACGCCCGGCGCGCAATCGGGCAGTCGCCCGATCGAGCTGCGCAGCTCGCCGCGCGTGGTCGTCGAACCGCTCGACGACGACGCGTGGAAGGAGCCGGCGGGGCCTGCCGACGAGCGCCAGGGCCAGCCGCCGGGGCCTCCGGGTGGCCGACCCGAAGGTCACTCCAGCGGCCGTTGAGTGGCTCCGCTGGCCGTGCGCCGCGCGCCCGCGAGCCATCGGCGCGCTGGGACTTGACGCCGACGGCGTCGCGAACTAGTTTCCCCCGGCCCGGCACCTGCGAGGGTGGCGAAATTGGTAGACGCGCACGGTTCAGGTCCGTGTGTCTCACGACGTGGGGGTTCGAGTCCCTTCCCTCGCACAGCGCCTCGGTCCCCGACAGCCGCGTTTCCCACGCGGCCGCGGGTGGCCCAGGGCGCGGGCTCGTACGCCTGGTGCCCGAGCCTGCGGCTCAGGCCGGCTCGATCTTGCTGACGGCGATCGACGGTCCGCTCATGTGGATGCCGAAGCCGCCGGACTCGAGCCGTCCGTGCACGCGCACGCGCGCACCCACGGTCGCGTCGAACTTGCCCTCGAGGCGCCACACGTCGCCGTCGTCACCGAGCAGCTCGTAGAAGCCGCCCTCCAGATCGTTGTGCCGGATGGTGCCGCTGAAGACCGACCCGGAGGCGCTCGACGCTTTCGACATACGCGGCGAAGTGTACCGCATCCGTCGCGCTGGGCTAACCTGGGTGCACCGTGAACACAGTTGTCGCCGGTCGCACGCGCACGTGGATCGCGTGGCTGGGGCTGTGTGCCTGCGGCGGCGGTGCCACGCCGGGCCAGGCCGAGCCCGCCGCTGCGACCGCGCCGTCGCCGTCGCCGGCGAGCCACGTCGCCGCGATGCCGTCGTGGAGCGGTGAGGCCTGGCCCGACGCCAGCGCGAGGGCCGAGGCGATCGAGCGCGAGTTGCAGCGCGATGCGAGCCCGCCGATCGAGGCCGCCGATGCGCAGGCCCGCGTGGCAGTGGCGCGCACGCTCGCGCGGATCGGCGGTGCCGACGCGGCCGCGGCGCTGCAGCGACAGCTCGCAGCGCAGCCCGATCCCTCGCCGGCGCTGATCGCCGCGGTCGGGCTGCTCGAACCGCTGCCGAGCGAGCCCAGGGCCGCGGCAACGCCCGAAGGCGCCTTCGCGGCGCTCGAGCAGTGGTTGTGGACGCTGTACGCCGTCGACGAGGCACCCGCGCGCATGCGCGCGACCGCCTTCGCGCTCGCGCGCATCGGCGGCCGCGAAACCCAGCGACGCTTCGCGGTCGAGCTCGCGGCGCCCGACGACGACGCCGGGCCGGCGCGCGGCGGTGCTCGAGGCGATGGGCATCCTGTGCGCGCGTCGACACGCCCTCGACGCCGCTGCGCTCGAGGGCTTGGCCGGTGCGGTGGGCAGCGACGTCGACGAGGTCCGGCGCGCCGGGCTGTACGCGCTGGGGCGCTGCGCAGCGCCCTCGGCCGAGGTCTTCGCCGGGCCCGAGCGCGCGGCGTGGATCGATCGGCTCGCCGCGGCCATCGCGGACGCGGACGACGACGTCGCGCGGCTGGCGTGGCGCGCCCTCGCGGCGTTCGGCGAGCTGCCCGCGACGATCCCCGCGGCGATCTTGGGCGACGAGCCGCCGCCGTGGTTGGTCGAAGTCGAGGCCGTGCGCGCGCTCGCGGCCACGACAGGGTCGCGCGGCGCTGATCGAGCGCCTCGCGCGACTCGCCTGCGCAGATCGCCGGCGTGCGCACGACTGTCGTGTGGGTCGCGCTCGCGGGCCTGCGTCGGGCCGTCGACGCCGAGCCGAAGATGGTCGAGCCCCTCGCTGCGCTCGCGCGGAGCCTCGCCGAGACCAAGCCCGCGGACGCGCGCGCGGCCCACGAGCGCGCGCTGGTGCGGTGCGAGCTCGAGCTGCTCGCCGCGATCGCGACCGGATCGGTCGCGGCGCTCGAGCGCTGCGCCGACGGCACCGAGGCGCTGCCGCCGTGGTACGGCGCGACCCTGGCCGTGGACGCGCTCGCGTCGATGGGCCGGCCGAGCACGCACGCATCCGCGCCGAGGGCCTGCTCGAGCGCGCCGGGGATCCGCGAGCTGCGGTCCTGCTGCAGCTGCGATCCTTGCGCTCGCCGACGTCGAGGATCCACGGGTGTCATCGGTGCTGCGCGAGGCGCTGCGTGCCGACGCGGGCGTGCTCGCGGCCGCGACCGGTGCGATCGCGGCGCGCTCGGCCGATCGCGATCGTCGCGACGGCGCCGCGGTGGCGCCGCTGCAACGGCTGCTGCAGAGCGCCGATCCCATCGCGGCCCTCGAGGCGCGGCTGTCGGCGATCGAGGCCTTGGGTGCCCTCGCCCGCAGCGCGCCGGCGCCCGCGGGCGCGGCTGCACCGCCAGGGAGGATCTCGCGGCGCCGCCGCGGTTGGACGCGCGCGGCGACGAGGGCCGCGCGTGGCTCGAGCGCACCGTGCTGCCGCTCGCGACCGATCCCAACGACGCCGTCCGTCGCGCGGCGTGGTTGGCGCTCGCGGGTCACGACGCGCTGCGCGAGCGCTTCGCCGCCGCGGTGCCGACCCGCTTCCCCGAGGGGTTCGCACCGCCGGTGCACGAGGCCGTCGCGCAGCGTCAGGGCGTGGTCGGCCTGCGCGTGCACACGGCGCTGGGGCCGTTCGTGGTCGCGTTCGAGGACGCACCCGCGCCCATCGCCCAAGGTGCGCTCGCAGGGCTGGCGCGCGCGGGCTACTTCGACGGCCTGCGGTTCCATCGCGTGGTGCCGGGCTTCGTGGTCCAAGGTGGCGACCCGCGGGGCGACGGCTACGGCGGCCCCGGCTGGGTGATGCCGTGCGAGTGGTCCGAGTTGCGATACGAGCGGGGCACCGTCGGCATCGCGCTGGCCGGCAAGGACACCGGTGGCTCGCAGTTCTTCGTCACGCACACGCGCCAACCGCACCTCGACGGTCGCTTCACCGTGATCGGGCGCGTGATCGACGGCATGGACATCGTCGATCGACTGCTGCCGCAGGATCCGATCGTGCGGGTCGAGCCGCTCGAGGCGCTGCCGTGACGCTGTGGCTGATCGGTGGTCACGACCCCACCGGCGGCGCTGGCATCGTCCGGGACGAGGTCACGGCAGCGGCGGTGGCCCCCGCGATGCCGCGGCACGCGGTGGTGACCGCGGCGACGTGGCAAGGTGACGGTCGACCCGCGCGCGCGCAGGCCCGGGCCGCCGATGCGTTCGCGCGCGAACTCGCCGGCATCGAGCAGGCGCGCGCGATCAAGCTGGGCCTGGTACCCGCGTCCTTGGTCGAGACGCTCGCGGCCGCGCTGGCGCGCACCGCCGCGCCGTGCGTGATGGATCCGGTGTTGCGCGCCAGCGATGGCGGCGAGCTGGGCGCGAGCGCGTCCGCGCTGCTGCGGTTGCTGCCACACGTCACCGTGGTCACGCCCAACCGCGACGAGACCGTCGCGTTGCTGGGCGGGCCGCCGAGCGAGGTCGCCGCGGGCGCGCTCGCTGCCGTCGGTAGCGCCGCCGCGTGGCTGCTCAAGGACGTCGAGCCCGGGCCGCAGGTCTGCGATCGACTGGTCGAGGCCCGCGGCGTGCACGAGTTCCGCCGCGCGCGGCGGCCTGGAGCGGACCCGCGCGGCACCGGTTGTGCGCTCGCGACCGCGCTCGCGTGCGCGCTGGCCGAGGGCGCCTCGCTGCGCGACGCGTGCGCGCGCGCGATCGCCTGGCTCGACGAAGCGCGCATGCACGTGATCCCGGGGCCCGACGGCCGGCCCCACCTGGCGTGAGCATCAGGGCTCTCGCGCTTCGGCCGGCAACAGGCGCAGTTCCGCGAGCTGCGGCAGGCTCTCGAGCCGCGCGGCACCGGCCGCGGTCACGACCGTGCCCGACAGGTCGAGCCGCTGCAGCTGCGACAGCTGCAGGAGCGTCTCGGTCGCGGCGTCGGTCACCAGGGTGTGATCGAGCCGCAGGCTGCGGAGATCGTGCAGCCGCGCGAGGTGCTCGACACCGGCATCGACGACGTCGGTGTGGTCGAGCTGCAGGTGTTGCAGCTTGCCCAGCGCTGCGACGTGGGCGAGCCCGCGGTTGGTCACGCGCGTGCGCGACAGCACCAGCGTGCGCAGCTCGACCAGGGGCTCGAGCTGTGCCAGGCCCGCATCGGACACCTGCGTGCCGGCGAGGTCGAGCTCCTGCAGCCGCGTGAGCGCGCCGATGTTGGCGGTCGCGCGGTCGTCGAGCTCGGGCACGTGTAGCCGCAGTCGTTCGAGCTGGGTCAACCCGGCGAGCCCCTGCATGCGGCCGTCGGCGACGTCGCCGGCGAGTTCGAGCCGACGCAGGCTGGGGACGTTGCGCAGGGTCTCGAGGCCGGCTTCGCCGATGTCGCGCTCGAGCAGGATCAGCTGCGCGAGCGCGGGCAGCTTGACCAGGTGCGCGAGCCCGGGGCCGGTCACCGACGAGCGCGGCAGCTCGAGCGCTTCGATGCGCGGGCACAGCCGCAGGGTGTGCAACCCGGCGTCGCCGAAGCGCGGGCAGTCGCAGCGGAACCGCCGCACGGGCAGGTCGCGGAAGTACAGTGGGCTGTTGTCGTTGAAGTTGTCGCCGGCCCACAGCACCTCGCGCAGGTGCGACAGCGGCTTGATCTGGTTGAGCGAGAAGTTGCCGATCCGACTGTCGCGGATCTCGAGCACCTCGACCGCGGCCGCCTTCGACAGCGTCGTCATGGCCTCGTGGTCGAGCCAGGCGCCCGCGAGCGTCACGTGGGTCAGGCTGCGCGGCCACAGATCGAGCATGCGACCGAGCTCGGTGGTCTTGGGCAGCTCGATCAGCTCGAGCTGCTGCAGCGGCAGCTTCGCCAGGGGCTCGAGCGCCAGGGCCTCGGGGGCGCCGACGCGGACCAGCGTCAACGATCGCAGCGCGCCCAGCGACGCGATCGCGGCCACGGCCTCGGCGTCGAGCTCGAGCTCGGCCAGGGTCAGCTGCTCGAGTCGCGGCAGCGCGACGAGTTGGCGCGCGAGCGCTGGGCAGCCGGAGATCCGCAGCGAGCGCAGCGCCTTGGCTCGCCCCGCGACGGCGGCGAGATCGATCGAGGTGCACACGTCGCTGGCATCGAACTCGCCGATGCGGCCGAGCCGATCGGATTCCGCGAACGCGATCTCGAGTGCGTCGACCTCGGCGAGCTCGAGCGCGTCGAGCTCGCTGCCGTGGTAGACCGTGAGCGCGCCACGCGGTGGTGCAGCGATGCTCGCGGGCGGCTCGACCTGCTCGCGATCCTCGCTGGGTGCCGCGTCGTCGTGTGTCGCGGCCGGCGGATCACCGCATGTGCACGCCGCGAGACCGACGCCGAGCCACGCGGCCCACGACCGAGTCCGTCGACGCCACGGCTCGCGCACCCAGCAGCTGTACCGCGAAGCGACCCCGGCGTTGTCCTCCGCCGGCTCCCTCGGCGCGGGTCCGCCCCGGCGCGGACCTCGAGCGGCGGCTGCGCCCCCGCCGCACCCGGCCGGGGGCCGCGATCCACAGAGCGTTGTTAGCCCCTATCTGAACGTTGTTCCGTGGGAATTCAGCGTTGCCCTTGCGTGATTGACGCAACCCCCTCGTTTATGTACACCTCGCCGCAACGGCCGTTCGGACCCGGGGGGTCCTCCGACCGTGAGGGAGTCAGGTCCACCACCATGGGTACCAACAGGATCGAGCGCGTGCTGCGGCACGACGGGATCGTCGCCGTCCTCGACATGTCCTCAGAACAAGCTTCGAACGGTGATTCGGGCTGGGTTGGGGAGGAGCGGTGGCAGCCGATCGTGATGGAAGCGGTCAAGCTGCGCCAGATCGCCAACGAGCCGGCCGTGCGCGTGCTGGTCGGTGATCACGCTGTGCTGGTCTCCGGCGACGAGAAGCACGTCGTCGGGGTCGTCTTCATCAAGGGCCATCCGGTCGTGAAGTCCGTCGTGCGCATGGTGCGGCAGCTGCTTCGCTCGCCGAACGCGCTTCCGGACGGGTTCTGACCGGTCCTCGGGCCGCGGGCGATCCGTCGGATCGCCGGTGGCCCCTCGCCGTGCGGCGCCGCATCATGGTGCGCGCATGACAGCGTTCTTCGAGGCGTTGGCCGCGATCGTCGGGGCGGACGCGGTGCTGCAGGACCCGCAGGAGCGGGCGAGCTTCGGCACCGACCGCTGCCGCGGGCCCTGGCCCGTGGCGCCGCTCGCGATCGTGCGGCCCGGCTCGGTGGCCGAGGTCCAGGCCGTGGTCCGCGCGGCCGTGGCCGCCGGGGTCGCGATCGTGCCCTCGGGCGGGCGCACGGGGCTGTGCGGCGGTGCGACCGCCACGCAGGGAGAGCTCGTGGTCTCGCTCGACCGCATGCGCCGCATCCTCTCGCTCGATCCCGCGGCGCGCGTCGTGCGGTGCGAGGCCGGCGCGACCGTCGAGGCGGTGCAGCTCGCCGCGGCCGAGCACGGCCTGCTGTATCCGGTCGATTTCGCGGCCAAGGGCACCGCGCAGATCGGCGGCAGCATCTCGACCAACGCCGGCGGCGTCAACGTGCTGCGCTACGGCACCACGCGCGCGTGGGTCAGCGGCCTTGGCGTCGTGCTCGCCTCGGGCGAGTACCTCGAGCTCGGCGGCGCGCTGGTCAAGGACAACACCGGTTACGACCTGCGGCAGCTCTTCATCGGTGCCGAGGGCACGCTCGGGCTCGTGGTCGATGCCACGCTGCGACTGACGCGGCCGCCGGCGGGCGCCGTGGTCGCGTGGCTCGCGGTGCCCGACGACGCCGCGATCGTGGCGCTGTTCGATCGGGTGCAGCGCGCGGTCACGCTGCAGGCGTTCGAGTACCTCGAGCACGGCTGTCTGCGTCACGTGCTCGCGCACCGCGGGCGCGAGGGCCACGGCCCGCTGTCCACGCCGAGCCACGCGTACGTGCTGCTCGAGGCCGAGCTCGCGGCGGCCGAGTCGCCCGAGTCCCTGCGCGATGGCCTGGTCGAGTGCTTCGCGGCGGCCGCCGCAGCCGGCGAGATCGACGACGCCGTCGTCGCGACCACGGCCGCGCAGGCCCGCGAGCTGTGGGCGCTGCGCGAGGACGTGAGCGAGTCGCTGCATCGCCATCGCCCGCACAAGAACGACATCGCGCTGCCGCTCGCGCGCGTGCCCGAGTTCCTCGCCGCGTGGCGCCCGTTGGTCGCGGCGCTGTTGCCGGGGGCCGAGGCGTTGTCGTTCGGCCACGTCGGCGACGGCAACCTGCACCTCAACGTGTTGCCGCCGGCCACGCTCGACGGCGACGCGTTCCTGCGCGCATGCGAGGCCTACGACGAGGCGACCTACGACCTGGTCGAGCGCCACGACGGCTCGATCTCGGCCGAGCACGGCGTCGGTCTGCTCAAGCGGCGCCACCTGCGGCACAGCCGCAGCGCGGCCGAGATCGCGACGATGCGCGCGATCAAGCAGGCGCTCGATCCTGCGGGCCTGTTCAATCCCGGCAAGATCCTGGGTTGACCGCGGCCCGCGATCGCGGCTGCAATGACCGGGTGCCCACCTCTCGTTTCGGTTCCTCGCGGCGTCTGACCGCGGCCTCGGTGTCGCTCGTGCTCGCCTGCGGGCTCGACTCGTCCGGCGTCGGCGCCGGGAGCAGCTCCGAGGGCAGCGCGAGCAGCTCGGCGAGCGCGACCGACCCGACCACCGCGGGCACGACCGCGGGTACGACCGCGGGCACGACCGCCGGCACGTCGGCGTCCACGACCATGGCGACGACCACGGCGGACACCAGCGCCAGCGCGACCGACAGCGCGACGACGGTGAGCACCGACGGCAGCAGCACCGGCGCCTCGGCCACCACCGCGGTCGACGGCAGCAGCACCGGGGCCAGCGGCGCGGGCAGCAGCACGACCGGCGCGGACCCGGCGACGTACCACCTGCAGCACGGCGATCAGAGCGCCTGCGATCTGCCGCTGTGGTGCTACTGGAACGGCATGATCGACACGCCCGCGGGCGATCCCATCGAAGGCCAGGAGTGTTTCGTCGCGCCGATCGCCCCACCGTTCGAGCTGATCGCGATGCACTACGTCGTGGCCGAGACGCACACCGACCTCGAGCAGTTCGAGCTGCGGATCTACGAGCGCGACGCCAGCGGCCCCACGCAGCTCATCGAGTCGGTCCCGCTGACGTCGGTCGAGGCCGCGCCGATCGAGCACTACTTCGACTTCGAGACGCCGATCCAGATCGACGCACAGGAGTTCTGTGTCGGTTTTGCTGCCACCGATCCGGGGCTCGCCTCGGCGTTGGGCATGGCGGTCGACACCGACTCCTTGGTCGAGGACGCGGCTTTTTTCCGTATGGAAGGCAACGGCGGCTGCGACATCCCCGATTGGCAGGATGTGGTGACTTACCAACCGAACCCGTTCGGCAACTGGTGTATGGACGCGACCATCCGCGAGCTGCCCTGAGCCGCGGCGGCCGTTATGCTGTCGCGGCTTGGCTTGGTTGTTCGAGCTTCTGCGCCTGGCATTCGAACCGCGCGCTGCATCGGCCCTCGCCGCGCTGCTCGTGGGTCAGCCCACGCTCGCGCCGGAGCTGACCGCGATCTGTCGCCGTGAGTCGCATTGCCGCATCGTGCGGGCCCACACCGAGGACGCGTGGGCCGGCGTGGTGATGCGGCGCAACGCCCTGCGCGTGGGCTGGCTCGACCCGCGCTGCCGGTTCCACCACGGCGATCCGACGCGGTTCTCGACCCGCGGCAGCCACGGCCTGTCGGCGGCGTACAGCCTGCGCTTCGTCGCGCCGTGCGTGCCGCCCGAGGTGCTCGACATCCCGCTGGTGTCCGCGATCGCAGCCGCACGTCGTGCGCGCGCGCAGTGCCGTCACCACGGTGCGTGCACGGTCGAGGCGCGGCACCGACTCTGGATCGGCGCGGCGCGCCACCGCGCGCGCGTCACTTCTGCGCACCAGCGCCGGTCGGCAACACCGCGGCCTGCTGCGCCTCCGTCAACGGATGGTTGAGGATCAGCTCGACCTTGGTGCGGGCCCAGTCGCCGCCGATGCTCGACACGACGACGCGGTACTGTAGACCGTCGATCAACAGCCGTGAGCTCGCGTTGAACCACGAGTACACCGTGGTGCCGGGCTCGGGTTCCTCGACCTTGGGCTCGCCCGGTAGCTCGAGCCCGACGTAGCTCAGGGCCTGGCGCGGATCGAACGCGCCGGTCTGCTTCAGCAGGCCATCGAACGCCAGTGCGGTGGCCTTGCCGTCCTCGTACTCGACGCCGATGGCCTTGTACGCACCGCTCTTGTCGCCGTAGCGCTGCAGCGCGAACGCGCAGCGAAACCACGTGCGATCCGGCAGGTAGCGGACGCACGACTCGCGCGCCATGCCCTTGCCCAGGGCCTCGCCCAGCTGCGGCTCGACCTCGCCCGGGGGCTTGCCGATCAGCGCCGCGATCGGCAGCGGGCCCTCGAGCAGCTTGCCCAACGGGCCCTCGGCGGTCGGCCTCGCGTCGGTCTTTGCGTCGGCTTTCTCGCGTCGGGCGTTGCCTCGGTCTGCGTCCTTCTTCGCGGCCGGCCGCCCTCGGCCCTCGCGCCTTTGCGCTCGTCGGCCTTGCTCGGCGCCGCGCCGTCGGAGCCCGGACACCCGGCGACGTCAGGATCGCTGCCGCCGCCGACGCGAGCAGGTGCACGAGCGGACGACGAGCAGACGGGCGGGGCGACCAGCGACGACGCATCGGCGCTGAAGCTACCAGCCGTCGCGTCGGCGCGCGAAGACCGGCCGCGAATGCGACGCGGCGTGGTAGCCTCGAGTCCGCGCGAGCCTGGCGAAATTGGTAGACGCGCTGGATTTAGGTTCCAGTGTCCTCGGGCGTGGGGGTTCGAGTCCCCCGGCTCGCACGCGCGTGAGCGCGGCCTCAAGGCTTGGTGCGCGCGAGCGCGGGTGGCGGCGCGGCGCTGCGGTGCAGCTCGAGGTCGAGGCTGAAGAGGTGTTCGTCCACGGTGAAGACGGTGCGGTAGCCGTGCTCGTCGACCTTGTCGAGGAAGCCGCGCTGGTCGACGTGCACGCGCTCGACCGGACGCGTGCGCCACCAGTCGTCGTGTCGGCTGCGGACGGTGATCTCGTGCTCGAGCACCAGCGGCGGCGCCGGTTGACCACGCTTGGGCGTGCCGGCCAGCCGTGGCGTCGCATCGATCGCGATCGCGACCTCGAGCTCGCCACCGTCGAGGCGCACGGTCTGATCCATGGTCGCGTTCATGCCGAGGATCGTCGTGACCACGGGCTGCGACAGCACCTTGCCCTGCGCATCGGTGTCGGGGTCGGGCGCGCCGACGCGCAGCTGGTTGTCGGGGTACAGCCGCAAGGTCGCGCGTACCTGCACCGCCTGCGGGTTGGCGAGCTCGTGCGAGAATTCCTGCGGCGGTGCGTCGCCGACCAGCTGCGCGACGTTGGCCTTGCCCACGCGGACCTCGGGCGGCGGCGAGAAGTCGATCGCTCTTGTGACCACCAGGATCGCGCCCGCGATCACGACGACGTAGCCGTTGCGCCGCGACCATCGCATCGCCCCGACCAGGCCGCGACGGGCCCGACCGCCGCGCGGGGGCGCGACGGGTGCCGCCGCGTCGACCGCCTCGTCGACGCCGTCGTCGTCATCCGCGGTGTCGCCCGCATCCGCGGTGTCGCCCGCATCCGCGGTGTCGCCCGCATCCACGGCGTCCACGGCGTCCACGGGCGCTGCGGTGCGTTCGTCGGTCGTCTCGGGGCGATCCACGCTGGCCGCGACGCTGGCACGCCCGCGGCGTCGTCGCCAACTTCCAGCACTTCCGCCTCGGCCTCGCGCAGGCGAGTTCTCCCGCCGCACCAGGTAGCCCGCCACGGCGAACGCGACCGGACGTTGAGCGAGCGCTTGCGACCGACCATGGGGATGTACAGCACCCGCTCGCACATCGCGAGCAGGCGCGGATCGACGCCCGAG
The DNA here is from genome assembly GCA_046351635.1 of Nannocystaceae bacterium. Classification (GTDB taxonomy): domain Bacteria; phylum Myxococcota_A; class Polyangia; order Nannocystales; family Nannocystaceae; genus Xiheibacterium. Next base: position 13,076 of record JAXLYC010000018.1, on the reverse strand, counting down.
ACCTCGTGCCCCAGCACGAGCATGATCCCCCGGCCGCGCGACGCGTCGGCGGTCGCGGGTGCGAACAGATCGACCGCGGTCGCGCCACCCTCGAGCGCCCACAGCGCCCAGCCCTCGTCGATGCACGCGGCCGCGGCCGCGAGCGGATCGGGCGCGGCCCGCCACGGCACCGAGAGCTCGGCCCCCAGTGCGGTCTTGGCGAAGCCCGGGTGCGCGGGGCGTGGGCGTGATGCCGGCGAGCACGGCGAGCGAGACCCCGAGCGCGTCGGCCGAGCGGAAGATCGCGCCGGTGTTGCGCAGGCTCCGGACGTTGTCGAGCAGCACGCCCAGCCGCGCGACGTGTGGGGCGCTCGCCGGTGTGCTCGGGCAACAGTTCGCTCGAGGCAGGGCCTCGTCGACGAAGCGCGTCGGTTGACCGCAGCGCGGCACTGGGTTGCCCAGCGCGCTGTCGTGCTCCACGGGAAAGCGCAGGCCACAGCCCGAGCCAGCGTGCACACCATCTCCCACGCACGCGCGCGCTCGGTAGCGCCTGGGCTCGGCTGCGTCGCCGGGCGGCGCCGGGCTGGCTTTGTCGCTGGGCACGGCGCGATGCTATCCTCGGTTGCGCCCGTGGCGTACCGCGACGATCGACAGGCGCTCTCGCTGCAGGTGGCGGAGCTCGAGCGGGAGAACGAGCGCCTGCGCGGTGAGCTCGAGGAGCTGCGCGGCGAGGCCCGCAAGCAGCGCGACGAGGACCGCGAGAACCGCCGCCGAACCGGCGCCGAGGCCTCCTGCGTCCTGTGCGGCGGCTCGCTGTTGCCGGTCGCGCTGTTCGCCGGCCGCAACCTGCGGGCACCGATCCCCATTGCGCTGTCGACCCTGCGCTTCGGCGATCCCCACGGCGGTTTCACCCGCTCGGCGCCGGTGCGCGCGCGGGTGTGCTCGAGCTGCGGCTACGTGCACTGCTTCATCGACATCCAGGTCGGCGAGGACGGCAGCGACGGCGGCGACGTCCTGCCGTGAGGCGGCCGCGCGCGGTCGCGAGGCGGCGTCAAAGCAGGACGCCCCACTGGTGCCGCCGCGCGGTCGCGCTACGTAGGCGGGTATGACCACGGTCGCGCTCATCCCCGCGCGTGGCGGCAGCAAGGGCATCCCGCGCAAGAACCTCGTCGCGCTCGCGGGGCGTCCGCTGTTGGTCCACTCCATCGAGCACGCGCGCGCGGCCGCGGCCATCGATCGCGTCTTCGTCAGCACCGACGACGACGAGATCGCCGACGTCGCGATCTCTGCTGGCGCCGAGGTCATCCGCCGCCCGGCGGAGCTCGCGGGCGACACCGCCTCCACCGAGTCGGCGGTGGGCCACGCGCTCGCGACCTGGCGCGCCGAGGGGCTCGAGCCCACGCGCATCGTGTTGCTGCAGTGCACCTCGCCGTTTCGCGGGCCCGGTCAGCTCGACGCTGCGCTGGCGCAGTTCGATCGCGACCAGTGCGACAGCCTGCTTTCGGTGGTGCGCTTCCACGGCTTCGTGGAGCACCGGTCCCGGCGGCGCGCGGCCGTGCACCTACGATCCCGCGGCGCGGCCGCGGCGACAGGACATCCACGACACCGTGCTCGAGACCGGCTCGTTTCTACGTGTTCAGCCGCGAGATCTTCGAGCGCACCGGCGCGCGGCTGGGCGGTCGCATCGGCGCGTTCGAGGTGCCGCAGTGCGACGCGATCGACATCGACGAGCCGGCCGATCTCGAGCGCGCGCGCGCCGAGGCCCTGCGCCGCGGGCTCGGTGCCGACATCGACCTCGCGACCTTCGACTGGCTCGTGCTCGACGTCGACGGCACCCTGACCGACGGCGCGATGTACTACGGCAACGGCGGCGACGAGCTCAAGCGCTTCGACACCCGCGACGGCGCCGGCATCGCAGCGTTCCGCCGCGCCGGCGGTCGCGTCGCGCTCGTGACCGGCGAGTCGAGCGCGGCGGTGCTGCGGCGCGCGGAGAAGCTGCAGGTCGATCACGTGGTGTTGGGCTGCCAGGACAAGGCCGCCGCGCTGGTGGACCTGTGCCGTCGCTTCCGCGTCGCGCCCGAGCGCGTGCTCGCGATGGGCGACGACACCGGCGATCTGCCGCTGGTGGACAAGGTCGGGCTGTTCGTCGCGCCCGCGGACGCGCAGCCGGCGGTGCGCGCCTCGGCCGACTGGATCACCCAGGCGCGCGGTGGCCACGGTGCGGTGCGCGAGGTGACCGATCGCCTCGTGCGTGCGCGCGCGACCCAGCGACGCGCGGCCTGAACCGACGCGCGGCTTCAGGCGTGCTCGGCGAGCCAGCGCTCCGCGTCGATCGCGGCCATGCAGCCGGTGCCCGCCGCGGTCACGGCCTGGCGATAGACCTTGTCCGCGACGTCGCCGCAGACGAACACGCCCGCCACGCTGGTGTACGTGCTGCCCGCCTTGGCGACCTTGATGTAGCCCGCCTCGTCCATGTCGAGCTTGCCGGCGAACGGCTTGCTGTTGGGCTCGTGCCCGATGGCGAGGAACATGCCGGTGACGTCGAGGCGCTCGTCGGGGCCGCCGGTGGTGTCGTGCAGCAGCAGGCCGGTCACGCCGTCGTCGCCGAGCACCTCCTTGACGGTGCGGTTCCAGTGCACCGTGATCTTGGGGTTCTCGAGCGTGCGTGCCTGCATGACCTTGCTGGCGCGGAAGCTGTCGCGGCGGTGGATGAGGTGCACGCTCGCGCACATGCGCGTGAGATACTGCGCTTCTTCCATGGCCGTGTCGCCGCCGCCGATCACCGCGACGTGTTGGTTGCGGAAGAACGCGCCGTCACAGGTCGCGCACGCGGTCACGCCCTTGTTGCGCAGCCGCTGCTCGCTGGGCAGGCCCATGTACTTCGCGCTCGCGCCGGTCGCGATGACGAGCGCGTCCGCGGTGTAGATGCCGCTGTCGCCGACGACGCGGAAGGGGCGCTGCGAGAGGTCGACCTCGTTGGCGAGGTCGTAGATCACCTCGGTGCCGAAGCGCTCGGCCTGCTCGCGCAGGTGCTCCATCATCTCCGGGCCGGTGACGCCCTTGGGGTAGCCGGGGAAGTTCTCCACCTCGGTCGTCGTCGTGAGTTGTCCGCCGGGCTCGGGGCCCGCGAGCACGACCGGCCGCAGGTCCGCGCGGGCGGCATACAGCGCGGCGGTGTAGCCGGCCGGGCCGGCGCCGAGGATGAGGATCTTGCTGTGCCGCGTGTCGGTCATCGTGGTCCCGTCGAGCTCGCGCCGGCAGACGACGCGCGCGCAGGATAACGGTGACACGGCACCGCCAACAACTGACCCCGCGCGCACGACGGCCGTGCGCGCGGGTCGCGGCTTGACCGGGCTCACGCGGATCAGGACGACAGGCGCATGCCCAGCGTCACGATCGAGCCCTCGCGCAGGACGTCGACCGACAACCGCTCATGGTTGTCGCGCAGGGCATCGACGACGTCGGCGGGGTCACGGGCGTCCTTGCCGTTGACCGAGCGCAGCACGTCGCCGCGCTGCAGGCCGAGCCGGTCGGCGAGGGAGTCGGGTTCGATCTCCGCGATCTCGAGCCCGTCCGCGAGCGGCCGCACCTGCACGCCCAGCCGCAGCTCGCTGCTGGGGGCCGGCGGCGCCGGAGCGGCCGGCGGAGCGGCCGGCTCTACGCGCCGCAGATCGTCGAGCCGATCGGCCGCGGGCCGCTCCGCGAGCGTGACCGACAGCTCGAGCGTCGTGCCGCCGCGGTCGACCTCGAGCTTGGTGACGTGGCCGGGCTCGAGCTCGGCGATGCGCGCACGCAGGTCGGCGAAGTCGACCACCGCGGTGCCGTCGACGCGACGGATCACATCGCCCTCGCGCAGGCCGCCGCTGGCGGCGGGCGTGCCCTCGTAGACGCGGCCGACCTTCGCGCCTGCGCTGGCGTCGCGCTCGTCGCTGGCGGCGCCCAGCCAGCCGCGCACCACGCGACCGTGCGCCTGCAGCTTGGGGATGATGCTCTTGGCCTGATCGATCGGGATCGCGAAGCCGGGCGCCGCGCCGGGCCCGACCGCGGTGTTGATGCCGACCACGCGACCTTGCAGATCGAACAGTGGCCCGCCGCTGCTGCCGGGCGCGATGTCGGCGTCGGTCTGCAAGAAGTCGAGGTAGCTCTCGCGGTACAGCCCCAAGCTGCCGCGACCCTTGGCCGAGACGATGCCGACCGACGCGCTGTGCTCGAGCCCCAAGGGGCTGCCGATCGCGACGACCCAGTCGCCGACGCGCGCGGTCTTGCTGTCGCCCAGCGCCGCGGTGGGCAGCGAGGTCTCGTCGTCGAGTTGGACCAGGGCGAGATCGGTGAGCGGATCGCTGCCGACCACGTGGGCTGCGAGCTCGCGACCGTCGTGGGTACGCACCGTCAACGACTCGGCGCCCTCGACGACGTGGTGGTTGGTGACGATGAGGCCGTGGTCGGCGTAGACGAAGCCGCTGCCGTGGCTCACCGCCGGTGCCGCTTCCGGCAGGTGCAGTCCGCCGGGGTCCAGGGAGAATGCGCGCGCTGCGGCGCGATGACCCTGCGCGTGCACGCTGACGACCGCGGGACCGACCCGCTCGATCATCGGCGCGAGCGACTCTCGGGGATCGTAGTGGACACCGATCGCGGTGGCACTGCTGCCGCTGCCGACGAGGCTGTCGACCGCGGCGACGATCGCCTTGGTCGTCTCGGGGTCGGTGGGCGCGGTCGCGTCGGCGGTGGCGGCGGCGGCGTCGCTGCTGCACCCGCTGGTGCCGAGCGCGACGAGGCTGCCGGGACCACACACGAGCAACACGGCGGCGAGGGCAGGGGCCGAGGTGACTCTGTGGATGCGGTTGCTGGCCACGGCGGGGCCCAACCGCGGCGCTGCGGGGGCCATTCCACGGGCGCGCGGGGCCGCTATCCGCCGGCCGGCGCGCGGCGGACCAGTGCGTCCCACGACCACGAGACCGGCGCGGCGTCGCTGTCGGCGGCCTCGGCTGGGGCTCGCAGCCACAGCGACAACGCGCGCGAGCCGGGCTCGATCGCGAGCTGGTGGACGACCGCGGGCAGGCGGACACTGCGACCGAGCTGCCACAGGCCCGCGCGATCGAGCGGGCCACCGCGGGCGCCGCGTTGCAACCGGCGGTAGCGCGGACACGCGACGGGCTCGTCCCCGGGCGCGAGGCGACTGCGAAAGTGGTTGGTCGCCGCCAGGTGCGTGCCGGTGGCGTCGCGCCGCACCACGCCGCCGTCGTCGACCTCGAGCACCGCCGCCGGCGCTGCACCCTCGCGCCGCGGCTCGAGCAGGTGCACGAGCCAGCGCCCGGCATGCCGCGCGCCGCGGACCGCCGACTCGACGTCGGCGGCGCTGGTGCGGCCGTCGCCGTCGACGTCGCGGCGCTCGATCGCGTCGCGCAGCAGCAGGTTCGCTGGCGCGAAGCCGCCGGCGGCCGCGAGCAGGCCGGGCCCCTCGCCCGCCGGGCCGAGGTTGAACAGCGCGGTCACGCCGGCCTCGTTGATGCAACTCAGGCACGCGATGTAGCCCGAGAAGCCGACCGAGACCGTGGTCATGCGCGTGGGGTCGTCGGGTTGCGACACGATCACCAGCTGCTGCGCCAGCAGCTGCGGGTCGTCGCTCCAGTCGAGGTTGCGCACGACCGCGGCCGCGCCGTCGAGCTCACCCGCGGTGGACTCGCCCCACGCCGACAGCGACGAACAACCCAGACGCACCAGATCGGCCATGGCGTTGAGCGCGAGCAGGTCGTCGACGTCGAGCGCGCGCTGCAGCGCGTCGATGTGCACGCCGCCATGATCGCGCATGCCCGCAATCACGCCCTCGGCCTCCTCGCGCAGGCTCGGCGGCACGTCGAGCAGACCCGACATCGCGGTCGCGGCCAGGTCCAACTGTGCGGGCGAGATCACGTCGAGCGCGTAGTGGGCCACGACCTCGACGATGCCGTCGCGCACGAGCGCACCGTGGGCGTAGCCGCGCTGGAACGGCGAGCCCCACACCCGCAGCACGCGTTGACCGTGCTCGCGCGTCAGGCTGCCGTGGATGGTGGTGTCCGTCGCGGGTACCGGTGAGCGGGTCGGGGCCGCGGCGGACGGGGGGGCCTGCGCCGTGCTGCGCTCGGTCGCGGGCGCTGGACCGCGCGCGCAGGCGGTCGCGAACGTGAGCACGGCGACACGCACGACGGCACGGGGGCGCGACGACCTGGAGCCGATCTGCGACACGTCGGACCGATCGCATTGTGACCGAACCCCGGCGTCGCGGCACGTGCGACGCTGTCGCCATGCGCGCGGTGGTGCGAGCGCTGGGATTCGCGGCGGCGTGGCTGTGGGCGCCCGCGGTCGGCTTCGCCGGCGGCGACGACTGGCACCGTTCGATCGAGCCGGCGCGCTGCGACTCGAGCGAGTCGATCGAGTACCCACCGACGCAACGCTGGGTGCGTCACCGGCTCGTGCCCGGCGAGACCCTGGCCCACGTCGCGGCGCGCTACGGCGTGCGCGAGGCCGACCTGCGCGCGCACAACGGCATCCACACGCGCGCGTCGACGCTCGAGCTCGGGACGACCCTGCGGGTCAAGGCCCGGCGCGTGCCGCCGCCGCGGCGCGAGGTGCTGTACACCGCGCGCGAGGGCGACACCTGGGCCTCGGTCGCGCGCGCGCACGGGGTCTCCTCCACGCAGCTGCGCGCGCATCACTTCACGCGCGAGCGCGGCTGGCATGCGCCGCTGACCGAGGGCATGGCGCTGCGGATCTGGGTCGATCCGGTGATCCACGACTGGCTGCGTGCCGCCACGCCCGACGACGCGATCGCGCGCGGCGGCGTCGGCATCGGTGCGCCCGACACCGGCGAGCTGCGCCACGGCGTGCCGATCCCCGAGGGCGAGGGCTACACCCTGCGGTTCCCCGACGCGTCGTTCGGGACCTCCCACGCGGTCGGCGAGCTCGTGCGCGCGCTGGCGGCCTACCGCGCGCGCACACGCTACGAGGGCACGCTCGAGCTGGGCACCATGAGCCGCGAGCACGGCGGTGCGCTGGGCCATCACCGCTCGCATCGCACCGGTCGCGATCTCGACATCGGCCTGCCGCGCCGCGTCGACGTACCGGGGTGGTTGCCGCTCACGCCGCGGCGCGTCGACTGGCGCGCGCTGTGGGACCTCGCGCTCGCGCTCGACGACGTCGACGCGACCGTGGTCTACCTGGACTACACGCTGCAACAGCAGTTCTACCGCGCGATGCGGGACCAGGGCGCCGCGCCCGAGGATCTGCGCCGCATCCTGCAGTACCCGCGCGGGCCCAAGGCCAACCTCGGGCTCGTACGCCACGCGCCCGGCCACGACACGCACGTGCATGTGCGCTTCGGCTGTGGCCCGTGCGAGACCGAGTGCATCGAGCTGGGCGCCTGGGCCGGCGGCCCGGCGCGCTGAGATCCACCGGCGCAGCGACGGCCAGCGCGATCCCGCGGGCGCAGGAAAACCTGCGCGTGATCCTTCGCGCGCCGGGCGAGCCCCTGGAGCCGGCCCGTCGGCGTCGTGCGCCGCGCCACAGCAAGGGCCGCGCGACCCGTCGATCACCTGCACAAAGGTTGCGCCGGTGGCCCCGGCCCCCGTATCCTGCCCCCGACCATGGCTACGATCCGTACGTCTCTCGCCCTCGTCATCTCGGCGTCGTTCCTCGGCGGCTGCTACGGCAACATCGACTCGTTCTCGAAGCGAGCTGCGGCGTTGTCGTGCAAGCGCACCAAGGAGTGCGACGGGCAGGTCTTCGAGGACCAGTACAAGGGCGACATGGGCCGCTGCAAGGACGACGTCGAGGACGCGTTCCACGACCAGTTCGACCCGCTCATCGACGACCAGGGCTGCGACTACGACCCCAAGGAGGGCCGCAAGTGCATCCACACCGCGAACAAGCTGAAGAAGGACTGCAGCGACGACGCGGATCAGGACATCGCGGACGACTGCGCCGAGGTGCTCGACTGCCCCGGTGACTGATCGCGGTGTCGCTCCCGGCCGCGCGCGTGGGCTCGCGGCGCGGCCTGGGAGGGTGGTTCACGGTGCCGATGGCTGGACGCCGTCGCCGTCCGCGGGTGGCTCGTCGTCGAGTCCCGCGCGCACCAGCTCGGCGTAGAGCCCGTTTTTCGCCATCAATGCGTCGTGGTGGCCGGACTCGACCACCTGCCCGGCGGCGAGCACGAGGATGCGATCGGCGCGGCGGACGGTCGAGAGCCGGTGCGCGATGACCAGCACGCTGCGCCCGCGCAGCAGCTGCTCGATGGCACGTTGGACCTTCTGCTCCGTGAGACTGTCGACGCTGGCGGTGGCCTCGTCGAGGATGAGCAGCGTGGGCTCGCGCGCGGCCACCCGTGCGAATGCCAGCAGCTGACCCTCGCCGGCGGACAGGTTCGAACCGCGCTCGCCGATCTCGAAGCCGAGGCCGCCGCGCTCGGCGATCGCGGCGTCGGCCTGGACCAGCGCGAGCGCGCTGCGGATCCGCGGCGGGTCCGACGCGATCGCGGCCTCGCCGAGCGAGACGTTGAACGCAACGTCGTCGTTGAACAGGAACACGTCCTGCTGGACCATGAGCACGTGCGCGCGCAGGCGCTCGGGCGGGATGTCCGACAGCTCGAGCTCGCGTTCGCCGGCCGCGAGCGTGACGTGGCCGCGGTAGCCGTCGTAGAAGCGCGTGAGCACGCGGCCGAGGCTGCTCTTGCCCGAGCCGGTGCGGCCGACCACCGCGACGACCTCCCCGGGCGCGATGTCGAAGGAGATGCCGCGCAGCACGTCGGGGCCGTCGGGCTTGTAGCGGAAGTGCAGGTCGCGGACCGAGAGTCCGCCGCGCCACTGCGCCAGGGGATCGGGGGCCTGCGCCGGCGCGCGGGGCTCGGTCGGTTCGTCGAGCAGGCCGTAGATGCGCTCGAGCGAGGCCGAGGCCCGCTGGATGGTCGCGAGCTTGCCCGAGAACTCCTTGATGGGCCCGAACACGCGCTGCAGGTAGTCCACGAACGCGAACAGCAGGCCCACCGTGATCGCGCCGCCGCCGGTGACACTGGGGGCCGCGAAGTAGATCATCAGCGCGATGGTGAAGGCCGAGATGCCGTCCATCAGCGCGAACAGCAGCGCGTCGAGCACGTTGGCCTTCTTGGTCGCGTCGAGGTTGCGCTGGCCCAGCCGCGCGTACTCGCCCAGCGCGGCCTGCTCGCGGCCGTACAGCTGCACGACCGTGACGCCGGTGAGCTGCTCGGCGAGAAAACCGGTCTGCGCGGCCTGGGACTTGCGCATCTCCAGCTGCAGCCGTCGCAGGGTCGCGCCGAAGTAGCGCACGATGACGTAGAGCACCGGCGCGACCGTCAGCGTGACGAGCGTGAGCGTGGCGTCGAGCGCGAACATCGCGACGACGATGGTGCCGATCATGACCACGTCGGTGAGGATCGTGAACACGCCGAACGCGAGCGTCTCCGACAGCGCCTCGACGTCGCTGGTGGTGCGGCTGAGCAGGCTGCCGATGGCGTTGTTGTCGTAGAAGCGCGCCGGCAGCCGCAGCACGTGGGCGAAGACCTGCCGCCGCAGGTCGTTGATGGTCGCGTGCCCGCCGCGTTGCAGCGCGTAGACCTGCACCGCCGAGCACAGGAACTCGGCCATGACCGCGACGAGGAAGGCGATGCCGAGCACGCGCAGGCCGATGGCATCGCCCTCGGGGATCTCGACGTCGACCGCGTGTTTGAGCAGCAGCGGTCGCAGCGCGGTCATGCCCGCGACCATGGGGATCATCGCGATGCCGATCCAGATCCAGCGCTGGTGCGGCCGCGCGAAGCCCCAGAAGCGCCGCAGCAGCGACCAGGCCGAGCCGACCGCAGCGAGCTTGGATTCGTCCGCGTCGCTCATGGCTCGCCCTCCTGGTGCGCGTGGGTGTCGGCGTACAGCCCGCCCGCGCGCAGCAGCGACTCGTGGGTGCCGCGCTCGACCACGCGGCCACCGTCGAGCACGAGGATCTCGTCGGCGTGCTCGAGCACGCTGGTGCGGTGCGACACGATCACGGTCGTCGGTGCGAGCCCGCGGTCGTGGCCGGCGCGCAGCGCCCGGATCGCCGCGACCAGGCGCGCCTCGGTACCCTGATCGACCGCCGAGAGCACGTCGTCGAGCACCAGCACCGGGCGCTCGCGGTACAGCGCGCGCGCCAGCGCGGCGCGCTGACGTTGCCCACCCGAGAGCATCACGCCGCGCTCACCCACGACGGTGTCGAGCCCGTTGGGCAGGTGGGCGATGTCGTCGACCAGGCAGGAGGCCTGCAGCACCGTGTCGAGCCGCGGGTCGTCGGGCTCGGGCTCGGCCGGCTCGCCACGCTTGCCGCCCTTGCCGCGACCGCGCGCGCGCGGGTTGGCGTCGCGCAGCGTGATGTTGTCGCGCAGCCGCGTGGAGAACAGAAACGGCGTCTGCGGCACGACCGCCATGGCCTCGCGCAGCGACGGCAGCGTGAGGCTGCACGCGTCGATGCCGTCGACGAAGACCGTGCCCGCCGGCGGGGTGTAGATCCGCGTGAGCAGGTTGACCAAGGTGGTCTTGCCCGAGCCGGTCTTGCCGAAGATGCCCAGGGTCGCGCCGGGCGCGATGTCGACGTCGACGTGCTGCAGCGACGGCTCGCTCGCGCCTTCGTAGGTGAACGAGAGGTCGCGCAGCTCGATGCGCGGCGGGCCGGTCAGGGCCAGCGTCTGCGTCGCCGGTGGCAGCTCGTCGGGCGTGTGCAGCAGGTCGGCGACGCGATCGGTCGCGATGAGGCCGCGTCCGATCGCGGCGAGCACCCACGCGAGCGCGGTCAGCGTGCCGACCAGCGACACCAGCAGCGCCGTGAAGGTCGCGAGGTCTCCCACGCCGAGCTGACCTGCGAGCACGCCGTTGCCCCCGACCCACAGCACCACGCCGGTGCCGACCAGGCCCGAGAACGCCAGCACCGGCATGCCGAAGGCGCGGATCGCCGACATGCGCAGCTGCAGCGCGAGGTAGGCCTCGTTGCGCTCGTCGAAGCGCCGCAGGGTCGCGGGCTCGGCCGCGTGGGCGCGGATGGTGCCGACGCCGGCGTAGGCCTCGAGCACGCGGTCCGACAGCTTGGCCAGCAGCTGCATGCTCTCGCGCACCATCGAGAAGAACCGCTTCACGGTCCAGCGCATGTACGCCGCGCCGAACACGACCGGCAGCAGGCACCACAGCGTCAGCCACACGTCGGTGCGCAGCATCTGCCACAGGTGCATCGGGATCGCGACCACGACGTTGCACACCTGCAGGCCGGCGAAACCGACCAGCAACCGCACCGCGGTGGTGTCGTTGGTGGCGATGCTGACCAGCTCACCGACCTTGTGGCGGTTGAAGAACGGTCGTTGCAGCCCCAGCAGGCGCTCGAACAGATCGACGCCGAGGCGGAACTCGATCTCGCGCCCGGGGTTGAAGAAGAGCGCGCGCGAGGCCGTGCGCACGCCGATGACGCCCAGCGCCAGCACGATCAACTCGAGCGCGAGGTCGCGCGACTGCGCCAGCGCCTCGGCGCCGGCGCGCTCGAGCACGTTGAGTGCGTCGCCCATCAACGCCGGGATGCGCACCACGGCGTAGTTGGTCACGAGCAACGCGATGGCCCCGAGCGTGTACGGCCACAGGTTGCGCCGGGCGTAGCGACCCAGGAAGCGGAGTGGAGCGGTCACGTCGACGGTTGCAGGCGCGCGCGGGCGAGGCGATCAGCCGGCCTTGGTCTCGCCGTCGTCCTTGGCCTTGCCCTTGGCCTCGTCCTTGGCGTCCTTGGCGTTGCCCTTGGCCTCGTCGGCCTTGGCGTCGTTGCCCTCGGCCTTGCCCTCGCCCTCGGCGGGCTCCACCACCAGCGACTCGTCCTTCTCGATCTCGTCGAGGGTCTTGCCGATCGCGTCGAGCTTGCCGCGGATGTCCGTCAGCGCCGCCGCGAAGCCCTCCTTGGTCGAGATGTCGGGCGCGAGGTCGCCGCGCAGGTCTTCCCACGCCTGCATCGCCGCTCCGAGCGAGACCTGGGTGTCGCCGCCTTCGCTGCCCTTGGCGGTGATCTCGTCGTAGAACTTGTTCACCTTCGAGGCGTCCTTCTTGTACTTCTCGTTCCACGCCTCGAACGCCGCCTGCCCGTCCTTGGCCTTGGCCCACTTCGGTGCGGCCTTCTCGACCTCGTCGAGCTGCTTGCGCACGTCGTCGAGCAGCTTGCGGTAGTCCGCGAGCTTGCCCTTGATGTAGAGCTTGCTGTCGAGGATGTACTTGGCCTTGGCCTCGGCCGCGACGTCCTCGTTGCTCTTGAACCCGGCCTTGCGCCGCGCCTCCTCGAGCTCGGCCTGGCTGGCCTTGCTGCTCGACCCCTGCTTGAGATCGAACACGCTCTTCTTCTCTGCGGCCTTCTCCTCGACGCGGGGCTTGTCGCAGGCGAAGGTCAGCGAGGACAAGGCGAGCGCGGCGGCCCAGACATGGCGACGAGTGTGCATGGCGATCCTTCCGGAGGGTGCGCGCAACCGTACCGCCCGCGGCTTGGACCCGCAACGCGAAGCGACGCGCTATGCTCGGGGCCGAAGTGGCCCTTCCGAACGACGGCGGTGCAGCGACGGCGCTGGACGTGGCCCGTGCCGTGGTCGGCGTGCTCGACGGCAGTGCCCGGCGCGTCGCGGCGCAGGCGACCGTGATCGAACGCTCGGGCTCGGCGCCGCAGGTCGTGGGTGCGCGGCTGCTGCTGTTCGAAGACGGCGGCCAGGTCGGCACCGTCGGGGGCGGCGCCATCGAGGCCCAGGTGCTCGACGCCTGCCGCGGTTGCCTCCGGGACGGCCGCAGTCGCCGGGTCCAGGCCCACCTGGTGCGGGATCTGGGCATGTGCTGCGGCGGATCGATGGAGGTGTTCGTGGAATTCCTGCAGGCACAACCACGGCTGTTCGTCATCGGCGCCGGCCACGTCGCGCAATCCCTGGTGCCGCTGGCGGTGGCCGCAGGCTTTCGCGTGGCGGTGTTCGACGACCGCGAGGAGCTGCTCGAGCACCCCGCGTTCGCCGACGTCCGCCGCGACGCGCTCGACGTCGACGAGCTCGACGTCGCGATGCCGGATCTCGACGACCGTGACTA
>JAXLYC010000017.1:0-127133 GCA_046351635.1 Nannocystaceae bacterium | reverse complement strand
GACCGACGACACCGCCGAGGTCGCCAACCGCATCGCGGCGGTCGAGCCCCGGGTCCGCTGCATCCGCAAAGCCAACGGCGGCAAGGCCTCGGCCGCCAACCTCGGCATCCGCCACGCGCGCGGGGAGATCGTGATCGCAGTCGACGCCGACACGGTCGTTGCGCCCGACGCGATCGCACGCATGGTCGATCACTTCGCCGACGCTCGCGTCGACGCGGTCTGCGGCAACGTCGAGGTCGGCAACGTGCGCTCGGCGCTGACGGCGTTCCAGGCCATCGAGTACGTCACGAGCCAGAACTTCGATCGCCGCGCCTTCGCGGCGCTCAACTGCATCGGCGTGGTCCCGGGCGCGCTCGGGGCCTGGCGCCGCAGCGCGCTGGTGGCCGCGGGCGGCTACAGCCACGACACGCTGGTCGAGGATGCGGATCTCACCCTGGGACTGCTGCGGCGCGGGGGCGTCATCACCTACGAGCCGCGCGCGATCGGCCGCACCGAGGCGCCGGAGTCGCTCGCGGCGCTGTGGAAGCAGCGCTTCCGCTGGACCTACGGCACCTACCAGTGCCTCGCGAAGCACCGCGGCGCGCTGCTGCGAGGCACCCTCGGCTGGGTCGCGCTGCCCAACGTGCTGGTGTTCCAGGTGCTGTTCCCGCTGGTCAGCCCCATCGGTGACGCGGCGCTGGTGCTCGCGCTCGTGAACGGCTCGTGGTCGGCCGTCCTCTCGGGCTACCTGGGCTTCCTCGCGATGGACCTGCTCGCCTCGGTGCTGGCGTTCCGGCTCGATCGCAAGCCGCTGCGGTGGCTGCCGTTGCTGCTGATCCAGCGCTTCACCTACCGCCAGTTCCTCTACCTCGTGTCCGCGCGCGCGATGCTTGCGGTGCTGCTGGGCTCGCGGCACGGCTGGCGCAAGCTCGAGCGCACGGCCAGCGTCGTGTCGCTGCCCACGCGCGCCGCGCCGTCGCTCGAGCGCGCCGCCTGAGCCCGGGCCGCGTGCTGGACGCGCGGCGCCATCGCGGTTGCAGTATGCTGCGGCGGCGATGATCCGACCGTGGCCTCTGACCGCGCTGCTGCTCGCGCTCGCGTGCGACAACTCGGCGCGCAACGAACAGATCGCGAACGTGGACAAGAAGGTCGACCCCGAGGTCGACGAGCGCGCCGAGGAGCTCAAGCGCAAGCGACAGGCCGAGGCCGAGGCCAAGGCGGCGCAAGACGATCGTCTGCACGAGGCGATCGTCAAGCTCGCGGTCGCACCGCCGCCGCCCAAGAAGCCGGTGGGACTGGCCGAGGCGTGCCAGGCCGCCGCCGACGCGAAGGACCGCTTCATGCAGCGGCTGTCCAAGGGGGACGCGCTGTCGAAGTGGACCGCGGCGCGCGAGCGCGACCTGCCGATGCAGATCATCGAGTGCACCAGCGGCGACAGCGTCAGCGCTGCGACCTGCCAGGTCGCGGCGCTCGATGCAGCCGGCCCCGAGCTCGCCGATCGCATGCAGGAGATCGTCGACGTCTGCGTCGCCAAGTACGCCAAGGCCCGCCCCGGCGGCGCGCAGGCCTCGAGCAGCGCCCTGCCCCAGCGACCGCACTGAGAGCTCGGCCGCGGCGCACGGCCGCGTGCGTCCGCGGTCACGACGACGGGCCATGGTACGATCACACCATGGCCCGTGCGCGCATGCTTGGATCGCTGTGCCTGCTGCTGGGTGCTTGCTTCTCGCCGACCAAGGTCGCGCACGACGGGGACGACAGCGGCAGCGGCAGCGGCAGCGACGGCAGCGGCACCGCGAGCAGCGCGAGCGCCTCGTCGAGCAGCACGCAGGACACGGCCGACGGCGGCGAGAGCAGCAGCGGCGGCTGCACCGACGCGTGCGCGACCGAGGGCACCAGCTGCGACGGCGACGATCTGGTGCAGTGCACGCTCGGGCGCGACGGCTGCCTCGCGCGGCAGACCACCCCGTGCCCGTCGGGCTGCGCCGACGGGGCCTGCCAGGGCGAGCCGGCCGATCTCGCGATCTCGATCATCGCCGCGGTCTACCTGCAGACCGACCTGCAGGTGACCTACGTCGTGGCGAACGTCGGCACCGGTGCATCGCCCGAGTTCCGCGTCGATCTGTGGGCCGACCGCGCCGGCGGCTTCGACGGCCCGCCACCGGTGGGTGAGGCCGGCGACGTCGGGCTGAGCAAGCCGGCGCTCGCGCCCGGCGACGCGCAGCTGTACACCGACGCGATCCCGCGACCGCCCAACGGTGCGCACGTCGCCTTCGCGGTCGTCGATCCCCTCGCCGCCATCGCGGAGCCCGACGAGACCAACAACGTCTCGCTCGGCTTCGCGTGGACCAACGACGGCGCGATGATCCACACCAGCTTCGGCGCCCCGCTGGCCCCGCTCGCGATCCCCGACGACGGCTCCCCGCTCGAGAGCACGATCGACGTCGCGACCGAAGCCGCCGCGCCCGAGATCTGGTGCTCGCTCAACCTCTCGCACCCCGACGTGTCCGAGCTGCTGCTCGAGCTCGTCGGGCCCGACGGCAGCGTGCGGACCCTGGCGATGGCCTCGCCTGCGGGCGCCGACTTCGGCGGCACGACGTTCCGCGACGGCGCCGATGCGGCGCTCGCCGACGCGAGCGCACCGTTTCTCGGCGAGTTCGTGCCGCTGGGGCCGTGGCCGGGGGCCGTGCCGGCGCCCGTCGGCGGCTGGACCCTGCGCGTCACCGACACGGTGCCGGGCAACACCGGGCGCATGAACGACTGGAGCGTCTCGCTGCGGCAGTGAAGCGGCGGTAGCATCGCATCGTGGCCGCGTCTTCGGCGCTGCAGCTCGCGTCGGTGGTGCCGCGCATCGCGGGCTTCGCGTGGCGCGTGCTGGGCGAGTTCCGCCGCAACCGCGGCTTTCTGCTCGCCGGCGCCCTGGGCTACAACACGCTGTTGTCGATCGTGCCGCTGTTCGCACTGGTCGCGGTGGCGCTGTCGAGCGTGCTCGACGAGGCCGCGCTGATCCAGACCGTCACGACCCAGGCCGAGGCGCTGTTGCCCGGCCGCGGCGACGCCGTCACGCAGGCCTTCGTCGCGTTCGTCGATCGCCGCGCCGCGATCTCGGCGGTCGGCGTCGGCGTGCTGCTGTTCTTCGCTGCGATCGCCTTTCGCATGCTCGACGAGGCCTTCGCCGCGGTGTTCCATCGCCATCGCCGGGTGCGCCAGCGCACTCCCGTGCGCGCGGTGGTGCTGCCGCTGCTGTACGTGCTGGTCATCGGCCTGGGTTTGTTCGCACTGACGCTGGTGATGGTCGCGTTCGACGCCCTGCCGCAGCAGGGCATGCGCCTGTTCGGTCTGACCATCGCGACGAGCACCGCGGTGCCGCTGGTGAAGTCGCTGGCCTTCGCCGGGCTGGTGCTGCTGCTGTCGAGCTTCTACTGGGTCATGCCGCTGGCGCACGTGCGGCCGCGGCGGGCGCTGATCGGCGGGCTGGTGGCGTCGCTGCTGTGGGGGCCGTCCGCTCGATCATGATGTGGTACTTCGCCAACCTCTCGCTCGTGCACGTGGTCTACGGCTCGCTCGGCTCCGTGGTCGTGCTGCTGCTGGGGCTCGAGGTCGCCGCCATCATCTTGCTGCTCGGGGCCCAGATCATCGCCGAGCTCGAGCGCGCCGCCGCGGCCGGTCGACCGTGGTACGAGCCGCCCGCGGAAGGCGACGACGTTGCAACGGCGCCCTGACGCACGCACGCCTTCGCACCGCATCCGACACGTCGCAATCGGCGAAGTCCACCGTGCGATCTCCAGGAGATCGCACCGCGAAGTGGCGTCCGTTGCACGGGCGAAATCCGCTGCGTGGCGCCGAAACGTCGCTTGCGCGTCCTCGTCGCAGGCACCGAGATCGCGGGTCATGCTGGATCAGACGAGAGCGAGGGACGATGCGAGACTCGAACCACGACGACGAAGCCGGGGTCCTGTTGCGCGCCGCCGAGCGCAGCCTCTTCGATGCCACCGCCCGCGTGGAGCAGGCGGTCGTGGCCCTGGGCCAGCTGGGCGCGCGGGACGCGGCCAGCCACGACGCCACCTTGGCGCAGGTGCGGCTGTGGCTGCAGCTGATCCAGGCCCGGCTCGAGCGGGCCGATCGCCGGACCGCGGCCCACGCGGCCTGATCGCCCGCCCCGCTTGAAGGTGGTCGGCAGGCCGGCGTTCTTGAACATCGTCACGAGCCCGGTCTTGTCGACGGCCTTGAGGTAGGCCGACCAGGTTGCGCTGCACCAGCGCGAACAGGGCGTCGTTCATCGTGATCATGCCCTGCGCCTTCGAGGTCTGCATGACGTTGGCGAGCTGGAAGGTCTTGCCGTCGCGGATGAGTGCGGACACCGCCTGGGTCGCCAGCAACACTTCTTGCGCCGCGACGCGGCCGCCACCGACCTTCTTGCACAACACCTGCGCGATGACGCCCTTGAGCGACTCGCTGAGCATCACGCGGATGTGCCTGACGGTCGGCGGGGAACTGGTCGATGATGCGATCGACGGTGCTGGTGGCGGTGGTGGTGTGCAGCGTGCCGAACCAGGTGGCCGGTCTCCGCGGTCTCGTCGCGATCGAGATGGTCTCGAGGTCACGCATCTCGCCCACGAGCACGACGTCGGGGTCCTCGCGCAGCACCGGCGCGCAGGGCCTGCTTGAAGCCCTTGGTGTGGGTCCCGACCTCGCGCTGGTTGACGAGGCAGCGGATGTTCTCGTGCACGAACTCGACCGGATCCTCGATCGTGATGATGTGATCGGTGCGGTTCTTGTTGATGTAGTCGATCATCGCGGCCAACGTGGTCGACTTGCCCGAGCCGGTCGGGCCTGCTTGACGACGACCAGGCCCTTGGACAGCATGCACAGCTCGATGCAGGCCTTGGGCAGGCCCAGCTGTCCGCCGGCACCACCGTGATCGGGATCTGCCGCAGCACCGCGCCGACGCCCTTGCGGTCCTCGAACACGTTGAGGGCGGAAGCGCGCGAGCCCAGGGACGCAGAGCGCAGTCGGCATCGCGCAGGGTCTCGAGTCCTGCCGCGCCCGCGCTCGCTCGCGATCGGCTGCACCAGCGCGAACACGTCGCGCGAGGCCCGGCCGCGGCCCGCTCGTGCATCGTCTGGATCTCGCCGTGGACGCGCACCACCGGGTGGTTGTCAGCGGACAGGTGCAGGTCCGACGCACCGCGCGCGATCATCGCGCAGCAACTCGTCGATCCGCGCCGGGCCCGGCCGCCCGCGCACCGACGCCGGCGAAGCCGCGCGCGGCTCGGACGCCTCGATGCGCGGCTCGACCCGCGGCTCCGCGCACCTCGATGCGCGGCTCAGCGGCTCCGGACGCATCTCGATGCGCGGCTCGACCCTCGCCGCAGGCCGCGGTGGCTCGACCCGCGCGGGCTCGGGCCGCGACGGCGGCCGCGACGGCTCGGGCTGCGTCGCCGCGCGCGAGGGCTCGGGCCGCTGCACGCTCATCGGCACCTCGCGATCGGCGTGGCGCATCGCGAGGCACAGCTCGCCATCGCGCCGCGAGACCTGCACGACGTAGGGCTCGCCCGCATGCTCGTAGCGGATGGTCTTGGGCGCCGCGAGTTCCTGCAGCTGCGCGGGCGTCAGCAGCCCCTCGGCGATCTGGGCGATGGCGCGGCCCGAGACCGGTGCGCCGCCGACCGCGGGCTTGCGCCCCTGCACCACCACTGCGACCGGCTGACCGGCCTCGAGCTGGACGAGGTCGGCGCCGGTCTGTCGCAAGATGTCGAGGTACGTCTCGAGGGTGGACATGGTCGAGCGAGCGCGGGCCGCTATCGTACACGACGCGGCTGCGGCAAGGATCCGGGCGGCATGCTGACGTCGCGACCGAGCAACATCGGCAGCACGCGCGTCGACGCGCCGTCCCAGAAACCCGCGGGTCCTTCGACGCGGACGGGGTTGCGGAAGGTGCCGAACAGCATGTCCCACAGCGGCAGGCCGTAGTTGTAGGCATGCACGCCGCGGTGGTGGTGCAGCGTGTGTGCCTCGGGCCGCTGCACGAGGTAGCCGACCCAGCGCGGCGTACGGATGTTGATGTGATCGAACAGCGCGGTGAGGAAGCCGAAGAAGCCAGCGACGGCCGCGGCCTCCGGCGTGACGCCGAGCACCGCCACCGCCAGCGCGCCGACGACCGCTGCGAGCACGTTGTCGAACGGATGACCGTAGGAGAAACCCGCGAGGTCGACACGCTCGGCGCTGTGGTGCATCTGATGGGCCCAACGCCACAGCCAGTCCCAGCGGTGGGCCGTGCGGTGCAGCCAGTAGTCCGCGAAGGTGACCAGCAGCACCACCGCGACCGCGCCACCGATCATGCCCAGGCCCGAGAGATCGAACAGCGTGTGGCCCGCGAGCGCGCCTGCGATGGCCGCGGGGATGGCCGTGCGGATGAATGCCGTCAGCAGGAAGAAGATCGTGCCCTTGAGCGCCCAGTGGCGCACGACGGGCTGGGGCCGCGCCGCGACCACGCGGTCGATCGCGAGCGCGACGAAGAACACGAGCGGAAACAGGTACGGCGGGATGATGTCCATGGGCGGTGGCCTTCCACCCCGCATGGCGTGACCACCCCGGGAACGATCGTTCCCCGCGGCGTTCCGTGGGATCGCGAGCGCTTGCGCGCGTCGTTCAGGGCCGGAACGTGCAGTAGGTGCCGGTCCGCACCGCCGCGCGCAGGTAGCGGCCGAGCGCGCCGTCGACCCGCTCGATCCGCGCGATCGCATCCTTGAGCCGCCGTTGGACGTTGACCCGCGCGCGCTCCGAGGCCGAGCCGACCTCGCGCAGGCCCCCACCCAGGCCCAGCGCGCGAGCGAGCTCCTGCTGCAGGAACCCGCGCTCGCGTGCGAGCGCGGGGTCGGTGCCAGCCGCGAGCGCAGCATCGATCTCGGCGAGGCGCTCGCGATACTCGCGGATGGCACGACGATCGAGGGCTTCGCCCGCGCTCGAGTCCGGCAGCGGCGCCCCGCCGTCGGCAGCGAGCACCAGCACGTGGACCTCCTCGCCCGGCCGTTCGATCAACCGCGCGAGCAGCTCGAGCCCGCGCCGGTCCTCGACCATCACGTTGCGCTCGCCCCAGCGCAGCGCCCAGCGTTCGCCGTCGCGGAGCATCGTGAGCGTGGCCGCACCGGGGCTGGTCACCGGCGCGGGCGCCGGCGCCGGCATCGCGCCGGCGAGGCCGCGCGCGCGCGCGGCCAGGATCGGAAGCCCCAGCGCCTCGGCCTCGGCGACGACCTCCGCGAGCGCGGCACCGACCTCGCGCCCGCGGGCCCGCTGCACGCGGGCGAGTTCGAAGCCGATGCGTGCGACCCACGGCCGACGCCCACGCGCGCGGCAGCGCTCGCGCGCGTCGTGCAGGCTCTGCTCGGCCGCGTCGAGCTCGCCCATGCGCTCCTCGAGCAGGCCCAGCACGCGCGCGTACGGGCCCTCGTACGACATCGCGATGTGGCCGAAGTAGTTCTCGCGCCCGCGCAGCGGTGCGAGCCGTCCATGCAGCGCGCGGCACTCGGGCACAGTGCCCGCGCAGGCGTAGCCCTCGGCGAGCAACGCCGCCAAGCTGGCGTGCAGCACCGTGGTCGCCTGCTCGTGCCGGTGGGGCGCGAGCGCGCTGGCGATCAGGGTGCGGTCGTCGAGCCGCGCGCCGATGACCGCGGTCAAGGCCGCGACGATGAACTCCGGCTGCGGCAGCTCGCCCGCCTGCGCGACCGACCGCACGGCCACGCGCAGGGCCGCCTCGCGCTCGGTCGCGAGCAGCTGCATCAGCGTGTGCGCGCCGATCGACAGCTGCAGCGCGGGGTCGTCCGTCACGTGGGTGCATGCCTGCGCCTGGGTCAGCAGGCGCTCGGACTCGTCGAACTCGCCGCGTTCGAGCGCTCGCATCGACGCCATCAGCAGCGCGCGCCAGATCGAGCGCGGGTGGCCCACGCCGCGCGCGAGCTGCAACAGGCGCTCGAGCGCGGCGTCGAACGCCGCGCCCTCGCCCAGGGTGCCCTCGTCGAGCACGAGCCGCGTCAGTGCGCGCAGGCTCGTGGGCACGTCGCCGCGCTCGGCAGCGAGCGCCAACAGCTCGAGCGCCAGCGCGCGCGTCTCGAGCTCGTCGCAGTAGCCGGTCGAGGCCGCGCCGGCGTGCAGCAGCACGTCGAGCACGACCGCGCCGTCGCCGAGCGCACGCGCGTCGGCGAGGGCCTGGCGCGCCATCGCGACCGGCAGCAGCGGATCGAGCGCGGGCTGCCGCGCCGCGGCCAGTCGCGCCGCCACGCGACACCGTCGCGCGGACGCGGTCGTGGCATCGAGGCGCAGCAGCGCCTCCTCGAGCAGGGCCACGAGCACGGGGTCGACCTCGCCGGGCCGCAGCTCGCGACCCAACGCGAGCGCGGCGTCGGCGAGGCCGTCGGCATCGCCCCGTGCCCGCGCCAGCGCGGCGCCCTCGAGCGCACAGGCGCGGCTGTCGGCGAAGGCCCCGGCCGCGAGCGCGAGCTCGGACGCCCGGATCCAGTCCGCCACGGCTGCCGCCGGCAGCTCGCCCTGTCGCCGCGCGTCGAGCAGCTGTCGCGCCAGCGCCCATGCGCGATCGAACGCGCCCTGGCGGCACGAGGCCTCGATGGCGCGGGTGGCCAGATCGACCAGGGCGTCGGCGCGTTCGGGTCGCAGCGACGCGAGCTCGTGCAGCGCCCGCGCGGCCAGCAGGTCGGGACCATCGCCCTGCTCGGCCAGGGCCGCGGCCGCGCGCTGGTGGGCATCGCTGCGCGCCGCGGCGCTCTGCGATTGCAGCACCGCGTCGCGCACCAGCGCGTGGCCGAAGGCGAAGCGCGCCGGCGCGAGCTCCTGCCCCAGGCCGGCGCGGCACGCTGGCGCCAGCGCATCGATGATCGCGGCGGTGAGCGAACGTTGCATGCGTGCGAGCGTGGCCGCAGACCACTGCAGGCCCAGCACCGCCGCGTCGCGCAGCACCGTGGCGGTGGCATCGGGCAGCCGCGTGACGCGACCGGCGATGGTGTGCACCACCGTCGAGGGCAGCACGCCCGAGCTCGCGCGCGCGCCGGCACCCCGGGCCGATCGCGCGAGCTCGACCGCGAACAACGGGTTGCCACCGCTGGCCGATGCCAGCGCGCGCACGACCTCGTCGTCGAGCGCACCGCCGTGGCTGCGCACCAGGCCCGCCGCTGCCGCCGGCGACAACGGCGGCAGCGGCAACGCCTCGGCCTCACGACGCAGACGCGCGATGCGTGCATCGGCCGCGCCCGCGTCGGGGCGCATGGTCACCACGACCAGCGCCGGCACCGTGCGCAGCGGCTGGGCCAGAAACGACAACAGCTCGAGCGAGTGCGCGTCGGCGGCGTGGACGTCTTCGACCGCCCACACCACCGGCGCCACGCGTGGTGGCGTGGGCGAGCTCGCCGAGCAGCGCGCTCCCAGCCGCGATAGTCCGCGCTCGCGTGGGCGTCACCGCCGTCGGCCTGCAGCTCGAGCCCCAAGCTGCGCACGCACGGCGCGACCGCGAAGTACGGCGGCGCGCCCTGTTCCCACGCGCGGCCCTGGGCCACGGTCGCGCCGGCCGAGCGCGCGTGCTCGAGCAGCGCGGTCACCAGCGCGCTCTTGCCGATGCCGGCCTCACCCTCGATCGCCACGAGGTTGCCGCGGCCGCCGCGCGCCGCCGCGAACGCATCCTGCAGCTGCTGCAGCGGCTCCTCGCGGCCCAGGATCGGCGGCGCCGCCATGGCTCAATACAACCCCGGCACGATGCGCCAGCGCACGCGGCGGCAGTACTCGTCCCACAGCGGCCCGTACTTCGCGCGACAGCGTCGATCGTCGTCGCGTTGCCGCGGCACCAGCAGCAGCACGTAGTAGAGCGGGTACGACCACGGCACCAGGGTCGCGAGCCAACCCAGCGGCCCGTCGGCGCCGCCCCAGGACGGCGGCCAGCTCAGCGCTGCCGCGAGCGCGCTGGCCATGAGGATCTCGCCGAGATAGTTCACGTGCCGCGACACGCCCCAGAAGCCGCTGCACAGTACGCGGCGGCCGGCGTCCTCGATCACCACCGGCGTGAACAGGCCCAGGAACCGGTGCTGCGGGTCGCGCTTGAAGTGGTACTTCTGGAGGTTTGCGCCGCGGGCCAGGCACCACCCGCCCACGAACACCGTCGCGATGGCCACCAACGCGGGCGTCGGCGTGGCGCTGGGGCCGTGTGCGACTGCGGTCGCGAGCCCGGCAGCATAGAAGAACGGGTAGAACGCGAGGCAGCCCCAGCCGAGCTTGAAGCCGACCCGCTCGGCGAACAGGTCGTAGGTGTACAGGTGCACGTGCTCGAACACGAGGTAGTCGAGCACGAACGCGCTGAAGAGACCCAGGTGCAGCATCACGCCCGCGCGGGCCGCCGGCGCGACACAGCCCGCGTGGGCGGCGTACGACAGCAGGTTGAGCTGCAGCATGACCGCGCCGACGAGATACAGCAGCATCTTGAGATCGATGCGCCCGCCCAGCAGCTGCGGGTTCTCGCGCCGCCCCAGGTACAGCTGCGCCAGCGCGCCGCCGGCACCGCGGCGTAGCGGCAGCACGACCGCGAGCGTGAAGACCACACCCACGATCGCGGCGCCGGCCGCCGCGCCGTGGCGGTGGCGGAACAGCCAGTCGGGCGCGACCAGCTGCGTGCGCGCGAGCGCGGCCCACACGATCATCGCGACCGCCAGCACCGCGATGCCGTTGAGACGGTAGCGCAGCGGTCGACCGGCGGCGTCGCGGACGTAGCCGATCACGCGCCGCGCCGGCAGCAGCAGATGCAACGCGACGATGGCGGCGTAGATCGCCGGCACCGCGAGCATGCCTGCCACGTCCGTCACGACAACCCCCGGGTGCTGCCGGCCATCACCGCGATGGCGAGCCGGCGCGGCGCGAGCCGGCCCAGCAGCCACGCCGCCACGCGGTTGATCCAACCCGGCACCAGCCGCGGACCCTGGCCCAACGCGGCGAGCGTGCGCGCGACCACGGCCTCGGGCGACATCGTGCCCGGCGCGGCGCGTCCCGACGCGGCGCGGTCGTAGCCCGGGGTCCGGATCGCGCCGGCGCACACGGCCACGACGTCGACGCCGCGCGGCCGCAGCTCGGCCCACATCGACTCCGCGAGCGTCAGCGCGAAGGCCTTGCTCGCGCCGTAGGCCGCAAGCCGCGGCGTGCCGACCAGACCCGCGAGCGACGACATCAGCACGATGGCGCCGCGGCGGCGCACCGCCATCGCCGGCGCGAAGCTCCGCGCGAACAGCAGCGGCCCGCGCACGTTGGTGTCGACCACCCGCGCGAGCGCGTCGACCGGTGTGTCGATCACGGCCGACAGCGGTGCGAACGCAGCGTTGTAGATCGCGAGCCCGACCTCGAGTGTCGCGGTCGCCCGCGCGAGCGTGTCGATGGCCCCGGGCTCCGCGAGGTCCAGCGCGAGGGTGCGGATCTCCACGCCGTGGAGCCGACGCAGGCGCTCGGCCAAGGGCTCCAGCAGCGCCGCTTGTCTCGCGACCAACACGAGGTCGAGCCCGCGACGTGCGAGCGCGGTGGCGAATGCAGCCCCCAGGCCCGCCGACGCGCCGGCCACCACCGCCCATCGACCATATCGCTCGAACGCCGTCCCGCTCACGTCCGCGTCATCGTAGCGGAGGACGACGCGTCGGTGATCGCGATGGGGCCTCTCGGCGACGACGCGCTCGCGTGCTGGGGTGTGATGCCCCCGCGACGAAGTTCGCGTCGACTTGCGTTGATCGAACACCACACGGTTCGCTACCTTGGAGCAGGGGCGCGCGGCTCTGGAACAGCCGCCGGGGCATGATCCATGCGTACAGCTCACAGCTCGACGACGAAGACTCTCTGCGTGGCGGCGACCCTGTGGGTTGGTTGCGTCGCGCCGGCACCCGACAACAGCTTCGGCTTCGAAGGCTCGGGCACCGAGAGTGTCACGGCCACCGGTGGTTCGGGCGAGGCCTCCGACGGCAGCAGCGGCAACGTGAGCATGTCGAGCACCTCGGCCACGACCGCGTCGACCACGGTGAGCACGACGGTGGATCCCGACACCGGTGTCGACGAGTGCGGGCCCGGTGCCCACTGCGGTGACCCGGCGGCGAACAGCTGGTTCGGCCCGGTCATCATCGCGCGGGCCGAGGGCGGCGCCGCTCTGCCCGACTGTCCCGCCGAGTACCCCGAGGCCGGCCCGACCATGCTCGAGGGCTACAACGATCCAGGCCCGGCGATCTGCGACTGCACCTGCGAACTCAACGCGGCGCAGACTTGCACCTCGTACACCTACTCGTACGCCGAGAACACCTGCTACACGTACCAGAACTTCCTGCAGTTCTCGATGGACTGCCACGACTTCACCATCGGCGGCGGCACCTACTTCTACATGTACCAGGCGAACCAACCCTTCTGTCAGCAGATGAAGACGGAGGAGTTCCCAGAGCCGGTGTGGGACGCGACCATCCGCAGCTGCCGACTGCCCGACGACAGCGTCGCGTGCGGCACCGACGGCGCGTGTCAACCCGACGCGCCCGAGGGCTTCGAGCCCGGCCTGTGCATCTACAAGGAAGGCGACGCGCCCTGCCCCGACGGCCAGTACAGCGAGAAGCTGAGCTACTGGGCCGGCGTCGACGATCAACGCGATTGCAGCAACTGCACCTGCGGTCAGGTGGTCGCCAGCTGCAGCGGCAGCATGCACGTGTTCGACGCGATCGGCTGCGGTGGCAACCAGGTCGCCGACGTGCCCAACAACTTCACCTGTGTCGGCGCGACCGGCCAGTCGGTCGGACTCAACTTCACCGGCGAGTCCAACTGCCCGATCCAGACCATGCCCGAGGCGATGGGTACCATCGCGCCGGCGGGCAACTTCACATTCTGCTGCCAACCCGGCTGAAGCCTGGTTGCGCCGGCGCCCGCGCGCGCGCCGGCTCAGATCGAGGTCAGGAAGCGCGGGATCTCGACGTTCATCCAGCTGCGCCAGGTGTGCGTCGCGATGTGCGTGCACCACGTGGTCGGGCGCTCGCAGCCCTGGTAGTCGAGGCACTCGGTCGGCAACATGTCGGGATCGTCGGGCACCCAGCTGCTGCTCTCGTCGCTGCAGCCGTTGACAGCGATCCACTTGTTGCGCGAGGCCTCGCCTTGGGTGAGCGGCACGACGTCGTCGGTGGTGCCGTGGCTGATCATCGCGCCGATCGGCGCCTGGCAGGTGTCGCCGGGGTTGGGCCCACCACCGGCGACCGCCGCGAAGCCGCGGATGTAGCTGCCGCGGTAGCACGCGAGGTAGTTCGACATGTACGCGCCGAACGAGAAGCCCATCGCGAAGATGTGATCGAGGTCGAGGCACAGCTGCTGCGCGAACGCGTTGGCCATCGCGTCGAAGAACGCGATGTCGACCCCGTTTTCCGCCAGATCCCAGCCGGTCTCTGTGCCGACCTGCATCAAGCCCTGGGGGTAGACCACGATGACCGGCTCGGGCCAGAAGTCCTCCAGCTGGTAGATGCTCTGCGCCAGGGCGCTGTCGCCACCTTGGCCGTGGAAGCCGAACACGATGGGATAGGCGTGGTCGCGATCGTAGTCGGGCGGCAGCACCAGCAAGTAGCTGCGTTGCTCGCCGTCGACGTCGATGGTGCCCGACATCACGCTGCCGGGGTCGGTGCCGCAGCCGGGCGACGTGCCGAGCCCACCCGAGGTGGTCTCGCCGCTGTCGGCGACGGTGGTCATGCCCATGCTGGTGCTCGAGCTCGAGCCCGCCTCCGACGAGCCCGTGGTCACCGAGCTGCTCGACTCGGCCGCGGTCGTGGTCGTGTCCGCGCCACCGCTCGAGCCGTCGCTGCTGCTCGACGAGCCGCCGCTGCCGGACGAGCCGCCGCCACCGCAGCCGAGTGCGGTCGCGACGACCAGGGGGATCCAGCGTTGCCTCCGCACGGCCGCAGCGCTCACTGGCCCCACGTCGGCGGCACCATCGCCACGGCCGCGCGCGCCCAGCAGCTCAGATCGGTCCCGACGCTGGTGATGAACATGCGCTCGAGTGTGCCCATGCCGCGCGAGCCGCAGACGATGATGGGCGAGCCCTCGACCTCCGCGATGGAGGTGAGCCGCGCGATGACGTCGCCGTGCGACACGATCGCGGCGGCGGACTCGAGCCCGTGGTTGGCCATCCACGCCTTGAGGTCCTTCTCGCGATCGAGGCCCGACTGGCTCAGGAACTGATCGACGGTCGCGTCCGGCAGGTAGCGCGACATGTCCGAGTCCGCCGGCACGATGTGCGCGACCACCAGCGGTCGCCCGGTCGCGTGCGACAGTCGCAGCGCGAAGCGAGCCGCCGAGCCCGCGGTCTCCTCGAGGTCGGTCGCGAGCATGATCGGGCCCTTGCCCACGGCGTCGCGCCGGAGATCCGGCGGCACCACCACGGTCGGGCACGGCAGCTTGCGCACCAGCCGACGCGCGACCCGGCCCAGGCGCACGAGGTTGCGCTCGGTGCTGGGTGCCTGGCGACCGATGATCAGCGCGTCGCCGTGGGCGGCGTCGAACTCGCGCACCAGCGCCTCGTCCGCGACGACCCCGCGCACGATCCTCGCCGGCTCCGACATCCCGCCGATCTGCGCGCGGTCGAGCTGGTCGGTCGCGGCGCGGCGCGCCAGATCCTCGACCGCGTCGATGTGCTGGTGCCGCAGCACCTGCAGCAGGTACGACTCCTCGAGCACGTGACCGGCAAGGTCGAACTCGGGCCGCGCCGTGCCCACGGTGTTTTCCGCCAGCCAGGCCATGGAAGACCTGGCCGCGGTCTCACGCAGATCGACAATTGATGATCCATTTCATGGCCGCTCTGCCCCGGCGCGCAGGATAGCATCGCTGCGCCGGCCGGGTGGCGCGCCCGCGGCGCGCCACGGGCGGCCGGCTGCGCCGTGCTCGCCCGGCGGCCCTGCCTGGGCGCCGGCCGGTCTGCAACAAGTCCTGCGCCGGCGTTCGTGTTCGCGACCTGTTCGCCGCGCTCGGCCGCGTGGCTTCAACGCGACCGCACGCATCGTGCGGCTTCGATCTGCGGCTGGCGTTCTCGTGGCCCGGACTGTTGACGAGATGCGCACCGATGCCGAGCTCGCGCAGCCCGAGCCGGTGTCACTGTTCGTGCGTGCGAGCGGTCACTCGCTGGACCTGCTGACCTGGCCGCGGACGTCGCCGCGCTGGCGGCCTCGCTGCAGCAACTGGCAGGCGGGGTGGGCGTGTTCGCGCGCGATCCAGCCGATCCCGACCGCGACCCCGAGGACCCTGAAGCGGTTGCACGCGCACGCGCCGAGATCCTGGCTGCACTCGGTGACGCGGCGTTGCCCGACCCGCGCGCTCAGCCCGGCGAGGTCGTGCTCGACGTGGTGCTGCCGCCGCCCGGCCTGCGCGACCGCATGCTCGTGGCTGGAACATCGCCACGACGCCGCTGCGCTGCGGGGCGATGCCCCTGGTGGCGTGCGCCGTGCTGCTGCCGCCTGGGACGCCCTCACGCGCGCGTGGGCCAAGCTCGAGGAGGCGTTGGCGTGGTCGCGGCTGCCCCTGCGCGAAGGCGATGTCGTGGTCGAGATCGGCGCCGCGCCAGGTGGCGCCGCGCTGGCGCTGCTGCAACGCGGCGCCGAGGTCGCTATCGGTATCGACCCTGCGCGCATGGACCTGCGCGCATTCCACGGCGCGCGGCTGCTTCCTGGGTCACCCGGGCATCCACGCCGAGCGGGTGCGCACTGATCTCCTGCAGCGCGTCGACTGGCTCGTGCCTGATGCGGAATCGTCTCGCTGCATCGCGCGATGACGGCGGTCACGCACCTGCTGGCGTTGCGCGGCCGCTCGATCCGCGGGCTGCTGCTCACGCTCAAGCTCAACGACGACGGCGTGGTCGACGACCTGCCGCAGCCAGCCAGCGCGTGGCCGAGATCGCCGGCGTCGAGATCCCAGGCGACGCAGCTGCCCAGCGCGCACCAGGAGGTCGTCGTCTGGGCCGCGCGCGAGCCCACCGGCGGCGCTGCGCGCGCGGATGGCCGCGGCGCGGCCGAGCCCGGATCGGCGACCCCGATGGCGAGCGCTGCACGGACGCGGCCGTCGCGGCGACGCACGCGAGCGCCAACTGCGTTGGCGGGCGCGCGCGCCGACGCGGGCTCGGCGGCGCATCGGACGCCACGCGACCGCCCCGGTTTTGTTTCCGGCATGCACGCTGCAGCGCTACCCTTGCGCCGACGATGGACGCGAACGTGCTGACCGGCGCCGCTGCACGCCTGTGGCAACCCTGGGCCGCGGCATGGGTGATCGCGGATTGCGGCCTCGTCACGGTCGCGACGATGGTGCAGCAGCTGCGCGGCTGCTGCCGGCGGGTGCGCGGGGTCCTGGGCAGCGACGGGCCCGCGCGCACCGGCAGCTTGGTTGCGCTGTTGGTCGGCACCGGCGCGGTAGCCCTGGGCGCTGGCGCTGGCGGTGCAGTGGTGGCTGCGGCGATCGTGTGGATGTGATCACGAGCGGCGCTGGCGATGGCGTGGCGCTTCATGAGGCTGCGCTGCACGAGCGCGACGGCGCCGTGACGGCAACCACCCCGCCAAGCCATCGGCGGCAGCGGTGGGGTCGCTGCTGCTCGCTATCGCGGTGGCCGGTGCGATCGCGGGTCAGCAGACCGGCGCGCTGGTCGACGGCTCAGGGGACACTACGCCGCTGCGCGCCGCCATCGGCCTGGGCGTGATCGCGGTGCCGTTGCCGGTGGCTCGACGCCGGCCGACGCCTGCTGCTGCGCGGGTACCGCTGGCGCTGCTGGTGCGGGTCGGGCTCGCGGCGATGCTGCTGGGCCGCGACGACCTGCAGCTGGTGCTCGCGCTGGGCGACGCGTGGAGCGAGGCTGGTCTTCGTGCGAGCACCGCGGGCGTGATCGCCGGTGGCGCGGCGCAGGCCCTCGCCGAGGTGCTCGGTGGCCGCGATCGCGGGCGGCATCGGTCCTGCCGGCGCGCCCGCGTCGGCGCCGGCGCGCACGAGCATGCTGGCGCCGGTGCTCGGCGCGGGCCTGGTGCGCCTGCCGCCGCGTCGGCGACTGCGACCGCGCCCACGCGCGACTCGCTGGTGCTGCCCGAGCCGCTGCCGCTCGAGCGCAACTACTCCCGCGGCCTGCGGCCCAGCCAACAGGTCGGCCGTGACCGCGGAAGCGTGGCCGACCGACAGCCGCTGCGCGACGGAGGTCACTACGCCTTCCGCATCCGCGGCAACCCGCGCGCACGCCCAGGCGCTCGAGCCCAAGGACAACGCGGTCATCGAGGCCGGCGTGGGCGGTGGCGCAGACGTCCACGAGATCGTCTTCCTCGGTGAAGGACAAGGCGACCCTGCCGCCAAGGTGATGAGCTGGGACGTCCGCATCCGTGCAACCGCGAGGTCATCCTCGCAGCGGCGGTGCTGACCTGCTGAAGCTGACCTTGGTCAACCCCGACCGAGCTCAAGAAGCTGGTCGCATTACGAGCTCGGCGCAGCCGCGTGCTGCTGGCCGACTTCGCGTTCGTCGGCAAGGTCGACACTGCACAGAGCCCCGACAGCTCGCTGGGCGAGCACCCCGCGATGTACGAGGCCGAGGGCGTCGACTGGCCGTTCAATCCTGCTGCACGAGTTCTTCCGCGGCGGCTATCGCGGGTCTCTACGCCGACGTCGAGACCGAGCGTCCGCCGTGGCTGATCGCGGCGCTGGAGTTCGACGCCGCCATCGGCACCCGCGTCGCGCTGCGGCTGCCGGCCTCGCCGCGCGGCGAGCCGCTGCTGCGATCAACTGGCCGGCGGCGCCGAGTCGTTGCCGTGGACTTCCTGATGCGCGCGCGCACGAGCTGGTGCTGCTGCGGCACAACACCGACCGAGCAGGACATCGTCGTGCCGGTGAAGACCAGGCTCGACGGCTATCGCATCCGCTTCGAGCCGCTTCGACCTGCAGTGGAGGACTTGCAAGCTCGCGTCGATGACCCAGTACGCGCCCACGCCGTTCGTGCGCGTGCGCGACGTCGACTTCGACGCGGAGGTCCACGGCGCATTGGCCGCGGCTGCCGCCCGAGCACGCCGGGCGCCGCGCGCTGGTGCTGCTGCACCCGCTGGCCGAGCCGCAGGGCCTGGGGTGGGCGAGGTGCTGCCGTACTCGCCGCACCCGATGGAGCTGGTGGCCGCGGGCATGCACGGGCCGGCGCTCGCGCGCGACGGCGCAGCGATGCTCGCGGGCCGCCTGGCGCGACGAGTCGCCCGATCAACCGCGCTGGGTTTCCTGGACACCTCGCGGCGCTCGCGGCGTTCGTGCTCTTGCCGCGCGCGGGCGCCGCGGCGTGGACCGAGTCGTGTTTGCCGCGCCGCGCTGGTCGCCAGGCTGCTCGCGCCGGTCGTCGGCGGCGCGATGGCCGGCGGCGCGATGCAGGCCCGTGGCCCAGGCGTTCTCGCCGCGATCGTGGTCGCGCTGGCGGCGGTGCTCGGCGGCGTGGCGGTGTCATGTGGGTTGTCGCGGATCCGCGGCGCGCTCAAGCACGCCGTAGCCTCAACCCGGCGGCGACTCGCGCAGCAGCGCAGCGACGTCGTCCGCGATGGTCTCGCCGAGACGCGGCCTCCTGGTGGACGCGGCGCAGCTTGCCCTCGCGATCGAAGATCGCCGTGTGCGGGATGGGCCCCACGCCGAAGGCTCGCGCCATGCGACCGTCGTCGAGCGCGATCGGGCACGCGCAGCTTGGTCGACGCGCGGTAGCGCTGGGCCAGGGCCGCGGACCTCGTCGAGCTGAGAGTTCGCTGCCCTCGCGGCTGACCGCGAGGAACCCCACCGCCGATGGATCGTAGTCGTCGATCATCGCGTCGAGCTCGTCGGCTTGCTCGCGGCAGTACGGCACCAGGTGGCCCAGAACGTCACCACGTGCACGCGCCCGGGCGAGATCGGCCTTGCGCGAAGCGGCCGCCGTCGAGCAGCAACACGTCGAACGGTGGCACCGGCTTGCCCGGCGCCAGCGGTGCCAGCTGATCGTAGCGCTGCGCAGGCCCTGGGGCGAGGTCGACCTTCGCCGACGCGAGCACCAACGCGGCGAACCCGGCCGCGACGAGCGTGCGAGATGCTCATGCCGGACGCTCCGTCCGCGCTGATCGCTGGGCGCACCCCATGCTGCGAACGCCACCGCGCCGCCACGACGCCCGCGAGCAGCGGCGGCAACCAGCCCCAACGCGGTAGCCAGGCCCAGCGCCGCGCCCAGGTGCAGCGCGGCGCCCACCGCGATCATCGGCGCGAGCAGTGTCCTGGCACGATGCGCGCGCGCGACCCAGCACCAGCTCGATCGCGAAGGTCGCGACGTACGGCGGCAGCAGGGCGATCGCGACGTCCGCGACCGCGAGTAGGGTCGCGCCCAGGGTGCGCAACGCGGCCACGCGCGCGACGACCTCGACCAGGTCGAACACCGCCGTCGCGAGCAGCCAGCGCCACCAGCGCCCAGCCGCTGTCGCGCGCGCCCCTCGTTCGGCCGCAGCGCGGCCAGCGTGGTCCGCGGCGCCGCGAGCACGCCGGCCTGGCGCGACAGCCACGCTGCCGCCGCGCCGATCACTTGCGCTGCTCCAGCTTGCGCCGCGCCGCGGTCGCCAGCGCCGAAGGGATGTTCTTCGAGAACGCCACCTTCTTCACGTCGCCGACCGAGGGCTCATGGCCGTCGCCATCGGCGTCTTGGGGTTGAGCACCAGGTGCAGCTGGATCGAGTACATCTTGGTCCACTCGCGACGCTTGGAGATGTACGAGATGACCTCGCGCGCGAGCGTGCGGTTGGCGGCGTAGCCCACGACCTCGTTGTCGTTCACCTGGGCGACTTGATCGCGCCTATGGCCACGGCCTTGTTGCTGTCGCGCACGAGCACGAAGCGCTCGAAGCTGCTGCCGATCAGCGCCAGCCGCATCTTCTCCATCGGCTTGAGCTTGGAGATGGTGAAGAACAGGCCCTGGCCACTGCGGCGCGCTCGACCGCGGCGACGGCGGCCTGCTGCACAGCTTCGTCGACCGGCGCGTCCTGCTCTGCGTCGAGCGGCAACGACAGATCGTCGGTCGCGGTCTGGGCCAGCAGCGCCTCGAGGTCGAAGCCCGCGGGCATCGTCGGACAGGCTGTCGAGATCGACTCGTCGGCGCGCCGGCGGCGACGACGTGCTCGATGGCCTTGGCGTGGTTTCATGGCCTGGCCGGCTCGGCGGAACATGTCGTCGCGCTCGGGTCGGCGCTGGACTTCCGGCCAGCGGCGCGGATCTCGTCCATGTTGGGCAGGCGCACGTCGATGTTCTCCGCGCACCGCGAACTCCAACATGCGGTGCACCACGCTCATGCGGCAGTTGGGGTTCTGGTACAGCGCCTCGACGATCGCGGACAGCGCGACCATCGCCTTGCCGTCGGGCCAGCACGTCGGTAGATTGGCCGGGGCAGATGCGCGATGCCGTTGAGGGTCTTGTCCGCGACCTGCGGTGACGCACGACGCGGTCGAGCACGTCGACGTTGCGCGGCAGCTTGCGCCCCAGCAAGTCGAGCACACTGGCCGGCACGCCGGATCATCGAGCGCGCCGTTGAGGATCGCGGGTGGCGCCCTCGAGGGTCTTGCCGGCGATGGCCGGTGAGGTCCGGATCGTTGCTGACCCAGATCTGGTACAGCGCCACCAGCAGGTCGCGCGAGGCAGCGCGCCAGGCCGCGCGCGACCATGCCGCGCAACGGCGCGGGCGCGTCGGGACCGACGACACGCCAGACGCCGGGGCCGGCTTTCGGCCTGTTCCAGGGTGTGCGCGAACGCGGCCATGGCCTCGCCTTCCTGGATCTACTCGCCGCGGTTGCGGGCGATGATGCGCAGGCCCTCGAGCACGAGCGCGTCGTCGACCTGGTCGATCGCCGGGGCGTGCGCCAGCGGTGGCCGCGAAGCCGCCGGTCGCGACCACGCGAACTGGAAGCCGACCTCGCCGGTGATGCGCGATCAGGCCCTCGACCAGGCCGAGGTAGCCGACCAGGCCTCGACTGGATCGCGCCGACGGTGTTGCGACCGATCACGCGATCGGGCTTGGCGGTGTCGACCCGCGGCAGCTTGCCGCGGGCGAGCGAACAGGCGTCGGCGCTGATGCCGATGCCGGGCGCGATCGCACTGCTGAGGTACTCCGGCGCGGGCGAGACCACGTCGAAGGTCGTCGCGGTGCCGAAGTCGACCACGATGACGCCGCCGCCGGGCTCGACATGGTGCTCGTGGCCGCGACCGCGGTGACGATGCGGTCGGCGCCCACGGCCTTGCGGCGGGTCGTAGCGGATCGATGCTGGTGCGCACGCCCGGACCGACCACGAGCGGATCGAAGCCGGCGTAGCGCACCAACGCATCGCGCAGGGCCGACATGCCGGGGCACCACGTACGATGATCGCGTCCGCGACGTCGCGCAGGCTCAGGCCCGCGAGCTCGTTCTGCCGCAGGCCGATTCGCGACCTCGTCGCGGGTCCAGCCGCGGCGTGGACAGGCGCAGCTCGCAGCGCAGCTGGGTCTGCGCGAAGACGCCGAACGTCGTGCGAGTTGCCGACGTCGATGGCGAGCAACATCAGGGCTGCATCGATACCGGCCGGCGCGCATCTGCTACCGTCACAGGCCGTGGGCGACAGCGATCTCCACTCGCTGCGAGCCCGTCGGCGCCGGCGCGCGGCCGACGGCGGACGCGCCGTCGCAGCCGCCGGGCGGCGACGACGGCATCCCCGAGCAGGCCGCATCGCAGACCATCGCCGAGCCCACCTGGGCGTGTTGGTGCAGTTTGTCAAAAAGTGATCCTGAGCGGACCTTGACCGTGCCGGTCCTGACCATCCTCGGCACGCGAGCGTGATCTACCTGCTGTCGTTCTGGCTCGACGTCGCGACCGCCGTGGAGGCACCGGCCAGGGCGACGACGGCGTGTCAACAAGGGCCTGCTCGACATCGTCTCGACCAGGACGTCGAGGTGCGCGCGCAACACCCTGGGCGGCCTCGGCGAGGTCGGCAAGCCGCGGTGCTGGGCCTGGCACTCGACGGTCTCGAGCATCATCGTGCAGCTGGCGGCCGTGCGCTTTACGCCACACATCACCTCGTTCTTCTGCGCGCGCACCAACCTCGCGATCCTGGGCTTCTTCGTCACCTCGAGCGTGTACGTGCTGCGGGTGAACTTCTCGGTCGGCGATCACTACCTGCTGCACTGGGGCGTGCTGTTCTCGATGTTGCTGATGACGGCGAGCCTGCTGCTGCTGTTTCCGCGTACTTCGCCTACGTGTTCGACTTCCTCGACCCCGAGAAGATCGTCGGTCGCATCATGGACCACGGCCTCGCCGCCGCGAGCCCGCTGCGCGGCCGCGCCGCGCTGGACACCGACACCCGCCAGATGCGCGCGGTCGAGGCGGTCGAGCACCTGGCCAACATCGGTCTCAACGCGCTGCAGCAGAAGGACAAGGGCATCGCGTCGGAGTCGATCGACTCGCTGTGCGAGTTCGGCATCCGCTACGGCGAGACCAAGGCCGCGATGCGGCAGGACTGGCATCGCATCCCCGGCTGGAACCGCCAGAGCCCCGACTTCGTCAGCCTCTCCGACGAAGCCGTCGACGACCTGCGGCGGCGCGCCACCTGGCTCGAGTGGAAGATCCTGCGGCAGTACCAGATGCTCTTCGGCGAGGGTCTGGGGCAGATCAAGGACAGCTGCTACCTCATCGCGATCGACACCCGGCGGCTGGGCGAGGCCGCCGGCCGCCGCGGCGACGTGCATGCGCTCGATCTCGCGATCAAGTTCTTCAACACCTACCTCCGCGCGACCATGAACGCGTCGGACATCCGCACCGCGTACAACATCCTGCACCAGTATCGCCAGCTCGCGGAGTTCGTGCTGAGCCACAGCCGCGAGGTCGCCAGCGACCGCGAGCGCCGCGAGAACCTCGAGCATCGCGCGCTGCAGATCGCCCGCTTCATGCGCTACTACTCCGCGATCGCGTATCAGCGCGGGCTGGCGTTCGTGACCGAGGTCATCGCCCACGACGTCGGCTCGCTGTGCGAGCTCGCGTTCCTGCAAGGCTCGCGCGCGCACGACGAGTTCCTCGCGGTGTTCCTCGCCGTCGACGAGCACGCCGAGACCAAGGAGCAGGAGAAGTCGCTGCGCGGCGTTCGACGGGCCCAGGTCAAGCTCGCGACCACGTACCTGCGCAACGACGCCGAGCCGCTGGCGAGGCGCATCCGCGACGACATGGCCGAGGAGCCGCTCGACCGCCTGCGCAGCATCTGGCAGGAGCTGGAGTCGCTCGAGAGCCGCGAGTTCTGGGAGGTCAACGACCGCGGCACCAACTTCGACTACCTCACGCCCGAGCAGAAGACCCAGCTCGAGGTCTACTTCGGCTGGTTCCCCGGGCTCGAGCCGCCCGCATCGCTGCGCTCGCGCCGGACCACCTCGGCGCTGCTGCCCGAGCCCGCGCGTCCGTCGAGCGTGGCGCGCTCGGGCTGAACTCGCCCGGGCGTTCGCGACGACGCGCGGTCCGAGCGCGGCTCAGCGCCAGCCGGGCCGCGCGAACCAGCCGAAGTCGAGGTTGAGACCGAAGTAGCCGCCGTTCATCGCGAAGTTGTTGCCCGAGGGCCAACGTTCGCGCGCGACGAAGCGGTAGCCCGCGTTCATCCCCACGCGCAGCCACTTGGCCAGCGCCACGTGCATGAACGCGCCCGGCTCGGCGGTGAACATCTTGACCTGCTCGACGCAGCGCGCGTCGACCTTGTCGTCGTGGTGCGAGCGCAGGTTGGCGATGCAACCGACGCCCACGCCCAGCAGCGAGTCCACGCCGAGCTCGAAGCGACCGCGTCGCAGCGCGACGACGCCCAGGTGCAGGCCGCCGTAGGCGACCGCGAGCTGGTACGACTGCCCGTTGTCGCCCTGGATCGGCGGGCCGAAGCGCTTGGTCATGCGCACGAGCGAGCCGCCGATCATCACGCGCTCGCCCAGCAGCAGGCCGCCGCGGATGTTCGAGAACGTCGCCATGCGATGCGACACCGAGCCCACGCGCATGCCGAAGCCGCCATAGCCGCTCACGAACCGGCGCTTGCGGGCCTGCGGCGGCGGCGGGGCGGGTGGCAGCGGCGGCACCACCACGCGGTGCGTGATCGTGGTGGTCGTGGTGGTCGTGGTCGTGGTCGACGCCGGCGCGGCCACGGCTGCGGTCGTGGTGGTCGTGGTCGTGGTCGTGGGCGTGTCCCAGCCCGACGCAGGCGCCTCGGGCCGGAACGGATCGCGCATCGGCTCGACCGCGACCGGCGCGGGTGCGGGTGCGAGGGCGGTGGGCGCCGGGGTGACCGGGGCCAGGGCAGCGGGCGCGACCGGGGTCGCTTCGACCGGTGCGGGTGCGACCGCGGGGGCCTCGGCCGGCGCCACTGCAGTCGGCGCGATCGAGGGGTCGGCCGAGAGCAGCGCGGCGAGCGGGACGAAGAGGCCGAGCGCAGCCATCGCCCACTGAGCTTGCCTCTTTCATGCCGACGCTGCCACCCGTTTTGGGACCGCTGCGCGGCGCGAGCACAGCGCCACCGGTGGTGTTGCGGGCTGCAACGCTGCGGTGTTTCGCGACCCTCGACGGCGCACGGATCCCCGGTGCGCACCGTGGGATCCGGACGCGGACCGCCCCTGGCCGCGCGTCCGCGACGCCAGTGAGCCAGCCGACGATCGATGCAGACGCCCCCGACACGTGGGCGACGACCGAGAATTTTTTTCGCCCGTGGTCCGGAAGCGGCCAGCTCGAGGGTGTCTCAGAGCACGGGACATCGAGGCGAGGCCGCGGTCCCGTTCGCACCGGGGGGGCGCGGACGGGACCGTAGGCCTCCCTTTTTTGTCCGGCACCGCGTGCGGCAGGCCGTCACTTGCGCGGGTAGCCCGTGAAGCGGACCCCGAGGAAGATCCCTTGGCTCAGCATCCGGTCGGTGCGCATGCGGGCGTCGTAGTCGAGCCCGATCGCCACGCCGAAGCGGCCGACCGGCTGGAACTCGTAGCCGATCCCGACCGATCCACCGACCGCCGGCAGCAGGCGATCGCGGGCGAGCGCGGGCGCGTTGGTCACGACACCGGTGGTGCCGCGCAGGTAGAAGCCGCGACCGACGAAGCCCTGGAGCACGACGTCGCCGAGGAAGCCCGGCTTCTTGCTGCCGTGCACCACCTGCAGGCCCAGCTCGCTGCCCAGCAGCACGCGATCGGTGATCGCGCCACCGAGCAGCTGTCGCACGCGCGTGGCGGCCGCGAAGCCCCGGCCCATCGCGATCGCGCCGGGGGTCACGGCGAAGCCGAACGCGAAGCCCTTGCGTTCGGGTGTCTCGTCGGCGCGCGCGGCCGCGGGCACGAGCGAGGTCGCGAGCGCGAGGGCCAACAGCCGCGGCAGCGTCATGGTGACGCCTCGAACGCAAGCGCCGCGGCCCGGCTTACAGCGCGTCGCCTTCGTCGTCGCCGCCGGTGAACTCCATCGCGACCACGACCGCGGCGTAGATCGCCTCCTGGTCGCCCACGACGGTGATCTCGTGCTCGGTGCCGTCGGCCATCACGATCAGATCGCCGGCCCGGTACTCGTTGCCGTGCTCGTCGCGGACTCGGCCCTGGAGCATGAGCACACGCTCCTCGCCGACGTGGCGGTGGGCCGGGAAGACCGCGCCCGGCTGCAGCCGGATGAGTCCGGCATGGGCCTCGCCCAGGGCCGGACCGCCGTCGAAGTCGAGGAAGGTGCAGCCGGGCACCAGCTCCGCCCAGCCCTCGCCGTCGTCCGCGACCGCGGCGCCGTCGACCAGGGTGTCGACGTGGCGACGGGTCTGGTCCTCGGGCAGATCGAACAGCGCGATCAGGCGATCGAGGAACGGCAGGAACCGGTCGCGACCGGACATGCGCTGCAGCAGCCGCGCGCGCAGGCCCGCTGCCGGCGCCGGGGTCGGCGCGAGCGAGCTCGCAAGCGCGTCGAGCACGAGCGGATCGAGCTCGTCGTCGAGATCGACACCGTCGATCATCGCGACACCTCCCCTCGTGAACCGGCGCGGCCGTCGGTCGCGGCGTCGATCTGCATCACCGAGCGCAACTTGGCCAGGCCCGCGGCGGTCCGCGACTTCACCGTGCCCAAGGGCGAGCCCATGCGCGCCGCAATCTCGGACGACGACAGGCCGTGGAAGTAGGCCAGCTCGATCACCTCGCGCTGCTCGACCGGCAGCTCCGCGAGCGCGCGGCGCACGGCCTTGCGATCGGGCTCGAGCACGGGATC
Organism: Nannocystaceae bacterium; assembly: GCA_046351635.1. Lineage (GTDB taxonomy): Bacteria > Myxococcota_A > Polyangia > Nannocystales > Nannocystaceae > Xiheibacterium. The sequence continues at coordinate 100,921 of JAXLYC010000017.1, read as the reverse complement.
CTCGCGCTCCTCGGCCGGCGCGTGGCCGGGCTCGCCGTCGTCGGTCGCGACCTCGCGTCGGGTCTTGGCCGAACGCAGGCGATCGAGTGCACGGCTGCGCAGCCGCACCAGCAGCCACGCCCGCACGCTGCCGCGCGTCGGGTCGTAGCTCGCGGCGTGTCGCCACACCTCGAGGAAGACGTCGTGGACCAGATCCTCCGCCATGGCACGGTCTGTCAGGATCTTCTCGGCCATCGTCATGAGCAGACCCGCGAAGCGATCGTAGATCGCCGAAATCGCCGTCAGTTCACCCCGCGCGGCCTCGCGCATGAGCGCGACGTCGTCGACGTCGCTCGGGGGCGGACTGGGAGGTGCCGACACCACGTGCCGGGGACGGTACGTCACCGTCCATTCGCTGGTCAATTGCGCCTGCAGCAAGCCGAGAGTTCCCGCTCCTTCCGGCACCCGTGCCGGTCACGTCGGGGATACGGCTCGGCTCGGGTTTTGGATCGGCGCTGCGGGGCAATCCTTGCGCGCGAAACGGCCCTCGGGACCGCGCCGGGCGCGGCGGCTCACTGCGGGTCGGCGCCGCCGGCGTCGGGGGCGGCCGCGTCGCCGCCGTCCTCGGGCACGTCGTGGAAGCGGAAGAACGCGCGGTCGTACTTTCTCATCTGGCCGACGTTGGTGACCTTGATGCGACCCTTCACGAACGCGATGACCGGGTTCTGCCGCCCGGTCTCGATGGCGAGGAAGGTGGTCTCGTCCATCGTGATGGTGCAGGTCGGCTCACCCTCGAAGCCCGGCGCCACGGTGCACGTGCCCGCGTCGATGCTGACGGTCCACTGCGCCGACGCGGCGCCGCGGATGTCGAAGTGGAAGATGCCGCGGTAGCCGGCGACCCGATCCTCGCGCAGACGTGCTGGCAAGCATCGGAAGATCGCCTCGACCTCCGCGGGGGTGTCGCGCATCGAGGGTCGCGTCACGAGCTGAATCCTAAGTTGGGGCGGGCCCCCCGTCTACGCGAGACTCTTGCGCGGGGGATCGCCCACGTCGCGGCTGGCCGCGTGCGCCCGCGCGCGGGCCCGGACGGTCTTCGCAGCAGCCGCCGATCCGAACCACCGCGGACGCCGTACTGCCCACGGACCGACGGCTCCTCCAGGCCGGCGGTCCTCAGAGACGGTCCATCGTCAGCCCGTGTCACCGGGTCGAGGGCGTTCGGGAGTGCGCCCTCGACCCGGTGCTTTTCCGTGCAGTCGACCTGCGATCGATCGCGAGTTTTTGCGCCCGTGCGTGCGGCAGGTAGACTCCCGCCCGACGATGCAGCTGCCCGCAGCACTGAACGTGCCCCAGCTCGACCCCCGCGCGCTCGCACAGGTGCGGCGGCTGTGCGACGCCATCGTCGAGAGCGCGCGGCTGGGGCTCGACCCGAGCCTGCTGGTCGAGTCGCTCAACGACTGCACCGCCAACGAATTCTCCGCCGACGAGATCGTCGGCGCGGCCGCGCGCATCGGCACCGAGACCCTGGCGTGCCTGGCCATGTCGCCGCCACCGCCGCGGGTCGCGGCCGAGCTCGACGCGTGGGCCGAGGTCATCGCCCGCATCCGCCGCGGCCAGGCGACCGGCTTCGAGCGCGCGTGGTGGCTCGAGCTCATCGAGGCCGCGTCAGGGCACGACGATCCCGCGGCGCTGGTGCTCGGGGGTGTCGGCGACGCCCACGAGACCGCTGCGGAGCTGTTCGATGCTCAGGTGGCGTCGGTGCCGACGCGGTCGGGCTCGTAGCAGCTGCGCGCGGCACAGCAGCACTCGGGCGCGACGACGTCGTCGTCGGGGCCCCAGGCCTGGCACGTGCGCAGGCACGAGAACGGCACCTGGCCCCGCCGCAGCGACTCGGCGATGGCCGCGGGATCGCCCTGCTCGCGCGAGAAGGTCTTCCATCGCAGGTGTCGACACAGGTCCATCACGCACCTCCCACGGGTTCGCTCGCGAGCGCGCTCGAGCGCGTCCGCGACGGCGGCCTCGAGCAGCGGCAACTTGTAGCCGGTCATCGGCAGCGGCGTCGCGCCCTTGCTCGCCAGCACGGCCTTCGCCGCCAGGGCCTCGGGCTGGGCCGGTACGCCGACCAGCGCGGCCTCGAGCTCGGCCAGCCGCAGCGGCACGTTCGCGACGCCGCCGACCGCGACCCTCAGCCCACGCGATCGCATCGCCCTGCACGCCGATGCGGGCGAGCACTTCGACCAGGGGCCACTCGGCGCGCGCGGAGATCGCGCGCATGTACGCCGAGCGCTCGCCAGCAGTCGCGGGCGGCAGCGTCACGGCGCGCAGCACCGCGTGCGGCGGCAAGGTGTTGTCGCGCATCGGGTCACCACCATCGCCGAGCAGCTCCGCCACCGTCGCGATCGGAGCGCCGACGACCTCGACGCCGGCGTCGTAGGCCAACAGCGCCATGCCCAGGGTCGACGCGTGCACCGCCGCGCACGGGCTCAGATCGAAGCATGCGTGCCACAGGTGATCGCCGGCGCGGGCGTAGCAGGTGCTGCCGCCCTTCTTGAGGCACTGCGCCTCGGGCGAGCGGAAGTACCAGCAGCGCGTGCGCTGCAGCAGGTTGCCGCCGATGGTGCCGACGGCGCGGATCTGCGGCGTCGCGAGGCCGCCGGCCGCCTGGGCGAAGCCGGGGTAGCCGGCCCGCACGGTGTCGTCGGCCGCGACCGTCGCGATGGTCACCAGCGCGCCGATGCGCACGCCGCCGCCCGGTGCAGGATCGATCGCGCGTGCGTCCTCGACGTCGCGCAGATCGACGATGTCGCTGCCGGCGAGCGCGTGGCGCCGTTCCATGAGGTCGGTGCCGCCGGCGCGGATGGTGCCGTCGCTCGTCGTCGCCTGTTGCAGGTCGGTGGGAAAGACGATCATGCGCGCAGTCCTTCCAGCACGCGGTCGGGGCGCAGCGGCAGCTCGCGCGGACGCCACTTGGTCGCGTGGTACACCGCGTTCGCGATCGCGGCGGCAGGGGTCAGCGTGACGAGCTCGCCGAGCCCGACGTTGTGGCCGGGCACGCGCTCGTAGCCGTGCTCGTCGAAGTGGACGTGGATGGGACCGATGTCGCCGATGCCGGGGATGCGATAGTCCTCGAGCCCGGCGGTCAGCAGGAAGCCCGCGCGCGGATCGAGCCGCCGCTCCTCGTACAGCGCGTAGCCGATGCCCTGGATCACGCCGCCCTCGGCCTGGCTGCGCGCGAGCACGGGCGAGACGATGCGGCCGACGCCGACGCCGAGCCAGGTCTCGACCACGCGGATGCGACCCAGGCGCGTGTCGACCTCGACCTGCGCCAGCTGCAGCGAGCTGGCGACGTAGTCCTCGGCCGCGATCCCGGCCAGCGGCGGCAAGAAGTAGCCGCCCTTGTCGCGGCGACGGCGGCCCACGACCAACATCGGCGGCGCCACGCGCAGCACGTCGCGCCAGGGGATCACGCCCTTGTCGTGGCGCACGCCCTCGGCCACCGCGGACGCGCCGCGCAGCTTCCACCGCCGTGAGGCCAGCTCGACCAGATCGTCCTGCAGCTGCGTGCATGCGTCGTCGCAGGTGCCGACCAGCGACGAGGTCGAGCGGCTGCCGCCGGCCATGGGCCCGTGGACGTAGCGCGAGTCGCCGATGCGCACGAAGACCTCGTCGGCGCGCAGGCCGAAGCGCGCGGCGATGGTGCTGGCGATGGTCGTGCGGCTGCCGTTGCCGATGTCCTGCGTCGAGCACGACGCGACCAGGCCGTCCTTGGTGGTCTCGAGCTGCACCCGCGCGCGCGGCTCCACGAACGCGAACCATGCCCCTGCGGCAACACCGACGCCGCGGCGGAAGCGGCCCTTGTCGTCGCCGGCGGGCCCGCGATCGCGCCACACCGGCAGCGCCTGGGCCCAGGCGTACAACGGCTTGCGCGCGGGGTTGGGGTCCCAGCGCTTGCGCACCACCAAAGGGTCCTCGCCGCGCGCGTAGGCGAGTTCGTCGATGGTCGACTCCAGCGCGAAGAAGGCCGGCGGACCACCGGGCCCGCGCATGGGCTTGCCCGGCGGCGCGTGGGTGACGACATCCTCGTCGCGCAGGTCCCGGGGCGCCTCGGGATAGATGATGCGGAACATGATGCTGGTGATGGTGCCGACCGCGACGCCCGCGGTGCTGGTGGCCTTGGCGCTCATGCCGACCATCTCGCCCGCACGATCGGTCGCGAGCGCGACCTCGATCGACGCGCCCGGACGGTTGCCGCCGATCATGATCTCCGCGCGGCGATCCAGCGCGTAGCGGACCGGCGCACCGCAGATGCGCGCGAGCTCGATGGCGATCGTGGCCTCGCTGGTGAGCGTGGCCTTGCCGCCGAAGCCACCACCGACGTGCTGCGCGATGACGCGGACGTCCTCGTGGCGCAGGCCGAAGCGCTGCGCGATGTCCTCGCCCATGGCCTGCACCGCCTGGGTCGACAGATACACCGTGAGTCGGTGCGCGCCGTCCCAGGCGGCAACCGCGGCGTGGGGCTCGAGCGGGGTGTGGCACTGCACCTGGGTGCGGAAGCTGCCCTCGGCGACGGTGCCGATGCTGCGCGCCTCCTCGATCTCGCGCTGGGCCTTGTCCGCGCGCTTGGAGAACAGCTCGAACGGGCCTCGGCGATTGCCGTGCCAGCGCTCGGGCAGCAGCGGCCCCTCGGTCGCGTTCGAGGGCTTGCCGCGGTCACCGTTGGGGTAGATCCGCGCGGCGCCCGGCGCGAGCGATTGCTCGATCGTCAACAGCGGTGGCAGCACGTCGGCGTCGAGCTCGACCAGGCCCAGCGCGCGCACGGCGGTGGCCTCGTCGACCGCTGCGATCGCGAGGATCTCCTGGCCGGCGAAGCGCACCAGCTTCGAGGGCGGCAACAGATCGACCACGCCGCGGACGCCCGGCAGCGCGAGCGCCTTGGACCAGTCGACGCGGCGGAGCTTCGCGTGGGCCCACGGGGCGTGCAGCGCCTTGGCGTGGAGCATGCCCGGCAGCTGCACGTCGACGGTGTAGACCGCCGCGCCGGTGACCTTCTCGATGGCCTCGATCCGCGGGGGTCGCAGCGCGCCGGTGCCGTCGTACTTGCCGCTGCACGCGGCCTGGACCGCGCGCACGATCGAGGCGTACGCGCCGCAGCGGCACAGGTGCCCCGCGAGCGCCGCCGCGACCTCGTCGGCGGCGGGCTCCTTCGTGCCGTGCTCGGCGCGCCAGCGGTCATGGAACGCGCTGGCCTCGACCACGAAGCCCGGGGTGCAGTAGCCGCACTGCAGCGCGTCCTCGGCCGCGAACGCGCGCTGGACCGGGTGCAGCGCCGCGCGGCCGAGATCCCTCGATGGTGCGGAGCTTGCGGCGATGCAGCGCCGTGGCCGGCATCAAGCAGGTGACCACGGCCTGGCCGTCGAGCAGCATCGTGCACGCGCCGCAGGCCCCGTGGCCGCAGCCGTGCTTGCTGCCGGTCAGGCCCAGCCCGCGCACGGCCTCGAGCGCGGTGGTGTCGGGCTCGACCTCGAGCGTGCGGGCTTCGCCGTTGACGGCCGTCTCCACGCCGACGCGCTCGCTCGGGCTCGGCTGCGCCGCGGTCGACTCCGGCGCGACCTCGCCGTGGGCGGTCGGGCGGCAGGCCCCGGTGACGATGGCGGCCCCGACACCGCCGCGCAGGAAACCTCGCCGAGTGGTCGATCCGGTCATGCGTGAATGCCCGGACGCATCATCGGGCATTCACGTTACCCGGGCAACGACGGGGCTCAGATCTTCTTGCAGGTGGGGGCGTAGGCCTCGAAGATCGAGGTGTAGATCTTGTCCTGGACGTCGGCCGGGTTCTTGGCCATCTGTTCCTTGCGGTCCTTGGGCATGTGCTCGATCATCAGCTTGCGTGCAGCGGTGCAATCACCCGCACGGCCGAAACAACCCGCGACGTAGGCCGGCAGGTTGCCGTCGAGGCTGAGCAGCTGGTTGTCCTCGGCGTCCTTGGGCTTCACCTTGGTCTTGAGCTTGAGGATCGTCGCGAGCGACTCCTTGCACGCCTTCACGCCACCCTTGCTGTTGTGCACGCCCATCGAGATCGTCGTGATGGCCTTGAGCAACGAGTCGCGGTCGTCGAGCTTGCCCTGGCAGTAGAGGTTGGTGAACTGCTGCACCATTCCGTCGATCTGCTCGGGTCCCATGAGCGCGTTGTTCGACTGCTCGGCGGACTTGCGGATGAGCACCTTGCCGGCATCGCACTTGCCCGCGAGCATCAGGCACTGGCCGCGCAGGTAGCCGAAGCTCGAGCGGGGATCGTCGCTCTTGTGCTTGGCGTCGAGCTTGTCGTGGGCGTCGAGCTCGGTGAGGCAGCCGCGGCCGTCGCCGGCGGCCATCTTGCGCTGGGCCGACTCGAAGTGCGCCCGCGCCTCCTCGCTCATCTCGACCTTGGCGTTGACCAGGCCCGCGGCGTTGAGCGCCGCGTCGTTGTCGTCCGACTTCATCGCGGTCTTCTCGGGGTTCTCGCCCGGACGGATCTGCCGCAGCGTCAAGCGGATCGGCGCCTTGCAGCCCTCGACCTCCTTGGCCGACTCCGAGTCGCACACGTTGAGCTTGCCGCCCTTCTTCTCGGCCGAGCTCGAGCGGGTCTCCGATGCACCCGCACCGAAGCCGAAGGCGCTGCCGCCGACCTCGGCCTTGATGTTCTTGTCCGACGCCAGCGCGAACGCGCCGAGGTTGTAGCCGTAGACGAAGTGCGTGGCCTTGTCGCAGCCGTACTTGCCGGCGAGGTCCTTCTCGTAGACCGCGTCGCGCGTGGCCGTGCGCGTGCCCGCGACGTAGTACTCCATGTGGAACTTCTCACCGCCGTTGACGCGGCCGCCCAGCGTCGCATGGCCCAGCGGCAGCTTCGCGTAGAGCTCGGCCTCGTTGTTGATGTCGAGGGTCTCGAGCGATCCCGAGGTCCACTCCGCCGGCTTGTAGGCCCCAGCCTCGCCGCGGATGCTCTCGTTGCGACACTCGTCGAGCACACGCAGCTCGCAGCCTTCGTAGTGCACGAACACGATGTCGTTCGCGGCGTGCTGCTCGAAGCTCGACATGTCGGTCGCGTCCCATTCGATGATGAAGGGCCGCAGGTGGTTCTCGGGGTTGCAGGCGTTTTTGCCAGCGAACGACTGCGCCATCAGGTTGCTCTGACCCGAGGCGCGATCGGCCTTGGTGTGGGCCGCGAGCGAACAGGCGTTGGCACAGACGAGCAGCAGGGTCGCTGCGAGCATGGGGACGAGGGGGCGCGTCATGGTGGGTCCTTTGGGGGGCCGAGCCGCGAGCGCACACGATCCTCTTTTGGTCGATCGCGACCGAAGACCCAGCGCCGGGCCGACGGCCGCCGCGATCACCCGTTCCCCAGGGCGGCAGACGGATGGTTCGGCGCCCCGTTGCAGGGCCCGCCGGGACTCGCCGGTGCGGCCGCCATTGGGGGTTCCCCCTTGTCCGGCCGCGCAGGTCTTCGGTTTTCTCTCATGATCTTGGATTGTTGCGCGCAGCCTGCGGACGGTGCGGCGATTTGTGCCGTTGCTTCGGAATGTCGGTTTTAGTAGGGTCTTGCCGTGATGGCCCGTCCCCGCCGCAACCCCGCCCTGCTGCTGTCTCTGTTCGCCACCGTCGCGTGCCAGGCCGCCGGCGCCGGCCCTTCGGGCGACGGCACCGACGAAGGCAGCACCGGCGACGACCCTGCGAGCACCGGTGACGACGCCCAGGCCTCGACCGGTGCGTCGGGCGACACCGACGCCGACGGCTCGGGCGACACCGGCCAGCCCGCCGCGGATGTGCCGGCGCAGGGCCTGCGGATCTCGCGGGTCGAGGCCAACCCCGGTGTCGCGATCCCGATCGCGATCGACGGCGCGTGGGTCGAGGGCTCGCAGCGCAACGCGCCGATCCCCAAGGGCCGCGACACCGCGTTCCGCGTCTACGTCGACGTCGACGAGGCCTCGTGGACGCCGCGCGAGCTCGAGGCGCGGCTGACGGTGACGCAGCCCGACGCGCGCGAGACCGTGGTGACCGCGACCGCGATGATCGCCGAGGACTCGTCGACGACCTCGCTGCAGTCGAACTTCCTGCTCGGCGTGCTCGCGGCCGACATGCTGCCCGGCGCCAAGCTGCAGGTCGAGCTGTTCGAGGTCGACGGCGCCGCCGCGGCGCCCGAGGGCACCGAGCCGCCGCGTGCCTTCGACGACGGCGCGAACATCATCGGCATCGAGGGCTCGTCGCAGCAGATGCGCGTGGTGATGGTGCCGGTGCAGTACCAGTACGGCAGCTGCTCGACCCTGCCCGAGCTCACGCCCGAGGCGCTGCAGCCCTACGCCGACGCGATGTACCAGCAGAACGCGCTCGAGAGCCTCGAGATCGAGGTCCACACGCCGTTGCTGGTCGACGACCTCGATCTGACCGACGCGAACGACTTCTTCAGCCTGCTGAGCCGCGTGGTGCAGCTGCGCGCACAGGACGGTCCCGCGCCCAACGTCTACTACTATGCGCTGTTCGACAACTGCGGCGAATGCATCTCCGAGAGCGGCGGTTGCCTGCTGGGCGTGGCCCCCGGCCAGCCGGGCGCGTCGCAGGCCGAGGCCTCGCAGCGCGCGGCCATCGGCGTGCGCTACCTCGGCACCGAGGAGATGGGCATCGAGACCTTCGTGCACGAGATCGGCCACACCCAAGGCCGCGCCCACATCGCCTGCCCCGGCGCGCAGGCGGCGGGGCCGGATTTCTCGTACCCCTACGACAACGGCAGCATCGGCGTGTGGGGCTTCGGCGTGCGGGACTTCGAGATCCGCAACCCCAGCAATCACAAGGACTACATGAGCTACTGCAGCCCAACGTGGGTTTCCGACTGGCAGTGGTCGGCCACGTTCGCGCGGATCAAGGCGCTGACCGAGTGGGACGCGCTGGTGGTGCCGCCGCCGCAGAGCACGATCTTGGTCGGCACCTACAACCCCGAGACCGGCGAGTCCGCGTTCTGGACCGAGCCCGGCGAGCTCGCACCGCCCGACACCGTGGGCTCGGCCGCTTCGCTGGCGTTGGTGGGGCCCGGCGGCCCGCTGCACGTCAGCAGCGCGGATGTCGACGCGTGGTCCGAGGGCCCGTGGGTCACCGTGCGCGCGAACCTGCCGACCCGCGCGGTGGTCGACGCGAGCGAGGCGTTCGAGCTGCGCCTGCCGCAGCACACCGCCCGCATCGAGCGGCACGCAGTGCGCCTGGATCTCGCCGACACCCTGCGTGCCCGCTGATCCCGGACTCACGCCTGCACGCGCTCACGGGTTCGCGAGCCACGCCGCGGCCTCGCTCGCCTCGGTCGAGCCCGCCGGCGCGTGCTCGCGTGCCGCGGTCGCAGCTTGCCGCGCGCGCTCGCGGTCACCCGCGGCGGCCCAGGCCCGCGCGAGCGCGAGTTCGGCCGCCGCGACCTCGCGCTCGCGACCCGGTTTGCCGCGGCTGTGCGTGAGCGCGAGCTCGGCCGCCGCGACCGCCTCGGCGACCGCGCCCTGGGCCAGCGCCGCGACCGAGCGGCCGCGCCACAGCGCCGCGACGTCGGGGTCCGCGGGGTCGAGCCGCTGCGCGATGGCGATGGCGGCGTCGTAGCTCGCGACCGCCTGGGCTGGCAGGCCCGCGGCGAGCTCGATCTCCGCCTTGGTCGTCTCGAGCGCGACCGATTGCCAGTGCGACTCGCCGAGCTCGGCGTTCCAGATCGATCGCGCGCGCTCGATCGCCGCCAACGCCTGCGGATGCAGGCCACGCGCCGACAACAGCTCGGCGTGTCGCGACAACAGGCTCGCGACGAGGGGATGCTCGGGCCCCAGCGCGGCCTCGCGGATCGCGATGGCGCGGGCCGCATCCGCGTCGGCCTCGGCCAGCGCGCCGCGGTCGCGGTGGGTCTCGGCGCGGCTCGCCAACACGGTCGCGACCTCGGGGTGATCGTCGCCGAGCTCGCGCACGATGATGGCGAGCGCGCGGTCGAGCGCGACCAGGGCAGCGTCGTAGTGCCCGCGCGCGCGCTCGATCGCACCGAGGTTGGCCTGCAGCGCCGCGACCCGCAGGTCCTCGTGCACGCCCATGCGCGCCAGCGCGACCTCGGTCCATCGCACCCAGCGCAGGCCGTCCTCGGGTCGGCGGCGACGCACCCCGTCGATCACCGCCAGCGCCGTGGTCGCCTCCGCCGCCAGCTCGTCGTCGCCGGCCCGCGCGGCGACGAAGACCGCGCGCTCGAGCTCCTCGCTGGCGCGATCGAACTCGCCCACGCGCTCGAGCGTCTGGCCGTAGACCAGCGACGCGCGGGCCTCGAGCGGCGGCCACTGCACCGCCACCGCCTCGGCGCGCGCACGCTCGGCCGCCGCGAGCGCGTCGTCGTAGCGGCCCAGGGTCCGCAGCGACACCGTCGCCGCCAGCTCGCGCACGGTCCGCGCGATGGCCTCGCGCTGGCCCGGCTCGGCCGGCCACGCCGCGCGCCGGGCCAACGCCGCCGGATCGGCGCAGGGATCGAGCGAGGGCAGCGCGGCCGCGGCCGTGATCGCGCGGTGCAGCTGCTTGGTGTCGGGCGTCGCCAGCCGCTCGACCAGGGCCGCGACGTGCTCGCGCCGCTCGTCGAGGCACTCGCGCGCGCGCGCGTGTTGCTCCGGCGACGCCGCGTGCTCGAGCTCGGCAGCGATGCACGCGTCCTGCCGCACGAGATGCCACCGCGCGGCGTAGCGGTCGAGCCAGCCGACCAGTCGCTCGCTCGCCGCGGTCGCGGCGGGACTGTGCAGCGCGGTCACGGCCGTGGCCAGCTGCGTGCGCGCGGCCTCGCCCCACAGCGTCTCGATCGCAGCGGCCGCCTCGCCGCAGCGACGACGGCGCGCGGCGCGATCGAGCTGCCACGCACCGAGCCCGAGCGCACCGACGCCCACGAGCGCGGCCGCGCCGAGCCAGCGTCGACGGCGGCGCGTCGGATCCTCGCGCATGGCCGTCAGCAGCGCGCGCATGTCGACCCAGCGGTTGGCCGCCTGCGGCGCGAGCCCGCGCTGCAGCACGGCGACCAGCCAACGCGGCACGCGATGGCCCTCCGGCGGCACCGGTGGTCCCGCGAGCTTGCGCGCGAGCAGCGTCTCGGCGTCGTCGCCGGCGTAGGGCACCACGCCGAACAGCGCGGTCCAGGTCGTGGCTGCGAACGCGAACTGATCGCAGCGCGCGTCCGCGGTCGCGCCGCAGTGCTGTTCCGGTGCCATGTAGGCCGGCGTGCCCATGACCGTGTCCGCCAGGGTCAGCTCGGCGTCCCAGCTGGGATCGGCCGCGACCGCCTCGGCGCCCTCGCGGCTGCGGCCCGACGCGACCACGTCGGCGTCGGTGCGCGCCAGGCCGAAGTCGCCGATGCGCACGCGACCATCGTCACCCACCAGCACGTTGGCCGGCTTCACGTCGCGGTGCACCAGACCCGCGGCGTGGGCCGCCGCGAGCGCGTCGCCCACCTGCAGCATCGCCGCGACGACCTCGACCCAACCGCGCGGGCCCTCGGCCAGCCACTGCTTGAGATCGCGGCCACCGACCAGCTCCATCGCCACGGAGGCCCGCGCGGTGCCGCTGCCGATCGCCGCCTCGTCGACGTCGTAGACCGCCACGACGTTGGGGTGGCTCAGCTGCGCCATGGCCCGGGCCTCGCGCAGCATCCGCGCGCGATCGGTCGCGCTCGCGCGCGTGCGCAGCAGCTTGATCGCGATCTCGCGGCGCAGCTTGGGGTCGTAGGCGCGCAGCACCCGGCCCATGCCGCCGCGGCCGATCTCGCCGACCACGAAGTAGCGGCCGATGACCGTGCCGGGGCTCGGGCCGGGCATGGGTTCCGTGGCGGTCGCAGCCCCGGAACCGCCGTCGAGCTGGGTCTGCTCGAGATCGTCCTGCGAGGCGCGCGAGGGCGGCGTGCCGTGCTCTCGCTGGGGCCGCGCGGCCTCGGGCTCGCTCGCCACGGCCCATGGTAGCGCGAAGTGCCGCGACTGCACGCGCGCGCCCGGGCTTTGTCGCCGACGCCGCGACGCGGCATGATGCGGGACGACGATGCCGCGCCGCCACGGACTCGCACGCTGCAGCACCGCGCTCGCGCTCGCGCTCGCGTCGATGGTGGCGGGCACCGCCGCGGCGCAGCCCAAGCGCACCGGCAAGGGCGGCGACCTCGGCCTCGGCGCGACCCTGGGCGATCCCACGGGTGCGACCTTCAAGGTCTTCCTGCACCCACGCCACGCGCTGGAATCGGGCCTGGGCTTCGGGCCGTTCCATCGCGGTGGCGGGCGACTCCACTTCGCATACCTCTTCCACAGTCGAGCGTGGCGCAGCGACGAGGGCTTCTCGCTGCACGGCTACGTCGGTCTCGGTGTCGGCGTCGCGTTCTGGTACAAGCGCTATCTCGGCCCGGTGTTGCCCACCGACTTCCAGCGCGCCGCATTGTTCGTGCGCGCACCCGTGCTCGGGCTCGCCTTCCACATGCACGAGATCCCGCTCGACGTGTTCCTCGAGACCGCCTACAGTCCCATCGTCACGCCGCCGGCGAGCTTCTGGAACGTCGATTTCGCCCTCGGCGCGCGCTACTGGTTCTGAGCTCATGTTCCGCAAGAGCGACACGCACATCCACTTCGTCGGCGTCGGCGGCATCGGCATGAGCGGCATCGCGGAGGTCCTGCTCGACCTCGGCTACCGCGTCACCGGCACCGACCTCGCGGACTCCGACACCACCCGGCGGCTGGCGCAGCGCGGTGCGACCATCCACACCGGCCACGCCGCGGTGCACCTGGGTGACGCCGACGTGGTCGTGGTCTCGTCCGCGGTCGGGCGCGACAACCCCGAGCTGATCGCGGCGCGCCAGCGCAAGATCCCGGTGATCCCGCGGGCGGAGATGCTGGCCGAGCTCATGCGGCTCAAGCAGGGCGTCGCCATCGCCGGCAGCCACGGCAAGACCACCACGACCTCGCTGATCGCCTCGATCCTGCAGGCGGCGCAGCTGGATCCCACGGTCGTGATCGGCGGCAAGGTCAACGCGCTGGGCTCCAACGCCAAGCTCGGCGCCGGCGAGCTGCTGGTCGCCGAGGCCGACGAGAGCGACGGCTCGTTCCTGGTGCTCACGCCCACCTTCGCGGTCGTGACCAACATCGACAGCGAGCACCTCGATCACTACGGCACCCTCGACGATCTGGTCGAGGCCTTCGTCGGCTTCGCCAACCGCGTGCCGTTCTACGGCATGGCGGTGGTGTGCCTCGACGATCCCAACGTCGCGCGGATCCTGCCGCAGCTGGGCAAGCGCTTCACCACCTACGGCATCGAGCGCACCGACGCGGACTACGTCGCGGCCTCGATCCGACACGACGGCCTGGTCACGCACTTCCACGCGATCGTTCGGGGCCGCGACCACGGCGAGTTCACCCTGCGGATGCCGGGCGTGCACAACGTCGGCAACGCCCTGGCCGCCATCGCGATCGCGGACGAGCTCGAGGTCCCGCTCGAGACCACCCGCGCGACCCTGGCGGGCTTCGAGGGCGTGCAGCGGCGCTTCACCATCCGCGGCGAGTCGCGCGGCATCACCGGGGTCGACGACTACGGTCACCACCCCACCGAGATCCGCGCGACCCTGGTCGGCGCGCGCACCAGCTTCGCCGGCCGCCGCATCGTCGCCGCGCTGCAGCCCCACCGCTACACACGGCTGCGCGACAACCTCGACGCCTTCGTCGCGTGCCTCGACGCCGCAGACCTCGTGGTCGTCACGGACGTGTACGCCGCGGGCGAGCCCCCCATCGCAGGCATCGACGCCGCACGCCTGGTCGAGCTGCTGCAGGCACGCAACCCCGCCCGCGAGGTGGTCCACGTGCCCAACATCGCCGACCTGCCGGCCCGGCTCGCGCACCTGGCCCAGGCCGGCGACCTGGTGCTGACGCTGGGCGCGGGCAACATCACGCGCGTGGGCCCGCAGCTGCTCGAAGGACTCGAGGGCCTGCGCGCACTGCATCCCACGGGGACCCAGCGATGAGCCACCACGACACCGACTTCACCGGCGACATCCCCGACGCCATCCGCAGCGCGATCGAGGCCGTGATCCCCGACGCGCTGGTGACCGTGTCGGGCGGTGGTGGCCACTACACCATCGCCGTGGTCTCGCCGGTGTTCGAGGGCAAGAGCATGCTGCAGAGCCAGCGACTCGTGCTCGGCGCCATCGCACACCTGATGAAGGGCGATCGCGCACCCGTGCACGCGGTCGACAGCCTGCGCACCTCCGCCAGCTGATCGATCGTCCGCGCTGTGTCGCTCTTGCCCAGCCCGGCGGCCGCCGGCCGGGCAAACCGTCCCGGGTGCCTTGCGGTCGGGGTGACCCCGGGCCACGATGTCGCAGTGCAGCGTGGGTGGTGGTTGCTGCCAGTTCTGGCATCGATCGGTTGTGGTCGCGGACCGCTGTGGTTCTTCGGCGGTGGTGATGGCGACGGCGTCGGCGGCGGAACCAACGACTGCGATCGCGCCGATCTGCTGTTCGTGGTCGACGACTCGCCGAGCATGCAGGCCCACCAGCGCGACCTGGCCGACAACGTCCCCGCGTTCCTCGAGGGCGTGCAGCGGCTGGTCGAGGGCGGCACCGACCTGCACGTCGGCGTGACCACGACCGACGCCTATCACGGCAACGCGGCGCCCTGCGACGTGCTCGGCGGGCTCGTGACCGCGACCAGCGGCTCCCACTCGAGCTGGTCGGAGTGCGGCCCGTTCGCCTCGGGCGCCCGCTACATGACCAACGCCGATCCCCTCGCCGAGGCGTTCGCGTGCACGGCCAAGGTCGGTACGGTCGGGAGCACGACCGAGCGCCCGCTGCAGGCCGCCGCGGAGGCGCTCGACCCCCACGGCGCCGCCGCCAGCTGCAACGCTGGCTTCCGCCGCCGCGACGCGCTGCTGGTGCTGGTGCTGGTGACCGACGAGATGGACCAGTCGCCCGGCCTCAGCCAGCGCTGGGCGCTCGATCTGCGCGACAGCCAGGGCGGAGACGACGCCGTGGCCGTGGTCTCGCTGATCGGCGACGGCGACGATTGCGAGGACACCCCGTCGTGCTACGAACCCAGGGTCGAGGCCTACACCGAGATCTTCGCCCATGGCTTCGTCGGTTCGATCGATGGCGACTACGCCGAACACTTCGATGATGCGATCGACGTCGTCGCGGCCGCCTGCGCCGGGGACTGACCCGTGACGCCGCTGGGCCACGCGGGCATCGGCGTGGTGCTGGCCCACGCCGATCGGCGGCTGTGGCTGCCCGCGTTGGTGCTCGGCGCGATGCTGCCCGACATCGACTTCGCGCTGGTGTGGGCGCCGCAGTTCAACGCGTGGCATCGCGTCGTCACCCACAACCTGCTGTTCGTCGCGCTGACCTCGGTCGCGCTGGGCCTGCTGCTGGCGCGCCGCGCCGGGCGGGCGCCGGCGCTGCCGATGCTCGCGCTGGCGCTGGGCGGGCTCTCGCACCTGGCCATCGACGCGTGCATGGACGCGAACGCCAGCAACGGCATCGGCGTGGCGCTGCTGTGGCCGCTGTCGCCGGTGATGGTGTCGCCGTTCAACCTGCTCACGCCGCAGGCCGGCGGCCCCGGCTGGAGCGATCCGGTCGCGGCCGCACGCGCCGACTGCCCGGTGTGTTGTGGGAGCTGCCGGGCATCGCGCTGGGCGCGGTACTGCTGCGCCGCCGTCTCCGACACCGTCGCGCTGGGGCATGATGGCGCGCATGCAGCCTGGCCCCTGCCTTCCCCGGATCCTCGTCGCGCTCGCGCTGGCGAGCGCCAGCGCCTGCGCCACCGGCGGAGACGACGGCGGCAGCGGTGCCGACGGCGGCACCACCGGTTCGACCATGACGACCACGGCGTCCACGACTGCGAGCACGACCGCGACGATGACCTCCGCAAGCAACACCACCGCGGACACCGCCGCGGAGGCCGACGGCAGCAGCACGAGCGCACCTGTGCCCGACGTCGGCCACGAGTGTCCCGAGGGCATGCTCGACTGCCCCTGCGACGTCGACGGCGCGTGCGTGCGACCGCTGCAGTGCATCGACGACGTCTGCAGCGAGCCGGTGGTGTGCGACGCCGACGCCAACGAGCCCAACGACTTCCGCGACGAGGCCACGCCGCTGGGCAGCATCAGCGACGACGACACCGAGACGCTCGAGTTCGCCGGCGTGCTCGAGGGCCCGGACGACGCGGACTGGTTCAGCTACACCGGCAGCGACAACCTCGGCGACACCGTCGATCCCGCGCGCACGCTGACGGTGCCCAGCGGCGCCCTGCAGATGTGCAAGTTCTTCCAGTGCAACGTCGGCGAGGCCCAGGTGGTGTGCCCGGCCGGCACGCAGGGCGTGACCGAGGGCATCCTGCACGGCTGCTGTGCGCCCTCGGCGTTCGCGTTCGACAGCGACGGCATCGAGTGCATCGGTGGCGCGTTCGACACCGGCGGCACGGTGTGGATCGTGCTGCGCGCGGCGACCGAGGCCTGCGTGCCCTACTCCGGCGTGGCCCACTTCTGACGCGGGCCGCAGCCGTGGCCGCGCCGCGGCCCGCGGCTCACCACTCGGCCTGATCGTAGGCGCACAGGCTGCGCAGGTGCTGCTCGCGATCCTCGCAGAACAGCGAGCGCGTGATCGCGTGGGTCAGGCGCTGCACCGAGTACTTCATGCCCGAGATGCTGGCGCCGCCGAAGCCCAGGCTCAGCAGCCCACCGAAGGTGTAGTTGTGGACCTGGCCGACCCACGGCGCGGTGCCGGGCACGCGCTCGGTGAACTCGAAGCCGGGGCCGAGGTAGGGGTGCCGCGCGAGATCGTCGTGGGTTTCGTCGGCCGGCGGCGTGTAGCGGTCGCGCCACAGCGCGACGTGGGGCGCGAGCGCGGCGAGCTCGGGTCGACGCGCGAGATCGGTGACGAAGCCGGTGCCGACGATGACGAAGTCGAGCTCGTCGACGCCCGTGGGCGTGGTCACCTCGACGTTGTCGCCGCGCATGGCGACCGCGTGCCACGGCGTGCCCGGACGCAGGCTGAAGCCGGGATGGGCCTGCGCGCGACGCAGGGTGTCGGCCGGCGGCAGCTGACCCATGCGCAGGATCTGACGGATGAAGCGCCACTTGTCGGGGTCGGGCAGATCGCCCATGTGCTTGAGGAAGCCGACGAACTCGGCCCAGCGGTAGGCGTTGACGTCGACCAGCTGCTTGCGCCGAAAGTACAGATCGACCCGCGCGGCGCCGTGCTCGAGCGCGACCGCGGCGTTGTCGAACGCCGAGGCGCCGGCCCCGAGCACGCCGATCCGTCGCCCGCGCAGGGCCTCGAAGTCGATCGGATCGCGGGTGTGCGCCCAGCGATCGCGCGGCAGGCCCTCGCGGATCATCGCGGGCACGTCCCACGCGCCCGAGCCGTCGATGCCGGTCGCGAGCACCACCCGGCGCGCGAACACCCGCGTGCGGGTCTCGCCGCTGCGCGTGTCGATCGCCAGCACGCCCGGCGCGGCGTCGGGGCCGATCGCGGTCACGGTGGTGTCGGGCTGAACCGGCAGCGCCAGCGTGCGGCGGTACCACGCGAGGTACTCGGCCCAGGTCTCCTTGGGCACCAGGCCCAGGCCCTGCCACTGCCCACGGCCGCGCTGGGCCTCGAACCACGCCTGGATCGTCAGGTTGGGGATGCCGAGGTCGGGGCCGGTGAGGTACTTGGGCGTGCGCAGGGTGTTCATGCGCGCGAAGTTCAGCCACGGCCCCGCGTGATCGAGCGGCTGGTCGTCGAGCACGAGCACGCGCTCGACCTTCTCGCGGCGCAGCGCGAAGGCGCTGACCAGCCCGCCCTGCCCGCCCCCGACGATGACGACGTCGTGCACCGGCTCGCCGCCCGACGCCCGCAGCTGCGGCAACCACGGCCGCCGGGGGTAGTCGAGCAGCTCGAGGTCGCGGGCCAGCGCGGCCTCGAGCGCGGCAAGGGAGTCGATCGCGTCGGCGTGGGACATCGCCTGCGCAGGGTCGCACCGGCGTGGCCGGGTCCGCAACGCAGCCCGGTGCGGCACCCTTCAGCCGCCGTCGTCGAGCCCGAGCACGCGACGGTGGAACGCCAGCTCCGCGCCCAACTGTCCGCGATCGACTCGGCCCGCCGCAGGCCGTGGCCCTCGCCGTCGTAGCGGTGGTACTCGACCGTGACGCCGCGGGCCCGCAGCGCCGCGACCATGGCCTCGGTCTGCGCCGCGGGCACGACCGGATCGTCGCTGCCCTGGAAGAAGATCACCGGCGCGCCGATGCGAGAGGCGGCGAACAGAGGCGAGCGCTCGCGCCACAGCGGCCGGGGGTCGTCGTGCTCGCCGAACAGAAAGCGATCGTAGTGCGACTCGAACGCGTGGGTGTCGTGCACGAGCGCCTCGACGTCGGCGACGCCGTAGTGACTCGCGCCGGCGGCGAACAGATCGTGGAACGCCAGCGCGCAGAGCACCGTGAAGCCGCCGGCACTGGCGCCGCGGATGATCATGCGTCGCGCGTCCACGATGCCGGCGGCGGCGGCGTGTCGCGCCGCGGCGACGCAGTCGGCGACGTCGCGCACGCCCCACATGCCGCGCAGGCGCTCGCGATAGCCGCGGCCGAAACCGGTGCTGCCGCGGTAGTTGACGTCGAGCACCGCGAAGCCGCGTGTGGTCCAGAACTGCACCGCGAGGTGGGCATCGGCGATGGCGCAGCCGGTCGGGCCGCCGTGGGCCATCACCACCAGCGGTGGCTTCGCGTCGGCCGGCCCGCACACCCGGGGCGCGTGCGGGCGATACAACCACGCGTGGGCCTGGTCGCCGTCGGTGGTGGCGAAGCGGATCGGCTCGGGCTCCGACCACCACGCCGGCGGCAGCACCGGATCGTCGCCCTCGGCCAGGCCGACGTCGACCCGGGTCTGGGTCGCGCCGTCGCGATCGATCCACGTCACCGCGGTGCCGCGCCCGTCCCAGCCCTGCAGCACCAGCGCACCGTCGGCGCCGGCGACGAGGTGACCGATCGTGCGCGGCCGCGTGGCGAGCGTGGTGAGGCTGCCGTCGCGCAGGGACAACCGCACGACGCGCGACTGGCCCTCGAGCACGCCGGCGGCCAGCGCGGTGTCGTCGTCGACCAGGCCCCAGGTGCGCAGCCCCAGGTTCCACATCGCGCCGCCGAGCTCGACGCTGCGATCGACGGCGTCGCGCAGCACCGCGGTCGCGCCGCGGCCGTCGTCGCGCCACAGCGTCCAGCTGCCCTGCGCCTCCCACAGGAAGTACAGCGTGCCGTCGGATGCGAACGCCGGTTGTTGCGCCGACGCGACTGCGTCGCCCGCGACATGCCTGGCCGCGAGCGGCCGGCCCCCATCGTCGAGCGCCGCGCACCACAGCGCGCTCGCGTCCCACGGCATGTGCGGGTGATCCCACTGCACCCACGCCAGGGTCACGCCGGCGTGGTCGAGCGTCGGCGCGGCGTAGAAGTCGGCGCCCTCGCGCACGATCGTGAGCGCGCCGTCGGCGAGCGCGATCGCGACGATGGCCGCACGCCGCGGCACGCCGGGCTCGATCGCCTCGGCGACCGCGAGGATGCGATCGCGACGCACATCGACCACGGGCTCGGCGAAGCGCCACGGCCCAGGGGCCGACAGCGGCACGATCGCGCCGCCTTCCTGCCGCAACCACAGCCGGCCGTCGTTGCGATCGGCGAAGACGATGCGCGCGCCGTGCTCGACCCACGCGCGGCCACCGTACTCGTACGCCCGCGTACCGACGTCGTGCGGCGCCGGCACGAGCTCGGTGCGTCGACCGTCGCGCTCGCAGCGAACCAGCGTGGTGCGGCCGCGCTCGGCCGGTCGCGACTCGCACACGAGCATCGCACCGTCGACCAAGCGCGGCGCGGACAGCCGCCGCGCGCCCACGGCCATGCGCGCGGGCGACAGCGGCGAGTCCCAGCAACCCCACGGTCTCACCTGCGCATCTGCGTCCGAGCGTCCCACCCTCGCCCGCGATGGTACGCGCAAATGCCTGCCGCGCGCGTCGCCCCGGCGCCCACTCGCTTCGCTTGCAGCGCAGGCGCCGGCGAGCATACCGTCAGTCACCGATGCCCGCGCCGCTGCGATTCCTCTTCGTCGGTCCGTTCACCGCCGCGCCCAAGGGCGAGCGCATCACCGTGTCGGGCGAGCGCATGGCGGACGTCATGGCCAGGCTGCCGCTGCGCGCGGACGTGCGCGTCGCCGATCGACTCGGCGGTGGCGGCGAGCGCAGCTATGCGATGCAGCTGGCGAGCGCGCGGGCGCTCCGCATCGCCGACGTCATCTCGGGTCACGCACCGCTGTCGGAACTCGCCGAGGTCGCGACCGCGTTGGTGCGTCCGACCGGCGCCATCACCATCGAGCAGGCGGTCGAGCAGGTGCGACGACTCGCCGGCGACGGCCCGCTCGCGCGCGCGCTGGCCGAGCTGCGCGCGCCGCAGGCCGAGCCCGCCCCGGCCACATCGACCCCGAGCACCACGCAGGCGTCGGCGCCCACCGGCGGCGGCGACATCTTCGCGCAGGCCGATCTGCCCGCGGCGGGATCGGCCGACGCCGACACCGTGCGCGCGGCCAAGTCGGGCCTCGACGCGTTCATCGGTGCGATGCGCGGGGGCAAGCCCAAGGCGCCCTCGGGTCGCAACGACGCGCAGCAGCGGGCGTCGGCGCTGCTGCTGCACGCGCTCGACGCGACCGCGGCGGAGATGCTCTCGCACGAGCCCATCGCCACGCTCGAGGCCAACTGGCGCGGGATCAAGCTGGTGCTGTCGGAGTCGCCGGGCCACGACCGCCTCGCGATCGAGCTGCTCGACACCACCGCCGCGCACCAGGCCGACGCGCTCGCGGCCGCGCTCGAGGTCGGCCTGGTGCCCGACCTCGTCGTCGTCACCGGTGCCATCGACGATCCCGCGACGCTCGCGGCCCTGACGGAGCGCACTGCGCCCCACCACGTACCGCTGTTGGCCACGCTCGACCCGGCCGCGCTCGAGGTCGGCGAACTGCCGATGCAGGCCTGGAGCGCGCTGCGCCGCCGGCCGGTGTCGGGCTGGTCGTGCGTCGCGACCAACGACATCGTGGTCGCGCACGAGCCCACGCGCGTGGGCCCGCGCGTGGCCTTCGCGGCGCCGGTGTTCGCGATCGCGGCGATGATGGCCGCTTCGCTGCGGCGCGACGGCACCTTCGGCGATGCCTTCGGTCGCGCCGGCGCGCTCGCCTCGCCCGCGTCGCAGCCGGTCGGCGACCGCCGCAGCGGCGTGCGCAACCTGCCGGTCCGCGCCGAGATGTCACCCGACGCCATGCGGCAGATGGCCGAGATCGGCGTGGTCGTGGTCGGCAGCGAGCCCGGCGGCGAGCGCCTGCTCGCGGTCGGTGCACCGATGGTCGCGGTCGACGACGGGCCCTCGCTGCCCGGCCGCGTGCTGGTCGGTCGCGCGATGCGGGCCGCGATCGCCGCCCGGGCCGATCTCGATCGCGACGCCGGCGACGAGGCCCTGGCCCAGGCGCTGCTGCGCGCGGCCGCGAGCGTGCTGCCCGATGGACCGCCCGGGACGTGCACCCTCGAGGCCCGTCGCAACGGTCCCACCGGCCTCGACGTGACCATGAAGTTCCGCGCCGCCGCGACCGGCCGCGCCTTCGCCGTCACGCTCTCGCGCTGATCCGCGGCGTCGGGGTGCGACAGCCGGCCCCAGCGTCGTCGCCGGGCCTGCACCCAGCCGCGCCGCCGGGCCGGCAGACCCCTCGCGCGACTCGGACGTTCCCCCGTGCGCACACGCCCGGCTCCCGTGCCCGCCGCGATCCCACGGCCAGCAGGGTTTTTGGGCTATGCTGAGCAGCCCCCATGAGCGACCAAGCCGGCGGCATGTGGCAGCGTCCCGAAGACCTCGTCGGGACGGTGCTGAACGATCGCTTCCGCGTGCTGAAGATGATCGGCGACGGTGGCATGGGCTCGGTCTATCTGGCCGAGCACGTGACCCTGCGGAAGAAGGTCGCGCTCAAGGTGCTCAAGCAGGAGCTCTGCCGCGAGCAGACCCACGTCGATCGCTTCCTGCAGGAGGCGCGCGCGGCATCGATGATCGCGCACGAGAACGTCGTCGACATCGTCGACTTCGGGCCGGTGCCCGGCGGCTCGGTGTTCTTCGCGATGGAGTACCTCGAGGGCGAGGACCTCGCGGTGGTGCTGCGTCGCGAGCGGCGCTTCGCCTGGGCGCGCTCGCGCGAGCTGATGCTGCAGATCGTCCGCGCGCTCAAGGCTGCCCACGCGCGCGGCATCATCCACCGTGACCTCAAGCCCGCGAACTGCTTCCTGGTGAAGCGCTCCGACGGCCGCGACTTCATCAAGCTGCTCGACTTCGGCATCGCCAAGGTCACCGACGAGAGCGGTGAGAGCGGCGGCCTCACGCGCACCGGCGCGGTGTTCGGCACGGCCAAGTACATGGCGCCCGAGCAGGCCATGGGCGATCCGGCGGACGCCCGCACCGACGTCTACGCCGCGGCCATCTGCCTGTACGAGTTCCTCACCGGCATGGTGCCGTTCGACGGCGACAACTTCATGCGCGTGCTCAGTCGCCACCTGACCGAGCCGCTGACGTTGCCCTCGACGATGGCGCCCGACGCCCAGATCTCGCCGATCGTGGAGGCCGTGATCGTCAAGGCGCTGTCGAAGCGCCCCGAGGATCGCTACCAGAGCATGGCCGAGCTCGAGCAGGCCATCATGGCGATCGGTCCCGACGGTCGTCTGGTCGGCGGCGCGGACGTGGGCCCGCCGATGGTCGCGCGCGGCAGCACGCAGATGGCCGACGGCCCCGGCTCCACCATGTGGATGCCCAACGCCGGCCCCGCCGGTGCGCCGAGCCAACCGCCCGACGCACGCGGCGGCACGGTGATGCTCGATCCCAACGCCGCGCACGGGCAGATGGAACCCGGCGGCACCGTGCGCCTGGGCGCGGACTGGGGCACGGGCGCGACGCCGCCGCCCATGGTCGCAAACAAGCCCGAGGCGACCTACATGATGGACGGCATGGGGCAGGACGTGCTGCCCCAAGGCGGTGGTGCGGCCGTCATCACCCGCAATCCGCCGGTTGGCACCTATCCGCCGCCGCGCGGCGGCCCAGCGCCGTCGACCCGTCCGGGCGCGGGCCCCGAGACCCATCCGCCGACCTTCGCGCCCGAGGGCCGCAGCGACGCGACGGTGTTCGCGGTCGAGAAGCGATCGAAGGTCGGCTTCGTGCTGATGCTCGTCATCGGCGCGGTCGTGGCCGTCGGTGGCGGTGGCCTGGTGGCGTTCCTGCTGCTCGACGACGACGAGGCCACCGTCGCCGCTGCAGACGGCAAGGGCGACAAGCCCGAGGGCAAGACCGACAAGCCAGCGGAGACCGGCAAGGCCGATCCGGCCCAAGGACGAGCCCAGCGGACCCAAGCTCGCGGAGGTCAAGCCCGAGACCCCGCAGACGCCCGAGGTCAAGCCGCAGACCCCCGAGGTCAAGCCCGAGACCCCGCAGACGCCCGAGACCAAGCCCGAGACGCCCGAGACCAAGCCCGAGACGCCGGTCAAGCCCGAGCCCAAGACCACGCCCGACAAGCCCAAGCCCAAGGCACCCAAGGAGGAGATCAAGAAGACCCTCTCCGAGGACGACATCGCCAAGGGCATCGCGAAGGCCGCCGGCGGTGTGAAGGCGTGCAAGGGCCCGCTGCCGATCAAGATCACCGTCCGCTACCAGATCACCAAGGACGGCCACGCGAAGGTGAAGAAGGTCGAAAAGAGCGGGGGCGGATCGCTGTCCGAGGACACCCAGGCGTGCGTGAAGCAGGCCGTCGAGAGCAAGGCCAAGTTCCCCAAGAACGACGACCTGAAGCTGCCGACCTACACCTTCTAGTGCGGCCGACCGCGAGGCAGCGCGATGTACAGCGTTCGCGTCACGGCGCCCGACGGCACCTGCCACACCCACCCGCTGCCGAGCGCCCAGGTTGGCATCGGCCGCGACCGCAACAACGCGATCGTGCTCGAGGGCATGGGCGTCTCGGCGGTGCACGCGATGATCGAGCTGCAGGCCGGCGTGGTCGTGCTCAAGGATCGCGGCAGCACCAACGGCACGTACCTCAACGGCCGCCGCCTCGACGAACCCACACGGCTGGCCGAGGGCGACCGCTTCTACGTGGGCCAGTTCTTGCTCGAGCTGGTGCGGCTGGCACCCGCGCCCGAGTCGGCGAGCGTCGACGCGGAGCTGGTCTCGAGCGGACCGCTGCTGCGCACCTCAGGGCCGCATCGCCGCTGGCGCGACACGCAGGCGCGGCTGCAACGCTACGCCGAGCAGTGGGACGCCGCCGATCGGCCCGCGCGCTTGCTGCTGCGCAGCGCCGAGCTGCGCGACGCGAGGCGATGGCTGGCGACGACGCCGCCGTCGAGCGCCGACGATCCGGGTCGACTGGTGCGCGAGTTCGTCGCCGCCAGCGGTCGCGTCGCGAGCCGCCGCACCGTCACGACCGCGGTGCTCGCGATCGGCGGCGCGGTCGTGGTCGGCGGCGCAGTCACGGCCGCGGTGCTGTTGTGGCCGCGCGAAGAACCGAAGACGCCCACGACCGAGGCCGTGGCCGACGCGGCCACCGTCGCGGCCGACGACACCGGCGAGGTCGAGGTCGAGCCGCCGCCCGACGAGCCCGAGCCCGATCGCCCGCGCCGCCCCAGCGAGGGCCTCGAACCCGTCGAGCACCTGGTCGTGCCGGGCGAGACCCTCGCCGACATCGCGCGGCGCTACGACGTCGGCGTCGACGACCTGGTGGCGTGGAACCTGCTCAACCGCGACGCCAAGCTGCAGCCGACCGTGTGCACGGTGAGTGACGACAGCAGCCCGGTCGACACGCGCACCGGCCAGCGCATCAAGGTGCTCGAACCGCACAAGCGCCCGCTGCCGCAGCAGTGCCAAGTACGAGGTCGAGGCCGGCGAGGGCTGGCCGCAGCTGGCCGCGCGCTTCGACGTCGACATCACGCGGCTGCGCGAGCTCAACCCCGGCGTCACCGATCCGCGCGAGGGTCAGACCATCGAGGTGTGGATCGACCCCAAGCCGTACAAGCCCCGCGAGCCGCGGCAGCCCATCGCGTCGCTGGACTTGCCCGACACCGCGCAGTCGATCGGTTCGCCCGACGACGGCCGGCTCGAGAACGGCATCCAGCTGCCCGACAACGCCGCGTACACGCGCAAGGCGCCCAACATCATGTATGGCGCGGCGTACATGATCGAGAACCTCCACGAGGCCATCGTCACGTTCCGCCAGGACGTCGACTTCGACGGCGTCGTGATCGTCGCCGACATGAGCAAGAAGCTGGGCGGCCACTTCGACCCGCACAAGTCGCACCAGGCCGGTCGCGACGTCGACATCTGGCTGCCCACGCTCAAGGGCGTCTACAAGAAGAAGTACCTCGGCGACGGCCGCCGCGAGACCGAGCGCCGCGCGTTCTGGTGGGAGGTCGACTGGTACGCGACCTGGGGCCTCGCGCGCGCGCTGATCAAGACCGGCTCGGTCGAGGCGATCTTCTTGGACCACCGGCTGCAGCCCTACGTATACGAGGCCGCCAAGAACATGGGCGCGACCAAGGAAGAGCTCGACGCGTGGATCCAATACCCGCGCCCGGTCGGGAAGACCGGCGCGATCCTGACGCACTCGGCCGATCACCTGTCGCACATCCACGTGCGCTCGGTGCGCGCCGTACGAGACGCAGTGCAAGGGTCACCGCGGCCCGCCGGGTGACTGAGCGCCGACACTTCGATCACGAACCCAGCGCGTGCGGGCACCGCTCGCGGTACCATGATCCGAAGGTGGGCGACCCCGACGACGCGGAGCTGCTGGCGCGCTGGCGCGGCGGTGATCGCAGCGCGGGCGAGGCCCTGGTCGCGCGGCACTTCCCCGCGGTCTTGCGGATGTTCCGCCACAAGGTCGGCGACGCTGCCGACGACCTGGTCCAGCAGACCTTCTTGACCTGCCTCGAGCACCGCGACGGCATCCGCGACGGCGAGCGCTTCCGCGGCTACCTGCTGCGCGTGGGTTGGTCGCGGCTGCTGCGTCACCCGCGAGCGCGCGGGCCCGCGCGGCCAGATCGATCCGATGCTGAGCTCGGTCGCCGAGCCGCGCCGACGCCCAGCGCCACGGTCGGCACCCAGGACGAGCGCGCGCAGCTGCTGGGCGCACTGGCCCAGCTGCCGCTCGAGATGCAGGTCGCGCTCGAGCTGTACTACTGGGAGGAGATGACCGCGGGCGAGATCGCAGCGGTGCTCGAGGTGCCCGAGGGCACGGTGCGCTCGCGACTGCGACTGGGCCGCGACAAGCTGCGCGAGCGCCTGGCGGTGCTCGATCCGCACGCGCCCGATGGCGACGCGCTCGAGCAGCGCGCGCGCGCGGCCGGCCGCACCGAGGCGTGAGCGCGGACCCCGCGGGCAAGAGCCCCGAGCCGGGCGCATCGATCACGGATCCGCAGGCCGACGCGGCCACGGATCCGCACGCGCGCGAGCCGGCGGCGGTGCTGGACGCTCGCGCGCGCCGCTGCCAGGTTGCTGCGGTGGACGCCGCGCAAGACGACGCCCGCCTGCGCGCGGTTCGGCGCGGCGGCCCAGGCCGACCCGGCGATCGACGCTTGCCGCGCAGATCTGCGCCACGGTCCGCGGCGACCCACGCGCATCGGTCGTCACCGCGTGCTGCGACGGCTGGGCCGCGGGCTTCGGCGAGGTCTTCGAGGCCCACGACCCGGTGCTGCAGCGCGGCGTCGCGATCAAGCTGCTGCACGCGCGCGGACGGACGGCCGTGCGGTTCGCTGCAAGCTCGAGGCCCAGGCGCTCGCGCGCATCACCCATCCCAACGTCGTGCCGGTGTTCGAGGTCGGCGAGCACGACGGCGAGGTCTTCATCGGATGGAGTTGATCGAGGGCACCGACCTCGCTGCCTGGGCCGCGGCGCGACCGCGCGGTCTCGACGAGCGCCTCGCGGTGCTGCGCGCCGCAGGTGAGGGTCTCGCGGCGGCGCACGCCTGCGGCATCGTGCACGGCGACTTCAAGCCCGCGAACGTGCTCGTGGCCGACGATGGTCGCGTGAAGGTCGCAGACTTCGGCCTCGCGCGCTGGCTCGAGCAACCCCACGACGACGGCGTCGCGCTGGCCGGCACGCTGCCGTACCTCTCGCCCGAGCTGCAACGCGGCGCGGCACCGTCACCGTCGGCGGACCTGTTCGCCTGGGCAGCGACCGCGTGCGAGATCCTCTGCGGCCGGCGGGCGTTCGCGGGCAGCAGCGCGCGCGAGCTGCTGCGCGCCAAGCTGCAAGGCGGCGCGGTCGCGGTCACGGCCGCATCGGCAGATCCCGCGATGGTTGCGTCGCCGCCTCGACGACGCGTTGGCGCCGGACCCGGCGCAGCGCCCCGCGTCGATGCGCGCGCTGCTCGACGGGCTGCGCCCGCCGCGACGCGGCCCGATGCACGTGGTGCTCGCGTCGGCCGCCGTGGTCGCAGCGCTGGGCGGGGCCGGTCGCAGCGCGCCGCCGTGCGCGAGCGGCCCCGCGCCGACGTGGAGCGCGCAGGCCCAGGCCGTGCTCGCGGCCGACGACGTCGACGCAGGCGCGTTGCTCGAGCAGCTGCGCGCGCGAGCAGGCCGACGTCGCGGGGCGAGAGGCGAGCTGCGCCGCGGTCGACGTCGGCGCGCGCGCGTGCATCGAGGCCGCTGCGGTGCGGACGCGCGCGCTGGTCGACGCGCTCGTCGCCAGCGACGCACCTGCTGCGCACGTGCGGCCGAGCCTGCGCGCGCTGCAGGAGATCCGTGGCCCGCAGGGCTGCGTCGACGATCCCCACGGCGCCAGCATCGACCCCGACTTCGTCGCGGCCCAGGCTGCGAGCCGGGCCGCATTCGCGGCGGGCGATCCAGCGCGGGCCGCGCGCTGCTGGGCGACGCGCTCGCGCGCGCCGACGCCACCGCCGATCCGCGCGCGCGGGCCGAGGCCTCGCGATTGCAGGGCCTGCTCGCGCTCGAACGCTTCGACGCGGACGAGGCGTTCGACGCCTTCAACACCGCGTACTGGCTCGCGACCAGCGCCGGCGACGACGCGACCGCGGCGATGGCCGCGGCCGAGCTGGTGCTGACGGTCGGCAGCCTTCCAGGGCCGCCCGCTCGAGGCCGAGGCCTGGCGCCGCCACGCCGAGGCCGCGCTCGCGCGGGTGCCCGAGCACGCCTGGCTCGAGCTCGCGCTGGTGACCGACGCGTTCAAGGTCGCCAACGAACACGGCCGCGTGGACGACTCGGTCGCGATGGCCGAGCGCGCCGTGACCCTCGCGGCCTCGCTCGATGGCGGCCACGGTCCGCAATCGCTGCGTGCCGCGCGGATGCGGGTCGAGGCCGCGGTGTCGGCCGGCGACGTCGCGGGCGCCAGCGCCGGCGCGGTGGGCCTGCGCGAGCGCACCGCGGCGGTGTTCGGCACGGACGACGTCGAGGTCGTGCTGGCCGAGCTGACCGAGGCCAACGCGGCGCTCGCCGCCGGCGCGCCGGCGCGGGCCGAGGCGTCCCTGCGCCGCGCGCTCGCCGGCGGCGCGCGCGTGCACGGACGCGCGCACGCGTTCAACCTCACCGCGCTGCAGAACCTCGCCGCGGTCGAGCTCGAGCGCGGCGACGCCACCGCCGCGGTCGCGCACCTCGACGAGGCGCTCGCGATCGCCCAGGCCAGCTTCGAGCGCGGCCATCCACGTCTGACGTGGATCGTCGGTGCCCGTGGCGTCGCGCTGACCCAGGCGGGCCGGCTCGACGAGGCCGACGCCGCGCTGCAGGCAGCGCTGGTCGGCTGGACCGCGTCGCACGGCAGCCACAGCGTCAACGTCGGCGTCACGCTGTCGAACCTCGCGGATCTCGCGACCCGTCGCGGGCAGCACGAGCGCGCCATCGATCACGCCGGCCGTGCGGCCGAGATCCTCGAGACCGCGCTGGGCCCGGCCCATCCCCACGCGGCGGCGTTTCGCGCCAACCTCGGCCGCGCGCTGATGGAGGCCGGCCGCTGCGCCGAAGCGGTGCCGGCGCTGCGCGTCGCGCTGGCGCGGCTGCATGCGGCGCAGGTCGAGCGCGACGCCGCGACCACGGGGCAGTGGCTGGCGCAGTGCGGCGCACGGCCCTGAGCGCGGCTTCGCGGGAATTCGACGCGCGCCGTGATCGACCGCAGCCATCCGCGGCTCAGTGCCCTGGCGCATGCCGTCACGCAACCGTCGCCCCGACCGCCCTCGCCTCGTCCACCCGCTGGCCGCCTCGATGACGGCGCTGACGCTCGCCTGCAGCATGCCGACCGAGGACGGCGCCGAAGCGGACGAGCACGACGCAACCGACGAGCACGAGGCCGAGGCCGAGCCCGCGGTCGCGGCGCTGCAGCTGCCCGATCTCGATGCGCTCGGCTTCGAACCCAGCGACGCGTTCTTCGAGCCCCGCGTGCAGCGCTACGACGCCGACGCCGTCGCAGCGCTGCTGCCGGGCGTGACCTCGCTGCAGCTGCGCACGCACATGATCGACACCGGCGACGACGACGCGCCGCTCGCGGTGGTGAGCGAGCTCTGGGCGGTGTCCGAGGCCTGCGCCGACGAGGACGACGGCCGCCTGCTGGTGCGCTTCGACTCGCGTGATCCCGAGGGTGCCCTCGCGCCGCCGCCGGAGCTGTTCGACGCGATCGTGGCCGACCTCGGCAGCGTGGTGGCGGCGGGGTGCGACGCCGATCCCGGTCACGCCGCCATCGGCCCGGCCGGCGGGCCCGGCTTCTGGCTGCAGCCGGTGTGCCCGGGGTTCGCCAGCGCAGAGCTGCTGGCATTCGAAGCCCTGGCGGTGGCGCTGGCGGCCGCGGGCCAGAACCTGCCGTCGTGGGCCGGCCTGTGTGACAACTGGCCCGACGGCATCGATCGCGTGCTGTGCAAGGCCCGCGTCGCGGACATCGGCAGCAAGTTCCGCCAGGTCGCGCTGCGCATGCAGATCGCACGCGCATACGAAGCCATGGACCACGACGTCGCGCAGCAGGCCGAGGCCATCGCGGCGGCGGCCGGCCTCGGGCGCGTGGGCCTCGCGGCGCAGCAGGACATCAACCGTCTCGCGGTGCTGGGCCTGAAGGTCGACTACTACGGCACCGTCGCCGACGGACAGACCTCCGTGAGCGTGGCGCTGCTGCTCGCGGCGTACCGCGACGCGAAGGACGACATCGTGCTCGATCTCGCGGGCGTGCCCCCTGTCATCGGCCACCTGGTCGAGCTGGCCAACGTGTGGTCGGTCGACATGGGCCTGCTGACCAACTGCTATCGCCGCGTGGTGTGGTGGATCGGCGGCGCTGCCGGCATCGGCTTCGGCTTGTTGCTGCCGCCGTGGCAAGGTGGCGGTGGCCAGCCCGGCGGCGGTGGCCAACCCGGTGGCGGAGGACAGCCCGGTGGCGGTGGCGGACAGCCAGGCGGCGGACTGCCCGGGGCCGGCATCGCCGAGGACCCGAGCCTGGGCCTGCTCGGCGGCGCGGTGCAGCGCGACGGCGACGGACCGCTGCTGGTGGTCGGGCCGCGGCGGATCCAGAGCCTCGCGTTCTTCCTCGGCGACGAGGTCGGCGTCACGATCGGCGCCCTGGGCGACGAACGCGACCGCACGCGCTGGTGGTACGGACCGATGGTCACGCGCACGATCCTCGCGGGCTACGTGTACCCCGGATCCGGCCACGTGCTGCTCGAGGACGTGTGGGCGGTCGAACCGGTGACGCTGGTGCCGTATCTCGCCGCGCCCGCGGGCTCGCCGATCGTCTTCGCCGGCGGGGCCTACGGTGGACCCACGCAGGAGGTGCCGCCGACCTACGCCAGCAACGGCACGGTGGTGATCGGCCGCATCGGCTTCGACCTGGTCTTCCAGAGCATCGACGCCGACGGCGTGCCGCTCGATCCGCTGTCGGTGTGGGCGGTGTGCCAGGCCGGCGGCGGCTACTGCCCGCTGGGCGTGCAGACCACCGTGCCGCCGGCACAGATCGGCACGCCCATCGACGCCTACTGGCGCGTGTGGTCCACCACCGGCATCGTCGATCCCGAGACCGGCATCGTGCTCGAGCCCGAGGGCGCGCAGTTCAAGGTCGCAATCCATGCCACCGGCGAGGGCCCGAGCAGCCCGTGCTTCGTGTGGGACTACGGTGCGGGCGAGTACCGGTGGGATCCGTCGCTGCCCGGCTGCGGACCGACGCTGCCCGGCGGCGGCTGACGCCCGCGGGCGCCCACCGCACCACGGACGCAGGCTTCGCGCCGCAAGAGGTTCGGAGAGCCGCAGATGCTGCACCTGCCGGGATCCGTCTTGACAGCGATTCGCGTTGCTTGTATGCTGCGACGACTGCCGGCGACGACTGCCGGCGACCGAGGATCGGGGGCCATCATGGACGGCGGAGATGTTATTAGTATTTGCGAGTACGCAGAGTTCAACCACTCGTTCCTCGCAGCCGGCTCGGCAAGCTACGATGTTGTTCTTGCGCCCGCGGTCGCTGTGCCGAACTGCGCATTCATCGGCGCGTCGGTCCGAGTACACGCGCGCAACCTTGCGTCGGGCTGCACGTACCAGATCGTCGTCCAAGGTGCGAACCCAAGCCGTCGCGACGCTGCCGAGTTCGTCTACAAGACTGCTGACCTCGGGAGCACGCCGGCGACAACGGGCTCAGCGAATCCGTCCGTCACCCCGGGGCTCATCCAGCTCTCCGCCCCAATCACGCAGTGCCAGCATCCGTACGTGAAAGTAGTGCTTCGGGCAACGCCTGCGCCGAGTGGTGGTGTGACGCTTTATGTCATCATCAGTGTCGACCTTGTCTGCCGGTCGAGCGGCTGAGGTACCCAGATATGAAGAGATCGACTGCTGGCTGCCGTTGTGGAGGCTGTCTCGCGCAGCAGGGTCCTGCGCAAGAGTCCAGCGCGTGCGACGCGACCAGTTCCCTGGGCGGATCGTCGGGGTTCGGGCGCCGCGGGCTTCCGTCCTCCCCGCTCGCGGGGCCGACTACGCGGTCCGCCCGGCGGGGCGCGCAGGAGCCTTCTGGCTGGAGGCGCGGCGCCCAGAGAGAGCTCCCGGTGCAGCTGACCGCGGCCTACGATGCGGTCGGCGTCGCGGGACTCGCCACGGCGGAGCGCGCTTCCCAGGCGGCAGCCAGGCGGCGAGCGTCGCTTGAGCGGCTGATCGCCGCACGATCGAGCGAGTCGCGTTGTGGCGACGATTCTGGGCATCGCGACGGGGGCCCTGGGATGCTGGTCTCCGCCAGCGGGGAAATGTGGTGCAGTCGCGAGGCGGTCGGTGGCTGCGCCCCTTCAGCGACGCATCATCGTTCCGGAGTCGCCCGCTTCGACATCACGTCCGGTGGAACTCCGACAAGAGGTCCGCTCACCGAGGATAGGTGCGGCCTTGCCCATGACGAGCGCGAGCGCCGTGGCAATCGCACCGCATACCCGTGGCGGGCCTTCGCGAGGCTTACGTCGACGATAAGCTCGGCTGGTGGCTCGGGTATCTTCGTGGGTCCCAAACACGTACTCACCGCGGGGCACAATGTGTGGATCGCCGGCGCGGGTGCCGACGGACTTCTCAAAGTCCGAGTGCGTGCAGGCAACGACGAAGCAAATGGAGGCACTCGGCGAGTCCAGTGGTACTATGTTCCACATGGATTCATGTATGCGGAAACAGAGCATGAGAGCAACATCAACGATTTCGCTCTTCTGATCCTCGAGGAGACGGACAACTACACACCTGGGTGCTTCGACTACGCGCATGCATCTCGGGACTATGTTGATGGACGCAACTTATGGAACTTTGGCTTTCCTTCTCAGGCGTGCATGTGTAGCGCGACGCCTGATCCCGGCAGTTTCGGCTATCAAGCACCAAGAGGCGGATGCGGTGAGGATCTCTACGGACAATCGTCGCGTGTGACTCGCGTATTCGACTACCTGCTTCAGACCAACCACCAGACGCAGATTGGAATGAGCGGGTCGCCACTCTACGAGTGGTTCGGCGAGACAGATCGCCGAGTGTACGGTACCCTGGTCGGCAGCACGTCCGAGGGAACCATCTTCAAGCGACTTAGACACGGGAGCTTCACTCAAATCCAAACCACGATCGCGGCTTGGCCCCACGACTACTGGGGGACCTCATGCTGAGGGCTTTCGCGATTGCCCGGAAGTTCACAGCCTTGGTGTCGCTGTCTCCCCTGCTCGCCTGCCACGACTCACCGGGCGAGGTGTGCCTGCAACCGGGTTGCGAGGAGGGCCTCGGGCTCGAGCTCGCGCCTGCCGGCGCGTCGCTCCTGCCGGGGACCTACGCGATCACGGTCGCGACCGACCGGACCACGTACGAGTGGAGTTGCGTCGTCGGCGGCGGCACGCCGTGCAAGTTCAGCGCGCAGTGGCCGCAAGACAGCGGAGAGGCGAACGAATGGGCCAGCGTCGCGCGCCGCACCGACGACGACGCGGGTGGCTGGCGCATCAGCGTGCTGCGGGTCCTGGACGACGACCGACTACTCATGGACTGGTCCGGGCCGCTGCACTTCACGCTGACGGTGGTGCGCGACGGCACCGTGATCGTGCAGGACGAAGGCGAGCCCGAGTACGAGACCTACTTCGAGGACTCGTGCCAGCGATGCGCGCACGCCCTGCGCAGCTATTCGCTGTAGTCCGGCCGCTCGACGGCGGCGTCGCTCCACGCCCGCGCCGCCTCACGGCTGCAGATCGGGAAAGTTCGCGTAGACCTCGTTGCGCTGGTCGTCGGGGTTGTTGGTCAGATGCTCGATCGTGCTGGGGTACGCATGATCGTACGTCCCCCACGGGTACCAGTAGTCGCCCGGCTGGTAGATCGGATAACGCGGGTCGTTCTGGATGAACGGCAGCAGCCACTGCTGCCGCGCTTCGAAGTCGTCGAGCAGCTCGAGATCCTCGACCGCGTCGGCGACCTCGAGGATGCGGGCGGCGTAGTCGTGGCGGCAGGCGTAGTTGTCGTTGCAGAAGCTCGCGAGGCGACCGTTGAACCACCACGGGCTCACGGTCCAGTCCCAGGTCCACTCCGCGCCGCTGGGGACCAGCTCGAGCTTGAAGGTGGTGCCGTCGATGTACAGCCGCCAGTTGTTCGGCGCCATGTAGCCGTCGGTGTTGCCGACCATCGCCTCCCAGGCCATGTACGTCATCAGGCTGTCGTGGTCGACGTAGTTCCACAGCGCCGCGACGGCTTGATCGGTCGCGGCGCCGCCGACGATGTTGTCGATCGCGTCGAGGGTCTCCTGCGCCTGCGCCGGCATCGGCTGGGGGCCGTCCTCGTAGTCCCACGAGGTCGCGTGCGAGCCGAAGTCACCCTCCCAGCCGATGGTGGGCTCGAAGATCATGCCCAGCGCGCCGGCGCCGGGACGGCGGGCCTCGATCATGGTCTGGTCGTGGCGCTCGACCATGATGTAGATGCCGTAGTACTCGCCGCTGCAGTAGACCTCGGCCCATCCCACGCGCGGCGCCAGCAGGCCCAACTCGCGCGCGAGGCGGTAGGTGATGTGGTCGCGCGCGCGGGTCGGATCGATGACGCTGCCGTTGTGCAGCTTGAACGCCGTCAGCCCGCGGAAGTGCGCGCCGGTCTCGCCGAAGTTCATGTCGACCACGAAGCCGGGCTTGCCGTCCATGGTGTCGTACGACGCGTGGCCCTTGAGCCGGATGCCGACATCGGGATAGTGGATGCCGTCGATGCTGGCCTCGACATGGACCTTGGGCCGGTCGGGCTGATCGAGCATCGCGGTGATCTCGGGCGTGATCTCGAAGTCGATGCGGTGCGCGACGTCGAGCAGGAACACCGTCTCCTGCGCCGGGTCCAAGGTCGCGCTGGGCGCAGCCGCGTTGACCTCGGCGGGTGACGGCAGCGCGGTCGCGACGAAGTCACCGGTGACGTCGGGGATCCGCAGCCACGACACGTCCACGCCCAGCCCGTTCCACGGCACGCTCTCGGCCTGCCAGTCGTCGACGAACAGCGTCAGCACGTCCGCGGACTTCGACACCGACCAACCGGTGAACACACCGTCGCCGCCGTCGCTGGGTGCCAGCCAGACGAGGAAGTGCTCGCCCGGGGCGATCGCGCCGTCGGCATCGCTGCCGATCCATGTCTCGTTGGCGGCGTTGCGCAGCTGCACGCGACCCAGCGAGACCGGCGCGTCGCTGGTGTTGACGAGCTCGACCCAGTCGGGGCGCGTGTCGCCGCCGGGGCCGTTGAGCGTCGAGCCGTTGCCGGGCATGACCTCGTTGATGGTCAACGGCGAGGGCTCGTGCGGCAGATCGGGGATCGGTGCCCCGCTCGACTCGCCGTCGGTACCGGTGGTGCCGACGCTGCCGCTCGAGTCGAGCCCGCCGCTGCTGCTGTCGGCGACCGTGGTGCCGACGCTGCCGCCGCTGGTGCCTGGGCCGCTGCTGCTGCTGCCCTCGGCGCTCGTCTGCGTGGCGTCGTCGCGGCAGCCGATCGCAGGCATCGCCGCGAGCGCGCTGGCGATCACCACGCGCGCCCACCTGCGCGCGCGCCCCGGAACCGTCGCGCCGACACCCACCCGGCGACCCTCGAACCAACCGCTGCCCATCATCGCATCCGAGCATGCCAGCCTGGCGGGCGCCGTGCGAGCGCTTCGATCCCAGCCGCTTCACGGCCGGGTGGGCTACGATGGCGGGCGCCGATTCGAGGACGTGGCCGCTCGTGTCCAATCGGCGAGGGCAGGTGTCGCATGCAACCGCGAAATCGCGCAGCCGGCCCCGGGCAGGGCCACCGCTTCGATCCACGCACGTCGTCCGAACGCGCGTCCGTGCCGGCGAAGACCGGCCGCTGCGGCCCGCTGGCCACGATCGCCGCGATGCTGGCGATCGGCGCGTGCAGCGACGACGGTACCGCCGGCGCCGCGTCCTCGGGATCGAGCGGTGAAGGCCCGGGCACGACCGCACCATCCACTGGCCCGACCGCGTCCGCGACCGATCCGAGCGCGTCGGCCAGCGCGGACGAGGCCAGCGCCAGCGGTCCTGGCACCGGCGCCGACTCGACCGGCGAGCCGCCCGATCCCGAGCAGCCGCAGAGCCCGTTCATCGTCGTGGATCAGTTCGGCTGGCGCCCTGGCGCCGAGAAGATCGCGGTCGTGCGCAGCCCCGTGACCGGCTTCGACGCCGGCTCCGGCTTCACGCCCGGCGCGAGCTGGGCCGTGATCGACGCCAACTCGGGCGAGGCCGTGCTCATGCCGGAGTTGGTGCCATGGCAAGGCGGCGCCGAGGATCCGTCCTCGGGCGACGTCGCCTGGCGCGTGGATCTGTCGAGCCTCGAGACGCCGGGCGACTACTACGTGCTCGACGTCGACAACCAGGTCCGCTCGGACGTCTTCCGCATCGCCGACGACGTCTACCGCGACGTCTTGCGTGCCGCGGTGCGCATGCTGTTCTACCAGCGCGACGGCTTCGCCAAGGACGCGCGCTACGCCGGCGCCGACTGGGCCGACGGCGCGGCGCACCTCGGCCCCGGCCAGGGCCCCGAGTGCGAGGCGCAAGGTGGCGGCTCGCCGCGCGATCTGCAAGGCGGGTGGTGGGACGCCGGCGATCAGAACAAGTACACCAACTGGTCGGCGAGCTACGCCATCACGCTGCTGCGAGCCTACCGCGAGCGACCGGCCGCCTTCACCGACGACTACGGCCTGCCCGAGTCCGGCAACGGCGTGCCCGATGTGCTCGACGAGAACCGTTGGAACCTCGAGTGGCTGGTGCGCATGCAGGGCGGTGACGGCTCGGTGCTGTCGATCGTGGGCCAAGACGGCGCGCCCGATCCGTCGTTCGGCGGCTCACCCGACACCTCGCCGTCGTCCGCGACCGGGCCGTGCACCTACGGGCCGGCGAGCACCTCGGCGAGCTTGTCGGTCGCGGGGGCCTTCGCGCTGGGATCCCTGGTCTATCGCGACGACGCCATCGCGGCGGCCTACCCCGGCTTCGCCGACGAGCTGGCGACGCGCGCCGAGCAGGCGTGGCAGTGGGCCGCGGCCAACCCCGGCGTCACCTTCTACAACAGCGGCTCGATCGGCGCGGGCGAGCAGGAGGTCGACGATCACGGCCGGCTGATCAAGCGCCTGACCGCCGCCGCCTACCTGTTCGAGCTCACCGGCGACCCTCAGTACCGCGCGGCCTTCGACGCCGACTACGACCAGACCCAGCTGATGGGCTCGGGCTACCTCGACGTGTTCGCGATGGAGGAGCACGACGCGCTGCTGGCCTACACGCAGATCGACGGCGCCACGCCGGCGGTGGTCGACGACATCCTCGCGGCCTACGCCGGCGGGCTCGACAGCGACAACAACCTCGGCACGCTGGCGTCGGATCCCGATCCTTATCTCGCGCAGCTGTACGTCTACGTCTGGGGCAGCAACCAGGTCCGCGCGGACCAGGGCAACCTGCTGTGGAACGCGGTCGGCTACGGTGCCGACGGCGGCGCCGCGGCCGACGCGGCCCGGGCCGCCGAGCGCTACGTCCACGCGCTGCACGGGCTCAACCCGCTGTCGCTGGTGTACCTGTCGAACATGGACGAGCTCGGCGCGAGCACGTCGGTCACCACGCTGTATCACTCGTGGTTCGCGCACGGCTCCGACTGGGACGCCGAGGGCGAGTCGCAGTTCGGCCCGCCGCCGGGCTACCTCGTGGGCGGACCCAACCCCAGCTACGACTGGGATGGATGTTGCCCCGCCGGCTGCAGCGGGTTCGACTGCGGCGCGGCACCGCTGTCGCCACCGTTCGGGCAGCCACCGCAGAAGTCGTACCGCGAGTTCAACGACGGCTGGCCGCTCGACTCGTGGTCGGTCACGGAGCCGTCGAACGGCTACCAGGTGAAGTACATCCGCCTGCTGTCGAAGTTCGTCGACTGATCGCACGCGCAATCAGCCGGTGTCGGCGCGCGCGGCCAGGGTCGTGCGCAGCTGCACCGCGGCGTCGAGGGGATCGGCGTTCGGCGAGTGTCCCCGGTACAAGAGGATCGCCTCGTCGACCAACCGCAGCGCGCGCGCGGGATCGTCGTCAGCGATCGCTTCGGCGAGGTAGTACCGCCGGGTCGCGCGGTTGTAGTCGTCGTCGGTCTCGGTCTCCGCCGCGAGCGCCGACTCGAGCGACGCGATGGCAGCGGCGCGATCGCCCACGCGCAGCAGCACCACCCCGATCGCGGTGCGCGAGGTGGTCAGCAGCTCGCCGGGCACGCCCACGCTGCTGCGCCGCTGCTCCGCGCGACGCAGGTGCACCAGCGACTCGTGGTCGCGGCCGAGCTCCATCAACGCGAGGCCGAGGTTGTGATGCAGCGTGCCCTCGTCGAAGGGGTCGAGCGGCGCGCCCGCGGCTTCGTTGCGCGCGAGCACGTCGCGCAGCAGCACCTCGGCCTCGGCGAAGGCCTCGCGATTGATCTCGATGAGCGCCAGGTTCGACGTCGCGGCGAGCGCATCGGGATGCCCGGGGCCCAGGGTCCGCACGAGGATGGCCTCGGCCTCGCGCAGCCGTGACCGCGCGCGCTCGGGGTCGCCGGTCGCCGCCTCGAGCGTCGCGAGCATGCCCAGGGCCGCACCGGACTCGGCGTGCTCGGGACCGAATGCCGCGACGATGATGTCGTAGGCGCGCTCGCAGTACGGCAGCGCTTCGGCGGTGCGGGCCATCGTGTCGAGCTGCACGCACAAGTGGTTGTAGGCGGCCGCAGTCGTGGGATGGCCCCCGCCGAGCGCAGCGTCGGCCAAGACCACCGACTGCCGCGCGTGGACCAGGGCGGACTCGTTGTGGCCCAGGCCACCTTCGACGATCGTGAGCTCGACCTCGATGTCCACGAGCGCGGCGCACGGCCACGGGCACCGCTGCTCGAGCCGCGCGGCCACGCCCTGGAAGAGTCGCAACGCCTCGTCGTAGCGCCCGGCGGCGCGAGCCGCCATCGCGAGCGCGCGCTCGGCCTCCTCGAGCGCGCCGGGATCGAGGCTGTTGCGCGCGGCCGCCAGCGCGCGCTGCGACCATTGGTGCGCGGCCGCGCGATCGTGCAGCCGCTGCGTCGCGAGGTTGGCCGCCGCGACCGCGGCGACGCTGGCTGCCTCCGGGTCGGCGGCGGCGGCCGCCTCCTCGTAGATCGCCGAAAGCGCCGCGGCGGCCCCGTCGTAGGGCCCGAGCTCGGCCTGGGCCTTGGCGCCGACCAGCGCCACGCGTCGAGCCAGCCACGGCGAGCGCGACACCGACGGCTCGACCGCGAGCGCCTCGGCCTGGGCCAACGCGACCGCGAACTCGCCCTGGCGCAGCGACGCCTGCGCCTCGGTCAAGCGCGCGCGCGCCTGCGGATCCTCGTCGCCCACGCGGGCCCCCATCGCGGCGAGCACCGCGGGATCGCTGCAACGCGCGGGCGCGGGCAGCCGCTGCGCGCCGTCGAGCCGCTCGACCAGCGTCGACGCATCGAGGCGGTCGAGGCCCTGCGCGAGGGCGTCGGCGTCGGCGAGGATGCGATCGAGGCAGCGCTCGGATGCGACGCGCTCGGGCGGGTTCGCTTCGCACACGCGCGTGCGCTCGGCCTGCCACCGCGCGGCGAAGTCGGCCATCGCCGGATCGATGCGCGCCCACGCCGTCGCCGCGAGCTCGCCGGGGACCTCGAGCACGGCCTGCTCGGCGGCCGCGCGACGCGACGGCGACCACAACGCGGCGCCCGGCGCTGCCACGTCGGCGCACGGCTCGGACTCGTGCGCGGCGAACCACAGCAGCGCGCCGGCCGATGCGACCGCGGCGACCCCGGCCGCCCGCCGACGACGGCTGGTGCCGGCCGCACGCTGCAATCGTGCGAGCAGCTCGCCCAGCGTGGCGAAGCGTCGCGACAGCTCGAGCGCAAGCCCGCGACGCAGCGCCGCGACCACCGTCCGGGGCACGCTGGGGTTGGTGCGCGGCCGCGGCGGTGGCCACTGGCCCTCGACGATCGCCGCGATCGCGACCGGCCCGCCGGGGCGCTCGCCGAACAGCGCCTCCCACAACGCGACGCAGAAGGCGAACTGATCCGCGCGACCGTCGATGGCCGCGCCGGTCAGCTGTTCCGGTGCCATGTACGCCGGCGTGCCAGCGTGATCGCCCGCGGTCGCGAGCGTCGCGAGGTCGGCGAGCACGGACGAGTCCGGTGGCAACGGCGTGGCCTGCGGCGTCGCGTCGGCGAGCGCGCGCGCGATGCCGAAGTCGAGCAGGCGCACGCGACCGTCGTCGCCGACCACGACGTTCTCGGGCTTGAAGTCGCGGTGGACCAGGCCTGCGCGGTGCACCGCCTCGAGCCCGCGGCCGGCGGCGACGAACTGCGCGAGGACCTCGCGCCAGCTGCGTGGCCGCGCGCGACACCACGCGCGTAGGGTCTCGCCGCGCACGAGCTCCATCACGATGTAGACCGACGCGTCGGCGGAGCCCACGTCGTAGACCTCCACGACGTGCGGGTCACGCACCCGCGCGTTGGCCTGGGCCTCGTGGATGACGCGCGCGCGCAGCTTGGGCTCGGGCGCCTCGACCAGCTTCACCGCGACGTCGCGCCCCAGCATGGGGTCGTGACCCAGCAGCACCGTGCCCATGCCGCCGCGTCCGAGGCGGCCGCGGAGCTCGTAGCGCCCCAGCGACGGCGGCGGCACGAAGGTGTCGCCGAACAGCTGCGCGCGCACGCGCTCGCGCGCGAAGGTCCCCGCCCACGCGATGTCGCCGGGGCCGGCACCGCTGTCCCCTGCCTGGGTGGTCTCCACGACGCGCCGCTGGCGTCAGTCTACGTCGATCATCGCGTAGGCGTACATCCCCCGCGGGTCGTCGAGCGACGCCATGACGCGGGCTTGCTCCCCGAAGAAGCGCACCAGCTCGGCATAGGGCGTGCCCGACAGCGGCGGCGAGAAGCCCATGACCTCCGCGCCGCCGAGCGCCTTCTTCACCAGCTTGTCCTGCAGCGACAGCTCGGGCTCGACGAAATCGACCTCGTACTCGCTGCCCAGCTGGGCCCGCGTCGCCGCGGACGCGATCGCGTCCTTCAGCCCGCCGAGCTGATCGACCAGGCCCGCGTCCTTCGCGTCTTGACCGCTCCACACCCGGCCCTGGGCCACGGCGTCGACCTGTTCCTTGGTCATGCTGCGGGCCTCGGCCACGCGCGCCAGGAATTCCTGGTAGCCGTGCTCGATGCCGCTCTGCATCGCGCGGGCGATGGCGGGATCGAGCGGCCGCTGCGGCGAGGGGTCCGCGAACGGCGTGGTCGCCACGCCATCGACGTGCACGCCGATCTGGCGCGCGAGCGGCTTGTCGAAGGTGGGGAACATGCCGAAGATCCCGATCGAGCCCGTGATGGTCGACGGGCTGGCCCAGATCTCGTCCGACGCGGTGCTGATCCAGTACCCGCCCGAGGCGGCGACCGAGCCCATCGACACCACCACAGGCTTGCCCGCGGCGCGCGCGAGTTCGAGCTCACGGCGGATGACCTCGGAGGCGAAGGCACTGCCGCCGCCGCTGTCGACTCGCAGCACCACGGCCTTGGTCTTCTCGTCCAGACGCGCCTTGCGGATCAGCTTCGCGGTCGAGTCGCCGCCGATGGTGCCGGCCGGCGCTTCGCCATCGACGATGGTACCGCGCGCGACCACCACGGCGACCTTGTCGCCGCCGCGGTGCGGCGGACGCTCGCGGCGCAGCAGCTCGAGGTAGGGCTCGGCCTCGACGCGGTGGAAGTCGTGGGTCTTCTTGTCCTCGCCGACCAGCTCGATCACGCGGTCGCGGAGCTTGTCGCGTCCGCCGATGTGGTCGACCAGACGCACCGCGACCGCGGCCGCGGCCGCATCGCCGCCGGCGCGCACGACGTGCTCGTCGAAGTGGTTGGCGTAGTCGAGCAGATCGGCCGCCGCGAGGCCGCGCGCGGCGGCGACGTCGTCGATCCACACCTGCCACAGGTCGCCCATCCACGCGAGGTCGGCCTCGCGCGCCTCGGGCGACATGCCGTTGGCGATGTAGGGCTCGACCGCCGACTTGTACTTGCCGACGCGGAACACGTGCCACTGCACCTCGAGCCGATCCAGCGCGTCCTTGAAGTACATGCCGTAGCGCGCCAGGCCCGTGATCGAGACCTCGCCCATCTGGTGCATGTAGATCTCGTCGGCGTGGGCCGCGAGGTAGTAGGCCGCCTGGCTGTAGTGGTCGGCGGTGGCGATGACCGGCTTGCCGTGGCTGCGGAAGCCGCGGATGGTCGCGCCCAGCTCCTGCAGCTTGCTCATGCCTGCGCTGTCGAGCTCGCTGAGATCGAGCACGAGCACGTCGATGCGGTCGTCCTCGCCGGCGCGCTCGATGGTCTCGACCAGATCGCGCAGCAGCGTCTCGGACGGCGTGCCCGCGACCAGGCCGCTGAGCGAGGGCCCCTCGGCGCTGAGCTGCTCGACGATCACGCCCTTGGGCGCGACGACCAGCGCGTTCTTGTCGGCGAAGTCGGGCCCGTCGCTGCGCAGCGCCAGCACGATCAGCGTGATCACGATGGCGAAGAACAGCAGGTTGAGCGTCGCGACGCGGATCGCGTTCGACAGCTTCCACAGGCGCGCGAGCACTTTGAGCAGGCGCGCGCCGAGGCTGCGGAGCTTGCCGGACTTGGGACGCTGGGCAGTGACCACGGGTGCACTATCGACTCAGCGCCATGGGCCTCGGGTGTCGTCGGCGCGCGCGGCGGGCGTGAGGACGCTCTCTGGTGAGCGCGAGCGCACCGCGAAACCGCGGGTCGATCGGCGCGGTCGCGCCGCCGCGACGGCCCGCGGCCGTCCGGTCCGCTGCACGAAACGGACGACGTTGGGACTGGCGCAGCAGCGCCCACGGCCGCACGTGCGTGGAGATGATGCGGTCCCTCGCGTGGACACCGGTCGTGGTCCTTGGGCTGACCTTGGGCGCAGCATGCTCGCAGGCCGACGCCGAGACCCTCGGAGCCTGCCGCGCGCGCGTGTCGAACATGCGCGCTGCCTTCGCCGCGCCCGAGCC
This sequence comes from Nannocystaceae bacterium, assembly GCA_046351635.1. Lineage (GTDB taxonomy): Bacteria > Myxococcota_A > Polyangia > Nannocystales > Nannocystaceae > Xiheibacterium. The sequence goes on along the minus strand of JAXLYC010000017.1, from coordinate 57,975 downwards.
GGGGCACGACGCGGCGCGCACGCTGCCGGCGTGGGCGCAGACGCTGCACCAACAGCTGGCGCAGACCCACGAGCCCAAGGCCCGCGCGGCGCTGCTCGACGAGGGCGTGAGCAAGGCCATCGACGGTTGCTACGGCCTGGCCGATGCGTTCCGCGAGGCCGCGGCGGCACCCGCGGGCAGCCGTCGCGCGGCCATGACCAAGCTGGTCCCCGCCGCGATCGAGTCGTGCGAGTGCCGCGGCGTGGACGTCGAGTCGCTGAGCCTGTTCTTGCGCCTGTCGCCCGGTGCGTGAGCGCGGCGACGGCCCCGACGGCGACGCGGCGACACGCCACGTCGCGTTGTGCGGCCGTGTTGCAGCCCGCGACAGCGGCGCGCACGCGATCTCGCGCACTTGCACCTGGCCGCGATCCTGCGAACGGCCGGGCGCCATGCTCCCGCGTTGCATCACGTTCACCCTCCTCGCGACCACCCTCGCCGCTTGCCAGGCGGACGGCCCCAGCACCGACAAGGGCGACGCCCAGGCCGGCTGGCGCAGCACCCAGGTCGCGCTGCAGAAGGCCGGCGTGTCGCTGGGCGGCGACGGCGGCGGCGACAGTGGCGGCGGCATCGATGGCTCGCTGCTGGGCACCGTCGACTGCCCCGACGGCGGCACGGTCACGCTGCAGGCCGAGGGTCACGTCGATCCCGACTCGGTCGCGAGCGCGGCCGACATCAGCTTCGATGGCTGCGCCGCCGAGGGCATCGTCATCGACGGCACGCTCTCCTACTCCGCGTCGGTCACCGAGAACTCCGCGACCGTGTCGATGAGCGGCAGCCTCTCGTGGAGCGGCGACATCGAGGGCGAGTGCGACATCGACATCGACGCGTCGGTGACGACCTCGGGCGCCCGGGCATCGGCCACCTCGGCGGCACGATGTGCGGCTGGTCCTACGACGAGCTGTACTAGCGTCCCTCGATCCGATTCTCCTGCTCCGCGCAGCGGACCTGCGGCGGAGCCCAGCCGCCCATTCGAGCACCCCGCGGACTAGTCCGTCGTGGGCTGCGACGGCGGTGGCCAGTCACCGGCGAGCCAGGCGTCGACGAGGTGGACCCGCGGATCGCCGGGCCATGTCGCGCGCGCCAGCGTTGCGCGCACCTGTGCGATCTGCCGCAGGCGCTCCGCATCGCGGCGCCGTTCGACGACGGCCCGGGCGAACCGAAGCAACGGCAGATCGGTCGCCTCGACCACGATGGCGGCCTCGGCCCACGCCAACATCCGAGCGCGCATGAGTGCGTCGCCGAGCACATCCGCGGCGATCACGGCCTCGGCAGCGTGGGTCATGCCGCCGGAGGGCAAGCTCGACATCTCGAAGCGCTCCGCGTCATCGATGACCGCGCGCCATCGCCCCGGCCAAGCGCCACGCTGGCGCGGATGTTGCGGCACCTGGCTGCCGCGGCGGCATGCACGCGCCGGCGTGTTCGAGCACCATGAGGGCGCGGTCGAGCAGCGCCACGGCCGTGGCGGCGTCGCCTTCGAGCGCCGCGATGGTCCTCGAGCTGGTCGTACTCCGCCTGCGCGATGCGGTTGTCGACGACCGGGAACGCGCGACGCGAGGCTTCGAGGTGGCGGCGGCCGACGCCGCGTCACCCGCTGCGAGTTCGGCACCGGCGAGGTTGTAGAGCATGTCCGCGAGCGACCGACCGCGCGGGCCGTACAGCCGCTCCGTACGAACCGCGAGCTCGCCCAACGTCCGGCGCATCACATCTGCGCCCGCGATCGATCGCTCGGACCACCGCCAACAAGTGGAGCGTTCGCACGCATCGGGATGATCGGACCCAACTCCGCGACCGCGCCGCGAAGGCGCCCATCGCGATCGCCATGGCCTCGTCGACGCGCCCGAGCTGCGCCAGCTGGATCGACCGGTTAGCCCGCGCGCGCCGCTGACCTCGCGCGCATTGTTGCCCAGGGCCTCCGCGAACAGCGTCTCGGCGGCGGCGAACGCCTCGAGCGACCCGGCGAAGTCCGCCCGCTGGTACCGGGCGCCGACCGCGTTGAACAACGTGCGCGCGCCGCAACGGCGGGTTGCCCGCCGTTCCAGCAGTGCAGCCGCGAGATCGGCCCAGTGCTCCGCCTCGCCGTCGAGCGACGGATTGGCCGACAGGTGATAACGATCGCGGTCGCGGCGTCCGCTGCGAGTGCGTCGTGGCCGTTCGCGATTGCGAGGTGCAGCGCCTCGTCTGCCGCGTCGCGGGCCGCAGTGACCTCGCCTTGGGCGTCCGCGGTTCTCACGGTAGAGCAGCAGCGCGTTCGCGATGGCGTGGGGAACCGCGTCGCGCGGGCATCTGCCAGTAGCTCGGCCAGCTCGGCGGGCTGCAGCGACGTGCCCGGTGGCGACGTCGAGCCGCAGCGCTCGCACGCGGCTGCGCACAGCGGCCACCCGTGCGGCGAGCGCGGGGTCGGCGGGCACGGGATCCCAGCCGTTGCGCTCGGCGTTCCGGCACTCGTCGAGCGACGGCAGCGTGTTCAACACGGATCGATCGCGGATCGCGGCAACGCTCCCGCCGTCGAGCAGCGCCACGAGTCCGGCGAGTCTGCTCGCGATCCGACGCAGCGCGCGCGGGTCTCGTGCGCAGCGAGTTCCGCCCGTGCGGCGCCGCGGCTGTCGTGCGCACAGCTCGTCGTGGAGCACCGCCCCTGCTGCGCGTAGACATCGAGGCGCCGACGCGCGCGCGAGGCCTGTGCGTGCGCGAAGCCCGGTGACGACGACCCCGGTCCAGCGCGATCGCGACGCTGCGTTCCGCGGGCCAGATCTCGGCGGCCTGCAGCGCGCCGCTGGCGACACCGGTCGCGTGGCTGCCGGCGTCCGCGCACACGACCACCGCCGCGGCCGTGCGAGCCCCATCGTAGCGACGACGGCCGCGCGCACGCCCCACGGCGAGCGTCGTCCGAGCTCGAGCGCTTGCAGCAGCGCTCCATGACCAAGCGGATCCCCGGCGCCGCGCGAGCCCGCGACCGACCACGCGGCGCAGGCGCGGCGGGCAGCGAACGCGCGCTCGCGGGCGGTAGCTCCGCCCGCACGATCGCCGACGAGAGCTCCGCCGCGGTTTCGCCGGTGAAGGGCCGCGCCCGCGAGCGCCTCGTACAACGCGACGGAGTAGAGAACTGATCGCTGCGCGCGTCGACGGCGGCGGCTCCGTAGTGCTCGGGCGACATGTACGCCGGGGTCCCGACGACCTGCCGGGCGATCTCCACCGACGCGTCGCGCGCGAGGCCGAAGTCGGCGACGCGGACGCGACCGCGAGCGTCGACCAGCACGTTGTCGGGCTTGAAATCACGGTGCACGACGCCGCATGCGCGGCGGCGAGTCCTCGACCGGCCGCGACGAACGCGTCGAGGATCCTGCGCACGTCGCCAGCAGCCTGGGCCACGTGGTGCCGCAGTGTGTGCCTTCGACGAACTCCATCGCGATGTACAATCGCTGGTCGAACATGCCGACGTCGTGGACCGCGACGACATTGGCGTGGTGGATGCGGGCCATGGCCTGGGCTTCCCCAGCAGCGCGCGACGACGTGGGCCTTGGTCGATGCGCTCACGCAGCAGTTTGAGCGCGACCTGGCGATCCAGATCGTGGTCGTGGGCCGCCCAGACCTCGCCGGTCGCGCCGCGCCCGAGCGGATGCAACAGCAGGTAGCGATCGATGGCGACGCCGCGCGCGAGCGGATCCCGCCGCGGCGGCCGTGGTGCTGCTGGGCGCCGAGGCCATCGTCGCGGCGATCGTGACGACGTCGCCGGCAGTCCAGGGTGTCGCTGTCGTCCGCCATGGCCGGACCGGACCCTTCCGGCCCGGCGCGCCATCGTACGCCCCAGCGCTGGCGTCGCAGCTTCGCCGCGATCACCGGGCGCGGTCGCCCCCGGACCTCGTCACGAGCACATGGCTTCATCGATCGATCCGTCGGTCGAGCGCACCTCGAGGCCTCCGCGACCGCGTCGGTGCCAACTCCGAGCAGGGCGCGCCACGAGCTGCGGCGGGCGCCACCATCGGCGCTACGTCGGGCGCGCGCGGGTGGTCGCGACCGCAACGATCGCGGACCTCGACGAGCTGGGCTTCGATCGACGCACGTGTGCGAGGTCGCCGCCGAGCTCGACCGCGCTCAGCCGCAGCTCTCGCGCGGCGAGCCCTTCATGTGCGCGTCCCACTCGTCGGCAGTGAGGTTGCGCCCCACGAGCATGCAGCCCACGCGGTGCAACGCCTCCGGCTGCAGCGGCCACAGCCGCACCGCGCCGTCCCAGCCCGCGGTCAGCAGGCTGCCGCCGTCCTGCGACACCGCCATCGTCGCGATGGTGTTGTTGTGTCCGGCCAGCACCATCGCGCCGGCCTCGGGATCGGCGGCGCCGACCGGCCACGCGCGGACCTTGCCGCTGTTGTCGCCGCTGTACAGCCACCGCCCGTCGCTGCTCCACGCCAGCGCGTGCACGCCGGAGTCGTGGCCCTCGAGCACGATGGGATCGTCCTCCGGGTGCTTGCTGCCCAGGCGCCACAACACCACGCGATGATCGCGGCTGCCGCTGGCGAGCCACGCGTGATCGGGGCTGAACGCGAGCGCATCGATGCCGTCCTCGTGCTTCTTGAGCCGCAGCGGCCGGGGCTCGGACGCGCCGAGGTTCCACAGCACCACGCGGTCGTTGGTGTCGCCCGACGCGGCCCAGCGACCATCGCCCGAGATCGCGATCGCGCTGATGTCGGTGTCGTGCCCCCGCAGCGCGCGGGTCTTGGTGTCGGCGTCGGGCAGGTCGAGATCCCACAGGTTGAGCTGGTTGACCGTCGCGGTCACGAGCCAGCGCGAGTCCGGCCCGATCGCCGCCAGGCGCACGAGGTCGTCGTGCGGCAGCACCAGCACGTCCTTGCTCGGGTCGCTCATCCGCCACACCCGCGCGGTCTTGTCGGCCGCGACCGAGATCAGCACGCGCCCGTCGGGGCCGAACACCAGCTGGTTGACCGCGCCGCCGTGGCCCGGATATGCCGCGTGGGTCAGCGCGTCCGCATCGGCGATGTCGATGCCCCACAGGTGCACGACGCCGTCTTGCGCCGCGGTCGCGCCGAACTTGCCGTCGGGGCTGACCGCCACGTGCACGTGGCCGCGATGGCCCGGCAACGGCGCGATCGGACGCAGCGCGGTGGACCCGGTCGCGTCCCACAGCCACGCGACCCCGTCGACGCCGCCGCTGACGACCCGCGTCGCCGCCGGCCCGGTCGCCATGTCGATGACCTGACCGCGGTGCGCCCGTCCGACCAGCGACAGCCCCTCGGGCGCGCCACGATGGGCCAGATCCCACACCCTCAGGCTGCCGTCGGCGCCGCCCGAGGCCGCCCACGTCGCGGTCGCGTCGACCCCGATCGCGACGCGGCCCGCCGCGTGCGCGACGAAGTCGGCGCCGTCGATGGTCTTGTCGATGCGCGACGGATCGAGCGTGCGCACCGATCCGTCGGCGGCGCCGAGCACCAGCTGCTGCGGCACCTCGGCATGGCTGGGGTCGCTCGCCGTGGGCCCGCGCAGCTCGAGCGCGGTGATGTCACCCTTGCCCTTGCCGCGCTTGTCGGAGAGCCCGGCCTGCTCGGGCTTGGGCACGGTCATCTTCCACACGGTGACGATGTCGTCGGCGCCGGCCGTGACCGCGGCGCGGCCGTCGGGCAAGAAGCCCACCGCGATGACGGCTTCGTCGTGGGCCATGAGCGGACGCATGCTCGCGCTGGGCACCCGCGCGGTCAGATCCCACAACACGCCCAGGTGATCGGCGCCGCCGGTCAGGGCCCAGCGACCGTCGGGCGACAACGCGACGTCGAGCACCGCGCCGACGTGGCCCTCGAGCCGCACGGGCTTGCCCGCGGGCTTGCCACCGCCCAGCCGCCACACCATCGCGATGCCGTCGTCGGCCGCGGTCGCGACGCGTCCGCCCTCGCGCGAGACGAACACCGATGTGATCGAACCGGTGTGGCCCTCCAGCACCCCCGCGCCGGCGGTCGGCGCCGTCAGATCGACCACCCGCACGCGGCCGCTGCGTCCGCCCGCGGCGAGCCAGCGACCGTCGCCCGAGAGCGCCATCACCGTCACACCCGACTCCGGCATCGGGATCGAGCGATCGTGCGGCGTCGACTCGCTCAGATCCCACAGCTTGATCTCCTCGTCCTCGCCGGCGGTGACGAGCCGCGCGCCGTCGGGCGTGAACGCGAGGTGGCGCACCGCGCCGAGGTGCCCGCGCAGCTTCTGGGGCCGCGCGAGCCCGGGCCGCTGCAGATCCCACAACGACACCGCCGACGACTCGCCGCCTTGGTCCACGCTCGCGACACGGCGGCCATCGGGGCTCATCGCCACCGCCGCGATCGCAGCGGTGTGACCCACCAGCGGCCGCCCGTGCGCGGCCGCGGTCGCGCGCCGCAACACCCGCTCGGCCTGGGTCCCGCGCAGGTCGTCGATGCCGTTGGGCGGCAGCGCGTCGAAGGCCTCGAGCGCGAGCAGGGCCGCGACCTCGGGCTCGCGCTCGAGCAGCGCCTCGGCTGCGGTCGCGACGGCGTCGGACGCCGCGGTGTCGACCACCACCGGCCGCGGCACCGGATCGTCGGTCGTCGGCGGTGCGTCGGGCAGCGGCGTGCTCTGCTGCTCGGCCTTCTCGATCTCGCGTGGGATCAGCTTGTATGCCGCCGCGCCGACCAGTCCGACCGACAGGCCGCCGATCGCGACGTTGCGGACGATCCGCAGCTGCGCCGCGCGAGCAGAGGCGCGGATGAAGTCCTTGTGCTCGCGCTTGGGCGGCGGCTTGCGACCGCGGCCCTGCTCGAGCCAGCGCCGCGCGTGCGCGAGCTTGTCACCGCGCAGCAGCTGTTGGCGATCGCGACGCGAGCCGAGCCACTGCTGCGCGAGCTTGTCGATGCGCTCCCACTCGCGCACCCAGCGGGCATCGTCGAAGTTGCCGCCCGGCGGCGACGCGGTCGCGGGGCCGGGCGCGCTCGCCGGCGGCGGCCCCATCGCCGGCGACGCGCCGCTGGTGACGCCCGCGGCACCGAAGCCGTGCGGTGCAGTCGCGGCCGGGTGCGAGCCCGACGAGGGCAGGCCCATCGCGCCCGTCGGCATCGGGCCGGTGGCAGTGATCGGCGAGGACGGCGGCACGCCCACCGGGTGTGCCCCGGTCGTTGCGGGCGGCGGGGCACCGGTCGGCACGACCATGGGCACCTGGCCGGTGATCGGGCGCGTGCCGACGGTGTCGTCGAGCAGACGGATGGCGTACACCGCCATCACGATCTCGTCGTAGCCGGTGACCGACATCGGCGCGCTCACGCGCGTGCGGTTGACGTAGGTGCCGTTGGTCGAGCCCAGATCCTCGATGCGGAAGCCGCCGGGGACCTGCGAGATGCGGCAGTGCTGGCTCGAGACGCCCTTGCCGGTGAGGCACAGATCGCAGCTGTCGAGCCGACCGAGGACGATCGACGACTTGTTGAAGGTCACCAGCCGTGGCGGCTGGCCCTGCTCGCTGATCGACAGCCGGATCATGGCTCTCGGCCCCCCTTTGTACCCGCCCAGCCGCGCGAGGATCTACAACGTCGACGCTTCCGCGCCCGGGGGAGCCCGGCGAGGTGCTAGGGTGGCCCGCGACACCGGTGGACACGCGCACCGAGGACCCGACCGCCAGCCCCGCACGCGCGGACACCGTGCCCGTCGCGAGCAGCACCGACGCGCCGCCAGGCACGATCGGCCGTTATGTCGTGACCGGCACGCTGGGCAAGGGCGGCATGGGGGTGGTCTACCGGGCGCTCGACCCGCAGCTGCAGCGGACCGTCGCGATCAAGCTGGTCAAGCCCCAGCGCGCGCGCGACCCGGCGGCGGCCGAACACCGCGCACGACTGCTGCGCGAGGCCCGAGCGCTCGCGGCCCTGTCCCACCCCAACGTCGTGCCCGTGTTCGACGTGGGCGAGCACGGCGATGGCCTGTTCGTCACGATGCAGCTCATCGAAGGCGACAACATGCAGGGCTGGCTCGCGCGCGAGCGGCCGCCTTGGCGACGCATCCTCGGGGTCTTCCGCGCGGCCGGCCGCGGGCTCGCGGCGGCCCACACCGCCGGTCTGGTGCACCGCGACTTCAAGCCCGCCAACGTGCTGGTCGGCCACGATGGTCGCGTGCGCGTGGTCGACTTCGGGCTCGCACGCGCGGCGGTCGGCGACGACGCGCCGGCCGAGGGCGGCGCCATCGATCCCGTGGTCTTCGGCGGCGTGACCCAGGCCGGTGTGCTCGTGGGTACGCCGGTGTACATGGCGCCCGAGCAATTCACCGGTGGCCCCGCGGACGCGCGCGCGGATCAGTACGCCTTCTGCATCGCGTTATTCGAGGCGCTGTACGGCGCGCCGCCGTTTCGCGCCCCGGACATGCGGACGCTGCTGGCGCTCAAGCGCAAGGGCGAGCTGCCGCCGCCGCCGACCACCGGCCCAGGCGCCGACGTGCCCGCGGCGCTGCACGCCGCCATCGCCCGCGGCCTGCGTCCCGACCCCGCGCGGCGGTTCGCGACGATGCCCGACTTGCTCCGCGAGCTGCGACAGATCAGCGAGACCGGCAACGGCGAGCCCGGCGGTGAGCGTTCGACCCCGTCGCGCTCGCGCTCGGGCAAAACGGCGCGCGCGCTGACGATCGTCGCCCTCGTGGCGCTCGCGCTGGTGCTGCTGGCGATCGTGAACTCCATGCGGGCGCATTGACAACCGCGCGCCGCTTGGCTAACCCCTGGGACGTGATCGCGCTGCGCCCCAGGACCTTCGGTTGGCTCGTGGTGACCGCGTTGGCCCTGGCCGCGCCGGCCTGTGCCAAGCGCTTGCCGCTGACGCCCAAGGAGCTCGAGAAGGTCGAGACCGAGGCCGGGATCCAGCCGCTGCGCGTGTACGTCAGCAAGCACGTCATCGCGCGCTACCGCGACGAGAACACCGCCAAGCAGTACCAGGTCGAGAAGAAGATCCGCGAATCCTCGGACAGCGCGCTGACGGAGGAGGCGACCCATCGCGACGACTCGGGCCTGATCCTCAAGATCGGCGAGCTCAACGGTGACGCGGCCCTGTGGGTCACCTTCGATCGCCGCTTCGACAAGCCCGAGGATGCGATGGTGTTCGTGCAGGGCTCGGACGGCGTGTTCCGGCTCAACACCGTGCCGCAGCGCGCGGGCTTCGTCGAACCCGAGGTCTTCCGCGCGCGCACGTGCAAGAAGTGTCGGCTCAAGCCCGGCAAGATGCGCAGCCTGGCGGAGGCCAACGACGTGCTGCTGGTGAAGAAGAAGAACGGCAAGATCCTCACGGTGGATCTGCAGGTCAAGAAGGTCATCACCGACCGCACGCGCAAGAGCCGACGCCGCGCGGGCGGCATCGACTGACGGCCCCGCGCCGGCCGGCCGCTCACTCGCTGGCGCGCGGCGCCGAGACCGAGCCGTGCTCCGCGAGCATCGGCTCCCACACCCCCGGTGTGGTCTGGATCGCGCGCTCGGTCAACGTCAGCGGCCGCTGCACGCTGGCGTTGCGGAACACCTTGGCCGGCTCGTCGGGCTTGCTGGGATCGCGATCCTTGATCACGACCGCCTCGCTCATCATCACGTTGCCGTCGGTGAAGCTCACCGTGCGCGTGAGCTCGAAGCTGCGCAGGTTGCCGCCCTGCGAGACCTCGCGCTTGCTGTACAGCGAGAACTCGGCCGGACCCACGCAGCTGCCGTCCGCCAGCAGCACGGCGCGCTCGTCGAAGCGATCGCCGATCATCGGCACCAGCCGCATGATGCGCTCGCACTGCTTGGGGTTGTCCTTGGCGCACTCGTCGCTCTCGATCACCAGCACCTTGCCGCTGCCCATGGGCTCGAGCCGCAGCTTGGCGCGGTTGGCGTGGGCCCGCATCGCGCCGATCGACCGCACCGCGATGCCGCGCTTGGTCCACTCCGCGATCGCGATGGGCCCGAGCGCGTCGCCGTCGTCGAAGTGCTTGGCCTTGACCCACACCAGCGAGCGACCGTCGTCGGTCGGCACGATCACGAGGTCGTCGGGCACCAGCGGACGCTCGGGCAGCGGCGCGCCGGCGTTGGGTCCGGCGATGCACGCGGCGGTCTCGGGCGGCAGTGCGGGCTCGACCAGCTTGCCGCTGCAGTCCTTGACCGGCGCCGGCGCGATGCCGGTCTTGCGGTTGTAGCTCTTGAGCAGCACCTGGAACCAGATCTCCGGCGGCAGCTGCCCCGAGCTCGCCTCGACCGCCTCGTCGCCGGCGACCTCCGACAGGCAGATGGGCAGATCCGTCGGCCCTTCCTTCTTGCACGCGACGAGGAGCAGCAGGACCGAGGCGAGTGGGATCGCGCGGGGTGTCACGGGGCGCGAGCCTATCACTGTCGACGCAGCGTCAGCGAGCCAGGCCTACGACTGCGGCGCTGTGGCGCTGGCCCTGGTCGTCGACGCAGGTGACCTCGAGCCGATCCAGCCCGACCGGCAGGCCGACCACGGTCTTCGCCACCAGCCGGCCGCCGTCGACGCGGCAGTGATCGACGCGCTCGCCGGTGGGCAGCTGCACCGGCGCGAACGCGGACGCGACCCCGTCGTCGGCGAGCACGATCTCCAGCGAGAACACCCGGTCCTTCTCCGCGAGGTGGATGGCGAAGCTACGGGCGTCGCGACGCTCGTACTCGATGTCGATGTGCCGCCGCACGCCGCGACCGAAGGGGCTGCGCTCGTCGCCCTTGCCGGTGTCGACCCACCACATGCGGACCTCGGCCAGCTCGACGGTGGGCTCGTTCGAGATCCACGCGTCGATCGCGATCTGATAGTCGTCGTCGGGGTGCAGCTCCTGGTCGATGCGCGCGACCTCCTGGTGGCGCAGGACCTCGTCGCCGAGCTTGGCCACCTCGGTGCGTTTGTGCGGCACCCGCGACGGCGGCGCCTTCGCGCTCTCGGTCGAGGTCTGCTCGGGCCGTCCGCACGACGGCGTCGCCCCCATGCACGAGATCGCCAGCATCGCGCCCAGCGCCCCACCGCACGCCCGCTTGCGCCGCAGCCCCGTCACGTGCGCCCCGGACGGCCGCCGCCTTCGCCGCCGACCTCGGCGTAGGCCCGCGCGAACTCGGGTCCGAACAGGGCCTCGGTCAACAGGCGATCGGATTCCATCAGCTCGCGGTGACGTTGCATGTACTGCTTCCACAGCGCCGCGCCGCGGGTCGGCCACGCGGCGGTCACGGAGCGCTCGATCTCGCCGGGGTCGAGTCGCGCCAGCAGTCCGCGGGCGCCCTCGAGCATGCCGTTGATGAGCGCGACTTGGTGGATCATCAGATCGGCGTACACGCCCACGAGCTCCTGCGTGCGGTGCGGCCCGCCGACCTGCCAGTCGAGCAGGTACTTGAGCACGTTGTCGGCAGTGCCGGCTGCGTGCAGCGGCGTGAACTCCTTGATCGTGCGCACGCCCATCTCGTTGCCGAACTGCTCCTGGCCCTTCTGCAGCTCGACGAAGGCCTTGGCGCTGGCGCGCAGCACGTCCTCCACGCACCGCAGGAACCGCGCCGATTCCTCGGGTGTGCGCGGTGGTTCCTCGCCCGCCCGCACCGCGCGCGCGAGCTGGGCGACCTGGCCGACCTCGCCGCCTGCGGCCGGTCGCGCAGCGGCCGCGGAGACGCCGGCCTGCGCGAGGGTCTGCGCGAACTCCGGTTCGTGATCCAAGTCAGGGAACTCGCGCTGCAGCACCGACAGCGCGAATTGGCGCGTGCCCGCGTCCATCGTCGACAAGACCCGGTGGACCGCAGCGAACACCGCGGCCCACGACCGGCGATACTGGTCGACCGCGGGACGCAGCGCCGAGACCGCCTCGTGGATCTCGTGCATCGGCACGTGGGCCGTCCCCGCCGGCGCCGCGGCGGTGTGACGAGCCGCGAGCTGGCCAGGCTCGATCGCGCCGACCACCGCCCACGCGGCGGTCGGCATCACCGCGGGCGCGGTCGCCCACGGGGTCGGGGCAGCCGGCGTCGCCGCAACCGCGGCCGCGGCACGGTCTGCGCCGCGAGACAACCGCAGCTCGAGCTTGCCGATCGTCACCGACAGCATCTCGCCGATGTCGACCGGTTCCCCAGCCTGGACCTTGCGGCCGTCGAGCAGGGTGCCGTTGGTGGAGCCCAGGTCGAAGAAGCGTGCGGCCTCGTCATCGAAGCGGACGATGGCGTGCCAGCCGGACACGAACGGGAACGGCAGCGAAAGGTCGTTGAGCGGATTGCGGCCGATGCGAACCGGCGACTTGGTGAAGCTGTACTCCGATGTAGTGCCGGTCTCGGCATCGAACACCGTGATCGAGATCGGCGCCATGTCGACCGAGCGCAGGGTAGCACGAGCGGTGCAAGAGTTGGCGCGATGCGCCCGGCGCGCCCACTGCGGACCCGATCTGCAGCACATCCGCGGGCACGACCGCAGCGGCTGCGTGCAGGGATCCGATCGCGCGAGCGTGGAGCATTCTCCCGCAAGCAGCTGCGCCATCTCCATGATACGTTGGATCCGGGAGCGAGCCGTCGAGGCTCGGTGGTACGGGCTTTCGTGGAGACGAGCGACCGGCAGGGTGAGTCCTTGGTCCGCACCGGCGCGCGCCTGCGTCTGGTCGAACCAGGCGAACGCCGCGACGACGACATCGCGCCGGTCCCGACCGCCGAAGAGCTCAACATCCGCGTGCTGCTGCCGCTCGTCCGCTTCTTGCGGCAGGAGTACGGCGAGGCCACCGTCGCCGCCCTGGCGCAGCGCGCCGACGTCGATCCGGCGCTGTTCGACCGCGCCAACGCCTGGATCAGCTTGACCCGCTTCGAGGCCCTGCTCGCCGGGGCGCGCGAGCTGTTCCAGAACGACCAAGCGTTCATGCGCGCGTGCACCCACGACATGCTCAAGGTGTACGGGCCGCAGATGCTCGTCATCCGCTGCGTGTCGCTCGAGCGTGCGTATCGCATGATGGCGGGCACGAGCCACCTCGCGACCCGCATCAGCAAGTACGAGGTCCGCTCGTCGACGCGCACGTCGATTCGCCTGCGCTACACCACCACGCGTGCCGAGTCGCGGCTGATGTGCCTGTCGCGGCAGGCCCAGCTGCGCGCGGGCCCGACGTTGTACTGGGGTATGGCACCGGCGGCGCTCGAGGAGCGCTCCTGCGTCGCCCACGGCGACGCCTGCTGCGAGTACGAGCTGCGTTGGTACGAGCCCGTGCGGTGGCGCGGCCCGCTGGTGGGCGGACTCGTCGGCGCACTGCCGGCGTTGGCCGCCCAGCTGCTGGGCTGGTGGCCCGCGACCGCGGCGCTGGGGCTGCTGTACGGCCTGTGCGCCGGCCTGGGCATGGCGCTGGGCCTGCTGCTCGAGCAGCGACGCATGGTCTCCGACCACCTGCAGTTCTCCGAGCAGACCAACCGCGAGTTCGACCACCTCGTGCAGGCGCACGCATGGGCGGTCGACGAGGTGCTCGCGCTGCACCAACGCGAGCGACAGTGGGGCGAGCAACGCGAGGCCGCACTCGAGGAACAGGCCGCGCGCCTCGATCGCGTGGTCGATCGCCTGCACGACATCAGCGAGCCCAACCGCGACAAGCTGCGCAACCTCTCGCACGACATCAACAACCCGCTCGCGGTGCTGCTGGGCCTGGCGGCGCAGCTGCGGCGCCCGCTCGAGGGCGAGGAGCTGGCCGACACCGCCGCCACGCTCGAGAGCACCGTCTCGCAGCTCGCGGGCCTGGTGCGAGAGATCGCCACCATCGCCGCGCGAGAGCCGGCGACCACCTTCGAGCCCGCGGTGATGGACGTCGGCGAGCTGACCCAGCGAATCCGCCGACAGCTGCGCGCGACCGTGGTCGCCCGCGACATCCGCGTGACCGTGTTCCAGACCCGCGAGGCGCCCGAGCGCATCACCACGCTGCCGGCCATGCTCGAGCGCGTGATCGACAACATCCTGACCAACGCAGCCAAGTACACCGAACGCGGCAGCATCGTGGTCGAGGTCGGCGGCACGCCCGGCCACCTGCTGCTCAAGGTCTCCGACACCGGCCGCGGCATCGGGCCCGAGCGCATGGAGCAGGTGTTGTCGTCGGGCGGACCCGATCCGAACCCGCCGGTCGGCGGCAGCCACGGCGCGGGCCTGGGCATCGTCGCGCGGCTGCTCGACGAGCTCGGCGGGCGGCTCGAGATCATGAGCGAGCCCGGCCGTGGCACCACGCTGTGGGTCTACGTGCCGGCCGAGGTCGCGCTCGGCGAGCCCGAGCTGCGCTCGGCGGCCAAGGACTCGCTCGAGGGCTTGATGGCGCGTGTCGTCCGCGTGCGCGCACGGCCGACGGTTGGAGGCGATGGCGGTGGTCACGAATGAGCCTGCGGCGGGCAAGCCCGGCACGATGGCCGACGTGTTCCTGCGCTACCTCCGGGCTGAGGGCGCGCGGGTGGTGTTCGGTGTGCCCGGCGGGTTGCTGCACCCGTTCTTCGCCGCGGTCGCCGACGATCCCGCGTTCCGCCTGATCGTCGCGCGGCACGAGTGCGGCGCGGCGTTCATGGCCGACGGCTTCGCGCGCACCTGCGGCGCGATGGCGGTGTGCGCCGGCACCTCGGGCCCGGGCGCGACCAACCTCGTGACCGGGGTCGCCTGCGCCTACTCCGACGGCGTACCGATGCTCGTGGTCACCGGCCAGGCACCGTCGCACGCCCTGGGCAAGGGCGCGGCCCAGGAGACGCCGCCCGAGGACATCGACATCGTCGCGATGTTCAAGCCCATCACGAAGTACTCGACCATGATCCCCGGCCCGGCCCGGCTCGCGCACCACCTGCGCCGCGCGCTGCGGCTCGCGCTCACCGGCCGCCAGGACCGGTGCACCTCAACGTGCCGGTCGACTACTGGGATCAACCGGCGGTCGAGGACTGGTTCGACCCCGCGACCTACCGCCCGGCCTACGAGCTGTTCGATCGCCGCGCGGTCGGTGCCGCGGCGCGACGACTGTTGGGCGCGCGGCGGCCGGTGCTGCTGGTCGGTTCGGGCGCCTCGACCTCGGACGCGGCCGAGCACGTGCGTTCGCTGGCGGAGCTACTGCCGGCACGGGTCGCGACCACGCCGCCCCGGGCCAAGGGCGTCTTCCCCGAGGATCACCCGCTGTCGCTGGGCGTGATGGGCATCGCCGGCCACGCCGCGGCCGCACCGCGCTGCTGTCGGACGACGTCGACGTGCTGCTGACGGTGGGTGCCTCGCTCAACGAGACCACCACGCTCAACTGGCACCCGCGCTTCCGCCCCAGCGAGACGCTGATCCAGATCGACGTGATGGCCGATCGCATCGCCCGCAGCTATCCCGTCGACATCGCCCTGGTCGGAGACGCGCAGACCATCGTCATCGAGCTCATCTATCACATCCACCGCGCACTGCGCGACGGCATCGCGGCGCAGTCGGTCTGGCGCGACGACCCCGGGATCGAGCACGGCCACGACTTCTACGACCAGCCGCAGCTGCGCCGCAGCGACGCCGTGCCGGTCACGCCGCAGCGTTGGCGCGTCGAGCTCAACGACGCGCTGCCCGAACGCGGTGGTGTTCTCCGACATCGGCGGGCACATGCTGTTCAACGTCCACGATCTGTGCATCCGCGAGCAGCAGAGCTTCGTGCTCAACCTCGGCTTCGGTTCCATGGGCCACGGCACCGCGGCACCGATCGGCGCGGCGTTGGCTGCCGGCGATCGCCCCATCGTCGCGATCATCGGCGACGCCTGGCACTGCGATGCAGGGGATGGAGCTGCTCACCGCGGTCGAGTACGACGTGCCGGTGGTGTGGATCGTCGAGAACAACCAGATGCGGCATCTACGTGGTTCGGCAGCCAGCTGGTCGGCAACCGGCGGGCCGATGCATGCGGTCCGCAACCGCCGCGCGGTCGACATCGCGGGCATCGCCCGCGCCATGGGCTTCTGGGCTCGTGGGTGGTCGAGCGCCCGGGCGAGCTCGGGCCCGCGCTCAAGGAGGCGCTCGCGGCCCGCAGGCCCGGCGTCATCGAGGTCCGCGTGGCCCGCGACGTGCCGCCGCCGTTGGGCCCGCGCGCGCAGGTGATCGCGGGCTTCCGCGAGCGCTGAGGAGTGAGTCGAGCATGGAGCACCGCGGACCCATCGAGGACGCCACCTGGCCGGCCCAGCTCGAGCTCCACGTGCTCGACCCCGGGCCGCCGCTGCGGCTGCAGGGCTACGACGTGCTCGACGATCTGCTGCCGCACGTGCCGTGGTCGGAACAGCTGCTGCTGGCGTTCGCCGGCGAGCTGCCGACGCCGCAGCACGCCGCCTGGCTCGAGCTCGCGCTGCGCTTGCTCGCGTACGACGAGCCGGCCTCGGCACCGACCCACGTGGGGTTGCTCGCGCACATGCTGGTCGCGCCGCCTGCGAGCGTGGTCGCGGTCGCCGCGGGCGCGTTGGCGCAGCAGGCCGCGGCGATGGTCGAAGCCCACGGGGCGTGGCTGCGGCACTGCGACGACCCCACGCGGCATCCCGCGCCGTCGTGGCCGCCCCACGACGAGGCGTGGTTGCAGCGGCTGCGCGCGGCGCTGGGCGACGAGCTCGCGCTGTTGCCGGCGCTGCGCGAGGGCTCACCGCCGCCGCAGGCCTGCGCCCTGGCGCTGCTGCACGGCTGCGGACTGCGCGAGCCGCTGCGCGTGATCACGGTGATCGTGCAGGCGCGCCTGGCCATCGTCATGGCCGAGGTCGAGCGGCACGTGCCGCGGCGGCTGGGCCACTACCCCATCGAGGCGCCGCCGGTGCACTACCGCGAGGACGGTGAGCCGTGAGCGAGCCACTGTCCACGCGGGTCGGCCACGCCGGCCACGGCGACAATCGCTTCCGCGGTCGCAGCGTGCTCGAGGAGCTCACCGGAACCACGCCGTATTGGAGCCTGATCGCGATCGCGGTGGGTCACCGCGCGCTGTCACCCGACGAGTGCGCGCTGCTCGACGCGCTCAGCGCGGCTGGCTGCGCCGCCGATCCCCGCATCTGGCCGCTCAAGGCCGTGCGCCTGGGCGCCTGCTACGGCAGCGCGACCGCGGGCCTGGTCGCGGGCCTGCTCGCCACCGACGGCGTGCACGGGCCGCGGGTCTCCGCGCTCGCGGCCCAGGTCCTGCTCGAGGTCGGCGCGGCCGTGGGCAATCGCGACGACGACGACGACGTTCTCGCGGCGGCGCTCGAGCCCCACTTCGCCGTGCGCGTGCGCCCGATCCCCGGCTTCGGCGTGGCGCAGCGGCCGCTCGACGAGCGCGTCGCCGCGTTCGAGCGCTACCGTGCCGGCAGCGGCGCGCCGCCGAACGCTACTGGCAGCTGATGCGCCGCATCGAGGCCATCGCAGTGCGACGCCGACGCACGCCGGTCAACATCTCGGGCGCGGCCGCGGCGGTGCTGCTCGATCTCGGCTTCCTGCCGGCGCAGATCCATCTGCCGGCGCTGTTCGTGATCGTGCAGAACCTGGTCGCGAACGCGGTCGAGGGCGCAGCCCAGGCCCCGGCCGGGCTGCAGGTGCTGCCGCGCGAATACGTCGCCTACGTCGGCCCGCCCCCGCGCCGCTCGCCCCGCGCGGGCGGCTAGCCGCCCGCGGTGGATCGAAATCCCCGGCCGCGACACTGCGGTGGCGATGCCCCGCCCACGTCGCGCCCGGTCCCGCTGCCTCCGCCTCCCATGTGCACCGCTGCTGGGCCTGTCGCTGGCGCTGCTGGCGTGCGTCGACAAGTCCGACGTCACCCACGCCTCGTGCGCGACCCCGGGCGCGTGCGGCAGCACCGGCGACGCATCGAGCGAAGGCGGCGACAGCAGCGACGTCACCACCGCGACCGCGACCACGGCCACCGCGACCACGAGCAGCACCAGCGCCAGCTCGACCACCGACGCATCGAGCAGCGACACCACCGCCGCGGAAGGCAGCAGCAGCGGCGGCGCCGACAGCAGCAGCACCGGCGAGCCCGCCGACAACCTGTTCGCGCCGTGCCACGAGGACGCCGACTGCACCTCGGGCGTGTGCTACGACCACTTCTGCACGGTCGTGTGTTCGCCCGAGGACGCCGAGCCGTGCCCGCCGCCACCTGCGGGCAGCCGCGGCATCACCATCAGCTGCGGCATCATCGGCACCCCCGGCGGCTTGGATCACTTCTGCGAGGGCTGCATCGACTGCCCGTCGTACTGCATCGCGACGTGCGAGACCTTCGACGCGACCTGCCCCAACGGCGGTGCGTGCATCCCCGACGCCTGCGCGCCCGGCCTCAACCACTGCGGCGTCTCGGCCGGCGAGGGCGGCGACCTCGGCTGCGCGGACGACTTCGACAACGACGAGGACGGCTACGTCGACTGCGACGACTTCGACTGCACCAGCAACCCCGAGGTCACCGTGTGTGGCCCGGGCGAGAACACCGATGCCACTTGCGGCAACGGCGACGACGACGACGGCGACGGCTTCGTCGACTGCGACGACCTCGACTGTGTGATCAGCCCCGGCGTCACGGTGTGCTAGCCCGGTGGCGGCAACGCCTCACAGCCGCCGCACCAACCACTCGAACGCGCGCACCGGCAACAGCCACTGCAGCGCCGCGGCCACGTGGGCGTCGACGCCCACGAGGTAGCGCGGCCGCGGATGACGGGCGAACAGCGCGTGCTCGACCGCCCGCGCGACGCGATCGGCCGGGCTCGGTCGCGCGATGGCGCGGCGATAGGTCGCTGCGGCGCGCTCGATCGCCGGCAGGTACCGTGTCGCCTCGGCCGGCAACGCGGCCTGGGCACTGCCGTCGAACAGCGCGGCACCTGGCGGGTAGCATCGGCGTGTCGACCACGCCGGGTTCGACCAGACTCACCGCGATGCCCTGCCCGTGCAGCTCGTGCCGCAGCGCCGTGGTCAACGCGACCAGCGCGAACTTCGACGCCCCGTAGGCGCCCATCAGCGGCGTGGCCACACGCCCGCCGACCGAGCCGATCGCGACGATTCGCCCGCCGCCTTCGCGCAGCGCCGGCAGCAGCGCCTGCGCCAGCTCGACCAGCGCGAACGCGTGCAGCTGCAGCGCCTGCTGCAGGCTGTGGCGGGCCACGGTCTCGAGCGGCGCGAGGCTCGGTGCACCCGCACAGTGCACCAAGCCGCGCAGCCGCGCCGCGTCGAGCTGCGCCGCTGCCAACACCGCGCGCAGCCGCGGCGCGACGTCATCGGCCGCCAGATCCACGACCAGCGGCACGACCACCTCCGACGCCAGCGCCGCGGCCCGCTCGGCCGTGCGCACGATCGCGATCACGCGGTGGCCAGCCGCGACGAGGCGCCGCGTGACCGCGGCGCCGATGCCACTGCCGGCGCCCGTGACGACGACGTCGCTCACGCGCCGTAGTCGAAGCGCCAGGCCCCACCGAAGCCGATGCCGATGGAGAGCTTGGGCGGGACCCCGCCCTGGGCCATCTGCTCGAGCAGGCTGCGCGCGAGGTTGGGCATCAGCGAGCCACGCAGGGCGTGGTCGAGCGCGCGCGCGCCGGTCTCGGACTCGGTGCAGCGGCCGACCAGCTCGCTGACGAGCGAGTCTTCGAAGTTGACCGTGGTGCCGTGGGCCAAGCGGATGCGCTTGCCCAGCGACGCGAGCTTGAGCTTGGCGATGTCCGCGAGGATCTCGGGGTCCATCGGGCGGTAGGGCACGATGGTCATGCGCGCGAGCAGGGCCGGCTTGAAGTGCTTGCTGAGGATCGGACGGATGACCGTGACGATGTCCTCCACGCCGGGCTTGGCGCCGCCCTCGTGCAGCTTCATGATCGCCTCGGTCGCGAGGTTGCTGGTGAGGATGACGACGGTGTTGCGGAAGTTGACGACGCGCCCCTCGCCGTCCGAGAGCATGCCCTTGTCGAAGACCTGGTAGAACAGGTTCATGACCTCGAGGTCGGCCTTCTCGCACTCGTCGAGCAGCACCACGCTGTAGGGCTTCTGCCGCACCGCCTCGGTCAGCATGCCGCCCTCGCCGTAGCCGACGTAGCCCGGCGGCGAGCCGATCAATCGGCTGACGGTGTGCTTCTCCTGGAACTCCGACATGTTGATGGTCGTCATCGAGCGCTCGCCGCCGTAGAGCAGGTCGGCCAGCGCCAGCGCGGTCTCGGTCTTGCCCACGCCCGAGGGCCCGACGAACAGCATCACCGCGATGGGCGTGTCGGGGTTGCGCACGCCGGCCTGCGACATGCGGATGGCCTCGGCGACCGAGCGCGTGGCGTGGTTCTGCCCCTTGATGCGGGCCTCGAGGTTGCTCTCGAGCTCGAGCACGACCTCGATCGCGCTCGACTTCATCTTGCCGACCGGGATGCCGGTCCAATCCGCGACGACCTGACCGATGGAGTCGCGATCGACCTCGGCGTGCACCAGGGGGATCTCGCCGCAGACCTCGCCCAGCGCCTGCCGGGCGGTCTCGACCGCCGCGACCTTCTCGGTGCGGTGTTCGGGCTCGGCGTTGCGCAGGGCCTCGAGCGCGGTCCGCAGCCGCGCGATCGCGTCTTTCTCGGCAGCGAGCTTCTGGTCGAGCTGCCCCATCTCGACCTGGATCGCGTCGATGCGCGCCTGCAGCTCGCCGACCTTGCCGTCGTCCTTGGCCGCGGCGTCGTCGATGTCGCGGCGCCGCGCGGCCAGCTCGCGCTCGACGCTGGCGAGCTCGCTGCGCAGGGCGGCGAGCTGCGCCGGCGGAGCGTCCTGCTCGATGCGCACGCGCGCCGCGGCGGTGTCGAGCAGGTCGACCGCCTTGTCGGGCAGCTGCCGGCCGGTGATGTAGCGCTCCGACAGCTCCACGGCCGCGACGATCGCGTCGTCGCGGATGTTGACGTTGTGGGCGTTCTCGTAGGTGCGCCGCAGGCCGCGGAGCATCAGCACCGCGTCGGTGACGCTGGGCTGGTCGACCTTGACCGGCTGGAAGCGGCGCTCGAGCGCGGCGTCCTTCTCGAAGTACTTCTTGTACTCCGACCACGTCGTCGCCGCGATCGTGCGCATCTCGCCGCGCGCCAGGGCCGGCTTGAGCAGGTTGGGGATCTCGTTGCCGTCGGCGCCCTGCCCGATCAAGGTGTGGGCCTCGTCGATGAACACGATGATCGGTGTGGGCGAACCCTTCACCTCGGCGATGACCTTCTTGAGCCGGTTCTCGAGCTCGCCGCGCACGCCCGCGCCGGCCTTGAGCAGACCCATGTCGAGGCCCAGCAGCTCGACCTGCTGCAGCTCGGCCGGGACCTCCTTGGCGACGATGGCGAGCGCGAGGCCCTCGACCAGGGCGGTCTTGCCCACGCCGGGCTCGCCCACGATGATGGGGTTGTTCTTGCGCCGCCGCGCGAGGATGTCGATGACCTGCCGGATCTCGGCGTCGCGACCGAAGATGGGATCGATCTCGCCCTTGCGGGCCTTGTCGGTGAACGAGATGGTGAAGCGATCGAGCGCCTCGCGACCGGCGGCCGCGGCCCGCGGCGCGGCGCCGGGCTCGCTGGAGGCCTGCGGCACCTCCATGGTCTCCTTCGACGACACGATGACGTCACCGAAGACCTTCTTGAGCTCGCCCTCGTCGATGGCCTCGAGGTCCGCGAAGCTCTCGGCGGTGTAGCGACCCACGTGGGTCAGGAACTCGAGCAGCAGGTCGCCCGAGCGCAGCTGCACGGCGTTGCGCTCCAACGAGGCGCCGACCCACGCGTTCTCGAACCACGTGAACAGGCTCTCGGAGAACACCGGGCGGCCGGCGTTGCCGGTGCGGAGCTTCTGCAGCGCGCGCTCGACCGCGGCGGCGATGCGCAGCCGGTCCTTGCGGAAAAACTGCAGGATCGCGGCCGCATCACCGTCCTCGACCTGCAGCAGACCGTGCAGCATGTGCTCGGGCGTGATCTCGTAGAAGCGGCCGGTGGCGGCCCGCTCGACCACGCCTTCGAGCGCGCGCGTGCAGGTGGGGTTGAGACGACGGACGAGGGCTCGGGGATCGACGCGCATGGGACCTCACTCGTAGGCAGCGTTGGCTTCGTGATCGGGGTTGGGACGGTCGACGACCGGCATCGCGACCTTGAGGTGCGTGCGACCGGCGGCGCCTTGTCTCGACGACAGCCACGAGTCGACGCCGATGCGTCGACCCGCGGTCGTGCCGAGGCGAAACGGTGGACGGGCATGCTCGGCCAGGACCAGGTCGAGCTCGAACTCGATGGGCTCGGGCGACATCAGACCCAGCAGCTCGCGCACGCGCGGGTACATGTCGCCATCGGCGAGGAAGCGGCGGAAGTTCTCGTGCAGCGGACCGATGCGGATCACCGCCTTGCCGGCGCGATCGAAGCACTGCGCGCCCAGCACGGCGCTGTGACCGAGGATCGAGTTGCGGATCGCCAGCTGCGTGCGCTGCTCGGGGTCGATCGGCGACCAGCCACCGGCAAACTGCAGCACCTCGACCACGGCATCGCCCAGAGCTTCGCCGCACAGGTCCTGCACCGCGCGCTCGATCACCGAGGCCGAGCGCGAGCGCGCCGCGAGCAGCGGCGCGAGCCGGGCGAGCTGCCACAGCGGGATGTGCTTGGTCCGCCGCCCCGACCACACGTCGAAGCCGGCGAGCTCGAGCACGCGACGCGTCCACGCATCCGCGGTGTCGGTGCTGAAGTCGCGCGGAATGTCGTGCTTGGTGCCGATGCGATAGACCAGGCTCAGCAGCCGGTGGTGGAACAGGTCGAGGAAGTCGCGGCGCACGCTGCCGGCGTCCTGGGCCTGGGCCAGCTCCTCGGCCATGAACAGCGGCATCGGCGTGGCCGAGCCGGTCAGGCCCAAGAACGTGGTCGTGAGCACGTAGCGATGGCGCTTGCGCTCGAGCGCCTCGTGCACACCGCGCGGGACCTCGACCCACTCGAGCTTGGTGATGTCGCCGGCCGAGAACGCCAGCGATGGATCGTGGCGGATGCGGATGGCCTCGCCGCCCGGGGGGCCGTCGCCGCCGATGCGCACCGCGTCCTTGGTCAGCTGCTCGAGCATGCCGACGGTGACGAAGAAATCGTAGGTCTTGGCCCGCTCGAGCAGGCGCTGGTGCACGACGCCGTCGTGGCCGCTGGGCGCCACGCTGCCGTCCTTGGGTGCACCGCCGCCGTCGCTCATAGGATCGCCCGCCGTCCGCTGCGCGCGGGCCAGCGGAACTCGGTCTTGGAGGGGTGCAGCACCACGTGCAGCTCGGCCATGGCGTTGAGCGTGACCTGGGCGCCGTAGAGCTCGTCGAGCACGCAGCCGAACAGGAACGCCTCGCCCGCGGTGCCGCCGCGGGCCTCGTCGAGCTCGACCAAAACCCGCGCGCCACGGACCGGCGCGCCCTCGAGCATGCGCGTGATGGGCTCGGCCGTGACGCGGCGGATCGACTCGATCTTGAGCTCGTTGGCGCGGCCAGCGGTGGCACTGACCTCGCGTTGGAAGTTGTACAGCGCGAGCAGGGCCCGCAGCACCGCCGCGTCCGCCAGCGACGAGCGCGACAGGCCCATGTGCGAGAGCAGTCGCCAGTGCAGCTCGTTGCCCAACGCCGGTCGCGCCGGCACCGTCAGCGGCGTGATGTTGCGAAACGGCGCCGGCGCAGCCACGCCCCGCGGCGTGGTCGAGACCTCGCCGAGCTGCAGGTCCGCGGGCAGGCTGCGGTTGGTCGCGACGACGTCGATCGAGAGCACCTCTTCCACGTCGAGCGGCGGCACGTCGCGCGGTGTCACGATCGCGAGGTAGCTGTCGATCGCGTCGTCGATCGGCGAGCTGGTCGGACGCACCACGTGGTAGGCCGCGTTGCGGCCCTCGGCGGCGTGGGTGTACGCGAAAAACGGCGGGTACTGCTTGCGCTGGGCCTGGCCCTGGCGCACGCCCACGACCGAGGTGACCTCGTAGATCTCCATGTGCGCCGGCTTCACGCCCGAGACCCGCAGCAGGTGCTCGTAGACCCGCGGGTCGCGCTTGATCGGATCCGCCGAGGCGTCGAACAGGTTGATCACCGGCGTGCAGAACAGCCGGAAGGTCTCGGGCGTGATGCGGGCAGGCAGCGCGGGCGGGCGCTCGAAGGTGAACGCGATCTCGAAGCTGTCCTCGGTCAAGCTCGCGCGATCGAGGTTCTTGATGTCGAGGAACAGGAACTTCGACGGCTGCGCGAAGTACTCCTGCAGGATGCGCATGCCATCGGGTGCGAACGCCGGCCACGGCAGCATCGCCTCGCCCGGGCCGAAACCCACCGGCACGATGGCGTCCGCGCCCAGCGAGACCGGCGCCGCGGCACCGCAGCGAAGCTGTACCTGGCGACAGTAGCGACGCAGCCACAGGTACAGCGAGCACGTCAGCGACGGCTCGCCGTGCAGGAACAGCCGCACGCCCTCGCGTCGGCACACGATGGCGCGGCCGGCCTCGGTGGTGGTGAAGCGCAGACGGATGACCGGCTTGTTCGCCGAGGTCTCGTCGAGCGCGGCATCGGCGAGCTCGAGCGGCAGCAGCTCGATGTCCGCGGTCGTGCGGAACTCGCACGCGGTGCCCTGCAACGGCTTGGCCGCGACCCGCGTGCCGCGGGGCACCGTCGCGACGGCCCGCAGCGCCCGCAGCTGCGGCGAGAACTGGATGATGCTCGTCGCGGGCACTGGCCGCAGGTAGTGCGGCAGCAGCAGCTGACACAGCCCGTGGATCACGGGCGGCACCGCATCGTCGATGCGCTCGCGGATGCGTGCGGTCAGGAACGCGACGCCTTCGAGCAGACGCTCGACGTCCGGATCACTGCCCTTCTCCGCGAGCAGGCCTGCGGTGGTGGGATGGACCAGCGCGAACTCGCGGCCCATCTCGCGCAGGTAGGCGAGCTCACTCTCGTAGTGCTTCGAGCCCACGGCGCCCCGGGAGTGTACGTCGGCCGGCGCGGGCCCGTCACTCCACCGAGACGCGGCCCTGCGGCGTCACTTCGGTGCGCACCCGCACCACGCCCTGATGGCGGTCACCCGCGAGCCGCGCGGCGATTTCGAACACCATGGTCAGCGGGTCGTCGCTGGGGACCTGCCGCACCCGGACGTTCTTGAGCCGCGGCTCGAACTCCGCCACGGTCGCGCGGATGGACTTCTCCAGCATCACCGCGGCATTGGGGAAGTTGTGCACGAGATCGGCCAGATCCATGATGCCGAACCCGCTGGCGGAGTGGGACTCGCCGATTCGGGCGTTCAGGATGGCGCGCAGGTTCTCGAGGATCGACTGGACCTCGTCCACCGGTCGCAGTGGATCGGGTGCATTCAGGCGCGACAGCAATCCACGTCCCACGGCACTCCTCCTCGGGTCCCGACGCGCGCTTGCCCGCACCGGACGGGCCGACGCGGGCAAGCTCGACGGGCGGACGGGGCTCAGGTCTGGTTGTGCCACTCGTCGGTGTCTTCGACACCGCCGTCGGTGTACGTCCACGTGATGGTGTGGAACACGAACGCGACCTCCTCGGTCGGGGGCTCGAGCGCGGTGCCGGGGTTGATCGCGTTGGGCGAGACCATCTTGAACGAGGACACGCGGCCGTTGTCGATCTTCACCGTGAAGAACTGCTGGGTCGTGCCATCGCCTGCCGGGTTGGGCCGGAAGAACTTGAAGATGGCGTCGATCTTCTCGTTGCGACGCAGGGCCTTGGCGATGAGCGGCGTGCTCTTGTCGATGCGCTTGCGGATCACGATCGGCGTGTACGTGCGTCGACCGGTCGCCTGCCCCGAGCCAGCCTCGCGCGCGGTGATGACGCTCGCCTCGTACGAGAGGCACTCGATCGAGTTCTCGCGACCGAGGCTCGTCTGCGTCGACTCACCCTGCACGTCTGCCCCGTTCGCCTTCAGATAGAGATGGACTGTCTCGGCCATGGTTTCAGGACCGTAGCAGTGCCCGGGTTGGGCGACAAGGTGGCCGCCGCCCCGCCGGCCGCGATTTAATCACCCCTTGGCTGCCACCGCGGACACCGCTGTTCGCCTGTTTGCGGCCCGCGGGCGCGCCGGCGCTGGGCCACGCCGCCGGGCCGCCGACCGGGGCACGCGTGCGTCCGAGCGGCCACGCGCGCGCGCTCGCGGCGTCCGTCCTCGCGCCCCTGGCGGGAATGCGGCGGCGGGGCTTCCCGGTGGCCCGCGCTCGCGTCATGCTCCGCACGACGCTCATGCTCCGCATCACCGTGTCCAAGGCCGGCGACGTCCCGCGCACGCACGTGTTCGAGAAGCGCGAGATCACGGTCGGCCGCACGCCCGCCAATGATCTCGTGATCGCGGAGCCGGGGGTCTCGAGCGCGCACGCTCGCATCCTGTTCACCGGCAGCGAGATCACGCTCGTCGATCTCGAGTCCACCAACGGCACCTTCGTCAACGGTGCGCGCATCCAGGGACCGTGGATCCTCTCGCCGCGCGACGAGGTCTACATCTGCGCGCATCGCATCGAGTTCGAGATCGCGGCCGGCACCGGTGTCGCGCCGCACTCGACCGGACGCGCGAGCGCACCGCCACCGGTCGCACCGCTGCCGCCGCCGCCACCGCTGGGCCCGCCGGGGTACAGCGTCTCGTCGGCACCGCCCCCTCTGGGCTCGCCCACACCGATCGGCATGCCCGCCGCGCCCTATCCCGCCGCGCCGTACCCCGCTGCGGCGGTGCCCGGTCCGCTCGAGCCCTCGCCGCTGGGGCCACCGCCGCCGCCACCTTCGGTCCCGCCACCGCCGGTGCCCGGTCCGATCGAGCCGATGGGATTCGGTGGCCCACCGGCCGCGGCCCCGATGGCCCCGCCGAACCTCGAGGTGCCCTCACCGCTGGGTATCGGCGGTCCGCGGCCGCGGATGCCGGACGAGCCACCGACGCTGCCACCACCGATCTCGCCGCTGCCCAGCGTCGAGCCGGTCTCGGTCGCGACGCCACCTCCGGTCGCCGCGCCGCCACCACCGGTGATGCCATCGCCGCCGCCGGTCGAGCTCGCGCCGCCGCCGATGGCACCGCCACCGGTGCTGGGCCTCGAGCCACCCGCGCGCACCGGCAGCACGCTCACGCCCTCGGGCGCTGGGCTGACGCCCGAGCTGCCGCCACCGCTCGAGGTGCCGCCGCCCAAGGCCGACACGCGCGAGCCCGCGGCGAACCTCGAAGCCGTCCAAGGTCACGGCGAGCCCGGCTGGCCCGCGTCGCCACCGACGGTCGAACCACCCGCCGCACCGGTCGCGCTCGTGCCCGAGCCGGCGACGCCGCAGTTCGCCGCGCCCGCGCCGTCGCAGGGCATCACCGCGACCCCCGAGCCGGTGCCCGAACCGATCGCGCGCGAGCCCTCGGCACCGCCGGTGCCGCTCGATCCGCCGCCCGTGCTCGACACGCCCGCGCCGCCGGATGCATTCACGACCGCGGACTCGTCGGTGCACGACCTCGCGCGTCCGAGCACGCCGAGCCGCAGCAGCCCCTCGCGACCGCCGGGTGTGCCGCAGGTCATCGCGGCCCCGGGCGCGCCGGTGCTGCGCTCGAGCCCGTCGGCCTCGCCGGTGTTCATCGATCCGCGTCACGTCGAGTCGCTCGACGTCGACTTCACCGACCTGGCGTCGCTGTCGGGCGCCGCACTGATGCGCGCTGCGTGCACGCGCGTGTTCGCGTCGGTGTTCGACGCGCTCGCGCCTGCGGGCGACATCCCCGGTCGCGACGGCGACACGCGGGCCCGCGCCCGCGCGGAGGCGGTGCGCATGCTGCAGGGCGCGGCCGAGAGCGTCGCGGGCATCGAGGTGCGCCCGTGGGCCGAGCGCATCGCCAGCGAGATGTGCGGCCTCGGGGCGCTCACCGCCCGGCTGGCCGAACCCGACGTGCAGGAGATCTTCGTCCACGGCCCCGACCGCGTGCTGGTGCGGCGAGGCAGCGGCCCCGCGCAGGAGATCGACGCCAAGTTCTCCTGCCCGCAGGCCATCGAGATCGTGGTGCGACGGCTGACCGGCACCAACTTCGGCGCCGAGAATCCCATCGTCGACGCGCGCACGCTCGACGGCGCGGACGTCTACGCGGTGCACGAGTCGGTCGCGAGCAACGGACCGGTCGTCAACATCACGCTGCCGTCCCCCTCGGAGACCCGCTGGACCCTGGAGCGGCTGCTGCAGCAGGGCTCGATCTCGCCGCCGCTGGCGAACCTGCTGTCGACGTGCGTGCAGGCGGGGCTGGGCATCTTGGTGTGCGCCGGGCCCGGTGCGCGCGCGTTCCCGCTGCTGGCGGCGCTGCTCGACGCGGCCCCGCCGGCCGATCGCCAGGTGCTGGTGCGGCCGATGTCCGAACCCGGTGTGGTGCCGCCGCACGTGGTCGTGCTCGAGGGCGACGGCCTGGTCGGCACCGAGGGCACCACCGTGATGCAGGCGCTGGTGCGCACCGCGGTGGGCCTGCGACCCGACCGATTGTGCGTGCACGAGACCGCCGGCCCCGAGGCCGCCGAGCTGCTCGGCATCGCCGGCCGCGGCCTCGCGGGCATGCTGGTGTCCACGCGTGCGAGCACGGCCGCGGGCGGCCTCGCGCGCTTGGCCGCGCTCGCCGGGCTCGGCGGCGGCGGGCCCGACCTCGTCGCGCGCACCGAGATGGTCGCGCGATCGATCGAGCTGATCGTGTGCGTGGGTCGCTTCCCCGACGGGGTCTCGCGGGTGGTCGAGCTCGCCGAGACCCGCGTGGGTCCCGACGGCACCGCGAGCGCGGTCGAGATCATCGGCATCGACGCCCGCACCGGCTTGTGGCGACACACCGGCGTGGTGCCGAGCTTCTTCGCGACGATGCAGCGCCGCCGGCGCTGGTCGTGGACGCGGCCATGCTGGGGTCCTGACCTGCGCAGCGCCTTGCGTGCGCGCGACCATCCGTGGTGAGATTTCGCGGCTTTCCGGCCCCTCGTGCACCAACGACGCAATCGGCACGCCATCGTCCTGCGCACCGTCCTCGGCCTCGCCGTCGCCGCCTTCGGGGCCACCGCCACGGGGGGCTGCAAGAAAAAACGACGGGCCGACATGCAAGCCCGAGGATCACGCGAAGTTCAAGGTGCGAATCGTGGTGCAACCCACCGGGGACATCAACCCCGACGAGAGCGGCGCGCCGCTGCCGACGGTGCTGCGGTTCTACCAGCTCAGCTCGGACGAGAAGATCCCGCTGCTGGATTTCCGCGAGACCTGGGAAAAGGGCAAGGACGTCTTCGGTGATTCCTTCCTCGCCGAGGAAGAGCGCCAGATCTATCCCGGCAAGCCCGAGACCGTCGAGATCGAGGCCGACCCCAAGGCCACGCACGTGCTCGCGGTGGCGCTGTTCCGCGAGCCCACCGGCGTGAACTGGTACCGCGTGTGGGAGGTGCCCAAGTTCCACGGCGACTCGGTCTGCCTGGCCGAGCGCCAGCACAAGCTCTGGCCCGACCCCTGCTTCTACGTCCGCGTCGATCGCAGCGTGATCGACGGTGGCCACACGCCGCCGTCGGGCTTCGATGCCAGCAAGATCGACGTGCAGTGTCCCGGACCGCCGCTCAAGGTCAAGCCGCCCGCGCCGGAGCCCGAGGGCAAGAAGAAGAAAAAGAAGAAGAAGAAGATCGACCCCAAGAAGGCCGATCCCAAGAAGCTCGAGGAGGCCAAGCCGCCCGAGCAACCCAAGGCGCCGGAGGCACCCAAGGCGCCGGAGGCACCCAAGGGACCCGAGGCACCCAAGGGCCCCGAGGCACCGGCAAAGGGCTAGCGATGGCGAAGCGCAATCTCGACCGCGTCGTGTGGAGCGAGGGGATGCTGATGTGTCCCCAGCACCTGCAGCAGCAAGACCTGTTCTTCGAAGCCACGCTGGCGGCGCGACTGGGCGCCGCGACGCCGCTGCCGTGGGGCGTGGTCTCGATGACCATCGACGACGGCGCGCTCAAGGCCGGCTCGTTCAAGCTGACCGAGTTCTGCGGCGTGCTCTCGGCCGGGCTGCCGGTCGAGTTCGCACCGGGCGAGGCCGGCGGACCGCCGGCGCGACCGATCGCGGACGCGTTCCCGACCACCGCACCGACGCTGGAGGTCTACCTCGCGGTGCCGTCGGGCCGCGAGGGCATCCCCAACTACCAGGACGCGATCGACGACGCCGCGGTCGCACGCTTCCGCATCGCCAACCGCCCGGTGCAGGACCTGACGATCGCGAAGACCGAGCAGATCATCGGCTTCGGTCACCCCAACCTGTCGATCGTCTACGGCACCGAGCCGCGCGACGACTTCGAGACCGTCAAGTTGGCCGAGATCGTGCGCGACGGCACCGGCAGCTTCGCGCTGAGCCGCAACTTCATCCCGCCCGCACTCAAGGTCGCGGCCTCGCCGGTGCTGTCGAACTGGGTGCAGGACCTGCTGAGCGTGATGCTGACCAAGCAGCGCGCGCTGTCGGAGACGCGGCGGCAGATCGACGCCGCCGCGGTCGAGTTCACCGGCCAGGACATCACCCGCTTCCTGCTGCTCAACGCGCTCAACACGTACATCCCGCACGTGCGCCACATCGCCGAGAGCCGGCTGGCCTCGCCGCTGTCGTGCTACCTGACGCTCATCGAGCTCGGCGGTGCGTTGACCACCTTCTCCAGCGAGATCGATCCCTCGACGTTCCCGCGCTTCAACCACGTCGATCTGCGCGCGACCTTCGAGGATCTGTTCGCGCTGCTCAACAAGATGCTCGGCGCGACCGTGCGCGAGCTGTGCATCACCGTGCCGCTCGAGGCGCGCCAGGACGGCATGTGGATCGGCCAGCTCAAGGACGACCGCCTGCCGCGGTGCCCCCGCTTCGTGCTCGCGGTCGAGGCCGAGGCGCCGCAGCAGGACGTCGCCAACCGCCTGCCCAAGCTGTCGAAGATCGCGTCGTGGAAGCAAATCAACCAGATCGTCCGCTCGGCCACGCCGGGCGTGCCGCTCACGGTCACGCACCGGCCGCCGTCGGAGGTGCCGGTGCGGCCCAAGCAGGTCTACTTCATGCTCGAGACCACGAGCGACTTCTGGCGACAGATCGCGACCGAGCGCACCGTCGCGATCTACCTGCCGCCGCCGTTCGATCCCAGCAAGGCCAAGATCGTGCTGATGGGCGTGCCCGAGCGCGGCACCAACGCCTGAGGTGCGCGCGAGCGTCGAGACCATGGACCGCGTCAACGAAATCACCAAGGACTGCTTCGACGCGCTGATCCAGCTGCGCAACGTCGCCGACGAGAGCCTGCTCGCGCCGGAGATGTTCCACGCGCGGGTGATCGGCTTCATCGACGAGTTGTTCCGCTCGGGCCCACGCGTGAGCCTGGGCGACCGCGACGTCCACGACATCGCCTACGCCATCGTCGCGCTGGCCGACGAGGTCGCCATGCGCAAGACCGGCACCATCCGCGACGTGTGGATGAGCAAGCCGCTGCAGCTGCACTACTTCAACGAGAACCTCGCGGGCGAGGGCTTCTTCCACCGCCTCGAGATGCTGCTGACCGACCCGCGCCGTGTCGACGTGCTGCGGGTCTACTACCTGTGCCTGCTGTTCGGCTTCCAGGGCCGCTATGCCATCCGCGGCGGCGAGCTCGAGCTGGCCGCGGTGCAGCGGCGCGTCCGCGACGCGCTGGGCATCCACGCCAAGGCCGAGGCGTTGTCGCGCAACCACCTGCGCCCGCGCGAGCGCGTCAATCGCTCGCAGCAGTACTACGTCACGGTCTGGATCGGCCTGCTGGCGGTGCTGTTCTCGCTGGCGCTCATCATCGTGCTGCGCAAGGCGCTCGACCGCCAGAGCACCAACATCGTGGAGCGCGTGCAGGCGCTGCTGCCCAGCGAGTAGGACGCCATGGCCGCGCTCAAGTACATCTTCGCCGTCCTGCTCATCGCCGCCGTGTGGACGGTGGTGCTGCTGCTGGGCATGCCGATGTGGATCGCGATCGTCGCGACCGTGGTCATCGTCGGCGTGCTCGCGACCTACGTGATCATCAAGCTGGTGCGCGCGCGCAAGGCCGCCAAGGAGATCGAGCGCGCGCTCAAGGCCCAGGCCGACCGCCACGCCGCCAGCGCCCGCCCCGACCTGCGCGCCGACATCGAGTCGATGCAGCAGGAGTTCCTCAAGGCGATCGCTGCGCTCAAGACCAGCAAGCTCGCGGGCAAGACGCCGTCCGAGGCGCTGTACGCCCTGCCCTGGTACATGATCATCGGCCCACCGGGCGCGGGCAAGAGCACCGCACTGCGCCAGAGCGGCCTGCGCTTCCCGTACCAGTCGAAGTCGGGCGGCGGCGTGGCCGGCGTCGGCGGCACGCGCAACTGCCAGTGGTGGATGACCAACGAGGCCGTGATCCTCGACACCGCCGGCCGTTACACCACCGAGGACAGCGACCGCGACGAGTGGATGTCGTTCCTCGACCTGCTCAAGAAGAACCGCCCCAAGCAGCCGGTCAACGGCGTGCTGGTGGCGATCGCGGTGACCGACATCAGCGAGGCCAACCCCGAGGAGGTGCACGCGCGGGCCCGCGAGGTCCGCGCGCGCATCGACGAGGTCATGGCCAAGCTCGAGATGGTCGTGCCGGTGTACGTGCTGTTCACCAAGCTCGACCTGCTGCCCGGGTTCGTCGAGCTGTTCTCGGATCTGGGCAACACCGAGCGGCGACAGATCTGGGGCTTCACCGCGCCGGTGACCCAGAAGCAGGATCCTGCGGGGCTCTTCGTCAAGCAGTTCGACGAGCTCGCCGCGGTGGTCGAGCGCCGTGCCATCCGCCGCATGGGCGAGGAGCGTCGCGCCGAGTCGCGCGACAAGATCTACGAGTTTCCGCAGTACTTCGAGCCCATGCGCGACAAGCTCGCGGCGTTCGTCGGCGAGCTGATGGCGGAGAACGTCTACGCCGAGTCGCCGCACCTGCGCGGGGTCTACTTCACCAGCGGCACGCAAGAGGGCCGCACCATCGACCGCATCATGAACTCGATGGCCGCGGCGTTCGGGATCCAGCCCAAGCTGGCCTACACCACGCCGCAGGTCGAACCCAAGAGCTACTTCCTGGGCGAGCTGTTCGAGAAGGTCATCTTCCCGGACAAGAACATCGCGCAGCGCAGTGCCTCGAAGGTGCGGCGGCAGGCGCTGATCGGCCACGCCATCGGCGGCAGCCTCATGCTGTCTGCCATCGGCATGGCGCTGCTGCCGGTCTTGGCGTTCCGCAACAACCGCGAGCTGCTCGGCGACACCCAAGACGCCATCGCCAAGGTCGAGGAGCACGTGGCGCAGAAGCAGCCCGGCCGCGCCGGCGCGCCGATCCGCCTGGCCCAGGTCGATCCGCTGCGGGCGGTCGAGCGCACGCTCGACGAGCACGAGGCCGACGGTGCGCCGCTGATGCTGCGCATGGGCATGTACCAGGGCGGCAAGTTCCAGGCGCTGGTGCGCCGGTTGTACCTGCGGACCGTGCGCGACGAGCTGGTGCGGCCGTTCGTGGATCAGTCGGTCGAGGATCTCAAGCGCTTCGTCGGCAAGTACGGCCCGACCTCGGATCCGGTGTCCGCGGATCTGCACCGCGAGACCGAGGCCAAGCTGCGCTTCTACCTGCTGCTGACCGCCACCGCCAAGGGCGGCGGCGAGCTCGACTACCCGCCCAAGGGCGAGCCCGGGCTCGACGAGAAGCAGCGCGAGTGGATGCGCGCCCGCATCGCGGATCTGTGGAAGGACGCGCTGCAGCACGTCGGTGACGTCGCGGATCGCGACACCATGCTCAACATCGCCGACGCCTACCTCGACATCGTCGCGACCGACAAGCTGTTCCTGTTCGAGCGCGACCTCAAGCTGGTCGACAACGCGCGCAAGATCCTCAAGCGCACCGACCAGATCGAGTCGCTGCTGCACGAGCTGCTGCGCGACGTCGACGCACCCGATCTGACGCTGGCGGACATCTCGGGCAGCCGCAAGGCCCTGCTCAACGACAACGTCAACGTGCCGGGTCGCTACACCCGCCAGGCCTGGGACGGCGGCATCGCCGAGAAGCTCAGCAAGCCGGTCGAAGACCTTCTCGGCAACGAGTGGGTGCTGGGCTGGACCGAGGAGGAGGTCGCGAAGAACCGCGAGAAGCAGCTCGACCTGCTGCGCTCGCGCTACTTCAGCGACTACATCGACGCGTGGAAGAAGTTCGTGCTGGCGATCTACACCAAGGCGCCGACCGACCTCGCCGACGCCCAGGACATCCTCAAGGATCTGACCGCGGGCACGCCCGCGCCGATCCGGCAGACCTGCAAGTTCGTCTCGTACCACACCACGCTCGAGGACCCCGAGCCCGTGGTCGCCGAGGAGGAGGGCGACCTCACCGACGCCGCGCTCGAAGCCGGCGCCAAGCAGCTGGAGAAGAAGGCCGGCAAGGCTGGCGGCGCGCTCGAGGCCGCCAAGAAGAAGCTGCTCGAGGAGCAACGCCGCAAGCGTGCCGCCGATCCCACGCTCAAGATCAACGAGGACGTGAAGAAGGAGTTCGGCGACTTCATCAAGTTCGCCTGCGGCGAGCAGGCACCGGTGAAGGAGGGCGAGCCGCCGCCGCCGGAGAAGGCCGTGCCGCTCGACGCCTACGAGACCGAGCTCAAGGCCGTGCGCGACGCGCTGAACCTCAAGATGAACGAGGAGACGCCGGAGAACAACGCCGCGCTCAAGAAGGCGGTCGACACCGCGTTGACCACCACCGAGAACCTCATCAACGAGGCCGACAACGGCGGCTGGGTCGCGTCGTCGCTGCGCAAGATGCTGCCGCCGCCGCTCAAGGGCCTGTACGGGCTGGCCAACGCCGGCGTGGCCAAGGACCTGACCAACAAGTACTGCGCCGAGGTCGTCGACCCGATGGCCAAGATGTTGGCCAAGTACCCCTTCGCGACCAAGGGCAGCGAGGTCAGCCCGCAGCAGTTCGCCGAGTTCTTCGCGCCCGAGGGCGGCAAGCTGTGGGACTTCTATGCCGCCGCGCTGGCCTCGCGCGTGCCGGAGAAGAACCACTCCTTCAGCGTCGCGGCCGGCGGCGCGACCGCGGCCAAGGTCGACCCACGCCTGGTGCAGTTTCTCAACCGCGCACGCGACCTGCAACGCGCGCTGTTCACCGCCGGCGGCAAGACCATGGCGGTCGAGTTCGACGTGATCATCCGGCCGGCCGCGACCGCGAGCACGACCATCAACATCGACGGCAACGAGTTCATCTATCGCAACGGTCCCGAGGAGCCCAAGCACTTCCTGTGGCCCGGCGAGGGCGACAAGAAGATCGGCCGCATCGTGGCCAAGGGTCTGGGCTTCACCGACGAGTTCGGCCAGGAGAGCAAGTGGTGTATTCCGCCTGTCCCGAAAGGAGGGCACCATCCGCCGCGGGCGGCTCAGTGCGGGCTTCACGATCGACTACAACCTGTCGGCCACCGTCAGCACCAGCGACAAGGACCGCGCGGTGCTGCACATCCGCGTCAAGCCGCAGGAGCCGGACATGGACCCGTTCTTCGGCAACGACGATCGTCCGGTCGACTTCATGGGCATCTTCCGCCACCCCGACCTGGTGCCGCCCAGTCGATCGTCCTCGAGGGCCCGCAGTGCCCGTGAGCGCACGGAGTCGGCCGTGAGCAACCCGCTGGCACCGACTACTTCGGCAAGCTGCCGACGGTGGGCGACTTCGTGTCGCACAACGCGTCGCAGCCGGTCGCGCGGATGCTGCAGGAGTGGCTCGTGGGCGAGGTCGAGAACCTCGCGGCCAGCCTGGCTGCCTGCCGGCCTCGCCGGTGAAGTTCCTGCTGCGCGGCCGCCGCGGCACCTCGGCGTGCATCGGCGCGTTCGCACCGGGTCGCGATCGCGTCGGCCGCGAATTCCCGTTGTCGGCTTCGCCTACGTCGACCTGCCGGTCGCGACCAGCCGCTACCCTTCGCTGGCGGTGGCCTACGCCGCCTTCTCGACCGCCACGCACGGCGCGCATGGTCGCGGACGCGCAGCACCTCGGGCTCGATCCGCGGGCCTGTCGATCCGCGGCACGACACCATCGCGCTACGCCGAGCCCGGCGAGCTCGAGGACGCGCGCACGTGGACGCAAGCGCTCGACGCGACGCCGGGCGCGACCTTCGAGCGCTGTTCGGCGGCCCGCGACCGCGGCGTCGCCTTCCACGGCGTGCACATGTTCGACCGCGTGCGCGCAGGTCCACGGCGGCGACCCTGGCAAGGCCGCGATCGTGCTCGACTGCCCCTGCACCGACGACGTGCAGCTGGTGTTCTGGCTGCGCCTCGCCCGGCGAGCTGCTCGCGTGGCGCCGCACCGCCGTCGCTGTTCGGATCGGCCCCGGCCGCGTCGACCTCGCGCTCATTGTGCCTGGGCGCTCCACATCGGGCGTGCTGCACTTTCTCGCGCTGGGATCAGGCGGTCGCGGCCGGAGAAGCTGTGGCCGATCCGCAGCGCCAGCGCCTCGGCGATCGAGGCCGGGCGGCGTGGCGGCTTGTCCGCGGGCCGCGTGCTGACGATGCCGCCGGGCTGCGCCAGCGCCGTGCTCGCTGGCGCTGGTCGGCGGCGGCCTGCCGCGCCGCCGAGGCGCTCGCGCGCCGTGGTCGCGCAGGCTCGTGGCCCACTGGTCGATGTGCGGCGAGGGTGGACGCGCGCGTGAATCGCCTGCTCGATCGCGGTGGTCCGCGCAGGCGCCAGTCGTTCGTCAGCTCTGCGGCGGCAGTTCTGGCCGCGCGCCGGCGACGTTCGGCAATGGCGGCACGACCGGGCCCGCCACCCAGCCCGCGGCGCCCCGAATGTGGGTTCCACGACGATCAGTTGCGATCCCGCTCGCGCCGGGCAATGCTGGTTGCATGCGCCTGCTCGGATGGTTCGTGGCGTCGATGGTGATCGCAGGATGCGGCGGGACCGAGACGAAGGCGGTGCAGACGGTGCAGACGGTGAACACCACCACGTCGTCGAGCAGCGCGGGCGACGCGGCGCGTGGTCGGCCATTCGGGCGCTCTACGGCGGTGGACGGAACCAGCGGCGTCGGAGCTTCGGCCACGGCGCGGTCGAGCTGATCTTCCGCCGCGGCGAGTCCTCGATCGGCGATCCTATGTCGGCACCGCGCGGGTGATCGTCACGATGGACTACGAGACGTGCTTGCGCGACTACTACGAAGGCCGAACCCGGACGCGCAACAGGACGGGAGCGAGGGGCCAACTCGTGTTCGGGCGCCTCGCCGACGGCGGCGGGCTGGCAGGACCGACTGTGCAGCGGCGTCGAGATGGGCCGGGCGCCGTGCAGCATCTACCTGTCGATCCGACGACGAGTTCGACTCCGGGACCCCCTTCCTGTCGGTGGAGTACGAGGTCCAGGAGTTCGATCGAGAACCGATGTGCTGCTGTTCGGACCGCTGCCGACCGCCGCGACGGCGGGCTGCAGCGACGATCGTGCGCATCTCGCCGATTCTGCCCACCGGCTACGACGCCCAGGACACGCAGATCTGGATTGCGGAGACCATCTCGCCGATCTCCTCGTCCGCCGAACAACCCGGCCTGACGGAGGTGAAGGCCAAGCCCACGTGAGCACGCAGTCTCACGGCACCGCGACCTTGAACACCAGCGCCTCGTTGTGCGCCTCGTCGAACATCGAGGCGTAGATCTCCCCGTCGCGGATGCCCAGGCCCTGCATCGTGCACGCGGCATCGATCGCGCTCACCACCGGCAGGTCGATCACCTTGGTCAAGGTGGCGCCCGGGTTGTCGTCGATGGCCCACAGCGTGCCGGCGTACTGGATCGCGACCTTGCCGGCGTAGGCGACCGCGTCGCCGAAGAGCGGCACCATCGGCCCGACCTGCTCGGCGTTGCCGCCGGTCAGCGGCGCCCGCCACACGCCTTGCTCACCGTGCTCGCCGCTGCGATCGCGGATGAAGTACGCGAAGCTGTCGGTCACCAGCAGCGCTCGCCGGGTTTGTCGATCGCGATCGGCCCGATGTCGCCGCCGAACTCGAGCTTCCAGATCTCGTCGGGGTCGGGCGGGTTGCCGCGCCGCCCAGCGAGTGCGCGTTGGTCCACCGCGCCGCGCCGTAGAAGATCCCACGGCCGCCGCCTACCCCGCCGGCACGCCGACCAGGGCCTCGGCCATGGCCGCGCAGGCGACAGCCGCACCCAGTCGGTGGTCGTGGGCACGAACGCATCGTCGAGCT
The DNA here is from genome assembly GCA_046351635.1 of Nannocystaceae bacterium. Taxonomy (GTDB): domain Bacteria; phylum Myxococcota_A; class Polyangia; order Nannocystales; family Nannocystaceae; genus Xiheibacterium. The sequence continues at coordinate 19,961 of JAXLYC010000017.1, read as the reverse complement.
GATCGTACTTGCCGACGCGATCGCCGTTGGGCAACACGATCGATGCGGTCGGCGGCAGCGGGTTGCCGAGGTGTCGGCCGCGGGGTACACCAGGCGCAGCGCCCTGCGCATCGACCACGCCATCTTGCGTCAGCACGATGTACGTGTCGGGGTCGACCGCCGCGAGCGAGCAACCGATCACGCCCAGATCACCCGGGAGCACGTACACTGAGGTCGCGGTCCCGCCCGCGCGTGGGAGCGAATAGATCTGCCGTCGGCGCGGAAGTACATGTTGGTGCCGTCGAACGCGATCTCGCGCAGCACGCTGGTGCCGTCGTCCGCCGTGCTCGGGGCGCCGTAGACGGCCCAGTCGGCGAGCACGGTGGCGCCCTGCGGCGCCTGGCAGTGATCGCCCGCGGGGTAATGCCGGTGCCGGCCGAGGCATCCGCGGCACTGTCAGTGCCAGCGTCGGTGTCTGTGCCGGCGTCGGTGTCGGCGGGGCTGCCATCGTCGGTCTCGCAGGCGAAGAGGGCCAAACACAGGGCCAGGGCGGGCGTCAGGGGTCGAAGCGTCATTGCCCCCCACTGACACGGGCCGCGGCTGGCGTTGCATCGGTGCACGGCACTTCGGTCACCGTGGCCCGCGACCCCGCACGGCGCCGGGATCGCGGCCATTCGATCGAAGTGCGCGGCGGCGATGAAACACCGCGCGCGACGCCGGATCGACCGGCGGGTTCGTGCCTACAACCGAAGAGGATGATGCCGCGCCCGGCGCACCCGCTGCTCGCCCGACCCTCGCCCTCGCCCTCGCCCTCGCCGGTGGGCTGAGCTGCGCCGCGCGGCAGGACACCCGCCCCGACACCGCCCGAGCGCGCCCTGGAGCTGGGCCAGCAGGGCTACATGAAGCAGTTCGACAACGGCCTGGTGCTGTTCGTCGTGCCCGACGCGCACACGCGCCTGGTCGAGTTCGACGTGCGCCACCTGGTCGGCTCGCGCGACGATCCCCCGAACGGCGGCCTCCTTTTCCGCGAGCACTTGATGTTCCAGCTGCCGGCCCCGGGCGACGGCGCGTTACCATCATGGCCGACCTGCCGCGCCACGCACTCGGCTTTCGATGCGGTCACCTCGCTCGACGACACCCACTTCATCACCTGGGCACGCGCGAGGTGATCAGGCGCGCGATGGCATCACACCGCGACGCGCCTGGGCGAAAGGCTGCGGCCGCGATCACCGACGACGAGTTCGCGCGCGGCGCAGGTCGTGCGCAACGAGACCCGCTGGCGCGGAAACGATCTTCCCTGGCGCGGCTGACGGCCGGCCACGCACGCGGCAGTCTACCGAAGGACGCCCGTACCGGCGCGGCCGTCGCGCCGATGCCGAGAAGCTCATCACCATCACGCGCGAGGACGCGTGCGCGCCATCCGCGAGCACTACGAACCCCGCGACCACGCGGGTGGTCATCACGGGCGACGTCGATCCCAACGAGGTCGTGGCGCTGGCCAAGACCCACCTGGCACCGCTGCCAGCGCGCGCGATCGCGACGCGACGCGAGGTCCCCGCTGCGATCGCGAGCACCACGCCCACGCGCGTGGCCGCACCGGTCTCGGCCCCCGCCGCGCTGGTGTTGTTCCCCATGCCCGCACGCTTCCACGCCGATCGGGTCGCGGCCGAGGCCGCGTTCGAGCGACTGGTGGCGTTCGCGCTGGTCAGCAGCGCGATGCGTGGCAGCGCCAGCGTGGTCGATCGCATGGTCCCGGCGCAGATCGGCGGCAAGCAGGCCGAGCTGGTCGGCGTCGCGGTGACCACGGAGTCGACCGCACAGCTGGCGGCCGCGGTCGACGAGGTCTTCGACGGCATCGACATCGGCTTCGATCGGAACCTGGACGCGACCGAGCTCTCACACAGCTACGACATCGTGCGGCAGCGGGCGCGCCTGCAGGTCGTGGCCAACCTCGCGACCATCACCACCCGCGCGACGGCGATCGCGGACTACCTCGACCAGGGCGACGACGCCGGCTTCTTCGGTGCCGAGCTGGCGGCGATCGACGCGCTCACGCCGTCCCAGGCGCAACTGGTGGGGCGCACGTACTTCGATCGCGCACGGGCCACCGTGATCGAGGTCGTGCCCGAGCTGCGCGGCGCCACCGAAGCCACTGCGCCCACGCTGCTGGGTCAGCGGCCGCCGTTGGCCGAGGAGTTCGCGCTGCCCGACGACGTCGACGCCGCCGAGGCCCACACGCCGCTGCCGGTCGCCGAGCTGGCCCCGCCCGAGGTCGAGTCGCTCGAGCTCACCCTCGACGACGGCCTGCGCGTGGTCTTGGTGCATTCGACCGACGTGCCGGTGCTGCAGCTGCAGCTGATCGTCGGCGCGGGGCAGCTCGACACCGACGGGCGACCCGAGCTCGCCGAGTTGGTCGCCCACTCGTTCGAGGGCGGTGGCGACACGCTCGCGGGCGAGCGCCTGGGGAAGTTCGCGCTCGCGGGCGGCGAGTACGCCCCCTCGGTCCGCGCCCGCGCGACGAGCTTCTCCGCGCGGGGGCTCTCGATCTACCTCGACTTCCTCGTCGCTGGCCTGGCCGAACACGTGGTCCACGCGGAGTACCAGGAGGGTTCGATGGAGCGCTGGCGCCGGGCGCAGCGCAAGGCCCTGCGCCAGGGCGACGCCGAGCAGGACGCGCTGCGACACAATCGCTACTTCACGGCGCTGTACGGCGAGGGTCATCCCCACGTGCACGCGCGCATCGCCACGCGCTCCGATCTGCGCGAGGTCGGCAAGCGCGATCTCGAGGCCTTCCGCCACCAGCACTACCGCGCCGGCAACAGCGTGCTGATCGTGACCGGCGGCTTCGATCTCGCGCTCGCGGCGGCGCACATCGAAGCCGCCTTCGGTGCGCGCTCGCGACGGCCGCAGCACACGCGCTGGCTCGCACCGGCCACGCCGAACACGCGACCGCGCGCGCCCGAGCCGCGGCCGGGCGACGTCCGCGTGATCACCGAGATCGATCGCGGGCGCACGCAGACCGACGTCCGGCCCGCGTTCCCGCTGGCGGAGGTCTACGGCGAGGACCACGCCGCGCTGCTGGTCGCGGCGCAGATGATCGACGCCCGCGTCGCAGCGGTGCGCGAGCACCTGGGCGCCAGCTACGGCGTCTACGCGCGCATCGAGTTCGAGCAACCGCGGCTCGAGATCGGTGGCGCGCTCGACAGCTCGCGCGCGGCCGAGGCGCTCGCGGCCATGCTCGGCGCGGTCCACGAGCGACCGCAGGGGACGCATTCGACCGGCTGTTCGCGCACGCCCGCCGCAAGGTGCTGCGCGATCTCATCGCCGCACAGGGCGATCCGACGGTCCTCTCGGCGACGCTCGCCGAGGCCGCCCGCGTCGGCCGCGGCTACGCGTACATCGGGCCGCTGAACACTGCGGTCGCCGAGCTGACACCCGAGCGCGTGCGCGCGTTGCTCGAGCGCGTCGTGCAGCGGCAACGATCGGTGCTGCAGCTGCGCGGCCCCGCGGCGGGGATCCGCGACGCGCTCGGCGTCGTCGGCGAGGCCAAGACCGTGGCCCTACCCGACACCGCCACGCGCTGACGTTGGCCCGCGCGCGCGGTGGAGAAAAATCGACGCCGGGGCCGAACCGGTTCGTACCGGCAGCATCTACCGGGGCGATGACCCACCCCATCCTGCGAATCTCCACCGCTGCCTGCCTGTTCGCGACCACCCTCGTCGCGACCGCGTGCGACACCCGCGACGCCGGTCCCGCGCCGAGCCAGCGCCTCGAGCAGCTCGACCTCTCGCGTTTCGGTGTGGACGCGGTCGAGGTCGAAGACGACGGCTTCGCGCTGCTCGACCCCGACGGCGACGCGATCGGTCATGTCGCGATCGACGACGCGCGCGGCATTACGGACATGACCGTCTCGCTGGCCGGTCACGCCGCCGAGGTCTCGTGGACCGACGACGCCGGCTCGCTGCGCTGCGACGGCGGCGAGCTGGTCTCGCAGTCGACCGCGGACGCGACCGCGAGCACCGGCGAGGCCGCTGGCACCGCGGCGTGCGACGACGCGCTCGCGATCGGCTTCGAGATCGCCGACGCCGCCGGCATCGCGCCGCCGTGGACGGCCCAGTCCGAGGGCGAGTCCTTCCGGCTCGAGGAGCTCGAGCAGGTCGCGGGCGTGTGCTCGAGCGTGAGCACGTGGGTGGCTGGCAGCAGCTGTTGGAACTGTGCCCAGGCCGCGCGCAACGCCTTCGGCCGCGGCGACGGCTGGTACGAGACCTCGTCGTCGTGCTCGTCGGGCACGCTGTGGACCAGCTGCTCGGCGACCTACTGCATCAACTGACGTCGCGGAACCACGCCGGCACCGCGGCTCACTGCACGGTGCCGGCGACCTCCACCACCGCGCCGTTGGGACACACGGTCTCGAGCGTGGCCATGCGGATCGTGAACGTGACCTCCGTGCCCGTCGGCACCGCGCGGTCGGCGATGAAGACCACCGACAGCGGCACGGCTTGCCCGGTCAGGATCGCGAACAGCGAGTTGTTCGGCGCCGCCGAGGTCACCTGCGGGTGGTCGCTCTCGACCACGATGCTGGGGTAGTCGACGAAGTCGGGACCGGGATTGGACAGCGTCGCACCCACCGTGACGCTGCCGCCGGGCGACCAGCTGTCCGCGTCGATCGGCGTCACCACCGGATCGAGCAGCGCGACGGTGTCGATGCCGAAACAGCCCTCGGGCAGCGCGCCGGTGGTCGACCCGTCGCTGCTGCTCGTGTCCTCGACCGCGCCGGTCGATCCCGAGCTGCCGCTGCCGCCACTCGAACCGCTGCTGCTACTCGCCGCCTCGCTGCTGCTGCTGCCGCTGCCGTCCACCGAGGTGGTGCTGCCATGCGCGGCCCCGGTGCCGTCGTCGCTGCCCGGCGAGGTCGACGCCGTGGTCGCGCCCGCCTCCGACTCGCCCGCGGTCGCCGCCACCGGCTCGCCGCCGCAGGCCGCCCCACACACCAGCGCCATGAGCATCCGTCGCATCAACCGGTGATGGTCGCGGCCGCGCGGTCCTGCATCAACCATTGCGAAACGCCCCCGTTCGGCCGCGCTTGATCACGAGCACTGCAGCGCTAGGTCGTCCCACGAGCACAGGTTCATCACGCACTCGATCGACCCGCTCAGCTGTGCACACGGTGCGCTGCCCGGCTCGTAGCAGACCTCCTCGACGAGGATGCACTGGCTGTACAGACACGTGAGCGGATCGACGATCTCGGCGCAGTCGCCGGTGACGTTGGCGCTGCACGTCAGCCGCACCGGGTCCCAGTCGCAGTACGCGTCGAAGCACGACTGCACGTCGCCATGGCCCGCGCACTGGGCCTGGTCGTAGGGCGCGTGGCAGCCGCTGCCGTCGACGCCGTAGACGCAACCGACGTGGAAGCACGCGGCCGGATCGGTCCGCGCCGCGCAGTCGATCGCCCCGCCGCTCTCGTCCGAGCCGCTGCCCGCCGCGGTCGTGTCGGACGAGGAGGACGACGACGCCGCGGTCTCGCTCGATCCCGAGCCGTCGCCGTCGCTGCTGCCCTCGTCGGACGAGCCGCCGCTGTCCGCGTCCGAGGTCGTCGCGGCGGTGGTGCTGCTCACCGACGCGGCGGTGGTGTCTTCGGCGGAGCCGGAGGCGTCGGTCGAGCCGCCGCCACCGGTGCCATCGCCCGCACCCTGGGGGCCGCATGCGAACGTCGCGAACACGAACCCGAGCGCACGCCGAACCCTTCGCGTCGGTGCCATGGGGTGTCGGTAACCACCGCCGCGCCGTGGTTCGGCGCGGACTGCATCCAGGGCTCCCGCAGCGCGCCGCAGTTGGGCATGCTGGGCGGCGATGCCCAGCCCCACGGCCGAGGTCGCGCTGCGGTGCACGGATCTGGCGGCCGAGCTCGCCTTCTTCACCGAGCTGGGTTTCACGGTCCTGCGCGTGATCCCGGCCGACGATCCCGACGAGGTCGCGATCGAAGGCCTGGGCCTGCGGTTGCGACTGTGTCGCGGGCCACGCGACGAACCGTTGCAGCTGCACCTCGCCGCCGACGCCGACGCCGAGCGGGTCTCGCCCGGCGGCACGCGGGTGTCGTTCGCTGCGCCGACGCCGTTGCAGCTGCCGGCGAACCGGCCGGACGCAACCATCGCGTGGGCGCGCGACGCGGTGTGGCAGCGCGGCCGCGCGGGCATGGCCTACCGCGACCTGCTGCCGGGTCGTCAGGGCGGTCGCTTCGTGATCTCGCAGATCCGGCTCGAGCACGGTGGCGACGTGCCCGACTGGGTGCACCACCACCGCATCCGCGCGCAGTTGATCGTTTGTCTGCGCGGCTGGGTCCGCGTGGTCTACGAGGACCAGGGTCCACCGATCGTGATGGAGCCGGGCGACTGCGTGCTGCAGCCGCCGGGGATCCGCCACCGCGTGCTCGCGTGCGCCGCCATGACCGAGGTGCTCGAGCTCGCCAGCCCCGCCGCACACGAGACCCACAGCGATCCTGCGATGACGCTGCCGACCGCGCGCGTGCTGCCCGAGCGCGACTTCGGCGGGCAACGCTTCTGCTGCCGCCGCGCCGCGAACGCGCCGCGCGAGCGCCTACCGCCGGCGATGGTTCGCGACCTCGGGCTGTTCGATCCTTCGGGCGGCCTGGTGCGCGCGCGCGCTGCAGCTGGACGCGGGCGCGACGTGGCGCCTCGCGCTCGCGGGCGAGCTCGCGTTCGCGTACGTGCTCGCGGGCGACGCGACGCTGCAACGTCCCGAGCACGACGCGGTTGCGCTCGGCCCCGGCGACGCCTTCGCGCTGTCGCCGGGCCCGGCCGCGCGCCTGGTGGCCCGATCCGGGCTCGAGCTGCTCGTGCTCGAGTTGTGAGAGACTGTCTGCCGATGATCCTGCGCGCGACGTCGTTGGCCCCGATCGCACTGGCGTTCGTCGGCTGCTTCGGCGAGAGCCCGACCATCGAGGGCTCCTCCGCGAGCGCGAGCAGCAGCGGTCGCGACGACGCCACCAGCGCGACCACCGTCAGCACCTCGGGCGAGACCGGCAGCAGCGGCGTCGCGGACAGCAGCGGCGGTGGCGTCACCAGCACCAGCTCCGGCAGCAGCGCCGACGATTCGGGCTCGAGCAGCGGCGGACCGGATTGCATGCCGCCGCCGATGGGCCTGCGCGCGTGGTGGCGCTTCGAGGGTAGCCTCGAGGACGAGACCCACGCGGCCGACGGCGTGCCCGTGGGTGTGGTGGGCTACGCGCCCGGTCGCTTCGGCCAGGCGCTCGCGCTCGATGGCAGCGCCTACGTCGACATCGGCGATCCGGCCTCGCTGGCCCTGGGCGCCGAGCCGTTCACGGTCGAGGGCTGGGTCCGCGTCGCGCCGGGCGTGACCGGAGCCGAGGCCGACGCGGCGTTGATCTCGCGCATGGCCTTCGCGGATCCCACGGCCAACGCCGACGGCTGGATGGTGGTGATCCAACGCGACCTGCACGACTGGTGGTTCTGCCTCGGCGCGTCCGACAACGGCTGCGTGCTCGACAACGGCACGGTCGCGGCCTCGGATCAGCCGGTCGTCGAACGGATGTGGACCCACGTGGCCGCGACCCGCGACGGCGAGGCGCTGAGGTTGTACGTCGACGGCGTGCCCTTCCCCGCGCTTGCGACCGCGCCGCAGGTGCACGACGTCACCGGCATCACGATCGGTGCGTCGATGGCCGAGCAACCCGACGCCGGCGCGTTCTTCCAGGGTCTGATCGACGAGCTGACGATCTACGATCGCGCGCTGTCGCTCGACGAGATCATCGCGCTCGCGTCGGCTCCGACCGGCAAGTGCCCGCCGCCCTGAGCCGCCGCGCCGCGCTCGTTCACGGCTCGAGCAGCTCGAGCACCTGGCCGGCACAGCCCTCGGCGCCGCCTGGCGCGTGCACGACCGGCGAGCCCGGCGAGATGCCGCCCTGACCGCCCGCGCCGGGTGTGCCGGCTTCGCCGGCCTCGACCGTCAGCGACGTCGCGACATAGCTGCCGGCGCCGCGTCGCGCGATCGCGATCGACGTGCCGCCGCAGCCGCCTGCACCACCACCGCCGCCACCACCGGCACCGCCGTCGCCACCGCGACCGCGCACGATCGTGGTCGATCGCAGCACCAGTCCGGTGTCGACCGCGACGACGGCGATCGAGGCCCCGCCGGCGCCGCCGGGCTGTCCACCCGCACCGCCGCAGCCGCCCGCTCCACCGCCACCACCCATGCCGCCGTTGGTCACCTGCGGGACGCCGCCACAGGTCGCGCCGTCGACGTCGTAGCTCGCCGGCCCGCCGCCACCACCACCGGCGCCGGGCAGGCCCGCGGTCGCCGAGGTCGCAAGCGGCACCACCCACGTGCCGTCGTCGGCGAGCTCGCCCGCGTCGCGGGCCGCCAGACCGCCGTCGCCCGAGATGCCGTCTGCACCGCGCGCTCCGTCGCCGCCTTCGATGGAGTGCTCGCCGCACACCGAGCCCATGCAGTCGCCCGGCGGCACGTCACCGCCGGCGCCACCTTGCGCCGCCAACACGTCGTCGCCGTCCTGTGGCGGCACAGGTGGGCACACCAGACCGATCGCGCCGTCGCCACCGTGGCCGCTGCAATTGGCGAAGCCACCCTCGCCGCCTTGGATCCCGTGGACGCCGGGCAAGCCCGCGACCGCGGGCGGACCGTCGAAGCCGGCCGTGCCGTCGCCGCCGGCACCCGCGAGGATGCGCAGGCCCTCGAGCGTGACGCGGGCCGCGGGACTGCCGACCAGCAACACCGCGGTCGCGCCGGCGCCGGCCTCGGTCGCATCGGGGCCCACGAGCTCGAGTGCCTGCATCCACACGTCGTCCGAGAGGTTGCGGCCGACCACGGCCCACGGCAGCACGCCGGTGACGCGCGTGGGTGCGTCGAGATCGCGGCTGGCGAAGCCCGCGGCGTAGCTGCCGTAGATCGACACGCCGCCGCGCAGATCGAGGGTCTCGGCGAACTCGCCCCCGACCACCAGCACCGCGCGCGGTGGCGAGTACTCGCTCGCGCGTGCGATCGCGTCGGAGATCGTCGCCAGCGGCTTGCTCGGCACGGTGCCGTCGTTGCCCGGGACCCACAGCGTCGGATCGACGAACAGCGACGCGCACACGGTGCCGTCGATGCCGTCGCCGTCGGCATCGACACCCGCGAGATCGGGCGGATCGATCTGATCGCAGCTCACCGCCGGCGGCTCGCCGCTGTCGGAGCCTCCACCGCCGCCCGAACCGGTGCCCTGGCCGCCGACCGGATCGGCCACGGTGGTGCTGCTGGCCGAGTCGGCGTCCCAACCCGACTCACCGCTGCCCTCGCCGGTCCCGGCGACGGGCGTCGGCGTACCGCACGACAGCAGGAGCAGGGAAGCGGTGGGCAGGACGACGCGCGTACGTGGCATGTCCTCGTCGCTGTGCCGTCGCGCCGCCGGCCTCGCCACGCCGAGCCCGTCGCGCGTTCGGGCCGCGCCAGCGCGAGCGCGTCCCGCCGTCGAGGTCGCGCGCGCGCCGACCGAGCGGCCCGAGCCGGGTTCGCGCCGCCTCGGTTGGGCTGCGGGTCTGCGCCGCGCGTGCAGCCGCCGCGAGCGCGAGCGGGTACCATGTCGACGATGGCACCGCAGGAGCTGCCGTTGCGTTCGATCAGCCCCAACATGGGCTGGCTCGCGCACCGCAACGTGATGGTGTCCTACTGGCGCATCGAGGTCACGCCGGCGGACATCCGCGCGTTGTTCCCGGACACCGATCGCATGCTCGCGCGCTACCCCGACGGCATCGCCACGGTCAACGTGATCGAGCAGGACACCGTCGCGCCCGACGAGGCACGCGCGGTCGGTGCGGCGCAGATCCGCGATCTCGGCACGCGGCTGCGCTGCACCGCGAACATCCTGCTCGGCGCGGGCTTCTGGATCGCGGCCGCGCGTGCGATCACCTCGACCATCAACCTGATCTCGCGCCGTCCGGTGCCGATCCTCCACACCGCCTCGATCGACGACGCCGCGCGTTGGCTCGCGCCGCGTCTGGGGGACCCCGCCGCGGAGGCGACGGCGCAGGCGCTCGCGAGCGCCATCGAGCACGGACTGCAGTCGTTCCGGGCGGCCAGCCGGCCACCGCCGGCGCCTCTACTTTAAGTGCCCGGCGCGCGTGGGCGCGGGCATACTCCAAGCTTCTCCCTCCCCGTCGGAGCCAGGCCCATGTCACAGTCCGAGGTCGTCATCTTCGTCCACCAGGCCCTCTTCCGCTCGGCGCCCGCCGGCCCGCTCGACGACGCCGCGGTCGACTCGCTCGCGCGGGCCTTCTGGGACACGTTGTGTCGCTCGCCCGTGGAGGCCCCGGCCCCGTACGGCAGCCCCAGCGGGGCGTGGCTGCAATCCCACGAGCTGCACGAGTGGCTCGACACCAACGCGGACCAACTCCGCTACGACCTGCCGCTGTTCGTGTCGGTCCAGCACACCGCCCCCGCCAGCAGTGCGCCCGAGCGGAAGGTCCCCGGCACGTTCACCGGCAGGCGTCACTGACGTCGCAGCGTCTCAAGGCCCCCCTGTCGGCGGCACGAGCGTTCGTGCTAGCCTCGGCAACCTCGCGCAGGTCCGGAAACCCGTGCGAGCCCCAACCCCTCGAGCGAGGAAGTCATGGCGAAGGAAGCTTCGGTCGCGCCCAAAGAGCGCGTGAACATCGTGTACAAGCCCGCCACCGACGGCGCCGAGGAGGTGGAGCTCCCGCTCAAGATCCTCGCGATCGGTGACTACACCGGCCGCAAGGACGATCGGCAGCTCGAAGATCGCAAGCCGATCAACATCGACAAGGACAACTTCGAGGAGGTCATGGAGAAGCACGACCTCCACATCGACATCACCGTGCCCGACAAGCTCTCGGGCGAGGAAGGTGCCGAGTTGGCGGTGAGCCTGGGCTTCAAGACCATGAAGGACTTCACCCCCGAGGGCATCTTGCAGCAGGTGCCGGAGCTGCGGCAGCTCATGGAGCTGCGCAACGCCCTGACCGCGCTCAAGTCGCCCCTGGGCAACAAGCCCGAGTTCCGCAAGGCACTCGAGAAGCTGCTCGGCGACGAGGAGTCGCGCAAGAAGCTGATGGCAGAGCTCGGTATCGACAAGGGTGAAGGCTGAGGGCAACGACCATGGCAGACGAGCAACAGCAGAGCACCGGCGGCGCAGCGACGACCCTCTCCGAGGGCTCGCTGCTCGATCAGATCCTGTCCGAGGCCAAGGTCACGCCCGGCGACCAGGACACCTACGCGATCGCCAAGCAGGGCATCAGCGCGTTCATCACCGAGGTCCTGACGTCCTCGGACAAGTACCGCAAGATCGACAAGGCCGCGGTCGACGTGATGATCGCGGAGATCGACTCGCGGCTGTCGGCCCAGATCAACCAGGTCCTGCACAACAAGCAGTTCCAGCAGCTCGAGTCGGCCTGGCGCGGTCTGAAGTACCTCGTCGACAAGTGCGACTTCCGCGAGAACATCCGCGTCGAGGTGCTCAACTGCAGCAAGCAGGATCTCATCGACGACTTCGAGGACTCGCCCGAGATCCCGAAGTCCGGCCTGTACCGCACGGTCTACTCCGCGGAGTACGGCACCTTCGGCGGCAAGCCGGTCGGCATGATGGTGTCGAACTACGACTTCGGTCCCGGCCCGCAGGACATGCAGCTGCTGCAGAACTGCGCCGCGGTCGCGACCATGTCGCACGCGCCCTTCATCGCCAACGCCGGCCCGGCGTTCTTCGGTGAGGAGAGCTTCGAGAACCTGCCCAAGCTCAAGGACCTCAAGTCGTTGTTCGAGGGCCCGCAGTACGCCCGCTGGCACGCCTTCCGCGAGAGCGAGGACGCGCGCTACGTCGGCCTGTGCATGCCGCGGTTCCTGCTGCGCCTGCCCTACGGCCAGGCCACCATCCCGGTGAAGTCCTTCAACTTCGAGGAGGAGGCCATCGGCGACCACGACGCGTACCTGTGGGGCCCGGCCTCGATCGCGTTCGCGACCCGCGTGGCGGACTCCTTCGCGAAGTACCGCTGGTGCCCCAACATCATCGGCCCGCAGTCCGGCGGCGCGGTCGAGGATCTGCCGCTGCACCAGTACAAGGCGATGGGCGAGATCCAGACCAAGATCCCGACCGAGATCCAGCTGACCGAGCGTCGCGAGTACGAGCTCTCCGAAGAGGGCTTCATCGGGCTGGTCTATCGCAAGGACAGCAACAACGCGGCGTTCTTCTCCGCCAACTCGTGCCAGAAGGCCAAGATCTTCGCCGACACGCCCGAGGGCAAGGCGTCGGAGCTCAACTACCGCCTCGGCACGCAGCTGCCGTACATGTTCATCATCACGCGGCTGGCCCACTACATGAAGGTCATGCAGCGCGAGCAGATCGGCAGCTGGAAGGAGCGCGGCGACCTCGAGCGCGAGCTCAACATCTGGATCAGCCAGTACGTCGCCGACATGGAGAACCCGGCGCCGGCGGTGCGCAGCCGCAAGCCGCTGCGCGCGGCCAAGATCACCGTCGAAGAGGTGCCGGGTCAGCCGGGCTGGTACCGCTGCAACCTCGCGCTGCGCCCCCACTTCAAGTACATGGGCGCGTCGTTCACGCTGAGCCTCGTCGGCAAGCTCGACAAGACCTGAGCCCGGCAGAGACGACTCGACCCCCGCATCGCCGGCACCGTCCGGACGCTGCGGGGGTCGTTTGCGTGGTGGGATCGACGCGCCGCCACGGCGCCGCCGCTCACGCCGCGTGGGTCTCGACGAACTTCGCGATGCTCTGGCGCACGTCGATGCGGGCCGACTTCGCCTTGGCCACGACCACGTCGAACGGCGCGTCCTCCGGCACCGCCGTCCACAGCCGCTGCTCGCCCTGCGGACCCTGCACGATCTCGAGCGCACCGAGCTGACGCAGGCACTGCTCGAGCGTGGGCTGGTCGGTGCGGAGCTCCTCCGCGATCTCGCGCTCCGCCATCGCAGAGCCGGCGAGTTGGTACAGCAGGTCGGTGATCATCGCCATGGGGAGCGACACATTGAATGCACCGCCGCGCTTTGCCAAGCCCTGGGCGACGACCGGAGCACCCCGCGCGAAGTGAGTCCTGGCCGTGCGGAAACCATGGGAGCAGACCCACGCGGCCCGACGCGGAGCCGCTACACTGCCGCCATGCGGTTGCTTCGCTCGCTTCGTGTGGTGCAGGGTCTGGGATACGCGCTCGCGTTGTCGGCGAGCCTGGTCGTGGGCGTGAGCGCGTGCACGACCACGGGCGGCGACGACGGCGGAACCTCGAGTGGCAGCGGCGAGAGCTCCGCGAGCACCACGGTCACGGGATCGACCCCGGGCCCCGGTGAGAGCAGCACCTCGGGCGGCGCCGAGAGCAGCAGCTCGGGCGGCGGCAGCTCGGGCGTGGCCGACTCCAGCGGCGGCTCCAGCAGCGACGGTGGCAGCAGCAGCGGCAGCGAGTCCACCGGCGCGGTCGAGTTCGCGCTGATGAGCTCGGCCTTCGCCGAGGGCGAGGGCATCCCGCACGTGCACCATGCCGGTGGTGGCAACGAATCGCCGCCGCTGTCGTGGGTCGGCGCGCCCGGTGGCACGCAGAGCTTCTGCATCTTCTTCCACGACATCACCATCGACTTCGATCACTCGGCCATCTGGAACATCTCGTCCGACACCAGCGAGCTGCCGCAGGACGTCGACCACGACGCCATGCCCGCGGACGTGCCCGGCGCGGTGCAGTGCGAGAACTGGCTCGGCGACTTCGGCTATGGCGGCCCGGGTTCGCAGTCCAACTTCTACGAGTTCCGGCTCTACGCGCTCGACGTCGCGGACCTGTCGGCCGAGATCGACGAGAACTCGTCGCTCGGCGAGGTCTTCGCGGCGTTCGAAGCCCACTCGCTCGGAGTCGCGACGCTCACGGGCCAGTCGACCGGGCCGTGAACGCAGCCCGGCCCGCGCGGTGGCTGCTCGCGTCGCTGACGTTGCTGGGCTGCCGCACGCCGGCCGCGACGCCGCCAGCGCGCGCGGGCACCGGCGCCGCCGCGGAGCGCGAAGGCACCACGGTGAGCGGCGCGCGCGTGCGCGTGCTGGGCATCGCGCAAGACGGCGGCCTGCCCCACGCCGGCTGCAGCTGTGCACGCTGCACCGCGGCCGCGCGCGATCCCTCGCGCGCGAGCTTCGTGTCGAGCGTGGCGGTGATCGTGCCGCAGCCGCAGCGGCACGCGGTGTTCGTGGTCGACGCCACGGTCGACTTCCGCGAACAGCTGGCGTTGCTGCGCGACGTCCGTGACGCGCCGCCGGGCGTGGTCGACCGCGCACCGCTCGACGGCGTGCTGCTGACCCACGCGCACATGGGTCACTACCTCGGGCTCGCGTTCCTGGGCTTCGAGGCCATCGCCTCGCGCGAGCTGCCGGTGTTCGCCACACCGCGGTTGGCCGCGTACCTGCGCGACAACGGCCCCTGGGGTCAGCTGGTCGCGCAGCGGGCGATCACCCTGGTCGAGACGACCCCGGGCACCGCGACCGCCCTGGGCCAGGGCGTCTGGGTGACGCCGCGGCTCGTGCCGCACCGCGACGAGTACTCCGACACCGTCGCGTACGAGCTCGCGGGCCCGCGCGGACGCGTGCTGGTGCTGCCCGACACCGCGCCGTGGCGGCGCTGGGACCACGATCCACTGCCCATGTTCGACCGCGTCGACGTCGCGCTGGTCGACGGGACCTTCTATGCCAAAGACGAGCTGCCCGGTCGCGCGCTCGAGGACATCGGCCACCCGCTGATGGTCGAGACCATGGACCTGCTGCAGTCACGCGTGGACCAGGGCCGGCTCGCGGTGTGGTTCATCCACGTCAACCACTCCAACCCCGCGCTCGAGCCGGACTCGGCGGCACGCCGCGAGATCGAACGCCGTGGCTTCGCCGTGGCCGCGACCGGGCTCGAGCTCGCGCTGTGACCCGCGTCCGCGGCTGTCGCGACGCAGCGGCTTGTGTTACTGCTGAGGCGAGCGCGGCGACGGCAGTGTCGACGTCGGTGACCACCGAGACCGCCCGCGGGGATCCCCATGATCGACGAGATCCGCAGCCGCGCCGCCGCCTTGCTCGAACCGATTCCGGGCGCTGCCCCGGCCGGTCAGGCCGCCTCCCTCGACGCGCGCTACGACGCCGTCCGCAGCGAGCTCGCCAAGCTCGACGCGCCGACCGGCGGTGAGATCGACTGGAAGACCGTCGGCCGCACGTGCCGCGAGCTGCTGACGGGCGTGACCAAGGACTTCCTGCTCGCCAGCCAGCACGCCTACGCGCAGCTGCAGCTCGAGCGCTGGGTCGGCCTCGCGGTCGGACTCGCGGTGCTCGACGGCATGCTCGAGCGTTGGTGGGACGAGGGCTTCCCGCCGGTCGCAAGGCTGCGCGGCCGCGGCAACGCGCTCGACTGGCTCACCGCGCGCCTCGAGATCGCACTGCCGTCGCTGGGCGTGCAGCCCAGCGAGCGCGCGGCGTTCGAGGCCGTGCGCACGCTGTGGTCGGGGCTGGGCGGCCGCGCCCGCGATCGCCTCGGCGAGTTCGCGCCGGCGATGGGCGGCGTGGGCGAGGCGCTCGAGCGCCTGCGCATCAACCTGCCGGCGGCGGAGCCGACCCCCGCAGCGGAGGCGAGCGGCGCCCCGGCGCCCAGCCCCGCGGCTGCGCCCGAGCCGACTCGCGCGGCCGAGCCGGCCGCGGCCGCGAGTCCAGCCGCACCCGAGCCCGAGGCGGCGACGCCCGCGGCGCCCGCGGCCGCAGCAACATCCGACGATCCGCTCGCCGCCGCCGATGCCAAGGCCGAGGCCTGGCTCGCGCCGATCGACGGCCCCAAGCCCGCCGGCAGCGAGGCGCGCTACGAGCCCGCGTACGAGGCCGCGCGGCTCGAGGTCACCAAGCTCGAGGCCGTGACCGATCAGGTGCTCGACTGGAAGCTCGTGCACGACAACGCGAGCATGATCCTCAAGACCAAGTCGAAGGATCTGCTGATGGCCGCATACCTCGCGTTCGCGAAGCTGCGGTTGTCGGGCCTGGACGAGCTGGTCGTGGGCCTGCAGGTGGTCGGCAACCTGCTCGATCGCTGGTGGGACGGGCTCGAGCCCGAGCGTCTTCGCGGCCGCGCGAACGCGGTCGGGTGGTTGGTCACGCAGCTCGAGCCCGCGCTGGCGACATTCAAGCTCGAGCCCAAGCACCGCGGCAGCGTGCTGGCGCTGCAGGCCTCGGTGCACCGGCTGTCGGGTCGACTGCGCGACCGCATGGGCGGCGAGGGACCGAGCCTGGGTCCCGTGGCCGAGCGGGTGCAGCGGATGTTGCTCGCGGTGCCGGAGGAGAAGCCGGCCCCACCGCCGCCTCCGCCCGCACCCACGCCCACGCCGGCGGCACCCGCCGCCGCGCCGCAGCCGGCTGCCGCCGCGGCCGCGCCCGCACCGACCGCCAAGGCCGTGACCGCGGCGGACAACCCCGAGGCGGTGGGCACGTTCCTGCAGGAGACCGGTCGCGCGCTGGTGTCGACCGCCAACATGCTGCGCGCGGCCTCGATCGCGAACCCGCTGGCGTATCGATTGCTGCGCACGGGCCTGTACCTGCACATCGTCGCGCCGCCGCCCGCGGGCGGCGGTGGCAAGACCCCGATCCCCGCGGTGCCCGCGGCGAGGCGCACCGCGCTCGCGACCATGGAACAGAACGGCAAGTGGGAGGCCCTGCTCGACGAGTCGGAGTCGGCGCTGCAACAGGCACGCTTCTGTCTCGACTTCCACCGGCTCAGCTGCAAGGCGCTCGAGCACCTCGGCGACACGTTCACGCCCGCGCGCACGGCCATCATCGCCGAGCTGGCGTCGTTGCTCGCGCGGCTGCCGAGCCTGGCCGATCTCATCGCGCGCGAGGGCACGCCACTTTGCGACGGCGACACCAAGACCTGGCTGTCCCAGGTGGTGCTCGCCGGCAGCGGCGGCAGCGGTGGCGGCGGCGGCGGCGAGGCGGCGGCCGACGACGACGCCGGGATCTTCGCGCAGGTCCGCGGCATGATCACCGGCGGCAAGGCCAGCGATGCCATGCGCATCGCGACCGCGCGCATCGACGCCGCGACCACACACCGGCAGCGTTTCGCCCGGCGCCTGCTGCTGGCCAACGTGTTGCTCGAGACCAACTCGGCCCTGCTCGCGCGCGGCATGTTCGCAGCACTCGAACGCGAGCTGCGCGAGCGCGGCCTGCTCGAGTGGGAGCCCGAGCTGGCCGGACGTGTGCTCGAGGGCTTCGTCCGCGCGATCCGTGCCGCGGCCAAGGCGGGTGCGCGCTACGAGCAGGCCGACGCCGTGTACGAGCGCCTGTGCCTCGTCGACCCGATCGCGGCCGCGCGCCTGGCCACGTGAGCCGCGGCCGGTCCGGCACGCGGTGCACGCGGCCGCACGGCCGTGCCGACAGCGACCCGCGCGGTCGCGACAGGGGCTGCGCGGGTGCCCACGGGGCCAAGCAGCATTGACGGCGGGGGCCTTCGTCCGCAAGACTCCCGCCATGTTCGGATCCCGCTCGCCGCTGCGTTCGGCCACCCTGGTGCCGCGGGCCTGCTCGCTCGCGCTCGTCGGAGCGATGCTGATCGCGACGGTCCCGGCCACGAGCCACGCGGCGCCGACCCAGGGTCAGATCGAGCAGCTGTACAACGAGGGCGACACCAAGAACTCGGCCGGCGACTTCAAGGGCGCTGCGGATGCCTGGGGTCGGCTGCTGGTGTTGTTGCCCGAGGAGCAGGCCAACCTCGCGACGCGCGAGAACCTGTTGCTCAACATCCTCGACGCCTACCTCAACGCGTACCTGCGGATGCCCGGGCCCGACGGCGCGAAGGACATCGAGCACCTGCGCGAGGGCAAGACCACCTTCGAGCTGTATCTCAAGCAGTACCGCGCGGTGTACGGCTCGGGCCGGGCCATCAGCGCGGCGGTGCAGCAGAAGGCCGACGAGCTCAACGCCGCCTTGGCCAAGGCCGAGGACGAGCTCAAGGGCGGTGGCACGACCAAGCCCGACACGGTGCCCGATCCCAAGCCCGACGGCGGCGGGACCAAGCCGGATCAACAGCCGGTGGTGCTGCAGTCGGAGAACAACGGCATCGGCCTCATCGTCGGCGGCTCGATCACGGCGGCGCTGGGCTTCGGCGCCCTGGGCATGCTCATCGCCGGCGCCGTCGGGGCGCCCCGGGCCGAGACCGACTACGAACTCGCGCAGGCCGAAGCCACGATGCTGTGCCCGAGCTTCCCCAACACCTGCTCGGGCATCAGCGCCGAGGATCAGGCGCGCATCGACTCGCTGCAGGGCGACCTCGACGACGCCGACCGCCGCGGTCGCACCGCGAATGCGCTCACCATCGCCGGCGCCGTGCTCACACCGGTACTGCTCGGTGCCGGCGCGGCGATGCTCGGCATCGGCATCAAGCGCAACCGCGCGAGCCACCACGCGCGCTCGCCGGTCTCGCTGGCGCCGGCGCTCGGTCGCGGCTTCGCCGGGATCTCGCTCGGCGGCCGCTTCTGAGCCCCGCGCTCGGCCGCGCGGCGCGACGTCGCTCGGCTACTCGGAGTCCGAGGCCGACGGCTCGTGCTCGCCGTCGTCGTCCTCGATGAGTTCTGCCAAATCGGTCATGTCGAGCTCTTCGATCGGATCGGGATGCATCGGCGCGGCCTCTTCGTCCCTTCGACACCGCATCGATCCGAGAATCCGAAGCCCACATCACTTTTTTTCGTGTGGGTGTACGGCCCCGGGCGCGGGGGCGAGGGGCCCCGCGGGGCGCGGATGCGTCGCGAGCCACTGCGCGATCTCGTCGGCGATGCGCGACGACGCGATGCCGTCGTCCGCGTAGCTCTGGTGGGCCGCGCGCGCGAGCTCGTGGGCGCGTGCGTCGGGACCGTGCTGCGCCCAGAGCCCCCGCGCGAGCACCCACCGCGCGCGCGCGAGCTCGAGCGGGTCCGCGGGCCCCGCGTCGAGCACCGCCTGCGCGCGGGCACACGCGGGCTGGGGCGCACCCGCGGCGAGGTCGAGCTCGGCGAGATCGACCTCGGTCGCAACGGTGTCGCTGTGCGCGGCCCCGAGCAGGCTCGTGCGCAGCTGCAACGCGCGCTCGAGCTGGCTGCGGGCGCGATCGAGCTCGCCGTGCTGCCGCAGCACGCGGCCGAGGTTGTGCAGCGCGCGGGCATGCTCGGCGCTCTCGCTGCCCTGGGTCGCGACGATGCGCTCGCGACAGGCGTCGAAGCGATCGATCGCGCGCGGCAGATCGCCGCGGCCTTCGTCGATGACCCCGAGGTTGCACAGCGCCGCGACCACGAAGGGATGGTCGGCGCCCAGCGCCGCGGTGAGCCGCCGCTGCGCGTCGAGCAGGCGGCGCTCGGCCTCGTCCCACTGCTGCAGATCCGAGAGCACGTTGGCGAGGCTGAAGTCGACCGTCGCGCACATCGGGTGCTCGTGGCCGTGGGCGGCCTCGGCCAACGCGGCGGCGCGCTCGAACACCGCACGGGCCTGCTCGCGGCGGTGCGCGCGGTAGTGGACGTTGCCGAGGTTCGACAACCATCCGACCAGCCGCGGATCGGACGCGCCGCCCTCGGCCTCGATCGTCGCGATGGCGGCCTCGTAGGCGGCCTGGGCCTCGTCGAGCCGATCCATGCGGTAGAGCACGTTGCCTTCGCTCGCCTGCAGCCGCGCGGTCGAGGCCGCGTCGAGCGACAACCGGCGCTGCAGTGCGCGTGCGACCGCGGCCCAGCGCAGACCCTCGGCGTGACGGCTGAGGCGGTCGCCGACGACACCGGTGAGGTTGAGCGCAGCGGCGGCAGCGACCTCGTCGTGACCGATCGACAACGCGAGATCGAGTGCGTCGTGCAGGCCCTGCTCGGACGGCTCCCAGCTGCCCAGGGCCTCGTCGATGATCGCGCGGCGCAACAGCACCTCGGCGCGCAGGGGCTCGTAGCCGAGGCGGCGCGCGGTCGCGTCGACCTCCTCCACCACCGTGCGTGCCGCCCGG